>NZ_CP048882.1:4957500-6167486 GCF_015910445.1 Streptomyces bathyalis
TGAGAACTGCACAGTGGACGCGAGCATCTGTGGCCAAGTTTTTAAGGGCGCACGGTGGATGCCTTGGCACCAGGAACCGATGAAGGACGTGGGAGGCCGCGATAGGCCCCGGGGAGTTGTCAACCGAGCTGTGATCCGGGGGTGTCCGAATGGGGAAACCCGGCAGTCGTCATGGGCTGTCACCCGCATCTGAATGTATAGGGTGTGTGGAGGGAACGCGGGGAAGTGAAACATCTCAGTACCCGCAGGAAGAGAAAACAACGGTGATTCCGGGAGTAGTGGCGAGCGAAACTGGATGAGGCTAAACCGTATGTGTGTGAGACCCGGCAGGGGTTGCATGTACGGGGTTGTGGGAGTTCTCTTGATCGGTCTGCCGGCCGGTCGGCGAGTCAGAAATTGTTGATGTAGGCGAAGGGTATGCGAAAGGCCCGGCGTAGAGGGTAAGACCCCCGTAGCTGAAATGTCGGCAACTTGTTTGAGGACCACCCGAGTAGCATGGGGCCCGAGAAATCCTGTGTGAATCTGGCGGGACCACCCGTCAAGCCTAAATATTCCCTGGTGACCGATAGCGGATAGTACCGTGAGGGAATGGTGAAAAGTACCGCGGGAGCGGAGTGAAAGAGTACCTGAAACCGTGTGCCTACAAGCCGTGGGAGCGTCGCGTGCCAAGCTTGCTTGGTGCGTCGTGACTGCGTGCCTTTTGAAGAATGAGCCTGCGAGTTTGCGGCATGTTGCGAGGTTAACCCGTGTGGGGGAGCCGTAGCGAAAGCGAGTCCGAAGAGGGCGTTTGAGTAGCGTGTTCAAGACCCGAAGCGGAGTGATCTAGCCATGGGCAGGGTGAAGCGGAGGTAAGACTTCGTGGAGGCCCGAACCCACCAGGGTTGAAAACCTGGGGGATGACCTGTGGTTAGGGGTGAAAGGCCAATCAAACTCCGTGATAGCTGGTTCTCCCCGAAATGCATTTAGGTGCAGCGTCGTGTGTTTCTTGCCGGAGGTAGAGCACTGGATAGGCGATGGGCCCTACCGGGTTACTGACCTTAGCCAAACTCCGAATGCCGGTAAGTGAGAGCGCGGCAGTGAGACTGTGGGGGATAAGCTCCATGGTCGAGAGGGAAACAGCCCAGAGCATCGACTAAGGCCCCTAAGCGTGTGCTAAGTGGGAAAGGATGTGGAGTCGCAGAGACAACCAGGAGGTTGGCTTAGAAGCAGCCATCCTTGAAAGAGTGCGTAATAGCTCACTGGTCAAGTGATTCCGCGCCGACAATGTAGCGGGGCTCAAGCACACCGCCGACGTCGTGTCACTCACATAGGTAGCCCTAACGGGTGTGTGGGTGGGTAGGGGAGCGTCGTGTGCCGGGTGAAGCAGCCGTGTAAGCGAGTTGTGGACGGTATGCGAGTGAGAATGCAGGCATGAGTAGCGATACATACGTGAGAAACGTGTGCGCCGATTGACTAAGGGTTCCTGGGTCAAGCTGATCTGCCCAGGGTAAGTCGGGTCCTAAGGCGAGGCCGACAGGCGTAGTCGATGGATAACCGGTTGATATTCCGGTACCCGTGGCAGTGCGCCAACGCTGAATCAGGTGATGCTAAGCCCGTGAAGCCCCCAGTGGTGTCCTTCGGGATGCTGCTGGTGTGGTGGAGCCGGCGGACCGAGCTTGTAGTAGGTGAGTGATGGGGTGACGCAGGAAGGTAGTCCAGCCCGGGCGGTGGTTGTCCCGGGGTAAGGGTGTAGGGCGTCATGCAGGTAAATCCGCATGACATAGGGCCTGAGACCTGATGCCGAGCCGATTGTGGTGAAGTGGATGATCCTATGCTGTCGAGAAAAGCCTCTAGCGAGTGCTGTTGCGGCCCGTACCCTAAACCGACTCAGGTGGTCTGGTAGAGAATACCGAGGCGTTCGGGTGAACTATGGTTAAGGAACTCGGCAAAATGCCCCCGTAACTTCGGGAGAAGGGGGGCCACGGCTGGTGATCCCACGTGCTGGGGGAGCTGGTGGTGGCCGCAGAGACCAGCGAGAAGCGACTGTTTACTAAAAACACAGGTCCGTGCGAAGCCGTAAGGCGATGTATACGGACTGACGCCTGCCCGGTGCTGGAACGTTAAGGGGACCGGTTAGTCACATTTCGGTGTGGCGAAGCTGAGAACTTAAGCGCCAGTAAACGGCGGTGGTAACTATAACCATCCTAAGGTAGCGAAATTCCTTGTCGGGTAAGTTCCGACCTGCACGAATGGCGTAACGACTTCTTGACTGTCTCAACCATAGGCCCGGTGAAATTGCACTACGAGTAAAGATGCTCGTTTCGCGCAGCAGGACGGAAAGACCCCGGGACCTTTACTACAGCTTGATATTGGTGTTCGGTTCGGTTTGTGTAGGATAGGTGGGAGACTGTGAAGCATTCGCGCCAGCGGGTGTGGAGTCGTTGTTGAAATACCACTCTGATCGTGCTGGATGTCTAACCTGGGTCCGTGATCCGGATCAGGGACAGTGTCTGGTGGGTAGTTTAACTGGGGCGGTTGCCTCCTAAAATGTAACGGAGGCGCCCAAAGGTTCCCTCAGCCTGGTTGGTCATCAGGTGGTGAGTGTAAGTGCACAAGGGAGCTTGACTGTGAGACTGACGGGTCGAGCAGGGACGAAAGTCGGGACTAGTGATCCGGCGGTGGCTTGTGGAAGCGCCGTCGCTCAACGGATAAAAGGTACCCCGGGGATAACAGGCTGATCTTCCCCAAGAGTCCATATCGACGGGATGGTTTGGCACCTCGATGTCGGCTCGTCGCATCCTGGGGCTGGAGTCGGTCCCAAGGGTTGGGCTGTTCGCCCATTAAAGCGGTACGCGAGCTGGGTTTAGAACGTCGTGAGACAGTTCGGTCCCTATCCGCTGCGCGCGTAGGAGTCTTGAGAAGGGCTGTCCCTAGTACGAGAGGACCGGGACGGACGAACCTCTGGTGTGCCAGTTGTTCCGCCAGGAGCATGGCTGGTTGGCTACGTTCGGGAGGGATAACCGCTGAAAGCATCTAAGCGGGAAGCCTGCTTCGAGATGAGGACTCCCACCCCCGTGTGGGGTTAAGGCTCCCGGGAGATGACCGGGTTGATAGGCCGGATATGGAAGACCCGTGAGGGTTGGAGTTGACCGGTACTAATAAGCCGAGGGCTTGACCACAGATTTGCTCGCGTCCACTGTGCGGTATCTGAAACAACAACCATTGTGCGGATACAACTGAACAGCGATAGTCGCTGACACACATGAGTTTTCCCCGGGCCGGGTTCCGGTATCCGGGGGTGTGTTTCGGTGGTCATAGCGTGAGGGAAACGCCCGGTTACTTTCCGAACCCGGAAGCTAAGCCTTACAGCGCCGATGGTACTGCATGCGGGAGCGTGTGGGAGAGTAGGTCACCGCCGAACTATCTGTAGGAGAAGCCCCGTTGGAAGGGGTGGGACAACAACCCACACACACCAACGGGGCTTCTTCATGCCCAAACACAATCGGCGTGCTTTTCGAAGTGAGGCTCAGAGGCGGCCTGTTGACTTGAGACTGAGGTAGGCGTCGGCAAGAGCCGGTGCGAGTTCCGTGGGCAGCGCGTCGACAACGACGACGCCGTGCCTGCGGAGGCGGTCGGCCGTCTGCTTGCGCTCCAATTGCGTGCGTGCTGCCGCTGCGGCTTCGTAGACGGCGTCGACGTCGCCTCTCGCTCCCGCCATTTCCGCGATGCGCGGGTCGGCGATCGAGGCGACCAGGACCGTGTGCCGTTCGGTGAGGAGGGGGAGCACGGGAAGGAGACCGTTCTCGACGGGGGATGCCTCCAGACCCGTGAGCAGGACCAGTAGCGATTGGTGCCGTGCCATACGGAGCGCGGTCGATGCCAGAGCACGGGTGTCGGACTCGACGAGGGCCGGTTCGATCGGTGCCATGGCCGACACGAAGGCGGGCAGGACCTCATGTGCCGCGCGTCCCTTGACCGTTGCGCGCGGTGCGCGGTCGTAGGCGAGGAGATCGATCCGGTCGCCGGCCCGCGAGGCCAGCGTCGCAAGGAGAAGAGCCGCGTCCATCGCGGTGTCCAGTCGGGGGGCGTCGCCCACGCGGCCCGCTGACGTCCTGCCCGTGTCGAGCACGACGAGGATGTGGCGGTCGCGCTCGGGACGCCATGTGCGGACGGCGACCGTCGACTGCCGGGCCGTCGCACGCCAGTCGATCGATCGGGTGTCGTCTCCGGGGATGTAGTCGCGGAGGCTGTCGAACTCGGTGCCTTCGCCGCGGGTGAGGATGCTCGTGCGGCCGTCGAGTTCGCGGAGCCTGGCGAGCTTGGCGGGCAGATGCTTGCGGCTGTTGAAGGCGGGGAGGACGCGTACTGTCCAGGGCACGGAGTGGCTTCCTTGGCGGGCGGCCAGACCCAGTGGGCCGGACGAGCGGACCGTGATGCGCTCGGAGCGCCGGTCGCCGCGGCGGGTGGGGTGAAGCACCGTGGTCAGGAGGCGCTGTTCACCGGGTGCGATGCTCGCACGGTGGCGGCTTGCGGCCTCCGCTGTCCCTTCCGGCCAACTGCTCGGCGGCCACGCGTCCCGGACCTGGAGACGGGACTTCCGTCGCGTCGGGTTGGCCACGAGGACGTCCACGTAAGCATGTTCGCCGAGCCGAACTGATGTATCACCGGAACGTGTGAAGCGGAGCTGATTCACTGGCGCCGCGAGGGCGAGGTCGTACAGGATCGCAATCAGCAACGGGAGCTCGACGGCGAGCACGCCGGTCCAGCTGGGGAGCAGCAGCCCGACGAGGATGGCGCCGAGGGCGGCGCCGAGGGCTGTACGGCCGGTGAGTGCCATGAATCAGGGCTCGCCAATCAGCTCACTGAGATTCAACGGGGGACGGGGACATGGGCAAGGATCGCGTTGATCACGCTGTCCGCTGTGACGCCTTCCATCTCCGCTTCAGGGCGGAGTTGTACGCGGTGGCGAAGGGTCGGCAGGGCGAAGGATTTGACGTCGTCGGGGATCACATAGTCGCGGCCCGTGAGCCAGGCCCAGGCGCGGGCGCTGGCGAGTAGAGCGGTGGCACCGCGGGGAGAGACGCCGAGCATGAATGAGGGGGATTCACGAGTGGCACGGCAGATATCGACGACGTAGCCCATGACCTCGGGCGCGATCGAGGTCTCAGCGACGGCTTTCCGCGCCGCCTCGAGCTCGGCCGGTCCCGCGACGGCGCAGACGCCGGCCGTGTCGAGGTTCCTCGGGTCGAACCCTTCGGCGTGCCTGGTCAGGACGTTGATCTCGTCCTCTCGTGAGGGCAGTGGCAGGTTCAGCTTGAGCAGGAAGCGGTCCAGCTGGGCTTCCGGCAGGGGGTAGGTGCCCTCGTACTCGATCGGGTTCTGGGTGGCCGCCACGAGGAACGGGTCCGGCAGGGCACGTGGGGTGCCGTCGACGGAGACCTGGCGTTCCTCCATGGCTTCGAGCAGGGACGCCTGGGTCTTGGGGGGTGTCCGGTTGATCTCGTCGGCGAGCAGGAGATTGGTGAAGACGGGCCCGGGCTGGAACGAGAACTCAGCGGTGCGGGCGTCGTAGATGAGTGACCCGGTGACGTCGCTCGGCATCAGATCGGGGGTGAACTGCAGGCGCTTGGTTTCGAGTTCGAGGGTCGCGGCGAGCGTCCGCACGAGCAGTGTCTTGGCGACGCCGGGCACGCCTTCGAGCAGCACATGGCCGCGGCAGAGCAGCGCTACGACCAGTCCGGTCACGGCGGCGTCCTGGCCGACGACCGCCTTCGAGATCTCAAGCCGCAGGGCTTCGAGGGCGCTGCGGGCGCTGTCTGACGAGGGGGCGCTCACTGGGTGCGTTCCTTCTCTGTCGGTAGACGGGTGACGGAAGCGGCGTCGCTGAGCCGCCGTTCGAGGTGGTCGAGTTCGTCGGCGAGCTGGACCAGGTCCGCGTCGGTGGCCGGGGCTGCGCCGAACAGAAGGGAGTGAAGGCGTGCGTTCCCACTGAAGTCCGCTCCGGCGGCGGCAGCCGCTTCGGCGTGGGCGCCGGGGTGCGCCTTCGTCGAGAGGGTGGGGATCAGAGCCTGCGGAGAGTCGGCCTCTGCGGGACTGACGCCGACCAGCGAGGCGAGGCGCGCGCGGGTGGCGGAGCGCAGGGCGTCCGCGGCGCGGTCGCGTGCGTTGGCCTGCCGGTACAGGCGAGCTCTGCCCTCGGTGGTTTCGGACGCACGTACGGAGACAGGGAGTTGCTCGGGCACGAGGGGCCCAAGACGGCGTACACGCCACAGTGCGGCGAGTACGGCGGCGATCGACAGCTGGAGGGTGGCCCAGGTCCAGCCCTCGGGCGCGAGGTCGAGGAAGCTGCGCTGCCCGCCCTGGGGAGCGGAGGCATCGGCGGAGGAAGGGAGGTACCAGACGAGATGCGGGCGGGAGCCGAGCAACTGGAGCATCAGGGAGGCGTTGCCGTGCTTGTCGAGTCGCTGGTTGTAGAGCGGTTGGGGAGTTCCGAGCAGCACGGTGTCGCCCTGCGTGCGGGCGCGCTTGCTGTCGCCGTCCGGCTTGTCCGGGATCCTCAGCAGGGAGGGCAGGCCCTGGTGCAGATAGCAGAGGTCGGCCCGGTCGTCGGAGACGGCGTAGCGGAGTCCGCCGATTTCGGCGTCGCCCGCCCGTTCGGCTGCGGGGAAGTCGCAGTCCGGCGGTGTGCGCTGCGTGTCCGCCGGCGCCGCTGCCTTCGCTCCGCGGACGAGGGCCTTGGTCGGGGAGGGGCCGGGAGCGATGAGGACGGTCCGGCCGCCTTGCCCCAACGCTCCTCGCAGATCCGCCTTCTGGCGTCGGCTGAGGGCCTCGGGGTCGCTGACGAGGACGGTCGTACCTGGGCCCGCCGCCTTCTCGGCCCCGGCGGCGGTCGTGACGATCTTGATGTCGACGCCCCGTGCCTTGAGGAGCTGCGCGATGGCCTTGCTCCCGTTGGCGGCTGTGGAACGAGGATCGAGAAGCCCGTACTCGTCGCCGGAGCGCACTGCGGCGATGGCCACCCCGGTCATGGCCAGAATCGCCGCGGCGAGCAGGAGACCCCGGGCGCGGGTCCACAGTTGCCGGGCGGTGGGGGAGACAGATGTGCCGGACGGTGCGCTCAACTGCTGCCTCCGTCCGGCGTGGAGGTGCCCGTGCCGGGTGCGCCTTGCGTTGCGAGGGGGCCCGCGGCCCGTTCCTGGCCGGCGCCCGGGAGGAGAGGCTCCGCACGCTGCAGGGCCGAGTCGAGTTCGCGCACGGCCCCGTATGCGGAGGAGTCCACGTCCCTGTTCGCGTACGTCACCTCGTCGAAGGCCCGTGCGGCGGAGCGCAGTTCCTCCGCGTGTGCGGGAAGTGCCTTGCCGGCCTCGACTGCGGCCTCGTCCGCGGTGCGGCCAGGGCGGTGGTCGAGCAGGGCGCGTTCCTCGAGGGACCGGACTATGGCCCGCATCCGTTCCTGGAGCGCCTGGTTCCACCGTGCGGCGGAAGCGTGTGTCTCCGCTGCCGCGCGGTGTTGGGCCGCGCTGCGGGGGCCCTTGTCGAAGAGGGTTCCGCCCTCGGACGCGGGCCCCGGGCGGAGTGCGCCCAGCCTCAGCCGCAGGGCGACGGCCAGCAGCACCAGCAGCAGGACGATCACGGTGAGGCCCACCCAGCCGCCAGGTGACGCCTGCGCCGCCGAGTTCAGCAGCGAACTGATGTGGTCCCACAGCCAGTCGAGGATGCGGTTGAGCAGACCGGGTTCGTTCGTGTGGTACTCGCCCTTCGACAGCTCTCGCTCGGCGGCTTCGCGCGCGGGGACGCGCGGGGTGGTCACGGGCGGACCGCCACCCTCGGTGAGGGCCGCGGGGTGCAGGCCGACTGCCATTGCCGATGCCGCGGTCGCCACATCCCCCGGCATCAGTTCAGCTCCCGGGCGTCGGGCGGTCGGACTTCGGGTCGCCGTAGCCCGGTACGCCTGCGGCGCGGGCGAGTTCGAGGTCGAGCGCCTCGCGTCGGATGCGCTGGTCGAGGTAGAGCAGGGCCGTGACGCCTGCCCGGATCGGGAAGGTGATGGTGGACGCGATGACCGCACCGATGCCGACGGAGATGAGGTAGGACCAGCCCGTGGGCGGTGTTCCTTCGGCGAAGGCGGAGAGTCCCTGGCCGCTGGCGAGCATCCCGATGAGCGTCGCCGGCATCTGGAGCACCGAGGCGACAATGACGACCAGGATCGTCGCGAGGATCTGTACGCCGAAGACTCGCCACCAGCTGCCGCGTACGAGCTTCGCGGAGCGGCGCATCGCCGTGATGACCCCTTGCTTCTCCAGCATCAGCGCCGGGGCGGCGAGGCTGAACCGGACCCAGAACCACACCGCTGCGACGACGCCTGCCAGCAGGCCCACGAGCAGCAAGGAGATGCCCAGAGCACGGAAGCCCGCCGCCAGAAGCACGGCTCCCGGAGCGGCGCCGACGAACATGGCCAGGGCGACGAGAAGAGGCAGGAGGATCAACAGGCCGAGCAGGCGCAGCAGTTGGGGGCGCGAGTCCCGCCACGCCTCACCGGCGGAGACGGAACGGCCCAGCACCGCCCGGCTGATCACGATCGTCAGCATGGCGGTGGCGAACACCGTGCCGAGGGTCTCGACGAGTGCGCGTACCCCGGTCAGCCGCAGCGATCCGCTGATGGCGTCCATGAACTCGTCGGTGCTCGGCTGCGGGTCCCTGGACAGTGCGCTGAGGTCGGCCGCGTCCGTCAGCCACAGACCGTTGACGACGGTGGCCACGAGCTGGACGACCACGGCGACGGCCAGGGAGATACCGAGGACGGTGCGCCAGTGCGCCCGCATCGTGCTGACTGCGCCGTCCAGTATCTCCCCGACGCCCAGTGGACGCAGAGGGATGATTCCGGGCTTCGCCACGGGCGGCTGATTCCAGTAGCCGCCCCAGTTGTCGCGGCCGGGACGACCGGGCGGAGGAGCCCCCCAGCCCGGGCCCGCCTGGGCAGGCGGTTGCTGCGCGGACCAGTTCCTGGGCGGATCGTTCCCGGGCGCGGGGTCCGGCGTGCTCCCGGGCACCTGAGCGGGCTTCTCGCCCTCGGGCGAACGATCGGGGGAAGGAGATCCGGGCGAGGTCCAGCCCGGAGAGTCGTTCACTTGTCGTCACCTCGAGGTCTCGGTCGCTCCATCGCCTGGTTGACTGCCATCGTCCCACGCTTCCAAAGGGCGAAGGGCGGGCCCCGGCTTTCTTGGATCACCTTCAGAAGTCCCGCTCGGACGAGGCAGACTGTGCGGATGGCAGATCATGGTGTCCCGGTGGTGCGCTGGGCGGATACCCCCGAGGGGCCGGTACTTGCGCTTCTCGACCAGACGAGATTGCCCGCCGAGGAAACCGAGCTCATATGCGAGGACGCACAAGCCCTGGTGGCGGCGATCCGGGCGCTGTCCGTGAGGGGCGCGCCGCTGCTCGGTGTGGCCGGTGGCTACGGCGTCGCTCTCGGCGCCGTACGCGGCCATGACGTGGCCGACGTGGCCGACCGGTTGGCGTCCGCGCGGCCGACGGCGGTGAATCTCGCAGCCGGTGTCCGCAGGGTGGAGGGCGCCCACCGGGCGGCGCTCGACGACGGAGCGGGTGCCGAGCAGGCGGCCGCCGCCGCCCTCGCCGAGGCCAGAGCACTCCACGAGGAGGATGCCGAGGCCAGCGAACGGATGGCGCAGCTCGGGCACGAGTTGCTCGGTGACCTGGTCCGCAGGACGCCGATGCGGCTGCTCACGCACTGCAACACCGGGATGCTGGTCTCGGGTGGCCGGGGCACGGCCTTCGCGGTCGTCTCGCAGGTGCACGCAGCCGGCGAGCTGCAGAAGCTGTGGGTCGACGAGACACGGCCGCTGCTGCAGGGCGCACGGCTGACCGCGTACGAGGCCACGAGGGAGGGGATGCCGTTCAGCGTCCTCGCGGACGGTGCGGCGGGGTCGCTGTTCTCGGCCGGCGAAGTGGACGCGGTGCTGATCGGCGCGGACCGGATCGCGGCGGACGGCTCCGTGGCCAACAAGGTGGGCAGCTATCCGCTCTCGGTGCTGGCACGGCACCATGGCGTGCCCTTCGTGGTCGTGGCGCCGGTGACCACCGTCGACCTCGCGACGAAGCGGGGCGCGGACATCGTGGTCGAGCAGCGGCCTTCGGAGGAGGTGACGCATGTCTCTTCGCCGTACGCGCCGTACCATCCGGAGGCACGGGGGGAACGCGGCGGTGGCATTCCCGTGGCCCCGATGGGGGCAGATGCCTACAACCCGGCCTTCGATGTGACCCCGCCGGAGCTGGTGACGGCCATCGTCACCGAGCGGGGTGTGATCTCGCCTGTCACCAGCGAAACTGTCGCGGGGCTGTGTTCCCCGTCACGAACGACAACGTCACGATGGGGTAATGGGATGATGAAGGCATGAAGGGACGCGTCCTCGTCGTCGACGACGACACCGCACTGGCAGAGATGCTCGGAATCGTGCTGCGCGGCGAAGGCTTTGAACCGTCGTTCGTGTCGGACGGTGACAAGGCGCTCGCCGCGTTCCGCGAGACGAAACCGGACCTGGTTCTGCTCGATCTGATGCTCCCGGGCAGGGACGGCATCGAGGTCTGCCGCCTGATCCGGGCCGAATCCGGGGTGCCGGTGGTCATGCTGACCGCCAAGACCGACACGGTGGACGTGGTGGTGGGCCTGGAGTCCGGGGCCGACGACTACATCGTCAAGCCGTTCAAGCCGAAGGAGCTGGTGGCGAGGATCCGTGCGAGGCTGCGGCGGTCCGACGACCCGGCACCCGAGCAGCTGGCGATCGGCGACCTGGTGATCGACGTCGCCGGCCACTCCGTGAAGCGGGACGGAGTCTCCATAGCGCTCACGCCGCTCGAGTTCGATCTTCTGGTGGCGCTGGCCCGCAAACCCTGGCAGGTCTTCACGCGTGAGGTGCTCCTGGAGCAGGTGTGGGGTTACCGGCACGCAGCCGACACGCGCCTGGTCAACGTTCATGTGCAGCGGCTGCGTTCCAAGGTCGAGCGTGATCCGGAACGGCCCGAGATCGTCGTGACGGTGCGCGGAGTGGGTTACAAGGCCGGGCCCGGCTGAGATGACCCGGAACGGCTCCGTCCAGCAGCACACCGGTGTGGACGGAGCCGCGGCACAAGAGTCCGAAATGTCCACTTTCCGGCGCTTGTGGCGAAGTGGAGCGCTCTTCTCGGAAGGGCTGCTCCTCGAGGGCACCACCGGGCCGCGCGCACATCCCGCGGTCCGCTTCTTCATCCGATGGGTCCGCCGTCCGCTGCTGCCCGTACTGCGGCTGTGGCGGCGGAACATCCAGCTGCGCGTCGTCGCGGCGACGCTCCTGATGTCACTCGGCGTGGTGCTGCTGCTCGGCATCGTCGTCATCGGGCAGGTGCGCAACGGCCTGCTCGACGCCAAGGAGAAGACGGCCCAGAGCCAGGCTGCGGGCGGTTTCGCGGCCGCCCAGGAGATGGCCGACAGTGCGGGGAGTGGCCGCAGCGGCGAGGGTCAGGGCCGACCGGGCAGCGGAGGCCGCAGCACGCAGAACACCGGCACCTGGCTGAACAACCTCGTGGAACAGCTGGCGAGCGGCGGCCAGGGCGTCTACTCCGTCGTCGCGCTCGGCTCGCAGAACGACGAGTCCCCGTTCCTGGGCAACGGACGTTCCACGACGCGCGGGCCGCGCGCCTCCGGCGACATCCGTCCCGAGGAGAGCATCCCCGCCGACCTGCGCAGAGCCCTGGACAAGCAGCCAGGCACCCATCAGCGCTACGCCAAGGTCTACCGCCAGGACGGCAGCAGCACGGCCGGGCTCATCGTCGGCAAGCGGCTCAACGACGCCGGCGGGGCGCCGTACCAGATGTACTACGTCTTCCCCTTCACGCTCGAGGAGGAGTCGCTCAACCTCGTCAAGGGCACGCTGGCCACGGCCGGAGTGTTCGTCGTCGTCCTGCTGGGTGCGATCGCATGGCTGGTGGTGAGGCAGGTCGTCACGCCCGTGCGGATGGCCGCCGGAATCTCCGAGCGTCTGGCGGCCGGGCGGCTCCAGGAGCGGATGAAGGTCACGGGCGAGGACGACATCGCCAGGCTGGGCGAGTCCTTCAACAAGATGGCGCAGAACCTCCAGGTGAAGATCCAGCAGCTGGAGGAGCTCTCCCGCATGCAGCGCCGCTTCGTCTCCGACGTCTCCCACGAGCTGCGCACACCGCTCACCACGGTCCGCATGGCCGCGGACGTGATCCACGAGGCGCGGGACGAGTTCGACCCCGCCACATCGCGTTCCGCGGAGCTCCTGCTCGGGCAGCTCGACCGGTTCGAGTCACTGCTCGGCGACCTGCTGGAGATCAGCCGCTTCGACGCGGGAGCGGCCAACCTCGAGGCCGACCCGATCGACCTGCGCGACATCGTCCGCCGCGTCGTCGACGGGTGCGAACCGCTCGCCGACCGCAAGGGCAGCCGCGTCCTGGTGCGCGGCGACGAGAAGCCCGTGATCGCGGAGGCGGACGGGCGCCGCATCGAGCGGGTGCTGCGCAACCTCGTCGACAACGCCATAGAGCACGGGGAGGGCCACGACGTCGTGGTCAGGCTGGCTTCCGGCGGCGGAGCGGTCGCGGTCGCCGTACGGGACTACGGCGTCGGGCTCAGCAGCGGCGAGGCGGAGCGGGTCTTCAACCGCTTCTGGCGGGCCGACCCGGCGCGGGCCCGTACGACAGGTGGCTCCGGCCTCGGCCTGTCCATCGCGCTCGAGGACGCACGGCTGCACGGCGGGTGGCTTCAGGTGTGGGGCGCTCCGGGAGGCGGCTCGCAGTTCCGTCTCACGCTGCCGTCCGCGGCGGGCGAGACGCTGCGCTCCTCGCCGATCCCGCTCCAGCCGGCGGATGCCCGCCGCAGGCGTGCGGCGGACGGGCAGCGGGCCCGTCAGGGCATGGTTCCGGCCCAGGGGCGGCAAGGAACGGCGTCCCGGGCGGACGCGGCGGAGGCACCGGCGCCGGTGCCGGCCCCGAAGTCCGTCCCGACCGGAGCGGCCGGCGGGCAGCCCGCGTCAGCATCCACGCTCGCCGCGCCGCGCTCCACCGCTTCCGGTACCGACGACGAGCCGAAGGGCGAGGACGGAGAACGGTGATGGGTGCTGAGCGGCGAAGGCGCGGCTGCCGGGCTGCGGCGATCCAGCTGACCGCGGTCGCCCTGCTGCTGTCGGGCTGCGCTTCCATGCCGGACGACGGCACCGTCGATCACGTCGATTCCTCGCACCGCGCCGACTCCGACTCGCAGGTGCGCGTCTTCGGCGTGAGCCCGCAGAAGGGCGAGAAGCCGCAGCAGATCGTCCGCGGCTTCCTCGAGGCGACGACGAGCGACGAGGCTGCCTTCTCGACGGCGAAGGAATATCTCACCGACGGGGCGGCCGGCCACTGGGATCCCTTCGCCAGTACGAGCGTCGTCTCGGGAGGACCCAGCCCCGGCAACGCACGGGAGGACACGAGCGGCGGCAAAGGCTTCACCGTCCAGGTGACCGGCACCCGCGTCGCCGAGGTCGATGCCGGTCACTCCTATTCCCCCGTCGCCGGCGACTACGCCAAGGGCTTCCACCTGTCCAAGGAGGACGGGGAGTGGCGGATCGACCGGCTCCCCGACGGGCTGGTGCTCGGCGAGTCCGACTTCCAGCGCATCTACCGCCCGATAAACAACTATTACTACGCGGAGCTGGGCGGCGACTCGGAGTCGATCACGGGCGGCAAGGACGTCCTGGTCGCAGATCCGGTCTTCCTGCGCCGGCGGATAGACCCCGTCACGGCGACGGTCGAGGCGCTTCTGGCGGGTCCGACCGGCTGGATCGACCCGGTGGTTCGCTCGTCCTTCCCCCAGGGTTCGCGGCTGGCTCGCGGTCAGCGTCTGTCGCTGGACGACGCCGGAGCGCTGACCGTACGGCTCAACTCGAAGGCCACCAGGGTTCACGAGCGACGCTGCGTGCGCATGGCGGCCCAGGTGCTGCACTCGGTGCAGGACCAGGCGTCGGCGAAGGTCAGCAAGGTGACGCTCGCCGGTCCCGACGGCAGGACCCGGTGCGAGCGCACGCGCGAGCAGGCGGAGGACAACGAGCCGGGGCGGCTCAACGGCCGTGCGTCAGCCCAGTATTTCGTCGACGGCGATCACCGCGTCTCCTCCTTCGAGGAAGGAAGTGAGGACCCGAGGCCGGTCGAAGGAGCGCTCGGCAAGGGCGAGACGGAGATGGGCGCCGTGGCGGTCAACCGTGCCGAACAGGAGGGTGCGGCGGTCTCCCGCGCCCGCCGCTCTCTGTATGTCGCACGCCTCACGGAGGGCGCCGAGCTGGGTGAGCCCGTGCTGACGAGCAAGGCGAAGCGCGAGAACGAACGGCTGACAGCGCCCAGTTGGGACGGTCTCGGCGACCTGTGGGTCGCGGACCGCGACCCGGACGACCCGCGTCTGCTGCGCCTGGCCGGGGGCAAGGAGAAGCCCGACGAGGTCGATGTGCCGGATCTGGCCAAGGGGGAGCGGATCGAGTCGCTCCGGATCGCGTCGGACGGTGTACGGATCGCGCTGCACATACGGCAGAAGGACGGGTCGCGGACGCTGAGGCTGGGCCGCGTCCAGCGCGGGGGGACGGCCGACGATCCGCAGGTGAGGGTCACCGCCCTGCGACCTCTCGCCCCGCAGTTCGAGGATGTCGCGGCGATGTCCTGGGCGGGCGGCAGCCGACTGGTGGTCGTCGGGCGCGAGTCCGGCAGCGTGCAGCAGATGCAGTACATCGAGACCGACGGCTCGGCGTCGGACCAGCCGACCCTTCCCGGCATCAACGACGTGACGGGCGTGGCCGCTTCGGAGGACGAGAGCAAGCCGCTGCTGGCCGACTCGGAGGACGGCATCGTACGGCTGCCCCCGGACGCCAACTGGAAGACACTGACGGACAGCGGCACGAGCCCCGCCTACCCCGGCTAGGCATCCGTTTGCCCTGTTCCGCGAGTTATCCACAGGCCTGGCGGGCGGTCGCCGCCGCTGGGAAAGTGGTCGACATGCGGGAGTTGTTGCAGGGGCTCCAGCAGGAACTCGCAGGGTTGGTGCTTCCGTCCAGTTGCGCCGGGTGCGGACTGCCCGGGGTGCGCGGGGACTTGTGCGCGCGGTGCGGCGGGGCCGTTGCGGGCGCTCGGCCGAGTCGGGTGCGCCCCTGGCCTGTTCCGCACGGGCTTCCCCGTGTGTACGCGGCGGTGCCGTACGTCGGAGGGGCGCGGGCGGTGCTTCTTGCCCACAAGGAGCGCGGGGCGCTGCGGCTGGCCCGTCCGCTCGGCGGACTGCTGGCAGCCGCGGTGCGTGAAGCGCGCGTACATGTGCGGAGAACAGCCGGGAAGGGGGAGGGGGAAGAACAGAATGGGCCGCTGACACTCGTGCCGGTGCCGTCGGCGAGGCTCGCGGTGGCTGGCCGTGGGCATGACCCGGTGCGCCGTGTCGCCTTGGCGGCAGCCCGTGAGCTGCGCAGGGAAGGACTGCCCACCCGCGTGCTGGCTGTGCTCAGGCAGAGACGCACGGTGGCCGACCAGGCGGGGCTGACGGCGCGGCAGCGGGCGGTGAACGTCAGTGGCGCGCTGGAGTTGGTGCCGCGCAGTGGAAAGCTGCTGGCCAGAGGGGAGTCGCTGCTGGTCGACGATGTGATGACGACAGGTGCGTCGCTGGCCGAGGCGGCTCGCGCCCTCGCAGAGGGACCATGGAAGGTGAACGCGGCAGCCGTTGTCGCGTTCAGGCCGAAAACCTGAGAAGACCGCCTGGGAAAGCTGCGAACAATTACCAGACATCAAGTGCCATCGAGGGTCGTTGTCGCAAATTGATACCTGAACGTAGGTACGTGCCAGTAGGGGGTGCCCAGCATCCTCTGGTGGAGGTACGTTCGAGGTGGGGTGACGATCTTCCCCCAGGGGGAGAAGGAGGTGAAAGTCGCAAGCCGAGGTTCCGGAGGCTGGCGGCAATAGGCAGGCCCTGCCTCCGGTGTCAGTGCACAAAGGAGGCACTCCGCATCCCTATGGCGGAGTGCTCCGGGAACGGAGTTCTGCGTGGACATCGTCGTCAAGGGCCGCAAGACAGAGGTGCCTGAGAGGTTCCGCAAGCACGTGGCCGAGAAGCTGGCGAAGATCCAGAAGCTCGACGGAAAGGTGATCAACCTGGATGTCGAGGTGTGCAAGGAACACAATCCCCGGCAGGCGGACCGTTCCGAGAGGGTGGAGATCACGCTCCGCACTCGCGGGCCGGTCATTCGTGCGGAGGCAGCGGCCTCCGATCCCTACGCTGCGCTGGACCTGGCAGTAGGAAAGCTCGAGGCGCGACTCCGCAAGCAGCACGACAAGCGCCGGGTTCACCGTGGAGGGAGCCGCGCGCCGATCAGCGTCGCGGCAGCCACAGCACACCTCGCGGCAGAACTCAACGGACAACTCGACGCCGCAGCGGAACCCGCACCGGCAAAGACCGAAGAGAAGCCGATGACCACCAGGGTGGGCCCCCTCGAAGTCCAGGGCGACGGACCTCTCGTCGTCCGCGAGAAGACCCACCCCGCCGCGCCGATGGCTTTGGACCAGGCTCTTTACGAAATGGAGTTGATCGGCCACGACTTCTATCTCTTCGTCGACTCCGAGACCAAGCAGCCCAGCGTCGTCTACCGTCGGCACGGCTACGACTACGGCGTGATTCATCTGGACCCGGATCCGTTCGCTGTGGACCCGCCTCCTGAAGCCGGCGGCGCACTTGGTGGCTGACCGCTCGGAACCGTTGAGACCGCGCCCCCGCGCCGGGTCGAGAACTCGGCCGGGGGCGCGAACGTGGAATTATGGCCTCACTCGTCAACCTGTGCCCTGTGCAGCGCGGTTGGCGCGGCATAGCCTGCAGGGGGAGGATTGATGGCGGAAAGCTTCGGGCCTGTGATGCCCATGGCGGAAGCGCACCCGGTACGGGATGCGTTGGAGAACGGTGCCCCGCATGAGCGGCAGCAGCCGGAGCCGATCCGTGTGCTCGTCGTGGACGACCACGAACTCTTCCGGCGCGGACTGGAGATCGTCCTCGCTCAGGAGGAGGACATCCAGGTCGTCGGCGAGGCGGGAGACGGGGCCGAAGCCGTCGAGAAGGCCGCCGACCTGCTGCCCGACATCGTGCTGATGGATGTCCGGATGCCCAAGCGCGGTGGCATCGAGGCATGCACCTCCATCAAGGAGGTGGCGCCCAGCGCGAAGATCATCATGCTGACGATCAGCGACGAGGAAGCCGACCTCTACGACGCCATCAAGGCCGGCGCCACCGGCTATCTCCTCAAGGAGATCTCCACGGACGAGGTGTCGGCGGCGATCCGCGCGGTGGCCGACGGCCAGTCCCAGATCAGCCCGTCGATGGCCGCGAAGCTGCTCACCGAGTTCAAGTCGATGATCCAGCGCACCGACGAGAGCAAGCTCGTACCGGCTCCGAAGCTGACCGACCGAGAGCTGGAAGTGCTCAAGCTCGTGGCGACCGGCATGAACAACCGCGACATCGCGAAAGAGCTCTTCATCAGCGAGAACACCGTCAAGAACCACGTGCGCAACATCCTGGAGAAGCTCCAGCTCCACTCACGCATGGAAGCCGTGGTCTACGCGATGCGGGAGAAGATCCTGGAGATCCGCTGACCTCGCCCCTCTGGGCGGTCCGGCTCCCGCAATCAGCGGTCTGCGCACGGCGGCTCGGCGCTCCCGAGAAACCCGGCACCACTGGCCGGGGGCCCGTTCACGCCCCTTCGGGGCCGTCCGTCAGGGCGTGAGCCAGCGCTTCCGCGAGCTTCGCGTCGTCGCAGCGCTCCACCCGCACCTCTTCGCAGCCGACCCAGGAAGCCGCCTCCCAGAGAGCCTTCGCCATCGGCGCGACCGCCTTCCGGCCGGCCATGGAGACCTGGCGGGCCAGCAGGGTGTTGCCCTCCCGCCCCGGGTCGACCCGGCCCAGCAGCTTGCCGCCGGAGAGCAGCGGCATCGCGAAGTAGCCGTGTATCCGCTTCGGCTTGGGCACGTACGCCTCGAGCCTGTGCGTGAAGTCGAATATCCGCTGCGTACGCGGCCTGTCCCAGACCAGGGAGTCGAACGGCGAGAGCAGCGTCGTACGGTGACGCCCCCGTGGTGGGGACTCGAGCACCGCAGGGTCGGCCCAGGCGGGCTTGCCCCAGCCCTCGACCTGGACGGGCACCAGATCCGTGTCAGGAAGCACCGCGTCCACCTGCTCACCCTTGAGCCGGTGGTAGTCCGCGAGGTCGGCGCGCGTCGCGACGCCCATCGCCGCCCCGGCCTGGGCCACGAGGCGCCGCATGCACTCGTGGTCGTCGATGTCGTCGTGCAGCAGCTCGTCCGGGATGGCGCGCTCGGCGAGGTCGTAGACTCGCTTCCAGCCGCGCCGCTCGGTGCAGACCACCTCGCCCGTGTCGAGAAGCCACTCCACGGCGATCTTCGTCTCGGACCAGTCGAACCACTCGCCGCCGTTCTTCCCGCCGCCCAGCTCCGTGGTGGTCAGCGGACCGTCGGCCTTGAGCCTGTCCCGCACGACTGCGCAGGCCGCCTCCCGGTCCTCCAGAATGTGCCACCGGTGCCCCCGCGCACGCCGCTCACGGCGCCGGAAGGCGAAGTGCGGCCACTCCTCGACGGGCAGGATGCAGGCCGCGTGCGACCAGTATTCGAAGCTGTGGCCGCCCGTCCAGTACGCCGACTCGACGGCGGAGCGGCCGACGGCGCCCAGCCGCGCGTACGGAACGAGTTCGTGCGAGCGGGCCAGAACAGAGATGGTGTCCAACTGGACGGCGCCCAGGCGCCGCAGCACTCCGCGTACTCCCGCACGCCTGTCCGGCGCGCCCAGCAGCCCCTGCGCCGCGAGGGCGATCCGCCGGGCCTCGTCGGCGGAGAGCGACACATCCACAGTCGTCATGCCGCAGAACGATAGACGCCCCCACTGACACCCGGACCGGGCGGGCGAAACCGGCGCACCGGATCAGAGCCGCCGATCTCCCTGCAGGAACCGGCCATCGAGGGCGGATCGCCCGCCCGCCTCAGCTGTCGGCGACCAGACGCGCGGCGGCGGGCAGATACGGCGTCTCCATCTGCCGCCCCAGATCGGTGGGCAGCAGCGTCGCGACCCACGCGTCCCTCCTCGTGCCGCGATGGGCGACCCGCGCGCGCTGCGTCCCCTCCATCACGAATCCCAGCCGCAGGGCCACGGCCCGCGACGCCACGTTCCCCACCTCCGCCACCCACTCCAGGCGCTCCGCCTTGAGGGTCGAGAACGCCCAGTCGATCACTGCGCGGCCGGCCTCCACCGTGTAGCCCTTGCCGCGGTGCTCCTTGACGGTCCAGTACCCGAGCTCCGCCTGCCGTTCAGGAGTGTGCAGCTGGGCCAGCCGCACCAGGCCCATCGAGCCGACAAGGCCACCCGATTTCGTGAAGACGCCGAAGTTGTACATCGTGTCGTCCCGCCAACCCGCCCGGCTGGCACCGAATACGAAGTCCTCCGCGTCCTTGCGCCCGTACGGATCCGGCACGGGTATCCAGCGCACGATCTCCGGGTCCTGGCAGGCCGCCCGGACCGGTTCCACGTCTCTCTCGTCCAGGGGACGCAGCAAGAGGCGTTCGGTGGTGAGGGTGGTGGGCTCCATGGAGTGATTGTGCCTCCGGGCCCCGCGCCCGGCCGGGCGATTTCCGACCGGCCGCCCGCGGCGGCACCTTCCAGCGCTCCGGACCGTTAGGGGTACAGGGGCGTACGTCCCTCGCATACGATGGCCGGTGCGGCGGCGACCGTATCGCCGTGTCCGCGCACTGACCGTGCCAGGTTCGACCGGCAAGGAGCCACCCTAAAGTGTCCGTCTTCGGCAAGCTCATGCGCGCAGGTGAAGGGAAGATCCTGCGCAGGCTGGACCGCATCGCGCGGCAGGTGAATTCCATCGAAGAGGACTTCGTGGACCTGTCCGATGCCGAGCTCCGGGCCCTCACGGATGAGTACAAGGAGCGGTACGCGGAGGGCGAAAGCCTCGACGACCTGATGCCGGAGGCCTTCGCGACCGTGCGGGAGGCCGCCAAGCGCGTGCTCGGTGAGCGTCACTACGACGTCCAGATCATGGGCGGTGCGGCGCTGCACCTCGGTTACGTCGCGGAGATGAAGACCGGTGAGGGCAAGACCCTGGTCGGCACGCTGCCCGCGTATCTCAACGCCGTCTCGGGCGAGGGCGTCCACATCATCACGGTGAACGACTATCTCGCCCAGCGCGACTCGGAGTGGATGGGCCGCGTCCACCGCTTCCTCGGTCTCTCGGTCGGCTGCATCGTGGCGCACATGACGCCGGCGGAGCGTCGCGAGCAGTACAGCTGCGACATCACCTACGGCACCAACAACGAGTTCGGGTTCGACTACCTGCGCGACAACATGGCGTGGTCGAAGGACGAACTGGTCCAGCGCGGCCACAACTTTGCGATCGTCGACGAGGTCGACTCCATCCTCATCGACGAGGCGCGCACGCCGCTGATCATCTCGGGCCCCGCCGACCAGGCGACGAAGTGGTACAGCGACTTCGCCAAGCTCGTGAAGCGCCTGGAGAAGGGCGAGGCCGGCGATCCCCGCACGCAGAAGCCCGAGACCGGCGACTACGAGGTCGAGGAGAAGAAGCGCACGGTCGGCATCCACGAGCAGGGCGTCGTCAAGGTCGAGGACTGGCTCGGGATCGACAACCTCTACGAGTCGGTCAACACGCCGCTCGTCGGCTACCTGAACAACGCCATCAAGGCCAAGGAGCTCTACCACAAGGACAAGGACTACGTCGTCATGGACGGCGAGGTCATGATCGTGGACGAGCACACCGGCCGTATCCTCGCCGGCCGCCGCTACAACGAGGGCATGCACCAGGCGATCGAGGCCAAGGAAGGCGTCGAGATCAAGGACGAGAACCAGACTCTCGCCACGATCACCCTGCAGAACTTCTTCCGTCTCTACGAAAAGCTCTCGGGCATGACCGGTACGGCCATGACGGAGGCCGCCGAGTTCCACCAGATCTACAAGCTGGGTGTCGTCCCGATCCCGACGCACCGCCCGCTCGCCCGCGCCGACCAGGCCGACCTGATCTACCGCACCGAGGTGTCCAAGTTCGACGCGGTCGTCGACGACATCGCGGACAAGTACGAGAAGGGCCAGCCGGTGCTGGTCGGCACGACCTCGGTCGAGAAGTCGGAATACCTCTCGGAGCAGCTGAACAAGCGCGGCGTACGCCACCAGGTGCTCAACGCGAAGAACCACGAGCGGGAGGCCGCGATCGTCTCCGAGGCCGGCCGCAAGGGCTCGGTCACGGTGGCCACGAACATGGCCGGCCGCGGCACCGACATCAAGCTCGGCGGCAACGCCGAGGGCATGGCGGAGAAGGAGCTTCGCGACCGCGGCCTGGACCCGGTCGAGAACGCCGAGGAGTGGGCGGCGTCCCTGCCGGCAGCTCTGGAGAAGTCGGAGCGCTCGGTCAAGGACGCGGTCGAGGAGGTCAAGGAGCTCGGCGGCCTCTACGTGCTGGGCACCGAGCGCCACGAGTCGCGCCGCATCGACAACCAGCTCCGCGGCCGCTCGGGCCGTCAGGGCGACCCGGGCGAGTCCCGCTTCTACCTGTCGCTGGGTGACGACCTGATGCGCCTGTTCAAGGCGCAGATGGTCGAGCGCGTAATGGCGATGGCGAACGTGCCGGACGACGTCCCCATCGAGAACAAGATGGTGACCAGGGCCATCGCCTCCGCCCAGTCCCAGGTCGAGCAGCAGAACTTCGAGATCCGCAAGAACGTCCTGAAGTACGACGAGGTGCTCAACCGGCAGCGCGAGGTCATCTACGGCGAGCGCCGCCGCGTCCTGGAGGGCGAGGACCTGCACGAGCAGGTGCGGCACTTCATGGACGACACGATCGAGGCGTACGTACAGGCCGAGACGGTCGAAGGCTTCGCCGAGGAGTGGGACCTGGACCGGCTGTGGAGCGCGTTCAAGCAGCTCTACCCGGTGCGCGTGACCGTCGAGGAGCTGGAAGAAGCAGCCGGCGAACGCGAGGGCATGACCGCCGAGTTCATCATCGAGTCCATCAAGGACGACGTCCACGAGCAGTACGACGCGCGTGAGGCGGAACTCGGCAGCGAGATCATGCGTGAGCTGGAGCGGCGCGTGGTCCTCTCGGTGCTCGACCGCAAGTGGCGTGAGCACCTCTACGAGATGGACTATCTCCAGGAGGGCATCGGCCTGCGCGCCATGGCGCAGAAGGACCCGCTGGTCGAGTACCAGCGCGAGGGCTTCGACATGTTCCAGGCCATGATGGACGGGATCAAGGAGGAGTCCGTCGGCTACCTGTTCAACCTGGAGGTCCAGGTCGAGCAGCAGGTCGAAGAGGTCCCCGTCGAGGAAAAGCTGCCCGACGAGAAGGCTTCGCTGGAGAAGGAGCCGCAGGACGTGGTCGCCGCGGGTGCGGCGATGGGCGGCGCTCCCGCCATCCGGGCCAAGGGCCTGGACGCCCCGCAGCGTCCGGACAGGCTCCACTACTCCGCGCCGACCGCGGAAGGCGGCGTCGAGGAGGGCGAGTTGGAGACCGGCAACGGCGGCCCCATCCGCTCCGAGGCCGACGGCCTGACCCGGGCGGAGCGCCGCAAGGCTCAGAAGGGCAAGCGGAAGAAGAAGTGAACCGCTGCCGCTGACGGCACACATTTGCAGGACTGCGCCCCGCCGGACCTTCCGGCGGGGCGCAGCGCTGTCCGCGTCCGGCGGAGCGGGGCGGTGCCCGGGGCCGGAACCGGCGGAGCGCGGCGCGCAGGAGTCAGGGCCGGTCCGACGGCGACTGGCCGTCCAGCTCGACCGCCGCGCAGCGCCAGCGCCGGTCTGGGCAGAGCTCCAGGCGGAAGGCCATGGCCCGCTGCCGGTTGCCCGTAACGATCCGCGCGAACGCCTCGATCACACCGTCGCTGGGACGGGTGCCACGTGCGTCCAGCACGGCCGGACTCGTACGGTCCGCTCCGCGCGGGCGCAGCGGAGCGCGCGAGGCGAGGCCGGAGAGCTCTTCGTAGGCGGAGCTGCGGATGTGTCCCAGAAGCGAGTGGACGGGGCGCTGGCCGCTGAGCACGAGCACCAGGCGGCTGGCGAACCAGAACGGCGGCTGCCGCTCCCGTTCCCTCGCGGCTGCGGCCCTCAGTGCGGAGGCCGAGGGGGAGGCGGAGGGGCGGGGCGTGACGGGCCCTGGACGCCGGATCTCAGGACGGCGCGAGTCCCGGCGTCCCGGCGGGGCCTTGCGTGCGGTGGTCCGGCGGCTCCGGGGCGAGGCGGCCGCGGGTGGTGTGGGCATGGCGTCCATGAGTCCCCCGACAAGTGACGAGAAGTGGTTGAGCGGTCATGAGAAGCAGCGGCGTACGGCCATGGGAGGCCGCCGGGCGCCGGTGTCTACCGAGCGGTAGCTTCGCTCAACGTTGTATCTGCGTGACCGTGCGGTCGCAATGCGTGACGAACTGTGCGGCGGACCGCCCTCGCGATTCACCTATCAGGACGTCAGCCGGAACAAGATTGACGTCTGAGCCCTCTCACCTGCGGCTTTGCACGAAGTCCGGGCGGCGGGCCGGTGGTGCGGGGCCCGTATCCTGGCGTGGCACACCCTCCGGCGATACACGAAAGCGGCAGCCCATGCGTGTCTACGTGCCCCTGACCTTCCCCGCGCTGCGCGACGCCCACCGGGCCGGCGAGCTGGCGCCGGAGCGCGGCGGTACGGTCGCGTACGCGGTCACGCCTGGCCTGCGCGAGTGGTATCTCTCCGACGACAGCGAGGAGTTGGAGTACGCGGCGCTCAACCGTGCCGCCCAGGCGTCGCTCAGGCTGCTGGCCGGGAAGCCGGAGGTTCCCCGCCGCCGCGTGGTCGTCGCCCTTGACGTGGCCGACGGCGTGGTCTCCTTCGACCCCGACCACGGTCTGGCCCGTGAATCCCTCGGGGAGGTGCGCATCGAGGGCCCGGTACCGCTGTCGAAGGCGGCGGCCGTGCACGTGGACTCCGACGAGGCCGAGGCGGACGTGACCGCGGCGGCCGATGCGCTCGGCGCTGCCGACATGGGCGACGACGACGCCCGGTTCACGGTGGACGGAGCCGAGGACCACGAGCTGCTCTGGTACGCCACGCAGGAGATCCCGCACCTGGCCGACTGACGGTGCGCCGCGCGGGCACCGGGTCCGGCACCGGCTGAAGTCCCGCGAGTGGCGGTACCGGGCGACGGGTCAGGACGGCCGAATCCGGTATCGCGTTGTCAGACCACCGACGTACCGTCGTAAGCATGGGTCTTGGTAAGAAGCACAGACGGTCCGCTCACATCGTCTGGGACTGGAACGGCACGCTGCTGCACGACATCGACGCCGTCATCGCCGCGACGAACGCAGCCTTCGCCGAGCTCGGGCACCCTTCCATCACCCTGGAGCGCTACCGCGAGCTGTACTGCGTCCCCGTCCCGCGGTTCTACGAGCGGCTGATGGGGCGCCTGCCCAGCGCCGAGGAGTGGGAGGTGATGGACGAGGCCTTCCACCGGCACTACTGGCGGCAGGCGCAGCACGCGGGCCTGGCCGACGGTGCACCCGAACTGCTCGCGGGTCTTGCGGAAGCCGGGCACACGCAGTCGCTGTGCTCGCTGGCTCCGCACGACCGGCTCGTCCCGCTCCTGCGTACGCACGGGATCGACGGGCACTTCGTACGCATCGACGGCGCGAGGGGGCCCACGGGAGGCGGCAAGGCCGAGCAGATGGCGCGCCATCTGCTGTCCCTGCACGGGGTACGGGCGGAGCGCACGGTTGTCATCGGGGACGCTGTCGACGATGCGATGGCCGCGGCGCACGTGGGCGCCCGTGCCGTGCTCTACACGGGCGGTTCGCACAGCCGGAGGAGTCTGGAGACGGCCGGCGTGCCCGTGGTGGACACCTTGGCCGAGGCCGTCGAGGCGGCCGAAAAGATAACCGCATAGGCGAATTCCGGATCGCCGGTGCCAACGGGGGCCGCCGGCAAGGCAGTCCGGGCGGTCGGGGCCGCAACGGACCGGGAGAAATCCAGGAGTCGGGCGGTGAGGAAACGGTGCAGGAAGGACAGCCGTACGGCCACGTCACGCGGGGTGGGCGGCCGACGTTGCTGTCCACACCGTCCAAGAGCAACCCTTGATTTTGTACACATAAGGTCTATGACGGCCCCCGGCACGGTGGCTGTAGCCTACGGGCGTGATCAGCGCGATATCTCCCGGGGGCTCCACGGCCCCCGCCCGGTGCCCGTTGCGCGACAGCGCCAAGGGCCGCCGCTGGTCGTACTCCACGGCACGCGTCGAGCCCCGGGCCACCGCCCGCGTTCCGATGCCGTGTCCGGACAAGCCCCCGCCATTTCACGTCACGCAACGGCGCGCGACAGGAGCCACAGGACATGCAGACCAAGCTGGACGAAGCAAAGGCCGAGCGGCTGGCAGAAGCCGCCCGGGTAGCTGAAGAGAGCCCGGCCGGGGGACAGCACCCGGCGAGGGGTCTCGAGAACGGAGCGCTCAGGGCGTTCCTCCAGCGCTACTACCTGCACACCGCTCCCGAGGACCTCACGGACCGCGACCCGGTCGACATCCTCGGTGCGGCGTTCTCGCACTACCGTCTCGCGCAGGAGCGGCCGCAGGGCACGGCCAACGTCCGCGTGCACACCCCTTCGGTGGACGAGAACGGCTGGACCTGCACGCACACGGTCATCGAGGTCGTCACGGACGACATGCCCTTCCTCGTGGACTCGGTCACGAACGAGCTGTCACGGCAGAACCGTGGCATCCACGTCGTGATCCACCCCCAGATGATCGTGCGCCGCGACGTCGCCGGGAAGCTGCTCGAGGTGATGGACGCCGGGCGGGACAAGCTCGCTCACGCCCCGGTGCGGGAGTTGCCGCACGACGCCCTCACTGAGTCCTGGATCCACGTCGAGATCGACCGTGAGACCGAGCGTGACGACCTCAAGCAGATCACGGACGATCTGCTGCGCGTCCTCTCCGACGTGCGTGAATCCGTCGAGGACTGGGGCAAGATGCGCGGTGCCGCGCTCGGCATCGCCGACGAGCTGGACGGCCGGCCCATCGCCACGGACGTGCCGTCCCAGGACGTCGAGGAGGCGCGGGAGCTCCTGCGCTGGCTCGCCGACGACCACTTCACGTTCCTGGGCTTCCGCGAGTACGAGCTGACGCAGGAAGTCCCGGACGGCAACGGGGAGTTGACGCTCACGCCGGTCCCGGGCACGGGCCTCGGCATCCTGCGGTCCGACCCGCAGCAGACCTCGGCCGAGGACGGGCACCCCGTCTCGCCGTCCTTCAGCCGTCTGCCCGCGGATGCCCGCGCCAAGGCCCGCGAGCACCGACTGCTGGTGCTGACGAAGGCCAACAGCCGCGCCACCGTGCACCGTTCCTCGTACCTCGACTACGTGGGCGTGAAGAAGTTCGACTCCGAGGGCAACGTCGTCGGGGAGCGGCGCTTCCTCGGCCTCTTCTCCTCCGCCGCGTACACCGAATCGGTGCGCCGTGTGCCTGTGATCCGCCGCAAGGTCGCGGAGGTGCTCAGCTCCGCGGGATTCGCTCCGGACAGCCACGCAGGGCGCGACCTGCTGCAGATCCTGGAGACCTACCCGCGCGACGAGCTGTTCCAGATCCCCGTCGACCAGCTGCGCTCGATCGCCACGTCGGTGCTCTATCTGCAGGAGCGTCGCCAGCTGCGGCTGTACCTGCGCAAGGACGAGTACGGGCGGTACTACTCGGCGCTGGTCTATCTGCCGCGCGACCGCTACACGACGACGGTCCGGCTGCGGCTGACGGAGATCCTCACCGACGAACTGGGCGGCACCAACGTCGACTTCAGCGTCTGGAACACCGAATCGGTGCTGACCCGGCTCCACTTCGTGGTCCGCCTCAAGCCCGGTTCGCGGCTGCCCGAGCTCACCGACGGCGAGGTCGACCGGATCGAGAGCCGTCTGGTGGAGGCCGCGCGCTCCTGGGCCGACGGATACGCGGAGGCGCTCACTGCCGAGTTCGGCGAGGAACAGGCCGCGGAGCTGGGCCACCTGTACAGCGCGAACTCCTTCCCCGAGGGGTACAAGGCCGACTTCCCCCCGCGTGCCGCCGTCGCCGACCTCCAGCATCTGAACAAGCTCGCCCGAGGAGAGGGCACCGCCGACTTCTCACTCAGCCTGTACGAGCCGGTCGGTGCGGGCCCGGGCGAGCGCAGATTCAAGATCTTCCGCATCGGTGAGCCCGTTTCCCTCTCGGCCGTCCTCCCGGCCTTGCAGGCGATGGGCGTCGAGGTCGTCGACGAGCGTCCGTACGAGCTGCGCTGCAGCGACAAGAGCAGGGCGTGGATCTACGACTTCGGTCTGCGCATGCCCGTCTCCCACGCGCACGGCCTCGGCGAGGACGCCCGCGAGCGCTTCCAGGACGCCTTCACCGCCGTATGGACGGGCCGCGCGGAGAACGACGGGCTCAACTCGCTGGTGCTCTCCGCCGGTCTGACCTGGCGCCAGGCGATGGTGCTGCGTGCGTACGCGAAGTATCTGCGGCAGGCCGGCGCCACCTTCAGCCCGACGTACATGGAGGACACCCTCCGGCACAACGTGCACACGACGCGGCTGCTGGTGAACCTCTTCGAAGCCCGTCTCGACCCCAGCCGCTCGCGCGCCGGGCACGAGCTGACGGACGGGCTGATGGAGGAGCTGGACGGCGCGCTGGACCAGGTCGCGAGCCTCGACGAGGACCGGATCCTGCGTTCCTTTCTCACCGTCATCAGGGCCACGCTGCGCACCAACTACTTCCAGAGCACCGGCGCGGGCAGCAGGGCCGGAGGAGCGAAGGACCCGTCGGCCGGGCCGCACGAGTACCTGTCCGTCAAGCTCGACCCGCAGGCCATCCCCGATCTCCCGGCGCCGCGGCCCGAGTACGAGATCTGGGTGTACTCGCCGCGAGTCGAGGGCGTGCATCTGCGCTTCGGCAAGGTCGCGCGCGGCGGTCTGCGCTGGTCGGACAGGCGGGAGGACTTCCGCACCGAGATCCTCGGCCTGGTCAAGGCGCAGGAGGTCAAGAACACGGTCATCGTGCCGGTCGGCGCCAAGGGCGGCTTCGTCTGCAAGCAGCTGCCGGACCCGGCGGAGGACCGCGACGCGTGGCTGGCCGAGGGCATCGGCTGCTACAAGACCTTCATCTCGGGTCTGCTCGACATCACGGACAACCTCGTCGCCGGTGATGTCGTCCATCCGGAGGACGTGGTCCGACACGACGAGGACGACACGTACCTCGTCGTCGCCGCCGACAAGGGCACCGCGACGTTCTCCGACATCGCCAACGAGGTCGCGGAGGCCTACGGATTCTGGCTCGGTGACGCCTTCGCCTCCGGCGGTTCCGCCGGGTACGACCACAAGGGCATGGGCATCACCGCCCGCGGCGCCTGGGAGTCCGTCAAGCGGCACTTCCGCGAGCTGGGCCACGACACCCAGACGCAGGACTTCACGGTGGTGGGCGTCGGCGACATGTCGGGCGACGTGTTCGGGAACGGCATGCTGCTGTCCGAGCACATCAGGCTCGTCGCGGCCTTCGACCACCGGCACATCTTCCTCGACCCCGAGCCCGACGCGGCCACCTCGTACGCCGAGCGCCGCCGGCTCTACGACCTGCCGCGCTCCTCCTGGGAGGACTACGACACCTCGCTGATCTCCGCGGGTGGCGGCGTCTATCCGCGCACCGCGAAGTCGGTGCCCGTCACTCCGCAGGTGCGGGCGGCCCTCGGCATCGAGGCGAAAGCCGGAAAGGTCACCCCCGCCGAGCTGATGCGGGCGATCCTCGCCGCGCCGGTCGATCTGCTGTGGAACGGCGGCATCGGTACGTACGTCAAGGCGTCGACGGAGTCCAACGCGGACGCCGGCGACAAGGCCAACGACGCCATCCGCATCGACGGCGAGGACCTGCGGGTGAAGGTCGTCGGCGAGGGCGGCAACCTCGGCCTGACGCAGCTGGGCCGCATCGAGTTCGCCCTGAACGGCGGCCGCGTCAACACCGACGCCATCGACAACAGCGCGGGCGTGGACACCTCCGACCACGAGGTGAACATCAAGATCCTGCTCAACGCGGTCGTGGCGAACGGCGACATGACCGTCAAGCAGCGCAACAGCCTGCTGTCGGAGATGACCGACGAGGTGGGTGAGCTCGTCCTGCGCAACAACTACGCGCAGAACACCGCGCTGGCCAACTCGATCGAGGTCGCACCGGGTCTGCTCCAGGCCCACCACCGGCACATGCGCCGGCTGGCCAAGGAGGGCAGGCTCGACAGGGAGCTGGAGTTCCTGCCCAGCGACAAGCAGATCCGTGACCGGCTCGCGGCCGGACAGGGCCTGACGCAGCCGGAGTTGGCGGTGCTGCTCGCGTACACCAAGATCTCGCTGTCGGACGACCTGATCAGCACTCAGCTCCCCGACGACCCGTATCTCCAGCAGCTGGGTCACGCCTACTTCCCGCGCCAGCTGCGCGAGCGGTTCCCCGAGGAGATCATCGGCCACGCGCTGCGCCGCGAGATCGTCACGACGCTGCTGGTCAACGACACGGTCAACACCGGCGGTTCGAGCTTCGCGCACCGCATGAAGGAGGAGACGGGCGCGTCGACGGAGGAGGTCGTGCGCGCGCACACAGCCGCCCGCGCCATCTTCCGGCTCGGTGAGATCTGGGACGAGGCGGAGGCGCTCGACAATGTCGTCGCGGCCGACGTGCTCACCAGCATCAGGCTCCAGTCGCGCCGCCTCGTCGAGCGGGGCACGCGCTGGCTGCTGAACAACCGCCCGCAGCCGCTGCAACTCGCCGAGACCATCGAGCTGTTCAGCGACCGGGTCGCGGAGGTGTGGGACGAGCTGCCCAAGCTCCTCAAGGGCGACGACCGCGTCTGGCACCAGGCCATCCTGGACAGGCTCGACGAGGCCGGTGTTCCGTCCGAACTGGCGATGCGGGTGGCCGGGTTCTCCGCGGCCTTCTCCGGACTGGACGTGGTGGCCGTCGCCGACCGCACGGGCGTGCAACTGCTCGACGTCGCCGCCGTCTACTACGACTTGGCGGACCGGCTCGGCATCACGCAGCTCCAGGAGCGGGTCAGCGAACTGCCGCGCGCCGACAGGTGGCAGTCCATGGCCCGTGCGGCGATCCGCGAAGACCTGTACGCGGCACACCAGTTGATCTCCGCGGACGTGCTCTCGGAGGGCGACGGCACGGCGACGCCCGAGCAGCGGTACGAGAAGTGGGAGGCGAAGAACGCGACGATCCTCTCGCGTGCCCGCGCCACCCTCGACGAGATCCAGGCGTCGGAGACCTTCGACCTGGCCAACCTCTCGGTCGCGATGCGGACGATGCGCACGCTGCTGCGCAGCAACCGGTGAACGACCCGAAGAGCTGAGAGCGGCCCTGCCGGGAGAAGTCCCGGCAGCGCCCGGCGGTCCCCGTGCGGTCACCCGTACGGGGACCGCCGTGTGTGAGCCCGACCCTGGGTCCGTGGCCCCGGCACGCCACGGGGCACGCGTTCGGGCGTACCCAGGGCGCACGGTCCGCGCCGCCGGTCTTCACTGGAGAGGACCGCAGGGGAGGCCCATGCGCACCGAGTCGAACGCCGCTTCCGCTTCAGGGCCCGGATCAGTCCCGGCCCCGGATTCACCGGATTCCGGGCCGGCGGACGCCCCCTCGCCGCTTGCCGCTCCCGGGCCCATGCCGGCTCCGGCAGGCCGCCGGATCCCGCCGCACCTGGTGGGCGCGGCCGTCGGGCTGGCCCTGCTGGCGGCCGGATATCTGCTTCAGCTGCTGGGCGTGCTGCTCGCGGACACCGCGCTCGTCGTCTCCGGTGCCGTGCTCGGCATCGTCACCGAGTCGTGGGTGCTCGGCCGCAGGCCGGCCCTGGCCCGGAGCCTCGGCCGGGCCCAGCTGTACCACCCCGTACGGCAGCTGCTCCGGGACGGGCTCCTCCTCGGCGGACTGGCACGGCTCGATGCGCTGCGCCCCGTCCACTACGCGGCCTGGCTGCTGATCGCGGTGCTCGGCTGCTGGGCGGCACACTTCATGTGCCAGGGCGTGGCCGCACGCGTACGACGGTCGCGCAGGCTGCCCGTGGTCACCCGCAACATCGACGTCTCCGCGTTGCGCATCGGCCCCACACCGCCGGCGCTCTTCGGGCGGAACGGCGCGGCGCGGCTGCTGGCGTGCAGCGCACTCATCACGGCCGGGGCCACGGCCACCGCCGTGACGGGCAGCGCACGCTGGGGCGCCCTGGTGGCGCTGCTGTGCTGGGCGGTTCTGCTGACCGGCGTCGTGCACCTGGCCTGCAGGCTGCTGCCGGGGAGGCGTCCGGCCGGTGAGGACGAAGTGCTGGCCTGGCTCGACGGCTGGCTGACGGCGTACCGGCCCACGGTCGGGATGTACTTCTCCGGCGGCACATCCTCCGCGTACCAGGCGAACATGTGGCTGCCGATGCTCGCCCGGCTGGAGGGACGTCCGCTGATCGTGCTGCGCGAGCGCTTCATGGTGCGGCGCATCGACGCGACAGACATCCCCATCCTGTGCATCCCGAAGGTCGCCCATCTGATGCGCCTGGAACAGTCCGGCCTGCCCGTCCTGCTCCACCCGGCGAACTCCGGCAAGACCTCGCACGTGCTGCGCATCCCCACGATCAAGCACGCGTTCATCAACCACGGCGAGAGCGACAAGCTCTCCTCCTGCAATCCCTACGCCAAGGCCTACGACGAGGTCTGGGTCGCCGGCCCCGCGGCCCGCGAGCGCTACCGCCTCGCCGGGATCGGCGTACGCGACGAGGACGTGGTGGAGGTGGGCCGCCCGCAGCTGGAGCCCGTCCGCCCGTACGCGGGGCCGCCCGCCACAGGGGAACCCGTCACCGTGCTGTACGCCCCGACCTGGGAGGGCTGGACCGACGATCCGGGCAACACGTCGCTGCCGCTGGCGGGCGAGCGGATCGTTTCCGCGCTGCTCGCGGACGAGCGGGTCCGGCTGCTCTACAAGCCGCACCCGATGACCGGTTCGGTCGATCCGGCCGTGAGGGACGTGGATCTGCGCATCCGCGAGCAGATCGCCGACGCCAACGCCTCCCGGCGCGCGCAGGCCCCGAGCGGGGAACGCGCGGAGCGAGTGGCGGAGCTGGAGCGGCGTGAGGCAGAACTGGCCGCACTCGACGGCCAGGGGTCCGGGCGCGGCTGGGACGAGGCGGAGCGCATGCTGCGGCAGCACCCGGGGGCATGGCCGTCGGCCGCGACGGTCCTCGACGCCGTGGAGGCGTGGGAGGAGTGCTACTGGCGGGCCTGCGACCCGGCGGAGCATCAGGTGCTCACGGGGCCGCGACCGGGCATCCACTCGTGCTTCAACCAGGCCGACCTGCTCGTCTCCGACGTCTCCAGCGTGGTGTCGGACTATCTGAGCAGCGAGAAGCCGTATGCCGTCGTGAACACCACGGGGCTGACGGAGGAGGAGTTCCGCGCCGGCTTCCCGACCGTACGTGCGGCCACGATCCTGACGCCGGAGGCCGAGGGGATCCCCGCTCTGCTGGAGTCGGTCCGCGAACCGGCAACCGACGCGCTGCGGCCGGCTCGCACTGAGCTCAAGGCGTATCTGCTGGGCCCGGACGAGCCGCCCTCAGCCGTCCGTTTCGGAAGGGCAGTGGACGCGCTGCGTGCCGAGGCTGAGGCCCACCGGGCGCGCGGCGCCGAGCTGGCGGGGCACGACGTGCCGATCGAGCCGGGCGAGCAGACCGTGTCGGCAGAGGCAGCCGGCGAGGCGAGCTCGTCGGACCCGCCGGGCCGGCGTGGGCGTGCAGGTCAGCTGCTGGCCGAAGGGCTGGGCGAAGCGTTCGGTGACGACTCGCTCTGACCCTTGCTCCCCGGCGCCGCGGCGCGCTTCGGCGCGGGCTCCAGCGGCTTCTCCAGCGGCAGCGGCTGCAGCGCCACCACCAGGTCGTTGACCAGGGAGAAGTAGAACCAGATCCCTGTCTCCGTCTCGCCGAGCCGGACGCGGGGCACCAGGTCGGTCTTCTTGCGGTCGGAGAGGTCGCCGAGCAGCCGCCCGAAGCGCACGCGCGGCGCGCCGTCCTCCGTACCGGCCCGCAGCCACAGGTCCCACACGCCCTTCAGCTCCCCGGAGTCGAGAGCCGCCGGCAGCTCGTACGGAAGCTCGAACGAGGCCGAGGGCACGAGCCCGGGGGTGAGCTGGAAGGGAAGCTCGAAGTCCGGCTCCGTCTTCGCGCGGGAGACGGCCACGATGCAGCTGCCGTCCTCGTCCGCCGCCTGCGCGGCGAGCCCGTACAACTCGGCGCGCACGGTGCAGGCGTCCTCGCCGAGCTCCACGGAGGTGACCTCGGCGTGGCCGCGCCGGTGCCAGGCCCGTACGGCGAGATAGCCGTCGAGCGTGGTGTAGGGCACGCGGGGCGTGAGCACGCCGTCGCTGTCGACGGGTGCGGGCATCGACAGAAGCCGGGCCGTCTCGACGAGTTCGGACTGGATCCGCTTGCGCTTGCCGTCCACGAGCCGCTCGACGTAGGTGTCCCAGCGGTCCTCCGTCAGCGGGTGCGCGATGCGTTCGAGCCGTACCTCGACCCAGCCGTCGACGGCTTCGGCGCGCGGCGGGATCGGGATGCGGTGCGGTGTTCCGCTGTCGCGCCGCGAGCGTACGAGCAGGACGGACGGTGTCTTCGGCAGCCGCTTGGCGAGCAGGCGGATCACGAGCGAACCGTCGGTGGCGACGCGTGTGCGGGCGATGGGCCGGCGCAGCTTGGCGGCCGGACGGTTCGCGTCGCGGCGGCGCCGCCAGGCCCGTACGGCAGGACGCAGCACGGGTCCGGCGACCCGCAGGGCGAATCGGCGGAAGGGACGGGACGGTGGCGCGGTCGGATGGACCGGGCTCGGGCTCTTCTTCGCCGCGGGTGCCGGCGAGAGAGGGGAGGACGGGGCGGAGGCCGCGGGAGCGGACGCTGTCACGGGCGCGGGTGCCGTACCCGGCGGCGGACCTTGTACGGGAGTCTCCTCCGCGACGGGTGCGATCGCGGGCCCGGACCCGGTGGACGCCGGTGTGGGTGCCGGGGCCTCCGTCTCCGCAGCGGTTGCTGCTGCGGCACCCGCTGCGGCTCCGGCAGCGGCTCCGGACCGGTGTGCGTGCTCCGTCCCCGCCCGGATCCGCTCCGGCTGTGCGCCCCTGCTCCTGCGCTGTTCCAGCAGTTTCTCGATCAGCTGCTCGTACTCGCCGGCGATGCGCTCCGGTGAGTAGCGGGCGGCCTTCTCCAGCGCTGCCTGGCTCATCCGGTACCGCAGCTCGGGGTTCTCGATCAGCTGCAACAACGCGTCGGCGAACGCGCGGACGCTGTCCTTCTCCGTCGGGCCGAGCGGTGCGAGCAGCCCGTCCTGCCCGTTGTCGATGATCTCTCCGGGGCCGTAGGGGCAGTCCGTGCTGACGACCGGGACCCCGCAGTGCATCGCCTCGACGAGAGTCATCCCGAAGGACTCGGCGTCCGAGGACACGGCCGCGATGGCGCCCTTGGCCCACTCGGCCTCGATGGGGGCGTGCGGTCCCATGAGGAAGGCACGGTCGTAGAGGCCGAGGCTGTCGATCCTCGCGCGCAGCGCGGCCTGTTGCCGGCCCCGTCCGTACAGCCGCAGCCGCCAGTCCGGGTGCTTCTCGGCGACGAGGGCGAACGCCTTGAGAAGGCGGTCGTAGCGCTTCACCTTGATCAGCCGCCCGGCGGCGACGATCAGCTTGCTCTCGCCGTCGGACGGCTCGACGTCCACGGCCGGTACGGCGTTGGGGATGCAGGTGATGAGGGCGTCGCCCTCGGCGGTCTCGGTGCCGCTGCCGGTGATGGCGGCGCGGTAGTTCGCGGCGTCGGCGTAGGAGACGGTGACGAAGGCGTCGAGGAGCGGGATCGCGGCGTCCTGGTGCGAGCGGACGTGTTCGCTGTGCATGGCGTGGGTGAGATGTTCCTGGCCGATGCGCAGGTAGCGGTCGCTTCCGTAGGCCGCGAGATAGTCGTTGATCTTGGGGCGGGTGGCGATGACGACGTCGGCGTCGGTGTTGCGCAGGAACTCCTCGACGCGTACGTCGCCCAGGTGCGTGGCGACCCCGCGCTCCAGATGGTCGGCGCCCTCGGTGAAGCGGTGGCTGGGCTCGCGGAAGCGGGGGTCGTCGCCCTCGTAGCCGCGTTCGGTGCGGCGCAGTTCCAGCAGGTGGGTCATGGTGACCCGGGGGTCGAAGGAGAGAGCGGTCTCACGGACCGTACGGCGGAGGCTGACGACTTCGACCGAGTGACGATCGGCAAGTGCTCGGGAAAGGTTCACCGTCGAGCGGATCGTTCCCCCGATTCCGTAGGCGTTGTCCAGCAGAAAAGAGATTTTCATCTGGCCCGTTCCTCACAGCTACCGCTCGAAAATGGCATTCGAAATGCCCCATATCTGCAGTATTGTCCATATGTGATGTGAAAATAGCCAGCAGGGTCGAAGTCGACGTGTTCAGGCGGGCGATGCCTGCGGACGCTGTCCGGCGGGACCGGCCCCCAACACCGGCTGAACCATCGGTGGACGAGGGACGTCGGTCGGCGGAAGCCCTGTTCGCAGGGGCCTCCAGGGCGTGCATGCGGGGGTGGCGGGCTCGTATACAGGGCGGTGGGTGCTGCGGAACCTGCAAATTCTCCGGTCCGGGGCGCCTTCGTTCCGCCGTTCCGCCGCACGAGGAGAAGCGCTCGCCATGACCTCCACCTCCACGCCCCGCGCAGGGGCCACGGACGCACACGACACAGCAGCGGGGGACGGGCAGGAAAAGCTGCCGCAGCCTCGTTCCTTCCGCGAAGTCCGCGGCTGGTTCTACAACACCGACATCGTCCTGTTCGACTGGTTGCTCTCGCGGCAGGACAGGCTCGAACAGCGCGGCGATCTGCTGGAGATGGGTGCCTATCTCGGCAAGAGCGCCATCATGCTGCAGTCGTACCTCGCGCCCGGTGAGACGTTCACCGTGTGCGACCTGTTCGGCTCCGCGGCACCCAGCGCCAGCAACGAGCGCGAGATGCGCGGTTCGTACTCGACCCTGACGCGGCGGGGATTCGAGAGCAACTTCCTCTCCTTCCACGACGAACTGCCGCGCGTGCTGCACGCGCCCACCTCCGTCGTTCCCGCTGAGGTCGAGGCGGGCAGCTGCCGGTTCGTCCACGTGGACGCGTCCCACCTCTACGAGCACGTGCGCCCCGACATAGCCGCCGCCCGCACCACGCTCAGGCCCGACGGCTTGGTCGTCCTGGACGACTACCGCTCCTCGCACACCCCCGGGGTGGCGTGTGCGACGTGGCAGGCCGTGCTGGAGGACGGACTGCGCCCGGTGTGTGTCAGCGCCCAGAAGTTCTACGGCACTTGGGGCGACCCCGCCCCCGTGCAGGACGAACTGCACGCGGCGCTGCGTGAGCGCGGCGACTGCTGGCTGCAGTGGCAGGACGTCGCGGGTCACCGGCTGCTGCTGGTGGGCGCGGACAAGGCGGAGATCCCGCAGCTGCCGCGCTCCCGGCATGCGAAATCCCGGGCCGGGGCCCGGGATTCCGAGGGTGACGGTGCGCGGGGCGGCAGGGGCGCGGCGCTGTCCGCGCTGTCCCGCCGCACCGCCCGCGAGGTGCTGCCCCCGGTGATATCCCGTCACCTGTCCCGAGTGCTGCGCGGCGCCCGGGACAGGTGACGGGAGGGGCGGCCCCCGCGTCGTCCGCTGTGCTGTTGTGCTGTCCGGCTCCGATGCCGAAGTAAGGCAGTACCGCCCCTACTTCACGGCGCCGGCCATCATGCCCGAGACGAACTGACGCTGGAACGCGAAGAAGACGATCAGCGGGATGACCATCGACACGAAGGCGCCCGGCGCCAGCACGTCGATGTTGTTGCCGAACTGGCGGACCTGCTGCTGGAGAGCCACCGTGATCGGCGGATTTCCGGAGTCGGCGAAGATCAGAGCGACCAGCATGTCGTTCCACACCCACAGGAACTGGAAGATGCCCAGCGAGGCGATGGCGGGACCGCCCAGAGGCATGACCACGCGGGTGAAGAGCCGGACCTCTCCGGCGCCGTCGAGACGGGCCGCCTCCAGCAGTTCGCGCGGGATCTCACCGAAGAAGTTCCGGAGAAGGAAGATCGCGAACGGCAGACCGAAGGCTGTGTGGAAGATGACCACACCCACCGTGGTCTCGAAGAGCCCCAGGGCGTTGAACAGCTTGGCGATCGGAATCAGAGCCACCTGCACCGGGACCACGAGCAGTCCCACGACCAGCAGGAAGAACCAGTCGCGGCCGGGGAAGTCCAGCCAGGCGAAGGCGTATCCGGCGAGTGCGCCGATGACGACGACGGTCACCGTGGACGGGATCGTGATCATCATCGTGGTGAAGAGCGAGCCCGTGACCACGTCGTTGGCGAGCAGGGCGTCGTAGTTCGCCGTCGAGAACTGACCGGCGTCCAGCACCCAGGGGAAGCTGGAGTTGAGGTCGAAGATCTCCCACCAGCCGGAGAGGGAGATGTTCTCCGGGCTGCGCAGCGACGAACTCAGCAGACCCGCCGTGGGCATCAGCCACAGGAGCGCGATGATGACCAGGCCCAGCCGCACCGCCCAGTGGCCGGTCAGGGTGACCAGCCGGGAGGCGACGGAGGTCTTCTTCTGCTGGCCCTTGGGCACCGAAGGCTTCGGGGAGTCGACGGCGGGTTCGGGTTGGGCCGCACTGACCGCGGTCATCGGCGTGACTCCCTTCGCAGGCGGCGGATGTTGACGACCATCACCGGTACCACGAGGAGCAGCAGGATGACGGCGATGGCACTGCCCACACCCTGGTTCGACTTCGTGCCGAATGACGAGAGATACAGCTCGAGAGCGAGGACGTTGGCGTCCTTCTGGCTCGCGCTCGGGGCGATGACGTAGACGAGGTCGAAGATCTTCATCACGTTGATCATCAACGTGACGATGACGACACCGAGGACCGGAGCCAGTACCGGCACGGTGATCTTGCGGAAGACCTGCCACTCGTTCGCGCCGTCGACCCTCGCGGCCTCCAGCAACTCACGTGGCACGCCCGCGAGTCCGGCCGCGATCAGGACCATGGCGAAGCCCGCCCACATCCACACGTAGGAACCGATGATGGAGGGGGTCACCAGGGTCGAACCGAGCCAGTCGACGCCGTTGTACGGAGCGGCGAAGTTCGAGGCGGGCAGGCGGAGTTTGGCGCCGTCGGCCGCCGAAGGCAGCGAGAACGTGCCGTCGGCCGCGGTCTCGGCCTTGCCGACGACCTTGCCGCCCTTGACCGCCTCGACCTTGATGCCCTTGAGCGCCTTCTCCTTCCCGTCGATGACGTCCGGCTTGCCGGCGCCACCGGGGGCGAAGTCGAGCCAGACGGTGCCGCTGACACCGCCGGACTTGGCGGGCGGTGCCGACTTGGCGCCGGCCGCACCGGCCACGTCCTTCGGCGGCACGCCGACCAGCGCGAGGTTGGCCGGATCGGCCGCGGACACCGACGACTTGGTGGTGAAGGCGCCGCCGCCGGACTTGGCCAGCTCGGCGTTGGGCCGGGGACGGGCGCCGGGCCAGGCGGAGGACTCGGCGAAGGTGTCGTGCACTCCGACCCAGACGGCGTTGGCGACGCCCTTGTCCGGGTCCTGCTCGTACACGAGCTTGAAGATGATGCCCGAGGCGAGCATGGAGATCGCCATCGGCATGAAGATGATGAGCTTGAACGCCGTGCCCCACCGCACCCGTTCGGTCAGCACGGCGAAGATCAGACCGAGAGCCGTGCAGACGGACGGGACGACGATGATCCAGACGAGGTTGTTCTTGAGCGCCGTCAGGTTGTCTTCGTCGGTGAAGATCGTGGCGTAGTTGCCGAATCCGACGAAGCTCGATCCGGAGGCGTCGAAGGTGCTGCGGAAGACCGAGTACAGGATCGGGTAGACGACGAGTGCACCCAGCAGCACCAGCGCGGGCATCAGGAACGCGAAGGCGATCCCGGGCCTCGCGCGCATCACGGAGACCTTGGCAGGTGTCGGCTTCGGTCCTGAGGGTACGGCGGCGTTCCTGGCTGTTCCGGCCGGCGATTTCGTGCCGACTGCGGCGCCGGAGGAGTCACCTGCGCCTGGCGGTTCGTCCGTTGGCGGGGAGGGCGTTGGGGTGGGCATGACGGTGTTGTCCCTTGTCCGGGTCCTGGCGTTCCCAGGCTTGGAGGTGGCTGGAAGCGAGCGGTGTCGCCTGTGCCGGACCGGCCGCGAACGGCCGGTCCGGCACAGGCGGTTGTGTCGCTGCTCGTCAGTCCTTGAAGACCTTGGCCGCGGACGCCTCGAGGGCGCTCTGCGTGCCGGCGACGTCCTTCGGGTTCTTCAGGAAGTCCTGCAGGGCCTTCCACTCGCCCTCGCCCTTGGTGCCGCCGAAGGCGGCCGGGGCCTGGTCGGACATGTCGAAGCGGAAGTCGTCGCCCGCCGCGACCAGTGACTTGGCGATCTCCCGCTGAGCGGAGTTCGGGTACGCGGAGTTCGCCAGCTCCTTGTTGGGCGAGAGGAATCCGCCCTCCTGCGCCCAGACGGCGGCGGCCTCGGGCGAGGCGAGGAAGGTCATCAGGGCATTGCTGGCCTTGCCCTCCTTCAGCACCACAGCGGCGTCGCCACCCGTGATGACCGGGGCGTCACCGCCGACCGACGGGAACGGGTAGACCTTGGCGTCCTTGCCGATCTTCGCCTTGGTGTCCTTGGCGATGTTGATGCCGACGAAGTCACCCTCGAAGACGCTCGCCGCACTCGGGCTGTCGGTCGAGTCGAAGGCCTTCGAGACGGACGTGGGGAAGTCGGTCTGCAGCGCGCCCTTGTTGCCGCCGGCGAGCAGCTCCTTCTTCCCGAACAGCTCGGCGAGGGTGGTGAGCGCCTTCTTCACCGAGGGGTCGGTCCACTTGATCTTGTGCTCGGCGAGCTTGTCGTACTTCTCGGGGCCCGCCTGCGAGAGGTAGATGTTCTCGAACCAGTCCGTGAGCGGCCAGCCGTCGCCGCCGCCGACGGCGACCGGATCGACACCGGAGTCGGCGATGGTCTGGGAGTTCTTGATGAACTCGTCCCAGGTCTTCGCCTCGCCCACGCCCGCGTTCTTGTAGGCGGCGGTGTTGTACCAGATCAGGGACTTGCTGGCGGCCTTGAAGTACAAGCCGTACTGCTTGCCGTCGACGGCGCCGAGGTCCTGCCAGCCCTTGGAGAAGTTCTTCGCCATCTCGGCCTTGGTGCCCTCGTCGAGGGGCTTCAGCCAGCCCTTGTCAGCGAACTGCTTGAGCACGCCGACCTGCGGCAGCAGCGCGACGTTGGGCGGCGCACCGCCCTCGATCTTGGAGCCGAGGAAGGACTCGACGTTGTCGCCGGTGGGGGTGAACTTCACCTCGGCACCGGTCCGCTTCTCGAAGGCCTGAAGAACCTTCTCGAAGTTCTTCTGCTCGTCGCCCGTCCACACGGCGGCGACTTGAAGCTTCTGACCCTTGAGCTTGGGCAGCTTGACGGTCTCCTTGTCCGCCTGGGAGGCGCCACCGCCCTCCCCCTTGTCGTCGCTGCCGCCGCCACCGCAGGCGGCCGTGAGCGACAGAGCGGCGACGGCGCAGAGCGCTACCGCGCCACGTGCAGCCGACCTGGTGCCGGTCTTGCTGAAGATGCTGGTGTTGCTCCTGGTGCCTGATGCACCCGTCGCACGGACCGTTTTACGCATAGCTCCCGCCGTCCCATCGGAGGCGCGGCCCCGGATCCCGGTCGCCGCGTCGTGGTGGTCACAAGGCAGAGGGCTTCTGGTCCACGCCCTCAGTCCTGTGGGCAAAGTCCTACGCCTGAACGCGGAGAGCCCGCAATACGTTGTCAGCTTTCAAGAACCTCATCTTGACCACTCCGTGATGTGTTCGCAGCGGGTGTGCCCGATTCCTGTCGGTCCACCCCGAGAGACTGCGCCGCCCGGCCGACCGCGCTCGCGAGCAGAGCGAGGTCCGTCGGGCCGTTGCCCAGCTCCCTTACGGGGCGCCGCGTCGGCGGGTCTCCCGCGCGCGTCCAGTCCAGCGGGACGACCGTCGGACGCTGCGTCGCCGTGCGCGGGATACGGCCCGTGATACGGCCCGCCTGGAAGGCCGTTGCCGTGCCGCCGGCCTCGATGAGCAAGCCGCGGCCGGGGACCACGTCCTCGCCGCCCGTGCCTTCGCCGCCGCCCTGCCAGGTCAGCTCGGCGTGCAGCGTGGCCGCCTGGGCGACCGCTGTCGCCGCCGTACGGTCGGGCCGGCCGCTCGCCGCCACGACGTGCATCCCGAGGCGGGCTCCGTCCTTCGCCACGCCCTCCAGGGCGCGCATCACCGAACCCGCGGCCGGGCGTCCCGGGTTGCCGAGGGAGGGGTCGACGAGTGTGTCGAAGTCGTCGACAAGGATGACGATTCTGGGGAGAGAAACAGACTGTGCGTCCAAGTGTTGAACGATCGCGCCGGCATTGCTGGTCGTGGCGTCGGCCGGCTCGTCCGCGCAGCCGCCCGCCGCGGGGCCGGTCTGCGTGCGGAGTCGGAGCGTGCCCGGTTCGTCGTGCGGATCGCTCACGGGGCCCGGGTCGGCGGCGCCGGCGGGCTGCGCCCTGCGACGCTGCTGCGCGCCCAACCTGTGCCCCGAGCGGGCGACTTGGCGCGTGAACCCCTCGTACGTGCCCTCCGGGCCGAACAACTCCGCGCGCCGCTTGAGCTCTCCGCTGATCGACTGGGCGAACTCGCGCATGAGGCCCACGTCATTGGCCGACAGATGGTGCCGGGCGTGGGGCAGCTCCAGGCATGTGTGCAGACCGTCGGCTCCGCCGTCACCGTCGAGGAGGACGAGCCGGAGGCGGTCGGGCGGGCTGCCGACGGCCAAGGACGCGGCGAGCGAGCACAGCAGCTCGGTCTTGCCGGATCCCGGTCGCCCCGTGACGAGGGCGTGCCCATGTGTGAGACCCAGCTCCGCCTCCAGCGGACCGCGCGGCCCCGCGCCGAAGACCAGGGCGGCGCGGCCGGCCGGCGGGACCGTCTTCCCGCCCGCCGCGTCGCTCCCGCCCGGTTCGGCCCAGCGCGCGAGCAGCGCCGCGGGGGTGGCGCGGGCGAGGCCCAGTTCGTCGAGGAGCCGGGAGCTGCGGGGGAGCGTCACGACGGACCGTGCCGCCGAGCCCGTGCGGTCACTGGTGCCCTCGGACTCCCGCAGCGGAGCCACGGCCCGCGCGAAGCGTTCCGCCCAGGCGGCCGAGACGGCATCCAGGGTGCAGACGGTGCCGGGGGTGCCCGCCGCCGTCGTCGCGCCCGGGGCTTCCGGGACCCCCGGGGCCGCGCTGTCCCGGCGTACCACCCGCACCGCCGTCGCGACCGCGCCGCTGAGCAGGGCGAGCGCACCGCATTCACGGAACGCGGCAGATGTGGCGTACGCCGCCCGGACCGTCTCGGAGACGGGGGAGGAGGGCGTCGCGGCGGGTGTCTCCGCGAGGCAGAGCAGATGGATACCGGCCCGCGGGCCCTCGGAGGCGAGCCGCGCCACCGCGTCACGCAGGGAGGCCGACCCGGGATCGCCGTCGACGATGAGCAAGGTGTACGGACCGGAGCCGGAGCGGCCTTCGGTGTGCCCGGCCTGTTGGCGTGACTCGTCGAGCCGGTGGGTGAGTTCGGCTGTGCGCGCCGCCGCCTGGTCCCGGTCGTAGGCGGTCAGCAGGCGGCAGTTCTGCCCGTGCGCCGGACGCAGATGGGGCAGCCAGCCCAGCCAGGACCACTCCCGGATGCGGTCCTCGGCGTCACGCGAGCGGTCGGCCGAGATCAGCACCATCTCCAGGCTGCTCGGCCCGTGGAGGGCGGCGAGCTGCGCCAGCACCGAACGGGCCAGGCCCATCAGGCGCGGGCGCGGCCCCGCGAGGCCGAGGGCGCCCGCTTCACGCAGGCCGACGGTGACCGGTGCGCCGGGGCGGCCGTCGCCCCGCTGGGCCGTGCCGATCCGTACGGTCAGCGCCTCCGGATGACCGGGCTCGCGCTCCCAGAGCCGAGGACCGGGGCCGAGCGCGGTCAGCAGGATCGTGGCGGGGTCGGGGCGGCGCTCGTCCTCGGACGGTGCCTCGGCGGAGCCGTCACCGCCGGGTGCGGACGCCGCACCGGGACCCGTGGCGGAGCCCGGCGCACCCGTGAACGGAACCTCGCGCCCCTCGCCCTGCTGACCGCCCGCGAACCGCCGGGCCCACGCGCCCAGCCCCCTGGGGCGCGCACGCCCCGGCTCCGCACCGGAGGCGCCGGGCGTGAACTGCTCTGCGTAGCGGGTGTGTTGTGCGATGCCCGAGCCGTGCGTGGTGCTGCCGTCGGGCAGGGGGCCGCCCGGCGCGTATCCGTGGGCGGTTCCCGCTGAACCCTCCGCAAGGCCCTCTGCGGCTTGCTCACGGGCCCGCAGTGCGGAGGCACCCTCACGTTCGCCCCGCGGACCGGCCGGGCCCGTACCGGACGCCGTCAGGCGCAACTGCCCGTTCCCGTCCGGCTGCGTCGGGAGGGAGACGGGCAGGGGTGTGGCGCTCTTGCGGCCCTCAGCCACGCCGAAGTCCGGGGGGCCACCCGGCGGCGACGTCTCTACGCGCAGCGCCGACTCCCCGACGCGCAGCGTCGAACCGGGACGGAAGAGCACCGGTTGGCCGCCGACGGGCGCACCGTCCAGCGTCGTGCCGTTGGTGGAGCCCAGATCGGCGACCGTGACGGCACCGCCGTCGGAGACCGTCACCGCGCAGTGCAGCCGGGAGACGTCCGGGTCGTCCAGCGGAACGTCGGCCTCGGCCGAGCGGCCGAGGCTGACCTTTCCGCCCTGGAGGAGGTGTATGCCGCCTGCGTCCGGGCCCGAGATCACGTGCAGCCGGGCCCTGGCCGAGCCGTAGGCCGCGAGGGCCGGCATGGCCGCGGGGCCGTGCAGAGAGACCACGGCACCGTCGAGGAGCGGGGGTTCGCCCAGCATCTGACGGTGCGGATCGAGGCGCTCCGTGCCCGCGTACACCGCCGCAGCCGAATCCGCCGTCGGCTCCGCTGCGCCGCCCTGCCCCGGCACGGTGCCGCCGGGAGCCGAGCCGCCGATCGCGGCAGCGGCCGTGGAGACGAGACCGCCCGTCACGGCGGACAGCGGCGTCCCGGCCGGCGCGGTGACCAGCACGTCGCACGCTGCGGCCCCGCTCGGCGCACCCGCCGCGCCAGCCGCACCCGGGGCGCTCGCGCGCGGCCCGAGGGTGACAGTCAGCCGGATCTGCATCGGCCCTCCCGGTCCCGACCACGGTGTGCCGACCGCTCGTGCGGCGAGGCGGTCACCCTCGCCGGCTTCCGCGCCCGGCGCACTTGTCCCACACGGCACAGCACCCGCGAACGCGCCGTCCGCGGAAGGGTCCGTTCCACCCCGCGGAGCGACGCGCTTGCGCACAGTGCTGTCGATGCCGCGAGCATCTTCGCACCCGCCACCGACAACGCGTCCCGCTCGCGGCGGTCAATGATCTTGATTTTGCGCCGTGGTGCGCAAGAGGGCCTGCCCGGACACTCCGCGGGGAGACGATCCGTGCCCCGCGTACGGCGCGGTCCGGGGGCCCCGCACGGGGCCGTCGCCGCCCTGACCCGCCGGCCGCCCGGGGTGCGCAACCGTCCTCGCCGTGCGGCGCGTCTTTGCCGGAAGTCGCCCATCCGTTCGTACTCGGCGTCAACCGGTCGCGAGACGGCACTATTGTGGGCGGGATTGCAGTACGACACCAGGGAGCGCATGACGTGCGGCCTGTAGGCAGCAAGTACCTGCTCGAGGAACCGCTGGGCCGCGGCGCCACCGGGACCGTGTGGCGGGCGAGGCAGCGGGAGACAGCGGGCGCGGAAGCGGCCGTCGCCGGTCAGCCGGGCGAAACGGTTGCGATCAAGGTCCTCAAGGAGGAGCTGGCCAACGACCCTGATGTGGTCATGCGCTTCCTGCGGGAGCGCTCCGTCCTGCTCCGGCTCACCCATCACAACATCGTCCGCACGCGCGACCTCGTCGTGGAGGGAGACCTCCTCGCCCTGGTGATGGACCTGATCGACGGGCCCGACCTCCACCGCTACCTGCGCGAGAACGGCCCGTTCGCGCCGGTGGCCGCCGCGCTGGTGACGGCCCAGGTCGCCGACGCGCTAGCCGCGAGCCACTCCGACGGTGTCGTGCACCGGGATCTCAAGCCGGCCAACGTACTTCTGGCCAACGGCCCAGAGGGCATGCGCCCCATGCTCACGGACTTCGGCATCGCGCGGCTCGCCGATTCGCCGGGGCTCACACGCACTCAGGAGTTCGTCGGCACGCCCTCGTACGTGGCGCCCGAGGCGGCCCAGGGCCAGCCCCAGACCTCCGCAGTCGACATCTACGGCGCGGGCATCCTGCTGTACGAGCTGGCGAGCGGTCAGCCGCCCTTCGCCGGAGGCTCGGCGCTCGAGGTGATCCACCGTCACCTGGGCGAGGAGCCGGCGCGCCCGCCGAGCATGCCCGACCCGCTGTGGACGGTGGTGGAGCGCTGCCTGCGCAAGCGCCCGGAGGAGCGGCCCAGCGCCGTGAGCCTGGCGAACGCGCTCCGCACGGTCGCGTCCGGCATCGGCGCCGGGGCCACGCCCGAGCAGGCGGCGGCCGCGATGGGTGTCGCCGGGCTGCTCGCACCCGACCCGGCTCCGGCTTCGGTGCCCGAGACCGGCACGGGCCAGGGCGGCGCTGCCGCTGCCGCCGGTGGTGCGGTCGCCGGAGCGGCGGCCGGTGCCGCCGCGGGCGCGGTCGCGGGGAGCGCGGACCCCACGCAGGTGATGCCGAACTCCCCGGCCGCGCAGGCGCAGGCCCAGGGAGCCGGCGGTGGTCAGTACGACCCGAACGCCGCCACCAGCTACATGCCGCAGTCCGCCGGTCAGGGTTCGGGCGGTCAGGGCGGTCAGGGCGGTCAGGGCGGCCAGGGCCCGAACGCGGACCCGACGCAGGTCATGCCGCCCGTGCCCGGGGCACCGCCCCCGCCCGCGCAGTCTCCCGACGTCGGAGGGCCCGACGGTCCGCACCCCTGGGAGAGCCAGATGCGTGCGGCCCGGGACCGCAACGAGCAGACGCAGGTCCAGCCGCTCGACCCGAGCATGGATCCGCTGCGTCGCCGTCCCCACCGCCAGGCGCCGCCGCAGCAGCCGCCCCCCGGCCGCCGTCAGCCCCCGCCGCCGGAGTACTACGGCCAGCAGCAGCGGCGTCCCGCGCAGCCGCCTCCGCGGCGTTACGAACCGGAGCCCCCGCCGCGACGGGAGCCCCGGCCCCCGCGCGAGCCGCGGCAGCGCAGCGCGAACCCGATGCGCATTCCCGGACTCGGCTGCCTCAAGGGCTGCCTGTTCATGATCGTGCTGTTGGTCGTGGCGGCCGTGCTGGTGTGGAATCTCACTCCGCTTCCCGAGTGGTGGGAACAGGGCAAGAGTTTCTGGGAGTCGGTCCAGAACACCGTCGACAAGATCGGGAATCTGATCGACAGTGCTCCCCAATAGCGCATTCCAGTACGCGAGTTCGGAGATTTGTCGACTTCCTTGACGGGAATTCCCTCTCGAAAGTGACGGTTGGCGCGGTCCGGTGCCTCAACACCCCTTCCGCCGCGTAGTTTTGTCGCTATGGCACGGAAGATCGGCAGCCGGTACACCGCTCACCAGATCCTGGGCCGCGGCAGCGCCGGCACGGTGTGGCTCGGCGAAGGCCCCGACGGTCCCGTCGCGATCAAGCTCCTGCGCGAGGACCTCGCCTCGGACGGGGATCTGGTGGAGCGGTTCGTGCAGGAGCGCAGCGCCCTGCTCTGCCTGGACCACCCGAGCGTGGTCGGCGTCCGAGACCTCGTCGTCGACGGCAACGACCTCGCTCTCGTCATGCAGCTGGTCCGCGGCACGGATCTGCGTACGCGCCTCGAGCACGACCGCCGCATCGCGCCGCAGCCCGCGGTCGCGATCGCGGCTGACATCGCGGACGGCCTGGCGGCGGCGCACGCGGCCGGCATCGTCCACAGGGATGTCAAGCCGGAGAACGTGCTGCTGGACGCGCTGGCCCCGGCCGGTCCCGGCGGTGCGCCGCCCGCGTTGCTCACGGACTTCGGCGTGGCCAAGCTGATCGACTCGCCCCGCACGACGCGGGCCACGTCGATCATCGGCACCCCCGACTACCTGGCGCCGGAGATCGTGGAGGGCCTGCCGCCGCGCGCCTCCGTCGACATATACGCGCTGGCCACCGTCCTCTACGAGCTCCTCGCGGGCTTCACGCCGTTCGGCGGCGGACATCCCGGTGCGGTGCTGCGCCGCCACGTCACCGAGTCGGTGGCGCCGCTGCCCGGCATCCCGGACGAACTGTGGCTGCTGATCCACCAGTGCCTGGCCAAGGCCCCCGCTTCGCGGCTGCGCGCCGTCGAGGTGGCTTCGCGGCTGCGCGAGCTGCTGCCCGATCTGGAGGGGCTGCCGACGCTCGACATCGACGAACAGCCCGAGGAGGCCTACGAGTCCTACGAGTACGGGGACCAGGACGGCCCGTACGGAGGTGACGGCTCCGGCGAGACCCGCGGCGGCGGCGCATCGACCGGCAGGCACGGGCGTGCGTCCGCAGCGGGCGGGCACGGCGGCGGCCCGGGCGCCGCTCACGGCCACGACGGCGGTGCGCACTCGCGCTCCGGCCGCGCCGCGGTGCCGCTGGTGCACAGCGGCGCGGGCCCCGACTCCAACCGCGACACCCACACGAGCATGCGGGTGCCCGGCGCCGACGAGCTGGCGGGAGGCGCCCACGGCACGGCCCGCACCCCCCGCCCGGCGGGCGAGCCGCGTGCGGGCTCGGCGCGTAACCGTCTCTCCGCGGCAGCGATGCGGCGGCGGCGCATCAAGCTGAGCGCCGGGGCCGCGGTGATCGCGGCGGTGGCGGGTGTGGGCGGCTGGCTCGCGGCCTCCGGCGACGACGGCGAGACCACGCAGCCGGCGCCCGCGGTCGAACATCCCGAGGAGCCCTGACCCGGCGACCGACGGCCGGGCGGGGCCCAGCGCGGAGCGGCCCGGTGCCGGGCGCGCGGACCGGCCGGTTCCCGCGCCCCCGGCGAGGAACGGCCTCATCGCGCAGCCGTTAGGGTGGAGGTGTGGCGATCCCCGATTTTCCCGAAGAGCTCAAGTCCCTCCGCTCCACCATGGAGTCGATCGAGGTCGTGATGGACCTCGACAAGATGAGGGCCGACATCGCCTCCCTCGAGGAGCAGGCGGCGGCCCCCGACCTGTGGGACGACGTGGAGAACGCGCAGAAGATCACCAGCAAGCTGTCCTTTCTCCAGGGCCAGCTGCGGAAGGTCGAGGAACTGCGCTCGCGGATCGACGACGTCGAGGTGCTCTTCGAGCTCGCCGGCGACGAGAACGACGACGATGCCCGCAGTGAGGCGGAGGGCGAACTGAGTTCGCTGCGCAAGTCCGTCGACGAGCTGGAGGTCCGCACGCTGCTCTCCGGCGAGTACGACCCGCGCGAGGCGGTCGTCAGCGTGCGCGCGGAGGCCGGCGGCGTCGACGCCGCGGACTTCGCCGAGCAGCTGATGCGCATGTATCTGCGCTGGAGCGAGCGCCGGGGCTACCCGACGGAGGTCTACGACACCAGCTACGCGGAGGAGGCCGGCATCAAGTCCGCGACCTTCGCGGTCAAGGCGCCGTACGCGTACGGCACGCTCTCCGTCGAGCAGGGCACGCACCGCATGGTGCGCATCTCGCCGTTCGACAATCAGGGCCGCCGTCAGACGTCCTTCGCGGGTGTCGAGGTCCTGCCCGTCGTCGAACAGGTCGACCACATCGACATCCCCGAGAACGAATTGCGGATCGACGTATTCCGTTCCTCCGGTCCGGGCGGCCAGTCGGTCAACACCACCGACTCCGCGGTCCGTATGACCCACATCCCCACGGGCATCGTCGTCTCCTGTCAGAACGAGAAGTCCCAGATCCAGAACCGCGCCGCAGCCATGCGCGTGATGCAGTCACGTCTGCTCGCCCACCGCCGTCAGGAGGAGCAGGCGAAGATGGATGCGCTCAAGGGGGACGGAGGCAACTCCTGGGGCAGCCAGATGCGTTCGTACGTCCTGCACCCGTATCAAATGGTGAAGGACTTGCGGACAGAACATGAAGTCGGCAATCCCCAAGGCGTTCTCGACGGCGATATCGACGGCTTTCTTGAAGCGGGCATCCGCTGGCGCAAGCAGCAGGAGCAGCAGGACGAAGGCTGAAGAAGTCGCCGAACGAGCCACGGCCGCATAACGATTCGGACTGTCGCCCCGAACTCTCAGTCCTGCACGGCCAATTCACACCATCCTCGCTTGACTGAGGTGTGAAAACTGGGAAAGCTGTTCGCTCGCATGCCTGTGTCAGGGGCGCGTGCGGGGGTGAGTGATCGGACAGGTTCCGTGTCCCGGCAAGAGGCTCCGCAGCCCGTCACACAGCTGCTCCATTGAAAATTGAAACTACTGGGGGTAGTTGGCCAATGATCAAATCAAAGACGCGGCTGCGTGTGGCGCGCGTTGCTGCCGGCACGGTGTTCGCCGTCGGCGCCTCGCTCACCGCTGCGGGCGCCGCGCAGGCCGCCGACACCGATACTGCCTCTGCTGCGCAGGAGGACGGCCTCGTCGGCGGCCTCCTCGGCGGCGTGATCGGTGGCGGCGACAGCGGTGGTGACACCGGTGGCGACACCGAGGGCACCACTGGCGGCGACACCGGCGGCGACACCGAGGGCACCGTGAGCGGTGGCGTGACGGGTGGCGACACCGAGGGCACCACCGGCGGCGAGACCGACGGCGGCAGCACCACCACGACGGGTGGCGAGACGACCGGCGGTGACACCGGCGGTGACACCGGTGGTGACAACGGCGGCGGCGACACCGGTGGCGACACCGGTGGCGGCGAGGAGCCCGCGACCATCGGCGGCTCCGGCGGCGGTGACGACACCTGCGACCTGAACGACGACAGCGTCGACTGCGAGGGCGGCAACACCCAGCCCGACAGCACCGGCAGCCAGCCCGTCGAGCAGAAGCCGCAGGCGCCGAAGGAGGAGCTGGCCGACACCGGTTCCGCCGAGACGACCTTCCTGCTGGTCGGTGCCGCGACGATGATCGCCGGCGGTGTGGCCTTCCGCATGATGCCGCGCATGATCAACCGCCGTACGGCCGCCTGAAGCACATAGGGCGTACTTAGGCAGGCGAGGGGCCCGGGACGCAGCGCACAGCTCGTCCCGGGCCCCTCGTATGTCCGAAAGCTGTCAGCCGTCAGCGGGTGGCAGGCACCCGGACGTGCGGGCGGTGTGCACCCCGCGTGGCCGGACGGTTACGCGGTCGCCATCCGCTGGGCCACGAGCGCGACCGTGAGCAGCGCCACCAGCAGGGCGAGGACGGCGGCGGGGGAGAGGCTCGCAAGGGGCGACTCCCGGTGGAGACGCTCACGCTGTGCACGGCAGACGGCGCAGCGGCCCTCACTGACGGGGCCGGCGCAGTTGGCACACACCAGTCGGTCGCATGTCATGCGAACTCCTCCTCAGTCTGCCAACGACGCCGGGGAGTGATCGGTTCCCCAAAGGATGCGGTCCTCCCCTCCACTGTGCCAGTATCCGCGCGCGTGCGCAGAGGCTCGGCCCCGTCCGCCGCTCGGCCGGACCCTCCGGTCCCAAGCTGTGGATGAAAGCACCGCAGATGTCCGTCATGTCCGAAAGGTTGCGTGACCAAGGCCACCAACAACGGACGCCGACTGCGCGCCCTGCGCAGGTTCGCGTAGGGTCACCACACCTCCCCAGCCAACGCGGGGGAGGCGACCCGACCCAGCTGAACCGCTGGGTGGGGGTCCCCTTGGGGCACCTCCCGGCGAAGCCAGGGGGAGCAGCCAGGGGGAGTGCTCCAGGGAGCCGCACCGCGGCTTCCGCTGCCCCTACCCCAGGCCGACGTGGTGTATCCGTGATCCGATTCGACAGCGTCTCCAAGTCCTACCCCAAGCAGAACCGCCCGGCGCTGCACGATGTCTCGCTGGACATCGAGCGCGGTGAGTTCGTCTTCCTGGTGGGATCGTCCGGCTCCGGCAAGTCGACCTTCCTGCGGCTGATCCTCCGCGAGGAGCGGGCCAGCCAGGGTCAGGTGCACGTACTGGGCAAGGACCTCGCGCGGCTGTCCAACTGGAAGGTGCCGCAGATGCGCCGGCAGTTGGGCACCGTCTTCCAGGACTTCCGGCTGCTGGCCAACAAGACGGTCGGCGAGAACGTCGCGTTCGCGCTCGAAGTCATCGGCAAGTCCCGGGTGCAGATCCGCAAGACGGTCCCGGAGGTGCTCGACCTCGTGGGCCTGGGCGGCAAGGACGACCGGATGCCGGGAGAGCTCTCCGGCGGTGAGCAGCAGCGCGTGGCCATCGCCCGGGCGTTCGCCAACCGCCCGATGCTGCTGATCGCGGACGAGCCGACCGGCAACCTGGACCCGCAGACCTCCGTCGGAATCATGAAGCTGCTGGACCGGATCAACCGGACCGGCACGACAGTGGTGATGGCGACGCACGACCAGCAGATCGTCGACCAGATGCGCAAGCGGGTCGTCGAGCTGGAGCGTGGCCGGCTCGTGCGTGACCAGACGCGCGGTGTCTACGGCTACCAGCACTGAACCGCCCGGCGGGCGGAGGCCGGCGCTGCGGCAGCCGGCGCGCCCGCGGGCGAACAGTCTGAGCAGTCTGAGCAGTTGAGACGGCAACACACTGAAAGGACGCCATGCGCGCCCAGTTCGTAATGTCGGAGATCAGCGTCGGTCTCCGCCGCAATCTCACGATGACCTTCGCGGTGATCGTGTCGGTAGCCCTGTCTCTGGCTCTCGCGGGCGGCTCGCTGCTCGCGCGCGAACAGGTCAGCACCATGAAGGGCTACTGGTACGACAAGGTTCAGGTGTCGGTCTACCTGTGCAACGAGAACGACGCGGACTCCGACCCGAACTGCGCCAAGGGTGCCGTGACGTCGCAGCAGAAGACGCAGATCCGGACCGAGCTGCAGAAGCTGCGCGTCGTCGACAAGGTCTACCACGAGTCCGCCGACGAGGCGTTCAAGCACTACCAGGAGCAGTTCAAGGACTCTCCGCTCGCGGACAGCCTCACGCCCGACCAGATGCAGGAGTCCTACCGGGTCAAGCTCAAGGACCCGACCAAGTACCGGGTCCTGCAGACGGCGTTCTCCGGCAGACCAGGGGTGCAGGAGGTCCAGGACCAGCGGAACCTGCTGGAGAACCTCTTCAACCTGCTCAACGGCATGAACATCGCTGCCCTGTTCGTGATGGGACTGATGCTGGTCGTTGCGCTGCTCCTGATCGTCAACACGGTCAGGGTCTCCGCGTTCAGCCGCCGGCGTGAGACGGGCATCATGCGGCTCGTCGGCGCCTCCAGTTTCTACATCCAGATGCCGTTCATCCTGGAGGCGGCGATCGCCGGCCTGATCGGCGCGGGCTTCGCATGCGTACTCCTCGTGGGCGGCAAGTTCTTCCTCATCGACAGCTGGCTCGCGCAGAAGATCGCTCTCATCAACTTCATCGGCTGGGACGCGGTGTTGAAGGTTCTGCCACTGCTCATCGCCGTGGGAGTCCTGATGCCCGCGGTGGCAGCGTTCTTCACGCTTCGCAAGTACTTGAAGGTGTGACGCACGACGCGGACGCCGTACGGTCAACGGGCCGTGCGGCGGCCCTCGTCTGGCTTAGACTCCGAATCATGTCGGACTCGTGGTATTCCGCCCCATCCCCCGACAAACACAGGGGAAGCTCCCGGCAACTGCGCCGCGGAGCGGGTCTGGCACTGGTTTTCGCGAGCGTGCTCGCGACGGGAGCGGCAACCGGTGCCTGGGGCGACGGCGTTCGGGCCTTCGCGGGCTCACGTGACCTGGCGGCGGGGGAGTCTCCCGCGGAAGCGAACTTCGGTGGTGGCGCCTACGGCGACGCCGCCGGCAGAGCAGCCGGTCTGCACGAGGACACGGAGCGCGGTCGCGAGGACGGCGCCCCGTCCGACGGTGAAGAGGCCGAGGAACTGGTGAGCCGCAGCGGCGACCGGTGGTCCTCCGCGTACACGGCACGCGAGTACGAGGGTCTGCGGCAGACCTTGGACGGCGAATACGTCGGCGTCGGGATATCCGTGCGCCGCGAACGGGACGCGCAGGGCCTCCCGTCCGTCGCTGTGGCTCGCGTCGCGCGCGGAAGTCCCGCTGCCCGTGCGGGTGTTCAGCGTGGCGACCGGCTGCGCGCCGTCGACGGCGAGGACGTCTCCGACCATCCCGTCACCGACGTGGTCGCCCGGCTGCGCGGCTCCGAGACCGGCGGCCGTTCCGCGGCCCCGTCCCCGCTCGGCAGCAGTGTCGACGTGGAACTCGACCGCGACGGGCAGCAGTGGAAGGAGACCCTGCAGAGGGTGCGGCTCAACACGGACGCCGTGACCGTGAAGCGCATGGGGCCCACCGTCACCCGCATCAAGGTCTCCTCCTTCACCAAGGGCACCGCGGAGCAGGTCCGTGACGCGGTCACCCGGCAGGTCCCGGCCGGCTCCGGCATCCTGCTCGACCTGCGCGGCAACTCCGGCGGGCTGATCAAGGAGGCGGTCACCGCGGCATCCGTCTTCCTCAAGGGCGGCCTCGTCGCCACGTACGAGCAGCACGGCAGCCAGCGCGCCCTCTACGCCGACGCCCGTCCCGGTGCTGCGGCGGCGGTGGGCAGGGCGGCGCCGCCGCTGGTCGTGCTCGTGGACGGCGGCACGATGAGCGCCGCGGAGCTGCTGACCGGAGCGCTGCAGGACCGCGGACGGGCCGTCGTCGTCGGCTCCCGCACCTTCGGCAAGGGATCCGTGCAGATGCCGCGGAAGCTGCCGGACGGTTCGGTCGCGGAGCTGACCGTCGGGCACTACGCCACCCCCTCGGGCCGCTCCCTCGACGGCGAGGGCATCACGCCGGACCTGCCGATAGACGGCTCCGGGGACGCCGCCGAGCGGGCCCGCACAGTATTGAGTGGCCTGGAGGCCCGGTCGTAGTGGGAGAATGGCCGGGCTATGGCGAAGAAGGACGACAAGAACAAGGGCAAGGCCAAGAAGGCCAAGGACGCGAGCGGCCGTAAGCTCGTCGCGCAGAACAAGAAGGCGCGGCACGACTACCTCATCCTCGACACCTACGAGTGCGGCATCGCGCTCACCGGCACCGAGGTCAAGTCGCTGCGGGCGGGCCGCGCTTCGCTGGTCGACGGCTTCGCCCAGCTGGACGACGGCGAGGTCTGGCTGCACAACGTGCACATCCCCGAATACGCACAGGGCACGTGGACGAACCACTCGGCCCGGCGTAAGCGGAAGCTGCTGCTGCACCGCTGGGAGATCGACAAGCTGATCGGCAAGACCCAGGAGACGGGTCACACGCTGGTGCCCCTCCAGCTGTACTTCCTGAACGGGCGGGCGAAGGTCGAGATCGCGCTGGCCAAGGGCAAGAAGGAGTACGACAAGCGGCATGCCCTGCGCGAGAAGCAGGACCGGCGCGAGTCGGACCGGGCGATCGCCGCTGCGCGGCGGCGGCAGCGGGTGAAGGCCTGAGCGCGGCCCGGTCAGGGTTGCGGGCGGAAGGGGCCCGATACGGGCCTGTCGGTACGGCTGTGCTGAGGCGGGCACTGGTCCGGGTCTGACGGCGGTGGCGAGTTCCGCTCGGTGCGGCCACGGACTGTAAGGAAACCCAACAGTTTGTGGCGGCGGACGCTGCCGGGGTCAAGTCCGCGGTACCGTCGGGCCCGTGCCTGGGCAGTCCGGCGCCGGGAATACGCGGCGGCGCAAAAGAGTTGGCCCTCGTGTGACTAGGTCACGTACCATGGTCACAGCGCCGCCCGTGAGGGTGGTGGGTTGTCAACTCAACATGGGGATGATCGGTTTCGACAGCGGATGTCGAAGCAGGTGAAGCGAGCCGAGGAACGCGGCAATGATCTCGTTAACCATGTGCCGCAAAAAAATAATCGCCAACACTAAGCGCGATTCCTTCGCCCTCGCTGCCTGAGCAGCGAGCGTGAAGTGTCAGCCCGGGTAAGTTCCCGCCCCGGATCCTGGCATCAGCTAGGGAACTCACCGCGTAGGCCCGGTCACGGGGCCTGCCGGGACATCAAACAGTGACTGAGCCCGTCGGAGACTTGTCCACGTGATCTCCGGGGCTGAGAAAATCGAAGTGGACTGCGCTCGGAGAAGCCCTTCTTCTGCTCCGTTGGACGCGGGTTCGATTCCCGCCATCTCCACGAGTGCGAGGGTGATCTGTGTCCGCGGGAAGCGCGGACCGGGTCGCCCTCGTTGTTTTTGCGAGGCTTCGCCTCGCGGGGCGGGGCCCGTGTGGTTGGGGTGGGTCGTCGGCTCTCCCTTTTGCGGGGGCTTCGCCCCCGGGGGCCTCGTGTGGTTGGGGTGCGTGGTCGGCTCTCCGTTGTGCGGGGGCTGCGCCCCCTGCGCCCCCTGCGGCCCCTGTGTGGTTGGGGTGGGTCGTCGGCTCTCCCTTGTGCGGGGGCTGCGGCCCCTGTGTGGTTGGTTCCTGCCCGCTCCCCTTCGAGGGGTCATTCCCCGCCTCCGTCCGTTGCGGGGGCTTTCGCCCGCAGCGTCCGCTCGCGGAGGCTTGCGCCTCCGGCACCGCACTTCCCATTGGGCTGGGCCCGCCGCCACCGCGCACCCACTTGCGCGCCTTGCCAGGGGAGACGTATGCCGCGAGGGGTCCGTACGTACCGATGCGGCGCAGCGCGGCCCGGCGGGGCGCCCCCGCCCAAGCCCGCGGAGGCTCGACAAAGGCGGTGACTGGGGCTTCGGTCGGGCCTGGCTTCCATGCTGTGATGGTGGGCATGGACCGTAAGGAAAAGAATCCGGGGGACGGGCGCAGCCTCCCCGCCGAGTTGTACCTGCTGGCGTGCGACACGGAGAAGGAGAGGCTCACGAAGCGGGACGTGCTCGGCAGTGTGCTGCGTGCGGCCGTACTCATCGAGCTGACCGACCGTGGCTGTCTCACCGACGAGGACGGCAGGGCACGCACCGTCGGCGACAGGCGCACCGGCGATCCACTGCTCGACGACGCGTTGCGCGGCATAGCCGCCGAGAAGCGTCCGCGCAAGTGGAAGACGCTGGTGCAGCGGAACCGCAAGCAGACCTTCGAGGCCGTGGAGCGGCAGCTCGAGAAGGACCGGCTGATCAGGATCGAGCGTCGTACGTGGTTCCCCCACATCGTCGTGGTGAAGGACGCCGCTCTGGCGAAGCGTCTCCATGGGGAGGCCGTCGAGACGCTGACCGGGGGCCGTCCCGTCGAGCAGTTCACGACCCGCCAGGCCGCGCTGACCGCGCTCGCCGCGGTGGGCGGGCTGCCCACCGTCACCTCCGGCAAGGACAGGCGCGAGCACAAGGAGCGCATCAAGGCGCTTACCGAGCGCGCCGGCGAGGCGGGTCCCGCGCTGAAGAAGGCGCTCCAGGAGATGCAGATCGCCACCGCGACGGCCATCGGGGCGGCGGCAAGCGCCGGCACCCAGTGAATGAGGCGGGGAGGCGGTCGGCGGATGGAGCATGAGCCTCACGCGCGACCCGGCCCCGCCGACCAGGAGCCGTTGGGCCCTGACTCGCTCACGTGGAAGTACTTCGGCGACTGGCGCGGGGTGCTGCTCGCCCCCTGGGCGGGCGTGATGCAGAACATGCACCCCGGGCTGGGTGCCGGAGTCGCCGAGCACTCCCGCTTCTTCGAGGAGCGGTGGCAGCGGCTCTTCCGGTCGCTGTATCCGATCGGCGGCGTCGTGTACGACGGTCCGCGAGCAGCCGAGACCGCACGTCAGGTCCGCGGATACCACAACACGATCAAGGGAGTGGACGAGCAGGGCCGCCCGTACCACGCCCTCGATCCGGACACCTTCTACTGGGCGCACTCCACCTTCTTCATGCTCACGATGCTCGTGGCGGACCGGTTCGGACCGGGCCTGAGTGAGGACGAGAAGCGGCAGCTCTTCGACGAACACGTGCGCTGGTGGCGGCTGTACGGGATGAGCATGCGGCCCGTACCGGAGAGCTGGCCCGACTTCGAGGCGTACTGGGACCGGATGGCCCGCGAGGTGCTGGAGGATAACCAGCCGGCCCGCGACGTGCTGGACATCCGCCTCATCGCCAGGCCGCCGGCCTTCTCGTGGATGCCGCACTTCGTGTGGCGTGCGCTGCGCGGTCCGCAGGCCCGGTTCACGGTGTGGTTCACCGTCGGGCTGTTTCCCGCCCCGGTGCGCGAGCGGCTCGGCCACCGGTGGACCGTGCGGGACGAGCGGAGGCTGCGGCGCATCGGGCGGCTCGTCCATCACGCGTGGCGGTTCGTGCCGTTCAGGTACCGCTACCATCCGCGGGCCCGCGCGGGCTGGGCGCGCGAGGCGGGGCTGCGGGCCGCGGACGCTCCCCATGTGGAGTCGCCCGTACGGAACTCGCCGCTGCCGGAGGAGCGCGACTCGCCCAAGCACTATGTGCCGCCGGCCGCGCACGACGCCCGTTGATTGTTTCCCCGTGTGACACGGGTATGGCCGCTCCGACAATGCCGTATTGCGCTTTCTCTCCTGCGCCTCAGGGCTGTTGACCCCCTTACGGGGCGTCGCTAGCTTCGACGGCATGCTCAACTCGCCCGGATTCACCCAGCGCCGTGCCGTGGACTTCCGGCGCGTCGCCTCCGCGCTCTGTAGCTGAGCCCGTCCCCGCGCGGCGGCACGACGCCCCGCGTCCTCTTCCCCAATTCACCGTTTGCGCCTGCCGCATTCGGCACTGAATTCCGCGCTCTTCGGCCGCCCGCGCGCACCTTTTGCCGGCGGCCCGGCGGCGTATGCCCGAACAGCCCAGCACCTGAACGAACCGGGACACGAACATGCCCAGGCCCGCTCCTGACCACCATCGATCCCCGACCCGACCACACGGCCGGCTGCCGCGAGGACCCCGGAGTCTCGCGCTCCTTCTCGCCCTCACCGCCCCCGCGCTGCTTGTGAGTTGCGCACAGCAGGACAGCGCCGGCGGCACGAGCGACGCGAAGCTCGCCAGGACGGAAATCCCCGAGAAGGCATCCCCGAAGACGACGATCACCATCGGTGCGCCCGAGGACCGCGTGCTGCTCAAACTCTCCGGCGCGGCGAAGAAGCTGCCGTTCAAGGTGAAGTGGGCGAACATCAGCGGCGGTCCGCAGTGCTCCGAGGCATTCCGCGCCCATTCGCTGGATCTGTGCGCTTCGGCGGAGGTGCCGTCCATACACGCTCACTGGACGGGCCTGGACACGAAACTCGTCGCGGCGGAATTCCGCAAGGATCCGAAGAAGAATCCCATCTACCGGCTGGGAATCGCCCCGGGTGCACACATCGACTCCCTGAAGGATCTGCGCGGCAAGAAGATCGCGTACAGCCCCGGACAGGCCCAGGGCGCCCTCGTGCTGCGCATCCTCCGCAAGGCCGGTCTGAAGAAGGACGACGTGAAGCTCGTCGAGATGCCGAGCACCGGGGACGTCTACCCGACGGCGCTGGGCGAGCGTCAGGTCGACGCCGCACCGCTCGGCGCGGTCAACCTCAAGCGCTACCCGGAGAAATACGGCAAGGACGGCGGCAAGCTCATCCCGCACGGACTCCGTGACGACGCGTCCCATCTCTGGGCGCCGACCGAGACCGTGGCGGACCCGAAGAAGGCCGCCGCCATCAGGGAGTTCGTCAAGTTCTGGGCGCGCGCCCAGGTTTGGGCCTACGAACACCCGAAGGAATGGGTCGACGGCTACGCCGTCAAGGACCAGGGCCTCAGCCCCAAGGACGGCGAGTACCTCCACAAGCACAACGGTGAGCCGGAGATCCCGGCCGACTGGGACGCGGCCATCCGGCGGCAGCAGAAGACGGTCGACCTGCTCGCCAAGGAGACGGGCAAGAAGAAGTTCGACGCGGAGACGCTCTTCGACCGGCGCTTCGAGCACGTTGCCGCCGCCGCCCTCGAAGCGGGCGGCGGCAAGGCGCATGGGAAGGAGAAGCCGTGAGCGCCGTGACCACGCAGACCCTGGGGCGCCTGACGGGCGCCGTACGCCGGGGGCCGCGCACGAGGACGGGCCCGCGCCTCGCGCCTGGTCGCCCGATCCGGTTCGGCAAGGCACTCGGACCGGTGCTGCTGCTCGCGGTGTGGTCCGCCGGGTCCGCGGCGGGGCTGATCGAGCCCCGTCTGCTGTCGGCTCCGTGGACGGTCGTGAACACCGCCGGCGACCTCATCGCCGACGGCCGGCTCCAGGGCCATCTGGCAAGTTCGGCCCAACGCGTGGCGCTGGGCCTGGTGTTCGGGACCCTGAGCGGGGTGCTCCTCGCCGTCGCCGCAGGACTGAGCCGCATCGGCGAGGGCCTCATCGACGGGCCGGTCCAGGTGAAGCGGGCGCTGCCGTCCCTGGCGCTGGTGCCGCTGCTGGTGCTGTGGTTCGGGATCGGCGAGTCGATGAAGGTCATCACCGTCGCTCTCGCCGTCTTCGTACCCGTCTACATCCACACCCACAACGGGTTGCGCACCATCGACAGCCGCTACGTGGAACTGTCGGAGACGGTGCGGCTGAACCGGCGTCAGTTCATCCGCCATGTCGTGCTGCCCGGAGCGCTTCCAGGCTTCCTGCTCGGCATGCGCTTCGCCGTGACGGCGGCCTGGCTGACCCTCGTCGTCGTCGAACAGGTCAACGCCACCAGCGGACTCGGCTACATGATGGAGCTGGCACGCACGTACGGACAGACCGAGATCATCATCGTCGGACTGGTGGTGTACGGGCTGCTGGGCCTCTTCTCCGACGGGCTGGTGCGATACGCGGAGAGGAAGGTTCTGTCATGGCGACGGACACTCGCGAGCTGAGCGCGGCGGCACGTGCACGTACGGCCGTCCGCATCCACGGACTGGAGCGCTCCTTCGGGGAACGGAAGGTGCTCCAAGGGCTCGAACTCGACATCCGGGCGGGCGAGTTCGTGGCGCTGCTGGGCCGCAGCGGATCCGGCAAGTCGACGCTGCTGCGTGCTCTCGCGGGCCTGGATCACAACGTGTACGGGAAGGGCCTGCTGAGCGCGCCGGCGAACGTCTCCGTCGTCTTCCAGGACGCGCGGCTGCTGCCGTGGAAACGGGTTCTGGACAACGTGTTGCTCGGGCTCACCGGTTCGGACGGGCGCGAGCGCGGACGCGCCGCGCTCGACGAAGTGGGCCTGGCCGACAGGGAGTCGGCGTGGCCCGTCGAGCTGTCCGGCGGGGAGCAGCAGCGTGTCTCGCTGGCCCGCTCCCTCGTACGTGAGCCCGAACTGCTCCTCGCCGACGAGCCGTTCGGGGCACTGGACGCCCTCACCCGCATCCGCATGCACAAGCTGCTGAGGAAGCTGTGCGCGGCGCACCGTCCAGCGGTGCTGCTGGTCACGCACGACGTGGACGAGGCGATCGAACTCGCCGACCGCGTCGCCGTGTTGGAGGAGGGCCGCATCACGGCGGACGTCCCCGTCGAGCTGGACGGTCCGCGTACGCACGGCTCGAAGGAGTACGCGGAGCTGCGCGAGTCACTGCTGGCACGGCTGGGCGTCGACGAGGCGGAACGCGGCGGCCACGGGGCCTCGCAGGAGCTCGCCCAGGAACGCGAGAAGGAAGAGGTGTCCGCGTGACCACGAATGCGGCCGGGCCCGGCCGGGAGTTCCGGGAGAGAGAGCTCCACCTCAATCTGTTCATCTATCCGGGCGGCCACCACGAGGCCGCCTGGCGGCACAGCTCGTCCGACCCGGACCGGCTGCTGGACATCCGCTTCTACCAGGACCTGGCGCGCAGCGCGGAGGCGGTCACCTTCGACGGCGTCTTCTTCGCCGACGGGCCGGCCCTGGCCGACAACGTCCGCTACGCGAGCCGCTTCCGCCTCGAACCGTTCACGTGGCTGTCGGCCATCGCGGCCGCCACCGAACGCACCGGCCTCATCGGGACCGCGTCCACGACGTACTCGGAGCCGTACAACCTGGCACGGCTCTTCGCCTCCCTCGACCACCTCAGCGGGGGCAGGGCCGGCTGGAACATCGTCACCACCGGGGCGCCGCAGGCCGCTCAGAACTTCGGACTCGACGCACACCCCGTGCACGCCGAACGGTACGAGCGCGCCCGTGACTTCCTCGAAGCCGTCACCAAACTCTGGGACAGCTGGGAGGACGAAGCGCTCGTCGCCGACCAGCGCAGCGGGCTCTTCGCCGACACCGACCGCATCCACACCGTCGACCACGAGGGCCCGCTGCTGAAGGTGCGCGGCCCGCTGAACATCCCCCGCTCGCCCCAGGGCAGGCCCGTCTACGTACAGGCGGGCTCGTCGGAGGACGGAAGGGCGTTCGCGGCGCGGTACGCGGAGGCGATCTTCACCGCGCACCAGACGCTGCGCAGCGGCCAGGACTTCTACGCAGACATCAAGAAGCGTGCCGCCCGACTCGGCCGCGATCCGGGGCAATTGCTGGTGCTGCCCGGCATCAGCCCGTTCATCGCGTCCACGGAGGCGGAGGCTCGGCGGCTGCACGAGGACTTCAACGAGCTGACGCAGCCCGAGTATTCGCTCGAACTGCTCCACCGGCTCCTCGGGATCCGCCTGACGCCACAGCAGCTGGACGGGCCCGTGCCGCGCGAGCTGATCGAGACCCAGGGCGAGCGCGGAAACGGCAGCCGCTTCCAGCTCGTCCTCGACATCGTCGAACGCGAACAGCCCACCGTGCGGCAGCTGTTGCACCGGCTTGCGGGCGCGCGGGGCCACCGCGTCTTCGCGGGCACTCCCGAGCAGGTCGCCGACCAGATCCAGCAGTGGTACGAGCAGGGCGCGGCCGACGGCTTCAACGTCATGCCGCCGTGGCTGCCCGGCGGCTTCGACCTCTTCGCGGATCACGTGGTGCCGATCCTGCGCGAACGCGGTCTCTTCCGCAGCGCGTACACCGGCCGCACGCTGCGCGAACACTACGGACTGGCGCGCCCGGCGAGCCGGTACGCACCGCAGGGCGCCGCCGTCTCCGTGGCCTGAGCGGCCCGGGGCGCACGAGCGCGGGAGCAGACATGAGCGCCACCGGGTAACTCCTCACGAACCGGGAGCCGTTCGGAGCAACTCGCCGCGACACCGGTCAGTTCTCCCGAGCCTCCGGCGGGACCGGCGCGATCGCCGAGTCATCTGCCTCAGCGGTTCATGGGCGACGTGGCGTGCGAGGACGAACGGTCCCCGCTTTCCGGTGCGGCGTGGGGAGTGCCGTCCTCCGCCGTGCCGGCCCAGTCCCGCGTGGGGCGGCGTCCGGCGAACTTGCCGAAGACCAGTGCCGCCGCGGTGGCGGTGAGCACGCCGGGCACCATCGAGTAGACGCCCGTCTCCAGCGGCCCGAGGAGGGGGTCGATCTGCTTCCACAGGAGGACCGTGAGGGCACCGGTGAGCATCCCGGCCTTGGCGCCGGCCGCCGTCATCCGCGGCCAGAACAGCGACAGGAGGATCACCGGACCGAAGGCCGCGCCGAATCCCGCCCAGGCGTACGCGACGATGTCGAGTACCGCGCCGCCGCTCAGGGCTATCACGTAGGCGGCCAGCGCCACGGCCAGCACGCTCAGCCGCCCGATCAGCAGCAGCAACCCGTCGGAGGGCTGCCGCTTGAGGAACGCCCGGTAGAGGTCCTCGGTGAGGGACGTGGCCGAGACCAGCAGCTGGCTGTCCGCTGTGGACTTGATCGCGGCAAGCACGGCTACGAGCAGGATTGCCGCGATCCAGGGTGAGGTCAGATCTGCGGACAGTTTGATGAAGACCGTCTCCGGGTTCTTCAGCGGCTTGTCGAGCGCGGCGATCCCGGCAAGCCCGATGAGGGACGCGCCCGCCAAGGCGACGGTCACCCAGCCCACGCCCAGTCGGCGGGCCAGCGGTATCTCCCGTGTGCTGCGGATACTCATGAAGCGGGTCAAGATGTGGGGCTGGCCGAAGTAGCCGAGTCCCCAGGCGAGCAGTGAGATCATTCCGATGGCGCCGAGCGGCTCGCCCGCCGACCACGTCTTGCCGGCGAAGGATGCCTTGGCTCCCGGGTCGAGCAGTGCGGGGGCCGCGGCGGTGAGTTGACCGTGCAGAGCGTCGAAACCGCCGAGCTTCCAGATGGCGATCGCGGGGAGGGCGACGGCCGCGAGGAACATCAGCGTGCCCTGTATGGAGTGGCTGACACTCAGGGCCCGGAAGCCGCCAAGGATCGTGTAGATGACGATCACGACGGCGAAGACCGTGAGTCCCAGCTCGAAGCCGGCGCCGAAGACATTGTCGGCCAGGAGCCCGCAGGCGACCAGCCCGCTGGCGACGTAGACGGTGAAGAACACGATGGTGACGACGGCCGAGAGGAGCCGAATCACCCTGCTCCGGTCTTCGAAACGTTTCTCCAGGTACGACGGCAGGGTCACGGCACCGACCCGCTCGGTGTAGACGCGCAAGCGGGGTGCGACGAGACGCCAGTTGAGATAAGTGCCGATGATCAAGCCGACGGCGATCCACGTGGCACCGATCCCGGCCGCGTACACGGCGCCAGGCAGGCCCAGGAAGAGCCAGCCGGACATGTCGGCGGCTCCGGCGGACAGGGCGGCTGCCGGGGCGGAGAGTTGACGGCTGGCGACGGTGAAGTCGTCGAACGTAGCCGTTTCTCCGTGCGTCATGACGCCGACCATGACCATCGCGATCAGAAAGATCCCGAAGGTGAGCATGGCCGGGACGGTCAGGGCGAACATCTCTTACTCCCTGTGCTGGGAAGCGACCTCGAGCGGCGTCGGTACATGCCGCCCACGTGGCCACACGTTCGGGTTTGCAGGGAGGGAGCCTAGGAAAGTGCAGCGCGTACGGGCGAGGGCATCCGGGGCCGGACGTCCTGATCGGTTCCGGATTGTGATGCCTGACCAGTGCATCTTCGTCGGTCCGTCCGCCGAGGGCCCCGGCCCCTGGCGTCCCAGCGGCCGTCCGGCCGGCTGCCCCATCCGGTTCTGCTTCAAGGACGATCGGCCGCGGAGAAGAGGCAGTTCACCTGAGCTCGCCGAGTGAACCGCAGCTCGACGGCGCACGCCCTATGCGTGGGGCCCCTCGTGCAGAACGGCGAACAGGCCCTCGGCGCGGGTGCCGTCCGGCATCTGCCACGGACCGCAGACATGGCCTGCCGCTCCCTGCGGCGGCCTGAGCCCTCCGCCCGGGGCGGGGCGCAGCACCCTCTGCAGGCGCAGGAACCTGCCGTCCGCGAGGGGCACTTCGGTGCACTCCGGGTCGTCGGAGGGCGTTGCGGCGACGGCGGTGATGTCTGTGCGTGCAGGACTCTCTCCGGTGAAGGAGCGGGTGACCTCCCGGTCAGGGGTGTCGCTGACGCTCTGGGCCTGAGGCTCGGCCCGGCCCTCGATCAGGGCGAGCAACTGGGCGGTCATCACCGGGTCGTGGCAACCGTCGTAGGCCCAGCGCTGCCCGAGCACGCCGTGTTCCATGGTGCCGATCAGTGCGTGATCCGCCCCGTCGAGCGGCGCACTCCGATAGGTCAGCGGTACCAGGTAGTTGACCGGTTCGCTGCCCGAGGTGTCGGCGGCGACCATGAATTCGATGCCCACCTCACCCCGCGGGTCGTCCAGCCGGAAGCCGCCCGCCTTGGCGAACTGCGGTCCGCCCGCGCCTCCGCGGTACCACGGACGGGAGGGGAGCCACGGCGTGAGAAGTTCGAGCTTTGTCGGCTTAACGGTGGTGTGGTGGATGATGGCCATGTGAATATCCTCCTCCGTGTGTGAATTCGATCTTCACCATTTCTCCTCATGGAGGGATGCGAGAGCGGTTCGGTCCGACGCGATCACGAGTCGCCCTTGCTCCTCGCCTCTCCCTCAGTGGCCGCTAAACACTATTCCTGTAACAGCACGGGTGCGACGTCATGATGCGGCGCAATGCCCTCGTCGCCCCGGCGCACGAGGGGGGACGAGATGGCCGGCGGCGGTTCCCTTCGGTGCAAGTCCGTTCAGTCGGGGGCGAGTTGGAGGCGTGCGGGTACGACTGCGTCTTGCCCCGGGGGGCCTGGATGAGCGCGCTGAGGGTGCCCCGTGCTCCCCTCGGGCCGCATGGGTTGACAACGGCATGTCACCGTGTTGTCACAGCAGTGTCCAATAATCAGTAAAAAGACCAACTAGTCACATTTATGCCTTCACATTTGCGATACATTTTCTCCTTCAACAAGGAGGGGGCGTGCTCACCATCGTGGGAGGCGCGCGTGAAGTGACATGGGTGAACAGCCAGAGCGGCCCCGGGACAGTGGCGCTGGACCGGTATTTGTGGACAGCAGCGGAGGGCGCCGCCGTACCTGGCGCCGGCTCGGTTTGGCGATGGGGGCCATCGGCGGGGGGTATGCGCTGGTCGTGGCGGTGACCGTGATCGGCGGACACTCCGAGGCGCCCTGGGGGGTGCTGATACCAGGAGCGGACGACCGGGCCGCGAGGGTTGTCCCCGAACGGGGCGAGTCGCAGACGAAGGCCCCCTGGGCCGACGGGGCCCGCCTGGGCGAGCCGGGCGCCTACGCCTCCCCGACGGACAACCCGTCGGACCCCAACAGCGCACGCTCGCCCGTGACTTCGCCCGAGGCGTCGCCTGCGGATCGTGCCGCCGCGGGGACGGGCGTCAAGGCGAAGACCGCGCGCAGCGGCACCTTTGCCGACTCCGGAGGCACGAGCAAGGGCAACACCGGTGGGAGTGCGCCCGGTTCGGGCAGCGCCGGCGGCACCGGTGGCAGCACCGGCGGAGCCGTGCCGACGGAACCGTCCACCGAGCCCACGGAAGGCGGCACCACCGGCTCGCCGACCCCCACAGCCGATCCGTCGGGGTCCCCCGATTCCCAGTCGGAGGGCGGACTCTCCGGCCTCCTCGGCGGGATCCTCGGCGGTCCGAGCAGCACCGTGGCGGCGGGTGCCGAGTGACACAGGCGCCCGCACGTCCCCGGCGGACGCGGCTGCCGCTGCGCTACCTCCTGCCGGCCGTTCTGCTCGTCGTCGTCTCGGTGATGATGCTGCTGCGCGGCTACGTGCACAGCGAGTTCCTCGCCGACCACCGGGTACGGCCCCCGGCCGCCACCGACGCCGTACCGGAGAAGGTCCTCACGGGAGGACCCGTTCTCGACGCACGCGGTTCCGAGCCCGTCAGCTACCGCGTGCCCGACCACAAGATCGTGCTGACCTTCGACGACGGCCCCGACCCGGAGTGGACGCCGAAGATCCTCGACAAGCTCGCCCAATACGACGCGCACGCCGTCTTCTTCGTCACCGGCACCATGACCTCCCGCTATCCGGACCTGGTGCGGCGGATGGTCGACGAGGGGCACGAGGTGGGGCTGCACACCTTCAACCACCCCGACCTGTCCTACCAGTCCTCTTCGCGCATCCACCGTGAACTCGCCCAGAGCCAGCTCGCGTTGGCGGGCGCGGCGGGCGTGCACACGTCGCTGTTCCGGCCGCCGTACTCCTCCACCGCAGACGCGCTCGACAACAAGTCGTGGCCCGTCACCCGCGAGATCGCGAAACGCGGCTACATCACCGCGTTCATCGACACCGACAGCGAGGACTGGGCACGTCCGGGCGTCGACGAGATCGTGCGCCGCTCCACCCCGGAGCCGGGCAAAGGCGCGATCGTGCTGATGCACGACTCGGGCGGCAACCGTTCGCAGACGGTGGCCGCACTGGACCGGATGCTGCCGCAGTTCGAGGCACAGGGGTACCAATTCCCGCGCCTGACCGAGGCGTTGGGCGCTCCGAGCCCGCACACCGCCGTGCGCGGGGTCGACCTGTGGAAGAGCCGTGCCTTCGTCGCGGCGGTGGGCGTCTCCGACAACGTCATCGGCGTGCTCATCGTGTCGCTGGTCGTGGCCGGTGTCCTCGTCCTCGGGCGGTTCGTGCTGATGATCGCTCTGTCGTCCGTGCACGTCCGCCGCGTCAGGCGCCGCCGGCCGGGGAGAGGCGAGCCGGAGGCCGCTGCAGGGCGGGGGCCGCCTGTCACGGAGCCCGTCACGGTGATCGTGCCCGCGTACAACGAGCGAGAGTGCATCGCCAACACCGTGCTCTCCCTCGCGGCGAGCGACCATCCCGTCGAGGTGATCGTCATCGACGACGGCTCCACGGACGGCACCCCCGAGATCGTGGAAGCGCTCGGCCTGCCCGGTGTCCGCGTGCTGCGCCAGGCCAACTCCGGCAAGTCCGTCGCCCTCAACACCGGCCTGAGGCATGCCACGTTCGAGATCGTCGTGATGATGGACGGTGACACCGTCTTCGAGCCCTCGACCGTGCGGGAACTCGTCCAGCCCTTCGCCGATCCGCGCGTCGGCGCCGTCGCCGGCAACGCGAAGGTCGGCAACCGCCGCAAGCTGATCGGGGCATGGCAGCACATCGAGTACGTGATGGGCTTCAACCTCGACCGCCGCATGTACGACGTGCTGCGCTGCATGCCGACGATCCCCGGCGCCGTCGGTGCGTTCCGGCGTACGGCGCTGCAACGCGTCGGCGGCATGAGCGACGACACGCTGGCCGAGGACACCGACGTGACGATGGCGCTGCACCGCGACGGCTGGCACATCGTGTACGCCGAGCGAGCGCGGGCCTGGACCGAGGCGCCGGAGACCGTGAAGCAGCTGTGGTCGCAGCGCTACCGCTGGAGCTACGGCACCATGCAGGCGATCTGGAAGCACCGCCGGGCGGTGCTGGACCGCGGCCCGTCGGGACGCTTCGGCCGGGTCGGGCTGCCGCTCGTGACGATGTTCACGGTGATCGCGCCCATGCTCGCGCCGCTGATAGACGTCTTCCTCGTCTACGGGCTGGTCTTCGGGCCTGCGATGCGGACGCTGGAAGCCTGGCTGGTCGTGCTGCTCGTCCAGGGTGCGTGCGCGGCGTACGCGTTCCGGCTGGACGGCGAGCGCCTGACCCCGCTGCTGACTCTGCCCCTCCAGCAGTTGATGTACCGGCAGTTGATGTACGTCGTGCTGATGCAGTCCTGGATCACCGCGCTCACGGGCGGGCGGCTGGGCTGGCAGAAGCTGCGCCGTACGGGCCTGTTGAACTCCGCGCCCGGCGCGCACGCCATGTCCGCGCACGACCCGCGGACCGGCGGCGTGACGGGGGCCAGAGAGAAGAGCACCGTCGGATGACAACCCGCCCGGCCACGGAATCCTCCCCCGCGGCCACCTCCTCGGGTCGATCGCCGGCTCGTGCGCCCGCGGGTGCGCCGCCCGCACGGGACCGCTATCTGGACCTGCTGCGGGCGGTCGCCCTGGTGCGAGTCGTCGTCTACCACACCTTCAACTGGGCCTGGCTGACGTTCCTCTTCCCGTCCATGGGCGTGATGTTCGCCCTCGCGGGCTCGCTGATGGCGCGGTCACTGGGACGGCCCGCGGCCGCCGTCGTACGCGGCAGGGTGCGCAGGCTGCTGCTGCCGCTCTGGCTGTACGGGGCGGTGCTGCTGACGGTGCTCTTCGCACAGGGGTGGCGGCCCGGCCACGGCGCGGGCGCGTGGCTGCGCATGCTGTGCTGGATCGTGCCGCTGGGCAGCCCGCCGTACCCGGAGGAGATCGGCGGCAACGGCGGTCTGCTGGACGCCACTTGGGCGATGGAGACGGCCGGACCCCTGTGGTACCTGCGGGCCTACCTGTGGTTCGTGCTGGCCTCGCCGCTGCTGCTGCGCGCCTTCCGGCGGCTGCCGTGGGTGACGCTGCTCACGCCGCTCGCGCTGACCGCCGTCGTCGGCACGGGTGTCGTGACGGTTCCCGGCGAGACCGGGGAGGCCGTTACCGACTTCGCCGTGTACGGCTCCTGCTGGCTGCTGGGCTTCGCGCACCACGACGGGCTGCTGCGGCGCATCCCCATGTACGCCGTGGCCCTCGCGGCTCCCGTGGTGATGGGCGCAGGCCTCTGGTGGGCGAGCGGCCACCTGGGCGAGGAGGGCTGGGATCTCAACGACATCCCGCTCGGCCAGGCCCTCTGGTCGTTCGGCTTCTGTGTGCTGCTGCTCCGCGTCAGCCCGTCCTGGCACCGCCTGCCCGGTCCGCTGGGCCGCCTGGAACGTCCGGTCACGCTGGCCAACTCCCGTGCCGTCACGCTCTATCTGTGGCACCAGCCGGCGCTCGTCGCGACGGTTCCTCTGCTCGACCTGCTGTGGCGCATCCCGGCGATCGGTGATTCGCAGGCCCTGTCGGCCGCGCTGGAGAGCTGGTCCGACGCGCTGATGTTCCTGGCCGTGTGGCCGCTGGTGGCACTGCTGATCGCGGCCTTCGGATGGGCCGAGGACGTGGCCGCCAGGCGACGGCCGCGGCTGTGGCCCCGTACCAGGACACCGAAGCCGGAGGCGCGCGGGTCCAGCACGCCGAAGACACCTGACGCACCGCTCACCGGCACCGGTCGCGGCAGGTGAGCGCAAGGTTTCCTGTACGACACCTCCCGGCACGGCACCGAAACGCGCCGTCCCTAGCTTCGGACGCAGCATCCGGCAGTGACATCCGGCAGAGACGCCGATCTTGACACCGCCGGACCGCAACCCGGAACCTGTGGAGGCGCCATGACTGATGCGACCGCTGCGCCCGGCAGCACCGACGAGACCGCGCACAAGAAGGGCCGCTGGATCGAGCACTGGGATCCGGAGGACGAGACGTTCTGGCGAGAGAGCGGCGAACGCGTCGCGCACCGCAACCTGCTGCTGTCGGTCTTCTCCGAGCACATCGGCTTCTCCGTCTGGACGCTGTGGTCGGTCCTGGTGCTGTTCATGGGGCCCGAGTACGGAGTCGACCCGGCCGGGAAGTTCCTGCTGATCTCCATGGCGACGCTCGTCGGCGCTGTGGCCCGGGTCCCCTACACCTTCGCCGTCGCCCGCTTCGGAGGCCGCAACTGGACGGTCATCAGCGCGGCCATGCTGCTGTTGCCGACCGTGGCGGCGCTGGTGGTCATGGAACCCGGCACGTCCTACACGACGTTCCTGGTGGTCGCGCTGCTCGCAGGTGTGGGAGGAGGCAACTTCGCCTCCTCCATGACCAACATCAACTCCTTCTTCCCGCTGCGCCGCAAGGGCTGGGCCCTCGGCGTCAACGCGGGCGGCGGCAACATCGGCGTACCGGTCGTGCAGCTCGCCGGTCTCGCGGTGATCGCCACGGCCGGAGCCGGCCATCCACGCGTCCTGCTCGGCATCTACATCCCGCTGATCCTGCTCGCCGCCGCCTGCTCCGCACGCTGGATGGACAACCTCACGCCCGTGCGCAACGACACCGGGGCCGCCAAGGGGGCGGTGCGGGACGCCCACACCTGGATCATGTCCTTCCTCTACATCGGGACGTTCGGCTCCTTCATCGGCTACAGCTTCGCCTTCGGGCTCGTGCTGCAGACGCAGTTCGCCCGTACGCCGCTCCAGGCCGCCTCGCTCACCTTCCTCGGGCCGCTGCTGGGTTCGCTCGTACGTCCGCTGGGCGGGCAGCTCGCCGACCGCTTCGGCGGAGCGCGGATCACGCTGTGGAACTTCGCCGGGATGGGCGCCGCGACGCTCGTGGTCGTGGCGGCCTCGCTGCGCGAATCGCTGCCCGTCTTCCTCGTGGGCTTCACGGCGCTGTTCGTGCTGAGCGGCATCGGGAACGGGTCGACGTACAAGATGATCCCGGCGATATTCCACGCCAAGGCAGTGGCGGACGGACGGAGCGGCGAGGCCGCGGCCGCGGAGGCCCGCCGGCTGTCGGGCGCTGCCATGGGCCTGATCGGGGCGGTCGGTGCGCTCGGCGGGCTGGGAATCAATCTGGCCTTCCGGCAGTCGTTTGAGACGTTGGGGACAGGAACAGCGGCATACCTCACCTTCCTGGGCTTCTACGGAGTGTGCTGCGCGGTCACCTGGGCCGTCTATCTGCGGCGTCCGGCCGCGCCCCGAGGCGGCCGGGAGGGCGACCGTGCCGCACCATCGGCGGACCGGGAGAGGCAGCCCGCCGCATACGCCGAGGTGTGAGGGGTGTGAACTCCCGGCGTAACAGCCGGGAAACCCCGGAGCACCGAGCCCGTCATCCGCTGTTGACAGGCTCGGTGTTCCGTACGAACAGGGGCGGAGCGAGAAGGACATGCCGGAGCAGCCAGAGAACACTGCGGCGCGGGACGCACCCGGGCAGGACACACCGTCCGGCCAGGTCACCCCGCGCACGCAGCACGAGCAACAGGTGAAGCCGAAGCCGCTCGCCGGCTTCACCGTCGGCGTCACCGCCGCCCGCCGCGCCGAGGAGCTGGGCGCCCTGCTGGAGCGCCGCGGCGCGGAGGTGCTGCACGCGCCGGCGCTGCGCATCGTCCCGCTCGCCGACGACAGCGAACTCCTCGACGCCACCAAGGCCCTCGTCGAGCGCGCCCCCGACACCGTGATCGCGACGACGGCGATCGGCTTCCGCGGCTGGATCGAGGCCGCCGAGGGCTGGGGCGTCGGCGCGGACCTGCTCAAGTGCCTGGACGAGGTGGAGGTGCTCGCCCGCGGGCCGAAGGTGCGCGGCGCCATCCGCGCGGCCGGGCTGAAGGAGGCGTGGTCGCCGGAGTCGGAGTCCATGGCCGAAGTGCTCGACCACCTCCTCGCCCAGGGCGTGGACGGGCGGCGCATCGCGCTGCAGTTGCACGGCGAGCCGCTGCCCGGCTTCGTGGAGTCGCTGCGGGAGGCGGGCGCGGAGGTCGTCGGTGTGCCGGTCTACCGCTGGATGCCGCCCGAGGACATAGCTCCCGTCGACCGCCTGATCGACGCGGTCCTCGCCCGCGGCGTCGACGCCCTGGCCTTCACCAGCGCGCCCGCCGCCGCCTCGCTGCTGGAGCGCGCCGAGCGCCGAGGTGTACGTGAGGCGCTGCTGGAGGCGATGCGTACGGACGTGCTCGCGGCGTGTGTGGGCCCGGTGACGGCGGCGCCGCTGGAGAGCCACGACGTGCCGACCGTGCAGCCGGAACGCTTCCGGCTGGGCCCCCTCGTACAGCTGCTCTGCACCGAACTGCCGGGCCGGCTGCGGGCGTTGCCCGTCGCAGGGCACCGGGTCGAGATCCGCGGGCGGGCCGTCGTCGTCGACGGCGAGCTGCGGACGGTGCAGCCCGCGGGCATGGCGCTGCTGCGGTCGCTGGCCCGCCGCCCCGGCTGGGTCGTCTCACGGGCCGAGCTGCTGCGTGCCCTGCCCGGCTCCGGAACGGACGAGCACGCGGTGGAGACCGCGATGGCACGTCTGCGCGTCGGGCTGGGCGCCCCGAAGCTGATCCAGACCGTCGTCAAGCGCGGCTACCGGCTCGCTCTCGACGCCGCCTCGGACAGCGGCAAGTACGACGGGCCGCCGCCCGTCGCGGGGCCCTGAGCCCCGGAAGCCCCACGGGTCACTACTGGCTGAAGCTGTCGATGAAGTCCTGCTGGCACTCCTGCTGTTCGGCCGTCGTGGCCGCCTTCTCCGTGCAGTCCTGGAATTCCTGGTAGTCCCCGGACCCCACCAAGGACACCGCGAGGGCCAGGATGACCGACGAGCCGATGAGCGCGAGGGCACCGATGACCGCGCCGACCATGGCGAGGGTGCCGTTCGTGGCCTCGCCCCGCTTGCCGCGCCGGAAGCCGACTATGCCGAAGATCAGCGCGAGCAGCCCGAGGACGACCCCGCCCAGGATCGTCCAGAACAGCAGCGCCCCGATCAGCCCGAGCGTGAGGGCGGCCGTGCCCATGCCGTTGCGCGGCGGCCGTGCGGGCTCCCACCCCTCCTCCCCGTAGCCGGGGCCTGCGCCCCCGTGCCCCTGGTGGGCCTGTCCCCAGCTCTGCGGTGAAGTCATGGTGTGAGTCCTTAAGGGTGTGCTCGGCTTCCCGGGTAGCCACGGTTCTGCCCCGGCTCCCGGCCCGTTACTCCTGCGGGCATCGTGGCAGGTGCGCCGGGATGGCGGTTCGCGTACGGTTGACGGCTGCCCTTGGGCGAGCCCGAGAAGACGCAGCAGGCCGCGGTCAGGCGCGGCATCCGTCCTCGCCCCGGGCCCCGAGGGGTCTGAACCAGCAGAAGGGGGCCGCGTCGTTGGCAGCGCAGCACGACTCCGTCCGGGAGCGGGAGATCCGTGAGGAGCAGGAGCACCTGGACGGTGTCTACCGCCGGCTCGAGGAGAAGATCCACGAAGCCGAGTTCCTGATGGACGACGCCTCGAAGCGTGCCCAGGTCGGTACCCCTGGAGCGCTGGCGGAGCGTGACGCGCAGGTCTTCCGCGCCGGAGTGCACCTCAACAAGCTGAACCGCGAGTTCGAGGACTTCCTCTTCGGGCGCATCGACCTGCTCCCCGGCGCCGACGCGCAGAGGGGCCCGGACGGCGCGTACACGTCCATCGAACCCGCCGAGGGCTCCGTGCGCCCCGACGGAACGGCCGACATCGCCGAGACCCTGCACGTCGGGCGGATGGGCGTGCTCGACGCCGACTACACCCCGCTCGTCATCGACTGGCGCGCACCCGCCGCCGCGCCCTTCTACCGCGCGACGCCCGTCGCGCCCGGACGTGTCGTGCGGCGCCGGGTCATCCGCAGCAAGGGCCGCACGGTCCTCGGCGTCGAGGACGACCTGCTGCGCCCCGAGCTCACCGCCCGCCTCGACGGCCGGGAGCTGTCCGTCATCGGCGACGGCGCCCTCATGGCCGCGCTCGGGCGGGCCCGCAGCCACGCGATGCGGGACATCGTCTCCTCCATCCAGGCCGAGCAGGACCTCGTCATCCGCGCGCCCGCCGCGTCCGTCACGGAGGTCGAGGGCGGTCCGGGCACCGGCAAGACCGCCGTGGCGCTGCACCGCGCCGCCTACCTTCTCTACCAGGACAGGCGGCGCTACGCGGGCGGCATCCTCGTCGTCAGCCCGACGCCGCTCCTCGTCTCCTACACGGAGGGCGTGCTGCCCTCGCTCGGCGAGGAGGGGCAGGTCGCCATCCGGGCGCTCGGCTCGCTGGTCGAGGGCGCCGACGCCGCGACGTACGACGAACAGCACGTCGCCCGCGTGAAGGGATCGGCGCGCATGGCGAAGGTCCTCCACAGGGCGGCGCGCAGCTCGCTGGCCACCGGCGAAGCGCCCGACGTGCTGCGCGTCGTGGCCTTCCGCAACCGTGTCGAGCTGGACGCCGCCGAGCTGCGCCATGTGCGGCAGCAGGTGCTCAGCGGCACCGCGCCCGTCAACCTGATGCGCCCCCGTGCCCGCAAGTTCCTGCTGGACGCGCTGTGGGAGAAGTCGGGGGCAGGACGCCGGTACACCGATCCGGAGCTGGAGGCCGAGGCGCGCGAGGGGTTCGACGAGGACATCTCCTCCGAGGACGGCTTCGTCTCCTTTCTCGACGCCTGGTGGCCGGAGCTGACGCCCCGCCGCGTGCTGGCCTCGCTCGCCGACGAGGAGAACCTCGCGCGCATCGCCGGGGCCACCTCCCGGCCGGCGCGGACCGGCCGGACCGCGGGGCAGGGCAGCACGAGGACGGCGGGCCGGGGCCGTTCCCGCCGCCTGATGGACGCCGACGAGGCGAAGGCCGTCGCCGCCTCACTGCGCCGCCTCGACGAGGACGGCCAGGGCCCGCTCTCCGTGCACGACGTGGCGCTCCTGGACGAGCTGCGCGTCCTGCTCGGCACGCCCCCGAAACCCCGCAGGCGCGAGACGGACACCTCGTACGGGGACGCGGTCTGGGGCGACCCGATGGAACAGCTCACCGGGCTGGACGAGTTGACGACGGCCGCCGACCGCGATCCCACCTCGCGGCGTGAGCGCGCCGAGCTGCAGGCGGAGGAGCGGACCGACTACGCGCACGTCATCGTCGACGAGGCACAGGATCTGACGCCCATGCAGTGGCGGATGGTCGGCCGCCGCGGCCGGCACGCCACCTGGACGGTCGTCGGCGACCCGGCCCAGAGCTCGTGGCCGGACACCGAGGAGGCCGCCGAGGCACGCACGGAGGCCCTGGGCGCGCGGCCGCGCCGGCGCTTCGAACTGACCGTCAACTACCGCAACCCGGCCGAGATCGCGGAGCTCGCGGACCGGGTGCTGGCGCTGGCGATGCCGGGCATGGCGCCCCCGAAGGCGGTGCGCTCGACGGGCCTGCGGCCCCGGTTCGCCGTCGTACGGGGCGAGTTGGGCGCGGCGGTGCGCGAGGAGGCGGAGCGTGCGCTGGCGGAGGTGGACGGCACCGTGGGCGTCGTCGTGCCGATGGGCCGCAGGGGCGAGGCCCGCGAATGGCTGGCAGGGCTCGGCGACCGCGTCGTGGCCCTGGGAAGCCTGGAGGCCAAGGGACTTGAGTACGACGCGACGCTCGTGGTCTCGCCCGCAGAGATCGCCGGCACCACCCGGGACGAGCACGGTGAGGGTGGTGCCGGAACCACCGGCGGGGGAGGAGCGATGGCCGGGCTGCGCGTGCTCTACGTGGCTCTCACGAGGGCGACGCAGCGGCTGACGGTGCTGTCCGCGGAGCCCGATCTGCCCGACGCGGACGGTGTCCCGGAACTGCTCAGAGACTGACGGGAATCGCCACCGGGAAGGGAATCGCTCGCTGGGCCTGTTTGTTAGCCTGGATGTGGCACCGGCCCGATCCATGCCCCCGGGCCCAACCATTGTCGCTTCGAGCGACCACTTGCCGCGAGGCGAGCTGGCGGGTCGGTGTCACCAAAGACTTCTCGAGCTTCCACGTCTGTGAAGCTCTCCGTTGGGGTTCGTGTCCTCGGCCTTCAGCCGATGATTCGGACCCCTTCCGCCTGCGGGCCCTTGCGGCCCTCCGCGATCTCGAATTCGACCCGCTGGGTGTCCTGCAGACTGCGGTAGCCCTCTCCGTGGATCGAGCTGTAGTGGACGAATACGTCCGGTCCGCCGTCCTCCTGGGCGATGAAGCCGTAGCCCTTCTCGGCGTTGAACCACTTGACGGTGCCCTGAGCCATTCCTGGTCTCCCTGTATGCATATGGGGTTTGCGGGCCGATCCTAGGCTGAGATGGGGCGCTTTGAAGTGATTTGGGGCGTAGACACAGAGTTTCGCGCCGGGGTCGATAGAAGGGGCCGGAGGAGTGCCGATCACGGGCATCTCGTACTGTGGAAGGCTCTTTCCGTACCCGAAGCCGGGGTGATCCGCGGGTTACCCCGTACCGGGTGGTAGGTGGGACGATCTGTTGACGTGCCCCACCCCTGGGCGCCAATACTTCGGCGCTGCGGTTCGGTGCGGAGCAACGCGTCAAGGGAAAGCAGAGGGAAGTCGGCAAATGAGCGCGCCCAGCGTCTCCTACTCGATGACTGTCCGCCTGGAGGTCCCCGCCGGAGGGACCGCGGTCAGCCAGATCACCACGGTCGTGGAGTCGTCGGGCGGTTCGGTCACCGGCCTCGATGTCACCGCCTCGGGTCACGAGCGGCTGCGTATCGACGTCACGATCGCCGCCTCGTCCACGGCGCACGCCGACGAGATCGTCGCCGAGCTGCGCGGCATCGAGGGCGTCGCCCTCGGCAAGGTCTCCGACCGTACGTTCCTGATGCACCTCGGCGGCAAGATCGAGATGTCGTCGAAGCACCCCATTCGCAATCGCGACGATCTCTCCATGATCTACACGCCGGGCGTGGCCCGTGTGTGCACGCAGATCGCGGAACACCCCGAGGACGCGCGGCGGTTGACGATCAAGCGCAACAGCGTCGCCGTCGTCACGGACGGCTCGGCGGTGCTGGGTCTGGGCAACATCGGCCCGCAGGCCGCGCTGCCGGTGATGGAGGGCAAGGCCGCCCTCTTCAAGCGCTTCGCCGGGATCGACGCCTGGCCGATCTGCCTGGACACCCAGGACACCGACGCGATCGTGGAGATCGTGCGGGCGCTGGCGCCGGGCTTCGCCGGGATCAACCTCGAGGACATCTCCGCGCCGCGCTGCTTCGAGATCGAGGCGCGGCTGCGCGAGCTCGTCGACATCCCCGTTTTCCACGACGACCAGCACGGCACGGCCATCGTCGTGCTCGCCGCGCTCTACAACGCGCTGCGCGTCGTCGACAAGCGCATCGAGGACATCCGCGTGGTGATGTCCGGCGCTGGAGCCGCCGGTACGGCCATCCTGAAGCTGCTGCTGGAGGCGGGCGTCAAGCACGCGATCGTCGCCGACATCCACGGCGTGGTGCACGACGGGCGCGAGGACCTCGTCGATGAGGCCGAGGGCTCGCCGCTGCGCTGGATCGCGGAGAACACCAACTCCGAAGGCGTCACGGGCACCTTGAAGGACGCCGTGGTCGGCACGGACGTCTTCATCGGCGTCTCCGCGCCCAATGTGCTCGGCGGCGAGGACGTGGCGCGCATGGCGGAGGGCGCGATCGTGTTCGCTCTCGCCAATCCCGACCCGGAGATCGACCCGGCGGTGGCGCGCGAGACGGCCTCCGTCGTCGCCACGGGCCGCTCCGACTTCCCGAACCAGATCAACAACGTGCTGGTCTTCCCCGGCGTCTTCCGCGGCCTGCTGGACGCGCAGTCGCGGTCCGTCAACGACGAGATGATGCTCGCGGCGGCGCGGGCGCTCGCGGACGTGGTCCTCGAGGACGAGCTGAACCCGAACTACATCATCCCCAGCGTCTTCAACGAGAAGGTCTCCGGAGCCGTGGCGGGCGCCGTGCGGGACGCGGCGCGCGCCGCCGGTGAGGCGGCTGTCACACATGCGCCGGCGGTGACGACGGCGGCGGCCGCCACCGCGGCGGACGGTCCCGTGGACTGAGCACGCCGGTGCGGCGGATGCGTCGGCGGCGCACGTCACGTGCCACTCGGCGGTTTGCACGGGCCGTAGGGGGTACGCACGGCCTGGTGAGCTCGGACCGTGAGCGGTCCGGGGTGACGGCGCTCACCCCGTGGCGGCACGGCGCGTCGCGAGGTGCAGGGTCACGGCGCCCCCTCTAGGGTTGCGGCAGACACAAGCCTTGGGGCGTCAGCACAGCGGGGCCTTCGCCGCCGCTCGTGTGACTCCGCAGCTGTCAGAACGTTCCGGATTGGCTTTCCCGCCGCACGTAGGGGCAGGATTCGTTCCCGGGGGACTTCGTCCTGGGGATTCCCCAAAGGGGCGGGAGGGTCTCTAAGCAGACCCTGGTCAGGGGACTGTCCGAGGGCCCTGGCAGCATCGGCTTCGATCTCACGCCTCATCGGCAAGAAGAACACGGGAGTAACGAGTTATGAACCGCAGTGAGCTGGTGGCCGCTCTCTCCGAGCGCGCCGAGGTGACCCGTAAGGACGCCGACGCCGTTCTGGCCGCCCTCGCCGAGACCATCGGCGAGGTCGTCTCCAAGGGCGACGAGAAGGTCACCATCCCGGGTTTCCTCACCTTCGAGCGCACGCACCGTGCGGCCCGGACCGCGCGGAACCCGCAGACCGGCGACCCGATCGAGATTCCGGCCGGGTACAGCGTGAAGGTGTCGGCCGGCTCCAAGCTCAAGGAAGCCGCGAAGGGCAAGTAAGCGGCCCACTCGCCCGGCACGGCTCACGGCCGTCCCGGACCACGCACGACAAGGGCGGTCACCCCGAGAGGGTGACCGCCCTTCGTGTGCCTTGAGCCGGGCCGGAGCCGCGGCCATACCCGCCCCGGGCTACGGGCGCTCGGCCTTGGCGCCCAGTTCCGCGAGCTTCTTCATGAAGTTCTCGTAGCCGCGGTTGATCAGGTCGATGCCGTGGACGCGGGAGGTGCCCTGGGCGGCGAGCGCCGCGATCAGGTACGAGAAGCCGCCGCGCAGGTCGGGAATGATCAGATCCGAGCCCTGCAGCTTCGTCGGCCCGGAAACCACCGCGGAGTGCAGGAAGTTGCGCTGTCCGAAGCGGCATGCGGAGCCGCCGAGGCACTCGCGGTAGAGCTGGATGTGCGCGCCCATCTGGTTCAGCGCGGAGGTGAAGCCCAGTCGGGACTCGTAGACCGTCTCGTGGACGATGGACAGGCCCGTGGCCTGGGTGAGGGCGACGACCAGCGGCTGCTGCCAGTCGGTCTGGAAGCCGGGGTGCACGTCCGTCTCCAGCGCGATGGACTTCAGCGGGCCGCCCGGGTGCCAGAAGCGGATCCCCTCGTCGAGGACCTCGAAGGCGCCGCCGACCTTCCGGAAGGTGTTGAGGAAGGTCATCATCTCGCGCTGGCTGGCGCCCCGCACGAAGACCTGGCCCTCGGTGGCGAGCGCCGCGCTCGCCCACGAGGCGGCCTCGAGGCGGTCGGGAAGGGCGCTGTGGGTGTAGCCGCCCAGCTTGTCGACGCCGGTGATGCGGATCGTGCGGTCCGTGTCCATCGAGATGATCGCGCCCATCTTCTGCAGCACGCAGATGAGGTCCTCGATCTCGGGCTCGACGGCGGCATTGCTCAGCTCGGTGGAGCCCTCCGCGAGGACCGCGGTGAGCAGCACCTGCTCGGTGGAGCCGACGGACGGGTACGGCAGGCGGATCTTGGTGCCGCGCAGCCGCTGCGGCGCCTCCAGGTACTGGCCGTCGGCGCGCTTCTCGATCGTCGCGCCGAACTGGCGCAGCACGTCGAAGTGGAAGTCGACGGGACGGCCGCCGATGTCGCAGCCGCCCAGACCCGGGATGAAGGCGTGCCCCAGGCGGTGCAGCAGGGGGCCGCAGAAGAGGATCGGGATGCGGGAGGAGCCCGCGTGCGCGTCGATGTCGGCGACGTTCGCGCTCTCGACGTGCGAGGGGTCGAGCACCAGCTCGCCGGTCTCCTCGCCGGCGGTCACGGTCGTGCCGTGCAGTTGCAGAAGACCCCGCACGACCCGCACATCGCGGATGTCGGGGACGTTGCGGAGCCGGCTCGGCTCGCTTCCCAGCAGCGCGGCGACCATCGCCTTCGGAACGAGGTTCTTTGCGCCACGGACACGGATCTCGCCATCGAGCGGTGTGCCGCCGTGGACGAGCAGGACGTCGTCGGTCATGGATCTCCGCGTTCCTGAAGACGGTTCGGGGCAGATGATTCGGGGCCTCGTGGGCCCGGCAGGCCCCTGGAGAAGCTCTGGGGCAAGGACGAAGGACAATCGTAATGGTGTTGGCTCAGCGGCGCGTATGGGCCGTAGGGGGACCGGCCGCGCACGGAGTGAGCAGCATCACGTTGTGTGGAGGATCCGCGTCCGGACCGTGACCGCGGTTGCGCATACGGGGTGGATTGTGCGGGGGTGTGCCGGTGCCCTTGCGCGGAATCTGCGGAGATTCGGTGCGCGGCTGGTGACCAGGGCAGACGTCCCATCCCGGGTTCCGGATCCGGCCGTTGGCTCCCACGGAAGGCCCACGTGCGGGATCATTGCCGCATGACCGAGGTGTCCTCGCTCACCGGGCGGCTGCTGGTCGCCACCCCGGTGCTCGCCGACCCGAACTTCGACCGTGCCGTGGTGCTGCTGCTCGACCACGACGCGGAGGGGTCGCTCGGTGTGGTGCTCAACCGCCCCACGCCCGTCGACGTCGGCGACATCCTGGAGCCCTGGGCCGCGCTCGCCGGGGAGCCCGGCGTCGTCTTCCAGGGCGGGCCCGTCTCGCTGGACGCCGCGCTGGGCGTGGCGGTGGTCCCCGCGTCGCAGGGCGGCGGGCACGCGGACGGGGAGCAGCCGGAGGCCGAGCAGGACGGTGGCGGGCCCTCGGGCGCGGCCGGCGAGGAGGGGCGTGACGGGCCGCTGGGGTGGCGCCGCGTGCACGGTGCGATCGGCCTGGTCGACCTGGAGGCGCCGCCGGAGCTGCTCGCCGCCGAGCTGGGCTCTCTGCGCATCTTCGCCGGGTATGCGGGCTGGGGCCCGGGGCAGCTGGAGAAGGAGTTGTCCGAGGGTGCGTGGTATGTCGTCGAGTCCGAACCGGGCGATGTCTCCTCGCCGTCGCCGGAGCGTCTGTGGCGGTCCGTCCTGCGGCGGCAGCGCAGTGAACTGGCGATGGTGGCCACATACCCGGACGATGCCTCACTGAATTAGGCTTGGTCCGCATGAGCACTCTTGAGCCTGAGCGCGGTACGGGCACCGGCACGCTCGTCGAGCCGACCCCGCAGACGTCGCACGGAGACGGCGACCACGAACGGTTCGCCCATTACGTCCAGAAGGACAAGATCATGGCGAGCGCCATGGACGGGACTCCCGTTGTGGCGCTCTGCGGCAAGGTCTGGGTTCCGGGCCGTGATCCGAAGAAGTACCCGGTCTGTCCCATGTGCAAGGAGATCTACGAGACGATGAGCTCCGGCGGGGGCAAGGGCGGCGACAAGGACGGCAAGGGCGGCGGCAAGTAACTGCCCGGCGCCGGCGCGAGAGCGGCGGCGCTGACCCTCCTGTCAGGACCGTTCGGCCCGTCCGGTGGTTCCGTTCCCGGTCGGCTCTCCGTTCCGGCTTTCCGCGCAAGGCTCACGGCGCGCCCCGTCCGTCCCACTTTCCGGGACGGACGGGGCGCGCTGGCGTGTGCGGGGGCGGGCGCAGTTCCGTGCGCTTACGCGCGTGCTTCCGGGCGCACTCGGGAACGGATTGGTCGAGACCTATTGCCCGGGCGGGTGACGGCTCGTAACCTCCTGTGCGGTTGTGCGACGCGGAACTTGCGTTGCGAATTCTGCAATGCCCTATGAGGGTTGGGGGACTCGCCGTGAAGTCGACCGTACGGACCGCCGCGTCGCTGGCGGCACTCGCGCTGACGGGGACGCTGCTGGCGGGCTGCGCGCCCTCCACCTCCGGCGGCGGCCCCCAGAAGGACGAGAAGAGCGGCACCGTGCGGGTGTGGCTCTTCCGTGAGGTCGGCAACAAGCCGAAGGAAGACGTCGTACGCCGCGTCGTGCGGAAGTTCGAGAAGCGCCACGACGATGTGCGCGTCGACGTGCAGTACATCCCCGTCGACAGCCGCGCGGAGAAGATCAAGGGCGCCTTCAACGACCCGGCGTCGGCGCCCGATCTCATCGAGTACGGCAACACCGACACCGCCGGCTACGTCGAGGACGGCGGACTGGCCGACGTGAGCGCCGAGTTCGCCGACTGGCCGGAGGCACGCGAGGTCGATCCGACGGCGAGGAAGTCGGTGACCGTCGGCGGCAAGGTCTACGGTGCTCCGTTCTTCGTCGGCGTGCGCGCCCTCTACTACCGCACGGACGTCTTCCGCGACCTCGGCATCGAACCGCCACGTACGCTGGACGAAGTCGCCGCCGCAGCACGCCGGATACGCGCGGAGCGGCCCGGCATGTACGGCATCGCGGTGGGCGGCGCGTACACCTACGGCGCTCTGCCGTTCATCTGGGCGCACGGCGGCGAACTCGCCACGAAGAAGGACGGCACCTTACGCGCGGCCGTCGACAGCGCACGCGCCCGACGCGGAATCGCCGCCTACACACGCCTGTTCGGCGACGACAACTGCCCGGCCGCGAAGTGCGCGGAGATGAGCGGCAACGACAACGTGGAGGCCTTCGCGGCCGGCAAGGCCGGAATGGTCGTCGCCGGCGACTTCAACCGGCGTGCAATGGAGGACGGAAGGGTCGACGGCGACTACGACGTGGTGCCGCTGCCCGGCACCGAACGCGGCAGCATCGCCCCCGCCTTCGCCGGCGGCAACAACATCGGCGTACTGAAGAGCAGTTCGCACCGGACGCTCGCCGTGGAGCTGATGCGGGAACTGGCCGGAAAGGCCACGCAGCGACAGCTCTTCGACGCCATGGGGTTCCTGCCCACCTTCACCGATACGCGCGAACAGGCGGCCCGGGAGGAGCCGTTCGTCGAGCCGTTCGTCGAAACGCTCGACGCCGGGACGGAGTTCGTGCCGGCGACACCCGCGTGGGCGGAGATAGACGCCTCCCTCGTACTTCCGACGATGTTCCAGAAGATCGCCGGGAAGAAATCCGGCGTGGACGGGGCGGCGGGCGAGGCCGCACGGAAGATGGACGAGGCGTTCGCCGAGTGAGCGCCCTCGCCCCGGCGCCTCGGACGAGCGTGGCCGAGGCGCCACCGCAGGCAGGCCGCCGGCCACCGGATCCGCCCGTACGGCAGGGGCGCCTCACGCCCTGGCTGTATCTGGCTCCCGCTCTCGTGGTGCTCACCGCGCTGCTGGCCTTTCCCGTCTGCCAACTGGGCCTGATCTCGCTCCTGGAGTACACCCAGGCACAGGTCAGCGGCGGTGAGCCCACGTCGTTCCGGGGTCTCGGCAACTACGCCGAACTCTTCGCCGACGGCCAGTTCCGGCAGGTCCTGCTGGCGACGGTGCTCTTCGCCGCGGCCTGCGTGCTCGGCACCATTACCACCGGCTGCGCCCTCGCGGTGCTGCTCACTCGTGTCAGGGCGCTGCCGCGGCTCCTGCTGACGACGGCCGCTCTCGGCGCGTGGGCGACCCCTGCCATCACCGGTTCCACGGTCTGGGTGTTCCTCTTCGACGCCGACTTCGGGCCGGTCAACAGGGTGCTGGGGCTGGGGGACTTCTCCTGGACGTACGGGCGGATGAGCGCCTTCGCGCTCGTCTTCCTCGAGGTGGTGTGGTGCTCGTTCCCGCTGGTGATGGTGACCGTGTACGCGGGCATCAGGGCCGTGCCGGGCGAGGTGCTGGAGGCGGCGGCGCTCGACGGGGCCTCGCAGTGGCGCACCTGGCGCAGCGTGCTGACGCCGATGCTGCGGCCGATTCTGCTCGTCGTGACGATCCAGTCGGTGATCTGGGATTTCAAGATCTTCACGCAGATCTATGTGATGACGGGCGGCGGCGGCATCGCGGGCCAGAACCTCGTGCTCAATGTGTACGCCTATCAGAAGGCCTTCGCGTCCTCGCAGTACGGCCTCGGTTCGGCGATAGGCGTCGTGATGCTGCTTCTGCTTCTCGGCGTCACTCTGGTGTATCTGCGGCTGCTGCGGCGGAGGGGCGAAGAGCTGTGACGTCACTGCGTCCGCGAATACGAGCCACCAGGGCGTGGCGGTTCGCCGCTGAGGCCACGGCGGTGGCCGTCGCACTCGTCGTCGCCTTTCCCCTGTACTGGATGGTGCTTTCGGCCCTGAAGCCCGCCGGAGAAGTGCGCTCGGCCCATCCTGTGCCCTGGACTCCGAATCCCTCCCTGGATGCCTTCCGCCGCGTCTTCGGGCAGCAGGACTTCGGGCGCTACTTCCTCAACAGCCTGCTCGTCGCCGGGACGGTCGTCGTGGCATCGGCCCTGATCGCGTTTCTCGCCGCGACGGCCGTGGCGCGTTTCCGATTCCGGTTCCGTACCACCCTGTTGATCCTTTTCCTGGTGGCGCAGATGGTGCCGGTCGAGGCGCTGACCATTCCCATGTTCTTCCTGATGCGCGATTCGGGAGTCCTCAACTCCCTTCTGTCGCTGATACTTCCGCACCTGGCCTTCTCACTGCCGTTCGCCGTCTGGATGCTGCGCGGATTCGTGAAGGCCGTACCGGAAGCGCTGGAGGAGCAGGCCACGATCGACGGCGCGAGCCGTGCGCGGTTCCTGTGGCAGATCCTCTTTCCGCTGGTACTTCCCGGACTCGTGGCCACCAGCGTCTTCTCGTTCATCTCGACGTGGAACGACTTCCTGTTCGCCAAGTCGTTCATCGTCTCCGCCACCGAGAACTCCACGCTGCCCATGGCCCTGTTGGTCTTCTTCGACACCGAAACCCCGGACTGGGGCGGGGTGATGGCCGCGTCGACGGTGATGACCCTGCCCGTGCTGGTCTTCTTCCTCCTCGTGCACCGCCGCCTGGTCTCCGGGCTCGGGGGCGCCGTGAAGGACTGACCTCACCCGGGCGACCGGCCTGCCGGCGTCCTGCCGACGAAAGGCGATGCACGTGCCGTACACCGATCTGATCCCCGCGCCCCGCTCCGTCGCGCCCCAACAGGACGGTGTCGGGCCGGACTTCGTCCTCGGCCCGCACACCACGCTCGACGTCGGGCCCGGCACGGACGGCACGGCCCGCTGGCTGCGCGGCACGCTCACGCCGGCCACGGGCGCCCCGCTCCCGCCGCGCGGCTCGGACGGCCGGAGCGAGGCACGGGACGGCGGCGGCGGTGAACTCGTGCTGCGCACGGACGAGGCGGTCGCCGCCCGGTTCGGCCCGGAGGGCTATGTGCTCAGGGCGGGCAACGGCAGCCTTCGCATCACCGGAGGCGCACCCGCGGGGGTCTTCCTCGGAGCGCAGACCCTGCGGCAACTCCTCGGTCCCGCGGCGTACCGGCGCGCCCGAACGGCACCCGGCGAGGCGACCTGGCGCGTGCCGCCGGTGATCGTCGAGGACGGTCCGCGCTTCCCGTGGCGCGGCTACATGCTCGACGTGGCACGGCACTTCACCCCCAAGGACGGCGTGCTGCGCACCCTGGACCTGCTCGCGGCGCACAAGCTCAACGTCCTGCATCTGCACCTCACCGACGACCAGGGCTGGCGCATCGAGATCCGCAGCCGGCCCCGGCTGACCGAGGTGGGCGGCACCCGCGCCCGCAGCCGCGTGGGCCATCGCGGCTCTCCGCTGTGGGACGAGCGGGCACACGGCGGCTGGTACAGCCAGGAGGACCTGCGGGAGATCGTCGCGTACGCCGCCGACCGGCACATCACCGTCGTGCCGGAGATCGACATCCCGGGCCACTCGCAAGCCGCGATCGCCGCGTACCCGGAACTCGGCAACACCGACGTCGTCGACACGTCCGCGCTGGAGGTGTGGACCGACTGGGGCGTGAGTCCCAACGTGCTGGCCCCCGGCGATCACGTGCTGCGCTTCTACGAGGGCGTGCTGGAGGAGGTGCTGGAGATCTTCCCCTCCCGCTTCATCCACCTCGGAGGCGACGAGTGCCCCAAGGACCAGTGGCGTGCGTCTGCCTTCGCGCGGGCGCGCATGCGCGAGCTGGGGATCCCCGACGGCTCGCCGCCCGGGCCGGGGGTCACCGCGGGCGAAGCCGCCGCGGAGGCGCTCCAGGCATGGTTCTTCAGGCACTTCGACCGCTGGCTCACCGAGCGGGGCCGCCGCCTCATCGGCTGGGACGAGATCCTTCAGGGAGGCCTCGCCGAGGGCGCCGCCGTCTCCTCATGGCGCGGCATGGCCGGCGGAGTCGCCGCCGCGCGCGCCGGGCACGACGTCGTGATGTGCCCGGAGCAGGAGCTGTACCTGGACCACCGGCAGGACGGCGGCGCGGGCGAGCCGGTGCCGCTCGGCTACGTGCGCACGCTCCGCGACGTCCACGCGTACGAGCCCGTGCCGCCGGAGCTGGCGGGGACGGCGCACGAGCGGCACGTGCTCGGCGCCCAGGCCAACATGTGGACCGAGTGCGCCGAGAACCAGCAGCGCGTGGACTACCAGACCTTCCCGCGCCTCGCGGCGTTCGCGGAGGTCGTCTGGTCGCCGCCGCTTGCCCGGGGGAACTTCGCCGACTTCGAGCGGCGCATGGCGGACGCCCACTACGCGCGACTGGAGGCGATGGGCGTGGCCTTCCGGCCGCCCGGCGGCCCCCACCCGTGGCAGCGCCGCCCGGGCATCGCGGGGCGCCCGCGAACCGGGCCACGGGCCGGACCGGCGGACACCTCCGCGTAACCGCATGTCGCGAGTGTGGTCCGTAGCACGAAAGTCCGCACAGGATCGGTGATCCGCACAAGAGTCCCCGAGGGTGGCAATTCATCGCTTGCCCGTGTGAGCTGGGGATTACGGGCCCGAGTTCCGGACAGGGGACGAGGGTGATGTCAGCTGACGGAACAGCCCATACCGGGCCCCCGGTCCGACTGCCCGCCGAGATGTGCCAGAGTTGCTTCGTCCGGCCGGTGAGCACGTACCGTACGGGTTCAGCAGCCGGGTCGACCGGGGAAGGGGCGGCTGGATTGAGCACGCAAGCACAGCATGAACAACATGCGCCACAGGCTGTGCCGTCGGTCATGCTGCCCACCACGCTCGACGAGGCCGTGGCCGCGCTCTCCGCGGTGCCCGCCGCGGTGCCGGTGGCCGGCGGCACGGACCTGATGACAGGCGTCAACGCCGGCCACCTCCGCCCCGCCGCCCTCGTCGGACTCGGAAGGATCAGCGAGATCCGCGGCTGGCAGTACCTGGACGGGGAGGCGCTTCTCGGCGCCGGGCTCACTCACGCGCGCATGGGACGCCCCGACTTCGCCGCCCTCATCCCCGCGCTGGCGGCGAGCGCGCGCGCCGCGGGGCCGCCCCAGATCCGCAACGCGGGCACGCTCGGCGGCAACGTCGTCAGCGCCCACCCGACCGGCGACACCCTGCCGGTGCTGGCGGCACTGGAGGCCACCCTCGTCGTCGCGGGCCCGGAGGGCGCACGGCGCGAGATCCCGGTGAGCCATCTGCTCGCGAGCGTGGACATGCTGCGGCCCAGCGAGGTCGTCGGGCATGTCCGCGTGCCGCTGCTGCACGCACCGCAGACTTTCCTGAAGGCCACGGGCCGCACCGGTCCGGGTCGTGCGATGGCCTCCGTCGCCGTCGTCCTCGACCCGGTGCAGCGCGGCGTGCGCTGCGCCGTCGGCGCGGTGGCGCCCATGCCGCTGCGTCCGCTGGAGGCGGAGCGCTGGATCGCCTCCCTGATCGACTGGGACGGGCAGCGCGGACTCGCCCCCGAGGCTCTCGCGGCCTTCGGCGACTACGTCGCCATGGCGTGCATCCCCGACCCCGCTCCGTCCGAAGAGGGCGGTGAGGCTCCCGCACTTCCGCCCGCGGCCTTCCACTTGCGGCGTACGGTGGCAACACTGGCCCGCCGAGGACTCGGGAGGGCGCTCGCATGAGCAACGGCAGCCCGCACGATCCCAACGCGCAGGGCGAGGGATACGGATACGGGCAGGGGTACGGGCAGCAGTACGGAGACGGGTACGGCGGCTACGACGAGTACGCCGACGAGGGCTACGGCGACTACGGCCAACAGCCGCCGCAGGCACAGCAGTCGGACCACCCGTATCCGTCGTATCCGCAGGACGGCTCGTACCCGCAGGGAGGCTGGGGCGGCGAGTCCGACCAGGACGCCACCGCCTTCGTCCAGCTGCCCGCCGGTCCGCTGCCGCCTCCCGGTGCCGGAGTGGAGGCCTGGGGACCGCTGGCCGCGCCCGGCACGGGCCAGGGCGGCTACACGCCGCCGCCCTTCGACCCCTCCGAGGTCGCCGGACCGCAGCTGGCCGAGCAGCCCGGCGCGGCCGAGGACCCGGCATTCGCCGGGCAGTGGGCCATGCCGTTCGGACAGGGGACAGGAGCGCCGGGCGGGCATGCGCCTCCGTACGGTCAGCAGTACGAGGACCAGTACCAGCACCAGGGACAACAGCCCGGCGCGCATTCGGCGTTCGGCGACCCGGGCACCGAGCCGGGTGGTCAGCACGGACCGGACGGCTCCGCCCCGGGGATGGGCCAGGGTGCCGCAGCGGCGCTCGCCGGCTCGCACGAGGCGCGCACGCAGCGGCGCCCCCTCGGCACGGGCGGCGGCGTCACCGCAGGCGAAGCGGAACCGATAGGACCTGCCGAGCAGTTCAGCGGTCCCGCGGCACCGCAGCGGGCTCCCGGACAGCGTCAGCAGGACGCCGCGGGCGCCGCGCACCTGGAAGAGGCGCACGCACGGCGGCAGGTGCCCTTCGACGGCCACGAGGCAGTGCCGGACACCGGCGCCGGGACCTCCGCTCCGCAGGACGGAGCGGCCTCGCACCCCGCCGCGCCGCAGACGAACGAACCGGCCGCGCCGGCCGGCACCACCACCGACGACGCCGACGAGGCGGAGGACACCGAGACACGGCGCCCGATGGGGACCGTGCGTTCCGGACTGCCGTTCACACCTTCGTCCGGCCCCGCCGTCGTCGCGGATTCCCCCGGAACCGACGGCTCGGGCAGCGACGGCCCGGCGGCCGACGGGCAGCCGGACGCGGACCGGGGCGCGACCGCGGCAGGCGGCAGCTGGGCCGCACAGCCGGCAGCCGCCCCCGCCCCCGCACCTGAGGAACCCGCTGAGGAGACGCCCTCCGGGAACGGCGACCGGCGCGGTGGCGATCCCGCGGCCGCGGAGCGCGGGACCGGGGGACCGGCCACCGACACCGAGGTCTCCGAGGAGCCTCCGGTGGAGCTGGCGCCCGAGCTCGGCGGCGAACACCCCCACGTCTCCTACGTCCTGCACGTCAACGGCATCGACCGTCCCGTCACCGACGCCTGGATCGGCGAATCCCTCCTCTACGTCCTGCGCGAGCGCCTCGGCCTCGCCGGCGCCAAGGACGGCTGCTCGCAGGGAGAGTGCGGTGCCTGCTCCGTGCAGGTCGACGGCCGGCTCGTCGCCTCCTGCCTCGTCCCGGCAGCGACTGCCGCGGGCAGCGAGATCCGCACGGTCGAGGGCCTGGCCGTCGACGGAGTGCCCTCCGACGTGCAGCGTGCGCTGACCGAGTCCGGGGCCGTGCAGTGCGGCTTCTGCGTGCCCGGCCTCGCCATGACGGTGCACGATCTGCTGGAGGGCAACCACGCGCCGAGCGAGCTGGAGACCCGCAAGGCGATCTGCGGCAACCTTTGCCGCTGCTCCGGCTACCGCGGGGTCCTCGACGCCGTCCGTACCGTCGTCGCCGAGCGGGCCGAGCAGGCCGCGCGAGAGGAGGCGGAGGCGGAAGCCGAAGCGGAGGCGTACGAACAGGAGTTGGCGGACGGGTCCGCGCGCATCCCGCACCAGGCGGGTCCTGGCGCGGGCGGCGCGTACTTCCCGGGAGGTGGCGGCGCATGACGAGCGGGAAGCCCGCGGCCCTCCCTCACGGGCTCCGCGTCAGGGAACAGCGGAACGGGCATCGTCCACGGAGACGGCCCATGCAGGATCACCGCGTACGGGAGCGACACGTACCGGGGCGAGGCGTACAGGATCACCGCGTGCAGGGACGGCGCGGAAAGGCAGCAGCGGCATGACCAGCACGGCCGACGGCCCCGGCGCCGTCACAGCGACTCCCGCCCAGGGCACACCGCTCTCGCACGATCCTGCCGAGGGCGGCCCGGTCACGCACGGAATCGGCGCGTCCCTCCCCTCGGCCGACGCCCCCGCCAAGGCCGAGGGCACCTTCCCCTACGCCGCCGACCTGTGGGCCGAGGGCCTGCTGTGGGCGGCGGTCCTGCGGTCGCCGCACCCGCACGCCCGGATCGTCTCCATCGACACCACGCAGGCCGCCGCGCTTCCCGGCGTGCACGCCGTCGTCACCCACGAGGACGTGCCCGGCGACGCGGGCCACGGCCGCAAGGTTGCCGACCAGCCCGCCTTCGCCCGCGACATCGTCCGCTACTTCGGCGAGCCCGTCGCCGCCGTGGCCGCCGACCACCCGGACACGGCACGCCTGGCTGCCGCGGCGATCTCCGTCGAGTACGAGCCGCTCGAGGCCGTCACCGACCCGGAGAAGTCCTTCGAGGCCGAACCGCTGCACCCCGACGGCAACTTGATCCGCCACATCCCGCTGCGCTTCGGCGACCAGGACGTCACCGGCGACGTCGTCGTCGACGGTCTCTACCGCATCGGCCGCCAGGACCCGGCACCGATCGGTGCCGAGGCCGGGCTCGCAGTGCCGCGTCCCGACGGCGGCGTGGAGATCTACACCGCCTCCACCGACCCGCACACCGACCGCGACCTGGCCGCCGCCTGCTTCGGCCTGCCCCCCGAGCAGGTCAAGGTCGTCGTGACCGGGGTGCCCGGCGCGATGGGCGACCGCGAAGACACCGGTCTGCAGGTGCCGTTGGGCCTGCTGGCGATGAAGACCGGCAGCCCCGTGAAGATCGCCGCCACCCGCGAGGAGTCCTTCCTCGGGCACGCCCACCGCCACCCCACGCTGCTCCGCTACCGCCATCACGCGGACAGCGAGGGCCGGTTGCTGAAGGTCGAGGCGCAGATCCTCCTCGATGCCGGTGCCTACGCGGACACCACCGCAGACGCGCTCGCCGCCGCCGTCTCCTTCGCGGCCGGCCCGTACGTCGTGCCGCACGCCACCATCGACGGCTGGGCCGTCCGTACGAACAATCCGCCCTCCGGCCATGTGCGCGGCGAGGGCGCGATGCAGGTGTGCGCGGCGTACGAGGGCCAAATGGACAAGCTGGCCGCCCAGTTGCAGATGGACCCGGCGGACCTGCGCATGCGCAACGTACTGGCGACCGGCGACCTGCTGCCCACCGGACAGACCGTCACCTGCCCGGCACCCGTGGCCGAACTCCTCACCGCCGTACGGGAGTCGCCGCTGCCGCCGCTGCCCAAGGACAGCCCCGAACGCGACTGGCTGCTGCCCGGCGGCCCCGAGGGCGCGGGCGAACCGGGCGCGGTGCGGCGCGGAGTCGGCTACGCGCTCGGCATGGTCCACATGCTCGGCGCCGAGGGCGCCGACGAGGTCTCGACGGCCACCGTGAAGGTCGACGGGCCCGTGGCCACCGTGATGTGCGCCGCCGTCGAGACGGGGCAGGGCTTCACGACGCTGGCCCGTCAGATCGTGCAGGAGACGCTGGGCATCGACGAAGTGCACGTCGCGCCGGTGGACACCGACCAGCCGCCCGCGGGCGCCGGTTCGCACAGCAGGCACACCTGGGTCTCGGGCGGTGCCGTGGAACGTGCGGCGAAAATGGTGCGCACGCAGCTGCTGCAGCCGCTCGCCGCGAAGTTCGGGATGTCCACGGAGCTGCTGACGATCGCCGACGGAAAGATCACCTCCTACGACGGTGTCCTCTCCACGACGGTCGTCGAGGCGCTGGAGGACAAGGAGTTGTGGGCCACCGCCCAGTGCCGTCCCCACCCCACGGAGGCGCTCGACGAGACCGGTCAGGGCGACGCCTTCGTCGGGCTGGCCTTCGCCGCCGTGCGTGCCGTCGTCGACGTCGACGTCGAACTCGGCTCGATCCGCGTCGTGGAGATGGCCATCGCCCAGGACGTCGGACGCGTACTGAATCCGCGCCAGCTCAACGCCCGTATCGAGGCCGGCGTCACGCAGGGGGTCGGCGCGGCCCTCACCGAGCACCTCCGCATCAACCGCGGCGTCGTACGCCAGCCGGACTTCACGGGCTACGCGCTGCCGACGGCCCTGGACGCCCCGGACATCCGCATCGTCCAACTCATCGAGGAACAGGACGTGGTGGCGCCCTTCGGCGCGAAGGCCGCCTCCGCGGTCCCGGTCGTCACGTCACCGGCGGCGGTCGCCGCGGCGGTCCGCGCGGCCACGGGGATGCCGGTCAACCGGCTGCCGATCCGTCCGCAGACGGCTGTGGGGGGCTGAGGGGGCGCCTCCTCAGAGCAACTGGGACGCCCGCTTCCGGCCTTCCTCAAGCACCCCGGGCCCGCACGGTAAACATCCGCCGACGTCACGATCAGATATCGCTGTTCCGTCGACTCAAGGGCGAGGTGGGGCTTTTGTGCCCCTTGGGTGTCACGTCGCGGACTCCGCTTATGAGGGTGCCGATCAAGTCGCCGCAGTTGTCGGGGAACAACCGCTCACCGGGCCGGATTCCGGCCTGTTCAGGGGGAGTTGGTGCGCAGCTGACGGGCTGTCAGTCGGCGTCACTAAGGTGTCCTGCTACAGGTTGGGCACCGGCGCCCGGCCCGCTCTTCCGCGGAACGGATCAGAACCGTGGACGCGCGCGGCGACCGTGGCCGGTCGGCGCTGACCGCATGGCTGAGAAGGAACGGGGAGGGCGCCAGGCGTGCGTGGGTTGCGAGTCGACCTCAGTGAACTCGAAGAGACCGTACGCAAGCTCGGTCGTCTGACGACCGCCATGGGTGACTCGGTGACCAAGAGCAGATACAGCACTTACCTGCCCGCGGGAGCGCTCGGCAGAGGATTCATCGAGCAGGAGGAACTCCACGCCGCACACGGCGAGATGAAGGCCGAGGTCGAAGAGATCATCGGGGCGCTCGAGGGGCTCATCGAAGACTTCGGAACGAAGACGAAACAGGTGCACGGCAAGTACCAGGACGCCGATCACGATGCGAAGTACCGCATCGAGGTGAGCGCGACCCGTTCGGGTCCGGGCACTGACGGCCGGAGGCGAGAACCCCATGAGTGACGAGGCCGGGCCCGGCCACCACCCCGACACGGGCGACATGGATGTCGGCGCCGAGGTGAAGACCCCGTTCGCGGCGGAGGAAGACGTCGAGTCGATGAAGGACATGGTCATCGACGCCAAGCCGGAGCTCGTCTTCGACGTCGCGGACACATGGAAGTCCATTCACGACGATCTGGTGAGCGGCGGCGGCAGCGTCAGGAGCGACTTCGACAAGGCCGTCGACCACGTCCTGCAGCACTGGGAGGGCGAGGCCGCCGACGAGTTCGCCAAGAGGGCGAAGAAGCTCAGCAAGCAGATCGCGGAGGGCGCGGCGTACGCCGACTACATCGCCGTCGCGATGCGCAACGCGGGCGAGCGGCTGAACGAGGTCAAGCCGCAGATCGACGCGATCGGCAAGCCTGACGGGTTCGCCGGGGCCAAGAATCTGCAGTGGCTCGGCGCCTCGGCCGACGGCGGCAAGTGGCGTGACGGGATCCAGGGCAACCTTGGCATGCAAGAAGCTCTGAACGGGAAGGGCGAAGGCCCCGCGGGAGGTCCCGCGGGCAAGAAGGAGCAGCTCAGGGCCGCGGCTCTGATGGAGCGTCTGGCCATGACCTACTCGTCGCAGACGATCGCCATGGGGTCGTGGAGGCGGCCGTCCGGGACTCAGGATCAGCCGGACTACCCGGGGCATCCGGGGGGCGTGGCCCCCGTTCCCGTGGACGTGACCCCCGAAGGGGGAGGCGCGGGCGCGATGCCGCCCGGTGCAGCTACGGGCGGCAAGGCAGTGGGGCAGGGTGTGCCGACGCCGAATTCGACGCCGAATTCGACGCCGAATTCGAAAGCGGGGCCGAAAGGGGGACCGAAAGCGGGGCCGAGGTCGCAGGGTGCTGCGAGCGCGGGCTCCGCCGCGTCGATGAACGTCGACGGAATCTCGGGCGGCACTGCCACCGGTTCGCGTCCCGGCGGCGCGAACGGGGGCGCACCCGCGGGTGGCTTTTCCGGCCGTGGTGTTGCCGCGGGCCTGAATCCCGGTGCTGCGGGGCGTGTTCCGGGAGGTCTGGGCTCTGCCGGCCGCCCGGGGCCCGGGAATCGTGAGGTCACGGGCAAGGGTGCCGGCGCGCGTAGGGATGTCCCTGCGAGCGGGGGTGGCGCGGGGCGCGCTCCCGGTGGAGACCCCGGTGGGCGCGTTCCGGGTGCAGGCGTTCCCGGTGGAGGGGCTCCTGGTGGAGGCGTTCCCGGCGGGCTCGGTGCAGATCGGGGAACCATGGGCGGACTCGGAGGAGCGCGGGGCAGGGGCAAGGGTGGCGCCGTCGGGCGCGGGCCGGTGGAGCCTCAGAGCGGTGGCGCTCCCATGAATCCCCTGGAGGGCAAGAGCCCTTCCCGGCAGAGCGGGGAGGGGCTCCACTTCAGCCGCGGCGGTGGCACTGTGGGCGATCGTGGCCGAATCGTCAACGGAGTCGGGGGAGTCGGCCCAGGCGGTGATCACACCGAGAAGGGGCCCACCAAGTATCAGAGGGGCGACGCCAAGCTTCCGGACTACTTCGTTGCGGACGAGGACAGCTGAACACTCCGGGGGAGGGAGGCAGGCGGGTTGCGGTACGGAGCGTGCTCCCGTATCACGATCCGGTATCACTGATCCGTCACGGCTGTGCTGTGCGCAGGGCGTTCGGGTGCCCTTATCGCCCTGCGGGGAAGTCCGCTTCCCCCTCCACCAGCAGGTCGGCGCAGTGTGGCGGGACAACCGGCTGCGCGGCCGGATTCCGGACCGGTACTGCCTGGTGGGGCGGGGGCGAAGTGACCCGCTGTCAGTGGCAGTTACTAGGGTGTACGTGATACCTGAGTGAGGCACGATGGGTGTCGACTGTTACCGGCCCCCGTCGATGGGCGGGCCACAGTCACCGACGCGTGCCCGCGTGGATGCGGCGCAGACGCATGACGGAGAAGGAACGGGGAGGCGCAGCCGTGGGTGAGATGCGAGTCGACCTCAGTGAACTCGAGGAGACGGTACGCAAGCTCGGTCGCGTGACGACCGCCATGAGCGAGTCGGTGACGAAGAGTCAGTACAGCACGGACCTCCCCAAGCATGCGCTGGGTAAGGGCTTCGCCGAGCAAACCGACATCGACAACGCGCACAGCGAGATGAAGACCCACATTCGGGAGATCATCACGGTTCTGCACGAGCTCATCGACGAGTTCGGCACGAACACGAAGAAGGCGCACGGCAAGTACCAGAACGCCGAGCACGACGCGAAGTACGGCATGAACGGCGGACGTTCAGGGTCCGGGAACTAACGGTCAGGGGGCGAAGACGACATGGGTGAACAGACTGGGCTCCCCCAGTTCACCGACAGCAACATGTGCTACATGGGCGAGGTCAAGACCCCGTTCGCGACCGGCGAAGACATCGACTCGATGAAGGCGATGCTCGCCGAGGCCAACCCGGGACTCGTCCTCGATGTGGCCGACGCGTGGCAGAACATCCACGACCGTCTGGCTGGCGGCGGTGGCAGTGTCAAGGGCGACTTCGACAAGGCCGTCGACCATATCCTCCAGCACTGGGAGGGCGAGTCTGCCGACGAGTTCGCCAAGAAGGCGAAGAAGATCAGCAAGTCGATCGGTGACTGCGCCACGTACGCCACCCGCACCTCCACCGTGATGCGCAACGTCGGCCACAAGCTGAGCGAGATCAAGCCGAAGGTCGACGCGATCGAGAAGCCCGGTGGCTTCGGCAGCGCCATGGACAAGATCGGCGACGGCTTCTCGCGCGACGACAACGAGTGGAAGGGCGAGATCCAGGGCAACCAGGGCGCGCAGAAGGCCCTGGACAACCACGACGGTGACCTCTCGGCGGGCAAGGAAGAACAGCTGAAGGCCGCCGCGCACATGGAGGCGCTGGCACTCACGTACACGTCGCAGGCGAAGACCATGGGGACGTGGAACAAGAGGCGGTACGAGGACGGCGGGGACTACCCCGGTGATCCAGGCGGAGTGGCCCCTGTTCCGGTGAGCGTGACTCCCGATGGGGGTGGCCCTGGTGCAGCAGCGGCCGGTGCTTCCAGGACCGGAAGCACCGTCGGAAAGAGTGCGCCGAAGTCGACCTCTCCGGGTGCGGGAACACCTGTTGCAGGCACCAAGGTGGACGGCATCTCGGGCGGCACTCCGACCGCCACTGGCGGTCCGGGTGCAGGCGGAGCCACCAGCGTTCCGGGAAGCGGCGCACCTGGTGGCGCCGGTTCCGGTGGTATGGGCGGCGGCGTTCCCGGTGGTCCGGGTTACGTCGGGCAGACGTCCGGGAACCGCGGCGTAGCCGGTACCGGCAGGGGTGTCGGTGGCCGGGTTCCCGCCGGCATCGGTGCCGGAGGAGCGGGTGGCGCCGGAGGCAAGGGCGCCGGCGCTGCCGTCGGCCGGGGACCTCTGGCGCGTCAGCGGGGCGGCACTCTCGACACACCGCAGCAGGGTAAGGGCGCCGCACGGCAGGGCGGTCAAGGGCTGCACTCCAGCCGCGGCGGCGTGATGGCCGGCGAGCGTGGCCGTGGTGCCAACGGCGTCATGGGCGGCGGTGTCGCAGGCAACAACTCCCGCCGCAAGGAAGGGGAGCGGAACCAGGGGGAGCGTCCCGACTACCTCGTCGAGGACGAGGAGACCTGGATGCCTGAGCGGCGGGACGTAGCCCCGCCGACGATCGGCTGACGAAGCACCGGCACACTACGAAGTACCGCACGCTGGGGGTGCGGCCAATCAGGCCGCACCCCTCCGCCGTACAACAGAGGACTCGACAGATGGGCATCACGCGGACCCTGCGCGTCGTCAGCGGAGCAGTACTGACTGGGGCACTGCTTTTCAGTTCAGCACCGAACGCCGCAGCCGATCAGGTGCGCGACGACCAGTGGGTGCTGAAATCCCTCGACACCGAGTCAATTTGGAAGACGACCAAAGGCAAAGGCCAGACCGTCGCGGTGATCGACGATGGTGTCAACCCCAATCACCCCGACCTCAAGGGCAACGTCCTGAAGGGCAAGGACTTCCTCGACGGTGGGTCGGCAGCTCCCAAGCCGGGCGATTACCATGGCACCGCCATGGCTTCGCTGATTGCCGGTCACGGCCATGGTCCCCGGAACGCCCAGGGTGTCCTTGGTCTTGCTCCTGAATCGAAGATCCTCCCTATTCGCGACTATGGGTCAGGCGGTAAAGGCGATGGCGCGTCTATCCGTTATGCCGTCGACCATGGCGCCACCGTCGTCAACATCTCGCAAGGAGGCACTTCATCTTCCCAGGAGGAAGCAGAAGCCGTCGCGTACGCACTGAAGAAGAACGTCTTGGTGGTGGCCGCTCCGGGAAACTCGGCAGGCCCGGTCGAGTATCCGGCGGCGTATCCAGGCGCCGTCGCCGTAACCGCTGTTGGGGAGAGCGGCACGCTCTGGCCCAAGTCAAGCCACGGACCCAAGACCATGCTCAGTGCGCCGGGTGCCAAGATCGTCCATGCAGGCGGACCCAGCAATCTCAATGGATATGGAATCGGCAGCGGAACATCTGACTCCGCAGCGTACGTATCCGCCACCGCTGCCCTCCTCAAGGCGAAATACCCAGACCTTTCCGCTGGCCAGATCGTCAACCGGTTGACGAAGACCGCTGAGATGCCCGCCTCAGAAAAGGGAGCAAAGCTACCTGACGAGCGGTATGGCTATGGCTCAATTCGCCCGCTGGCGGCCCTCCAGAATGACATTCCCAAGGGCTCCAAGTACGGCCCTCTTTCCGTTCCTCAGCAGCTCAAGAACGAGGAGAAGGTCGCGGAGAAGGAGCGGGAGTCACAGGCGCAGCAGGAGCAGGCCGACAGGGAATTCGTCATCATCTGGTCCGTCATCGGCGTCATGGCCCTCCTTCTGGTCGTGGGCATCGTGCTCCTCGTTGCGAGGTCCCGCCGAAAGAAGAACCGGACCAACGGCCCCGGCGGCCCCGGCATGCCGGGAGGCGGCTACCCGTACCCGCCCGGCCCCGGCTACGGCCAGCCCCCGCACCAACAGCAGCCGTACGCCCCGCAGCCGACGGCTCCGCCGCAGCAGCCGCCGTACAACTGACGAGCCAACCGCCCTTTGCGAGCCAGGACTTGAGGGGCGGCTCGTGCTCCAAGTTGCGCGAGCCGCCCGCTCCGCTGAGCGGGCAGCGGACATCTCTACGCCCGCCGCACCTCGAACAGGAAACACCCGTACTCCAGGGCCCGTACGTGCACCAGCGCCACCTCCGGCCTGGCGAACGCGTCGTCGAAGGCCTGGTCGAACCCGGCCTCGGCTTCCTGCGGAATCTGGAAGAGGTTGCCGCCGACGATGTGACCGGCGGCGTTGTAGCGGCGGATGGTGCGGCGAGCGTCCGGTCGCGCGAAGGGGTAGCCCTCGACGTCCCGTGGTCCTTCGCATTCCTCCGCGTGGATGAACACCGGCCCGGACTCGTCGTAGGCGCCCGGCTCGGCCCCGTGCAGGGCCGCCCAGCGTCGCAGCGGTGCGTACGAGACGAGGGCGACGCGCTCGCCCGGCTCGATCGTGCGCAGGCAGCAGCGGAGGGGGCTCCCCACGCAGTTGACCGGAACGCCGTCCTCGCTGGCGGTGTAGGGCCGCATCGGCCGGCCGGCGTCGTCGGTGTCGCGGAGTTCCTTGAGAGTGGCGGGAGGGATCGGCAGGGCTGTGTATGAGGTCATGGAGCCAGCTTGGGCCGAACAACCCCCGCTTGCTGGCGGCAATCGGACCCCGCATTCCAGGATCGGAGAAGGCCCCACGCTCCTCCTCGACGGCCCGTCACGAGCCCCGTCCTGATCAACCAGCCGAGCCCTCGCGGTCCGCGCGTGCCTTCCGCCACTCGGGCGCGAGCACCGACCAGACCTCCATGTCGTGCCGGCGTCCCCGGTAGAGGTAGACGTCGCGGAGGACGCCTTCCTTCGTCATGCCGAGGCGGCGGGCCACCGCGATGCTCGGTTCGTTCCCGACCGAGACCACCCACTCCACGCGGTGGATGCCGCGCTCTTCCACGGCCCAGTCGATGATGACGCGCGCGGCCGCGGTGACCAGGCCTTTGCCCGCCGCTGACGGCTCCAGCCAGCAGCCCGCCTCCGCCGTGCCCTGGGCGACGTCCATCACCCGGAAGAGGACCCCGCCGACCAGCGTTCGGTCCTTCCAGATGCCGTAGACGCGCCCCGTGTTGTTCGCGGTCTTCTCGGCGTATCCCTGAAGGTGTGCGCGGCTCGATTCCAGGTCCGTGACGACGTCCGGCAGACCGATGTACTGCCCGATGAACTCCCGGCCCCGGTCCATGTGGCGCAGGAACTCCTCGGCGTGCGACGGTTCGAGCGGCCGCAGCTCGGCGTCGTCGATACCCAGCGGCACGGCGTACATGGTTCCTCCAAAATCGATGACGGGGGCGTCACGCAAGGTCGCGTTCTCACGGGCGCCGTTCGGGCGCTGCCAGGCCCGGACGGCTACCGCTTCCCCCGGACCCCGACCGGCGGGGCCGTCAGGGCTTGTACGTACGGAAAAGGGCCAGGGTTTCCGGGAGTTGGGAGTGGTGGGGCTTGGGCGGGTCACGCGGGGTGAACCAGCCCAGCGAGTCGAACTTGTGAGGCTCACCGATGGCCACGCGGGCGGGGTCGACCTGCACGGCGAAGACCACGGCCACCCAGTGCGAGAGGGGAGTACCGCGGAGGATGTTGCGGACGCCGATGGTCTCGATGGCGAGCGGAGGCGCCGAGTACTCCTCGCGGACCTCACGGGTGACGGCCTCCTCGAACGTCTCGCCGTGTTCGAGCGCGCCCGCCCCGGTGTCCCACGTGCCCGGCTCGTCCCGCACGCCCGCGCTGCGACGGGCCAGCAGTACGCGGCCTGCGGCGTCGTGGCAGACGAAGACGCAGGAGACGGCCGGTGCCGTCAGGGCCCGGTCACGACCTGCCGCGGGCGTTGGTCTCGCGTTCATGTCTCCTGCTCATCTGCGGGGCGGCCGCTTCCGGACGGGATGCGTTTCTCAGGGCCCGACGTGATGCGCTCTTTGGAAGCCCGCGCGTTGGTCTGCGAAATCCGACGTGACTCATCCATCAGAAGTGGTTCGTCAACTCGCGGAACGTCCCCAGGTGCAGGACCTGTTCGTCGGTGTGGTCGAGTTCGTCGTGTTCCAGGACCCAGGTGTGCTGGTTGGGAATGAAGACGGCGTTCATGCCCGCCCGCCGTGCCGGGAGGATGTCCGACCTGGGGGAGTTGCCGATCATCCAGCTCGTGGCTGGCGTGAGTCCGTGCGTTTCGATGAGGCTGCGGTAGGTGGCGTCGTTCTTCTCCGGGACGATGCCGATCTCCCGGAAGTGATGAGCCAGTCGGGACATGTCGATCTTGCGCTGCTGCTCGTCCGGGTCGCCCTTGGTGAGCAGCAGAAGGTCGTGGCGGTCGCCGAGCGCGGTGAGCGTTTCGGCGACTCCCGGTATCAGCTCGACCTGGTGGTCGATGAGCGCCGCGGCCAGTTCCTTGATCTCCTCGAGCTCCTGGGCCGTCGTCGGCCTGCTGCGCAGCCGCTCCACGCAGTCGGCGAGGCTGCGCAGCAGCGACTGGGTGCCGTATCCGTGCGTGACGGTGTTCGCCGCCTCGATGTCGTCGAGCACGGCGCGGAGTTGGAGCCGGTCGAGGGTGGGATGCGCCATCCAGTCCAGGAAGTCCTCGATGACGCGCTCGAAGAGGACGTTGTTCTCCCAGAGGGTGTCGTCCGCGTCGAAGACGAGTACTTGGCGTTCGCGCCTCAATCTTGAACCTCCCCGAGTCCCGCTCCCTGGCCCGGACGGTAACGGGGCGGCTCGTCGGCCGCCAGGGGTTTTCGTGCCGGTCGGCACCGCCCCGTCCGCCCCGCCTCCCCGAACCCCTCGCATGCCGCCCGCACCGCCCTCTGCCGGTTAACGTCCATTAACGTTAACGTACGCTAACGTGCCACGTCGGCACACCGGCACACGGATCCGAGCGAGGGAGACGCCCATGACCACCGATGCCGCCGGTCTGGAAGTGATGTACCGCGGGACCGTCTACCCCTGGCACTGCGACCAGATGGGCCACATGAACGTCATGTGGTACGTCGGGAAGTTCGACGAGGCCACCTGGCAGCTCTTCGCCAGCTTCGGCATCACGCCGCAGTATCTGCGGACCAGCGGCAGGGGCATGGTCGCCGTGGATCAACGCATCTCCTACCGGCGGGAGTTGCTGGCGGGCGACGTCATCGTGGTGCGTTCGGCAGTGCTCGAGGTGCGGGAGAAGGTGCTCCGCTTCTGCCACCGGATGGAGAACGCCGTCTCCGGTGAAGTGGCAGCTGTCACCGTGCTGACAGGCGTCCACTTCGACACGGAGCTGCGGCGCTCCTGCCCGTTCCCGGACGCCCAACTGGCAAGGGTGAAGGGCCTCGTGAGCGACTTCGACCCCGGCATCTGACGGCAGCCCCCTGGCGGGTCGGGCGGCAGGCTGACGGAACGCCCGCCGCTGCCACGTACTTATCGCTTGCCGATAACATCGATAAACGATAAGTTGCGCGACCGGTACCGCCACTGGCCGGTGCCCACACCCCCACGTTGCGCGCGGCCACCGCCGCGGCCCGAGTCGAGGACCGTCATGGGCATATCCGAAGGAACAGGCAACAGAGAGCCCCGTCGCTTCGCGAGACACCGACTGATACGCGTGCTCGCCGGCTTGATGCTGTTTCTCGGACTGGCCGCGGCCGGCGGTGGCGTCGCGTATGCCATCAACGGGGCAACGCAGGCGCAGGCCGACGTGACCGTGAACGTCAAGGCGCGCACCACGGAGGGGTTGAGGGTCGAGACGAGCGGCGGCGATTCGACGTCGAAGGCTCGGCTCGCAGAACCGTCCGGTGACGACAACAAGATCACGCTGGACGTCCCGGGGGCCGAGCAGGGGTCCCGGCTGGAGGCGGGTACGGATGCGCTCGAGCTGCGCGCGTGGGGATCCACGATCATGGAGCAGCTGTTGAGCCGCGGGGACTCCGCGATCCTCGGCCTCAGCTTCGGCGGTGGTGCTCTGCTGCTGCGCGGGCTGCTGCTCTCCATCGCCGAAGGCGAGCCGTTCCGGCGGGGGAATGCCGCCCGGATCGCGGGCATCGCCGCACTGACTGCGGCCGGGTCCTACGGCGCAGCGCTGACCCCTGGCCTCGCCTCCGGCCTGGTACTCGAACGGGTCGGGCTGGACGGCCCCGGCAGCCCGATCACTCCCTCGGCCTTCCTGGCACCCCTGCCGGCGCTGCTTGCCGCCCTGCTGCTCCTCGCGGTCGCCGAGGCGTTCCGCAGGGGAACCGAACTCGCCCAGGACGTCGACGGGTTGGTCTGAACGTGGCGGTTCCCGCAGATCAGCACCGCGTCGCCTGCAATCTCGACCGGTTGCTCGCCGAACGTGGCATGACGCTCACCGAACTGGCGGACCGGGTCGGAGTGACCCTGGTCAATCTGTCGGTGCTGAAGAACGGCCGTGCCAAGGCTGTCAGGTTCTCCACCCTGACAGCGATATGCGACGTTCTGGACTGCACGCCGGGCGACGTGCTCACCGTCCTCCCGCCCGACGGCACGTCCGGATGAGACCGGCCCAAACCGGCCCGCACCGGCCCGCACCGGACCGGCCCGCACCGGACCGGGCTGCCATGGACCGGCCGCAGCGGAACGACCGGCGCCCCGAACGATCCGGCGGCGACTGACGGTTGAGCCGGATCACGCCGTCTCGGAGAGGAAGTCCCTCAGCAGGCGCGTGAGGGAGCCCGGGGCGTCGATCCAGGGGAAGTGACCCACGCCCTTGAGAGTGTGCAGACGCGCGTTCGGGAAGGACTCGGCCACCGCTTCACCCGCACGCATGCCCGTCACCGCGTCGAGGTCGCCGGTGACGACGAGGACGGGGGTCTCGACCTTGGTCAGCGCCTCCAGGACGGCCAGCCGCGACGGTTCGTCGATGCCCTGCCAGAAGCCCGCGCGCGGCACGGGGTTGAGCTGGTCGCTCTCGGATGCGGCGTGCGCGCGCTGCGGCGCGTCCCAGCGCCCGTACGCCATGGGTGCGGCGCGCAGCAGCAGGTTGCGGACGTGGGTGAGGTCCGTGGCGTTCTCCAGGAGCCGCACGGCCTCGCGCGCCTCCTCCCACCAGGGACCTTCCTCGGCTCGCGACGCGAAGATCTCCCGCGCGTCGTCGGGGAGTTCGCCCTGCAGGCGCGAACCGGGATTGAGCAGTACGAGATGGCTGAGACGACCGGGATGTGCGGCCGCATAGGTCTGGGCGGTGGCCGCCGCCGCGTCGTGCGCGAGAAGGGCGAACCGGTCGAATCCCAGCTCCCGGCGCAGGGCTTCGACGTCCTCGGCGAGGCGCGGGAAGGCGTACTCCTCCGGGTCGGCGGCGGCCGGTGAATCGCCCGTGCCGCGCGAGTCGGGGACGATCAGGCGCCGGTACGCGCTCAGTCCGCCGATGTCGCCGAGGTAGGCCGCGTCGCGGGCCGGACCTCCCGCGAGGCAGACCAGGGGAGGCCGGTCCCAACTGGTGGGGGCGTCGCCGAGGACGCGGTAGCTGAGTCGGGCCCCGTCGTACGAGGTGAAGTACGGCATACCCCTCAGCGTGCCCCAAGCAGGGGCGAACAGCCGTGACCGTCCGCCTCGGCTCAAGTTGTGGCTGGTCGCGGCGGTCCGGCGGTGCCCGGCAGGGCCGTCCGGCGGTGCCCGGGAGTTCGCCTTTCCGCCGGGCCGATGCGCGCCTTCGAGCAGGGGCCGGAACCGTCACCGGTCCTGGGCCCTGTCTGACAAATCCCGTCTGGGTTGCGACGCCTGGCATGCACGTTCGCTGCGTTGTCGTTCGTCGGTGCAGCCCGCTGCGCTCTCCTCCTCCGCCTTGCGACCGCACGCACCAGACACCGCAACCCACGTCCTGACGGACGTACGACGCTATTTGTCAGACAGGGCCTAGGGCGAACGGACGATGCCGTCAGCGACCACTGACAGGTGCCAATGTCCGTGGTGGCCCTTACCGTTCCCGTATGACTGCATCTGGCGACGGCATCGGGGAGTCCGGAGGCGTGAAGGACCCCGCGCCTGTGAGGACCACCGCGCCGTTGTCGGACCTGCCGGTCCCCGTGCCCGCGCCGGCGCGGGCGGCCGGGTCCGCGGGGAGGCCGCGGTCGGAGAGCGTCCTCGGGCGTGGCTATCTGGCACTGACGCTCGGCATCGTCTCCGTCGTCTTTCTCATCGCCTTCGAAGCGACCGCCGTGGGAACGGCGATGCCCGTGGCCGCCGACGAGCTCGACGGTGTCTCCGTCTACGCCTTCGCCTTCTCCGCCCTGTTCACCACCTCCTTGCTCGGCATGGTCGTCTCCGGCCAGTGGAGCGACCGGAGCGGGCCCCTGCCACCACTGGCGTGGGGGATCGGCTCGTTCGCGGCGGGGCTCGTGCTGTCGGGGACGGCCGCGACGATGGGGATCTTCGTCGCGGGCCGCGCCGTGCAGGGCATCGGCGGGGGGCTCGTCATCGTGGCGCTGTACGTCACGGTCAGCCGCGCCTATCCGGAGCAGTTGCGGCCCACGGTCCTGGCGTGCTTCGCCGCGGCATGGGTGGTGCCTGCCGTCGTCGGGCCGCTGATCGCGGGTTCGGTGACGCAGCACCTCGGCTGGCGCTGGGTGTTCCTCGGCCTTCCCCTTCTCGTGGCGGTGCCGCTCGCCGTGATGCTGCCGGCGGTTCGGCGCGCGGCGTCGGGGCCGCCGCCGGGTGATCCCGCTCCGGATGCGGCGGACCGCCCCGGTCAGGGTCCGGCGGGCCGCACGCGGCTGAAGTTCGCCGTGGCGCTGGCCGCCGGCGCGGGGCTGCTCCAGTACGCGGGGCAGGAGCTCACCCTGCTTGCGGTGCTTCCGGCGGTCGCGGGTGCCGCGCTGCTCGTACCGGCGGCGCTGCGGCTGCTTCCGCACGGCACGTACCGGGCGGCCCGGGGCCTGCCCGCGGTGGTGCTGCTGCGCGGCATCGCGGCGGGTGGATTCGTGGTGGCGGAGAGCTTCGTGCCGCTCATGCTGGTCAGCCAGCGTGGCCTGTCCGTCACGATGGCCGGGCTGGCGCTGGCGGCGGGCGGAGCGACGTGGGCGCTGGGCTCCTTCACGCAGTCGAGGCAGCGCCTCGGGCCCTACCGGGAGCGGCTGGCTCGGGGCGGGATGGTGCTGGTGACGGCGGGCGTGGCATATACGCCGGCGGCGCTGGCGGAGAGCGTGCCGGTGTGGACGCTGGCCGTCGCGATGGCCGTGGGCTGCTACGGCATGGGCCTGGTCATCTCGTCCACGAGCGTGCTGCTGCTGCAGCTGTCCGCTCCGGAGGAGGCGGGGAAGAACTCGGCGGCGCTGCAGATGTCCGACAGCCTCTCCAACGTGGTGCTGCTCGCGGTGACGGGGGCGGCGTTCGCGCTGTGCGGGGGCGGTTCGGTCAGCGTGGGCGCCGCCGGAAGCGGGAGCGGCAGCGCCGGGGCCGCAGCGGCGGAGGGCCGTCCGCTGGCGTTCGTCGCGGTCTACGCGATCGCCGCCCTGGTCTGCGCGCTGGGCGTCGCCGTCGCCGGGCGGCTCGGGGAGCGCACGTGAGTGGTACCAGTCTGGGGCTATAGCTGGTACCGTTTTCGTATGGCTATGAATCTACGTCTGCCTGACGAGGTGCAGGAGAGTCTCAAACAGCGCGCTGAGGAAGAGGGCCGCAGCATGCACGCCATAGTGGTCCAGGCGGTGGAGCGCTATCTGGTGGAGGAAGCGGACCGTGCGACGGTTCGCAAGCTGGGGGCGAAGTACGCGACCAAGCATGCGGACCTGCTCCGGAGGCTAGGGGAGTAGCCGGGTGAAGTACTTGACGGTGCAGGAGGCCCTGGACCTTGCACAGCTCGCCTGCTCCGAACAAGAGGTGTCCGTGCGGGACGTCGGTCTGCTCACCTCGGCGCTGCTTCGGCCGAAGTCGCAGATGTTCGGTATCGAGGCGTACCCGGATCTGTTCGAGAAGGCAGCTGCGCTGATGCACTCGCTCGTGCTGAACCACCCTCTGGTGGATGGCAACAAGCGCCTGGCGTGGATGTGCACGGTGGTCTTCCTCGACGTCAACGGTATGGAGATGACCGATGTCGATCAGGGAGGCGCCTACGCGCTGGTGATGGATGTCGCGGCGGGTAAGACGGAGGACGTGGCAGTGATCGCGGATGCGCTGCGTTCCCTGCATGCCGGCACTTGATGACCGTTCCGTGACGGGAGGTGGTGCCCGGACCGTGCCGAAGTCCCCGGGCGGCTCGGGGAGCGCACGCGAGCCGCGGGGGCTTGATCCCTTAGGAAGAGATGGGGGATGTTGCCCGGATCCAAATTCCGCTTATGGTTCTGGCATGTTCGACTCGCGGCACATACGGACGTTCCACGAAGTGGTGCGGGCCGGTTCGTACTCGGCGGCCGCGCGGACGCTCGGCTACACACAGCCCGCCATCACGCAGCAGATGAAGGCTCTCGAACGGTCCGTCGGCACGCCGCTCTTCGTGCGCGTGGGGCGGCAGATGCGACTGACCGAGGCGGGGGAGGCGCTGGAGCGCCACGCGGGCGTCATCCTCGACCGGATCGCGGCCGCGCAGCAGCAGATGTCGGCGATCACAGGACTGCGGGCCGGGCGGGTGCGGATGTGCGCGTTCCCGAGTGCCGGCGCGACGCTCGTACCGGAGGCGCTGGCGCGCCTGGCGTCCGAACACCCGGGAATACGGGTCGAGTTGCAGGAGGCGGAGCCTCCCGACTCGATGCGGCGCGTGGCGGACGGCGAGTGCGACATCACCCTCGCCTTCACCTATCCCGGCCTGCACGAGCAGGTGCCGGACGAGCTGGTCGAGATCCCGCTCATGGAGGACCAGCTGACCGTGCTGCTGCCGACGGGGCACCGGATGGCGCGGCGCCGCGCGGTGAAGCTCTCCGAGCTGTCGGACGAGCGGTGGATCGCGGGCTGCCTGCGCTGCCGCGCCAACTTCCTGCATGAGTGTGCCGAGTTGGGCTTCGCGCCCGACGTCGCCTTCACCACCGACGACATCCTCGTGGTGCAGAGCCTCGTCGCCGAGGGGCTCGGCATCGCGATGATGCCGGGGCTGGTGCTCTCCTTCCTCGTGCACCGCAAGGTCACCGGACGGGCCCTGGACCCGGCGTCGCGGCGGCACGTGTCCGCCTACGTACTGCGCGAGCACCTCGACATCCCGACGACCGCGCTCGTACTGGACGAACTGAGGACTGCTGCCGCGAACCGCGTCGGCTGCTAGGTGTATTGACCTGATGCGTTGTTCACGCGGCTGATCGGTGGCTGGCCTGCCAGTGCGGTGTGGCACCGGTGATGGTTGTAGGCGTGCAGGAAGTTGTCGAGTGCGGCGGTGCGTTCTGAGTTGCTGCTGTAGGGCCGTTGGTAGGCCCATTCGTCGAGCAGGGTGCGGTTGAAGCGCTCCACCTTGCCGTTGGTCTGCGGCCGGTAGGGGCGAATGCGTTTGCCGACCGCACCGAGGCCTGCCAGGGCCTGCTTCCACAGGTCGCTCTTGCGGTAGGACCAGGCGTTGTCGGTCAGGACGCGTTCGATGCGGTCGATGCCCAGGGTGGCGAAGTGGGCTGCCGCCCTGCGGATGAAGTCCGCGCAGGTGGTGGCCTTCTCATCGGGGTGGACTTCGCTGTAGGCGAGGCGGGAGTGGTCATCGACGGCGGAGTGGATGTAGTCGTAGCCGGTGCTGTGGCGGCTTTGCGGCCGGGCCGCCCGGGCTGCCTCCCGGCCGTGGACGCGCCAGCCGCCGCCCTCGGGGATGCGGCCGAGCTTCTTGACATCGACATGGACCAACTCGCCGGGCCGGCTGCGTTCGTAGCGGCGGATGAGCCGGCCGGTGGGCCGGTCCAGCCAGGACAGACGGTGGAGACCGTGCCGGGTCAGGACCCGGTGGACGGTGGAAGGCGGCATGCCCAGGATCGGGCCGATGCGGGCGGGCCCGAGTTTCCGTTCGGTGCGAAGAGCGCAGACGCGCAACTCCAGGGCTCGCGGTGTGCGGTGCGGCGTGTGATGCGGACGGCTGGAGCGATCGGCCAGACCGGCCTGGCCTTCACAGGCGTACCGGCGTACCCATTTGTAGGCCGTGGCCCGTGAGATGCCCATCTCGCGAGCCACGTGGGCCACTGGTCGTCCCGAGCGGACACGATCGACCAGCAACCGCCTCCCGCGAACGGTCAATCGGGCATTACGGTGATACACGAAGGCCTCCGTGCGGTGCAGATTCGACACCTCCACCACACACGGAGGCCTTCGCCATGATCAAGACCCGCAACCGTCAACAACGCTCGTGATCAATACAGCTAGGCCCTGTCTGACAAATCCCGTCTGGGTTGCGACGCCTGGCACGCACGTTCGCTGCGTTGTCGTTCGTCGGCGCAGCCCGCCGCTGCGCTCTCCTCCTCCGCCTTGCGACCGCACGCACCAGACACCGCAACCCACGTCCTGACGGACGTACCACGCTATTTGTCAGACAGGGCCTAGGCGCCTGTCCGGCGCGGCTGCCGGAGGCCACCTCGGCGCGGGCGTGAGTTGTGACTCGCCTGAGCGAATCCCTCCTCCATAAGCGTGGGTTGGGGGCGGGCGAAGAAACCGTCGTTGGACGTGATGAGTTCGCGGCCTCACGCTGCGAATATGGCCACTTCGACGCAGCACCACCCCGCGGCGACCGCCGTCCGCGCCGCGCCCCGCACCACGGCGCGACTCGACTCCCTCGTCGGAGAAGTGCGCGAAGTGGTCGGCCGCGGAATGGCGCCGGACGTCACCGCATATCTCGTCGGCGAGAAGCTCGCACCGCACCTCGGCACCGGCGCCGCGGACGGGCTTCTCACGCCGGAGCAGCAGGAGGGCGACCCCGACCACTACCGCCAGCACCTGCTGCACGCCGAGCACGACGGCAGCTTCTCGATCGTCGCGCTGGTGTGGCTGCCCGGCCAGTGCACATCCGTGCACGACCACGTCTCCTGGTGCGTCACCGGCGTCCACGAGGGCGAGGAGCACGAGCGGCGCTACCGGCTGCTGCCCGCGGAGGAACCGGGCGGGAGCGCGCGGCTCGTGGCGACGGAGGACGTGGTCAACCCGGTCGGCGCGGTCTGCGGATTCGCGCCGCCCGGCGACATACACAAGGTGTGGAACGGCTGCGGTGAGAAGGCCATCTCGCTGCACATCTACGGTGCCGACATCTCACGCCTCGGCAGCAGCGTGCGCCGCGTGTACGAGCTGCCGGCGGACCGCTGATGGCGCTGCTGGGGGACCGGCCCCAGGTGTCTCCGGGCCCTTCGCCCGCCCGTTCCGTGGCGGGGAGCGTCCGTCCACCCCGCACGGATGCGGGCCGCACCGCCCCACCCGCGCGACCGCGCCCCGCCGGCAAGCTGACCGGCCTGGTGGTGGCCGCGCTGGGCGTCGTGGCCGCCGGGTCCGTGCATCTGCTGGTGCCGGCCGTGCCGATGCTGTCGGCCGCCGTCGTCCTCGGCATCCTCGCCGCCCACCTCCCCGGTGCGCGGACTCTGGTGAGCGGCCCGGCCCGGCCCGGTCTGTCGTTCGCGGGCAAGCGGCTCATGCGCGTCGGAGTCGTGCTGCTCGGGCTGAAGTTGAGCATCGGCGACATCGTCGGCCTCGGCTGGACGACCGTCGCGATGGTGCTCGTCGTCGTCGCGGCGACCTTCTCCGGGACGCTGTGGCTCGGCCGGAGGCTCGGTCTCCCCGGCGACCAGCCGCTCCTGATCGCCACCGGCTACTCGATCTGCGGCGCGTCCGCGATCTGCGCCGTCAGCGAGGTGCGGGAGAGCGAGGAGCGCGACGTCGCCACGTCCGTGGCCCTCGTCACGCTCTGCGGCACGCTCGCCATCGCCGTACTGCCGTTGCTGCACCACCCGTTGGGCCTGGACGCGGGACAGTTCGGACGCTGGGTCGGCGCGGGCGTGCACGACGTCGGACAGGTCGTCGCCACCGCCCAGACGGCCGGGCACCACGCCCTCGGCCAGGCGGTGCTGGTGAAACTGATGCGCGTCGCGCTGCTGGCGCCCCTGGTGGCGGCCGTCGTCCTGTCCGTACGGGCACGCAGCGTCCACGCCCGGAAGGGCGGCGCCGCCGCCGGGTCGCCCGCGGACACCGGGGCAGGGAACGGCACCGGCACGGCGGGCCGGCGTCCGCCCCTCGTGCCGCTCTTCGTCGCCGGCTTCCTGCTCATGGTCGTCCTCCGCACGACGGGGTGGCTCCCCGCCGGCGTCCTCGGCGTGGCCGGCACCGCGCAGGAACTGCTCCTCGCCGCCGCTCTCTTCGGCCTGGGCAGCGCCGTCCACCTGCCCACGCTCGCCCGCACCGGAAGCAGGGTCGCCGCACTCGGGCTGTGCTCGTGGATCGTCATCGCCGGGGTTTCGTACGGGGGCGTGCTGCTGACCGCGTGACGCGCGCGACTGCGCCGCCTGCGCCTGTCGTTCAACTTCCCTGCATGCCCCGGGAATTCGCCCGAATCGGACTCCCCACGGAGGCTGTCACCGGCCGCCGGTAGGCTGAAGCAGCCCCGCCGCGCTGTCCGGCGGCCCTCGCATCGACGCGGACGACCACGCCACCGACCCACCCGGAGACCGTGACTACCAGCACTTCCTCCACCAGCCACCACCTGTCGCCCGCCTTCCCCGGCCGTGCCCCCTGGGGCACGGCCAGCAAGCTGCGCGCATGGCAGCAGGGGGCGATGGACGCGTATCTCCAGCGGCAGCCACGGGACTTCCTGGCGGTGGCCACCCCGGGCGCCGGCAAGACGACGTTCGCGCTCACCCTCGCCTCGTGGCTCCTGCACCACCACGTCGTGCAGCAGGTGACCGTCGTGGCGCCGACCGAACACCTGAAGAAGCAGTGGGCGGAGGCGGCGGCCCGCATAGGCATCAAGCTCGACCCGGACTACAGCGCGGGCCCGCTCAGCAAGGAATTCCACGGCGTCGCGGTGACGTACGCGGGCGTCGGCGTACGGCCGATGCTGCACCGCAACCGGGTCGAGCAGCGCAAGACCCTCGTCATCCTCGACGAGATCCACCACGCCGGAGACAGCCGCTCATGGGGCGAGGCGTGCCAGGAGGCCTTCGAACCGGCCACCCGCCGGCTGGCCCTCACCGGCACGCCGTTCCGCTCGGACACCAATCCGATCCCGTTCGTCGACTACGCGGAGGACGCCGACGGCGTGCGCCGCTCCGTCGCCGACTACACCTACGGCTACGGCAACGCGCTCGGCGACGGCGTCGTGCGGCCCGTCATCTTCCTCTCCTACAGCGGCAACATGCGCTGGCGCACCAAGGCGGGCGACGAGATCGAGGCGCGCCTCGGCGAGCCCATGACCAAGGACGCCGTCTCACAGGCGTGGCGCACGGCCCTCGACCCGCACGGCGAGTGGATGCCGTCCGTACTCGGCGCCGCCGACCGGCGGTTGAGCGAGGTGCGCAAGGCCATCCCGGACGCCGGGGGGCTGGTGATCGCCAGCGACCAGGACTCGGCCCGCGCGTACGCGAAGCTCCTCCGCGAAGTCACCGGGACGGCCGCCGCGGTCGTGCTCTCCGACGACAGCGGCGCCTCACAGCGCATCGAGGACTTCCGCAACTCCGACGACCGCTGGATGGTCGCCGTGCGCATGGTCTCCGAGGGCGTGGACATCCCGCGTCTCGCGGTCGGCGTGTACGCCACGACGATCTCCACGCCGCTCTTCTTCGCGCAGGCCGTCGGCCGCTTCGTACGGTCGCGGCGGCGCGGCGAGACGGCGTCCGTCTTCCTGCCGACCATCCCGATGCTGATGACCTTCGCGCACGAGATGGAGGTCGAGCGCGACCACGTGCTCGACAAGCCGAAGAAGGACGCGGAGGACGACCCGTACGCGGAGGAGGCCGGCCTGCTCGAGGAGGCCGAACGCGAGCAGGACGAGGACACCGGCGAGCAGGACGAACTGCCCTTCGAAGCACTGGAGTCGGACGCCGTCTTCGACCGGGTCATGTACGACGGCGCCGAGTTCGGCATGCAGGCCCATCCCGGCAGCGACGAGGAGCAGGACTACCTCGGCATCCCCGGGCTCCTGGAGCCGGACCAGGTGCAGGCCCTCCTGCAGAAGCGGCAGGCACGGCAGATCGCGCACAGCAAGAAGAGGCCCGACGCCGACGCGGACCTGCTCGAACTGCCCGCGGAGCGGCGCCCCGTCGTCACGCACAAGGAACTGCTGGAGCTGCGCAAGCAGTTGAACGGGCTCGTGGGAGCGTACGTCCACCAGAGCGGCAAGCCCCACGGGGTGATCCACAACGAGCTGCGCCGCGTCTGCGGGGGGCCGCCGAGTGCGGAGGCCACGGCGGGGCAGCTCGAACAGCGCATCGCGAAGGTGCGGGAGTGGGCGACGCGCATGCGGTGACCTCGCGGTCGGCGCCGTTCCCCGGGCGGGCGGTCCCCGGTCGTGCCGCGGTTGGCGGCGGGCGTTCCCCGGTCGTGCCGCGATTGCCCAGGCCCTGGGTCTCCAGTGTGTCGACGAAGAACACGGCGTCTGCTCCTTGTCCCGATCCCGGCTCGCGTACCCGGGAGGCGTGGGGGAATCCCCTGCCGGGGGCTTGCCGGTGTGCGCCGCGGGTTCGGGGGTGGTGGCGGGTGCGGGCCGTTCCGGGGGCGGTCCCGGGGCGGCATGATTTACGGCCGACCCACGGAACCAGTTTGGTGAGCTCTGCATCGGCCACAAATCACGTTTGAGCCCCGGAACCATCCCCCTCCACGTCCCGCCCCCTTCCGCCGTCTCGCGTCTGCCGCTTTCGTTCGCGGGCGCTGCCGCCTGACGGCTCTGACCGCCCCCCGGCGGCTCCCCACCGTGGCCCCAGCACCCGTGCCATCCAAGTCGCACGGGTGCAACTCGTCTGCCATGGGGGCCGGTTCGCCGATGACGGCGTTGGTCGGGCCCGTGCCGGAGGCGAGGGTCGTGGATCTGCTGTGTCCACCGGGGGAGAGTCGCTGGATCGGCGGGAGGGGGCGGGACGCGCAGGGGGGCCGTGTCCGGGCTTAAACGTGATTTGTGGCCGATGCGCACCTTGCGATCTGGTTCCCAGTGGTCGGCCGTAAATCATGCCGCCCGGACATGCCCCCCGGAGCGGCACGCCCCCGCCACCACGCATCCACCCGAGGCGAACCCCGGGAAGCCTCAGCGACGCGCACGCCCCGCCACCCAAGACGAACCGATGGCGCACACCGGCAAGCCCCAGCGACGCGGCACGCCCCCGCCACCACGCACGCACCGATGGCGAACCCCGGCAAGCCTCAAAACCGTGAAACCGGAGCGCAAAGAAGAAGTGACCGGATTCTGGACGCACTCTTCCGGTGAGCGGGGCGGGTCGCTAGGTTCAACGGCACAGCGCGATCCCGGCCACGGCTACGCCCCCCACTGCTACGCCCCCACCCGGAGCCGCCCCCACTGACCCGAGGAGGAGCGCGTAGTGACTGCGGAGACCTCTCAGACCCTCGACCGGGGACTGCGTGTCCTCAAACTGCTCGCCGACACCGACCACGGCCTGACCGTGACGGAGCTGTCCAACAAGCTCGGCGTCAACCGCACCGTCGTCTACCGGCTGCTCGCCACGCTCGAGCAGCACGCCCTCGTCCGCCGTGACCTGGGCGGACGTGCCCGCGTAGGGCTCGGGGTGCTGCGACTGGGCCGGCAGGTGCATCCCCTCGTACGGGAGGCGGCGCTGCCCGCGCTGCGGTCGCTGGCCGAGGAGATCGGGGCCACCGCGCACCTGACCCTGGTCGACGGCACGGAGGCCCTCGCGGTGGCGGTCGTCGAGCCGAGCTGGACGGATTACCACGTCGCGTACCGCACCGGCTTCCGCCATCCCCTCGACAAGGGCGCCGCGGGACGCGCGATCCTCGCGGGGCGCGGTCCCGACAGCGAGCTGGGTCCCGGATTCGTCCTCACGCACGGCGAGTTGGAGGCGGGCGCCGGAGGCGCCGCCGCCCCGGTGCGCGGCGTGACGGGGATCGAGGGAAGCGTCGGTGTGGTGATGCTGACGGACGCGGTCCCGCCGCAGGTGGGCGAGCGCGTGGTGCGTGCGGCTCAGGAAGTGGCCGACGCCCTGCGCTGACCCCGCGTGTGGTTCAGGGAGTGGCCGATGCTCTGCGCTGACCCCGTGTGCGGCTCAGGAAGTGGCCGACGCCCTGCGCTGACCCCGTGTGCGGTTCAGGGAGTGGCCGATGCTCTGCGCTGACCCCGTGTGCGGCTCAGGGAGTGGCCGACGCCTGCGCTGACCCTCGGGACATGGTGGGGTGGTCCCTCCGGCTCCGCCATGGGGAGGGCCCGGTGCGGTTGTTAGGTTGCCGGGGTGAACACACCCGCCCCGCCTTCCTCGCTGCTCTCCCGGCTCGGCTCGCGCCTCCGCCCGCGACGGCTCTCCGCGCGGCAGCGCACGCTCCTCGTGTGTGCCGCGCCGCTTGCCGCGCTGTTCGCCGTGGCGGCTCTCGCGCCGCTGCCGTTCGCTCTCGCGGAGCCCGGCCTCACCGCGAACGTGATCGGCGACAGCAAGGACAAGCCGGTCATCACGGTCTCCGGCCCGGGGAGCCAGGGAACGAGAGCCGACAACGGCAAGCTGCTGATGACGACGATCGCCGCGACGCCGCCCGGCGCGACGGTCCGGCTGCCGGAGGTCGTGGAGAGCTGGTTCCGTACGGACAGGGCGGCGATGCCGACCGAGGCGGTCTACCCGGTGGGCGACAACCTCAAGGAGATCGAGAAGCACAACAAGGACGAGATGCGGCAGTCGCAGAACGCGGCGGTCAAGGCCGCCCTGCGGCAGATGCACAAGTCGCCCAAGGACGTGCGGGTCTCGCTGCGCCTGGCCGACGTGGGCGGACCGAGCGCGGGGCTGTTCTTCTCGCTCGGCATCATCGACAAGGTCGTCGGAGACGGCCGCGGCGGCAGCCTGACAGGCGGGAAGGTCGTCGCGGGCACCGGCACGATCAAGGCGGACGGCATCGTCGGGCCCGTCGGTGGTGTGCCGCTGAAGACGAAGGCGGCGAAGCGGGACGGGGCGACCGTCTTCCTCGTGCCGCGTGCGGAGTGCGCCGACGCGCAGGCGGAGCAGCCGAAGGGCCTGCGCCTGGTGCCGGTCGACACCCTCGGCGGCGCTTTGAAGGCGCTGAAGGCGCTCAACGGCGGTGGCCGGGTGCCCAGTTGCTGATCCGGGGCCCCGGCCGCCGTCCGTTCAGCCCGTCTTGATGAAGCCCTTCCGCACGAGCCAGTCCTTGGCGACGTCGTGCGGGTCCTGGCCGTCCACGTCCACCTTGGCGTTGAGCTTCTGAGCCGTCTTGTTGTTCAGCGCCTTGGTGACGGGGGCGAGCAGCCCGGCGATCTGCGGGTACTTCTTCATCGTCTCGCTGTTCATCTCGGGCGCGACGTTGTAGTTCGGGAAGAACTTCCTGTCGTCCTCGAGGATCTTCAGCTTCAGGGCGGGAATGCGTCCGTCGGTCGCGGCGATCGCGCCGAAGACGCACGGCTTGCCGTGGGCGGTCTGGGTGTAGACGACGCCGCCGGCCATCTTGTGCACCTGGCCCTCGGGGAAGCGCATGCCGTACTTCTTCGCCATGCCCTTCAGGCCGTCCTGTCGGGAGGCGAACTCGTTCTCGACGCAGATGCTGGCCGCGTTGGGGTTCTTGCGCGACAGTTCGGCGACGTCGGAGAGCGTCTTGGTGCCGTACCGCTTCTGCAGCTTCTCGCTGATGACGAGCGCGTAGGTGTTGTCGAGCGTGGAGGGCTGCAGCCATTCGACGCCTTTGGCCCGGTCCTCCTTGCGCACGGCCTTCCACTGCTCGACGGGGTCGGGCACGGGCTTGGTGTGGCCGAGGTAGGTGATCCAGGACGTGCCGGTGTACTCGTACATGCCGTCGGCCGTGCCGGATTCGACGGCCGAGCGTGCGCCGATGGAGCCCTGCACGGCGGTGCGGTCGACCACGTCGGCCCCGGCCGCGCGGAAGATCAGTCCCATGATCTTGCCGAGGATGATCTGCTCGGTGAACTCCTTGGAGGTGACGGTCAGTTGGGCCCCTTCGAGGGGCTGCCCGGCTCCCACCGTGCCGGGCCGCACCTTGTCGCTGAGCGGGCTGCCGCTGACCAGTCCGCAGCCGCCGAGCGTGCCGGTGAGGGCCAGCGCCGTCAGCCCGGCGGCGAGCGTGCGCAGCGAGTGCGGGGTGCGTGAGGTGCGCCGGGTGCGCATCAGGACGATCCCTCCAAGCCACGTGGGCGCAGCAGCAGTTCGACGAGTGAGGCGAGCCAGTCGACCAGCAGCGCCAGGGCGACGGTGAGTATCGAGCCGAGCATCAGCACGGGCATCCGCTGGTTGGTGATGCCGGAGGAGATCAGGTCGCCCAGGCCGCCGCCGCCGATGAAGGTGGCGAGTGTGGCCGTGCCGACGTTCAGGACGAGAGCGTTTCGGACGCCGGCGAGGATCAGCGGTACGGCCAGGGGCAGTTCGACCTTCGTCAGCACTCCGAGCGACGACATCCCGATGCCCTTGGCGGCCTCCGTCAGTCCGGGGTCGATGTTGCGCAGCCCGGTGATGGTGTTGGCCAGCACCGGCAGCACCGCGTAGACGACCATGCCGACGACGGCGGTTTTCTGACCGATGCTGAGCCAGAACACCAGCAGCACCAGCAGCCCTAGGGACGGGACGGCCTGTCCCAGGTTCGCGGCCGCCATGGCGACGGGTGTCGCCCTGCGCAGCTTCTGACGGGTCAGGGCGATGCCGAGGGGTATCGCGATGATCAGCACGAAGAACGTGGAGATCACGGTCATCTCGATGTGCTGGCGCAGGCGGAGGGTGACGTTGCCGCCCGAGATGGAGTTGCGGGCGATCGTGTCGAGTTCGGCACCGCGGAACCACAGCCAGGTGCCCAGCAGTACGAGCGCGAGCACGCCGGGCAGGATCGTCAGCTTCTGCCACGTGAGCCTGTCGCGGAGCCGTTCCTCGCTGAGTCCGGCCGCCGCAGGAGCCGACTCCTCGTCGGGCGCGCCCAGTTGGCCCTGCCGTGCCGGCGTCTGCCGCTCGTCCGCCTCGGTGGCCGCACCGTTGGTCGTTCCGCTCACGATGTGAGGCCCTCCTGCGCCGCGTACGTGCGCTTGGCCTGCGTCTCGCTCAGGCTGTGCCGGTGCTCGATGGCCTCCAGCCGGTCGGCGTCGAGGAGTTCGTGCACGCACTTCATCAGCGTCTCCAGGTCGACGACGCCGGTGTACTCGCCGCGCCGGCCGGTGACGGCGACCCGTCCGCCGCTGTCGGTGAGCACCGCCTCCAGCGCGTCGCGCAGCGTCGCGTCGCGGGTGACGGTGTCGTGCACGAGCGTGCCCGCGCGGGCCAACGAGCCCTTGGCGTGGGTGAGATCGCCTCGGCGCAGCCATTTGTACGGGCGCTGTTTCGGGTCGAGCAGCAGTACCTCGTTCGTCGTTCCGGCGCCGAGCATCTCCGAGATGGTCTCCACGGGCTCCTCGACCGTGGCGGTGGGGAAGTCGACGATCTCGACGTCCCGCACGCGGGTCAGGTTGAGCCTCTTGAGCGCCGCACCGGCACCGACGAAGCCCGAGACGAAGTCGTCGGCCGGGTTGGTGAGGATCGCCTCAGGGGTGTCGAACTGGGCGATGTGCGACTGCTCCCGCAGTACGGCGATGCGATCGCCCAGCTTGATGGCCTCGTCGAAGTCGTGGGTGACGAAGACGATCGTCTTGCGCAACTCGTGCTGGAGCCGGATCAGTTCGTCCTGGAGGTGGTCGCGCGTTATCGGGTCGACGGCGCCGAAGGGCTCGTCCATCAGCAACACGGGCGGGTCGGCGGCCAACGCCCGTGCGACGCCGACGCGTTGCTGCTGCCCGCCGGAGAGCCGCCGCGGATAACGGCCCTGGAACTCGGCGGGGTCGAGGCCGACCAGGTCGAGCATCTCCTCCACGCGCGCCTTGATCCTCGCCTTGGGCCAGCCGGCCATCTTCGGCACCTGGGCGATGTTCTGGGCGACCGTCATGTGCGGGAAGAGGCCGGACGACTGGATGGCGTAGCCGATCTTGCGGCGCAGCTTCACCGCGTCGATCCCGGTGACGTCCTCGTCGTCGATGCGGATGCGGCCCGAAGTGGGCTCGATCAACCGGTTGATCATCTTCAGCAGGGTGGACTTGCCGCACCCGGAGGGGCCGACGAGGACGACGGTCTCACCGGCCTTGACCTCGAGGCTGACGTCGTCCACGGCGGGCACCGTGGAGCCGGAGTACCGCTTGGTCAGGCCCTCCAGGCGGATGGTCGCGCCGCTGGCGGCAGCGGGCGCGTCCCGCTCCGGAGCGGTGGCGGGCCGCGCGGGCGTCCCGCTGCTCTCCTCCGTCCGCGTCGTCCCGGAGCCGGATGCTGCGGATGTCTCAGGCACGTATCCCCCTCGGGGTGGTCAGTCGTCCGACGACGACGTACGCGCCGTCGAAGAGCAGGGCGAGCACGACGATGCCGAGAGTCCCGGCGAGCACTTGGTTGAGGGCGTTGGCGCTGCCGAGCGAGGCCACACCGCGGAAGATGGTGTTGCCCAGGCCGGGGCCGGAGGCGAAGGCGGCGATCGCCGCGATGCCCATGAGCATCTGCGTGGAGACGCGGATCCCGGTGAGGATCGGCGGCCAGGCCAGCGGCAGTTCGACCCTCAGCAGCTGCCGCGTACGCGACATGCCGATGCCGCGCGCCGCGTCGACGAGCGCGGGATCGACGCCGCGGAGCCCGACGACGGCGTTGCGGACGATGGGCAGCAGCCCGTAGAGCGTCAGCGCGATGACGGTGGGGGCGACCCCGAGCCCGACGAGGGGGATCAGCAGACCGATCAGCGCCAGCGACGGCACGGTCAGGATCGTCGCCCCCGTCGTCATGGCCAGATCGCCCGCCCATTCGCGGCGGTAGGTCAGCACACCCACCGCGACACCCAGGACGGTCGCGGCCACGACGCACTGGAACACGGCGCTCGCGTGCTGGAGCGAGTCCGCCAGCAGCTGCGTGTGGCGGTTGCCGAGATACTCCCAGAAGCTCATTCCGGTACCCCTCGCCTCTTCAAAGCCGCTCCGTCCGTTCCTGCCCGCCCGCGCGCGGGCGTGCCCTGATGTGCCGCGTGCTTTCCTGCCCGGCGACGCCGGGATGACGCACTGGTCACGGGTTCCTCACGGCACCGGCTCGCCGTCTCCGCCCCCACTCGCCGCCTGACGCACCAGGGGCACGATCCGCAGCGGCACCGGGTTCTCCATGACGATGGCCGTCGAGGCACGCACGATGCCCTCGAAGCCCACCACGCGGTCGATGACCCGCTGCAGATCCGCGTTGGACCGTGCGACGAGGCGGCAGAGCATATCCCCGTGACCCGTCGTCGTATGCAGCTCCAGCACTTCCGGTACGGAGTCCAAGTGGGCCCGTACGTCGGCTCCTTGGCCCTGCTTGATCTCCAGGGTGGCGAAGGCGGTGACGGGGTAGCCGATCGCCGCCGGATCGACGTCGGGGCCGAAGCCGCGGATCACCCCCGTGGTCCTGAGGCGTTCCAGTCGTGCCTGCACGGTGCCGCGGGCGACGCCGAGCCGGCGGGATGCTTCAAGCACGCCGATCCTCGGCTCGTCCGCGAGCAGTTCGAGCAGTCGTCCATCGAGCCGGTCGATACCCACAGCTTCCCTTTCGGTAACCAGCTTTCTGAGCATCTTGTACAGATCGTCCGGCGTGAGGCCGGTCTCGCTGGTCAAGGTGTTCAGTGAATACGGGAAGTATTGCGCACCTTGTGGAACAGGGGGAGCCTTGGGGCATGACTGAGACCACCCACGCAACCCCTGACACTGCCCGGCAGGCCGACCCCTTCCCGGTGAAGGGGATGGACGCGGTCGTCTTCGCCGTCGGCAACGCCAAGCAGGCGGCCCACTACTACTCCACGGCGTTCGGCATGAAGCTCGTCGCCTACTCCGGACCGGAGAACGGCAGCCGCGAGACCGCCAGTTACGTCCTCGAATCGGGCGCCGCGCGCTTCGTGTTCACCTCCGTCGTCAAGCCCTCCACCGACTGGGGGCGCTTCCTGACGGAACACGTCGCGGCGCACGGCGACGGAGTCATCGACCTGGCCATCGAGGTCCCGGACGCGCGAGCCGCGTACGAGTACGCGATCGCGCAGGGCGCCACCGGCATCGTCGAGCCGCATGAGGAGAAGGACGAGAACGGCACGGTCGTGCTGGCGTCCATCGCCACCTACGGCGAGACCCGGCACACCCTCGTCGAGCGCTCGGCCTACACCGGCGCCTATCTGCCCGGGTACGTGGCCGCGGAGCCCGTCGTCGAGCCGGGCAGGCGCAACTTCCAGGCCATCGACCACTGCGTGGGCAACGTCGAACTCGGCAAGATGGACGAGTGGGTGGCCTTCTACAACAAGGTCATGGGCTTCACGAACATGAAGGAGTTCGTGGGCGACGACATCGCGACCGAGTACAGCGCGCTGATGTCGAAGGTCGTCGCCGACGGCACCCTCAAGGTCAAGTTCCCGATCAACGAGCCCGCGATCGCCAAGAAGAAGTCGCAGATCGACGAGTACCTGGAGTTCTACGGCGGTGCCGGCGTGCAGCACATCGCGCTCGCCACGAACGACATCGTCGCGACGGTACGGGCGATGCGCGCGGCGGGCGTCCAGTTCCTGCAGACCCCCGACTCGTACTACGACACTCTCGGCGAGTGGGCGGGCGAGACCCGGGTGCCCGTGGAGACGCTGCGCGAGCTGAAGATCCTCGTCGACCGCGACGAGGACGGCTACCTGCTGCAGATCTTCACCAAGCCGGTCCAGGACCGCCCGACGGTCTTCTTCGAGATGATCGAGCGCCACGGCTCAATGGGCTTCGGCAAGGGCAACTTCAAGGCCCTCTTCGAGGCGATCGAGCGCGAGCAGGAAAAGCGCGGCAACCTCTGACGGCGGCCGTACGACCGGGTGCGCGGCCCTGATCGGGGGACGCGCACCCCGGACACGCATCCATGACGTCCGCTCGTCACGCGCAGCCGTCGCACGTGCCCGGCAGCCCGGCCTTCCCGGCGCTGCCGGGCAGGTGCGACGCTGAGCGCATGAGCGAGTTGATCCAGCGGCTCAAGGACGGCCTGCCCGGGGACGCCGTCATCACCGACCCCGACGTCACCGCCTCCTACTCCCGCGACATGGCCGACTTCTGCGAAGCGGGCACGCCGGCGGCCGTCGTGCTGCCCCGCACCGTCGAAGAGGTGCAGCACGTGATGCGCACGGCGACCGCCCTGCGCGTCCCCGTCGTGCCGCAGGGCGCCCGCACCGGTCTGTCGGGCGCGGCCAACGCCTCCGACGGCTGCGTCGTGCTCTCCCTCATACGCATGGACCGGATCCTGGAGATCAACCCCGCCGATCGCATCGCCGTCGTGGAGCCCGGAGTCGTCAACGCAACGCTCTCCCGCGCCGTCAACGAGCACGGCCTGCACTACCCGCCGGACCCCAGCAGCTGGGAGCAGTGCACGATCGGCGGCAACATCGGCACCGCGGCCGGTGGTCTGTGCTGTGTGAAGTACGGGGTCACGGCCGAGTACGTGCTCGGCCTCGACGTCGTACTGGCCGACGGGCGGCTCATGTCGACCGGCCGCCGCACCGCCAAGGGCGTCGCCGGCTACGACATGACGCGGCTGTTCGTCGGCTCCGAGGGCAGCCTCGGCATCGTCGTACGCGCCGTGCTCGCGCTCAAGCCGCAGCCGCCGCAACAGCTGGCGCTGGCCGCCGAGTTCCCCTCCGCCGCCGCGGCGGGCGACGCCGTCAGCCGGATCATGGAGTGCGGCCACGTCCCGTCGCTGATGGAACTCATGGACCGCACGACGCTGCGGGCGGTCAACTCCCTGACGAACATGGGACTTCCGGAGTCCACCGAGGCCCTGCTGCTCGCCGCGTTCGACACCGACGACCCCGGTGCCGACCTCGCCGCCGTGGGCGAACTGTGCGAGGCGGCAGGCGCCAGTCAGGTCGTGGCGGCGGAGACCCACGCCGAATCGGAGCTGCTGCTGCAGGCGCGGCGCAGCGTGCACTGGGCGCTGGAGGCGCTGCCGGGAACGACGTTGATCGACGACGTCTGCGTGCCGCGGACGAAGCTGGCCGACATGCTGGACGGAACCGCGGCCATCAGCGAGAAGTACGGGCTGACGATCGGCGTCTGCGCACATGCCGGGGACGGCAACACCCATCCCACCGTCTGCTTCGACCCGGACGACGAGGACGAGACGCGCCGCGCGCACGAGGCGTTCGACGCGATCATGGCGCTCGGCCTGGAACTCGGCGGCACCATCACCGGCGAACACGGCGTGGGCGTCCTCAAGAAGGAGTGGCTGGCCCGCGAACTCGGCCCGGTGGGGCTGGAGATGCAGCGCGGCATCAAGCAGGTCCTCGACCCGCTGGACCTGCTGAACCCCGGAAAGCTCTTCTGAGACGTATCGGTCGGGGACCGTCCGGGACCCGCCCGAAACCGGCGCGGGCCGTACCGGCGCGACCGGCCGCGTGCCGGCCCGCCCGGTGGTCGGACATGTCAGGTGTTCAGGGGCTGCGGCAGCGGCTCCAGCAGCATGCGAGGGCGCTGGAGGGCACGGCTGACCGCGTCCTCGGGCTCGGGGTCGGCGCCGGGGCCCGGCCGCATCTCGATGTCCTGGGGCGGGACTCCCACCTCGCACGCCGGACAGCGCCCGGCCGCGTCGAGGCGGGTGGCGCAGGCGGCGTGCAGGAAGTCCCTGCGGCTTCCCCTCTCGCTGCCGTGGTGCTGCTCGCCCCACACCACCAGGGCGTACACCGCGGGCCACAGCTGCCTGCCCTTGGCCGTCAGCGAGTACTCGTCCCGCGGCGGTGAGGCCTGGTAGCGCACCGTTTCGAGGACCCGGCCCTCGGTGAGTGTGCGCAGACGGGTGGAGAGCACGGCACGGGGCATGGCCAGGTGCACCAGGAAGTCGTTGTAGCGGCGCACTCCGTAGAAAGCGTCCCGGATGATCAGCAACGTCCAGCGCTCACCGACGAGTTCGAGGGTGCGGGCGAGCGAGCAGCTCTGCGTCGCGTAGTCCTTCCCCAGTGCCATGCAGGAAGCCTAACAAAGGGTTCGGTCACTGAACTGAGAGGTTCGTTCATCGAACCTTGACTGCTAGGGTGCTCGCCATGATGGTAAGTTCAATGAATGAACCCTCGCGGTTCTCGCTCACGCCGCCCGCGCCCACGTCGCCGGCTCCGGGGGTCCCGGGGGCCGGACAGAGCCGCACGGCCACCCTCGCGGTCACCACGTCGATGACCTTCCTGGTGCTGATGGACTACACCGCTCCGATGACCGTGCTGCCCGACATGGCCGCCTCCTTCGGCACCGGACCGAGCGGCCAGGCGTGGCTGCTCAACGGCATAGCCCTCGGCCTGGCCGCCTCGCTGCTCGTGGCCGGGAGCCTGGCCGACGACTACGGGCGCAAGCGTGTCTTCGTCCTCGGTGCGTTCGGGCTCGCGGTCACCATGGCGCTCGGCGCGCTCGCCACGGGCACCGTCGGATTCACGCTCGCCCGTGTCGCACAGGGCGCCGCGGGTGCGGCCGTCATCGCCGCCAGCCTCGGCCTCATCGCGCGTGCCTTCCCCTCCGGCGCGGGACGTGCCAGGGCCACCGCGCTGTGGGGAGCGGCCCTCACCGGGGGTATCGCCGCCGGCCCGCTCGTCTCCAGCGGTCTGAACGCGCTCAGCTGGCGTGCTTGTTACTTGCTGCTGGCGTCTGCCGCCCTGCCCGTCGCGTTCGTCGCCCTGCGCAGGCTCCCCGAGTCCCGCGACCCGCGCCCCGGGCGCCCCGACCTGCTGGGCGCGGCCACGCTCGGGCTGGCCCTCTCCGCGCTCTTCGCGGCGCTCACCGTCGGCCGCGACGGATGGCTCCGTCCCGCTGTGGCGGCGCTGCTGGCCGCGGCCGTGCTGCTCGGTGCGGCCTTCATCGTGGTCGAACGGCGCAGCAGGGCGCCGATGATCGACCTCGCACTCTTCCGGCGGCCCGACTTCCTGGCGGCCACGGGCGGCGCACTGTTCACGGGGCTCGCCGTGATCGGGCTCTTCAGCTACGTTCCGGCGCTGCTCCAGCAGACGATCGGACTCTCCCCGCTCGCCACCGCGTGGCTGTTCGCGCTGTGGTCCGGCACGGCGCTCGTGGCCGCGGCGCTGTCACGTCGCGTCGTGCACCTGCTCGCGCCGCGGCGCCAACTGGCCGCCGGTTTCCTGCTGTCGGCGCTCGGCACCGCGGCGCTGCTCGGCGGCGCGGGTGCCGGCTCGTGGGAACGGCTCGTGCCGGGGCTGTTCGTGGCGGGGATCGGAAGCGGCCTGCTCAACGCGGCGCTGCCACGGGTCGCCGTGGAGAGCGTCCCGCCCGAGCGTGCCGCCATGGGCTCGGGCGCCAACAACACCGCCCGCTACATCGGTTCGGCCATGGGCGTCGCCCTCACCGTCGCCGTCAGCACAACTCATCGCGGGAGCGAAGACGTGCGCGGGCTCGCGGTGGGAACAGACCACGCGCTGCTGGTCGCGTGCGTGCTGGCGCTGGCCGGGGCCGCCACGGTGCTGGCGCTGCGCGAGAGGTCCGCCGACCGCGAGAGGTCCGCCGATGCGGCCACGTGCGTCTGACGTCCGTACCGCTGGGACGGCACCGTGCTGTGCGCTTCCGGGACACACCGGCCGCGGAAGTAGTGGCGCAAGCCGTCGCGTTGCCCGTCCGGATCTGGGAGGGCTCAGGCCCGATCGGTCGAACTCCCCACCGTGCGTGGGATGTTCACGCCCGATGCACATTCGTCGGATCGAGTGAAAGTCGGAGGGAAATTCACCCTCACACTTCGGCGTCGCCTGCCTCTTCGGACGGTGACGGGTCGGTCAGGCAGACCCCGTCGCCGTGGCCCGCCCGCAAGAGTTCGGCCAACGCGTCGTCCACGCCCAGCACTTCGCCCTCGGTGCCCGCCGGCACGGCACGCAGCGTGCGCTCAAGCCATCCGGAGACGATGCCCGAGGGGGTCTCCAGCAGGGCGTCGCCGTCGGGGGAGGAGAGCGCCACACAGATCACGTCACGCCCCTGGACCTTCGCCGGCCACACGCGTACGTCCCCCTCGCCGCAGGGGCGGAAGACGCCCTCGACGAGCAGTTCCCGTGCGAACGTCCAGGTGACGGGCGCGCCCGTGCCGACGTGGAAGGCGATGTGCGCGGCGTAGGGATCCTTCGCGAGATACGTCAGACGCGCCTGTACGGGAAGGCCGTGCTCGGGTGAGAGCACAAGCCTGATCTCGAGCTCGCATTCGATGACGAGGTTCATCGGACCGCCCTTTCGTGATCCCGTGATCAGTCGCGCAGCCTGTCTTGGCGTGCACTGAAGAGGGCCCAGGCCGTGGCCGGTTACGCGTGTTCGCGCCATTCTCTCCCCAGAGTGGGCCCGTGCGTCCAGCACGGGTGGGCAAGTTGTCGGCCCTGTCTGGTAGATGTGGACACTACGCTTCACGGTTGCACCGCGCGGGTCAACTGCGGAGCACGTACGTCACAAGACGACACAACAGTCGAAACAGATACGGGACCTGGACACTATGAGCGCGCCCCTCTCAGGATCCTCCGGCGGAAGCCCTGCCCCCGGCTTCTATCCGGATCCGTCCATCCCCGGCTACATCCGCTACTGGAACGGCTCCTCATGGGTGCCCGGCACCAGCCGCCCCCAGCCGGAAGAGGGCGAGGCGATGCCCACGCCGCCGTCGGCCGCCGCCGCGTCCTCGGCGGTCGCTCCGCCCACCCGGGAGGAGCCGGCACCGGCGGAGGAGACCGGACCGGTCTTCCTCGACGAGGAGATGGACAGCGGCGCCGGCCCTGAGTCACAGCTGCCCGCCGCCCGCAGCGGTGATGCGCCTCTGCCCGAGGTGCGCCCGCGCGGCGAGGTCGCGACCGCCGGGTCCATCGACTGGGACGATCCGAGCCGCCTCCACGGGCAGCGCCCGGAGCCCGCGTCGGCATGGCAGGCCGACGCGGCCCGGCAGGGAGGCTTCGCCGGGCAGAGCGAGGAGCGCATCTCGTGGGGCCGCGGTGAGGGCGGCGAGGCAGCAGCAGGCGCTTCTGGCGCCTCCGCCGACCCTCGCGGCGGCTGGGGAAGGCCCGCGGCCGAGGGCGGCCCGCAGGGGCGCACGGACAGCGGCGCGGCCCCGGCTCACGGTTCTCCCGCTTCTCCTGCCCACGGCGCGGACTCCGCCGGCTCACCGCCCCGTGACGGCACCTTCCAGATGCGTGCGGTCAGCCCCGAGGCGGGCAGCCGGACGGGCCAGGAGCCAAGTGGCGCCGACAGCTCCGCCCCCGGGCAGCAGGTGCCCGAGCACACCGTCGGGCTGCGCCGCTCGGACGTGCTGCGCTACGGCACGGGCAGTGGCCAGACGCCCCCGGCCGCGGCCACGCCGTCCGCTCCGTCCGTGCCGGGCCAGGGTTCGCCCGCGCAGCCACAGGCCCCCGCTCAGGGCGCCCCGCCGCAGACCCCTCAGGCCGCGCCGCAGCAAGCCGCACCACCGCAGCAGGGCGCACCTGCGCAGCACGGCGTCCCGCATCAGCAGGGCGTGCCGCCGCAGCACGGTGCGCCGCCGCAGGGCGCCGCGCCCGCCGCCGGGCCCGCGCAGCCGTCCTGGGCCCAGCAGGTGCACGACCTGGCCGGCAACGCCCCCGGCGGCGGTCAGGACGCGCCTGCCTCTCCCGCCGCGGAGGCCGCCATGGCCTGGCGGCCGCCGAGCGCCGACCCGTTCGCGCAGGCCCAGCAGGAGGCCCGTCCCGCCGCTCTGGGCAAGCGCTTCGGCGCCCGCATGGTCGACGGCCTGATCACGGGGGCGGTGGCCGTCGCCGTCGCGTTCCCGTTCGTGGGCGAGTCCGTCGATCACGTACAGGCGAAGATCCAAGCGGTGAGGGACGCGGGCGAGACGAAGACGGTCTGGCTCATCGACGGCACGACCGGCAGCAGCCTCGCCGTGGTCCTGGGTGTCCTGCTCCTCTTCGGCCTGCTCTACGAGGTGCTGCCGACCGCGCGCTGGGGCCGCACCCTGGGCAAGAAGCTGTTCGGGCTGAGGGTGCTGACCATGGAGCAGCAGGACAAGCCGGGCTTCGGCGGCGCCCTGAAGCGCTGGCTGACGTACGGCGTGCTGTCGCTGCTGGTGATCGGCGTGCTCAATGTCCTGTGGTGCGTCTTCGACCGTCCCTGGCGGCAGTGCTGGCACGACAAGCTGGCGGGCACCTTCGTCTCGAAGGACTCGGGCGAGATCCGCCTCTGAGCAGATGCGGACGCAGGCGCGGCGCACATTGCGCGTCCGGTCCCGTGACGGTCACTCCGATGACGCACGCCGGGTGCGAGGCGGCGCGGGCCGCGGTCCACTCGGCGCATGAGTACGGATCAGCCCGGCAACGACCCGTTCCGCAAGCAGGAGTCGCCCGAGGGCAGGCAGGAGCCGCCCCGGTACGGCGATTCGGCAGGTCCGTACGGCGACCCGGCGGATCCGCACGGCAGTCCGCCTCCGGCGTCCGGCGGTCAGGGCGAGGGGCAGGGAGACCCGTACGGCGCGGGCCCCTACGGTGGCGCCGGAGGCCCGTACGGCAGCGGCCCGTACGCCTCCAATCCGTACGGCGACATGACGGGAGCCACCGACCCCCTGGAAGGCATGGCGCCTCTCGCGTCACGCGGCAAGCGGCTGGTGGCGCGGATCATCGACGCGCTCCTGATCGGCATCCCGGTCGGTCTCATCATGGGATTCGCACAAGGGGGCTGGGAGCCGGACGACAGCGGTCGTACGGCGGGTCAGCAACTCGTCTACACCGTCGTCTATTTGGTCTACGAGGGGCTGATGCTCACACACTCCGGCCAGACCGTGGGCAAGAAGGTCATGCGGATCAGGGTCGCCGTGCTCGCCGACGGTGCGGTGCCCAGGGGAGTGCCGGGCTGGCTCCGTTCGGCGGTCTACCACGTGCCGCCGCTGGTGCCGTGCATCGGCTTCATCTTCTGGCTCGCCAACGTGCTTTTCTGCACCTGGGACAAGCCCTACCGGCAGTGCCTGCACGACAAGGCGGCCAAGACCGTGGTCGTGGCGGCCGATTGACCGGCTGACTCGTGCAACGGGTACCACTGCGCGGGCGCCGATCGAGTACGTACCGAGGCGTCGCGGACGCCCGTCTGCCTGGTCAGGAACGCAGTGAGGGTTCCGCCACACGCCTCGCGGCCCGCGCCGCGGCCGTGTCGTGCCGCGCGTGGATGCGGGAGGGCGAGGAGGTCCGGGCCCGCAGCGCGACCGCACGTGCCTGCGAGCGTGTGCGCACGCGACGGACCGTCTGCACCCCCGGAGTTGTGAGTGCCACCAGTACACCGACCGCCAGTGCGACGACCGCGATCAGTGCGACTCCCGTTCCTGACTGGGTCCGGGAGAGCAGGAGCATCGCGAGGGTCGAGCAGATGACGGTGACCGAACCGTAAGCGAGCTGTGCGGGGGTCGGACGCGGCATGGCGTGATCCGTCCTCGGGAGACGTGTCGGGAGAGGGGCCGTCGGTCGAGCCGCACGGAGGCACGCGGTGCCCGTCGAACGACTCTACGGTCCGGGATTCCCGGACGGACACCACGGTAAGCGTGAGCTGACCCACGTCGAAGTCGCACAGGGGGCGCACGGTCGCACAGCCCTTGATCGTCCCAACTGGCGGACAGCTGCCGTCGCTTGCGTGCCCAGCACGAATGTGGGCATCAGGGTCTGTCTTTTCTCTCACGGCTGCTGTCCAATACCTCCTGTCCCATCACACTCCACAGGGGAGGGCACCTCAGAGGTGAACGGCAGACGGAGATCCAAAAGATCCAGAGCAGGAGCGCTGACGGTTGCCGTCGCGGCAATCGGCGCCACCGCACTGATACCCGCAAGTGCGGCACAGGCTCAGCAGATATCGGCGCCGGCGGCACATCCGGCACCGCAGTCCGCAACAGCACAGCCGGGAGCGCCCGGGGGGAGCGCGGACGGGCACAGCAAGGACAATCTCAAGGGCCCGTTCGACAAGGAGCAGAACGCGCAGCGTCAGGCGGCGCTGGAGAAGCTGGCACAGGGTGACGCCAAGACCGTCCAGCGCAAGGGCTCCGAGGTCGTCAAGCTCGATGACGGCAAGTACGTAGAGCTGGCGCGGCAGAAGACGGACAAGATCTTCACCATCCTCGTCGAGTTCGGCGACAAGGTCGACGACAAGTACGGCGGCGACCCGGGGCCCCTGCACAACAAGATCCCCGCTCCTGACCGCAAGAAGGACAACTCCACCTTCTGGAAGAAGGACTTCAACAGGGAGCACTTCCAGAAGACGTACTTCTCGACGAAGACCGAGGACTCGGTCAAGAGCTACTACGAGAAGCAGTCCTCCGGGCGCTACTCCGTCGACGGCACTGTCTCCGACTGGGTCAAGGTCGACTACAACGAGGCCCGTTACGGCTCCAACTACTGCGGCGACTCCAACTGCCCGACCGTGTGGGACGCGATCCGGGACGGCGTCGAGAAGTGGGTCGCGGACCAGAAGGCGGCCGGCAAGAGCGAGGCGGAGATCGCGGCGGCAGTGGCGGAGTACGACAAGTGGGACCGCTACGACTTCGACGAGGACGGCAACTTCAACGAGTCCGACGGCTACATCGACCACTTCCAGTTCGTGCACGCCGGTGAGGACGAGTCGGCCGGCGGCGGAGCGCAGGGCGAGGACGCCATCTGGGCGCACCGCTGGTACGCGTACGGCAGCGACGCGGGCAAGACCGGTCCGGAGAACAACAGGGCCGGCGGCACCCAGATCGGCGACAGCGGCATCTGGGTCGGCGACTACACCGCGCAGCCGGAGAACGGCGGACTCGGCGTCTTCGTCCACGAGTACGGCCACGACCTGGGTCTGCCCGACCACTACGACACCACCGGTGGCGGCGAGAACTCCGTCGGCTTCTGGTCGATCATGTCCGTGGGCTCCTGGCTCAACAAGGGCAAGGACGCCATCGGCGACTCCGCCGGCGACATGAGCGCGTGGGACAAGCTCCAACTCGGCTGGCTGGACTACGACAAGGCCAAGGCGGCCACCAAGTCGAAGCACAAGCTGGGCACGCACTCGTACCAGACGAAGAACAAGCAGGCCCTCGTCGTCGAGCTTCCCGAGAAGGACGTCACGACGACGATCACCAAGCCCGCCGAGGGCGAGAAGCAGTGGTGGAGCGGCAGCGGCGACGACCTGCGCAACACCCTGTCGCGCAGCGTCGACCTGACGGGCAAGTTCAAGGCCTCGCTGGACCTCAAGGGTTGGTGGGACATCGAGGAGAACTACGACTTCCTCTACACCGAGGTCTCCGAGGACGGCGAGAACTGGACGCCGATCGACGGAACGGCCGACGGCAAGCCCATCCCGCGTGACGGCAGCAACCAGCCGGGCCTGTCCGGAGTCTCGAAGACGTACAAGGATCTCGCCTTCCCCCTCGACGACTTCGCGGGGAAGAAGATTGATGTTCGCTTCCGCTATCTGACGGATGGTGGGGTCGCCCAGAAGGGGTTCGCTGCGGACGCCATCAGCGTCACCGCGGACGGCGAGAAGATCTTCGAGGACGGCGCCGAGGGCGACGAGGACAACGGCTGGGAGAAGAAGGGGTTCTCGCGCATCGGGGAGTCCTTCACGAAGCCCTACGCGCAGTTCTACATCGCCGAGAACCGCAACCACGTCTCCTACGACAAGTCGCTGAAGTACGGGCCGTACAACTTCGGTTGGGCCTCGACGAGGCCCGACTGGGTCGAGCGCTACGCGTACGAGAAGGGGCTGCTCGTCTGGCTCTGGGACACCTCTCAGCTGGACAACAACGTCTCGGCGCATCCCGGCGAGGGTCTGATCCTGCCGGTCGACGCGCACGCGAAACCGGAGAAGTGGTCGGACGGCAAGCCGCTGCGCAACCGCATGCAGGCCTATGACTCGCCCTTCGGGAAGTACGCGACGAATGGGATCACACTCCACAACGACGGCAAAGCGGTCAAAATCAAGTCGAAGAAGGGCGTTCCCGTCTTCGACGACCACAAGGGGACGTACTGGTACGACTCGAACCCCACTCAGGGGGTCAAGGTGCCGGACACCAACACCCGGATCATGGTCGTGAACCAGCCCCGTTCCGGTGAGACGATCACCCTCCAGGTGAGACCTTCCACAAATTAATTTGCATCGTTGCAGGTCAAAACATGATCGGCCGTTGCCCCCCTGGCGGGCAGCGGCCGATCGCGTTTAGATGCCTGTGACGGGCCTCTTCGGAGGCCCACCGGAACAGTTCTCGCGGGGGTGTTGTTGATCATGGCTGGAGGCGGATTCGTCCAGCTGCCGGACGGGAGCGTGATCGTCGCGCTGACCATTCCGGTCCCGGCCCAGCGTGCAGCCAGGCACGCGGAGCCGGATACGGGGGCGACCTCGGACGCGGGCCCGGAGGCGGCGACACGAAGCCGTCAGCCGGGCTCCGTACGGCAGGGCCGCGACGGCGGCCCGTACGACGGCCTCATGCCGCAGCGGCGAAGCTGGTCGGCCCATGCTGACGAGGCGCACACGGTGCGTGCCGTCACGGCGGTCAGGCACTGCGACGAGCCGCGTGTGCGCGTCCTCGTCCACTCCGTCAACCGTGCCCGCGCCCTGACCCGGCTGCGGAACCTGGGCATGCGGGCGGTCTACCTGAGGGGCAACGCGGAGCCGCCGACAGCCGACGAGGTCACGGCCGTGCTGCACCACCCGGACGGGCTGGTGTGGCGTACGACGCCGGGCGACGACCGCGAGGCATGGCACCCCATCGAGTCCCTCCTGAGGCCCTCGGACCGGGTGCGCACCGGCTAGTGACCTGAGTCGGAGATTCGTTGGCAGTGTGCGGCAACTCTTTCGAGGAACTCACGCCAGGGAACCGGAGCCTCTCGGGGCGGTAAGCGCCGGGGGCTCGCCGCCGGTCCTGGCCTCGGCGCTGCGCGCTGCCAAGGACGTCACCATGTCCGAGACCCGTGCCGCAGGCGCCGCGGTCCGCCTCGCCCGCGGAGACTCCGCAGACCAAACGGCGTTCGGTCCTCGTACGCGGAAACGGGCTATCCGATCAGTTTCCGCAACACGCGTGCCAGCTCGGTGCGTTCGGCTTCGGTCAGCGCGGAGAAGCATTCGCGGTTCAGCTCCTCGACGACGGGATAGGCCCTCTTCAGCAACTTGCGCCCGGCGTCGGTCAGTTCGAGCTGTGCCGCGCGTCCGGGGCCGGCGTCGCTCCGGGAGACCAGTCCGGTTTCGATGAGGCGGCTCAGGGATTCGCTCATGCTCTGCGGCGTGATCATGACGCGGCGCGCCAGTTCGCCCTGGCTGATGCCCGGGTCGTGCGCCAGCGTCGCCAGCGTGCTGAATTGGCGTGGATTGATGCCCTGGACCCTGAGTGCTTCGTGCCAGGGGCGTGAGAGCTGATCCACACAACGCACGAGCAGGTACCCGAGCTGCGAGTCGGGATCGAGGGGGACGAACGGCTGACTCATGGGACCGATCATTGCACCATCAGGAACCTGATACTGTGGAGGTGTCAGGTTCCTGATGGTCCCCTCGTCGTGCGGAGGATGCGATGACGCGCATACGCCAGAAATGGCTGACTCTCACCGCGGTCCTCGGGCTCGCGTACTGGTTCTTCGGCAACCTCTACGAGGCGATCGTCATCTCGCCGAACTGGGTCGTGGACAGCGGCGCACAGTTGACACGGCTCAACGGATTCTTCGTCAACACCGATCCGACCCTCTTCTTCATCCCGCTGACCCTGCTGGCGACCGTCCTGGTCTGGGTGCTCCACCTGGTCAACCGGGACAGCGAACTCAGGGTTCACTACCGCAAGGCGAGCCTGTTCGCGCTGGCGCTGACCGCGCTCAACATCCTCAGCGTCACGACGCTGATCACCAAGCTCTTCGGCGCCGACTACCTGTCGTACGAAGACGAGTTGAGCACCTACGCCTGGCGGTGGAACGTCCTCAACGTGATCAGAATGCTGCTGACCGCGGCGACGGCCTTCCACCTCTTCGGCGCCTTCAGGAAGCTCGACAGGCAGTGAACAGCCGCACCTCGCGGCGAGGCGCCCCGTCCCCCATGAGACCGCGGCCCGCCTGTGAGCCGGCCGCAGGGCTGCCCGCGCCGCCGACGACAGGCCACCGCCGCCGACGACAGGCGACATACGGGCGGAGCAGGGCCGAGGCCGCTGGGTGCCGCGGGGTGGCCGCGCTCACGCCTCCCGGAGGACCGGTGCGCCCGACAGATGAATCCCGGCGTCACGCATCTCGTCGAGCGCAGCCTGCGTGGTGGCGGGCGCGACGCCGGCGGTGAGGTTCAGCAGGACCTGTGTGCGGAAGCCCTCGGAGGCGGCGTCCAGCGCGGTCGCACGCACGCAGTGGTCGGTGGCGATGCCGACCACGTCGACCTGGTCCACCTTGCGCTCCCGGAGCCAGTCCGTGAGCGGCGTGCCGTTCTCGTCGGTGCCCTCGAAGCCGCTGTATGCGGCGCAGTACGAGCCCTTGCTGAAGACCGCGTCGATCGCGCCGGCGGCGACGGCGGGTGCGAAGTTCGGGTGGAAGCCGATGCCTTCGGTGCCGGCGATGCAGTGCGGCGGCCAGGTGCGCTCGAAGTCGGGGTTGTCGGCGAAGTGGTCGCCCGGCTCGATGTGGTGGTCCCGGGTGGCGACCACGTGGTTGTACCCGGCGGAGGCGTCGCCGATGAGATCGGTGATGGCGGCGGCGACGTCCGACCCGCCGCTGACCCCGAGGCTTCCCCCTTCACAGAAATCGTTCTGCACGTCTACGACGATCAGTGCCCGGTGCATTGGAGATGCCTTTCGGGGGTGGGGGGGTTGGTGCGGGGCGTCGGCACGACCCTAGAGAATCCGCAGCCTCCGTGGGAGGTCCCACGCAGACCTGTCACACGTACTCCGTCGGCAACACCGGCTCGCCGCGTGAGAGTTGCATGGCGGACATCGGCAGGCCGGCGAGGGCCCGGGTGTGGCGCTCGCGCGCGGCGTCGAGCGGCTCGCGGGCGACGGTCTCCCCGCCGCGGACGAGCGGCACGTGGAGCTGATGCTCCCTCAGCTCCTCGGGCACCGGCCCGGTGCCCACGACCTCGGCCGCCGCGACGCCGTCCTCGTCGGGCCGGCGTGCCGCCCACTTCGCTCCCCCCGCGGAGGACTTGCCGCCCATCGACTTCTTCGCGACGGCCAGCATCGGCGCGTCCGGCCCGTCCGACGCGGCGCGTGCGACGAGCTTGTAGACCATCGCGCAGGTGGGGTGGCCGCTGCCGGTCACCAGCTGGGTGCCCACCCCGTAGGCGTCGACCGGTGCCGCGGCGAGCGAGGCGATGGCGTACTCGTCCAGGTCGCTGGTGACCACGATCCGGGTGCCGCTCGCGCCCAGTTCATCCAGCTGGTGGCGCACCCGGTGTGCGAGCAGCAGCAGGTCGCCCGAATCGATGCGTACCGCGCCCAGTCCGGGTCCTGCGATCTCGACGGCGCTGCGCACCGCTTCCGCGACGTCGTAGGTGTCGACGAGCAGCGTCGTGCCGCTTCCGAACGAGTCCACCTGCGCCGTGAAGGCGTCCCGCTCGCTGTCGTGCAGCAGCGTGAACGAGTGCGCGCTGGTCCCGACGGTGGGGATGTCGTACCGGAAACCGGCCGCGAGGTCCGAGGTCGAGGCGAAGCCGCCGAGATAGGCGGCGCGGGAGGCCGCGACGGCCGACAGCTCGTGGGTGCGCCGCGCGCCCATCTCCATCAGCGGGCGTCCGCCCGCGGCGACGGCCATACGGGAGGCGGCGGCGGCGACCGCCGAGTCGTGGTTGAGGATCGAGAGGATGACCGTCTCCAGCAGCACGCTCTCGGCGAAGGTGCCCTCCACGCGCATCACGGGGGAGCCGGGGAAGTACACCTCGCCCTCGGGGTAGCCGGCGATGTCGCCGCTGAAGCGGTAGCCGGACAGCCAGTCGAGGGTGGGCTCGTCGACTATTCCCCGCTCGCGCAGGTAGTCGAGGACCTGGTCGTCGAACCGGAAGTTCTCCACGGCGTCCAGTACGCGGCCGGTTCCCGCGACGACCCCGTACCTCCTGCCCTCGGGCAGCCGCCGCGCGAACACCTCGAAGACGCAACGCCGTTCGGCCGTTCCGGCGCGCAGCGCGGCCTGGAGCATGGTGAGTTCGTACTGATCGGTGAAGAGCGCCGTCGACGGCACGGCCACCGGCAGTCCCCTGTCCACGGTCGCCTGTCGATTCACTGGTACTGACTCCTCGCGTCGGCGAGCCCCCTGGGGGAGGGGCGGGGCAGCATCGAGCGTACAACACATCTCGTCAGTGTGACGATATCGGCTGTGGCCGTTTGGCCACCCGACACCTCTGAGTGGCAGCATGGGACCCGTGAGTGTTGCCCCCACTGAGATCGAACGCCCCGAGTCTGCCGAGGCGCCCCTCGAGGTGCCCGAGCCCGACGTCCCCTGGGCGACGATCGTGCACAACGACCCGGTCAACCTCATGAGCTACGTGACCTACGTCTTCCAGAGCTACTTCGGCTATCCGAAGGACAAGGCGAAGAAGCTGATGATGGACGTCCACCACAAGGGCCGGGCTGTGGTCTCCACCGGCAGCCGCGAGGAGATGGAGCGCGACGTGCAGGCGATGCACGGCTACGGACTGTGGGCCACCCTGCAGCAGGACCGCGGCTGATGGCCGGCCACTTCGAAGCCACAGGTGACGGCGGCGCCGCCATCGCCCTGGACGAGGTCGAGATCTCGATCCTGCGCAGCCTCGCAGTCCAGCTGCTGGAGTTGATCGGTCCGGGCGACCAGCCCGCCGACGGGGCGGAGGACCCGCTCATCGCCATCCTCTCCGACGGGCCGAGCGAGCCGCCCTCCGACCCGGCACTGGCCAGGCTCTTTCCCGACGCCTACGGCGACGGCCCCGACGCGGTGCCCGGCGAGGGGAACGCGGAGGAGCGCCGTGCCTCCGCCGAGTTCCGCCGCTTCACCGAGAACGAACTGCGCGCCCGCAAGCGCGAGGACGGACTCGCGATCGTCCGTGCGCTGGACTCCCTCACCCCCGACCCTCCCCCTGGGCCCGGCGGGCCCGGGAGGTCCTCCCAGGGGTCCGACGGCAGCGCGGGCGCGGTGCTCACGCTCAAGCCCGAGGAGTCCAAGCAGTGGCTGGGCGCGCTGAACGACCTGCGGCTGGCCATCGGCACGCGCCTCGAGGTCAGTGACGACGACGACAGCAGCGAGCTGTACGCACTGCCCGACGAGGACCCCCGCAAGCCGATGGTGATGGCCTATCTGTGGCTGGGCGGGCTGCAGGAGACGCTCGTCGAGACGCTGCTCCCTTGAGCAGCGGCCCCGCGGCCTTCCCCCGTACGTCTTTCCTGCCCCGGCGGCGCCGTCCCCTGAACGGATGGCATCTGGCCGCCGGCGGCTTCCCGCGACCGTCGCGCCCGTCCCGCGCGGACATGATGAGGGCTCGGTTCCGAAAGGTTCCGGAACACCCCTGAACATCCGTCATGTCCCGGTGCGCGCAAGCTGCTTGCGCCGGCACGGAGAAAGGCGCATCCATGGCCTCCGAGCAGGTCGACGACCGCGGCGCCCCGCGCGGCGGCATCACGGAAACAACGACCGGCACCGCGGCCCCTCCGGAGGAGGGATACCGGCGCGGTCTCGGCAGCCGCCAGATCCAGATGATCGCCATCGGCGGCGCGATCGGCACCGGCCTCTTCCTCGGCGCGGGCAAGGCCATCACCAAGGCCGGGCCCAGCCTGATCCTCGCCTACGCGGTGGCCGGGACCGTCATCTTCTTCATCATGCGGGCGCTGGGCGAACTGCTCATGTACCGGCCGGTCTCCGGCTCCTTCTCCGAGTACGCGCGGGAGTTCCTGGGGCCCTTCTTCGGGTTCGCCACCGGCTGGACGTACTGGCTCTTCTGGGTCGTCACCGGCATCACCGAGGTCACCGCGGCCGCCACCTACGTGCAGTACTGGTGGCCCGCCGTTCCGCAGTGGGTCTCCGCGCTCGTCTTCACGCTCGTCCTGTACTGCGCGAATCTGATCTCGGTGAAGATCTTCGGCGAGCTGGAGTTCTGGTTCTCGATGATCAAGGTCACCGCCATCATCGGCATGATCCTCATCGGCGTCGGCGTCCTCACTCTCGGCTTCTCCGACGCCGGCGACACCGCGTCCATGACCCTGCTGTGGGCGGACGGCGGCTTCTTCCCCAAGGGGATCGGCGGAACGCTGATGACGCTCCAGATCGTGATGTTCTCCTTCCTCGCCGTCGAACTCGTCGGCGTCACGGCGGGGGAGTCCGTGAACCCGGAGAAGACGCTGCCCCGTGCCGTCAACACCGTCCCCTGGCGCATCGCGCTCTTCTACGTCGGCGCGCTCCTCGTGATCCTCTCGGTGGTGTCCTGGACGGCGTTCGAACCCGGCACGAGCCCGTTCGTGGCGGCCTTCGGCAAGATCGGCCTGCCGGCGGGCGCGGCCATCGTCAACTTCGTCGTGCTCACGGCGGCGCTCTCCTCGTGCAACTCCGGCATGTACTCGACGGGCAGGATGCTGCGCGACCTGGCGATGAACAGGCAGGGGCCGAAGCTCTTCACCCGGCTCACCGCCAACGGGCTGCCGCTGCTGGGCACCAGCGTCTCCGCGGCGCTGATGACGGTCGGCGTCTGGATCAACTACCAGTGGCCCTCGAAGGCGTTCGACTACGTCGTCGCCTTCGCCACCATCTCCGGCATGTGGGCGTGGATCATGATCCTCGCCGCGCACATCCGCTACCGCCGCGCCGCGGACCGCGGGCGTCTGCCGCAGTCCTCCTTCAAGGCGCCGTGCGCCCCGTACGCGAGCTGGATCTCGCTGGCATTCATCGGCTCGGTGGTGGTGCTGATGGGCTTCGATCCCGACTCCCGGGTCTCGCTCTACGGGGCACCGGTGTGGGCGGCGGGTCTCGTCGTCGCGTACTTCGTGCTCAAGGCGCGCGACCCGGACACCTTCCGGCGCGAGGAGACCGCGACGAAGGGCAACCGGCGGCCATGACCGGGCTCTGACCTGCGGAAGTCCGACCCGGTCGCATCCCGCGAAGGCCCCGGTCCGACGCCCCCGGCGGCGCACCGGGGCCGCCGCATATCCTTCCGGGCATGCTGACCATCACCCAGGAGCTGCACGACAAGATCGTCGCTCACGCCCGCAAGGACCATCCGGACGAGGCGTGCGGAGTCATCGCGGGTCCCGCGGGAGAGGGCCGCCCGGAGCGCTTCATCCCGATGCTGAACGCTGCCCGCTCGCCGACGTTCTACGAGTTCGACTCGGGCGATCTGCTGCGGCTCTACCGCGAGATGGACGACAAGGACGAGGAGCCGGTCGTCATCTACCACTCGCACACCGCCACCGAGGCGTACCCCTCGCGCACGGACATCAGCTACGCCAACGAGCCGGGCGCCCACTACGTGCTCGTCTCCACCGCGGAGTGCGGCAACGACGAAGGCCCCTTCTCCTTCCGGTCGTTCCGCATCGTGGACGGCGAGGTCACCGAGGAAGAGGTCGAGGTCGTGGACGGCCAGGAACCGCCCGCCTGAACCCGCGGTGGAATCCGGGCAGGGGGATTCCCGCAGGTCAAGCATGGAACGACGTCATATGAGACGGTTCGGTCCACATCATGGAATCAAGGTCGGGTCATCGGACCGGGAATCGTTACGATGAGCCCATGGTTGTCCACGACGTGAGAGCTTCTTCGACGCTCCGGAGCACGCTGCTCGTCGGACGCCTGCACGTCGATCTGTGCCGTCTCGCCAGCGCGCTGGGGGCGACCCGGCGCCGCGCGCACGTCCGCGTCTGATCCGGTGCCCCGGCCCGCAGCGGCCGGCATGCACGGACACGGCGGCCGGACCGCCGCCACCGCCCGCCCCGCCGAGGGGCCCACCACGTCCGCCACACCGCCCTGCCCGCCTTCCATCCACAGGAGCTTCCATGGCCATCGAGGTCCGCATCCCGACCATCCTCCGTACCTACACCGACGGCGAGAAGTCCGTCACGGGGGAGGGCGACACGCTCAAGGAGCTCTTCGACGACCTGGAGAGCCGCCACGCGGGCATCCAGGGCCGCCTCGTCGACGGTGGTGAGCTGCGCCGCTTCGTGAACGTCTATCTCAACGACGAGGACGTGCGCTTCCTCGACGGCATCAGCACGAAGCTCAGCGACGGCGACAACGTGACGATCCTCCCCGCGGTGGCGGGCGGCGCGGGCACACACATGCGCGTCCGCATGGGAACCCGCTGATGCGCTACGACTCCCCGGTCCAGGCGGTCGGCGACACCCCGCTGGTGCGGCTCCCGCGGCTCTCGCCGTCGGAGGACGTGCGCATCTGGGCGAAGCTGGAGGACCGCAACCCGACGGGCTCCGTCAAGGACCGGCCGGCCCTCTACATGGTCGAACAGGCCGAGAAGGAAGGCCGGTTGACACCGGGCTGCACCATCCTGGAGCCGACCTCCGGCAACACCGGGATCTCGCTGGCGATGGCGGCACGCCTCAAGGGCTACCGCATCGTGTGCGTGATGCCGGAGAACACCAGTGAGGAGCGGCGGCAGCTGCTCGGCATGTGGGGAGCCGAGATCATCTCCTCACCGGCGGCAGGCGGTTCGAACACCGCCGTGCGCGTTGCCAAGGAGCTGGCCGATCAGAACCCGGACTGGGTGATGCTCTACCAGTACGGCAACCCCGCCAACTCCGCGGCCCACTACACCACCACCGGCCCCGAGATCCTCGCCGACCTGCCCTCCGTCACCCACTTCGTGGCGGGCCTGGGCACCACCGGCACGCTGATGGGCGCCGGCCGCTATCTGCGCGAACAGCGCCCCGGCGTGCAGATCATCGCCGCCGAACCGCGCTACGACGACCTGGTCTACGGGCTGCGCAACCTCGACGAGGGATTCGTGCCCGAGCTGTACGACGAGTCCGTGCTCACCGGGCGGTTCTCGGTCGGCTCCGAGGACGCGGTGCGCCGCACCCGCGAACTCCTCGCGGAGGAGGGCATCTTCGCCGGAGTCTCCTCAGGCGCTGCGCTGCACGCGGCCGCGGGCGTCGCACGCAAGGCCCAACGGGCGGGCGAGAGCGCCGACATCGTCTTCGTCGTCGCCGACGGTGGCTGGAAGTACCTCTCCACCGGCATCTACACGGCGGAGACCACCGATGCGGCGGTCGAGGCGCTCCAGGGCCAGCTCTGGGCCTGAGGGCCGTTCGTGCGCCGGCCGGGCGGCCGTGACGGCCGCGGGGTCAACTCCGGTCGGCGCAGGGCGGATTGATGCGCATGCGCGGTCCGCGATGGCTCGTGCCGCCGTCCCGGTTGTCCTCTGTGGTCCGGGTCACGTCTCGCCGGACAGGTGGCGCACCTGCACCCAGATGTCCTGGTCGACCTCGCCGGCCCGCCGCCCGAACTCGCTCAGCTCCACGTCCCATGCCGCGTCGGCATCCGTGCACAGTGCAGTCACCCGGCCCGCGGCGTCGGCGACGGTCCCCGGAGGCAGAGCCAGCTTCGCCCCGGCCGACTCCGGCAGGCGGTACTCGCCCTCGCGGGACGGCCGTTCCGCACTGATACGCGCGACGCGGGCCCTGTCGATGCGTACTGCAAGGACCAGCACGAGCAGCGGCTCACGCGTCCACCAGATCTCCCCGGGGCGCGGTCCACGGTCGGGCAGCGAGCTGTTCCGAGGCGCGAGGTCGCCGCGGAGGCGGCGAAAGGGACGGCCGAGCCGCGCACCCCCGTCGATCAGCGCCGCCACAAGTGACAGGGCCACGACGGCACCCAGGGCCAGCCACCACCAAGTGTCCATGCCCGCCTCGCCTCCCGGACCTCCGCGCGGCATTACCGCACAGATTGCCGACCGTACCCCGCGCTGGTGATTCCGCCCACACCAGCGCGCTCTTGAGGCCAAACGCGGCACCCAGCGGCTTACGCTCGAAAAACCCCACAGCCGCCAACGGAGGTCCCCGCTTCATGAAGCTCACCGTCGTCGGCTGCTCCGGGTCGTTCCCTTCTGCGGAGTCGGCCTGTTCGAGCTACCTGGTCGAGGCCGAGGGCTACCGGCTGCTCCTCGACATGGGGAACGGCGCACTCGGCGAGCTCCAGCGCTACAGCGGCCTCTACGACCTGGACGCCATCGCGCTCAGCCACCTCCACCCCGACCACTGCATCGACATGTGCGGCTATTTCGTGGCGCGCTACTACCGCCACGAGGGGGGACGTTGCGGGCCGATCCCCGTCTACGGACCGCGGGACACCGAGCGGCGCCTGACCGTCGCGTACGGGGACACACCGTCCGACTCCGCGATGAGCGAGGTCTTCGACTTCCGCACGCTGACGCGGGGCGGCTCCTTCGAGCTGGGCCCCTTCACCGTCCGCACGGAGGAGGTCCGGCACCCTGTCGAGTCCTACGCGTTCCGGGTCACCCACCGGGAAAGCGGCAAGGTGCTCGCCTACTCGGGTGACACGGGGACCTGCGGCTCGCTCGTCGAGCTGGCGCAGGGCGCGGACATCTTCCTGTGTGAGGCGTCCTTCACCGACGGCAAGGAAGCCATCCCCGACCTGCATCTCAACGGCCGCGAGGCGGGGGATTGCGCGCAGTCGGCCGGGGTGGAGCGCCTCGTCCTCACGCACGTACCGCCGTGGACCGACGCGAAGGTCAATCTCCGGGACGCGAAGGACGTCTTCGAGGGCCCCGTGGAGCTGGCCAGGCCCGGCGCGGTCTACGAGCTGTAGCGGCGCCGCGGAGCCCCGGCCCTCTCCGGCGGGCCATTGCCGCCACGCGGCACCGCGCCCACTGCCTGTGGGCAGTGGGCGCGGTGGTCACTCTCCGGTCGTGCGTCGGCGGTCAGATCTCGGCGCGCGTGCCCTCCTGGTCCTCGTCCCCGTCGTCCCGGCCGCGCCGGGCGTTCTGGGGCTGGGCACCCTGTGCGGGCCGGGCGTCCGGGGTGGTGTTCCGGGGTGCCTTGCCCATGGAGACGGGCCGCTCGTGCTTGTCGATGGCCTTGTCGGTGGCCGTTTCCGCGACGGCGACGGGCATGTCGCCGCCGACCTGGCCCTTGTTGGTCGTCCGTTCCCGCTCCCGTTCCCGCTGCCGCTCCTGTTCCTCGGGTTCGGGCGCCTCGCGGCCGGGCGTGGGCAGGTCGAACTTGATGATCGCGAAGCGGAAGACGGCGTAGTAGATCACCGCGAAGCCAAGGCCCACGAGCATCAGGCCCCACGGGTTGGTGGCGATGCCGAGGTTCAGCATGAAGTCGATCGCGCCGGCCGAGAAGCCGAAGCCGTCCTTCATGCCCAGGGCCCACACCAGGGCCATCGAGATGCCGGTCAGCACCGCGTGGATCGCGTACAGCACGGGCGCGATGAACATGAACGAGAACTCGATGGGCTCCGTCACGCCCGTGATGAAGGCGGTGAGTGCGAGGGAGATCATCAGGCCGCCCACGACCTTGCGCCGTTCGGGTCGTGCGCAGTGGTACATCGCCAGGCACGCCGCGGGCAGCGCGAACATCATGATCGGGAAGAACCCGGTCATGAACTGGCCGGCGCTGGGGTCGCCCGCGAGGAAGCGCGCGATGTCGCCGTGCTGGCCCTTGTACGAGCCGGCCTGGAACCACGGGAAGGAGTTGAGCAGGTGGTGCATGCCGATCGGGATGAGGGCCCGGTTGGCGACGCCGTAGACACCGGCTCCCGCGGCTCCCGACCCGACGAGCCAGGCGCCGAAGTCGTGCAGCCCGGTGCCCAGCACCGGCCAGATGTAGCCGAAGATCACGCCGATGAAGAGGCCGGCGAAGGCCGAGAGGATCGGCACGAGCCGGCGGCCGCTGAAGAAGCCCAGCCAGTCGGGGAGCTTCTTGCGGTAGTAGCGCTGGTAGAGGAGGGCGACGACGATGCCGATCACCACGCCGCCGAGCACACCGGCGTCCACGGGTGGTGCGGCGGTGCCGACCTTCCCGTCGATGACCTTCTCGACCGGGGGCAGATTGCCGTCCTTGAAGGCCCCCAGCACGTTCTTGAAGACCAGATAGCCCACGACCGCCGCCAGGGCCGTCGATCCGTCCGACTTGCGGGCGAATCCCACGGCGATGCCTACGGCGAACAGCAGCGGCATGTTGTCGATCAGTGCGCCGCCGCCCTTGGCGAGGAACTGGGCGATGCGGTTGATGGAGTCCGGGAAGTTCGGGCGGCCGAGCATGTCGGGCTGGCCGAGCCGGACCATGAGTGCGGCCGCGGGCAGTGTGGCGATGGGGAGCATGAGGCTGCGGCCGATGCGTTGGGCTACAGCCATCGCACCCGAGCCCCGGCCCGTCCCTCGGGCTTCGGTAGCCGTGGTCATCAGCTTCCTCCAGTGGACTGCGGGAGGTCGGACCGTGCGGAGCAGACCCCGTGAATGGTTTAGACCTCTTGTAGCACGAGTGCAGCAGCGCGGAAAGCGCAGTTTGCTGTTGTAAGGGCGCATATGTACCCGGCGAAACGGGGAGTGTCTCCCCCTGGCTCCACCGGGGAATGCCCCCACGCCGGACCGTAAGAGGCGAAGGCCGCCAATTGGCCCATACTGGTGTAAACCGCGGTCGGCCGGGGTGCGTGCGCGGCACGTGAGGCGGCGCCGGAGAGCAGGAGAAAGACATGAGCAGCAAGGCCGAAAAGATCGTCGCCGGGCTCGGCGGACTCGACAACATCTCCGAGATCGAGGGCTGCATCACGCGTCTCCGCACCGAGGTCGCGGATGCCGCGCTCGTCGACGAGGCGGCTCTGCGGGCCGCCGGCGCGCACGGCGTCGTGAAGATGGGGTCGGCCATACAGATCGTCATCGGCACCGACGCCGACCCGATCGCCGTCGAGATCGAGGACATGATGTGACGCACTGCTGCCAGGCCGGCGCGGCCGTGACTCTCCGGCCCGCCGGTGCCGCGGATGCCTGGAAGTGTGAACGGACTGTGGGCTGAACGGGCGTTCAGACGCGAGGGCTTAGGCTCGCACCATGACTCGTATCGACGGCCGTACGGCTGACCAGTTGCGTCCCATCACCATCGACCGCGGCTGGAGCAAGCACGCCGAGGGATCCGTTCTGATCAGCTTCGGCGACACCCGGGTGCTGTGCACCGCCAGCGTCACGGAGGGTGTGCCCCGCTGGCGAAAGGGCAGCGGCAAGGGCTGGGTCACGGCCGAGTACGCGATGCTGCCGCGCTCCACGAACACCCGCGGCGACCGCGAGTCCGTACGCGGCAAGATCGGTGGCCGCACCCATGAGATCTCCCGCCTGATCGGGCGCACGCTGCGCGCTGTCGTGGACTACAAGGCCCTCGGGGAGAACACCGTGGTGCTCGACTGCGACGTCCTCCAGGCCGACGGCGGCACCCGCACCGCCGCGATCACGGGCGCCTATGTCGCACTGGCCGATGCCGTCGCGTGGGCGCAGGAGAAGAAAATCATCAAGAGCAAGGCCCAGCCGCTGACGGGCACGGTCGCCGCCGTCAGCGTCGGCATCGTCGACGGGAAGCCGCTGCTGGACCTCTGCTACGAGGAAGACGTGCGCGCCGAGACCGACATGAACGTCGTCTGCACCGGCGACGGGAACTTCGTCGAGGTCCAAGGCACCGCCGAGGGCGAGCCGTTCGCGCGCGAGCAGCTGAACGAACTGCTGGATCTGTCCGTCCAGGGATGCGCGCAGCTCGACGGGGCCCAGCGGAAGGCGCTCGCCGGCTGACGGCAGGGGGCCGCAGCCGCGGTCGCCGTGGACGTTCCAGGGGGCCGAACCCGCAGCGCACGAGGGGCGGTTCGAGTCAGGGAACTTTGCGTATGCTTTACACGTCTGAAGAGGTACGGGCCGCGCGGGTCATACCGCGCGGCCCGTCCACTGACTAGGAAGAGGTTCCTGTGCGTCGTTCTCCCGTGCTCCCCGTCCTCGGCACCGTCGCGCTCGCCGCCACCGTTCTGACAGGGTGCAGCGCGGTGGACAAGGCAGTCAGCTGCGCCAACACGGCTGTCACCGTCGCCGACGCGGCCAACGATCTCCAGAAGGCCGTCTCCGGCGCGTCCGAGGACCCGGCTCAGGCCAAGGAGTCGATAGACCGCATCGACAAGAACCTCAAGAAGATCGACGAGAACACGGGCGACGCCGACGTCAACAAGGCCGTCGACCACATGAACACCGCGGTGGAGGACGCGCAGAAGGCCGTCGACGCCGGGCGCGAGCCCGATGTGCGTCCGGTCGGCAAGGCGGCCGACGAGTTGACCAAGGTCTGCACGGGCTGACCGCCGGCTGCCGCAGGGCGGCCGTGCGTCACGGCCGCCCCCTCGCCCTCGATCGGTGACCGCTCACCGCGTGACGACGTTCACCAGCGCGTAGATCGCAAGTCCCGCCAGGGATCCGACGACTGTGCCGTTGAGACGGATGAACTGAAGATCGCGCCCGATGTGCGCCTCGATCTTCTTCGACGTGTGGTCGGCGTCCCAGCTCGCGACCGTCTCCGTGATCAAAGACGTCACCTCGTCGCGGTACGTGGTGACGACGTACACCGCGGCGTCCTCGATCCAGCCGTCGATCTTGCCCCGCAGGCGGCCGTCCGAGGCCATCCGCTGCCCCAGCGACAGCAGCGAGGCCCTTGCCCGCACGCGCAGTTCGCTGCGTTCGTCCTCCGCCGCCGCGACGATCATCGAGCGCACCGCGTTCCAGGCCGAGGAGATGAGGTCCTGCACCTCTCCGCGGCCGAGCACGTCGCTCTTGAGCCGCTCCACGCGCGCCCGCGTCTGCGGATCCGAACGCAGGTCCGTCGCGAAGTCCGTCAGGAAGCGGTCGATCGCACCGCGCGCCGGGTGCTCCGGCATGTCCCGCATCTCCGTCACGAACCGCAGAAGCTCCCGGTATACGCGGTCGCCCACGCGGCGGTCGACGAAGCGGGGCGTCCAGCCCGGCGCGCCGCCGGTGACGGCCTCGACCACCGAGTCGCTGTGCACCTCCAGCCACTGTGCCGCCCGCCCGCACACCAGATCCACCACGCGCCGGTGCCCCTGGTCCGCCACGACCCGCTCCAGCATCGAACCCAGCCCGGGCGCGATCTCCTGAGCGTCGGCGCGGCGCGTGATGGCCTCGCCCACCACGGCCTGCACATCCGAGTCGCGCAGGACGGCGAGGGCGCCGCGCAGCGCCGTCGACAGTTCCGAGGTGACCCGGTCCGTGTGCTCCGGCTGCGCGAGCCACGCGCCGAGGCGGCCGGCGATGCCGACGGCCTTCAGCCGGGACCGTACGACGTCGCCGGAGAGGAAGTTCTCCCCGACGAACTCCCCGAGTGTGTGCCCGAATTGGTCCTTCTTGGTGGGAATGATGGCGGTGTGGGGGATCGGCAGCCCGAGTGGGTGACGGAAGAGCGCCGTCACCGCGAACCAGTCCGCCAGCGCGCCGACCATGCCCGCCTCGGCGGCGGCCGCGACGTAGCCCGTCCAGGTGCCCGCGCCCTCGTGCTGCGCCCACTTCGCCAGTACGAACACCACCGCCATCAGCAGCAACGCGGCCGTCGCGATGGTCTTCATCCGGCGCACGCCGCGGCGCCGCTCCTCGTCGGCCGCGGTGAAGGTACCCAGGGGGCCCGGATTGGGGGGCCGTTGGCGGCCGCCGGAACCCGCGGCGCCGCCCGAGTTCGAACTGCCGCTGCCTGGACGGCCGTTCGGGCCCGGATCCGGGCCCGGGCCCGCGGCCCGTGCCGCCGTCCCGCCTGTGATCGGCCTCACTCCGCCCGCGCCTGCGGCGGCGACGTCGCCCGCTTTTGCCTGATCCATCCACTCCACCGTTCGGCCTGTCCCCCCTACAGTGTCCCAAGGTGCCTGACAGGTGGAACGAAGCCCGGACATACGGCGTCTGTCATTGCGGACGGCCACCGGGTCGTCCCCGGCCTGGCCGCCCCCCGGGGACAGGGCCATGCCGCGATCGTGGGATCATTTGACCGCGACCACTCGGAGCCTCGGGCTCCGCCTGCCCGAGGAGATACACCGAGCGTGACCAGAAACATGGGTTATGCCTTGCTCGCCGGTCTGGCGGCGATCGTCGTGCTTGTGTCCACCGCTGTCTTCATCGGCGTGGGCGGTGACGACGGCAGTCTCGACGGCATCACGCAGGGCACCCGTGACGACGCGGCGCCCGCCTCCTCGGGCAACTGGGTCGGCACCTGGTCGGCACCCGCTGTGGCTGCCGAGCCCAACACCCCTGACGGCTACGCCAAGATGTCGATACGTAACGTCGTCCACACCTCGGTGGGCGGGTCCGGCGCACGTATCACCCTCTCCAACCTCTACGGCACCAAGCCGCTCACCATCACCCACGCGACGCTCGCCCTCGCCGCCGCGCCCAGCAACCCCACCGCGGCCACGGGCACGATGCGCCGGCTGACCTTCGGCAACTCCCGCACGGTGACGATCCCTCCGGGGCGCAAGGCCGTCAGCGACGCGGTGCGGCTCAACGTCCCGCACGCCGCGGACCTGCTCGTCACCACCTACTCCCCGAAGCCCTCCGGGCCGGTGACGTACCACCCCTACGCGCGTCAGACGAGCTACGTGGCGCAGGGCGACAAGGCCGAGGAGACCTCGGGCACGGCCTTCACCCAGCAGAGCCCGTACTGGCGCCACCTGACCGCCGTCGATGTGTGGACCAATCAGACGCGGGGCGCGGTCGCCGTGCTCGGCGACTCCATCACCGACGGCATCACCTCCAGCCCCGGCGCCAACCGCCGCTGGACGGACTTCCTCGCCGAACGTCTGCGCACGGAACGGGACGCGCCCCGGTACAGCGTCGTCAACGGCGGCATCAGCGGTAACCGTGTCCTGGTCGACGGGCCCCGCTACTCGCCCAACAACGGCCCCAGCGGCCTGACCCGCATGCAGCGCGACGTGCTCTCCTGTTCCGGTGTCAGGGCCGTCGTCATCGAGATGGGCCTCAACGACATCATCAAGCCGCCCCGGCAGAACAGGCCTGACCGGATCGTCGACGGCCTGCGGAAGCTGGTGAAGTACGCGCACGCCCGCGGCCTTCGCGTCGTCGGCGGCACCCTCACACCCTTCGGCGGCCACCGCGGCTACGAACGGCAGCTGGATGTGATCCGGCAGCAGGTGAACGAGGAGATCCGCTCCGGCAAGGTCTTCGACGAGGTGGTCGACTTCGACGCCGCGCTGCGCGACCCGGCCGACCCCAACCGCCTGCGCCCCGCGTACGACTCCGGCGACCACCTGCACCCGAGCGACAACGGATACCGGGCGATGGCCGAGGCGCTGGACCTGAAGCTGCTCAGGGGCACCTCGCCCGCCCGGACGTAGGTACCGGTCAACTCGCCCCGTACATACGGGAGATGACGTCCTCGATGTCCGGCTCCCGCACGGACAGATCCACCAGCGGATAGCCGTCCGCGATCCGCGAGACGATCGGGGCGGCGCTCGCCGACGCGGGGAAGGCGAGCCACTGCCGGGGGCCCTCCGTCCGCACCGTGCGGGCCCCCTCGATCCCCTCGATCGGCGGCAGTTCGCGCTCCAGATCCACCACCAGCGTCCGTTCGCTCTCGCCGACCTCGTGCAGGCCCGCCAGCGCACCGTCGTACATCAGACGACCGTGGTCGATGACCATCACGCGCTTGCACAGCTGCTCGATGTCGGTGAGGTCGTGCGTGGTCAGCAGGACGGTCGTGCCGTGTGCGGCGTTGATGTCGCTCAGGAAGCGGCGCACCGTCGACTTGCTGACGACGTCCAGCCCGATCGTCGGCTCGTCCAGATACAGCACGTCCGGGTCGTGCAGCAGCGCGGCCGTGATGTCGCCGCGCATCCGCTGCCCCAACGACAGCTGCCGCACCGGGACTTCGAGCAGATCGCCCAGATCCAGCAGCTCCACGCACCGCTCCAGGTTCTCGCGGTAGCGGGTCTCGGGGATGCGGTACATGCGGCGCACGAGGGAGTAGGAGTCGCGCAGCGGCAGATCCCACCACAGGGTCGTGCGCTGCCCGAAGACGACGCCGATGCGCCGCGCCAGCCTGGTGCGTTCACGGGCGGGATCGATGCCGGCGACGCGCAGCCGCCCGCCGCTGGGGGTGAGGATGCCGGTGAGCATCTTGATCGTCGTCGACTTCCCCGCGCCGTTCGGGCCGATGTAGCCGACCATCTCGCCCCGCGCGATGTTGAAGGAGATCCCGTCGACGGCACGCACCTCCTGCCGCTCGCGCCGCAGCCTTCCCGTCCTCCTGCGCACTTGGAAGACCTTCTCCAGGTCCTCCAGCACGATGAAGTCGCCGTCCATCGCCTCCGGTTCCCCTCCCGCTCGTCCTGCCGGTGCTGTCCGTCCGCTGCCCGGCCCCGCTCGTCCGGTGGTTCCGTCCCGTGTTCCGTGATGCCTCAGCTGCCCGTGCTGCGGTACGCCCGCAGGCCCGCACGCCAGGCCAGGCCGGCCAGGACGCAGCAGGCCGCCGCCACCGCCGGTCCCGCGAAGTCCACCCATCCCGGCAGACGCAGCGGATCGTCGCGGCCCAACAGCCGCAGTACAGGCAGCCAGTTGATGAAGGCCAGCGGGATCACGAACGTCACCCCGCGCACCATGTCCTTGGCGAAGACCGTCGGCGGGTACTGGAGCAGCGTCGCGCCGCCGTACGTGAAGGAGTTCTGCACCTCCGCGGCGTCCTGCGCGACGAACTGGAAGGCGCCGCCCACGACGAACACCGAGCCGAAGATCGCCGTTCCGCTCAGCACGGTCACCGCCAGCAGCAGCGGCGTCCACGCGCCGCCCGCCAGCTGCACACCGCTCAGCGCCCACCCCAGGACCAGCACGCTCTGGCCGATGCGGCCCAGCCGCCGCAGCGCGAACCGGTCCGCGGCGACCTGCGCCAGCGCAGGCACGGGCCGCACCAGGATCGTGTCCATCGTCCCGTCGCGCACCCGCGTGCCGATGCGGTCGAAGGACCCCAGCAGCAGGTCGGCCAGGCCGAGGGACGCCGCGGAGGTGCCGTACAGCAGGGCGACCTCGTGGAGCGTGAACCCGCCGAGGACCTCCACATGCGAGAACATGATCATGATGGCGACGAAGTCGAGCGCCGACATCGCGAAGTTGCCGACGGCCATCATCACGAACGACGCCCTGTAGGCCATCGTGGAGCGCACCCACATCACCGCGATGAAGCAGTACGCCCGCAGGCCCCAGCCCAGCCGGGCCAGGGGACCCTCGGCTTCCGGGCCGTCCGCGTCACCGGCGGGCTTCCTGGCGGGACCGCCGGTGACGTACGCACCGGCCTCGCGCGGGCCAGTGACGCCCGCATGCGGATCCGTGACGCCCGTCCGCGCACCGCCGCTCAGCGTCGGCTCAGCCACCCTGGACCACCACCTTCCGCGTGGCGAGCGACTGCAGCGCCCTGCCCGCCCCCAGCAGCACCACGGCCCACAGCGCCTGGAACGCGAAGGCCGACAGCACCCCTGCCCCCTCGTACTCGCCCAGCAGCACATCCACCGGGACCTGCATGGTCGCCGCCCACGGCAGCAGACGCGCCACCTCGCCGAAGGCGCCCGGGAAGACGGTCAGGGGGAGCAGCATCCCCGAGAAGAACATGCTCATCAGCGTGCTCAGCATGTTCAGCCCCGTACCGTCGAGCAGCCAGAAGGCACTCAGCGCGAACAGGTAGCGCAGCGCGAAGCCCGTGACGATGCCGAGCGTGACCGACGCGAGGAAGGCCAGCCACGCCAACGGCGATACGGGCAGGGCCAGTTCGAAGTAGAACGCCCCGAAGACCACGGGCGCGACGCCACGGGCCAGCAGATGGAAGCCCGCCCGGCCGAGATCGGCCGCCAGCCACCACAGCTGAAGATCCGCGGGGCGGTAGAGATCGACGGCGACGTCTCCCGTGCGGATGCGCTCCTGCAGCTCCTCCTGGAAGCCGCCGCCGATCAGCGCCGCCGCGGAGAGCATCGCCTGGCCCATCCATACGAAGGTCAGTGCCTGTGACTCGTCGTAACCGCCCAGGTGCGGCCGCTCGCTCCACAGTGCCGTGAAGGTGAAGGCGAGGATGAAGCCGAAGACGGTGTTGGTGAAGACCCCGGCCGCCGTCGCGACCCGGTACGTGGAGTATCGGCGGAAACTGCCCGCCGCCACGGCGAAATAGACGCCTCGCAGGCGCATCCTTTTGAAGCCTTTCTCCGTCTATCCCAGTAGGGCTTCTTCGTGGCTTTCTCACGATTGGGAAACGAAGGAGCCTAGCTCACGCGGGAAGCGGGCAGCCAACGATTATTCGCGTGCACGGTCAAGGGGCCGTGGCACGTACAGTGACGGGGCCGCGCTCGTGTACGACCGACCCCGGTGAGCTGGACGATCGAGCAGGCGCGCTTACGAGATGGGCGTTATGACCGGATCGCCCGAATTCGGACGAGGGGTCCCAGAAGAGATGAGCGACGAGCCGAAAGCAACGGGGAGCGCCCGCACCAGCAGGACCGGCTTCCGCCGGTTCGTGCCGACGTGGCGCTGGGTGCTGGGCGGGTCGATGCTCGTACTCGTCCTCGCCTGCGGCGTGCTCGTGGCCGGCTACCTCCTGGTGAGCATCCCCCCGGCGAACAAGGCCGCCGCCGCCCAGACCAACGTCTTCCTCTACTCCGACGGCTCGCAGATCGCCCGCGACGGCGAGATCAACAGGGAGAACATCAACCTCGCGCAGGTCCCCAAGAGCGTGCAGGAGGCCGTCCTGGCCGCCGAGGACCGCGAGTTCTACCAGGAATCCGCGATCGACCCCAAGGCCATGCTCCGCGCCGGCTGGAACATGGTCACCGGCGGCGGGAAGCAGTCCGGCTCGACGATCACGCAGCAGTACGTCAAGAACTACTACCTCAACCAGGACCAGACCCTCACGCGCAAGGCGAAAGAGTTCTTCATCGCGCTGAAGCTGGACAACGAGGTCAGCAAGACCGACATCCTCGAGGGCTACCTCAACACCAGCTACTTCGGCCGCAACGCATACGGCATACAGGCGGCCGCCCAGGCCTACTACGCCAAGGACGTCGACGAACTCAGCACCTCCGAGGGCGCCTACCTCGCCGCCCTCGTCAACTCGCCCAACGCATACGACACCCAGGCGCACCCCGAGAACCGCAAACGGGCCGTCGCCCGCTGGCACTACGTGCTCGACGGCATGGTCAAGAAGAGCTGGATCACCAGGTCCGAACGGGACGCGTTCAAGTTCCCCGAGCCCGGCCGCGACAAGCCCGCGACCGGCATGTCCGGCCAGCGCGGCTACCTCGTCGAAGCCGTCAAGAACTACCTGATCAGCAACGAGATCATCGACGAGCGCCGCCTGGCGGCCGGCGGCTTCCGCATCACCACCACGCTCGACCCGAAGCGGCAGAAGGCCATGGGCAAGGCCGTCGAGAAACGGCTGATGTCCAAGCTCAAGAAGGACCGCAAGGTCGACAAGTACGTGCGCGCGGGCGGCACTTCGGTCGACCCCAAGACCGGGAAGATCGTCGCCATGTACGGCGGCATCGACTACACCAAGCAGTACGTCAACAACGCCACACGCCGCGACTACCAGGTCGGCTCCACCTTCAAGCCGTTCATCTTCACCTCGGCCCTGGAGAACAACTCCAAGACCCAGGACGGCCGCAGCATCACCGCCGGCACCATCTACGACGGCACGAACAAACGCGAAGTCATCAGCGACGGCAACGGCACCGACTACGCGCCCGAGAACGAGGACAAGAAGTCCTACGGCCAGATCCCCGTCTCCCAGGCCATGAACAAGTCGGTCAACTCCGTCTTCGCGCAGATGGGCGTCGACGTCGGCCCCAAGAAGGTCAAGCGCACCGCCATCGACCTCGGCCTCCCCGAGAAGACCCCCAACATGCCCGAGGACGGCTCGATCGCCCTCGGCGTCGCCACCGCCTCCACCACCGACATGGCCGAGGCCTACGCCACGCTCGCCAACCACGGGAAGCGCGGCCACTACAGCCTCGTCGAGAAGGCCACGCACGGCGGCGAAGTCATCGAACTGCCCGACCGCGACGTCTCCGAACAGGTCGAGCGCAGCGCCGCCGACTCCACAACCGCAGTACTGCGCAAGGTCGTTCAGGGCGGCACTGGCACCGCCGCCCAGAGCGCGGGACGCCCCGCGGCCGGCAAGACCGGCACCGCGGAGGAGGACAAGGCGGCCTGGTTCGCGGGCTACACCCCCGAACTCGCCACCGTCATCAGCGTGATGGGGCAGAACTCCGAGACCGGCGTCCAGAAGTCCCTCTACGGGGCCGCCGGACTCGAACGCGTCAACGGCGGCGGCTTCCCCGCCGAGATCTGGGGCGACTACACGAAGGCCGCCCTCAAGGGGCAGCCGATCCGCGACTTCGACCTCAAGACCGGAGGCGACGCCGACATCCCCGGTACGAAGCCCCCGGGCAGCGGCGACCCCAGCGCACCGCCCACGGGTCCCACGTCGGAGCCGCCGACCACCGGGCCCACGACGCCGCCCACCGACCCCGGCACGCCCAGCATCCCGCCCACCGGTCCGCCCACGGACCCGGGGACGCCCCCGACGGGCGGCGAGATCGGAGGCGACATCGACGGCCAGAACGGCGGCGACAACACGGGCACCTCGGGCGGTCCCGGCGACGGGGGCGGCTGGCAGGGCGGCAACACGACAGGACAGCCCGCATCCGCCGCCCGCATCGCGGAATCGGGCGAGGAGTGGGAAGGCGGCTGACGGCGCGGGCCGGTCCGGTGAGTGCGGGGATCGCGGGTGCGCCGCGGTCGGTGCGTGCCTGTGCGTGCCGGTGCGCCCGAAGGGGCGGTCCGGTACCGGGACACGCGCAACGCTGACGGTGGAGGACGGCCCGCGCGTCAGCCTCGATCGAGGGGCCGGCGAGTGGGAGCTGCCGACGGCGGGAGGTCCTGGACCTCACCGCGTCACGGACAGAGCCCCGTCACGGACGGAACCCCGTCACGGACAGAGCCCCGTCACGGACGGAACCCCGTCACGGACAGAACCCCGTCACGGACAGAACCCAGTCACAAACAGAACCGCGTCACAGATAGAGCCCCGTCGAATCGTCGGAGCCCTGAAGCCGCTCCGACGCCACCGCGTGCAGATCGCGCTCCCGGATCAGCACGTACGCCACGCCCCGCACCTCGACCTCGGCCCTGTCCTCCGGGTCGTAGAGCACGCGGTCACCGGGCTCGACCGTACGGACGTTCTGCCCGACCGCCACCACCTCGGCCCACGACAGCCGGCGGCCCATCGCCGCCGTCGCGGGAATCACGATCCCGCCCGACGAACGCCGCTCGCCCTCCTCGATGTCCGTACGGACCAGCACACGGTCGTGCAGCATCCGGATCGGCAGCTTGTCGTGGTGCGCCATGCCCGCGCCCGCGCCGGACTTCGAGCCGGGGGCCGCATGGTCGGTAGACGTTTCGGAACTCACGGCTAGACCGTATCCCAGGGCCTCAGCGGTGACGCCGACGAGCCGACAGTGCGAACAGCCCGCCCACGACGACCACGGCCACGACGGCCACCGGCACCACCCGCTCCAGACGCGGCGAGCCCTTCTCGTCGACGAACTTCGACCGCACGTCGGCGACCGCCCGGTTGGCCGCGACGTACGCGCGGCCCGCGGTGCGGTCCACCGCCGCGGCGGCCTTCGCCTTCGCGTCCCCCGCGATCGTCCTGGGGTGCACGCGCACGGCGATCTCATCGAGCGTCGCGGCCAGTTCACGCCGCCTGCTGATGATGTCCGCCTCGATGTCCGCGGGAGTCCTGCCTTGTGGCACCGCGCGCCTCCGTCGATCGATCCGTCGCTCATACGTCGTCATACGCCGTTCACCCGGCCAACCACGGCCCGGTTCCCGTCAGTCGGCCGCCCCGGTACGGGCACGGTCGCGTTCGTCGCGTCCGCTGTCGTCCGCGTTCCCCGGACCGGCCACGCGAACTCGCCCCGCACGGACCGGCGACGCCGGACCGGGCAGGACCCGCGAGCCGTTGGCGGATGGCCTGACGTACAGTCTCTCAGCTCACCCCGCGCGCTGCCCCGCGGCACCCCCGGCGCGGACGCGTGCGGCTACTCTCGGGACCGACGACAGCGACACCGAGGAGCACAGATGAGTGAGCGACTGCAGCCCGGCGACACCGCCCCCGCCTTCTCCCTGCCGGACGCGGACGGCAAGCAGGTCTCGCTCGCCGACCACAAGGGCCGCAAGGTCATCGTCTACTTCTACCCCGCGGCGATGACCCCCGGCTGCACCAAGCAGGCCTGCGACTTCACCGACAACCTGAGCCTGCTCACCGGCGCCGGCTACGACGTCATCGGCGTCTCCCCGGACAAGCCCGAGAAGCTCGCCAAGTTCCGGGAGAAGGAGAACCTCGAGGTCACCCTCGTCGGTGACCCCTCCAAGGAAGTCATGCAGGAGTACGGCGCCTTCGGCGAGAAGAAGCTGTACGGCAAGACCGTCACGGGCGTGATCCGCTCGACGGTGATCGTCGACGCCGACGGCAAGGTGGAGCGCGCCCTCTACAACGTCAAGGCGACCGGGCACGTGGCCAAGCTGATCAAGGACCTCGAACTGGAGAAGTAGGCGGCCACAGCTTGCCCTGGTCCGGTCCCTGTTTCTCGTCCTGGCCCCGCTCCCGGATCTCCTCCGGTGCGGGGCCGGTGTGCTGTGCGCTGCCGACCGGCCTGACCTGCGTCCCGGCTCGCAGATGGAACGGCGTGACCGCTTCCCGTCTCCGTCGTTGATCTGTACGAGACCACGACGAATGTTCGCGAAGTGCGGCACTGGGGCGGCAGCGCCGAAGGGGATGCGGGACGGGGCGGGAGCGTTGCGGGGGACGGAGTACACACGTGAGCAGCTGGCGGAGGCGGTGGCGGCCTCCTCGAACTGGTCTGAGCTGATGCGCACGCTGGGTCTGCGTGTCAGCGGCGGCCGCCGTCGTACGTTGCAGAGGACCGTGGCCGAACTCGGCCTGGACACCGCCCACTTCACCCGCCGCAGTCCGTGGAGCAAGTACTCGGACGAGCAGATCGCGCGGGCCGTGGCCTCATCCACGAGGCTCCGGGAGGTGGTCGCGGCCCTGGGCGCCGAGCCGTCGACCGGGACGCTGTCGCACATCCGCAGGCGCATCGCCGCAGCGGGGGTCGATGTGGGTCACTTCCCCGGCTTGAACCGGCCACGGGCCGATCTGCCCTTTTCCGAGGATGAACTGCGGGAGGCGGCCAGGTCCGTGCGGAGCCTCCGAGCCCTCGCACGGGAGCTCGGCATGCCGGACGACGGCCGCTCACGCGCCGCGTTGCGCAGAATGCTCCATGAGGCCGGCGCGGACGTCTCGCACTTCTCCCACGCCCGCATCGCCGTTCCCGAGGCGGACCTGCGTGAAGCAGTGGCACGCAGCGCCTCCTATGCCGGAGTGCTGCGGGAACTGAGCATGACGGTGAACGAGTCGAACCGCATGAAGATCCAGCGGCATGTGGTCCGCCTCGGCCTGGACACCGTCCACTTCCGCCGGCGCACTGAACACTCGCGGCGTTCCGCTCCGGCGAGGCGGAACGCCCAGGACGTACTCCAGGTCCGCCCCGAGGGCATGCCGCGCGTGAACCATGCGCGGTTGCGCAGGGCGCTCGATGCGGCCGGGGTGCCGTACATGTGTGCCCGTTGCGACAACCCGGGCTTCTGGAACGGCCGGCCGATCACGCTGCAGATCGACCACGTCAACGGTGACTGGCGCGACAACAGACTGCAGAACCTGCGATACCTCTGCCCGAACTGCCACGCCTGCACCGACACGTGGTGCGGGCGCAATCGCGGGCGGGGAGCGAGATCGGACGGCTCTCCGCGGCAGTAGACTGCGCTGGCGAGCGCGAGTGCCGGAATTGGTAGACGGACCGGGTTTAGGTCCCGGGGCCTTCGGGCGTGAGGGTTCGAGTCCCTCCTCGCGCACGACCGGGCCCCACTCGGAATCGAGTGGGGCCCTTCGTTCTCCGGTACCGCTCGGCTCAGCGCACCAGTTCCCTGATCTCCAGCGCCAGCGCGCGGAAGGCGCGCCCGCGGTGGCTGATCGCGTTCTTCTCCTCCGGGGTGAGTTCCGCGCACGTACGGGAGTCGCCGTCCGGCTGGAGGATCGGGTCGTAGCCGAAGCCGCCGGTGCCGGAGGGGGCGTGCCGGAGGGTGCCGCGCAGCTGTCCCTCGGCGACGCGTTCGGTGCCGTCGGGGAGGGCGAGGGCTGCCGCGCAGGCGAAGTGGGCGCCGCGGTGCGGGGCGTCGATGTCGGCGATCTGGGCGAGCAGCAGGTCGAGGTTGGCCTTGTCGTCGCCGTGCCGCCCGGCCCAGCGGGCGGAGAAGATGCCGGGGGCGCCCCCGAGGACGTCGACGCACAGGCCGGAGTCGTCTGCGACGGCGGGGAGCCCTGTGCCCTGGGCGAGTGCGTGGGCCTTGAGCAGGGCGTTCTCGGCGAAGGTCACGCCGGTCTCTTTGACGTCGGGGATGTGGGGGTAGGCGTCGGCCCCGACGAGTTCGAGGTCTGTGCCGGCGTCGGTGAGGATGGCCTGGAGCTCGGTGACCTTGTGTGCGTTGAGGGTGGCGAGGACGAGGCGGCCGGGCTGGTGTTGGGCGCTGCTGCTCATGGGGCCGATTATCCACCGGTGGGTTCCCCGGCCGCCGGGCGGCCGATGGTTTCCGGTGGGGGCTATTCTCGTACGGGCAGGATGAGTTGCGGATGACGGCCGGGAGGTGGCAGGGCGCGTGATCGACTCCGGTGCGGGTGCGACGGTGCGAGCTCTGCGTGTGCATCTCTCCGGGGTGGTGTTCTCCCTCGTCGCTTTCTTCCTGGCCGGGACGGGGCTGACCACCGCCCTGACGGCTGCGGCGACTTCCGCCGCGGTGCTGCTGCTGTGCCATGCGCTGGCCGGCGCGGCCGTCGGTGCGGCTGTGCCGCAGGTGGCCAGGGCCCGTGTGCGTACGGCGATCAGGGACCGTGAGCTGCGTACGGCGTTTCTGCCGCAGTGTGATCCGGATGCCGACGGGCGTCCGCGTCCGCGAGCACCGGGCCGTCGCCTCGCGACGGCCGTGTAGCGCTCGCTCCGCTCCACCTGCGTTTCTCCGGGTTCGGGTTCTCCGGGTTCGGGTTCTCCGGGTTCGGGTTCTCCGGGTTCGGGTTCTCCGGGTTCGGGTTCTCCGGCTTCATCGATCTCTCTCCCGTGAGGCGCTGTTGAGCGTCTCGCCTGGGGTGGTACGTCGTTGAGGTCCCGGGTCCGGGCGTGGGTCTGCGTGCGCGCGGCTCGTCGCGCCGATCTTCTTCGCACCGGTGGGTCACCGGTGCTTCCCGATCCGGCCCGACGAGACCCCTGGAGGGCTCAACCATGTCTTTTTTCGCTGCATTTGTGGCGCAGTTGTCCGATGTTCTCGACGGCCGCGGCGATCGTGGTGTTCACCATGTGCGTGCGGCTCGCGCTGCATCCGCTGGCGCGAGCGGCGGTGCGGGGTGAGCGGGTCCGGGCCGCGCTCGCTCCTCGCATGGCGGAGCTGAACCGCAAGCACCGCTCGGACCCGGACCGGCTGCGGCGGGAGTTGGAGAGGATGCGTGCGCAGGAGGGCGCGTCGCCGGTGGCGGGATGCCTGCCGATGTTCCTGCAACTGCCGGTGTTCTTCGCGATGTACCACCTCTTCACCACGGACGAGGCGCTGCTGGGCCACACATTGCTGGGCGCTCCGCTCGGCGGGCGCTGGTTCGGCGCTCTGGAGGCGGGTGGCGTTCTGGGCGGTCCGGGCCTGGTGTACGTGGGCCTGTTCCTGCTGGTCGGTGCGGTCGCGACGTGGACGTTCGTACGTACGCGCAGGCTCATGGCCGACGCGCCCGCCCTCGCGCCCGCGGCGGCACCCGGCCCGTCAGCGGGGGTTCCTGCGGCGCCCGGGGGTGCGGCGATGGGCCGGATGCTGCCGCTGCTGTCGTTCGGGACGCTGGTCACGGTGGCGGTCGTGCCGCTCGCTGCAGCCTTGTACGTGGTGACGAGCACGACGTGGACGGCGGTGGAGCGTGCGGCTCTGCGCGCGGGACGGCCCGAGGCCGCGGCTCCGGCAGCGGCGTCCCGGGGGCGGCGGTCCACTACATGAACACGGGGTTGTGGAGCTGAACCGCCTCTTGGAGGATCGGCCATTCCGATCGAGACATATCGGCGGCCGGTCCCCGGGGCGGGGTCCGCTGAGCACGACCTCGGGAGTTGAGTGGGACGTGAAGTTGCTGCGCGTCGGACCGGTGGGGGCGGAGCGCCCGGCTCTGCTGGATGAGGCAGGTGTCCTGCGGGACCTGACCGGTGTCGTCCCGGAGATCGACGGCGCTCTCCTCGCCGACGAGGCGGCGCTGGGGCGCGTGCGCGACGCCGCTGCCGCACCCGGTGAGCTGCCCGCGCTGGAGGCGGACGGGCTGCGGACGGGTCCGCCTCTCGCCGGTATCGGCAAGGTGGTCTGCATCGGGCTCAACTACCACGATCACGCACGGGAGACGGGCGGCGCGATTCCGGAGGAGCCGATCCTGTTCATGAAGGCTCCGGACACGGTGGTCGGTCCGTACGACACGGTGCTGGTGCCGAGGGGGAGCGTGAAGACGGACTGGGAGGTGGAGCTGGCCATCGTGATCGGCAGGACCGCCCGCTACCTCTCCTCGGACGAGGAGGCCCTCGCGGCGGTCGCCGGTTACGCCGTGTCCAACGACGTCTCCGAGCGCGCCTTCCAGCTGGAGCGCGGCGGCCAGTGGGACAAGGGGAAGAACTGCGAGACGTTCAATCCGCTGGGCCCGTGGCTGGTGACGGCGGACGAGGCCGGTGATCCTCAGGCGCTGGGTCTGCGGCTGTGGGTGAACGGCGAGCTGAAGCAGGACGGCACGACGGCCGAGCAGATCTTCCCGGTGGCCGAAGTGGTGCGCTATCTCAGCCAGTTCATGACGCTGCGTCCGGGAGACGTCATCAACACGGGCACGCCCGCGGGTGTCGCCATGGGCGCCCCGGAGCCGAAGCCGTATCTGCGCGCCGGTGACGTGATGGAGCTGGAGATCGACGGACTGGGCAGGCAGCGCCAGGAGTTGGAGGACGCCTAGCCGCGCGGCGCGCCCGGCCCGTGCCCGGTGCCGGGTCTCCCTGGTGTGATCTCCACCCGGCCCTCGACGGCCGACGGGCCGGTTGGTCCGATGGTCTGGCCGGTCATGGCCCTCGCAGGCTCGCCGGGTTGCTCTGCGACTCGGCCAGGCCCGGTGCCCCGGCGTGCCGGACGCGGAGGCTCGCCAGGCTGCTGACCGGCCGGCCCCGCCGGGAGAAGGCAGCGCGCCAACTGCCGTGATGCGCTTCCCGGTTCCGGACCGCCCTAGGAAAGGTCCGTCGTGATCACGCAGGATTCGAGCGCCGAGGTGCGGGCGGCCTCCAGCACGCGGATGGTGGCCACGGCCTCGTGCGCGGTGACCGGGGGCTGCGTCCCTTCGCGGAGGGCGGCCGCGATTCCCGCGTAGTAGGCGGGGTAGTCGCCGTCCCTGGTCGGTACGGGGCGGCGTGCGTCGAGGTCGCCGATGGTGCCCCAGGCGCTCTCGGGCTCCACGCCCCACCGTTCGCCGGACACGGGACGGGCGCCTTCCCGCAGGGCCGCCTCCTGGGGGTCGAGTCCGTCCTTCACATAGGCCGCTTCGCTGCCCAGCACCCGGAAGCGGGGCCCCAGTTGGGCGGCGACCGCGCTCATCCACAGGTGTGAGCGGACGCCGTCGGCGTGCGTGAGGGCGATGAAGGCGTCGTCGTCGGCCTCGGCGCCGGGGCGTCGCGCATCGGTCTCCGCGTAGACGGACGTGGCCGGACCGAAGAGCGTCAGTGCCTGGTCGACGAGGTGGCTGCCCAAGTCGTAGAGGAGGCCGCCGACTTCGGCGGGGTCGCCGGACTCGCGCCAGCCGCCCTTGAGTTCGGGACGCCAGCGCTCGTAGCGGGACTCGAAGCGGCGGACGCGGTCGCCGAGCGCGCCGTCCGCGAGGAGCGACCGTACGGTGAGGAAGTCGTTGTCCCAGCGCCGGTTGTGGAACGCGGAGAGCATCAGTCCGCGTTCGGCGGCGAGCGACGCGAGCTGCTGCGCTTCGGCGGCGGTGCCGGCGAGCGGCTTGTCGACGACGACGGGGAGTCCTGCTTCGAGGGCGCGGCGGGCGAGTGCGACGTGGGTGCGGTTGGGGGACGCGACGACGACGAGGTCGAGTTCGCCGGCGCGGGCGAAGAGTTCTTCGGTCGTGGCGAGCGTACGCATGTCGCTGCCGAGCTCCGCGTGCACCTGTGCCCGCCGCTCCGGGTCGGCGGTCACGACGGTGTCCAGGGTGAGGCCCTCGGTGGCTGAGATGAGCGGCGCGTGGAAGACGGAACCGGCCAGGCCGTATCCGATGAGGCCGACACGCAGGCAGGGAGGGGCAGCTTCTTCCGTACGATCCATGAGGACACTTTCGCAACGCGGTTGCGTAAGCGCAAGCCGGACGGACAATGGGGACATGAGCAGCGAACCCGCTCCGAGCAGCGGTCCCACTCCCGATGGGATCGGTGGACTCGCCGTCCCGTACGGCAGGAATGCCGCGCGGGTCCTCGGCCTGCTGCGTCTCGCCGGCCAGGAGGGTGCGAACCGCAGCGAGCTGGCACGGCGCGCCGGTCTCACCCCGCAGGCCGTCAGCAAGATCACGGCCCGGCTCCGTTCGCACGGTCTCGTCACCGATTCCGGCCGCCGTGTCCCGACGGGCGGCAAGCCGAGCACGGTGCTGCGCCTGGCGCCGGGCGCCCGTCACGCGGTGGGGATACATCTCGACCGTGACCGGCTGACGGCCGTGCTCGTCGACCTCTCGGGCGGCGTCGTGGCGGGCCGTACGGCCCCGCTGGATCTGACCTCCGGAACCGAAGTGCTGTTCGAGGCCGTCGAGTCGGCGGTCCACGAGCTGATCCGCTCGGGCCTTCCGGCCCTGGGCATCGGCGGTACGAGCACCGTCGACACGGAGGGAGCCACGGGTGGGGAGCTGTGGCAGGAGGCGCCCGAGCGTGAGGTGTGGACGGGCCGCCGTGCGGAGGCTCCTGCCGTGACCCCGCCGGTCATCGAGCGCGCAGCCCTCGACGCCGCGCGGCGGGCCGTCGCGGAGGAGGGCGAACTGTGGAGCGACGGGGAACGCGGTCCCGGCGCCCCGGACGGCGCGCCCGGAACCGCGGCCGAGTCCGCCGAGTCGGTCGAGTCCGTTGGGTCCGCCGAGTCCGCCGAGGAGCCGGCCGGACAGGGGACGGCGGAAGGAGAGGAAGGGGTGCCGGAGACGGGCCGGCCGGGTGAGCGCGCCGAGCACGCCGCCCCGGCCCCGACGGAGGCCGAAGCCGAGATGGAAGCCGCCGGAACGGAAGCCGCGGAGGCGGAAGCCGCGGAGGCGGAAACTGCGGAGGCGGAAGAGGCGCAGGAATCTGGCGGCGTGCCGCCGGGTGCGGGCGGACGCTGGGGGAGCGTCGTCGGCGTCGGCGTGGCCGCACCCGGCCCGCTGGATCACGTCCGAGGCGTGCTGCGCCATGTCACAGGGGTGCCGCAGCTGGCGGGCTTTCCACTGCGGGACGCCCTGGCCAGACGCCTGGGCCTGCCCGTCGTCGTCGACAAGGACACCGATGCCGCCGCGCTCGGACTGGCGCTGCGCGGCAAGGAGTCGCTGGCCTACATTCATCTCGGCACGGGCCTGGGCGCCGGGCTGGTGCTGGACGGACGCATCCACCGCGGAGGACGCAACGGGGCGGGGGAGTTCGGTCACCAGGTGGTGCAGCTGGACGGGCCGCCGTGCCGCTGCGGCCGGAACGGCTGTCTGGAGGCGCTGTGCATGGACGCCGTGCGGCGCGGCAGGACGGACGAGGCGGCCCGGATCCTGGGCGTCGGCGCCGCCAACCTGGTCAGCCTCCTCGGCGTGGACCGCGTGCTGCTCGGCGGCCGCACGATCCTGTCCGCCCCTGACGCCTACGTCGACGGTGTCGCGGCGCAGCTGCGCGCAGTCGTCGGTGCCGTCGGTGCCGTCGGTGCCGCCGGTGCCGCTTCGAACGGGGCCGGGGGCGGCCGCGCGGTTCGTGTGGAGCTGGCCCCGGAGGGGACCCGTACCGTCGCGGACGGTGCCGCGCAGCTGGTCCTCGCTCCGCTCTTCGGCCGCGCCCCAGGGGCTCCGGCGGACGGCGGTTAGGCTGAACGTGGCGGTCGGCAGCGTCGGCTCGCCGAGCCGTCATGACCGATCCGACCCCTGGCAGGAGCCGTCACGTGGCAGAGCGAAAGCCGATCGAGTCGTGGCTCACCGACATGGACGGTGTGCTGATGCATGAAGGCGTTCCCGTTCCGGGCGCTGACGCCTTCATCAAGCGTCTGAAGGAGTCCGGACGCCCCTTCCTCGTTCTGACGAACAACTCGATATACACGCCGCGCGATCTCCACGCCCGTCTCGCCCGGATCGGCCTGGACGTCCCGACCGAGAACATCTGGACGTCGGCCCTGGCCACGGCCCAGTTCCTCGACGACCAGCGCCCGGGCGGCACCGCGTACGCGATCGGTGAGGCCGGTCTGACGACGGCGCTGCACGACATCGGTTACGTGCTCTCCGATTCGGAACCGGACTACGTGGTGCTCGGCGAGACCCGTACGTACAGCTTCGAGGCGCTGACGAAGGCCATCCGGCTGATCAACGCCGGTGCCCGCTTCATCGCGACCAACCCCGACGAGACCGGTCCGTCGGCCGAGGGCGCGCTGCCGGCCACGGGTTCGGTCGCCGCGCTCATCACCCGGGCGACGGGGCGGGAGCCGTACTTCGTCGGCAAGCCCAATCCGCTGATGATGCGGGCGGGTCTCAACGCGATCGGGGCGCACTCGGAGACGACCGCGATGATCGGCGACAGGATGGACACGGACGTACGGGCCGGCATGGAAGCCGGTCTGGAGACGTTCCTGGTGCTGACGGGGCTGACCAAGCCGGACGAGGTCGACGTCTTCCCGTACCGGGCGTCGAGCGTCGTGGAGTCCATCGCGGACCTCGTCGACCGGATCTGAGGACCGGATCTGAGGACCGGATCTGAGGACCGGATCTGAGGACCGGATCTGAAGACCCGGTCTGACGGCACCCGGTTCGGGCGGCGGGACGGGCGGCTACGAACCAGGCCGTGCCGCACCCCGGCCGGACTTGGCGCGCACGCGACGCGCGGCGCACGCGTCCGCGCGTGGAACAGCGCAGTAACGGCTGGTTGAGACTCCGGCGGCCGATGTGGTCGCTGTGACACGATGGCCGTCCGGTTCCGGGCGCCTGCCGAGGGGGCAGGCCCACCGAGGGGGAAGTCGATGTACGGCAGGGGCAGTTACGTTCTCCGGCGCGGAAGTGGTGGCCGCGTGCGACGCGGACGCCGCAGACCCGTCCGCTCCGGCGTCACCACCATCTGCGTGCCGGCGCTCGCGGGGCTGCTGCTGGGCGGATGCTCGTCCGACTCGGGCACGGGCGAGGGCGGCAGCGGGGACGCAGGCGGCGGCGTCGACCAGCGGCCCAGGTCGGTCACGCCGTACTGGGTCGATCCGGACGGCAACGCGGCCCGCCAGGCGGAGAGTTACCGCAAGGACGGCAAGAAGAAGCAGGCGTCGCTGATGCGGAAGATCGCGGCTCAGCCGGTCGCGGAATGGATCGGCACCGATGACCCGGAGGGGCAGACCCGCAAGGTCACGGGAGCCGCCGAGAAGGCCGGCCGTGACGCGCTGCTCGTCCTGTACAACCTGCCCCACCGCGACTGCGGCCAGTACTCCAAGGGCGGCGCCGCTAACGCCGCTGAGTACCGCGCGTGGCTCGCCGGGGTGATGAAGGGCATCGGCAAGCGCCCGGCGACGGTGATCGTGGAGCCGGACGCCATTCCGCACGTGCTGATGGAGGGCTGCACACCGGCCAAGTACACCGACGAGCGGTACCAGTTGCTCAACGAGGCGGTCGGCAAGCTGCAGAGCCTGCCGGACGTCCGGGTGTATCTGGACGCGGGCAACCCGGACTGGGTGCGCGACCCGGGCGCGCTAGTCGAGCCGATGAAGCGTGCCGGCATCGAGACCGCCGACGGCTTCTCGCTGAACGTCTCCAACTACCAGACGACGGCGTCGAACACGGCCTACGGCAAGAAGTTCTCCCCGATGGTCGGTAACAAGCCCTTCGTCATCGACACCAGCCGCAACGGCAACGGGCCGGTCGAGGGCGCGGGCGCCGACGAGGAAGCGTGGTGCAACCCGAAGGGCCGCGCCCTCGGTGAGGCTCCCACGACGAAGACGGGCGACCAGATCATCGACGGCTATCTGTGGATCAAGCGCCCCGGTGAGTCGGACGGCGAGTGCAAGGGCGGCCCGAAGGCCGGGCAGTGGTGGCCGGAGTACGCGCTGGGCCTCGCCGGCAACAAGCGCTGAGCGCCGGCCCGGTTCATTCGGGACCTGCCCGCCGGCTGACGACGGACTCCCCAGGCGTCCCGCCGGACCGTTTCCGGTCGGCGGGACGCCGGGTGGGGGGTTTCCGGGAGAGGTTCGAGGTCCCGCCCGCGGCTCAGGGCGAGAGCGGCGTCGTCGTCGGGAACTTCGCGGTGGCCGAGCGGGGCACCTTCAGCCACACCGACTTCGACGGCTTCCCGTTGCCGTCGACGGCCGTCACCATCCACCAGCCGGGCGGCACCAGTGACGGATCCTCGGGCAGCTTCACCGTCACGCCGTCCGCGGTCTTCTTGAACTTCAGCTCGACGGAGGACTGTTCGACGTTCGTGACGTGCGTGAACGAACTCGGCCGGATCAGCCGCATCTTCTTGATCGAACCGGCGTCCTTGCTGAGGAACGAGGCCGTCCCGCCCAGCCGCACGGTCCTCTCGCCCTGTCCGGCGTTCTTCAGCTCGGGCCGCTCGCCCTTCGTGTGGAGGTACGGCGGCGTGTAGATGTCGATCTGCTGCTCGAACTTGCCGGGCTTGGTGTTGGCCTTGTCGGAGAAGAGCGAGTCGGAGCCGAACGTCATCACGCGGCCGTCGGGCAGCAGCATCGCTCCCGAGTGGTAGTTGCGGCCGACGAGCGGGTCCGCTGCGGGCTTCTTGGTGTTGTCGGCGGGGTTGTAGATCTCCGCCTTGAGGATGTTGCTGTCGCTGCGCCCGCGGTAGTCGCCCGAGCCGTTGGTGGTCAGCACCTTGTCGTCCGGCAGGATGACGCTGCTGGGGTACCGGGCCTTCGCGTACAGGTCGGGTCCGTTCTGGAAGCGCGGGGCGGGTTCCGTCAGATCGACGATGCGCGTCTTCTCGCTGGCCTTCTTCGACTCGCCGACGCCACCACCCCCGAGCACCATGAACTTGCGGCTCTGCGTGGGCGGCAGCGGCACGGACATCGCCGTCTCCAGCTTGTCCGGGTCGCTCATGCCGGGGATCTTGCGGAAGCCGTTGGTCTCCAGGTCCCACAGTCCGGGCGTGCGGCCCTTGTCGGCGGGGCCGTAGCCGGCGTTGGCCCCCGAGTAGAAGATCTTGTTGTCGTCGGTGAGGTGCAGCGCCGGGTAGGTGGGGAAGAACCGCTTGCGCGGCAGGAATTCCCACTTCTTCGTCTGCGGGTCGTAGATCTCGTTCTTGCCGGGGACGACCTGGCCGATGTCGTCCAGGCCGGAGACCGAGAGGACCTTGCCGTCCGAGAGCGTGGTCAGCGTCGGGTACCAGCGGGCCTCGTGCATCGGGTCGACCTTGATGTAGCGCTCGGCGACCGGGTCGAACTCGTAGGTGTCCTTGATCCCCTGGAAGTCCTTCTTGTCGAAGGAGAGCTTCTGTGCGATGCCGTAGATGTTCCGGCGCTCGGCTCCGCGCAGCCCGCTCACGCGGTAGTTGTCCTCCGTGCCGGTCTGGTACTGCTTGCCGCGCCTGGACGCCTCCACGTACACGCGGGCGACGCTCGGGCTGACCTCGACCCTGCCGGTGACCGGGTCGGCCTTCTTCTTGGCGCGCGGCACCAGGACGCTGTCCTTGGCCTCGAAGGTCTTGCCGTTGTGGCGGCCGGTGAAGCGCGTACCGGCCTTGATGGTCTTGGCGCGGTCCGGGCTCTCGTTGTGGACGATCATCAGGCCGCCGGCCTTCTTCACGTCGCCGCCGAGCTTCTCGTAGCGGCGGGTGCCGCCGGTCACGAGCAGCTTGCCGTCGGGGAGTTGGGTGTGTCCGGCGCAGAACAGGTCGTTGGGGGTGTGGATGTTCTTGAAGGTGTTCTTCACCGGGTCCCACAGGACCGTGCGGAAGGTCTTGGCGTTGAACTGCTTGGCGTCGTTGCCCGAACCGGCGACGAGCAGCACCTTCCCGGTGTGCAGCAGCGCCGCGTGGATCGTGTTGATCCGGTACTGCTCGGGGACGTCGACGGTCTTCCAGTGGCCGTTCGCCGCTTTGTACTCGGGCTGGTTGATCTTGTAGTCGTGGTACTTCTCCGAGGCGATGCCGTAGAGCGCGGGGCCGTTGAACCCCGCGATCACCAGCACAACGGTCGCGCCTATCGCGGTACGGCGCGTACGACGGCTCGGTCGGAACTTCATCTTTCACGTCCCCCAGGGGCGGTCTGCACAGGTACGGGCTGCTGCGACGCGTGCGGCAGGCCGCCGCCGTGTGCGTTCTCCGGCGGCGGTGGCACCGGGGCGCCCATCCGGTGCCGGTGGCGCCGCTGCTTCCGCTTCTTCTTCTCCGCGCGCACGGTCACGCGCCAGCCGACGATCGGGGCGGCCGTGATCAGCAGCGCCAGCGCGGCCCACGTGAGCATCGCCGGGTGGTCGTGCCCCAGATAGAAGGAGCCGCCCAGCGAGCCTCCGAAGATGAGGATGAAGAAGAGATGGATGCGGAAGGTGCCGAAGAGGGTGTCGGGGCTGGCCGAGTTGCCCTTGGGGGTCACGACGAATTTGCTCTTGCGGCGCAGCACCGTGTCGAAGAGGGAGCGGGCGTAGATCGGTGCGGAGAGCGCGGACATGAGCATCCCGGCGAGGCCGCCGGACCCCTCCGGCTCGTGCGGGGAGACGTTGTGCCGCCGGTTCCAGACGTACAGGCCGATCTGCAGTGCCGTGGCGTTGCCGTACAGGGCCATCCAGATCGTCGGGTCGATCTGCACACCCGAGGCGCCCAGGCCCAGGAACAGCGCACAACTCAGCGCCGCCAGGATCCAGTTGAGAGCCGAGATCGGGTAGAAGATCATCAGCATCGTGTAGTTGAAGAGCTTGCCGGGCGGCAGCGTGAACACCCCGCGCCAGTACTGCTTGAGGATCGTCTCGTACGTGCCGCGTGACCAGCGAAGCTGCTGCGTGAAGAAGTCCGTCCAGGCGTTGGGGCCCTCGCCGACGGCCAGCACGTCAGGCGTGTAGACCGAGCGCCACTTGCGGCCGGTCTCCGGGTTGCGGTGCCGGTGCATCTCGAAGCCGGTGGCCATGTCCTCCGTGATGGAGTCGTAGAGCCCGCCGATGCCCTTGATGGCGCTGATGCGTACGGCGTTGCTGGTGCCGACGAACATGGGGGCGCTGTAGCGGTTGCCGGCGCGCTGGATGAGGGCGTGGAAGAGGAACTGCTGGCTCTCGGCGGCCTTGGTGACGAAGTTGTCGTAGTTGCCGTAGACCTGCGGGCCGATGACGAACCCGACGTCCGGGTCGCGGAAGTAGCCGAGCATCCGCTCCAGGTAGTTGGGCAGCGGCACGTGGTCGGTGTCGACTGACGCGAAGTAGTCGTAGTTGTCGCCGTGCGCGGCAAGCCAGGCGTTGTAGTTGCCGTGCTTGGTCTTCGCCCTGTGCGGGCCCTTCTTCTTGTTCCAGCGGGGGACGCCCTTGCGGGTGAAGTGGTGGACGCCCAGGCGGCGGCAGACCTCTTTCACCTCCGGGTCGTCGCCCTCGTCGAGGAGCCAGATGTGCAGCAGTCCGCGGTGGCGGATCTTCACGGCTGCCTCGAGGGTCTTCGTCACCATCTCCAGCGGTTCCTTGCCGGGAACGAAGGAGGTGAGGAAGGCGACGCGGGTACCGGACTCCGGTACGACCGGGACGGGGTCCCGCGCGACGAGCGTGGCGTGCGCGTTGGAGAGGACGTTGAGCGTGCGGAAGAGCTCGATGAGGCCGATGGAGACCAGCATCACGATGTCGAGCTTGAGCACCAGGTCGGAGACGGCGCCGTCATCGCGCTGCGTCCAGTGCTGGGGCTGCATGAGCCACACCAGGAGCCCGGCCGACAGCAGCGGCGCCAGGCAGAGCAGTGTGGCGGCGCGTATTCGGTGGGGCTCGTCCGAGAGCAGACTCTTGTAGGCGACGCGGTAGGGCTTGCCGGGATCGGGCTGTCTCAGCGGGCCGGCGAGGCGGCTGTAGTGCTCGTAGTCGTAGCGCGGCAGCTCTTTGGGCGTCCAGCGCAGCCCGCGGCCGAGCGTGCCTCTGGCTCTCTGCCTGATGTGCGCGGGTATGCGCAGCTGAGTCGTCCGTGTCGGGTCGTCGTCGGCCGCCTGCCCGTGTTCCGGCTGGTGGTCGCCGGACCTGGTCGAGGTCATGAGTCATTCCCCCTGAACGCAGCAGGCTGCGTGTGGTCGTACTTCCCGCGTCCTCTCCCGCGGCCCCCGGCGCGGCAGGCATCGGCTGCTTCGTACAGAGACTGCGTGTGGGCGACGCCCGGTTCCATGGAGTGGACCGCGGAATGCCGTCCGGGCGGAGCTCGGGGCGCTGCCCGTGTGCTGAGCTGTGCCCCCTCGTCTCCCGCTGATCCATCTGGGCTTCACGACAGTCGGAGACGTCGGTAGGTTCTCCGACTCAAGGCTCGAACGCAAGGGCGATAAGGGGTACTTCGTCCCGGATTCAGAGTGATTTCCGAGTTCTCTGTGACGGAGGTGTCATCGAACTGGACACGTTGTGTGTGATCCGTGAGTAAGTTCGCGACCCTCAGTGCCTGGCCGGCGGCACGGGCGTCAGCCCGCCGGGTCGGCGAAGACGACGGTGAACTCCTCGGTTCCCGGGGTCACTTCGCCCTCCGCGCCGCCGTGCAGGGTGAAGGCCATCAGCCGCTCGCCCTCGGCGGCCAGCTCCCGCTCCTCGCGGCCGGTCAGCTTGCGGTGGAAGGGCGTGACGGTGAGCGTGACCGCCGACTTCCGCGGCTGCTCCACCCTCCATGTACCGCGCACCTCGCCGTCGAGCAGCACGGTGCCGGGGATCTGCCCGTTGCGGCTGGCGATCATCTTGCGGGCGGCGTCGCTGATCACACGGGTGCGGTCCGCGTGGGAGAGGATGAGGTTGTCGTACTCGGCGACGAACCGCGCGGGCAGCGGAAGATCCGGGCTCGGGCGCGGCGCGTCGGGCAGGTCGAACAGCTCCCGCCCGCTCTCGCTGCGGAAGACGCGCAGCTGAGGCCGGAGCCGGTCCATGACCTCGCCGAGCCTGGTCAGCCCGGACCACGCCTGCGCGTCCATGACGGACGCCGGGCCGAAGGCGCCCAGATAGCGCAGCAGCACGGTCTCGACGGACGGTTCGGGGGAGACGGGGCGGCCCACCCAGGACTCGATGGTGGAGTACGTCGGCTGCCCCGATCGCCCCCACAGTCCGCGGGGCGGGATCTGCACCACGTCGCACAGGTAACGGGCGGCCTGCGCCAGGGCGTTCTGATCGTGGCCGGGCCAGCGCTCACCGAGCAGCCGCGCCAGGTCACGGGCCGTGCGCGGCTCCTCCCGCACGAGTTCGAGCCCGGCGGCGGCGACGTCCCACGGGTCCAGGCCGGCCAGCCGCGTGCGGTAGTTGCTGCGCAGGAGGTTCTCGTACAGGACGCGGGTCAGCGGCCTGAGCTGCAGGCAGTCCGCCGCGCTCACCAGGTGCACGGTGCCGCGCATGACGCTCACCCGTACCGCGTGCCGGTCGCGCAACAGGGCGGACAGCTCCTCGGCGCGGAAGTCCACCAGCCGCGACCAGAGCCCGTAATAGGGCGGCTTCGGCGCCTGCGACTGCATGCCGACCAGATGCTCTACCGCGTCCAGGGCCGTCATCACCTCCCGCTCGGCCAGCAGTTGACGCGAGAGGTAGGCGCGGCCGAGCGCCCGTGTGGTGAGGGTGGCGGGGTGCATGAGGGGAGTCTCGCGGATCGGGTGCGGCCACGCCACGCGGCGGGGCCGTGCGCCCGTCCCGGCGGGGCCCGGCCCGTGCGCTGCGGGCAGCGCGCGGGCCGGAACCCTTCCTCCGGGGCCGTACGGGAATTCGGGTCCCGCGGACCCCGGCAGGTCCTGCGGGTCTCGCGGTGCCGGCGGTCTCGCGGTGCCGGCGGTCTCGTCGTATCGACGGTCCCGCTGTGCCGACGGTCTCCGGCCGCGGACCCGGCGGGTCAGAACTTCACGTCGGAGCAGGAGTAGAAGGCATTGGCGGTGTCGGCGATCGTCCACACCCCGAGGATCAGGTGCCGTCCCGACTTGCCCTCCGGCAGCTGGCCCTTCCCCGTCCACTCGGCGGGAGGCTTCTCGCCGTTCATGTCGACGGTCAGGAACGGCTTCGGCTCCAGGTCGGCCCGGGTGAGCTTCTTGCCCGGGTCCCACCCGTCCTTGGTGACGTAGAACTTGAAGTCCGTCGTCGAATGCATCGCCGTCATGGACCACTTGAAGGTGTGGTCCGCGCCCGCCTTGAGCTCGGTGGCGGGCCAGTCGCCGCCGCGCGGGTCGTCGAGCTCCTTGAAGCTCTCGTTGCCGCCCGCGCAGATGGACCCGTCCTCGGGGCCGGCCTCGGGGAAGCCCTTGGGTCCCTCGACGCTCTGTGGCTCGTTCTCGATGGCTCCGCAGCCGGTGACCTTGCCGTCGGCGCAGTTCGCCTGGCGGCTGGCGGGGTCGGTGCTGAAGCCGTGCCCTTGTGCCGAGCCGCCGGTGAAGAACATGGCAGCGCCGCCAAGTCCCAGTCCTACGACGGCCGCTGTGATCCTCTTGCGCATGTCTCTCCAGATGGTCGTGGGGGGTGGAGTGCGCACATGACGTTCAACGGTCTAGACCAAGCGCGAATGTAGCGCGAACATCCAGCCATGTCCAGACCAATTTTCGGGCGGAGGCGGAGAGGTGCCGACAGAGAAGGTTGGCAGGGCGCCAGCCAGGCGTGGGAACGACGGAAGCCCCCCGCTCACGCGAGGGGCTTCCGGTCTTGCTCGGTACGCCGTCAGGGACTCGAACCCCGGACCCGCTGATTAAGAGTCAGCTGCTCTAACCAACTGAGCTAACGGCGCCCGTCGGCCTTCGCAGACCGACGAAGGAAATACTACCCCCTCCGGAGGGGTGCTCATGACCATGATCAGATGGCGAGCGAGAGCATCACCGGGGCCGCCTTGCTGCTGAGCGTCTCCGCGGCGCGACGCAGCCGGTGGGCGTGCTCCACCGGAAGGGACAGTGCGAGACATCCCACGGAGGAGCCGGCGGTCACGGGCACCGCCGCGCACACCGTGCCCACCGCGTACTCCTGCAGATCCAGCACGGGGACGGTCGGAGGCTGCCGGTCGAGCGTGTTCAGGAGGAGCCTCTCGTCGGTGATCGTCCGGGAGGTCAGACGTGCCGTCCTGTGCCGGGAGAGGTGGTCCTTGCGGCCGTTGTGGTCGAGCTGACCGAGAAGGCACTTGCCGATCGCCGTCGCGTGCAGCGCCGAGCGGAAGTCGACCCATTCGTTCACCGCGGGCATCGCCGGGCTGTCCGCGTACCCGGTGACCTCCAGCTCGCCGTCCTTGTAGCGGCTGAGATAGACGGCCGCGCCGACGGTGTCCCGCAGATCGGCGAGGGTGCGCTGGAGGCGTTCGTCCAGGGCGCGTTCACGGTCGCCGCCGGAGCCGAGCAGCACCAGCGACTCACCGACGATGTACGAGCCGTCCGAGAGCTGTTCCGCGTAGTTCTCCCGGCAGAGCATCGCCAGCAGGTGCGCGAGATGGCCCGGAGGCAGCCCGGTCTCCTGCGAGAGGTCCGCCTCCGTGACGCCGTCGCGGTGCGCGGCGATCGCCTCGAGCACACGCAGCGCGTACCGCACTGAGTGGAACGGCGCGCTGTGCTCCGGCTTCAGCCCCACGACGGGCCTCCCTGAAGATGTGACCGTTTGCTTCGTGACCGTCGCGTCCGGTCACGTCCACTACTCACGATAGCCGCCAACAGGGCAGCGGGAGGGGGCCGTTGCCCCTATTTGGCATATGCGTCCTCGGGGCCGCCGCGCCCTGTACGGTGCCCGCCGTCATGCCCGTCCCCGACGACGTGCGCGCACACGCGCGAGGGCCGCACCCGGCATCCGGGTGCGGCCCCCGCATCGGATCGGCAGGGCCCTGGCGCCTTACAGCACGGCGCTCAGGAACTCCCTGGTGCGCTCGTGCTCCGGCTCGCTGAAGATCTTGTCCGGCGCACCCGACTCGATGACCCGGCCCGCGTCGAACATCAGCACGTCGTCGGAAATGTCGCGGGCGAAGTTCATCTCGTGCGTGACACACAGCATGGTGATGTCCGTGGTGTGCGCGATGTCCCGGAGGACGTCGAGCACACCCGCCACCAGCTCCGGGTCGAGCGCCGAGGTGACCTCGTCCAGCAGCAGGACCTGCGGACGCATCGCCAGCGCGCGTGCGATGGCCACGCGCTGCTGCTGACCACCGGAGAGCTGGCTCGGGTACTTGTCGATCTGGTCGGTCAGACCGACGAGTTCGAGCAGCTCGCGGGCGCGCTGCTCCGCCTCGTCACCGGACAGGCCCAGCACGTGGACGGGCGCCTCGGTGATGTTCCGCAGCACCTTCATGTTGGGGAAGAGGTTGAACTGCTGGAACACCATGCCGATGTTCTTGCGCACCTCGCGGGAGTGGCGCTCGCCCGCGGGCACCAGCTTCCCGTCCTTCTCCTCGTGCGTGAGGTACTCGCCGGCGACCTTGATCGTGCCTTCCTCCGGCTTCACCAGGGTCATCAGCAGCCGCAGGATCGTGGTCTTCCCGGATCCCGACGGGCCGATGAGAGTGACGTGCTTGCCGGAGGCGACGTCGAAACACAGGTTGTCGAGTACGACGTTGCTGCCGAACCGCTTGGTGACGTCCTTGAACTGGATCAGTTCACTGCCGTCGACGGCCGGATTCTTGGTTTCCTTCGAAGTGCTGCTCTCAGTGGACAAGTCGACGCTCCAGGGCTCTCATCAGCAGGGATGCCGGGTATGCGATCAGAATGAAGACGATGCCGATGACCGTGATCGGCTCGGTCGGCTGGAAGGTCTCGGCACTGAACTGACGGGCCTGGCCCAGCATTTCGAGTGCACCGATGGTCGCGATCATCGGTGAGTCCTTCAGCATCGCGATGACGTAGTTGCCCAGTGCGGGCACCACGCGTCGGATCGCCTGCGGGAGGATCACCGCACTCCAGGTGCGGGTGCGCGGCAGGCTGAGTGCCGTGCACGCTTCCCACTGCCCGACGGGCACGCCGTCGATGCCGGCGCGGTATACCTCCGCCGTGTACGTCGAGTAGTGCAGCCCGAGGCCGATCACGCCCGTCACCAGTGCGGAGAAGGTGATGTTCCACTCGGGCAGTACGAAGTAGAGGAAGAACAGCTGCACCAGCAGCGGGGTGTTGCGGATGAACTCCGTGACGGCCGTGACGGGCCAGCTCACGATCTTCAGGGTCGACCGCTGGGCGAGCGCCCAGACCAGACCCAGGGCGAAGGCGATGAGGGATCCCAGCACCAGCGCTTGGAGCGTGAGCAGCACGCCGTCCCACAGGCGCGGCATGAAATCGCCGACTGCGGACCAGTCCCAAGTCATGAGGCACCTCCGGCGGTGGGAACGTCACGGGAGGCGTCGGCCTGACGCGGCACGCTGGCCCGGCGGCGTGCGCCCAGGCTCTTCTCGGGCGGAGCCTGGCCGATACCCGCCTTGGCATGGCGCTCCAGCACGCGCATGCCACGGGTGAGGACGAAGGCGAGTACGAAGTACATCACCAGGATGATCGTATAGACGGGCGCACTCTGCCCGGTCGCGTTGCGCACCAGCGAGGCACCGAAGGTGATGTCCGCGACACCCATGATCGACACCAGGGCGGTGCCCTTGAGCAGTTCGATCAGCAGGTTGTTGGCGGGCGGGATCATCTCGGGCCACGCCTGCGGCAGCACGATCTTGGTGAGCCGCTGCCAGGGGCTGAAGCTCAGCGCGATGCCCGCCTCCTGCTGCGCCGGGGCCACGGCCGCGAGCGCGCCGCGCACGATCTCCGATCCGTACGCGCCGTAGGACAGGCCGAGTGCCAGGACCGCCGCCCACATGGGGACGAGCTGCCAGCCGAAGGCGACCGGGAGCACGAAGAAGATCCAGAACATCAGCACCAGCGCCGAGGTTCCGCGGAAGATCTCCATGTACGTACCGGAGAGGAAGCGCACGAAGCGCAGCCGGTGGGTGCGGCCCACACCGACCACGAAGGCCACGGTGGCGCCGAGCAGGGCGCTGAAGACCGTCAGCTGGACCGTCAGCCAGACGCCCTTCAGCAGCAGCTCCCACAGACCCGCGGTAAGGTCCGTCATTTGCACCGCTCCTTCGCGGTCTTGGTCGTCATCTCCCGCTCGACGAACCCGAAGGGCTTCATGATGCGGAAGAGTTCGCCGCTCTTCTTCATCTTGTGGAGCTCCTCGTTGAAGGCGTCGCGGAGATTGCTCTCGCTCTTGCGGAAGGCGAAGGCGCCGGTTCCCAGGTCGGGCTTGCCGTCCAGCGTGGGCACGAAGTCATCGGTGTACTCCGTCTTGCCGCTCTTGGACTGCTTCACGACGTTGCGCACCGTGATCGCGGTGCCCGCGAAGACGTCCGCGCGACCGCCCTGGACCTCCAGCAGACCGGCGAGCTGGTCGGGGAGCAGCTTGATGTCGCCCTCCTTGACCCCGGCGTCCTTCGCGTAGTCGATCTCCGCGTAGCCCACGCCGGTGGCCATCTTGGCGCCCTTGTCGGCGATGTCCTTGTAGCTGTGCAGGCCCTTGGGGTTGCCCTTGCGAACGATGAACGCGTCCCGCATCTCGTACTCGGGGTCGGCGAAGATCACTTGCTGGCACCGCTCCGGGTTGATGTACATGCCGGCAGCGACCACGTCGAACTGCTGGGAGTTGAGACCCGGGATGAGCGAGTTGAACTCGGTCGGCAGAGGCTGCACGTTGTCGATGCCGAGCCGTCCGAAGATGACCCGCGCGATGGCAGGGGAGGAACCGGTCAGCTCACCGTTGGTGTCGATGTAGCTGTAGGGCTGCTCGCCCGCGATGCCCAGCCTGACCGTGCCCTGCGCCTTCAGTCTCTCCAGCAGATCGCCCCCGTCCCCGGTTCGGGCGCTGGACACACGGCTGCAGGCCGTGGTGGCACCCAGCGTTCCGAGCGCCGTCAGCGATGCCGCACCTGCGAGCATCGAGCGGCGTCCCAGACTTCTGCCGGCTTTCCCGGCATTTCCGGTGTTTTTGCCTGGTGGTGGAGCCATGGGCGCGCAGCTACCCAGGCCCCTGGAAGATATGCGGATCGTTTTCAGCCCTTGACCTGCTCGTTGTGGGCTTGACCGCTGCGCCACCATTGACACGTACGAATCACCACTGCGCGACGCGGAGGCACGATGGCCGAGCGGTTCATTGAAGTGTCGTTGGACAAGCGGGGAGTGAGCTGCACAGCGAAGCTGCTCGACGACCGCGCCCCGATCACCTGCGAAGCCGTGTGGAACGCGCTGCCCCTGGGGGGCGACGTCTACCACGCGAAGTACGCCCGCAACGAGATCTACGCACTGATCCCGCCGTTCGCTCCGGAGGAACCGCCGCTGGAGAACCCGACGATCACGCCCATTCCGGGTGATCTCTGCTATTTCACCTTCACCGACACGCAGTTGAGCACCGCGTCGTACGGCTACGAGGCGGCGGCCGAGAAGCAGGGAGGCCAGGCCGCCCACGCCACCCGGTCCACCGTCATCGACCTCGCGCTCTTCTACGAGCGCAACAATCTCCTCATCAACGGCGACGCCGGCTGGGTGCCCGGCATCGTCTGGGGTGCGGTCGTCGAGGGCCTCGACGCGATGGCCGAGGCCTGCCAGGACCTGTGGCGGGCCGGCGCTCTCGGCGAGACCCTCAACTTCCGCCGGGTCTGACCACTCAGGCCCGTCAGGCGCTGCCGGCCAGGGCGGGGGCCGGCACATCCGCGGCCCCCGCCTCGTACAGCGCGTGCGAGGCCCGCAGCACCAGATCGTCCCGGTGGCGTGCGGCCACGATCTGAACGCCCATCGGCAGCCCGTCGCCGTCCAGCCCGCAGGGCAGCGAAGCGGCGGGCTGCTGCGTCATGTTGAAGGGGTAGGTGAACGGCGTCCACTCCGTCCACCGCCGGTAGCTGGAACCCTCCGGCACCTCCAGGCCGGCCCCGAACGCGGTGCCGGGCGTGGTCGGCGTGACGAGCACGTCGTACTTCTCGTGGAAGACGCCCATCCGCTTGCCGAGCGCCATGCGGACGTCGACGGCGGCCAGGTAGTCCAGGGCGCTGCGCGAGGCCCCGTCCTCGGCGATCTCCCGGAGCGCGGGGTCCATCTTCTCGCGCTGCTCGTCGGTGAAGTACTGGGTCACGCGGGCCGCGCCCGCGAACCACAGGGAGTGGAAGGCCTCGATCGGGTCCTCGAACCCGGGGTCGGTCTCCTCGACGTGGGCGCCCAGTTCCTCCAGCCGCTCGACGGAGCGGCGCACCCCGGCGGCGACAGCCGGATCGACCTCGACCCGTCCGCCGAAGTCCGGCGAGTACGCGACGCGCATCCCGCGCACGCCCTTCTTCACCGCTTCGCGGAAGCTGCCGTGCGGCGGTGCCAGCTGGGACCAGTCGCGGGCGTCGGGCTGCGAGATCACATCCATCAGCAGCGCGGTGTCCGCCGCGTCCCGGGTCATCGGGCCGACGTGCGCGAGCGTGCCGAAGGCGCTCGCGGGATAGATCGGCACCCTGCCGTAGGTCGGCTTGAGGGCGAAGATCCCGCAGAAGGCGGCAGGAATGCGCACCGATCCGCCCGCGTCGGTGCCAAGGGTCAGCGGCCCGGCGCCGAGTGCCACGGCTGCGGAGCCGCCGCCGCTGGAGCCGCCCGCCGTTCGGGAGGTGTCGTAGGGGTTCCTGGTGATGCCGTGCCGCGGGCTGTCCGTCACGCCCTTCCAGCCGAACTCCGGCGTGGTCGTCTTGCCGATGAACACCGCGCCGGCGTCGCGCATGCGGGCCACGGACGGCGCGTCCTCCTCCCAGGGGCCGTCGGTGGAGGAGGACCAGGAGCCGCGGAGGGTCGGCTTCCCGCGCAGCAGCAGGATGTCCTTCACCGTCACCGGGACACCGTCGAGCGGGCCCTGCGGTTCGCCGCGGCTCCAGCGCTCGGCCGACTCGCGTGCCTGCGCGAGGGCGTCGTCACCGTCGATGCGGACGAAGGCGTTCACGTGGGGCTGCACCTTCTCGGCCTGTTCGAGCGCGGCACGCGTCGCCTCGATCGGGGAGAAGTCTCCGTTGCTGTACCCGGCGACGAGCCGTCCGGCGGTGAGGCTGCTGAGATCCGACATGGGAGCCTTTCGAGTCGAGCGAGTCCGGCCAGGGCCGAGGGGACGGGAGACCGGCGGCGGCTGCCGCACGCGGGCGCGCGGGCGGCAGCGGAGGCCGTCGGACGGATGGGGGAGAAGCGCCACCGGGCGCGGTACCGGCGTGGCAGGCCGGTCCGCGCCGCGCGGGATCAGGTCGAGGGAACGTAACCGAGGCTCTTGTCGACGACGTTCAGCAGGGGCTCCCCGGCCTCCCAGCGGTCGAAGTTGTCGAGGAACTGTTCGGCGAGGTCGTCCCGCCATCCGATCGTGTCGCCGCTCATGTGCGGCGAGATCAGCAGCCCCGGCACCTCCCACAGCCCGCTGTTCTCGGGAAGAGGCTCCTCGGCGAAGACGTCGAGGGCCGCACCGGCGAGCCGGTTGCTGCCGAGCGCCTCCACCAGGTCGTCCTCGATCACGTGCTGACCGCGGCCGACGTTGATGAAGTGCGCGTCGGGCCTCATCCGGGCGAAGGCGTTCGCGTCGAAGAGGCCGCGCGTGCCCTCCGTCAGCGGTGCGACGCACACGACCCAGTCGGCCTGGCCGAGCAGTTCGCCGAGCGCCGCGTTGCCGTGGACACGTCCGAAATCGGGGTCTTCGGACCGTTCGGTGCGCCCGACGAGGTCCACGGAGACCCCGAGTCCCTTCAGCGTCCGGCCGATAGTTCTGCCAATTGGCCCGGAGCCGACCACAACGGCCCGGGATCCGCCGACCCTTTTCGTCTCCCGGTGCTTCCACCGACGTTGCCGTTGCAATTCCCAGCTGCCCCGGAAATCTTTGGCCATGGCTAGAACCAGCCCTGCCACGTATTCGGCAATGGGTTGGTCAAAGACTCCTCTGGCGTTCGTGACGAGCGTCTCAGGAGAGGCCGCCAGCTCCGGCAGCAGACGGTCGACTCCGGCGCTCGGTGTGTGCACCCAGCGGGGGCGCCGCCCGGACCCCGGCCACGCGTGCCGGACCGCGTCCGACAGGAAGTCCCACACGAGCAGCACGTCGGCCGTCGGCAGCTTCTCCACCAGGCTTTTCTCGTCCGCGTGCTCGACGCGGGCACGCCCGGCGAGACGGTCGAGCCGGGGCAATGGATCATCATCGAGGACAAGGAGGACGGGCTCGGTCATCGGCAGGAAACCACTTCGAAACGAGGGGGCGGTTGACTGGGCGGGACGGCTCAACTCGGCCGCGGGAAGCTGGCGCACATGCGAGGATTGACCACGGTAGGTAGCGCGAACTACCGTCGTCAATGAAGGCATCTGTCCCGGCGTTCCGGCTAATGACCGGCTTTCTTTTCTTCCCTTTCTGGCCATAGGCCACCCCTCCGTTCTTTGGGGCTCACCCATGGATGTCTCCTTCCTCGGCGGACCGCAGCCACAGCGCGGTGTCGGAATCGTCGCTCCCTTCGACTTCGCACTCGATCGGGAGCTGTGGCGTTGGGTGCCGGACGATGTGTCATTGCACCTCACACGCACCCCTTTTGTGCCCGTCGAGGTGAGCCTCGATCAGGCTCGCCTCGTCAGTGAGCACCAGACGCTTCGCGAGGGCGTTCAGGCCCTGTGCGCGGTCGCTCCCGAAGTGGTGGCCTACGCGTGCACATCCGGCAGCTTCGTCGGCGGCGCCGCCGGTGAGCTGTCCATGACCGCGGCCATGGAGGAGGCCGGCGAGATCCCCTCGCTGACCACTTCCGGTGCGCTGCTCGCCGCGCTCCGGGAGATCGGGGCGATGCGTGTGGCCGTCGTCACCCCTTATACGAAGTCGGTCACCGACTCGCTGGAGGACTTCCTCGGCGAGGCCGGGATCGCGGTCACAGGACGCAGCTATCTCGGGCTGACCGGGGAGATCTGGCGCGTGCCCTACCGGGACGTCGTGGACATGGCGCGCGACGCCGTCGCCGGTGACGCTCCTGACGCCCTCTTCATCAGCTGTACCAACCTGCCGACGTACGACGTCATCCCGCAGCTCGAGGCGGAACTGCGCATGCCGGTGCTCTCCGCGAACCAGGTCACGGTCTGGGACGCGCTCCGCCGCATCGGGAAGGAAGCGGTGGGTCCGTACCAGGCGCTGCTCGACCCGGTGGCACGGCGTGGGCCCGCGGCGATGGCAGCCTCACCGACGCTGCCGGTCAGCAGGCCCGAGGAGCCGGCCGAGCCGGTCGTCGAGTTCGTCGAACCGGCTGCCGAGCCGACGGTCCTCCCGGTCGAGCCGGAGGCGGCGCTGGCGGGTGCGGGCACCGAGAGCGGCGAACCCCTGGAGGGATACGACCAGGGCTTCGCCTCCGGCTACACGGACGAATGGGGCGGCGGCAACCAGCCGCCGGTGTGACCCCCGGCCGTGTGAGATGAGACACCCCGCCCCAGGGCGGGGCGCCCCCCGGAAGAACAGGCGCCGGACAGGGAGTCCGGCGCCCATCCGTGCCGGCGGCCCCCCCTCGTACGTCCGTGTGCGAACTCGCGCGCGTCCGTACGACCGGGAAGGTGCGCCACACTCGGCAGCAGTCCCCCAGCTGACGCTGGGAGGTGCCCCCACCCAGCTGACGATGGGAGGGCCGGACATGCGCGACGAGGCAGTCCGCATGCGGGAGTCCGCACGCGGATCAGTCACCAGAACCCCCGGACCGGGCAGGCAACGCCACCGGTCCCGGGTATCCGATCATCCAGCGACGCTTCAGGAGGAGCAGATGGCGAACGCGGCGGCGCAGTCGCAGGCGGTGGGATTCCTCTACCCGGGCTTCTCGGCCGAGGACGACTACCCGCGGCTCGAGCGGATCCTCTCGGACGCCGGCACCGACGTCCGGCTGCCGCTTGTCCACACCGACATCGGCGAGGACGCGCACCGGGCCGACGCCCTGCTGGAGATGGGCTCGGCGAAGCGGCTCGCCGCGAAGGTCGAGGAGGTCAAGCAGCGCGACATCCAGGCCGTCGTCTGGGCGTGCACCAGCGCCAGCTTCGTCTTCGGCTGGGACGGCGCGCACGAGCAGGTGCGCGAGCTGTCCGCCACCGCCGGGCTGCCCGCCTCCAGCACCTCCTTCGCGTTCGCTCACGCCGTACGGGCCCTGGGCGCGGAGCGCGTAGCGATCGCCGCGACCTACCCGGAAGATGTCGGCGAGCTCTTCACCGCCTTCCTGAAGGCGGCGGGCACCGAGGTCGTCTCCATGCGCGGCAGCGGCATCATCACCGCCGCGGAGGTCGGCACCTGGGGCCAGGAAGAGGTGCTCGCGCTCGCCCGCGGCGGCGACCACCAGGACGCACAGGCCGTGCTGCTCCCCGACACCGCACTGCACACCGCGGCGTGGATCGAGGACATCGAGGACGCGCTGGGCAAGCCGGTCCTCACAGCGAACCAGGTCACCGTCTGGGAGGGCCTGCGGCTGCTGGACCTCTCGGTGCGCTGCCCGGCGCTGGGCACGCTCTTCACGGCCTGACGCGCGCGACCCGGTCGCCGCGCTGGAGCGGGAGGCCCGGGGAAGAGATGAGTGCCGCCCGCCGTTGACCACAGCTGGACGTACATGACACCAGCGAGCGGAGGGCGGCACCCGTGCACGAGGGCAACGCCACAGGCAGCGCGGCAGGAACCGGCACAGGAACCGGCACAGGCACCGGGTCCGGTGACGGCAGCGGCGGTGACGGCATACGCGGCGAGGCGAGGGGCACGGCCCCCGTACCGCTGTCGGTCCTGGACCTCGTGAACGTCGGCACCGGACTCACCTCCGGCGACGCGCTGCGAGCCACTGTCGAGACCGCGCGTCTCGCCGAGCGGCGCGGCTTCACGCGGTACTGGGTCGCCGAGCATCACTCCATGCCCGGCGTCGCCAGCTCCTCGCCGGCCGTGATCCTCTCGCATCTCGCCGCCCGCACCGACCGCATCCGGCTCGGATCGGGCGGCGTGATGCTGCCAAACCACGCGCCACTCGTCATCGCCGAGCAGTTCGGCACCCTGGAGGCGCTCGCCCCGGGACGCATCGACCTCGGCCTCGGGCGCGCCCCCGGCACAGACGGGGCGACGGCCGCCGCGCTGCGCCGCACCGACGCCCTCCATGAGGGCGCGGACGAATTCCCGCAGCAGCTCGCGGAGTTGATCCGCTTCCTCGACGACGGCTTCCCCGAGGGTCACCGCTACTCCCGCATCCACGCGGTGCCCGGGCCGGTGCAGGGCGAGGTGACGCGTCCGCCGGTCTGGCTGCTGGGTTCGTCCGGGTTCAGCGCCGAACTGGCCGGCCGGCTGGGGCTGCCGTTCGCTTTCGCGCACCACTTCTCGGCCCGCAACACCCTGCCCGCGCTGGACCTCTACCGCGAGACCTTCACACCCTCGGCCGTGCTGGACGAGCCGTACGCGCTCATCGGCGCAGCCGCCCTGGCGGCGGACGACGAGGCCGAAGCCCGCCGCCAGGTGCTCACCGGCGCCCTCGCCATGCTGCGGCTGCGCACGGGCAGGCCCGGCCTCGTACCGTCACCGGAGGAGGCCGAGGCGTACGACTTCGGCGCGGGGGAGCGCGACTTCGTGGAGAGCTGGCTGGCCAACGTCACGTACGGAACTCCCGACGCCGTACGCGAAGGGCTCGACGCCCTCGTCAAGCGCACCGGTGCCGACGAGTTGATGCTCACGGCCAACGTCCACACGCCCTCGGCACGGGTCCGCTCCTACGAACTCGTCGCGGACGCCTACGAGTTGCCCTTGCCCTGACATCCGGCGCGGGCCCGGCTGCCTGCCACCGGAAAGGAGCGGCGGAGACCGGTCGCCCTTGATTTGCATGGGCGTCATGCGGCGGCTGGCACTGGTCGGCGGGGCGGGCGGGCTCACGATGATCGGCCTCGGTGTCACCGTCGCCGCGACGGGACGCAAGGACTGGAGCCGGGCGAACGGCCCGCCGTGCGCGGAGCCTGCGGCGGGCTAGCGGAGCAGTGCCCCGATGCAGTGGGCCGGCATGGGCTTGGCGTAGTGCCAGCCCTGCCCGGTGTCGCAGCCGATGCGGCGGAGCCGGTCCGCCTGTGAGGGGTTCTCGACGCACTCGGCGGTCACCGTCAGGCCGAGCTGGTGCGCGAGCCGTACCAGCGCCGTGACGATCGTCTCGTCCGCCGGATTGGGATGCCGCGCCGCGCGGAAGCCCCGTACGAAGCTGCCGTCCAGCTTCAGCACGCGCACCGGGAGCCGACTGAGATACGCCAGGTTCGAATAGCCGGTGCCGAAGTCGTCGATCGCGATGCGGACGCCCATCTCGCTCAGGGCGTGCAGGGCCTGCAGGGGACGCCCCGCGGAGCCCATCACGGCGGACTCCGTCAGCTCCAACTGGAGCAGAGACGAAGGCAGTCCGGTCTCCTCCAGCACGCGGCGCACGTCCGCGACGAGGTCGGAGTCCCACACCTGCCGCACGGCCACGTTCACGCTGACGTATGCCGGAGGGCCCGGGTGGGCGAGCATCCACTTCCTCGCCTGGCGGCACGATTCCTCAAGGACCCAGCGGCCCAGCGGTACGACGGCGCCGTTCTCCTCGGCGAGACCGATGAAACGGTTCGGTCCGAGCTTGCCGAACTGCGGATGCTGCCAGCGCACCAGCGCCTCGACGCCTACCAACCGGTCGTCGTCGAGGCCGACGATCGGCTGGTAGTCCAGTACGAACTCGCGCCGCTCCACCGCGCCGCGCAGCGCGGACGAGAGTGCCTGACGGGTCATCCGGTGGGCGTTGCGCTCGGGGTCGAAGAGCGTCCAGCGCGCCTTTCCGTCGGCCTTCGCCCAGTACAGCGTCGTGTCGGCGTCCTGCATCAGCTGCGTCGGGTCGGTGCCCTCCGCCTCGCGTTCCACGACGCCGATGCTGGCGGAGACGGTGAGCCGCTGGCCGCCCAGGTCGAAGGGCTGCTGAAGGGCCTTCAGGGTGGCCTTGGCCAGGGTGGTCAGCTGTTCCGTGCCGGTCGAGCCGTCCACGAGCAGCGCGAATTCGTCACCGCCCAGCCGTGCCGCGAGGTGCCGCTGACCGCCGTCCTCCGCGCACTGGATGAGCCGGCGGGCGACCGCGTCGAGCAGTTCGTCCCCGACCCGGTGCCCCATGGTGTCGTTGACGGCCTTGAACCCGTCGAGGTCGAGATAGCAGATGCCGACGCGGCCGGTGGCGGTGTCGGAGAGGGCCGTCGCCAGACGCTCGAAGAAGAGGGTGCGGTTGGGAAGGCGCGTCACCGGATCGTGCATCTCGAGATGGCGGAGACGGTCGCGCAGCTCGCGCTGTTCGGTGACGTCGGCCACCGACAGCAGCGTCTCGCCGTCGTGCTCGGTGGGCATGAGCGAGATCTCCGCCCAGAAGGTGTGCCCGTCCGGGTTCTTCAGACGCCGCGTGCAGTTCACACCGGACGTCTCCCACGTGGTCGCGGTGCGCGGGACGGCGGCTCCGGGGGCCGTGCCCGGAGCGACCTGGTGCGGCCGGGCCGCCACGCCGAGCCCGTTGCGGATCACGCTTCCGTCCAGCCCCAGCGAGGGGAGGTCCGTGAGGGAGGTGGAGACGAGCGAATCCGGCGCGGCGCCCAGCAGTGTGCCGAGGGCGTCGTTGGCACTGACGACCCTGCCGTCGCTGTCGACGATGGCCATCGCGAGGCGCGCGGCGTTGAAGGCGGCCCGGAAGTCGCTCTCCCGTTTCCGGCCCCGCCACTCCGACCGTCCGTGCCATCCACCCCGGACGCGGCCACGCTGCGTGATTTTCTGCGGTGAAGTCCCGGTGCTCTCGCCGGAGTTCCTGCCCGGTCCTTCGATGGGTCCGTTCACCAATCGCTCCCGCCGGGGGGCTCGTCGCGTGCGAATCGGCCGGGCGGTCGGCCCGAGATGCTGCGTGGCGATCCGCGCTGGAAATGTGCCGATCATAGAGGTTCGGGCGTGAGCGGAGCCAGCAACCACGGCGTCCCACCGGGGCGTTGGTGCGCGTGGGACGTAAGAGTGAACGCGAGGGTGACCGTTCCGGCATGAGTGCGAGAACGGGGTCGTCCGCGTAAGGCAGCGCATCACACACAGTAGCCATATTGCCGCTCACGCGCATGGTCTAACGGAACAGGACTTAGCGGACATTCCGGGCAACGGTTGAAGGGTCCTTACTCCCGTCCCAGTGAGGTCCACACGTGGCGCGTTCGACCAAGCACGGCTCCCGGAGACCCTCCTCCGTGATGTCCGGATGGCGCCGCGCGGCAGCGGTCCTCGTGGCGCTCATGGCCTTCGTCGGCATGGGCCTCTTCGCCGGACCGATCACCGCCGTCGCCGTCGCCGCACCGTGCGCCCTGCCGCGGACCGGCGCCCACCACTCCATGGGGGTGGACAGCTGGGACCCGGCCTATCCGCGGCCCCGGCACCGCATAGACGCCGCCATGCTCTTCCTGTCCTTCCCCGACTCCCGGCCGCAGACCACGCCGCGGGAGCTGACCGCCGACCACTTCCCGGCCACGTCCGACTTCTACAAACGCGCCTCGTACGGCAAGTTCCGGCTCCACACCACGGCCGGCAAGCGCTGGATCCGCATGCCCTCCAGCTCCCGCTCGTACGGGATAAGGCGTGACTGGAACGAGCGGCAGCGCACGGACTACCTGCGGGACGCTGTCGCCGCGGCGGACCCGAGCGTCGACTTCAGCCGGTACGACCTGGTCTACCTCGTGGCCGACCCGGACGCGCGGGGCGTCGACTCGGACGCGACGAAGGTCGTGAACTTCGAGACCCCCATCGAGGCCGACGGCACCGAGCTGCGCCGGCTCGTCACGGTCTTCGAGCAGAGCCCGCCCGACCGCCACGTCCTGGCACACGAGACCGGCCACGCCTTCGACCTGCCGGACCTGTACCAGCGTCCGGCCTCCAACCTGGCCGACTGGGACACCTACGTGGGGGACTGGGACCTCATGGGAAGCCAGTTCGGGCTCGCTCCCGATCTCTTCGCCTGGGAGAAGTGGAAGCTCGGCTGGCTCACCCGGCGCAACGTCAGCTGCGTGCCGTCCGAAGCCGGGGCCAGTACGCACAACCTGCGCTCGCTCGGCGCGGCCCCGCTGGGCAGCCGTGGGGACCGGAGGCTGGCCGTCGCACGCACGGGCCGGTACGAGGCGCTGGCGATAGAGGCCCGCGACTCCGAGGGCAACGACCGGGGGCTGTGCGCGGAGGGCGTGCTCCTGTACTGGGTCCGCAGCGACCGCGCCTCCACGTACGGACCCGTGAAGGTCGTGGACGGGCACCCCGGCACCCATGGCTGCTCCGACGGCTCGGTCTACCCGTCCCTCGCGGACGCGCCGCTGGGCGAGGGTGAGAGCTACACGACCGACCGCGGCGGCGGGGTGCGGGTGGAGGTCACCGGACGCACGTCGGACGGCGGCTGGCGGGTGAAGGTGACCCGCAAGGACGGGGCGTAGCGGAGTGCGAGCCACGCTGGGAACCGCCGGCTCTGAAGGGCGATGAGCCGCGAATGATCTTCGTCCTCGCCGAATGCTCTTTGTCCTCGCCCTGGCAAGGGGGGTGCGGGCGGCGAAGCCCCCGCTCCGCGAGGCGCAGCCGGGCAAGAACGACGAGGGCGAAGCCGTTCGCACTTTCCGCGATCGGCTTCGCCCTCGTCCTCGTGCGCCGCCAGGGACTCGAACCCCGGACCCGCTGATTAAGAGTCAGCTGCTCTAACCAACTGAGCTAGCGGCGCCTGGTGACGTCATAGACCCTAGCATCACGGTCCGCTGTTCCGGAAATCGGTTCTTCGACGCTCGCGGGGCTCCGACCTGCGCGTACGGGCGTCTGGAGGCGCTGCCGTGGACGGCGCCGGCGGGGGCGGACGCAGGCTCGCAGCAGCACTTCCGGGCCGGGCAGCCAGGGGTGGCGGACGTCGGGCGCGACGAGCCAGCGGGACTGGCCGGCCTTACGCGCGTGAGCGCCCACGGGTGTGTGCCCATCCTCGTGCTCGGGCTGGTGTTCACAGTGCAGGGCGGGGATGGTCACGGAGTCGCCCAAGCCCAGGCAGAGCAGGGAGGGGAACGTTTCCGCAGGCGATCCGCCGGCCCATCGGCCCCCTGTGCGCCACTCTCCCCAGCTGAGCAGGGCCGCCAGCCGCTGAGCCGTACCCGGGGCGGCGAAGAGGAGGAGGCGCCCACGGTGGACGGCCACCGGTCCGCTCCCCGGTCCGCTGGACCACAGCTGCTCCAGGATCAGCCGGCCGGTCAGCGGTGCCGCACTCACCCCGTCGAAGGCCGTGCCGCACGGGAGGACGCTGGGTGAGCCGGGCCGGTGCAGCCACAGGGCGTGGACGCTGGCCGGGAGCGTGCAGGCGGAGGCGAGCCAGTCGGCACCGGCCTGTGTGACGCAGGAAGCGCCCGGCGTGGCGGTGCAGGTCGTGCTGTGCGGCGCCGGGTCGGAGGCGAGCTCGAAGATGTCGGGGATGCCGACGGGGTGGGGATGCGGGGGTGTGGTGGTTCCCCGCTGCCAGTCACTCATGAGGAACAGATGTACCGGACATGAGGTTCTGTTTTTGAACTTTGAATAGAAAATCGGACAAGCGGGGGCGGGCTGCAGTATTGTGCACGCCCTGCATATGCCTGATGACTTGGCGCTGTCACCGCGTCGGAACGCAAGCCGCTTTCAGGACGTTCTCGCGCCCCGCGTCTTGCCGGAATCCATGTCGCGGCCTCCGCGCGCTACTGCGGTCCGCGGTCCTCGAGGAGCTCCCGGCCGAACTCGATCATCTTCCGCGCGTAGTCCTCCGACCAGTCGCCGCGTTCGGCCACGGCCGCGTCGGAGAGACGGTCGAAGCGCTTGGGGTCGGCGAGCTGCGCCGCCGCCATCGCCTGGAACTCCACTGCGCGGTCGGCCGCGGCACGGAAGGCCAGTGCCAGCTCGGTCGAGCGCTCCAGCAGTTCACGGGGGTCCGTGATCGTGTCCAGGTCGAAGAACTGCTCTGAGTCCTCCTTGCTGTCCGAGGGCTCGAAGAGCAGCGGTGCGGGTCGGCGGAAGCGCGGAGTGCCACCGCGCGGGTCCGGAGCCGAATGCGGCTCGGGCATGTGCCTACCTCCATGTGTCGTGGCCGCGACCATTGTCCCGCTTCGACGGCCCCTTGTGCAGGTCGGCGGCCACACGGCTGCGGAGCACGGCGTCCGCCCGCGGGCTCCGGCGCACGCGCGGCTCGCCCCGGGCTCACTCCCGCCAGCGCACGGTGTGCGCCGACAGATGCGCGAGCACGGCGTGGTTGGCCTCCCAGCCGTCGGGGAACTTCACGGAGACTCCGAGCTGGACGGGCTCGGTGCCGGGGTGATCGTCGAGCAGTTCCGGGACGCCCGCGCGGCAGACGACGACGCACGCGTGCCGGTGCCGTGAGGTCAGCACGCACAGCCGGCCGGTCTCCAGATGGAACGCCGTCGCGTCGGGGCGGCCGGAGAGCGGGTGGAGCACCACCGTCACGTCGAACTCCCGGCCCTGCAGCCGGTTCGCCGTGTCGACGGTGACGTCTCTGGCGCGCAGCTCGGCCGGCAGGCCGAGCCCGGCCAGCGCGGACCGTACCGCCGCGGCCTGGTCGCGGTGCGCCGTGCCGACCGCGATCCGGTCGGCGGTGAGCGGGACCGGCCCCGGCGAGCGTTCGTCAGAGCTGCTGCCGTCGCGGGTGAGCAGGCGGCCGACGACCTGGGCCACGGCGGCGACGGCCTCGGGGTCCGTACGCGGTGTCAGCCGTGCGGGCAGTTCCAGCAGACCCCAGCCCGAGCCGGCCGCCTCGTCGATCACCCTGTCCGCCGCGCAGTCGCCCGCCGGCGTCCCGAGGACGAGCCGCCTGTCGCCGGGCCCGCTGCCGCTGCGGAAGGGCGTGTACGGATAGAAGGCGTCCGAGACCAGCGGCGCGGCCGAGGCGGGCAGCCGCCACGAGACCGGCAGCCGGTGCTGCGGCAGATCGGGATTGTGGGACAGCAGGGTGGTCACCGCGCTCGCCGACGGATCGTGAGTGAGGCCCGCCCACTGCTCGGCGCCCACCTGGCTGAACGGGTCGAGCTGGCCCGGATCGCCGACGAACAGAGCCCTCTCGAAGAGCCCGGCCACGGCCAGCAGCGCGTCGGAGCGCATCTGGTACGCCTCGTCCACGATCGCGTGGGCCCACGGCTCCTCGCCCTCGCCCCGCTTCACCCAGGCCCATTTCGCGGCGGTGGACAGGACGACGGGCAGTGCGGCGAGATCGGCGATCTTCGCGGAGGTGACGACGTTCGGGTGCTCGTCCAGCGCGGGATCGTACGGGCGGGTCTCGCTGCTGTGCAGCCGTCCGACGGGGAGCTCGGGGTCGGCGGTGGCCAGCCGCCCGGTGAGGTCGTCGACCTGGGCGTTGGTCTGAGCGATCACGATCAACGGCCGCCCGGCCGCGGCGAGTTCACGCGCGGCACGTACGACCAGAGTCGACTTCCCCGCGCCGGGCGGCGAGTCCACGACGACGCCCCGGTGGGAGCCGTGCAGCGTGTCGTGGAGGATCGCCGCGGTGGCGAGGGACGCGGCCTCGCCGGGATCGGTCTCACCGGAGGGCGCCGCGGTCGTGGCCGCGGAGGGGTGAGGGGGCGCGCTCACAGCAGGTCCTCACTGGTGACGGGGTCGGGTTCGGGGTGCTGCGGGTGGGAGGCCGCGGCTCCGGCGGGTGCCGAAGCGCCGGCGGGCCCCGCCGAGACGGGTTCGGCGGGCGGCCCGCCGTGCGTCCACGGTGTGTCCTCCACCTCGGGCAGCCCGGGACCGCCGCGCGGCGCGTGCTCGAAGAGCGTCCAGCACAGCCGCTCGCCCTCCTCCGGCACCGTTCCGGGAGCGGGCTCCTTGCCGCGCCCCATGCCTCCGGTCAGCCGCAGCGTCACCAGGCCGGGCTCGCGGTCGTCCTTCCGTACGAACTCGGCGCTCTGCCGGGCGCCTTCGTCCATCACGCGGTGTGCCTTGACGCCGTCGCCGAGATGCGGACGGTCCTGCGTTCTCACCGTGACAAGCGGGCGCGGCATGGCCCGTTTGCCTTCCGAGTACGCCATCTCCACCGAGACGACCTCACCCGCGAACGCCTCGCCCGAGAACCGCCGTTCGGCCATGACGAGGGGATCGTCGAGCGCCTCCTGCGCCTCCAGCCGGGCCTGTTCGCGCTCGCGCTGTGCGAGCTTGGCGGCAGCGGTCACGGCGTCGTCCCGCCGCGGCTGCGGCGGTTCCCCAGCGCGCACCCGGTCGCGGTGCGCGGTGTAGGACCAGCGGTCGCGCTTGAAGCGCTCCGCCACGTGCTCGCCCTCCGGCAGCGTCCGCAGCAGATCGATGCCGCGCCACACGGCGTCCCACGCGGGTCGCAGCTGGGAGGCGATCAGCTCGCGCACCTCGTCCTCCGCGCCGGGGACGCCCGCGTCGAAGCGGTCGATCGCGGGGGACAGCAGCCTGTTGTCGAACGCGGGGTCGGTGGCCGGGCCCGCGGGCGGACACAGCAACTGCCCCGAACCGTCCCGCTGGACCTCCGCCCGGAGCGCCGCCTCGCCGCCCTTCAGACCGTCCGGCGGGTCGATCCACGCCAGCAGTGCACCCAGGTGCTGGTCCTCCAACGCGCTCTGGCCGGTGGCCCAGTGCCGCGCCAGCAGCTCGGTCATGGACACCAGCAGTGAGGAGCCGGGGACACGGGCGCGTTCGCCGTACAGAGTCAGCCAGCGGCCGAGCAGCGGCACACGCGGAGGGACGAAGTACTGCGCCCGGGCCTGTGGTTGCTGCCCTTGCTGCGAGTCGGGAGGGAGGCCGGCGGACCCTCCGTCCGGGTCCTCTTCGGCGGTGCGCCGGAAGCGCATGGAGCGCCCCAGCAGCCGTACGAAGTCGGCGCCGGGGCCGTTGGGGACGACCAACTGCGGTGCGTCCGCGCACAGTTCGACCTGGACCGGCACCTTCTTGCCGGTTTCCGGGTCCGTCTCCTTGCGCTCCTCCCACTCGATGTCGTCCTGTGCCGATTCCAGGTGCGGCAGCACGGCGGCGGCGAGGCCGGCAAGGAAGGCGAAGCGCAGATCGCGGTCGCGGGGCTGCGGCACGACCAGCAGTTCCGGGGTCTCGCGGTCGGCGCCGACCATGGCTCCGAGCGGCGCTCCCGCCTCGCCCGCCGTGGTCAACGGGACGAGGACCAGGGGCCGTTCCGCCAGGTGCCGGTGGCGCACGGTCGTCCTGGGCTGTGCACGTCCGGCCGCGGCGGCCTCCATACGGGCGAGCGCGGACATCAACGACACGGTGGCTCCCCGCAGTTGCGGAGCCCCGTGGCGCTGGTCGAGGCGGCGTTCAGCACGGCGCGCCTCCCAGCGCCTCGGCGCGCAGCCGCGCCGCCCGGCGCAGGGCGGCCGCCGCGGGCTCCTCCGCGTACGTACCGCCTTCGGCGCCGGCGCCGGAGTCGGAGCCCGGGCCGCTTCCTTCCAGGTCCACGCTGGGATCGCCTCCCTCGGGTGGCCGTTCGCCGGCTGCCGAGAGCACGGCGTCGATCGTCGTGAAGCCGCCCAGCTCACCCCGCACCGACCGGCCCAGCGACTCCACCGCACCGGCCGCACGCGCGCGGTCGCGGCAGTGGAACGCCAGCTCGCACGTGGAGAGGCATTCGGGGGCGTACGCCGCGGCCACCGACTCGACGGCGGCGGCCAGTTCGGGCACGGGCCGGGAAGGGTCGAAGACCGTGCCGTCGGGAAGCGCTGCGGCGATCTCCTCGAGCCGGGTGAGACGGGCCAGTTGGCGCCGCGTCGTGGCGACCTGCTTGCGGATGTCCACGCCGTGCGCCGTCGGGAGGTTGGAGAAGTCCTTCGGGCACACCAGCAGAGCGTGCTCGCGAACCGCTCCCTCCACGCCGGGCTCCCCGAGGGCGAGTGCGTAGACGGCGGCCTGACGGGCGGCGGCTCCGACCTTCGCGGCATCCGCCGAACCGTCCAGGATCGGGAAGGACTTGATCTCGACGACCGTGTGGCTGCCGTCCGGATGGACGGCGATCGCGTCCGGTTCGAGGTAGGCCGTCGAACCGGCGACTTCGAGCGCCAGCATCGGGTGGAAGAGCAGGGCCCATCCGCCGTCGGCGTCGTCCGTGGCCTCGCCGGTCTCCCCGGCCTGCGGCCGCTCAAGTGCCAGGCGGGTACGGGCAGTACGGCCCGCCGGGCCGTCCGCGGACAGGTCGGGGAGGGCGACCGTGCCCGGCTCGGGCGGCGTCTCGCCCGTGCTGGCACACAGCAGCCGTATCAGCTCCGCGCCGCCGTCCGACTTGACCCTCGCCTCGAAGGAATTGCCTCGGGCGAAGGCGAACTGGGACTGGCCGAAGGGCGCCGGCGCCCCCAACGCGCGGGCCACAGCGGCCTTGTCGACCCCCGCACCGTCCAGCAGTGCCCGCCTCCGGCAGCCCGGGTTCGCGGCGAGGGCGGCCAGGGCGCGGGCGTCCATCGGGCGCGGCGGGACGTCGGGGCCGCCGCGCAGCTCGGCGAGACGCCGTCGCAGCGCGCCGGCGCTGCCGTGTGAGTGGGTCATCGGCGCACCCTCGCGGAAGACTGCATTACCTGCGGAAGTGTGGCATCCGGAACCGACAGACGCCGCACCGGCGCCCGCGCGCCTGTCCCGCTCCGCGGCGACGGCAGGGGTGAACATGGGGCGAGAACGGCAGAGATGACCGAATGCCGGGCAGTGGCAGTCAGCAGGCAGGCAGCTGCCGGACGACGGCAGCCGAGTGCCACGGTCATGGTCTGCCACCACCCTCCGACGGCTGAAGAGGTTCTCCATGGCAGCGCGCATCCTGCTCGTACGGCACGGCCGGACAGAGTGGTCCACGACCGGACAGCACACCAGCCGCACCGACGTCCCGTTGCTCGAATCGGGCCGCGACGACGCCCGGCTCCTGGGCGAACGGCTCAAGAGCGAGCCGTGGAACGGCCTCCCCGGAGCCGAGGTGCGCACCAGCCCGCTCTCCCGCGCCCGTGAGACGTGCGACATCGCCGGCTTCGGCGACCGTGCCACCGAGTGGGACGCACTGCGGGAGTGGGACTACGGCGCGTACGAAGGACTGACGACGAAGCAGATCCGCGAGGACACGGGCACCGACTGGTACATCTGGCGGGACGGAGTCGTCGACGGCGAGACCAAGAGCGAGGTCGCCGCGCGTGCCGACGGCATCGTCGAGTGGGCGCGGTCGGCGGACCGCGATGTGCTCGTCTTCGCGCACGGCCACATCCTGCGCGTGCTGGGGGCGCGCTGGCTCGGGCAGGAGACCCCGTTCGGGGGATGCCTGTCCCTCTCGCCGGCCTCCTTCTCGGTGCTCGGCTGGGCCTACGGCAAGCCGGCGATCAGCCGCTGGAACGACACGGGACATCTGGACTGAGCGGCGCGCGGACCCTTCGTGGAGCATGCGTGCCGGCCCTGTCAGTGCCTGTGCCGCTGCTGACAGGCCCGGGTCAGACCCCTGTCAGGCGCTGCCAGGCCTGCCATCAGGCTCTCTCCGGTGCTGTCAGGCCGTTCGCGGCCGGGGCGCGGCGCGGCGCTGCTGCGTCAGGAACGCGTCGACTGTGCTGTCCCCCGCGTACGGGTTCAGCCTCCGGGCCGCCGTGCCGAGCATCCCGCGGATGCGTGAGGACTGCACGGGCCCCAGCAGTGCGAGCGCCTTCGTGCCCGCGTCGGCGGCCTCCTCCGGTCGGTTCAACGCGGCCAGGTCGCCCGCCAGTTCGGCCGTGAAAAGGGCCCTGTTGCGCACGAAGTGCGGGTCCTGCAGAGCCACGGCGCGCCGGGCGTGCGCGGCCGCGCGCTCCCACTCGTGCAGCGCCGACCAGCACTGCGCCTCCAGGCCAGCCAGTTCGGCCTCGCCGAAGAAACTCATCCACGCCGGGTCGGGGTCGGAACGGCCGCACTCGAAGAGGGTGTGCGCCCTGCTCAGCGCCTCCTGGCAGGCGGTACGGTCGCCGAGCCCCGCCCAGCCGCCCGCCTCGCGCAGGTTGAGCAGCGACAACAGCCGTGCCGATCCCAGGTGTTTGGCTGCCTGCTGTCCGGCCTGTGCCGCCCGTACGGCCTCGCGCGGGCGTCCGGCGTCGCGGGCGAGGAAGGCCGTGTTGCAGAAGGCGTGGGCCTCCAGCGCCGGGTCGCCGGCGACGCGGGCGGTGGCGAGCGCCTCGGCGTAGTGCGAGCGGGCGTCGCCGAAGCGCTCGGAGTCGTGGGCCAGCCAGCCCACGGAGATGGCGAGTTCACCCGCACCGCTGTGCAGGCGGTCGGTGACGGACTGACGGCTGGGGGTGCCCGAGTCGAGGAGTTCGTACGCACTGCGCAGCGAGTCGCCGGCGCGCTGGTAGAGGGCGTCGGCGCCGTGCCGGTCGTCCAGCAGACGGATGCGCCGCACCGCGTGTTCCAGCGCCTCCGCCTCGGTCTCGCCGATGCGCCGGTGGGCGTGTGCGGACGGGACGTGGCGGTTCGCTGCCGTGGCCTCGCCGCTCAGCGGCGGCATGGCGGTCAGGGCGGCTGCCGGGCCGCCGATCATGAACGCGCGACGTAGCACGTCGCTCTCCTCGTGAATCTCGGAACAGTCTGAACAGATAGTGCAGGTCAGGGAGTTGAGGCCGGACGCCGTCAAGGCGGCGGTGTCGTCCACGGCCGAGCCGCTGGCACTGCTGGGGTAAATGCGGTTAATGGGATTACTGAGAATGCTGGGGTTGCTGCTGTGATGACCGATGAGCGTACGGGATTCCGGCTGACGCGGCGTCAGGTATGTCGGCGATTTGTCACCTCCGTAAGCCTGTTGCGGAGAACGGGCCGTGCGGCCCCGTACGGCCTCACGGGCGGAGAAGCCCATGTCGGTGAGCGTGCGACCTGGGAACATGTGCAGGAAGACCCGCTCGTAGGCGTAGTTGGGGCAGCGGATCTCGCCGGCCTCCACCCGTCCGATGTAGCGGGCGTCGCAGGCGACATGCTCACCGATCTCGCGTGCGGCACGGCGCACGGCGGCAGCGAACTCGGCAGGCGACCGCGCGCCGCGCAGCTGCCGGAAAGCGATGTTGGGCGCGCGGTGCGGACCCTGCGACGCGGAAGAGGACGACGCCATGGCCGGACGGTACCGGCTGTGACAGGTTCGGCACGCAGAGTTCCGCTACAAAACGGATATCTCACCCATCATCTGCCATGAAGTGCCATCCTTTGTGGCGTGGTCTGCCGTAGCCGTTGACGGTCACGGGCGTTGAACTCTGCATGACCATTGCCGAGGAGCTCGGAGGAAGGGTCGCTATGGACACCGGTTCGGGAGTCCGCACCGTCTCGGGCGGTGTGCCCTGCGACCTGGTGACCGTCCCCGCCCGTCAGGGCCTGGAGGCCGTGGACATTCTGCGGCTGCGGGACGGACTGGGTCCGGTTCTGCTGTACGACGGGGACACCCTCGGGTTCCTCGTTCCGCCGGGCACCGCCGCCTGCTGGGATCTGCCGGGCAGCGCCTGCACACAGACGCCCGGGCGGCCCCGAACGGTCGCACAGGAACCTCCACTTGTCGGCACGGGCTGGCTGGTTCCCCCGGAGTACGCGTTCGGAGTGGCCACCGACGCGTCGCTGCTGCGGGCGGCGCTGGGGGAGGCCGCCCGCACCATCGCGGCCGTCGACCGCTGTCAGTGAGCTGCCACCCGTACTGAGCTGCGCTGACGCTCTGCGGCGATACTGGACGTGTGGCCAAGGGCGGACAGCGGCGGAGCGGCGGCGCGAAGAGCGACCGCGGAAGAGGCGGCGGCAGCGCCGGAAGCGGCGGTGGTGCCGGTGGCACCCGTGGCAGGGGCCGCCGGGCGCGGGAGACACTGACCGCGCAGGTCGGCGGCGGCAGCGCCGAACTGGTTCCGGACCCCGAACGTGCGCACGGCTGGTCGCTGTTGCTGGAGGGCGCACCGCAGTCCTACGTCGATCTCGGCGACCCCACACACCTCGGCTTCGAGTACCAGCGCCGGCTGGGCCACGTCATCGACCTCGCCGCACCGCCCGGACGCCCGCTGCGGGTGCTGCACCTCGGAGGCGGCGCCCTCACCCTTGCCCGCTACGTCGCGGCCACGCGGCCGCGGTCGACGCAGCAGGTCGTCGAGAGCGACACCGGCCTGATCGAGTGGGTTCGCACCGCGCTGCCCCTGGAGCGCGGATGGCGCATACGGATACGCGGCGGGGACGCCCGCGAGGTGCTGACCAGGCTCCCTCAGCGCTGGGCGGACCTCGTCATCGCCGACGTCTTCGCCGGCGCACGCACCCCCGCGCATCTCACGAGCACCGAATTCCTGCACGAGGTGCGGCGTGTGCTGCGTGCCGACGGGCTCTACGCCGCGAACATCGCGGACGGGCCGGGAGGGGGCGACGGCGACGGCGCGGCGCCCGGGCGCAAGCGCCGCCCGCTGGACCATCTGCGTTCCCAGGTCGCCACCGTGCGCGAGGTGTTCAGCTGCGCGGCCCTCGCGGCCGATCCCTCGGTGCTGCGTGGCAGGCGCTTCGGCAACGCTGTACTCCTCGCCGCCGACCGGGAGTTGCCCGTCGCGGAGCTGACGCGGCGCTCGGCGGGTGACCCGTATGCCGGACGCGTGCAGTCAGGAGATGCCCTGGCCCTGTTCGCCGGGGGCGCCGCGCCGGTCACGGACGCCACGGCGACGCCCTCGCCCGTGCCGCCCGACGACGTCTTCCGCTGACGTACCCCCTGACGACCGCCGACGGCCCCGATGCGGTCGTCGCTCGGCCGGGAGCCGGCTCAGCCGTTGTCGTAGGACTCGATGCGCGGCGGGCCGCCGTCCCAGCGGCAGAAGATCGAGGAGGACTGCCCGTCCTTGGTGAAGGTCACCCGGATCCAGGTGGTGTCCTTCCAAACCTGCGTGTCCCAGCCGTCGTTGGGGGTGGCCGAGACGAACGTCGCGTAGTCCTCGCGCATGTCGAAGACGGCCCGGCCGCCCGCGACGCTGGCGCCTTCCACCCTCCCCGAGTACGCGGGTGCCGGCTCGGACGTTTCGGACGGCGGCCTCGTCGTGCGCCCGCCGCCGGGCGCGGACCCGGAAGGGCTCGGCCGCTGCGTCTCCGGCGGTTGCGGCTCGGACTTCGAAGGGGACGGCGTCGGCTCGGGTTGCTGGGGGGAAGGCGATCCGGGACCGGTCGTCGACGACGAACCGTCCGCGATGGGCAGCGACCGCGGCGGATCGTATTCCGTTCCGGCCAGGACCGTGTGTACGCCGAACCAGGACAGAGTCACTGCAGCGCTCGTGGCCAGTGCCCACGCTGCGGCGTGCACAAGTGCTCGTCGTCCCATCCCTGTCACCATAGCCGCAACCTGCTCACTCCCGTTTCGGTATGGACTAATGTGCGCGCATGGCCCGTGTGCTCGTGGTCGAGGACGACCAGTTCGTACGTTCCGCCCTCATCCGACACCTCAAGGACGCCTCGCACGTGGTGCGCAGCGTCGGCACGGCGCTGGAGGCACTCCGCGAAGTCGCCCAGTACGGATTCGACGTCGTGATCCTGGACTTGGGCCTCCCGGACCTGGACGGCGCGGAGGCGCTGAAGATGCTGCGCGGCATCACGGACGTACCGGTGATCGTCGCCACCGCGCGCGACAACGAGAACGAGATCGTCAGGCTCCTCAATGACGGAGCGGACGACTACCTGGTCAAACCCTTCTCCGTGGAGCATCTCTCGGCCCGTATGGCCGCTGTGCTGCGCCGCTCGCGCGGCGGCACCAACGGGGGAGGGGGGCAGGGCACGGTCACGGAACGGGTGCTGAAGGTGGGGGGCCTCGCCATAGATCCCCTGCGGCGGCAGGCGGAGCTCGACGGGGCGCTGCTGGACCTGACCCGGCGGGAGTTCGACCTGCTGACTTTCCTCGCCGGCAGACCGGGCGTGGTCGTGCCGCGCAGGGAGCTGCTGGCCGAGGTGTGGCAGCAGGCGTACGGGGACGACCAGACCATCGATGTCCACCTCTCGTGGCTGCGCCGCAAGTTGGGCGAGACGGCCGCCCGGCCCCGCTATCTGCACACCATCCGCGGCGTCGGCGTGAAGCTGGAGGCGCCGGAGCAGGCGCGGCCGTGAGAAAGGACATACGGGCATGAGATGGGCACTGGTGAAGGTGTGTCTCGCCGTGACAGTCATGGTGGTGATCGCCTTCGCTGTGCCCTTGGGGCTCGTGGTGAAGGAGACCGCTCGGGACCGGGCGTTCTCCAACGCGGAGCGGCAGGCAGCCACGGTCGGTCCCGTGCTGGCGATCACGACGGACCGGCAGCAACTGGAGAAGGCCGTCGTCAGCACGGAGGCCGGCGGTGAAGGCCGCCTCGCCGTGCATGTGCCGCAGGCCCCGGAATCGTCGTCCTCCAGGAAGGCGGGGTCCTCGGCCAGGGCCGGTTCGCAGGGCGCCGTCGAGGTCGGGCGGCAGCGCGCGACGAAGGAGCAGCTGGAGACCGCCCGGCGCCAGGGCCGCGCCTCGACGGTCAGGGTGGAGGGCGGCTACACGCTGCTGCGGCCCACGGCCGTCGCCAGCGGCGAGTTCGCCGTCGTCGAGGTCTTCATCCCGAACGACGAGGTGACCCACAACGTCACGACGTCCTGGCTCATCCTCGCGGGCGTCGGCATCGCACTGATCCTCGGGTCGGTGGCGGTCGCCGACCGGCTCGGGACGCTGATGGTTCGCCCGGCGGGGCGCCTGGCTGCCGCGGCGCACTCCCTGGGCGAGGGAAAGCTGGGCGTGCGGGTGCCGGAGGACGGGCCCAGCGAACTGCGTTCCGCCGCCGCCGCGTTCAATGCCATGGCGGACCAGGTCGTACAACTCCTCGCCAACGAACGGGAATTGGCGGCCGACCTCTCGCACCGGCTGCGCACGCCGCTGACGGTGCTGCGTCTCAACGCGGCCTCGCTCGGCGACGGCGACGCGGCCGAACACACCCGTGAGGCGGTCGCCAAGCTGGAGAGCGAGGTCGACCACATCATCAGCACCGCACGCGAACAGCGCGAGCAGCGGGCCCAGACGACCGGCACCATGGAGGCCTCGGCCTGCGACGCGGCGGAAGTGATACGCGAGCGCATGTCGTTCTGGTCGGCACTCGCCGAGGACGAGGGCCGCGAGGCGCGGCTGGCCGGCGTCGACCGACCTGTCCGTGTGCCCGTCGCCCGGGGCGAGCTCGCAGCGGCGCTCGACGCGATGCTCGGCAACGTCTTCCGGCACACGCCGGAGGGCACGGCGTTCTCCGTGGACGTCCACCACGGCGGGACCGCGAGCAACTCGGTGATCGTGCTCGTCTCCGACGCCGGTCCCGGCATAGCCGACCCGGACGCCGCGCTCCGGCGTGGCCACGGCGACGGCCGACCCGGCTCGACCGGGCTCGGGCTGGACATCGTGCGCAGGGTCGCGGAGTCCACCGGCGGCGATGTGCGCATCGGTCCGTCGGTGCTCGGCGGCACCGAGATACGGGTCTGGCTGACGCTGGACGGCGGCGAGGCGGAGCGCCGCCGGCGCGGTCGCCGCCGCTCCGACCGTGTGCGCCGCTCCCGCCTTCCACTTCGCCGCGCCTGACGGGCGCGCTGCGGTGCGCATGTCCCCTTCCGGTGCCGCCCTGCGTGGCTGAACGGCTCCGGCGGCGGGGGTTGCCACTGCGGTGGTGGTGGTCGGCCAACTGGCGTGGGTGGATGGGCGGTTGAGCCAGTGCGAGGGGAGCTCGCTCGGCGCCTTTGTGCGTCGCCGCATGCGGATCGCCGTGCCGTACTCACTCGCTACCGGGTCGCTGGTCGCGCTCGGCGGCGGTGGGCGGAATGCAGTGGCCGTTCAACCGGCCTGGGTGGGCGAATCGCCGCGTCGCACCTGCCTCGCCACGTCGCACCGCCTCGCCGCTCGGCTCGCGTCGTCGCGGACGGCGTCGGTACGCGGGATGTGGCAGTCGCCCAACTGGCCTGGGTGGCGGCCCGGTTCGCGGGAGCGGGGTGCCCCCGAGGTCTGGACTCGTGCGACCTGCGCGGCTCGCGGCGCGCCGCCCTCGTTTCACGGCTCGGGTCTCCTGGTCGCGGCCGGCGTCGGTGTGCGGGACGCCTTGATCGCGGCACGACGCCGATCCGCGTGGGGGCGCGTGCTGCGAGGCAGACGATCGCCGTCGTGTCCCCGAGGGCGGCGATGCCCCTGCGACGCCCCCGCCGCACCCACGCCTGCGTGCCGCTTCGCGCGACTCGCTCCCACCTCGCCCCCAACACCCGGGCGCGCCCGTCCGGCCCGCGCCCCGTACGCAGGGATTCCCGCTCCCCTGAGGGGCTTCGGCCTTTCCATAACCGGACCATTCCCCTCCCTTAAGCGCGGCCTAAGTATTTCAACTCCCGTCCGTAACAGGGGAATTGTCCGACTCGGCCCCGCTAGTTTGCTGCTGGTCCGCACCATCACCCCCACACTGATGAGGCATCCCCACGATGACGAACAACCCTGCGGCACAGCCCCCTCGGAGCAGCCGGAAAGTGAAGCTCGCCGTGGCCGTCGCCGCCGCGGCGGCAGTCGCCGGCTCGGCCTTCGCGTTCGCCGGGAACGCGAGCGCCGGTGAAGAGCACCGTGACGGCGGGAGCAAGGCGAAGCCCTCGGCGGCGGACGGTTTCGCGCCGTACGTCGACACCTCGCTCCAGCCGTCCTTCGACCTTCTCAAGAGCTCCGAGAAGACCGGCGTGAAGGAGTTCAACCTGGCCTTCATCACCTCCGGCGGCGGCTGCACCCCCAAGTGGGGCGGCACCGAGGACCTCGGTTCCAACGCCGTGGCCAAGCAGATCGAGGAATTCCGTGCCAAGGGCGGAGACGTGCGGGTCTCCTTCGGCGGTGCGGCCGGTTCCGAACTGGGCCTCGCCTGCAACTCGGCCGGTGAACTGGCCGAGGCGTACGGCAAGGTCATCGAGGCGTTCGCCCTGAAGAAGGCCGACTTCGACATCGAGGGATCCGCGCTGCCCAACACCGAGGCCAACACGCGCCGTGCCCAGGCGATCGCCCAACTCCAGAAGAAGCACAAGGACTTGGACGTCTCCTTCACCCTGCCGGTGCTCCCCGAGGGACTGACACAGGACGGCACCGGCCTGCTGGAGAACGCCAAGAAGAACGGCGTGAAGGTCTCGGCGGTCAACATCATGGCCATGGACTACGGACCGGCCTACGACGGCGACATGGGCAAGTACGCCATCGACGCCGCAACGGCCACGCAGAAGCAGGTCAAGTCGGCCCTGGGCATCGATGACGACGCCAAGGCGTGGAAGACCGTGGCCGTCACGCCGATGATCGGCGTCAACGACGTCAACGTCGAGATCTTCAAGACGGATGACGCGGCCGAGGTGAAGAAGTTCGCCGACGAGAAGAACCTTGGCTGGCTGTCGATGTGGTCGGCCACCAGGGACAAGGAATGCCCCGGAGGCCCCAAGGACCAGGCGGACCCGACCTGTTCGAGCATCGAGCAGGGCCCTGACGCCTTCGCCAAGGCCTTCACCGGCTGACGTCCCGCACGCGCCGGCCGCCCGGCGGCCGGCCCCCGGATGAGAGTGGGGCGCAGCGCCTTCCCCCCACACCCCGCTGCGCCCCACTCTTTCTTTCCCTGTCTCTTCCGGTCAGCGCGCAACGCCGCGACCGGCCGACCCCGTCACACGGCTCCGTCAGCGAGCCGCCCGGCCGGCCGTCCCGCCCGCGCCAGAGGCATGTTCCCGCTGCCACACCCGGACCTCACCCCAGAGGGTGACGGAGAGCCGAGGTCGTCACCCCTCCGGACAACTCCCGCGTGCGGGCGCCCAGCGGGTGACTTTTGCTGCCAGGTATGACACCTGAGACGCGGCGAGAGTCAGGCAGCATCGTCAGGAGGATATTGACCGGCGGGCTCGCGGCAGCCGTATCCATATGCGGCTTCGCCGGTTCGGCGTCGGTGAACAGCCGGCCCCACACACTGGCACCGGCGTCCGACGGCGCCGGGCACGAACAGGCGCCAAGACACGAGCGACATGCACACAGCACGCCGGCGTTCTCCTACTCACGACCCATAACGAAGGCCGCCCGAATATCCGAACGGTGGGGAGTCCCCGGAGGGTGGGCGGCCGGCCATCACACAGGCATCGACTTCGCCGCCCCCACAGGCACCCCCGTACGGTCCGTCGGCACCGGGAGGGTGGAACTCGCCGGGGAGGCAGGCGCGTACGGCAGAGCCGTGATCGTTCACATGAAGGACGGGAAGCACGTCCTCTTCGCACACCTCTCGAAGATCACCGTCCGGTCGGGGCGCGTCGTCCGCGCGAACACCGTGGTCGGTGAATCGGGCAACACCGGCCGCTCGACCGGCCCCCATCTGCACTTCGAAGTACGCAAGGAGCGGGGCTACGGCACCGAGGTCGACCCCGTCACCTACCTGGCCCGGCACGGAGTCCGTATCGCGTAGACCGCGAGGCATCCCGCCCGGCCAGCATGAGGCCCTCACCGGAGAGGCGTCCCGGTGAGGGCCTTGCCACGCCTCGAGAGCGCACAGGCGTCAGCGGCGCCCGCCGTTGGTGGTGGCGGTCCGCGCGACCGTCGACAGCAGGGTGCCGACAACGACACCGATCACGAGATAGACGCCCGCCGAGCCTGCCTTCGCCTCCCAGCTCGCGTCGGAGGTGAAGGGCAGCAGCATCACGGCCGCCGTGCCCAGCGCGATGATCCAGCCGAGGAAACGCCCCGGCTGCGGCGTCGCGAGCACCAGCAGATGCAGCACGGCGGTGGCCGCCAGCGCGGCGAGTGCGGAGCCCAGCGCGAGCTGCCCCGTGGAGGTCAGCTCCATCGTGCCTTCCTCCTCGGGCGCGAAGACGGGGATGTCCAGCACGCCACGTACGAGCAGCAGCGCGACCGCCGCCGCGAGCGCGGCCACCAGCGCCACGACGACGCCCCCCGCCCACAGCCGCACGAAGCTCACGCGTCCCCGGCCGCCGGGCGGACGGTCGTGGTCGAAGCCGTTCGTCCGCTTCTCGGGCACGTACGTCCCGGAATTGCGGTACGGGTCGGGGTAGCGGGCGGCAGGGGTGTAGTAGCCCCTGGTGGGGTCGAAGGTCTCGAACGGGCCGTCCTGGGCGCCGGACCCCTGGTCCTGGCCTTCACGGCCGGACTGCCCTGACTCCCCGTTCCGGCGGCGCCGGCCGTGCGGACTGTGAGGGTCCTGAGGGCCGTTCGGGTCTTGTGGACCTGCCATAGGTATCGAGTCCTCTCCCTGGGCCACCCCGGACCGCCGTCCGTTCCCACCAGGCTCGGTCCGCCTCGCGGCTGCCGCATCCCCAGCGGTCGCACCGCTCACCCACGCGGCTGTACGGGGCGCCGTCCGCCCGTCCCGAACGGCCGCCCGGCGCGGGGCCGTCGGCGCCGACGGCGAACCACGAGGCTTCCCACGGCGCACGAAAAAGACCCCCGCCCGGTTTCCCCAGGTGAGGGCCTTGATCAGTGAGGGTGAATGACGGGACTTGAACCCGCGACATCCTGGACCACAACCAGGTGCTCTACCAGCTGAGCTACATCCACCACGACCGGCTCGCTCTTCCGTCCGGCCGAGAAAGAGTGTACAGGGTGCGCCGGGGTGCTCGCGCACGGGTTCCTGCGCGACGACGGCCCCGTGGGGCTCGCGCGGTGCCCCTGCCGCCGACGTGCCGCCGGCCTCAGGAGGCGGGCGGCACCACGTGCTTGGCCGCGATCTTCTTCGCACTGTCGGCGTCCGGTCCGGGCGCGGGTACGAAGACCGCCTCCCGGTAGTAGCGCAGCTCCGCGATGGACTCGCGGATGTCCGCGAGGGCGCGGTGGTTGCCGTTCTTCGGCGGGCTGTTGAAGTACGCGCGCGGGTACCAGCGGCGTGCCAGCTCCTTTATCGAGGACACGTCCACGATGCGGTAGTGGAGGTGCGCCTCCAGTTCGGCCATGTCTCGGGCGAGGAAGCCGCGGTCGGTGGCCACCGAGTTGCCGCACAGCGGCGCCCTGCCCGCGTCCGGCGCGTATTTCCGCACGTACTCCAGGACCTGCGCCTCGGCATCGGCCAGGGTCGTGCCGTCGTCGAGCTCGTCGAGCAGGCCCGACGCGGTGTGCATCTCACGCACGATCTCCGGCATCGAGGCCAGCGCCCGTGCCGGAGGACGGATCACGACGTCCACGCCCTCCCCGAGTACGTTCAGCTCGGAGTCGGTGACCAGGGCGGCCACCTCCACGAGCGCGTCGTCGGACAGCGAGAGGCCCGTCATCTCGCAGTCGATCCACACCATGCGGTCATTCATGCGCTTCACCCTACGTCCACACGGTCAGCCGCGGCCCCGCTGTCCCGGCACTCTGGGGGCCCAGGCATCCGATTCGGGCTTGCCGGGCTCCGGGCCCTCCTGGCGGGAGTCGCGGTGGACGCGGGGGGCGTCACGCAGGTCGCGTGAGGCGTAGGGGCCGGCCGCGTGCAGCATTCCGTGATGGCCGCCGTTGCCCACGCCGCCGGAAACCGTCGCGTCGCTCTGATGCATCGGCGCGGAGCCGCGGCCGCCTCCCTCTGCGCCGCCCGGACCCCCGTCGTCGCCCCCGTGACCGTTGCCCCCGTTGGCTCCTTCCGGCCGCCTGATGCGGTAGGCCGCCCGGTAGGCGGCCGGCGACGAGCCGAGCTGCCGACGGAAGTGGCCGCGCAGCGCGACGGGAGAGCGGAAGCCGCAGCGCCCGGCGACCTCGTCGACCGAGTAGTCGGAGGTCTCCAGCAGCCTCTGAGCCTGGAGCACGCGCTGGGTGATCAGCCACTGCAGGGGTGCACTGCCCGTCAGGGAGCGGAAGCGCCGGTCGAAGGTTCTCCGGGACATGTACGCACGAGCGGCGAGCGTCTCCACGTCGAACTGTTCGTGGAGGTGTTCCAGCGCCCACGCGACGACCTCGGCGAGCGGGTCCGCGCCCATTTCCTCGGGTAAAGACCTGTCCAGGTGGCGTGAATGGGCTCCTCCCTCCGCGCCGCTGCCGCGTCGGGGAGGCACCACGAGGCGGCGGGCGAGGGCTCCGGCCGCCTCGCTCCCGTGGTCGGTGCGTACGACGTGCAGGCAGAGGTCGATGCCGGCCGCGGTGCCGGCGGAGGTGAGGATGTCGCCGTCGTCGACGAACAGCTCGCGCGGGTCGACGTGGACGGACGGGTAGCGCTTGGCGAGCGTCGGCGCGTACATCCAGTGGGTCGTGGCGGGTCGCCCGTCCAGCAGCCCCGCGGCGGCGAGCACGAAGGCCCCGGTGCACAGCCCGACCAGGCGCGCCCCCTCCTCGTGCGCCCTGCGAAGGGCGTCCAGAGCCGCGGCAGGCGGCGGCTGGGTGATCGACCGCCAGGCCGGGACGACGACGGTGCCCGCTCGGGACAGTGCGTCCAGCCCGTAGGGAGCGCTCAGTTGGAGCCCGCCGGTCGTACGCAGCGGCCCGTCCTCCCCCGCACACACCAGAAGCCGATAGCGGGGGACCCCGGCGTCCTGGCGGTCGATGCCGAAGACGGAGAGCGGTATGGAGCTCTCGAAGATGGGACCTCCGCTGAACAGCAGTACCGACACGATCTCTCGGCGCCGCCGTGCGGCCAGCTTGCGGGTCGTCGCCGGGCCGTTCGTCGAGTCCTGATGGCTCTTTGGAACGCTCACCGGAAGTCAGCCCCCCTCAATCGTCGCGTCCTCTCGGTCCTGCACGTTTCCCCCGCGGCGAAAGCCAAGATCGAATCTACTGTGTCGGACGTGGCCGGTGGGACAAGTTCGACACTCGACGCTATGTCGACATGGCAACTTGGCGTGAAGCATTCGATCACGAAGCGTTCCATTCGGTGACGCCACTGGGAAGTGCGCATGCCGTCCCTGCCCCGCCGCCGTATGAGCCACACGTGACCGTCGGTCCTTTCCTCGCAGGTGGCGAGGGGTGGTGAAGTTGCGGGCTCAACTGCCGTGACCAGGAACAAATTTGGCCGAAAAACACGGGGGCCCCATCTGGGATTCGGACAACCCTCAAACGTGCGCCCCCGAGAACCGGCGTACGCCGGTGTGAATTCAGCCGCTACGGCTGACCCGGGGTTCCCCAGTGCCGTCCGCCCCGGTGCAGACCCGTGCCGGTCCGGCTGTGGCGGCCCCGGTGAGGGCCCGGTCTGCCGGCGGTGAAACGGCCGAGGTCCCGCTGTGCGTGCGCGTGCTCGGAGAGGCGCAGCAGCACCCCGCACGCCACCGTGACGACGGTGAGTCCGGCAGCCACGCCCAGGACCGTGGGCAGCGCGACGTCGCAGGTCAGCAGCGTGAGCGGGACCAGTGCACAGCTGAACGCGCCCCAGCGGACCAGCCCCGTGGCAGCGGCGGAGGCGCGGGCCGCGGACTCCGCCTCCGGGTCCTGGTCGTCGTCGTTCTGGTGCGCGCGGAAGTCGAAGCGGAGCGCGGTGGACGGAAGGCGGCGGCTTCCGCCCTGTCGGTGAGTCTGAGTGGGCACGCAGGGATAACGCGGAGCTCGCCGAGGTGTAACTCACCGTGTCCGGATGATTGTTGTGCGTAAGGGGCGGGGCCGGGCGTTGCGTGACGCTGCTCCCTCAGGCATGCTCCGGGGTCAGCCAGTCGCGGCCGGTGCCTTCCAGCGCCCCTGGGCAAGGGGGGAGTCTGGTCGTACCCTTACGGGTAAGAGGCTGGAGAGGGGCCTTGGGGCGAACCTTTGGCCGGATCCTTCCGGGCGCTCAGCGCCCCTCGGCATCCCCGTTCCCCGTACGGAAGCTCACAGTCAACCGCCGCTCCCTCCGCACAGAGGACTCCTTTCGCCGAGACACAGATGGCCGGACACGAGATCCCCGAACCAGCGGACCGCAAGCAGGTCGCAGATCACAGTGCGACCGATGAAGCGGCGGAAGAAGCACGCCACTCGTGCGATCCGGCGTTCCAGCACGGAGTCGTGGTGGGCTTCGACGGGTCCATGTCCAGTGAACGTGCCCTGGCTTACGCGATCGGGATGGCCTACAGGTCCGGCTCGGGCCTGATCATCGTCCACGTGGCCAACAGGCTGCCGACGACGGTCTGGGCGGGGTGCGAGCCGCCCGTCTTCGTGGACGTGCCGGACCACCGCACGGAGGTGCTCGGCCTCGAACTCGCCTGCGCGGAGCACCTGTCGGAGGTTCCGTGGATCCTCGTCGAACGAGGCGGCGACATCTGTCACGAACTTGAAGAGGTCGGGCACGAGTACGAAGCCGACGCCATCGTCGTCGGTTCGACGCACGGTCTCGCGGGGCGGATCTTCGGCTCGGTGGCCGGGCGGCTGGCGCGGCGGGCCGAGCGCCCGGTCGTGGTGATTCCGTAACGGCTTCTCCGCCTGCCGGTGCCCAATCGTCCCCTGTGCGGCGCGACTTCAATTTTTGTCCGGCGCTGAATCTCCTCAACTCGGCATGTGGATTGTGCGCTTGTGAGGGGCATATAGGGGGCACGAGTCACTGCACATATGAACAGCGTGCTGTCGCACGGGAGGTGACGGTCCCGTGGGACGGCAACCTGCCGGCGTTATGGGCGACGCCGGCAAGGGGAGGCGGAATCCCGCGTGGTTGGTGGCCCGCGCGGGATTCCGCCCACCGCTGTCGCGTGCGTGCGCCGCCGCTACTCGACGGTGACGGACTTCGCCAGGTTGCGCGGCTTGTCGATGTCACGGCCGAGCGCCAACGCCGTGTGATACGCGAGCAGTTGAAGCGGAATGCCCATCAGCACCGGGTCCAGCTCGACCTCGTTGCGCGGCACGACGATCGTGTGGTCCGCCTTCTCCTGCTCCTGGTGCGCCACCGCGAGGATCTTGCCGCTGCGGGCCTTGATCTCCTCCAGCGTCGCCCGGTTCTTGTCGAGCAGTTCGTCGTTCGGGAGGATCGCCACCGTCGGCACCGCGGGTTCGATCAGCGCGAGCGGCCCGTGCTTGAGCTCGGAGGCCGGGTAGGCCTCGGCGTGGATGTACGAGACCTCCTTCAGCTTCAAGGACGCCTCGCGGGCCACCGGATAGCCGCGCACGCGGCCGACGAACATCATGCTCTTCGCCCGGGCGTAGTCCTCCGCGAGCTTCTTGATGTCGTCCTCCGCGCGCATGATCTCGTCGATCTGCCCGGGGAGCCGCCGCAGTCCGGCGATGATCCGCTTCCCGTCGGCCACCGACAGGTCGCGGATGCGGCCGAGGTGCAGGGCGAGCAGCGCGAACGCGACCGCGGTGTTGGTGAAGCACTTGGTGGACACGACGCAGACCTCGGGCCCCGCGTGCACGTACACGCCGCCGTCCGTCTCGCGCGCGATCGCGGAGCCGACGACGTTGACCACGCCCAGCACGCGTGCGCCCTTGCGCTTGAGCTCCTGCACGGCGGCGAGGGTGTCGTAGGTCTCGCCGGACTGGCTGACCGCGATGTAGAGGGTGTCCGGGTCGACGACCGCGTTGCGGTAGCGGAACTCGCTGGCGGGCTCCGCGTCGGCGGGTACGCGCGCCAGCTCCTCGATCATCTGGGCGCCGATCATGCCCGCGTGGTAGGCGGAGCCGCAGCCGAGGATCTTCACGCGGCGCATGCTCCGGGCCTCGCGGGCGTCGAGATTGAGGCCGCCGAGGTGCACCGTCGCGAAGCGCTCGTCGATGCGTCCGCGCAGCACCCGGTCGACCGCGTCGGCCTGCTCGGCGATCTCCTTGTGCATGTAGGTGTCGTGGCCGCCCATGTCGTAGGACTCGGCGGCCCACTCCACCGTCTCGGGCGAGGTCGAGGTGCGGGAGCCCTCGGTGGTGTACGTGCGGTAGTCGTCGGCCTTGATCGTGGCCATCTCGCCGTCGTCCAGCGTGACGACCTGGCGGGTGTGGGAGACGAGCGCGGCGACGTCGGAGGCGACGAACATCTCGTGCTCTCCGATGCCCAGCACGACCGGCGAGCCGTTGCGGGCCACCACGATGCGGTCGGGGAAGTCGGCGTGCAGCACGGCGATCCCGTAGGTGCCCTCGACCATGCGCAGTGCTTCCTGGACCTTGGCCTCGAGGCGTTCGGCCTGCGCGCGGGCGATGAGGTGGCAGAGGACCTCGGTGTCGGTCTCGGAGACGAACGTGATGCCGTCGGCGGTGAGTTTGGCGCGCAGCTCCGAGGCGTTGTCGATGATGCCGTTGTGGACGACGGCGACCTTCTCGTCCGCGTCGAGGTGCGGGTGGGCGTTGATGTCGTTGGGAGCGCCGTGCGTGGCCCAGCGGGTGTGCGCGATGCCGGTGGTGCCGGCGAAGCGGGCCGGTACGCGCTCCTCCAGGTCCCGGACGCGGCCCTTGGTCTTGGCCGTCTTCAGACCCGCGTTCTTGCCCGTGCCGCTGCTGTGGATGGCGATGCCGGCGGAGTCGTATCCCCGGTACTCCAGCCGCTGCAGACCCTCCAGCAGGAGCGGGGCAACCTCGCGTTGGCCGATATATCCCACGATTCCGCACATATTGGCTGTTGCCTCTCCTCGTCGGTTTCCACTTGGTGGTGGGCTGGTCGTCGTGTTGTCGTGTGCCGGGCGCCGGCGCGTCCGTCAGTCGCGAGCCGTCGTGCGTGTGCTGCGACAGCCGTCGCCGTGCGTCATCCGTAGACGATGCGGCGCAGTTGCCGCAGCGAGAGATCCGGGGGTGCCACCGCGCGGTGCGGCAGCTCGGACGAGATGCGGGCGAAGATCTGCGCGTTGTTCTGTCCTCGGGACTGCAGCTCGCGGTGGCGTCGGCGTACGAACTCCTCGGTCGACTCGTCGAAGTACGCCAGGACGTCCATGACGATCCGGGCCGCCTCACCGCGGTGGAGCGGTGTCGTGCGGACCAGATGGTCGATGAGGTCGTCGTGGACCGGCGTACGCACTTCCAGCACCCTCTGATATTGAGGGCTCGGCGCGATGAACGCAAGAAACCTGCCCGATATCGGGCACGTGTCGCTGGAATAACTGTGTGTGATTCACAGGCCACAAATTGCGGCCCTCTGGTCGACGGCACGATGCAGCGCAGCTGAGGGGGTGCGGAAGGGCGCGAGCGGCCGGCGGCGAGTGGTCTACACCTTGACCCGGAGTGAGCGGCGCGATACACGTGTGTCCGTTCGTCTGCTCCACGCACAAGCCATGGCCACGCAGCGAGGCTGCGCGCGCCCCCGTGCACGACGCCCACGAAGGGACCGCTCGTGAGACGAATCCGGCCGCTGCTGCTGTGTGCCGCTCTCCTCGCAACCGTCCTTCCCGCATCCCTCACCAGCCCCGCCGCTGCCGCCGACGATGACTCGGGACGTCAGGCGCGGCAGCCCACACCGCTGAACCAGGTGGTGCCGGCGCCGGAATCGGTACACGAGGGCGGCGGGCCATTCACCGTCACGGAGCGGACCGTGATCCGCGTGACTGGCTCCTCCCGCGAAGCGCGCCGCGTGGGGGAGCAACTCGCCGCGCTGCTGCGCCCGTCCACCGGGTACCGGCTGCCCGTCACGGCGAAGCCCGGCCGCGACGGCATCCAACTCCGGCTCGGAGGAGGGAAGTCGGGCAAGTCCGAGCTGGGCGCGGAGGGGTACCGGCTTCAGGTCTCACCACGGGCGGCCGTGATATCCGCGCCGACCGGTGCGGGCCTCTTCCACGGCATGCAGACGCTGCGTCAACTGCTGCCGCCGCAGATCGAGTCGCGCACCGAGCAGCCCGGCCCGTGGCAGGTGGCCGGCGGCACCGTCACCGACAAGCCGCGCTACTCCTACCGCGGCGCGATGCTCGACGTCTCCCGGCACTTCTTCAGCGTCGACGAGGTCAAGCGCTACGTCGACCAGCTCGCCATGTACAAGATCAACAAGCTGCATCTGCATCTCTCCGACGACCAGGGGTGGCGCATCGCCATCGACTCCTGGCCGCGGCTCGCGACCTACGGCGGCGGGACCGAGGTGGGTGGCGGTCCCGGCGGTTTCTACACCAAGGCCGACTACCGGGAGATCCTTCGGTACGCGGGAGAGCACGAGATGACCGTCGTGCCCGAGATCGACATGCCCGGGCACACCAACGCGGCGCTCGCCTCGTACGCCGAACTCAACTGCGACGGCGTCGCGCCGCCCCGCTACACCGGCACCGAGGTCGGCTTCAGCTCGCTGTGCGTACCGCTCGATGTGACGTACGACTTCGTGGACGACGTGGTGCGTGAGCTGGCCGCGATGACTCCCGGCCGGTATCTCCACATCGGCGGGGACGAGGCGCACTCGACCAGCCACGAGGACTATGTCGCCTTCATGGAGCGGGCGCAGAAGATCGTCGCGAAGTACGGGAAAACCGTGATCGGCTGGCACCAGCTCACCGGCGCGAAGCCCGCCAACGGTGCGGTCGCTCAGTACTGGGGGACGAACGGTGCGGCCGACGAGCCCGAGGTGGTGGAGGCCGCGAAGAAGGGGACGCGGTTGATCCTTTCTCCGGCCAACCGTGCCTACCTCGACATGCAGTACAACGAGGACACCCCGCTGGGGCTGCACTGGGCCGGCTATGTGGAGGCTGAGCAGTCCTACAGCTGGGAGCCCGGCAGCTACATCCAGGGTGCGCCCGCTGACGCCGTGATGGGGGTCGAGGCGCCGCTGTGGTCGGAGACGCTGGAGAAGAGCGAGCACATCGAGTTCATGGCCTTCCCGCGGCTTCCGGGGATCGCGGAGCTGGGCTGGTCGCCCGCCTCGGCGCTCGACTGGGACGACTACCGGGTACGGCTCGCACAACAAGGGCCCCGCTGGGAGCAGTTGGGCATGGAGTACTGGCGCTCGCCGCAGGTGCCCTGGCCGGCGAAGGGGGAGTGACCGGGGGCGGGTGCCCCTTGCCGGTTTGCTGACGAGGCCCGCCTCCTCCCCCTGACAGGAGAGGAGGCGGGCCTCGTCCGTGCATGGCCGGGCGCGGCGAGTCCGGGGGTCCTGTGACCGGCGGTTCCGGGCTGCCCGTCTCGCGGCTATCCGACGCCCAGCTCCCTGGCCACCAGCATGCGCTGGACCTCGCTGGTGCCCTCGCCGATCTCCAGGATCTTCGAGTCGCGCCACATCCGGGCCACCGGGTACTCGTTCATGAAGCCGTATCCGCCGTGGATCTGCGTCGCCTCGCGGGCGTTGGTGACCGCGATCTCCGAGGAGTACAGCTTCGCCAGCGCCGCCTGCTTCTTGAACGGCTCGCCGAGGATCAGGCGGGACGCGGCGTCGCGCCAGGCGACCCGCGCCGTGTGCGCGCGCATCTCCATGTCGGCCAGCTTGAACTGGATGGCCTGGTTGGCACCGATCGGCTTGCCGAAGGCGTGCCGGCTGTTGGCGTACGCGACGGATTCGTCGACGCAGCCCTGCGCGAGGCCCGTGGCCAGCGCGGAGATCGCGATGCGGCCCTCGTCGAGGATCCGCAGGAACTGGGCGTAGCCGCGGCCCTCCTCGCCGACCAGGTTCGCTTCCGGGACGCGCACGTCGGAGAAGGAGAGTTCGCGGGTGTCCGACGCGTTCCAGCCGACCTTCGAGTACGGGGCGGCGACCGTGAATCCGGGGGTGCCGGACGGCACGATGAAGCTCGAGATGAGGGGTGCGCCGTCGTCCTTGCGGCCGGTGACGGCGGTGACGGTGACCAGACCGGTGATGTCCGTGCCGGAGTTGGTGATGAAGCTCTTCGTGCCGTTGATCACCCACTCTCCGGTCTTCGCGTCCCGCACGGCGGTGGTGCGCGTACCGCCCGCGTCGGAGCCGAAGTCCGGTTCGGTCAGGCCGAAGGCGCCCATGATCTCGCCGGAGCACAGACGCGGCAGCCACTCGCGCTTCTGCTCCTCGGTGCCGAAGCGGAAGATGGGCATCGCGCCGAGGGAGACGGCTGCCTCCAGGGTGATGGCCACCGAGGAGTCGACTCTGGCCAGCTCCTCCAGGGCGAGGCAGAGCGCGAGATAGTCGCCGCCCATGCCGCCGTACTCCTCGGGGAAGGGCAGCCCGAACAGACCCATCTCGCCCATCTGGCGCACGATCTCGTACGGGAACTCGTGCCGCTCGTAGAACTCGCCGATCTTCGGGGCGACGGCCTTCTGCGCGAACTCCTCGACGGTGCGGCGGAGTTCCTCGTGCTCGGAGGAGAGGCGGTGGTCGAGAGACATGATGGTCACTGCTCCTTGTGGGAGTTCGGGTGGGAGCCGGCATCCGTGTCCGCGCCGGTGAGCGCTCGCACGGTGCGTGAGGGGCTGGGGCGGCCCAGCCGGTCCGCCATCCATCCGCTCGTGGCCGTCAGACGGGCGAGATCGACCCCGGTCCCGATGCCCAGGCCCTGCAGCATCCAGACGAGGTCCTCGGTGGCGAGATTGCCGGTGGCGCTCTTGGCGTACGGGCAGCCGCCGAGGCCGCCCGCGGAGGCGTCGACGGTGGTCACCCCGTGCCGGAGCGCGGTGAGCGTGTTGGACAACGCCTGACCGTAGGTGTCGTGGAAGTGGACCGCGATCCGGGCCGCGGGCACTCCCGCGGTGGTCAACTCGCGGAGCAGCGCCGTGACATGACCTGGCGTGGCGACGCCGATGGTGTCGCCCAGGCTCAGCTCGTCGCAGCCCATGTCGAGCAGCGCGCGGCAGACCTTGACCACCTGAGCGGGCGGGACGGGGCCCTCCCACGGGTCGCCGAAGCACATGGAGACATAGCCGCGGACCCACTGCTCCTCGGCCTTGGCCCGCGTGACCACCGGCTCGAACATCGCCAGTGATTCCTCCAGGGACCGGTTGAGGTTGGCCCTGGCGAAGGACTCGGTGGCGCTCGCGAAGACGGCGATGTGCCGGCAGCCGTGGGCGACGGCACGGTCCAGGCCACGTGCGTTGGGCACCAGCACCGGAAGCCGGAGGTCGCCCGGAAGGTCGGCGAGCAGCGGCATCAGCTCTTCGGCGTCGGCGAGTTGGGGGACCCACTTGGGGTGCACGAAGCTCGTCGCCTCGATGGTCTCCAGCCCCGCCTCGCGCAGCCGGTGGATGAACTCGGACTTCACCTCGACGGGGACCGTCGCCTGCTCGTTCTGCAAGCCGTCGCGCGGCCCCACTTCGTGGATCCGTACCTTCGGTGGAAGCCCGTCGTCGCCGAAGCGCATGGGCAGACCCTCGATCACGCCTCCGCCTCCTTCTCCTCGGTGCCGTCCGCCGCGGGATGGGGCTCCACGACGGCGAGCACCTGATCCATGGCCACGGTGCTCCCCGCCATGACGTCCAGCTCGGTGACCGTGCCGTCGTAGGGGGCGGTGATGACGTGCTCCATCTTCATCGCCTCGACGACGAGCAGGCTCTGGCCCGCGGTGACCTTGTCGCCGGCGGCGGCCTTGACCACCGTCACCGTGCCGGGCATGGGTGCGGTCAGGGCGTCGGCGCCGTGAGCTCCCGCACCGCCGCGGAGGGCGGCCGCCACCGGATCGTGGTCCTGTACGTGCCAGCTGTCGCCGTCGCGGCCCAGCCAGTGGCCCGATTCGGAAGAGACGTGGGCCAGTTGGAAAGTGATCCCGCCCCACTCGACGAGCAGGCCGTGTGTTCCGGACCCTTCGCGCAGCCGGGCCGCGCGGGCCTCGCCGTCGCCGACACGGATCTGCACGCCGTCGAGGTGATCAGCGGGGGAGTTGCCCCCGACGCGGACGACGACCGGGTCGTGCCCGGGCACCTTCAAGTGGTGCACGGTCCAGGCCGGTTCACCGCCGAGGCGCCATCCCGAGGGCATCGAGAACGGATCGGTCCATCCCGACTCCGCGGCCCGTGGCTCCAGTGCCGCCTGGCGCAGCAGCGCGGCCGCTGCGTAGACCTCTTCCGGAATGTGCCGCGGCACCAGCGACGCCGCGGCGCGGTCCACCAGACCGGTGTCGAGAGCGCCCGTGGCCACGTCGGGGTGGCCGAGCAGCCGCCGGAGGAAGCCGGTATTGGTCTCCACGCCGAGCACGGTCGTCTCGGCGAGCGCGGCGCGCAGCCTGCGCAGAGCGGTGGGCCGGTCCGGGCCGTGGGCGATGACCTTGGCCAGCATCGGGTCGTACGTCGTCCCGACCTCGGTGCCGGGAAGCAGCCCCGAGTCCGTTCGTACGCCCAGGCCTTCCGCTTCCCGGAGCAGCAGCACCGTGCCCGCCGAGGGCAGGAAGTCCACCCTGCCGCCTTCCGGACCGGACGCGCCGCCGGCTCCGCCCGGCGTGGCCTGGACGAGGGCCGTCTCGGCGCAGATGCGCGCCTCGACCGCGTGGCCACTGAGGCCGATGCCGGCCTGGCCGAACGGCAGTCGTTCTCCCGCCGCGACCCGCAGCTGCCACTCGACCAGGTCCACGCCCGTGATCATTTCCGTCACGGGATGCTCGACCTGGAGACGGGTGTTCATCTCCATGAAGTAGTACGGGCGCGGGGTACCGCCGTCGCGCGGCGCCTGCTCGCCGCCCGGGACGATGAACTCCACCGTGCCGGCGCCCCGGTACCCGCAGGAGCGGGCGGCCTCGACGGCGGCCTTGCCCATCGCCGTGCGCGTCGCCTCATCCAGCAGCGGGCTCGGCGCCTCCTCGATGATCTTCTGGTGGCGGCGCTGGAGGGAGCACTCGCGCTCGCCCAGGTGCACCACGTTGCCGTGCCCGTCCGCGAGGACCTGGATCTCGATGTGGCGAGGTGAGTCGATCCAGCGCTCCACCAGCAGCGTGTCGTCGCCGAAGGACCCGAGAGCCTCACGCCTCGCCGCCGCGATCTCCTCCGCCAGCGCCGCCTCGTCCCGCACCAGCCGCATGCCCTTGCCGCCGCCGCCCGCTGACGGCTTCAGGAGCACGGGCATGCCGATCTCCCGTGCGGCGGCGGCCAGTTCGGAGTCGTCGAGACCCGATCCGGACGAGCCCGGCACCACGGGGACGCCCGCTGCCCGCACTGTCTCCTTGGCGCGGATCTTGTCGCCCATCAGGTCGATGGCTGTCGCGGGCGGGCCCACGAAGACCAGCCCGGCCTCCGAACAGGCCTGCGCGAACGGCGCGTTCTCCGCGAGGAAGCCGTAGCCCGGGTGGACCGCCTGGGCGCCGCTGCGCTCCGCGGCCTCCAGGAGCCGCTCCGCCGACAGATAGCTGGCGGCGGCCTGCGCCGGGCCGATGCGCACCGCCTTGTCTGCCTCCCGCACATGGCGTGCTTCGGCGTCAGCGTCGCTGTAGACGGCGACGGAGGTGATGCCCAGCTGCCGCAGGGTGCGGATCACCCGCACCGCGATCTCGCCGCGGTTGGCAACCAGCACGGTGTCGAACATCGTCACAGTCCCAATCCTCACGATGCAGCCCCTCACATACGGAAGACGCCGAAGCCCGGCTCCCCGGAATCCTTCGCCGGCAGCGGTGCGTTGGCGCACGCGGTGAGCGCGAGGCCCAGCACGGTCCGTGTCTCCAGCGGGTCGATCACGCCGTCGTCCCAGAGCCGGGCCGTCGCGTAGTAGGCGTTGCCCTGCTCCTCGTACTGGGCACGCACGGGGGCGCGGAACTCCGCCTCCTCCTCGGTGCTCCACTCCTCGCCGCGCGCCTCCATCTGGTCACGCTTGACGGTCGCCAGGACGGCCGCGGCCTGCTCGCCGCCCATCACGGAGATCTTCGCGTTCGGCCACATCCACAGGAAGCGGGGACTGTAGGCACGGCCGCACATCGAGTAGTTCCCCGCGCCGTACGAACCGCCCACGACCACCGTCAGCTTCGGCACCCTCGTGCACGCCACGGCCGTCACCATCTTCGCGCCGTGCTTGGCGATACCGCCCGCCTCGTAGTCGCGTCCGACCATGAAGCCGGAGATGTTCTGCAGGAAGAGGAGGGGAATGCCGCGCTGGTCGCACAGCTCGATGAAGTGGGCGCCCTTCTGGGCCGATTCGGAGAAGAGGATGCCGTTGTTGGCGACGATGCCGACCGGATGGCCGTGGATACGGGCGAATCCGGTGACCAGTGTCGTCCCGAACTCGGCCTTGAACTCCTGGAACCGGGAGCCGTCGACCACACGCGCGATCACCTCGCGCACGTCGTAGGGCGTGCGCGAGTCGACGGGCACCGCGCTGTAGAGCCCCGAAGGGTCGACGGAAGGCGGCTCCGAAGCACGGACGGACCAGGGCAGCGGGCCTCGCTCGGGCAGGGTGTCCGCGATGCGCCGCACGATGCGCAGCGCATGTGCGTCGTCCTCGGCGAGATGGTCCGTGACACCGGAGACCCGGCTGTGGACCTCGCCGCCGCCGAGCTCCTCGGCCGTGACGACCTCACCGGTGGCCGCCTTCACCAGCGGCGGGCCGCCGAGGAAGATCGTGCCCTGACCGCGCACGATCACCGCTTCGTCGCTCATCGCCGGTACGTACGCGCCGCCCGCCGTGCACGAGCCGAGGACCGCCGCGATCTGCGGGATGCCCGCACCCGACATGCGCGCCTGGTTGTAGAAGATCCGGCCGAAGTGCTCGCGGTCGGGGAAGACGTCGTCCTGCATCGGGAGGAACGCGCCGCCCGAGTCGACCAGATAGACGCACGGAAGCCTGTTCTCCAGGGCGATCTCCTGGGCGCGCAGATGCTTCTTCACCGTCATCGGGTAGTAGGTGCCGCCCTTGACCGTGGCGTCGTTGGCGACGACGACCACCTCGCGCCCCGAGACCCTCCCGATGCCGGCGATCACGCCCGCCGCCGGCGCCGCACCGCCGTACATCCCCTCGGCCGCCAGGGGGGCGATCTCGAGGAAGGGGGAGCCCGGGTCGAGCAGCGCGTCCACCCGGTCGCGCGGGAGGAGCTTGCCCCGCTCCGTGTGACGCGCGCGGGCGCGCTCCCCGCCGCCCAGCCTGGCGGCGGCCAGCTTCTCCCGCAGCTGTGAGGCCAGCTCGCGGTGCGCGGCCTCGTTCGTCCGACAGGCGTCGGACGCCGGGTCGATGCTGCTGACCAGCGCCGGCCCCGGCCCTCCGGCCTGGCCCGGGGGAATCCCCCCGGCCTGCGGGACAGCTGCCCGCCCCGGTGCCGACTGCGGCTGCTCGTGCCTCACCTCGCGCCCCCTCGCCCTCTGCTCATGACTGCGGCTGCTCATGACTTCGGCCTGCCTCGCGGAGCACCCCGGTCCTCGCAACCGTCAGCCCGCCACAGGTCCCGGTGGCGTTGGCCGAAGCGGTGGCCGACCGGTGCTCGGCCTCTGTGCCCGGTGTCGTGCTCCACGACTGCTCGTCGGTGGTTAACGTCCATTAACCACCGTCCTCAAGGTTAACGCTCGCTAACCCTCCTGTCTAGAATGGATTCATGAGCACGCAGACGGGGCCCACCCCCACCCGCCGCGAGCAGATCCTGCGCGAGGCCGCCCGTCTCTTCGCCGAGCGCGGCTTCCACGGCGTCGGCGTCGACGAGATAGGAGCCGCCGTCGGGATCAGCGGCCCCGGTCTCTACCGCCACTTCGCGGGCAAGGACGCCATGCTCGCCGAACTCCTCGTCGGCATCAGCGAACGGCTGCACGAGGGCGGCCGCATGCGGGTGGAGGAGTCGGCGGCCGCGGGGCTCACCCCGGAGGCGGCCCTGGACGCGCTGATCGCCGGGCACATCGACTTCGCGCTCGACGACCGCTCGCTGATCACTCTCCACGACCGTGAGCTGGACAGGCTGCGCGAGAGCGACCGAAAGCAGGTGCGCAAGCTCCAACGGCAGTACGTCGAGCTGTGGGTCGACGCCGTGCGGGCCATCTATCCGGAGCTGACGTCGCTCGAGGCGCGGGTCGCGGTGCACACCGTCTTCGGTCTGCTCAACTCCACGCCCCACCTGAGCGGTTCGTCCGCGCTGCCCGACCGCGAGACCACGGCCGCCCTGCTGCACCGGCTCGCGCGGGGTGCCCTTGCCGCCGCTCCGGCCGAAGCGGAACCCGGGCGCATGCGCGCCGGATCCGCGGGCACCACCGCTGGTACCACCTCTGGACAGCGCACCTGACTCGTGGGTAGCTTGTTGACTGAGCAAGCGCTTAGCCAAGCTGAGTCACGTCCGTACGCGCACGCATCCTGCCCGGTGCCTGGCTGCCCGTACGGGCTCTGTTTCGGCCCGGTGCGCGAGAGAGCGGGACATGAGGAGGCGTGCCAGTGCGACGCACGGTATTCGGCGAGGACCACGAGGCGTTCCGTCAGACCATCCGGGACTTCATCCAGGCCGAGGTCGTACCCCACTATCCGGAATGGGCCGAACAGGGCTACGTCCCGCGGAGCTTCTACAAGAAGCTCGGTGAGCTGGGCGTCTTCGGCATCGAGGTCCCCGAGGAGTACGGCGGCGCGGGCGAGAAGAGCTTCAAGTTCAACGCCGTGTTGACCGAGGAGTGCGCGCGGGCCGGCGTCAGCTTCGGCGGCTCCAGCGTCCACACCGCGCTGTGCCTGCCCTACATACTCAAGTACGGCTCCGAGGAGCAGAAGCAGCGCTGGCTGCCCTCCTTCGTCTCCGGCGACATGATGACCGCCATCGCCATGACGGAGCCCGGCACCGGCTCCGACCTCGCGGGCATGAAGACCACGGCCAGGCTCTCGTCGGACGGCAAGCACTATGTGCTCAACGGCGCCAAGACCTTCATCACCGGCGGGGTCCAGGCCGACCGCGTCCTGGTGTGCTGCCGTACCTCGCCTGCCGACCCCGAGGACCGGCGCGGCGGCATCTCCATCCTCGTCGTCGACGCCAAGAGCGAGGGCTACGCGGTCGGCAGGAAGCTCGACAAGCTCGGCCTGCGCGCGTCCGACACCGCCGAACTCTCCTTCACCGACGTCAAGGTGCCCGTCGAGGACATGCTCGGTGAGCCCGGCAAGGCGTTCACGTACCTCACGCACAACCTGCCGCAGGAGCGGCTGGGCATAGCCATCGGCGCGTACGCCATGTCGGCGGCCGCCGTGCGGTTCGCGCACGAGTACGTGAACGAGCGGACCGTCTTCGGGCGTGAGGTGGCCTCGTTCCAGAACACCAAGTTCGTGCTGGCCGACTGCAAGGCCGACGTCGACGCGATGCAGGCCGTGTGCGACCGCGCCCTGGAGGCGCTGGACGCGGACGAGCTGACGGCGGCGGACGCCGCCTCTGCGAAGCTGTTCACCACAGAGCTGGCTGCCCGCGTCATCGACAAGTGCCTGCAACTGCACGGCGGTTACGGCTACATGCTCGAGTACCCGATCGCCAACCTGTACGCCGACACCCGCGTCTCACGCATCTACGGCGGCACCAGCGAGGTCATGCGCTCGATCGTGGCCAAGTCGATGGGGCTGTGACGGTGCGTCCGGTGGCCGCGGGTCCGGCGGATGTGATCCGGAACGCTTCACTCCGGATTGTGATCTGCGCCGTAACCGCAGGTAGCTCACCAGGGGCACAATCGCCGGCATGAGCAACGAACTGACGTCACTGGTCGACCTGCTCGATCTGGAGCGGGTCGAGCAGGACATCTACCGGGGCGACAGCCGGGAGGCCGTCGTCCCGCGGGTGTTCGGCGGGCAGGTCGCCGCGCAGGCACTCGTCGCCGCGTGCCGGACCGTGCCCGAAGGGCGTCTCCCGCACTCCCTGCACTCCTACTTCCTCCGCCCCGGCGATCCGGGCGCACCGATCGTCTACACCGTCGACCGCATCCGGGACGGACGCTCCTTCACCACCCGCCGGGTCGTGGCCGTCCAGCACGGGCAGCCGATCTTCCACCTCTCGAGTTCCTTCCAGACGTACGAGGAAGGGCTCGAGCACCAGGAGCCGATGCCGGAGGCGCCCGATCCCGAGACGCTGCCGACGGCCGCGGACATGCTGCCCCGGTACGCGGAGCTCTTCCGCGGCTCGGACGTGCCGCAGCGGCTGATGAAGGCGCGTGCCGCCGTCGATCTCCGGTACGTGCGCGAGCCTCCGTTCGCCAGTGCGGGGGAGCCGCGTGAACCGCGCTCGCAGGTCTGGTTCCGCACCAACGGGAAGCTGGACGGGGCGCTCGACGACCCGACGCTGCACATTTGCCTCGCCACGTACGTCTCCGACATGACGCTGCTGGACTCGGTGCTCCTGGCGCACGGCCGCGGAGGCTGGGCGGTCGGTGACGTCGTCGGGGCGAGCCTGGACCACGCGATGTGGTTCCACCGTCCCTTCCGTGCGGACGAGTGGCTGCTGTACGACCAGGTCAGCCCGACCTCCCAGGGCGGACGCGGCCTCGGCAGCGGGCGGATCTACACCCGCGACGGGCGGCTCGCGGTGTCGGTGATCCAGGAGGGTGTCGTGCGGGTGCCGCGCGGCCAGGACTGAGGGTGCGCGGCGCACGGCACGAGCCGTGCGCCGCAAGGGAGTTCAGCGATCCCCCAGCTCCTCGAAGAGCGTCAGCCACTGCTGCGGTGTCACCAGGCCGACCGGGGTGGAGGTGTCGGCATCCGCGCGTGCGAAGGCCGCCCGGACGCGGGCGGTGCGGTGCCGGCGCGACAGCGTCGCCGCGAGCGAGCCGCCGACACCGGTGAAGCCGTGTGCGACGAACTCCCTGTATGCGGGCATCCGTCGGGGCGGCAGGAGCGGCGCGCCGCGCCGTTCGATCCGCAGCACCGCCGAGTCCGTGCGCGGCACGGGCGTGAACGACTCGCGGCCCACCCGGCCCAGCCGGCGCCACCCGAACTGGGGCCACGTGCTCACGGTCAGCAGTGGCCAGCGCCCGTAGCCCCCGCTCGACTTGGCGGCGTACTCGAACTGCGTGAGGAGCGTCGCAGAGGTCAGATGTGGCGCGGCGAGGCACCAGCGGACGATGTCGGTCGTGCGGGAGTAGGGGATGTTGCCCACGACGGCGAACGGCTCGCGTGGCGCCCGGGAGCGGAGGAAGTCCCCCCGGACCAGGCGCAGTCCGGGCCGGTCGCCGAGGCTCCGGGAGAGCTGTGCGGCCAGTCGCGGGTCGATCTCGTAGGCGATGACGCGGCGGTCACCGGTGGCGAGTCGGCGCGTCAGCACCCCTTGCCCCGCGCCGGGTTCGACGACGAGGGCGTCCGGGGGCAGCGCGCCGGCGCGGATGATGCGCCGTACGGCGGCGGTGTCGTGGAGGAAGTTCTGGGAGAGCGTCTTGCGGCGGCGTGCCACGGCGAAGTCCTCGGGTGTGTGAGGACAGGCGCGGCAGCGTGCCGGCGCGCGCAGGAGTGCGCGGTCGCGACGAGCGAGGCGTTTCCCTGTGCGCGCGTGCGAGGCGTTCCGTACGGCGGTCGTACGTCACGGCTCCGCCGGGCCTGTCCGGTCGATGGGGACACCGGAGGCCCTGGGCACATGCCGGGACGCGTGGCAGAAGCGGTGTGGTGGCAGCACGGCTGCGGTCAGGCGGAGCCGCCGGCGGACGAGGCCGGGGCAAGAGTGGTGGCAGCGGGAAGCCGGGTGCGCCTCAGGCGTCCTGGCGGATGGCCAGGGCCGGGCGCCGGCCGCGCGGGCGGATGACGAGCTGGGGGAAGCGCCCCCAGCCGGTGCTGCTCCATGGCCCTGCGGGCATGGGAAGTGCCCCCAGCGCGGCGGCGCGCACACCGTTGATGATGGCCTGCATGGCTGCGGACATGGTCAGGACGCTAAGCGGGTTCGGTGCAGCCGCGCAAACCGTTTTCTCCGCGGCGGCCCGCGGTCACTCCGTACCGGGCTGTGCCGCCGCCAGCAGGTAGGAGGTGAGGGGCTCGTAGAAGCGCGGGTCGGTGACGTGGTCGTCGAGCGGAACGGTGGCGGCGAGGGTGTTCTCGGCCTCGCCGAGGAAGAGCGCCGGGTCGTTGCAGTCCGCGAAGCCGACCGTCTCGATCCCCTGCTGCCCGGCGTACCCCGCCCAGCCGTGGTCGGCGACGACCAGGTCCGGCGGCGGTTCCCCGGCCCGGCCGAGCTGGTCGAGCACGGCGGCCATCGGAGCCGGGGAGTGGGTGTGCCACAGGGACGCGCCCCGCTCGAGCACCGCGACGCCGCCGAACTGCACGACCACACCGTCGTCCGTGTACGTGCCCAGTGGTACGCGGACGATGTCGCAGCCCGCGTCGTGCAGCGACCGTGCGAGTGCCCCGTGCATGTCGAGAAGCGCGCCCGGGTGTCCCGTCGCGAACAGCACCCGCAGACGGCCCTCCGCCGCCTTGCGCAGCTCGGCCGCCGACCGGTCGAGGGCGCCCACGGTCATCTCCGGGTCGATGGTGTCCTGGCCGGTGCGGTGGTCGGGGTCGTCGATGACGCCGCAGCGCTCGGCCATCACCGCCAGCACGTCCTGTTCGTCCGTCCAGCGGTCGCCGAGTTCAAGGCCGAGCCAGTAGTGCCGGTCGCCGTTGGCGAGCTTGCGGTAGTGGGACAGGTTGTTCTCGCGGGGGGTGGCCACGTCGCCTGCGATGCGGGTGCGTACGAGGTGGTCGACGAGTTCGGACCTGGTCGGTGCGGCGGCGGGCGCGAATATGGGCATGCGCTCATTGTCACCCCTGCGGTGCGGGCCCCGTCAGGCGCGCCCGGCATCGCCGCACGCCGCCTGTCCCCGGCACACCTGTACGCGGCGGACAAGTCGGCGGTCCGCGCTGCCGGTTACGGCCAACGAGCGGCCGCTTCCCCGGCGTCTACGCTCGCGCCCATGAGCAACGCTGAGCAGCACGGACAGTCCAAGCAGCGCGCCGAGCAGCCCGAACGTGCCCATCGACCGGACCCCGTCGGGCCGGTGGACAGCTCCCGCGTACCTCGTTACGCCGGGCCCGCGACGTTCGCGCGGCTGCCCCGCCTGGACGAGGTGGGCGGCACCGCGGATGTCGCCGTCGTCGGCGTCCCCTTCGACACCGGTGTCTCCTACCGGCCGGGCGCACGCTTCGGCGGCAACGCGATCCGCGAGGCCTCGCGGCTGCTGCGCCCGTACAACCCGGCGCAGGAGGCCGCGCCCTTCGCTCTCGCACAGGTCGCGGACGCGGGTGACATCCCTGCGAATCCGTTCGACATCGGTGAGGCCGTGGAGACCGTGCAGGAGGCCGCCGACGGTCTGCTCGACAGCGGTGCCCGGCTGATGACGCTCGGCGGCGACCACACCATCGCTCTGCCGCTGCTGCGTTCGGTCGTACGGAAGCACGGCCCGGTCGCCCTCCTCCACTTCGACGCCCATCTGGACACCTGGGACACCTACTTCGGTGCCGCTTACACGCACGGCACCCCGTTCCGCCGGGCCTTCGAGGAGGGGCTGCTGGACACCTCGGCCGTCTCGCACGTCGGCACGCGCGGTCCCCTCTACGGCCGCAAGGACCTGGACGAGGACGCGAGGATGGGCTTCGGCATCGTCACCTCGGCGGATGTGATGCGGCGCGGCGTCGATGAGGTGACGGACCAGCTGAGGCTGCGCATCGGTGACCGTCCCCTCTACATCTCGGTGGACATCGACGTGCTCGACCCGGCGCACGCGCCGGGCACGGGCACACCCGAGGCCGGGGGGCTCACCTCGCGCGAACTGCTGGAGATCATCCGCGGCCTCGCGGGCTGCCGTCTGGTCTCCGCGGACCTGGTGGAGGTCGCCCCCGCCTACGACCAGGCGGAGATCACTTCGGTCGCCGCCTCGCACACGGCCTACGAACTGACGACGGTCATGGCACGGCAGATCGCCGAGGGACGCACGGGGCAGTAGCTGACGCGCGTGCTCGCCGGGTCGCGTGCGAATCCGGTTCGACAAGTGGTTCGAGAGACGCACATGGGGCGGTTTCCAGCCGTATTGGGAACGGAGGGTATGCGCTTGCTCGCACAACGTGCTTGCCCGGGGTTTCGGGGGGCCGGGGAACATGGCTGGTGGAAGCGGTGCGTGTGATTGCGCTCACACACAGTAAGCGGTAACTGTGCGAACGTGGTTTAACACAAAACGTTACTGAATCTGGTCGGTCGGTGGTGCATCTCAGGAAAGTTCCCGACAGACTTCCCACTGCGGTCCCGCGGGATGGGGACGACACATGACGGCGACAGAGTCGGCCCTGTGGGGGGTGCCGCCTGTCAGCATTCCATGGACGTCCCCGCCGGGGCGGTCGGGAGAGCCCCCCGCTCTCCGGACCGCCCCGGTTGTCGTTCGGCCGGATTTCCCTTCGGTCCCGCTTCCTTCCCGCTCCCGTCTCGCCCGGCCTCCCTCGTGCTCAGGCCCTAGGCCGGAAGTCGGGACTTCGCCGCCGATCGTTACGGCGGGATGAATCCCCTGCCCTGGGACGTTGCAGCCTTCGGCGGCAGCGCGCGGGGCCTCTTCCCGCGCGCCAGGCACACCTTGGGGATCGGGAGAGCGAGGGCACTGGTGACGACGGGGACGGAACCGGCTGACGAGAAGCAGGACGGGCAGGGCTCGCGGGTCCTGCCCCACGAGCCGGACCTGGAAGCCGGGCCGGCGGAGAAGCCGGCGCACGGCGGACCGGACCGGCAGGGCTGGGCGAAGCGGCTCACGGCGTACTGCTGGCGCTACCGGCGCGCCGTCGTGATCTCCGTCGGTGCCTCGCTCGCCGGCATGGGCGTCATGGCGCTCGTCCCGCTGCTCACCAAGGTGATCATCGACGACGTGGTCGTCGGGAACGAGGGCGGCCTTGCCCTGTGGATCGGGCTGCTGCTGCTCGCCGCCGCTGCCATCTACGTCCTCACTTATGCGCGCCGTTACTACGGCGGGCGGCTCGCCCTCGACGTCCAGCACGACCTGCGGACCGAGATGTACCGGGCGATCATCCGCCTCGACGGACGCAGCCAGGACGAGCTGTCGACCGGGCAGGTCGTCGGGCGCGGCACGAGCGATCTGCAGCTGGTGCAGAGCCTGCTGTTCATGCTGCCGATGATGATCGGGAACGTGCTGCTCTTCGCGGTCGCGCTCGTGGTGATGATCGTGCTCTCACCGGTGCTCACGCTCGTCTCGCTCGCCGTCTTCCCGGCGCTCTGGTGGATCGCCAACCTCAGCCGCACACGCCTCTTCCCGGCCACCTGGTACGCGCAGCAGCAGGCCGGCGCCGTGGCCTCGGTCGTCGACGGGGCTGTCACGGGCGTGCGCGTGGTGAAGGGCTTCGGCCAGGAGGAGCAGGAGAAGGGCAAGCTGCGAGACATCAGCCGCGAACTGTTCGCTGCGCGGATGCGGACCGTGCGCCTCAACTCCCGCTACACCCCCGCCCTGCAGAGCGTGCCCTCGCTGGGGCAGGTCGGCATGCTGGCGCTGGGCGGCTGGATGGCCACGCGCGGGGAGATCACGCTCGGTACGTTCGTCGCCTTCTCCACCTATCTCGCGCAGCTCGTCGGGCCCGTGCGGATGCTCGCGATGATGCTGACCGTCGGGCAGCAGGCACGCGCGGGCGTCGAGCGGGTCTACGAACTCATCGACACGGAGCCGCAGATGACCGAGCGGCCCGACGCGCACGAGCTGCCCGCCGACGCCGAGGCGTCCGTGGAGTTCGACGACGTCGGCTTCGGATACGAGCGGCACGACGGCCCGGAGGACGCCACCGGGGCCGGCGGCGACAGCCGCGACGGCGAACACGCGGGCCAGGGCGGAGGGGCCGGGCCCGCCGCCCGCGGAAGGGTTCTGGACGGGTTCCGGCTGCGCGTGGAGCCCGGCGAGACCGTCGCCGTCGTGGGCTCCAGCGGCAGCGGCAAGTCCACCCTCGCGATGCTGCTGCCCCGCTACTACGACGTGACGAGCGGTGCCGTACGGGTCGGCGGGCACGACGTGCGCGAGCTGACGATCGGTTCGCTGCGCTCCGCGATCGGGCTCGTGCCGGAGAACAGCTTTCTCTTCTCCGACTCCATTCGCGAGAACATCGCCTACGGCGCACCCGACGCGACCGACGAGGAGATCCACGCCGCCGCCCGCATCGCGCAGGCCGACGGCTTCATCGCCGAACTGCCCGACGGCTACGACACCACCGTCGGCGAGCAGGGCCTGACCCTCTCCGGCGGTCAGCGCCAGCGCATCGCGCTCGCCCGCGCCGTGCTGACCGACCCCCGGCTGCTGCTGCTCGACGACGCGACGTCCGCCGTCGACGCGCACGTCGAGCACGAGATCCACGAGGCGCTCCGGAGCGTGATGGCGGGCCGTACGACGCTGCTCATCGCGCACCGCCAGTCGACGCTCGCCCTCGCCGACAGGATCGCCGTGCTGGACCGCGGGCGCCTCGCCGACGTCGGCACGCACGAGGAGCTGACGGAGCGCTGCGCGCTCTACCGCAGGCTGCTGACCGATCCCGACGAGCTGGGCGAGGTCGAGCGCGACCCCGCGGGCCTGGCGTCTTCCGGGACGGATTCCGCGGGCGCGGACGCCGTCCCGGCGGAAGGCGGCATCACCCCTGAGCTGTGGGTGCGCCGCGACGATTCGGCTCCGGACGGGGTCTCCGCCACGGGGCGCACCGATGTGAGCGGAGCGCAGGCCGGGCGTCCCGGCGGCTTCGCCTCCGAGCTGGCCGCCTCGCCGGGCAGCCCCGAACTCCTCGCCCGCGTGGCCGCGTTGCCGCCCGCCGAGGACGTCCCAGAGGTCGACGAGGCGCAGGCGGAGCGCGCCGAGGACTCCTACGGACTGCGCCGCCTGCTGCGCGGCTTCGGCGCGGCGCTCGCGGTGGCGCTGCTCTTCGCCGCCCTCGACGCCGGGTTCGGACTCGCGCTGCCCGTGCTGATCCGCAACGGCATCGACGACGGTGTGCAGAAGGCGGCGCTCGGCGCGGTCTGGACGGCCTCCGCGGTGGCGCTGGCCGTCGTGGCAGGGCAGTGGGTCGCGCAGTACGCCGCGATGCGGCTCACGGGCCGTACCGGCGAACGCGTCCTGTACGCGCTGAGGGTGAAGATCTTCGCCCAGCTTCAGCGTCTCGGGCTCGATTACTACGAGCGCCATCTGGCCGGTGCGGTCATGACCCGGATGACCACCGACGTGGACGCGCTGTCGACGTTCCTGCAGACCGGCCTCGTCACCGCCGTCGTCTCCGTCTTTACCTTCATCGGCATCCTCATCGCGCTGCTGGTGCTCGATCTGCAGCTGGCGCTGGTCGTCTTCGCGACGCTGCCGGTCCTGATCGTCGGGACGGTCTACTTCCGCCGCCACAGCGTCAAGGCGTACGAATTGGCACGCGAGCGTGTCAGCGTCGTCAACGCCGATCTGCAGGAGTCCGTCGCGGGCCTGCGCATGGTGCAGGCGTTCCGGCGCGAGCGTCGCGGCACGGCGCGTTTCACCGAGCGCAGCGACGGCTACCGGCAGGCGCGGGTGCGCGGACAGTGGCTGATCTCGGTCTACTTCCCCTTCGTGCAGCTGCTGGCCTCGTTCGCCACGGCCAGCGTCCTCGTCGTCGGCGCCGGACGCATCGACGAGGGGTCGCTCACCGCGGGTGCCCTCGTCGCCTACCTGCTCTACATCGAGCTCTTCTTCTCGCCGGTCCAGCAGCTCTCCCAGGTCTTCGACGGCTATCAGCAGGCGTCTGTCGCTCTCGGCCGCATCCAGCAGCTGCTGCGTGAGGAGACCACCACACCGGCGCCCCCGAACCCGGTCGATCCCGGCTCGCTGCGCGGCGAGATCACCTTCGAGAACGTGCACTTCCGTTACGCCACCGCCGAGGGCGGCCAGCACGAGGAGGAGGCGCTCTCCGGGATCGAACTGAACGTCCCGGCAGGGCAGACCGTCGCGTTCGTCGGCGAGACGGGCGCCGGCAAGTCGACCCTCGTCAAGCTGGTCGCCCGCTTCTACGACCCGACAACGGGCGCGGTGCTCGTCGACGGTTCGGATCTGCGCACGCTCGATCTGCCCGCCTACCGGCACCGGCTCGGCGTCGTGCCGCAGGAGCCGTACCTGTTCCCGGGGACGGTGCGAGACGCGATCGCCTACGGACGCAGCGACGCCGACGACCCACAAGTCGAGGCGGCGGCAAGGGCGGTGGGCGCCCATGACATGATCGCCACCCTGTCCGGCGGCTATCTGCACCCCGTCTCGGAGCGCGGCCGCAACCTCTCGGCCGGACAGCGGCAGTTGATCGCGCTGGCGCGTGCCGAGCTCGTCGACCCCGACATCCTGCTGCTCGACGAGGCGACCGCGGCGCTGGACCTGGCGACGGAGTCGCTGGTGAACCAGGCGACGGACCGTCTGTCCGGACGTCGCACCACCCTCGTCGTCGCACACCGTCTGACGACAGCCGCGCGCGCCGACAGGGTCGTCGTCCTGGACCACGGGAGGATCGTGGAGGACGGCACGCACGGCGAACTGCTGGAGCAGGACGGCAAGTACGCGAAGCTGTGGCGCACCTTCGTGGGAGGCACTGAACCGGTCGGCGTATCGACCGTCAAAGGCTCGCGTTCAAAAGTTTGACGGAAAAGCGCGGTCTGTTGACTGGATGTGTTCATAACTTTAGTTTCGATCCATGCTCGGACCCCTTCGTCGTCATTCCCGTCTGACGCTGCCGCTGCTGGCCTGCGCCCTCGTGGCAGCGGTGCCTCAGGCGTCAACCACAGCCCCGCCGGGCGCCGTTGCCTCCGCCACGTCACCGGACGCCCGGCACGGCGGCTGGGTGCTCACCTCCCACGAACGGGATCCGGACGACAGCTACCGCGCGTACGTCGGCAACGGCTATCTCGGCCAGCGCGTCGCTCCGTCCGGTTCGGGCTACAGCGCGAGCGGCGAGAAGTCCGGCTGGCCGCTGTTCACGCCGCGGTACGACGGCTCGTTCGTCGCCGGGCTCTACGCGCACAACCAGAAGACCGCCAAGAACAAGCAGGCACTCGCCGCTCTCCCTACCTGGACCACGCTGAACGTGGCCACCGGCGGAGACTCCGGCGAGACCTTCTCCTCGGACACACCGGCCGGGCGCATCTCGCACTACAAGCAGTCCCTCGACATGCGCCGCGGCCTGGTGCGCACCTCGCTCACCTGGACCGCCCGCGACGGACGCGCGACGGACCTGACCTACGAGGTCCTCGCCGACCGCAACCACCAGCACTCGGGCGCCGTCCGCGTGCGGATGCGCCCCCACTGGAGCGGCGCGGCCCGCGTCACGGACGTGATCGACGGCCGCGGTGCGCGCCGCGTCTCGCAGACGGGCGGCGGCGACCGCACCGGCAAGGCGTTGCGTCCGGGGGAGCGGACCATGGACGTCGCCTTCCACACGCACGGCACGAAGACCGACGGAGCGGTCGCCTCGACGCTGCGACCAGGACCCGGCGTACATGCGACAAGTGAACATAAGGCCGGACCTGCGAGAAAGCTGACGGCCAGGCAGGGCGTCTCCTTCCGGGCGCAGCGCGGCAGGTCGTACGAGTTCACCAAGTACGTCGGCGTGGACACCGCGCACACCTCCGACGCACCCGAACGCAGCGCCCTGGCCGCCTCCCGCGGTGCCGCCGTGCGCGGCTGGGAGCGCAGCTTCGCGGCACACAGCGCCGCCTGGAAGCGGCTGTGGCGCAGCGACATCCAGGTCAACGGCCGCCCCGAGCTGCAGAAGTGGCTCCGCTCCGCCCAGTACGGGCTGTTCGCCAGCAGCCGGCGCGGCGGCGACGACAGCATCGCCCCGGCCGGTCTCAGCAGCGACAACTACGCGGGTGTGATCTTCTGGGACGCCGAGACGTGGATGTTCCCGGCTCTGCTCGCAACCCACCCCGACCTGGCCAGGTCCGTGCTCGACTACCGCTACCGCACCCGCGAGGGCGCGCGCACCAACGCGCGGAAGCTCGGCCACGACGGCCTGTTCTACGGCTGGACCACCGGCAGGGACGGCGACCTGTGGAAGGAGTGCCACAGCTGGGACCCGCCCCACTGCCGCACCCAGAACCACCTGCAGAGCGACATCGCGCTCGCGGCCTGGCAGTACTACCTCGCCACGGGTGACAGGGAATGGCTTCGCGAGCGCGGCTGGCCCCTGCTGAAGGGCATCGCCGAATTCTGGGCGGGACGCGCCGGGAAGAACGCGGACGGCAGCTACTCCGTGAAGAACGTCGCCGGTCCCGACGAGTACAGCAACGGCGTCGACGACGGCGTGTTCACCAACGCGGGTGCCGCCACCGCCCTTCGCCACGCCACCCGTGCCGCCGGCCTGCTGGGTGAGACGGCGCCGGCGCAGTGGACGAAGATCGCCGGCAAGCTGCGCATCCCCTACGACAAGAAGAACAAGGTCTTCGAGCAGTACGACGGCTACGACGGCTCCACCATCAAGCAGGCGGACACGGTGCTGCTCCAGTACCCGCTGGAGTGGCCGATGTCCAAGGCCACCGCGCGGCGGACCCTGGACTACTACGCCGCCCGCACCGACCCGGACGGCCCCGCGATGACGGATTCCGTGCACGCCGTGGACGCCGCGCAGAACGACGAGCCCGGCTGCTCGACGTACACCTATCTCAAGCGCTCCATCGAGCCGTTCATGCGCAGCCCGTTCGCGCTCTTCTCCGAGGCGCGCGGTGAGCAGGCGGGCGCGGCCGACCCGCACGCCGGGCAGCCCGCGCAGGACTTCGTCACCGGCAAGGGCGGCTTCCTCCAGGTCTTCACGCACGGGCTGACGGGGCAGCGGCTGCGCGAGGGGAAGCTGAAGCTGGACCCGATGCTGCCGCCGCAGCTCTCCGAAGGGGTCACGCTCAAGAGGCAGCACTGGCAGGGGCGTACGTACGACATCGAACTCGGGGCGCACCGGACCACCGTCCGGCTCACGAGCGGTGAGCCCGTCACGCTGGAGACGCCGCAGGGCGAGCAGGTCGTCAGCCGGGACCAACCGGTGGTGCTGAAGACGCGCCGGCCCGACCAGGAGCCGACGCCGAACGTCGCCCGCTGCCAGAAGGCCGCTGCCTCTTCCGAGGAGTCCGGCATGTACGCGGGCTCCGCCGTCGACGGCAACTCGGCCACGTCCTGGCTGCCCGACGGCAGGAAGGGCTCGCTCACCGTGCGGCTCGCGCGCACGGTCGGCGCCGGCGGGAGCATCGAACCGCAGTGGGCCGGCAAGCCCGCGAGCCACCGGACCGAGGTGTCGGCCGACGGCAGGAACTGGCACGCCGCCGGTGAGGGCGGATCCTTCCGCTACGTACGGGTCTCGGTCACCTCGAAGGACGCGAAGAAGCCCGCCGGGATCGAGGAGTTGAGGGTGACCCGGTGAGGCTTGTCCGCGGCTGACGGCCACGGCCGTCGCCACGGGAGTCTCCGGGCGGTGCGTTCCTGCGGGAGCCACCGCCCGGCGGTGTCCCGGGCGGGAGCCGTCCAGCGGGAGTCATCCCCGGAGGCGGGGCAGCCGGGTCCCCGGCAGGCCGCTCAGTCCCTGCACAGATCCACGATGTATTCGTCCACCGTCTGCACCATGCCGCCGCCCGGCAGCGGTTCACCGTCCGCGCGCCAGTGCACCGCCGAGACCTCGTTGTTGGGAGCGAAGGTGCGCGGCCGGTCGGTGTGCGCCGTGAACACCCCGCCGTACAGGACGCGTCCGGTCGTCCCGAGCGCCGTGCGCGTGTGCCCGACGAAGCGCAACTCGCCGGGCTCCAGCAGCTGACCGGTCTCCTCCCACAGCTCCCGTACGGCCGCCGCCCGCGGGGACTCCCCGGGCTCGATCCCGCCGCCCGGCAGCTCCCAGCACTCGCGCTCCCGCTCGTACACCATCAGCACCTTCCCCTCGTGCCAGAGCACGACCAGCGCGTAGCCCATGGGCGCGTCGTCGAAGGCGGAGTCCTCGGGCTGGTCGCGCGCGTCGTGGAAGGCGAGCAGCGCCATGTTGCGGGGGCCGGTGACCAGGGGCTGCGGCTGATGCCGGTAGTCGGTCATGGCACGCAGCCTAGGCCCTGTCCTCCGGATCTCCGTGGGCCCGCGACTCCGGCTGCGGCACAGCTGTAACGCATGCGACATCTCGTGCAGGGGCGACAGATCTGGCGGTACGCCATCCCTGCCGGTAAGTTCACCTCGACCTTTGACGGATCCAGGGGAGAGCGCATGCGAAGAACGCTCAGATGGACGCTGTCGCTTGCGGTGCTCATAGGCACTGCCGGCGCCGGCGGAGCGTCGATGTCGTCCGCCACAGCGGCCGACACCGACATCAAGGACCGCGTCCTCGCTATCAAGGGGATGAGCTTCATCGAGGAGAAGAAGGTCGACGGCTACCGCTTCTTCCTCCTCAACTACGAACAGCCGGTCGACCACAGGCACCCCGAGAAGGGGACCTTCAAGCAGCGGATCTCACTGCTGCACAAGAGCGAGGACCGGCCCACCGTCTACTTCACGTCCGGCTACGGGCTGAACGAGGAGCCCAGGCGCAGCGAGCCGACGCAGATGACCGACGGCAACCAGGTCTCCATGGAGTACCGGTTCTTCACACCGTCCCGGCCCGACCCGGCCGACTGGTCGAAGCTCGACATCTGGCAGGCTGCCAGCGACCAGCACCGCATCTTCAAGGCGCTGAACAAGATCTACGGCGAGCGCTGGATCTCCACCGGCGGCAGCAAGGGCGGAATGACGGCGACGTACTACCGTCGCTTCTTCCCCAAGGACATGGACGGCACCGTCGCGTACGTCGCGCCCAACGACGTGAAGAACGACGAGGACTCGGCCTACTACACCTTCTTCGAGAAGGTCGGCTCCGAGAAGTGCCGCGACAGGCTCAACGCCGCTCAGCACGAGATCTTCGACCGCCGCGGCGAGATGGTGAAGCGGCTGAAGGAGCTGGCCAAGAAGGAGGGTTACACCTTCAAGCTGGCCGGCAGTGCGGACAAGGCCTTCGAACTCGTCGCGCAGGACATCGTGTGGGGCTTCTGGCAGTACCACCTGGAGAAGGAGGAGTGCGACGCCGTGCCCTCCACGAAGGCCAAGACCCAGGAACTGTGGGACTGGGGCAACGAGATCGGCGGCTGGGAGGCCGGCTCCGACCAGGGCATCGAGTACTACACGCCGTACTACTACCAGGCTGGCACGCAGATGGGTTCGCCCGACTACGAGTCGCCGCTCCTGGACGACGTGCGCAAGTACCCGGGGCTCAACAAGCCCCGCACGTACGTGCCGCGTGACATCCCGATGAAGTTCGACCGCAAGGCGATGAAGGACATCGACAAGTGGGTGCGCACCAACGCGTCCCAGATGCTCTTCGTCAACGGCGAGAACGACCCGTGGAGCGCCGAGCCGTTCAGTGTCGGCCAGGGCACCGATGAGGCGTACGTCCTCAAGGCGCCGGGAGCCAACCACGGTGCGAACATCGCGGGGCTGAGCGACGAGGACAAGAAGAAGGCGACCGCCGCGCTGCTGACGTGGGCCGGCGTCGAGCCTGCCGAGGGTGCGCAGCCCAAGCGCCTGACGAAGTACGACGCGGACCTGGACCGTCCCGTCAAGGAGGAGCGGATGCTGCGGCCGTAAGGCTGCCGGCACCGCCGTTCCGCTCCTGCACAACCGGTGCCCGGCCGGGGCCTGTTCGGCCCGGCCGGGCACCGGTCTTTCCGCGTCCGTGAGCCCGGGCGCTCCGGGCGGACGCGTCGATCCGTTACGGGGTCAGGGCATCGGGCAGGGCGACGGAGCGGGATGACGTGGCGTCGTCTCCGGGCTCATTTCCCGGCTCACTTCGGGGAGCCGTCCCCCGTCATCAGGCTCCGCAGATGGTCCCGTACCGACGGAAGCAGCCCGGGGAGCTCCGGCACCTGCGGATACCAGCGCTTCTCGTACTCCCAGCACAGCCAGCCGCGTGACGGGTCGGAGTGCGGCCCCGTCGCCACGCTGCCCCCGGTCCCGACGGCCCCGATGGGGTCCTTCGCGTTGCCGGCCTGCGTCAGGAGCCCGACCACCTCACGCAGCGGCAGGACTCCTTCGCCGGGCGGCACCGGGGTGGTGTCGTCCGCGGAGGCGATGTCCTTGACCTGCACATAGCCCAGGAACGGCGCGAGGAGGCGCTGGCTCGTGCCCGGGTCCTCACCGGCGCGCCAGGTGTGCATGACGTCCCACAGCGCGCCGGCCGAGGCATGCCCCACGGCGGCGAGGACGCGGGCGGCGTCCTCGCCGGTGCTGTGGGAGTCGTGCGTCTCCAGCAGCAGCCGCACCCCGAGATCGGCGGCGAGCGGAGCCAGGGCGGCCATCCGGCGGGCGGCCGTCGCGTCGGCCTCCTCGCGGCTGCTGTCGCCGCCGCCCGGGAAGACGCGTACGAAGGAAGCGCCCAAGTCCCGGGCGAGCTCCATGAGTTCCTGCACGTCCGTCAGCACGGCGTCGTCGTCGCCGGGAGCCGCGACCTTGGCGTACCCGGCGATCGCCAGGACCTCCACGCCCGCCGCCTTGAACTCCTCGACCACGTCGACGCGCTCGGCCAGGGTCAGACCCGGATGGACGGGCTCCTCCGGATGCGCGCGCAGCTCCAGGCCCTCGAAGCCGGTGTCGGCCGCGAGTCGTACGGCGTCGGGAACGGGGAGGGAAGGAATGCCGAGGGTGGAGAAGGCGAGTCGCATGAGCACAGCGGACCAGATGCCCCGGTGCTCGTACAAGCTCCGGGCGTCAACTGGCCGCACGTGCCTCCGCGCCGGGGTGTGAAGGCGGCGTCCCAGCTCAGCCGCGGGGCCCGGGTGGAGGAGCCGTCGAGCCGCGCGCCATGAGCTCGGTCCGTACGGTGGCGACACCGCCGGGTGGCGGAGTCTCGCGGCCGAGGGCGAGCCGTCCGGCGCGCGCGCCCGCGTCGTGCAGGGGGATGCGGACGGTCGTGAGGGTCGGCGAGGCGTCGGCGCTGAAGGGGAGATCGTCGAAGCCCGCGACGGAGACGTCTTCGGGGATGCGCAGCCCCTGGTCGCGCAGCGCGGCGCAGACGCCGAGCGCGACGGTGTCGTTCGCGGCGAGGACGGCCGTCAGGCCGGGCACGCGGCGCAGCAGCTCGAGGGCGCCGTCGTAGCCGGAGGAGCGGTCGTAGGCGCCGCCGTGCACGGTGAACTGCTCGGCGTCGGCGAGGAGTTCGGGGGCTCTGGCCCGTATGGCGAGGCGGTGGCCCTCCAGGCGGTCACGGGTGGTGGTGCGGTCGGACGGGCCGGTCACGTAGCCGATGCTGCGGTGGCCGAGCGACAGGAGATGTTCGGTGAGGCGGCGGCTGCCGCCCCGGTTGTCGAAGGCGAGCGTGACTATGCCGTCCCCGCTGTCCGCGCGGCCCTCTCCGTCCCGTCCGTTCTCCTGGGGCGGCCTCGGCTGCTCCCGTTCGGGGCCTTGGTGCGTGTCCTGCTGCTCCGGCGCGAGAGGGGGCCGGCCGCACAGCACGATGCGCGTGCCTCCGGCGGCGAGGCGGCGCAGCCGGGTCGCGAGCGCAGCGCCGTGCTTCTCGTCCTCCACGCCGCTGCCCGTCAGGACGACGGCGGCCGCGCGCTGGCGCTGAAGGTGTGTGAGATAGCTCAGCTCGCTCTCCGTCGAGCCGCCGGTGTTGCAGACGACGGCGAGTTTCTGGCCGCCGCCGCCCTGCCCCACGGCGCCCATCTCGCTCTGCACGGCGCTGGCGATGATGCCGAAGAACGGGTCCGCGATGTCGTTGACCAGGACGCCGACCAGGTCGGAAGTGGCCGCGGCGAGTGCGCTCGCGGGACCGTTGACGACGTACTGCAGCTCCTCGACCGCGCGCATGACCCTTGTGCGGGTGGCGCCCGCGACAGGGTAGTTGCCGCTCAGCACGCGCGAGACGGTCGCTGCGGAGACCCCTGCTCGCGTCGCCACATCGGCCAGAGTCACTGCCATCCAGTCCTCCGTTGTCCACAGTCCACGTAAATGTCTTCGGGGAGCGCCCTCACCGGTCGGTCGCGCACTGGTGATGCGACGCGGCGGCCGGTTGACGCGAAAGTGCATCAGTGCAGCGCACACGGCACAGACGTGTTCGTCGGTGGCCGGGCGCGCCCATGTTCTCACTCCGCGTGTCCCTTGGTTACCGCAACCGGTTCCCCGGCCGGTTTGGAACGAGGTATTCCGGTCCTCTGGTGCACGGGGTCTTGTCCTGTCATATCAAGCACCCTTAGTGTCCTCGCCATGGTAAGCGCTTGCACTCCATGGGAGGCCACTGCTGTATGGCGTTCGAGAAGACTCCGGTACGCGCCGCAGTCGTCGGCACCGGCGGCATCATCACCGGTGCTCATCTGACCGCGCTGCGGGCACACGCCTCACGCGTGCGCCTCGTGGGCGCGGTCGACGTCGACGAGAGCCGTCTCGCTGACTTCCTCGCTGAGGCCGGGGACGGCGTGAGCGGATATCCGGGCATGACGGAGATGCTCGCGGCGGAGGAACCGGACCTGGTGCTGATCGGGACGCCTCCCTCCCCCCACGCCGAACAGGCCCGCGCGGCACTGCGGTCCGGCGCGTGGGTCCTGTGCGAGAAGCCGCTGTGCCTCTCGCTCGCCGAGTACGACGCCATCGCGGCGGAGGAAGGGCCCTCGGTGAACGGAGCCGGGGGCGACGGCGGAGCCGGCGCCTCGTCAGAGCCGGGCGGCCCGGACGCCCGCGGCGGTCCGTACGCCTCCGTCGTCTTCCAGCACCGCTACGGCTCCGGAGCGGTACACGCCCGCGAGCTCCTGCGCTCGGGCGGTCTCGGATCACCCCTGGTGGCCCACTGCCAGACCACCTGGCACCGGGACACGGAGTACTACTCCGTTCCGTGGCGCGGACGTTGGGCCACGGAGGGCGGCGGGCCGACCATGGGCCACGGCATCCACCAGATGGACCTGCTGCTGCATCTCCTCGGCGAGTGGAGCGAGATACGCGCCATGGCGGGACGTCTCGTGCACGACGTGGAGAGCGAGGACGTCTCGACCGCCCTCGTCCGCTTCGAGAACGGCGCCATGGCGACCGTCGTCAACAGCGTGCTCAGCCCCGACGAGGTCAGCCGGATACGCATCGACTGCACCGACGCCACCGTCGAGTTGACGCACCTGTACGGGTACGGCAACGACGACTGGGCCTACACCCCCGCCCCCCACGCCCGCGGCCTTCCCGAGCGCACCTCCCACTGGCGCACCCCCGCGGCCGACGTGCCCAGTTCGCACGCGGCCCAGCTCGGCTGCTTCCTCGACGCCATGGAGAAGGGCGAACGGCCCCCGGGCAGCGGCCCCGACGCCCGCCGCACGCTCGAATTCCTCGCCGCGCTCTACAAGTCGGCGTTCACGGCTCAGCCTGTGCACCAGGGTGAAATCACACCGCAGGACCCCTTCTACAAGGCCATGCACGGCGAACACCCGGACTGGGCACCGAAGGAGCACTGACAGCACGATGAGCACCTCCGTCCCCCGTGATCATCTTCCCGTCACCGTCACGCACACCCACGGCGAGCGCATAGGCGTCGAGGCCGGCGGTACGGAACTGATGGCCTACGTCTACGCCCCCGATCCCGTCGCCTTCGAAGCGCGCAAACCGTACGCGCATCCCCTGCGCACCCTCGCCGGCAGCACGGTCACCGGCTACCGGCCCAACGACCACCGCTGGCACAAGGGCCTCCAGATGACCGCCAGCCATCTGTCGGGCCAGAACTTCTGGGGCGGCAACTGCTACGTGCACGGCGAGGGTTACCTGCCGCGTCCCGAACTCGTCGGCTCCATGCGCCACGACGGCTTCGACGCCTTCGCAGTGGCCGACGACAGGCTGGACTTCACCGAGCGGCTCACCTGGGTCGAGAACGGCGGCGAGGAGTGGGCGCGCGAGCGGCGCGGTGTCGCGCTCCACTCGGTGGACGCCGCGAGCGGAACGTACGCGATCGACTGGTCCATCGAGCTCACCAACACCCGCGGCGAACCACTGGAGTTCGGCTCGCCGACGACCCACGGCCGCGAGATGGCCGGCTACACCGGGCTGCAGTGGCGCGGTCCCCGCGACTTCACCGGCGGCCAGGTGCTCTCTCCCGCCGGGCCGAGCACCGACGAGGAGATGATGGGGCAGCCCGCCGGCGAGCACCCCTGGATCGCTTTCGTCGGCGAACATGACGACGTGGACGCCCACTCGACGCTCGTGTTCGCGCACGCTCCGGGCAACGAGGAGTCCGTGCACGCCTCGCACTGGTTCGTACGCTCCGAGCCGATCCCGAGCGTGGCCTTCTCCTGGGCCTTCTTCGAGGAGTTCGTCCTGCCGCCGGGCGACTCCTTCTCGTACCGCTACCGGATTCTCGTCGCCGACGGCGCCTGGGACGCGGGTGGCATCGAGCGGCGGCTGAAGGCGATCCCATGGTGAGCGGCCCGGAGAGACCGTCCCCGGACCGCGACCCCTGAACGACCCATCCCGAACGCCGAGTTGAAGGAGACCGCACGTGCTGGACGCGCCACTGCCGGGCGGGATCGGCCTGTCCCACATCACCGCCTACGACTGGGAGGCCGCCGACGGCGTGTGCGGCGGCAGCCCCCACATCCACCTCGCCTGCACCGAGGCGTACGTCGTCACCGGGGGAGAGGGCGCCGTTCAGACGCTCACCCCCGAGGGCGGCTTCACCGAGACTCCGCTGGAGCCCGGCGTCATCGCATGGTTCACACCGGGCACCGTGCACCGGATGGTGAACGGCGCCGGGCTGCGGGTGACCGTGCTGATGCAGAACAGCGGTCTGCCGGAGGCCGGCGACGCGGTGTTCACCTTTCCTCAGGAGGTGCTGGCCGACCCCGAGGCGTACGCCGCCGCGGCCGCGCTGCCCGCGAAGGAGGGGCCCGAAGCCGACCGTGCCGCACGTGAGCGGCGCGATCTCGCCGTGCAGGGCTTCCTGGTCCTGAGAGAAGCGGTGAAGGACGGCGACACCGGGCCCCTGCACGCGTTCCACCGGGCCGCCGCACGCCTCGTCGCCCCCAAGGTGGCTGCCTGGCAGCCGCGTTGGCGGGACGGTGCGCTCGCAGCCGCGGAACTCACCGGGCAGCACCTCGCCGCGCTGGCCGACGGCGACGCCTCCCACCTCTCCGCCGCACGCGCCCGCTCCGCGGAGCCCACGCGGCGCGGCGGCTACGGGATGTGCGGACGCCGCGACGAGTACGAGCTGCCCGGCACCACGCTGCCGTATTACGGCGAATAGCACCGACAGCACCGACCGCACCGACCGCACGTACCGGAAAGGTTCATCGCATGCCCGCATCCAGGACAAGGGCGTCCTGCGTGGCGGCCGTCGCCATCGCCCTGTGCGCGACGCTCTCCGGCTGCGGCGGCGGACCCTCGGCCGCGGCCGACGGCAAGGTCACGCTCCGCTTCACCTGGTGGGGCAACGCCGACCGCGCCGCCCGCACCGAGAAGGCCGTGACCGCCTTCGAACGGGCCCATCCGTCCATCGACATCCAGACCTCCTACTCCACCTACGACTCGTACAAGCAGAAGCTCGCCACTCAGGCGGCGGGCGGCGACGTGCCCGACCTCATCCAGCTCGACTACCGGCAGATCAGCCAGTACGCGGGTTCCGACGTGCTGCTCGACCTGGCCGGTCAGCGCAAGCACCTCCCCACGGACAAGATGGATCCGGCGCTGCTGCGCACAGGGCAGGTCGGCGGCCGGCAGTACGCCCTGCCCATGGGCATCGGCACCCAGACGGTCGCCTACGACAAGAAGGCATGGCGTGCGGCAGGGGTGAAGGACCCCCAGGCGGGGTGGAGTTGGCAGGACTGGGTGCGGGCGCTGCGCAAGGTCAAGGACGACCGCGGCTCCTACCCCATGACCGACCCGGGCGCCGCCGAGGACCAGTTCGAGATCTGGCTGCGCGGCCAGGGGAAGAAGCTCTACACCAAGGACGGGCAGATCGCCTTCAGCGCGGGGGACTTGGCGCGCTGGTGGTCCTTCACCTCTGCCCTCCGCAAGGAGGGGCTGGTCAGTCCGGCCACGGACACCACGCAGATGTCCGGATCGGTGGAGGACGCACCGATGGGACGCGAGAAGTCCCTCGCGGAGTTCAACTGGGACGCTCCCTCGGCGGGTTACGAGGCGATGTACGGCGACCGGCTCGCCCTCGCGCCCACCCCCACGGGCGAGGACGGCACGTTCGGTCAGTACTACAAGCCGTCCATGCTGCTCGGCATCGCCTCCGGCAGCGAACACCCGCGCGAGGCCGCCCAGTTCATCGACTTCTTCCTCAACTCCGACAAGGCCGCCGACATCCTCGGCGTCGACAGGGGCACCCCGGTCAACAGCACGCAGCGCCGCAGGGTGCTCTCCACCGTCACCGGGTTCCAGAAGCAAGTGGCCCGGCTCCAGACGTCGTTGCAGGGCAAGCTCAAGGCGCCCCCGGCCGCTCCTCCGCGCGGCGACAACGGACTCCAGTCGACCTTCCAGCGCGACTACGACCAGGTCTCCTTCGAGAAGCTCTCACCACGCGAGGCCGCGGAGAACTTCCTCACCGAGGCACGAGCGGAGCTGAGGCCCTGATGGCGAACACCTCCACCGCCCCGGCCACCTCGGCGGCGCCCGCAGGAACCGGGCCCAAGGCCGACACCACCGCCGGTACGGGCACGAAGGGCCCTGGCCGCCCGCCCCGTCGCGAACGCCAGGGCGCCGCCTGGGTGTTCCTCTCCCCGTGGGTGCTGGGCGCGTCCGTGCTCACGCTGCTGCCGATGGCGGTCTCGCTCTATCTGTCGTTCACCGACTACAACCTCTTCGATCCGCCGTCGTGGATCGGCCTGCGCAACTACGTGCAGATGTTCACCGAGGACCCGCGGCTGCTCCGCTCGATCGGCAACACGCTGCTGTACGTGCTCGTCGCCGTGCCGCTGCAACTCGCCCTGGCGCTCGCCGTCGCCCTCGCCCTGAAGTCGATGCGGCGCGGGCGGAACTTCTACCGGTCCGCCTTCTACGCGCCCTCGCTGCTCGGCGCCTCCATGAGCATCGCGCTGGTATGGCGGGCGATCTTCAACGACGGCGGCACCGTCGACAACCTGATGAGCGGCCTCGGCTTCCACATCGGCGGCTGGGTCAACCAGCCGGGCTGGGCGCTGGTCAGCGTGGCGCTGCTGACCGTATGGCAGTTCGGCGCACCCATGGTCATCTTCCTCGCCGGGCTCCAGCAGATCCCGCAGGACCTCTACGAGGCAGCGGCCGTCGACGGGGCGGGCAGGTGGCGGCAGTTCGCCTCGATCACCCTGCCGATGCTCTCTCCCGTGCTGTTCTTCAACCTGGTGCTCCAGACCATCCAGGCCTTCCAGGTCTTCACCCCGGCCTTCGCGGTCAGCGGCGGCCGCGGCGGGCCCGCCGACTCCACGCTCTTCTACACGCTCTACCTCTACGAACGGGGCTTCACCGCCTCGCACATGGGCTACGCCTCCGCGATGGCGTGGATGCTGCTGCTCGCCATCGGCATCGTCACGGCGGTGCTGTTCCGCACGTCCCGGTCCTGGGTCTTCTACGCGAACGAGGAGGCCGGCTGATGTCCGCCACCGCCATGCCGAGGCAGCACCGCCGCATCGAGTGGCGGCGCGTCGCGCTCCACGGGGGTGCCCTGGCCGTACTCCTCGTGCTGCTCTACCCGTTGGCCTGGCTGGTCGCCACCTCGTTCAAGCCTGCGGACGAAGTGCTCGCCAGCCTGGCCCTGTTGCCGTCCCGGCTGGCCACCGAGAACTACGGCACCGCGGCCGAGGGCATCGAAGGCGTCACGCTGCTCCAGCTGTTCGGCAACTCGCTGACGATCTCGCTCGGTGCCGTCCTGGGCAACGTGCTCAGCTGCTCGCTGGCGGCATACGCCTTCGCGCGGCTGCGCTTCACCATGCGCGGGCCGCTGTTCGCCTTCATGATCGCCACGATCATGCTGCCGCACCACGCCGTGCTGATCCCGCAGTACATCGTCTTCAACCAGCTCGGCATGGTGAACACCTTCTGGCCGATGGTGCTGCCGAAGTTCCTGGCCACCGACGCCTTCTTCGTCTTCCTCATCGTGCAGTTCATGCGCGGGCTGCCGCGCGAGCTCGACGAAGCGGCGAAGATCGACGGATGCGGGCCGTTCCGCATCTTCGCCCGCGTGGTTCTTCCGCTGACCAGGCCCGCACTGATCACCACCGCGATCTTCACCTTCATCTGGACATGGAACGACTTCTTCACCCAGTTGATCTATCTCTTCGAGCCGGAGAAGTACACACTCACACTGGCGCTGCGCACGTTCGTCGACACCTCCAGCCAGTCCGCGTACGGGCCGATGTTCGCGATGTCGGTGTTCGCGCTGCTGCCGATCGTGCTGTTCTTCCTGGCCTTCCAGCGGCTGCTCGTCGAGGGCATGGCCAACTCCGGGCTGAAAGGCTGACCTCACATGAGCACTTCGCGGATACGCGGTGAGCGCGGCGACCTCTTCGGAGCGCGTTTCGAACTCTTCGCCGACGTGCTCGCGCTCGGCGTCGCCGCGACCGCCGCCTCGCTGCCGCTGATCACGTTCCCGGCCGCGCTGTCCACGGCGTGCACGCAGCTGCGGCGCCGGCGCCTGTATGCCGAACCGTGCACGGCCGGACGCTACTTCGTCGTACTCCGCAAGCGGCTGACGCGGCGCGGCGAATGGGCCGCGGGTGCGGTCGTGCTCGCGTTCGGCGTCCTGGTGGCCGCCGATGCGGGGCTCGCCTCGGCCGGCCTGCCGGGCGCGGCGCCCTTCGCCCTGGCACTCGCCGTGGTGGCCACCGCCGCCGCAGTGGTCGGGCTGCGCGCGAGCGCTCAGCCGTCGCACGAGCAGTTCCCGGGCTGGCTCCCCGCCGTGCAGTCAGGCGCCGTCCGTACGGTGAAGGATCTGCCGGGCAGCGGCCTGGTGCTGCTGGCCGTGCTCACGGCGGCGGTGTGTGCCTGGGCCCTGCTGCCCGTCGTCCTCCTGCTCCCCGGGCCCTTGGCCCTGGCACTGACGGCAGTGGAGCTGCGGCCGGGGCCGGGGCAGTGAGCCGGGCGGCCGCCCGGCGCGCGCCGTCCCGGTTACCCGTACGTGCCGGACCCGCAGGCCCTTGTGGACCCCGGAGAAATGCGGCTAGCTTTCTGGATAGAAAGCGCTTGCTGCCGCCCGCCGACCTTGCCACCCCTCGGTGACCTAAGGAGACGACCCACGTGACACGCAGGACAGTGCGCATCGCCATGAACGGCGTGACCGGACGCATGGGGTACCGCCAGCATCTGGTGCGTTCCATCCTGGCCATCCGCGAGCAGGGCGGCATCGACCTCGGGGACGGCAGCACTCTGTGGCCCGAGCCGGTGCTCGTCGGCCGCCGGGACCTCGCGCTCAAGGCGATCGCCGAGCGGCACGGCCTGGACGAGTGGAGCACCGACCTCGACGCCGTCCTCACCGACGGCAGCATCGACGTCTACTTCGACTCCCAGGTCACCAGTGCCCGTGAGGACGCGCTGCGCAAGGCAATCGGCGCCGGGAAGCACATCTACACCGAGAAGCCCACCGCCACCGGCCTCGACGGGGCCCTCTCCCTCGCGAGGCTCGCGCACGAGGCGGGCATCAAGCACGGCGTCGTGCAGGACAAGCTCTTCCTGCCGGGGCTGCTCAAGCTCAAGCGCCTCGTCGACGGCGGCTTCTTCGGGCGCATCCTCTCGGTGCGCGGCGAGTTCGGCTACTGGGTCTTCGAGGGCGACTGGCAGGAGGCGCAGCGCCCCTCCTGGAACTACCGGTCCGAGGACGGCGGCGGCATCGTCGTCGACATGTTCCCGCACTGGGAGTACGTGCTGAACGGGCTCTTCGGCCGGGTCACCTCCGTACAGGCCCTCGCGGCGACGCACATCCCGCGCCGCTGGGACGAGCAGGGGCGGGCCTACGACGCCACCGCCGACGACTCCGCATACGGCGTCTTCGAACTCGAGGGCGGCATCGTCGCGCAGATCAACTCCTCCTGGGCGGTGCGCGTCAACCGCGACGAACTCGTCGAGTTCCAGGTCGACGGCACGGAGGGCTCGGCCGTCGCGGGACTGCGCCGCTGCCGCGCACAGCACCGCTCCGGAACGCCCAAGCCCGTATGGAACCCGGACCTGCCGGCCACGGAGGTCTTCCGGGAGCAGTGGCAGGAGGTCCCGGACAACGGGGAGTTCGACAACGGCTTCAAGGCGCAGTGGGAGCTCTTCCTTCGGCACGTCGCGCTCGGGACGCCCTACGACTGGGACCTGCTCGCCGGAGCCCGCGGCGTCCAGCTCGCCGAACTCGGCCTGCTCTCCTCGGCGGAGGGCCGCCGCATGTCCGTTCCCGAGCTGTCGCTCTGAGACCCGGTCCCGTTCCAGGACCCCGATCCAGGCTTCGAGGGAGAACTTCTGTGATCCGACTGCCCGATGAGAACGGGTCGTTGCGTACGTACGAGCCCAGAGCCGAGCCCGCGGCGCCCGTCGCCGCCCCGGCGGCCGGAGCGGCGCCCGCCTCGCGCACCGTCTTCGCGGCGGCGCACGTCGTCGCCGACCGGCACCGGGAGGCCACCGGGACCGACGAACCCGCCGCGCTCGACTGGGACGCCACGCTCGCCTTCCGCCGCCACCTGTGGTCGCACGGCCTGTGCGTCGCGGAGGCCATGGACACGGCGCAGCGCGGCATGGGACTGGACTGGCCCGTCGCGGCGGAGCTGATCGAACGCTCCGCCGCGGAGGCGAGGTCCGTGGGCGGACGCGTCGCGTGCGGCGTGGGGACGGACCAACTCACCCCAGGCGGTGCGGACCTGGCGCAGGTGCGCGGCGCGTACGAGGAGCAGTCCGAGGTCGTGGAGAAGGCCGGCGCGCAGACGATCCTCATGGCCTCGCGCGCGCTCGCAGCCACCGCCCGCGGTCCCGAGGACTATCTGGACGTCTACGGGCACCTGCTCCGCCAGGCCGCCGAACCCGTCATCCTGCACTGGCTCGGGCCGATGTTCGACCCTGCGCTGGAAGGCTACTGGGGCAGCACCGACCTGGACGCCGCCACGGACACGTTCCTGGGGATCATCGCCGAGCACCCCGGCAAGGTCGACGGCGTGAAGGTCTCCCTGCTCGACGCCGACCGCGAAGTGGCGCTGCGGCGCCGACTCCCCGACGGCGTGCGCTGCTACACCGGCGACGACTTCAACTACCCGGAACTCATCGCGGGGGACGGGGACCGTAGCGGGGGAGGGGACGGTGGCGGCGGTGAACTCCCGGGAGGCGGCCGGGACTTCAGCCACGCCCTGCTGGGCGTCTTCGACCCGCTCGCGCCACTCGCGGCCGACGCGGTGCGTCTGCTCGACGACGGTGACACCGCCGGGTTCCGCGCGGCACTCGATCCGACGGTGGCCCTCTCGCGGCACCTCTTCAAGGCGCCGACCCGCTTCTACAAGACGGGAGTTGTGCTGCTCGCATGGCTCGCCGGTCATCAGGACCACTTCGTCATGGTCGGCGGCATGCAGTCGGCGCGGTCGCTGCCGCACCTCGCGCGGGCGTACGAACTGGCAGACGCACTCGGCCTGTTCCCCGACGCTGGTCTCGCCGAGCAGCGCATGCGCCGGCTCCTCGGCGTGCACGGGGTGGAGGCGTGAGCTCGACTGCGGGGCTCGCCCGCTTCTCCGTCAACCAGCAGACCGTCAAGCAGCTCCCGCTGCCCGAACTCGCCGACGCGTGCGGCAAGCTCGGCATCTCCCATGTGGGGCTGTGGCGCGAGCCCGTCCAGGAGTACGGACCGGAGGCGGCCGCGCGCCTCATGCGTGACGCCGGTCTGAGCGTGACGTCACTGTGCCGGGGCGGCTTCTTCACCGCCCTCGACCCGGTCGAGCGCAGCCGCGCCCTCCACGACAACCGCGCCGCGATCGACGAGGCCGCGACGCTCGGGACGTCCACACTCGTGCTGGTCTCGGGCGGCCTCCCCGAGGGGAGCCGTGACCTCGCGGGCGCCCGCGAGCGGATCGCGGACGCGCTCGCCGAACTCGGCCCGTACGCGGGGGAGCGGGGCGTACAGCTGGCGATCGAGCCGCTGCATCCGATGTTCGCCTCCGACCGCTGCGTGGTCTCCACGCTCGGGCAGGCCCTTGACCTGGCGGAGCGGTTCCCCGCGGAGCAGGTGGGGGTCGTCGTGGACACCTACCACGTGTGGTGGGACGACCGGGCTCCCGCGCAGATCGAACGTGCGGCGGCGGGCGGCAGGCTGGCGTCCTTCCAGCTCGCGGACTGGATCACACCCCTGCCCGAGGGCGTGCTGCTCGGCCGCGGCCAGCTCGGCGACGGTGCCGTCGACCTGCGCGGATTCCGCGAACTCGTCGACGCGGCCGGCTACGAAGGGCCCATCGAGGTGGAGATCTTCAACCCGGGACTGTGGGCGCGTGACGGCGTCGAGGTCCTTGCCGAGACGGCGGAGCGGTATCTGCGCCACGTCGTGGCGGAGAAGCGCTGACGGGCCCGTACACAGCGCCCCGAAAAATCCTGAAGAAGAAATTCCGGATCGCGTGCAACCCTTCCGGGGGGTTCTGGGTCTTACCTGGTGCTTGGGCCTCTTGGGGGGATGCAAGAGGCCGAGGGGGGCAAAGGGGCCCGGCCGTTGGAGCACGGCAGCCGGGCCCCTAGAAATTTGCCCTCGATGAGTCGGCCCCGTCGGAGGTGGCCTGCCCGGGAGCGGGCTGTGCCGGAACCGCCGCGAAGCGGGGCAAGGTGTGCGGACCTACCGGTCAACGCACCCTCGTCATATGGCAATTGGTGACAATCAGCCGACGGCGTTCCACCGATTCATGCAGCCTGGGGGTCTCGTTACCGGCGGTCGCGCCGCTAGTGTCCGCGGGTGCACGAGTGCAAGCGGACAGTGGTGTGACCCCGAAGACTGCTCTGGAGTGTGCGCATGCTGACCACGTGCCCTCGATGCGGAACGAGATCAGCCGCGACGTCCGAGGCCTGCGGAGACTGCGGCCATGATCTCTACCGCGTCGCCTATCCCACCCCGTCCGGCGCGTTGCGGCTGACCTTCCTGAACCGCGTGCCGACGCGGATCACGGTGAGCGTCGCGCTTCTCCTCGCGGGAGCGGGCCTGTCCACGGGCCTGCTGTTAGCGGGTGGAGAGGAGGACCGGGAGCCCATCTCGAAGAACCGGGCACCCGCCTCGTCCGTACCCCGTGAGCCCACTCCCTCGGCACCACCCACCTCCGCCGAGCCCTCCAGGACGAAGGCTCCGCCGAAGCCGGCGCCGACCACGACCCGGCCCACCAGCACCCCCTCGGCCGCGCCCTCCCCGACGCGGGGCCACAGGCCCCCCTTCGCCGGAATCCCCGAGGCCCAGAGGGCATTGGAGTTCGCCGATGAAGTGACGAGGGAGTGGACGGGTAAGGGGCACGGACGCTGGGGTCGTCCCTGACCGTTCCCCGCGGGGGGTCCCGGCCGGTCGCTGAGGGCGCGGTACGGGGCGAGGCCCGCGCTCAGCGGGTGCCCGGGGCGAGGCCCGCGCTCAGCGGGTCCGGCTCAGTCGAGCGCCGCGAACGAGACGAACTCGCTCCACGCGTCGGCCGGGAAGGCGAGCTGCGGGCCGTCTGAGTTCTTCGAGTCGCGGACGTGGACGGTGCTGGTCGTGGCGGCGGCCTCGACGCAGTCGTTGTCGTTGCTCCCGCTGTAACTGCTCTTGAACCAGGCCAGGTTGGAGCTGTCCGAGGCGGTGGGCTGCGAAGTCATGTCTCACCAAGCACTTTCTCGATGAAGGCCAGCGACTCCCGTGGGCTGAGAGCCTGAGACCGGATGATTCCATACCGCAGCTCCAGCACCTGAGCCTCTTTCGGGTCGGACATGAGGTGGGTCGTCAGCTGCGCGGCCGCGTACCCGACGGTCGCCCCGTCCCGGAGCTTGAGCACCTGGAGCTCGCCTCCCATGCCGGCGTGATCCTCCCGGTCCGTCGGCATGACCTGGATCTCCACGTGCCGCAACTTGCCGACGTGGAGGAGGTGTTCGAGCTGCCGCCGCAGCACCGGCCTGCCGCCGACGGGACGCCGCAGCGTGACCTCCTCCTGCACGAAGGTCAGCGTCGGCGGGGGAGTCCTTCCGAAGATCTCCTGCCGGGCCATGCGGGCGGCCAGGTACCGCTCCAGGTCGTCCTCGCTGTAGGCGGGGCGCCGCATCCGGAACAGCGCCCGGGCATACTCCTCCGTCTGCAGCAGACCGTGGACGTTGTGGTTGCCGTACGCCCCGAGCTCCACCGACTCGGCCTCGATCCTGGCCAGATCCCGCACCTTCTTCGGGTAGCGGGCCTCCGCCACGTCGCCCTTCATCGCGGCCAACTTGCCATCGGCGCCGAGTACTCGGTCCGCCGAGGTCAGGAACTCCGGCCTGGGCACCCGCCTCCCGCGCTCGACGGAGGAGACCAGGTCCTCCCCGTACCCGATGGCGGCCCCCAACTCGGCCTGCGTCAGGCCCGCCGCCTCCCGCCACAGCTTGATCTGCCGCCCCACGGTCTTCACGACGGCGCCCGAGTCGTCCTCCAGCCCCGGGTCCCACCCGGACCTGTCGGCCCCGTCGGTGGTGTAGTCCCTGCGCCCGGCGGTCTCGGCCCCGCCGCCGTCCTTGTCCCCGTGTACGTCCCCGTCCATGCGCGCCCTTTCGGTCGGCGTCCTTGGACGGTTCAACGGGGGCCCGTGAGCTTCGAGTTATGGGGACGGGCGGTACGGATGGGGGTGGGGGCGGTACAGATACCAGAAGTGCCGGTACACGCATCGACGTCCTGGTCCTTCAGGACGGACCTCAAGTCGCCCTTTGCTCAAGGGACTTGAAGAGCCTTCATGTCTTCACCAGGCAGATGCGTCAGCTGCCCCCAAGGGCTCGTGTGCACTGCTGAAGGACGTACGTGCCGAAGTCGGGTGCGAGAACCTCGGGACCTCCCCGGTCTTCGGCACCCGGATCCCACACGACAACTGGTGTTTCCCCTCGCTCGTCGGCACGGGAAGTGTCCAGTGACACAATGCCGCCCATCCCGTCGTACTGAATCACCAGAAGCTCGCCGGGGAAGCGCGGGTCTTCTCTGGCCTGCAGCGTTTCGTGGACTGTGCCGAGCAACGCATCTCCCATGGGAGGTGTCCGGTAAATACCGAGAAATTCGGTGCCGTCCGCCTCGCAACTGCCCAGTTCGGAGAGAAACTTCCGATAGGAGGGGGAGAACGTGGCCCCCAGCTGCTCCTCAGCTGAAGAGATGTCCTCGGTATTCAGCCCGCCTGTCCAGTTGCACTCCTCAGGATGTCCCTCCAGGAGTTGGACCAGTTCGGAAACCGAATCTTCGGCACTCACTTCTTACACCTTCCCGCAGACAATGCCCGTGCGCGATCCTTCCAGTAGTCCTTCTTCCAGTCTGCGAATGCATCCCGGTCGATACCACTGGGGATCTTGCTACCTGCCTTCCAGTGCAGTGTATTGTACGAGTCGCTTCCGGCGTAGTCCCCTTGACTCAGGTGCATCGACTGCGTCACTTCAGCTATCGGGCCGTCCTGCGTCTGAAGCATGTGATGGAGGTTCACCGGCTTGTCATCGGGGCCCATAGGTGCGAGTCCCTGAGTCATCCGCTTCATGTTGTCTCTTCCGTACTTGTCCAGCGGAGAAACGTAGTCGGGATTGATGAGGTCGTCCCGCTGATATATTCGTTGCCCGTTGTACTCAACGGGTTTCCAATATTGGGAGACTCCCAGATTGAGCGGCGTGAATGCGGAAAGGCCGAGCGGGTCCGTCCACGCGCAAGGGTTGTGAACGTATGAAACCGGGTTCGGTCCCGGTTCCAGGCCGAGGGGGTCGGCCGTGACGTATCGGCCCGTGTCCGGGTCGTAGTGGCGGAAATGGTTGTAGTGAAGGGCAGTTTCGTGGTCGGCATACTGCCCGGGGAAGCGGAGGGGGGTGTAGGCGGTTGCATCCCGGTTCCAAGTGGTCGCGCCCCAGAGCGTGGCGCGGGTGTGCCAGGCGATGTCGCCTGTTTCGCTGACGAGTTCGGTGGGTGTGCCTACCAGGTCGGTGACGATGGCGAAGAAGCGGGAGTCGACCTGGTCCTGGGCGAGGGGTTTGCGTTCGTACTGGGTCAAAGGACGGTGTCCTTCGTGGTCCCAGGTGAGGATGACACCGGTGACGGTGTCGGACTGCTCGGCCAGACGTGTGCCGTCCCAGGTGAAGTGGACCGCCTCAACAGGCGAACCGTCATCACCGTGACGATACTTGGCGGTGCGGCGGCCCAGCGGGTCGTAGGTGTAGGTCCAGCGGACTCCATCAGGGGTCGTGCAGGCCGTCAGGCGGTCCTCTGCGTCCCACTCGTACCGCCAGGTCTCGGGCTTGCGGGACAGACGGGTCTTCTGACGCAGGATCATCCGCCCGGCGGCGTCGTGTTCGTAGCGAACAGCCCCAGCCCTTCGGATAAGCGTGCCCTCGTAGGCACGGTCGCCGCGTGCCGTCACTCGGCCGGCGCCCTCCGGCCAGTCGGCCGTGGCCTGGTTGCCGGCTTGGTCGTAGGCGTAGGACTCCTGCCAGCCGTCGGCAGTGACCCTCAATGGGCGGCCCATCGGGTCCAGGTCCATGTGCTGGCTGGCGCCAGTCACCTCGTCGGTGATGGAAACGAGGTAGTTGTCGGGCCGGTAGGAGTACGAACGGGCCCGCTGAGTACGGGTGTTGGTCACCAGCTCCTGACGAACCAGACAACCCAGGGGGTCCCAGGCCGAGCTGAGTGTGATGGCCTCGCCGAAGGTGCGCTCCACCTCTCGCCCGTTCGCATCGTGGTCGAACTCGATCCGGTGCCCGTCGACCGACAGTGAGGTGCGATTGCCGGCGAGGTCATGGCAGAAGGTGCTCACGGCGCCCGATGGCGTCGTGCGTGAAGTTCGGCGGCCCGCCTCGTCGTAGAGGTAGCGCGTTGCGCGGCCGTCGACTGTTTCGGACAACAACCGGCCGACAAGGTCGTACTCGAGGTTCAGCTCACAGTCCGGTGCCGATGCACGTACGACCCGCCCCACGGAATCGTGCACATACTGCGTGACCTGGCCTGCTACGTCCTTTGCGACCACCCGGCCCAGGGCGTCGTGTTCGTAGTGGACGGTATCGCCGAGTGCTGTCGTGCGGGACGTCAACTGCCCCACGGAATCGTGGGCATACGCCACCTCGCGGTCGTCGAAGTCGGATTCGGCAATCAGTCGCCCTATTCGGTCGTAGGTGTACTCCCATGTCAGATCTTGGGGGTTGGTGACCTGAGTGAGGCGCAGTTCGGTGTCGTAGGCGAATTGGTAACGCACGCCGTCGGCGTCGGTACGAGAGGTCAGCTGGTCGAAGTGCGTGTACTGGAAGCACGTCTGTGCACCCTGCGCGTCGACGTGTGTGACGCAGTTGCCTTCTCCATCCCAACTCCACGTTTCCTCGGTCCCATCCGGAGCAATTCGTCGCGACGGCTTGCCTTCAACCGTCCACTCCAGCCGAGTCGTTGCACCAAGGGGGTCTGTAACCGTGCGCGGGCGTCCGAAGGCGTCAAGTGCTGATGTGAGTTCTCCGCCTGCCGGATCGGTGATGGCGACGGGCAGTCCGGCGGAGTTGTTGGTGATGCGAGTCCGAGCGCCCAGAGGGTCGGTGATGGTGGTGACGGCGCCGGTGGGGTCGTGGGCGAACCGGGTGGCGGTGCCGTCCGGGGAGACCACCGTGGTGCGGTTGCCGCGGGTGTCGTATTCCTGCTGCCACACGGCGCCGTCGGGGAGGGTGATCTCCACCGGCAAGTGCTGGTGGTTGTAGGAAGTGGTCGTGGTGGTGCCGTCGGGGCGGTGGACGGCGAGGAGATCGTGGTGGTTGTCGGCCCATTCGAAGCGTGTGGTGTTCCCCAACGCATCCGTGCGCGAGAGCAGGTTGTCGTTGCGGTCCCATTCGCGGTGGGTGGTGTTGCCCAGGGGATCCGTCTCCGCGATGACCTGGCCGAGGTGGTTGAGGTGGTACGTCGTGACCGCGCCAAGCGAGTCGGTGTAGCGGGTGATGCGCTGGGCGGTGTCGTACTCCAGCTGTGAGGACAGGTAGCCCTCGGGGCCGACGGTGCGGGTGACGCGGCCGCGTTCGTCGTAGATGAACTGGTAGGTGGAGTCGTTCCGGTCGGTCCAGGACGTGATGCGGTGCTCGTCGTCGTATCCGAAAACCAGGGGCAGGCCGGATGAGTTGACGATGTGCGTCAGGTTCCGGGCGTCGTCGTAGGCATAGGACTTCACCTGCACCGGCCCGTCCGGGGTGCGGACGGCGATTGTGGATATGAGGCCGTCGTCGGTGGTGACCTCGACGTGGTAGCCGCCGTCGTGGCGCACGGCGGTGGGGGTGCCGTCGGCTTCGCGGTCGACGCTGATGCCGTTGCCGTTGCGGTCCTCGACCTCGGTGAGCCACCAAAGGCCCTGGGTGCCGTCCTCGGGCGGCAGGAAACGCCGCGTCAGTCCGGTACGGGGGTCGGTGACGGCCAGGTCCCAGCCGCTGGAGCCCTGCACACAGGTCAGCGGGATGCGGTGGCCCTCATAGGGGTGGACCTGCTCGCCGATCATGTCCGGGGCGTGGCCGTAGCGCAGGGAGGAGCCGTCCACCCGGTGCCACCACAACTCCTTGCCGTCCTCGGCGACTTCGAGGCGCTCGTCGAGGGTGGAGGCCCAGGAGGCACCGAAGAAGCGGCCGTTGCGGTAGCCGGATATGTGGGTGCGCTCGATCACCAGCGGCAGCACGCCGGGGAGGGTGAGGTCGGTCTGGTGCTGGAAGACCTCGCCCGTGGCCATGTCGATGGGGTCGCCGCCCAGGCATTTGTCCGCCGCGTTGCGGCCCTTGGCCGACAACTCCGGCGACGGGGGCTTGCTCTTGCCGGGCGCGTTCTTGCCCGCCGGGTTCGGGCCGCCCGGCAGCCCGTTCGGCCCCTTCCCGTCGCCGCGTGAGGTGATCGCCTTCATCGAGTCCGCGACGGAGCTCTCGTTGTCGCGGTGCTTCTTCGCCATGGAGCGGACGCCGCCCGGCACCCCGTCGGTGACGTGTTTGGCGACCTTCTTCAGCGCCTTCTCGGTGCCGTTGAGCGCGCCGTGCAGGACGCTGTCGAAGGCCTGGGTGAAGGGGTCACGTCCCTTGGTGCGGCCGAAGGCGCCCTTGGCGCGGCCCAGCGGAGCCAGGGAGTTGGTGTGCATGTCGGAGCCGTGGCGGGAGAGCTTCTCCGCGCCGTTGTCGAACTCGTCCGGATCGATCTTCATCCGGCCGCCGCCACCACCGGGGCCACCACCCGCGCCACCGCCGGACGGGCCGCCCGCGGAGGCCAGGTTCATGGCGCCCTTGCCGCCACCGTCGTGGCCGCCTCCGCCGTCACCGCCGCCGGCGTCCCCGCCGCCTTCGCCGGGCGGGAGGTGGATCGCGTCGTCCGCCAGGTCGAGGATCATGTCCTCGACCATCTTCTCCAGCTTGCCGGTGACCGGTTCGGTCACCTCGGCCAGCAGCCGGGCGACGATCTCCTCTTCGGCTTCCTTGATGATGCGGCGGATCAGCTCACGCATCGCCGCGGTCTCCGCTGCCCCGATAAGGGCCGAGAGGCCGCCGGTGACCACGGCCAGTCCGATCCCGATGCCGATCGAGGCGGCCATCGCCCCGAGTTCGATCTCACACTTGATCTTCATCCCGTAGATGACGTCCGCGACCACGTCGCACGCCGTGGCGAACAACCGTGATATCTCGGGGACCTTGTCCAGGTGGGAGCCCTTGACCTTGCCCCAGTGGTCGCTCAGCGCATCGACCGCGTAGCCCTCACTGGAGGCCAGGATGCGGTTGACCGCTGCGTGGGCCTCGGCGCCGTGGCCCTCGAACTTGTCGGCGAACTCCCGCATGGCGTCGGCCATCTCGCGGTAGTCGTCCTCGTCCACGTTGGGCCAGTTGATCCCGATGAAGTCCAGAATCTCATCCAGCCAGCCCGGCAGAACGTAACCCATCCCCCGTACCTCCCCCGGTACAACACCGCCGCCGCGGCGGCCAGTTCGAAGCACCGAACAGTCTAATGAGCGTCAACATGCCCTGTACAAGGGGTTGTTCGGACGAGTGACGTTCTGTCCCTTTCCTGCCCCGGGTGCGAGTCGTTCGGCTGTGCCGGCGGGCCGGTTCTGCTGAAATGCGGTATGAGCATCTTCGTACGCGTGCGATTCGACGTCGGGGACGAACAGCGGGCGGAATTCGAGCGGTTGGCACTCGACCTCTGTGAGCAGGCCGAGGGCGTCCCCGGGATCCTCACCTACCGGTTCTTCTCCTCCGGCTCCGGCAGGTACGCGCTGCTGGAGGAGTACGCCGACACCGCGGCGGCGCTGGCGCACAACGACAGCGCGACGGAGCTGCTGGACCGTCTGCGGCACTGCACGGAGTCGATCGGGGTCGAGCTGTACGGCCCTCTCGGGCCCGAGCTCCACGAGTGGGTACGGGAACGTCACCACGCGACCTCGTACGCGGAATTCCCGGAGACGGGCGGCCGGACCTGAGACGGACCGCCGCGAAGCCCGGCATCCGGACGGACAGTCAGCGAAGCCGCGTCCGGACGGACCGCTGAGTGGAGCCCGTCATCGAGTCGGTCCGTCACCGCTCGGCGCCGCACCATCCGCTCACTGACCGGACCACCGGATCTCTCCCTCGACCACCGTGTCCGTCGGGGTGAGTCCGAGGGCGCGTGCGACGGCGGCCGACGCCTCGTGCCCCGGGTGGACGTGGGCGATGAAGGTGTCCACGCCCTGCTCGCGCAGCCACGTCGTCATGGCCAGGGCGGCCTCCCGCGCGTAACCGGTGCCCTGGTGCTGCGAGCCGATCACCCAGGCGAGTTCGGCCGCGAGACGCCCCGCCGCCGGGCGGAGGAGCGTGGCCTGCACGGTGCCGACGAGCCGCTGGTCCGACTGCCGGCGGAGCATCCAGTTCAGCCAGCCCTGTTTGCCGTCAGGTGACTGCCCGGCGGACTGCCGCCGGTAGCGGGCCTCCAACTGTTCGGCGGAGTCGGGCGATCCGCCGATCCAGATGTGCAGCCGCTCGTCGTCGAACACCGGGAACGCCTCGGCCGCATGGCCCGGACGCAGCGGCTCCAGCCGAAGTCGCAGGGTCGTCACGGGCCTTGCGGCAGGCCACGCTTCCGCCTCGGAGTCCTTCGACTCGTTTCCCGTGGGTTCCGTGCCGCTGCCGGCCGCCACGGCCTGCTCTGCGGCAAGGCCGGCCGGCTGGATCAGGTCCCAGCGGTTGCCGTACGGATCCCTGAAGACGGCGACCGTCCCGTACGGCTCATGCCGGGGCGGCTCCTCGAAGACGACGCCCGCCGCCAGCATCCGCGCGTGATCCCCGTCGAAGTCCTCGGTGTTGAGGAACCAGCCGACGCGGCCGCCGGTCTGGTCCCCGACGCGGGCCCTCTGCTCGGCGGTGTCCGCCTTGGCGAGAAGCATTCTGGTCTCCCGCGTCCCGCGCGGTGCGACCACCACCCACCGCTTGCCGTCGTCGAGGGGTGTGTCCTCGACGAGTTCGAAGCCGAGGGCGTCCACGTAGAAGGCGATCGCCTCGTCGTAGTCGTGGACGACGAGGGCCACCAGTCCGAGATGGGGCATCCGGCGATCCTGCCGCCGCGCGCCGCACAGCACCATCGCGTTTCGGTTCGCTCCCGCCGGGATGGCCGGAAAGGCACCGGCAGAGGGCCGGAAGGAAACCGCGCACGGCTTGAATGGATTCCGCGAACGACCGGAACGGAACCCGCCGACGGCGGAAACAGCGCGCCGCGGTGTCCGGAACGCCTAGAAGGGCACCCCGCACTGCAGCATCACGTTGGCGTAGGGACGGACCTCGCCCGTGCGGACGATGAGGCGAGCCGAGCGGGTGCGCGCCTTGAACTCCTCGTGCGAGACGAGCTGCAGCTCGGGGAAGTGCTCGTGCAGCAGCTTGGACGCCTCAGGGTTGTCGTCCTTCACCTCGGTGGCGGCCGTGGCGCTTTCGATCTCGAGCTCGTCCAGCAGGCCGGCGAGGACTTCCTCGAAGGGCGGGACACCCGCGCGGAACGCGAGGTCGACCAGGAAAGGGCCGTAGGGGACCGGAAGCCCGGCATCGCAGACCACGAGGCGGTCGGTGTGGCCCAACGAGGCGAGTGCGCCCGCGAGATGACGGTTGAGTATTCCCGACTTCTTCATGCGGCCGGTCTGCTCCTTCTTCGTCTTCGTCTTCGAACTGCGTCTTCGAACTGCGTCTTCGAACAGCGTCTTCGGCTTCGTGGTTCAGCTTCGCACGGGATCCCTGCGGGCGCCCGGTGGCGCCGACACCCGTGTGGCGGCGGCCGGTTGCTCATCCGGCCGCCGCCACCTCTCATGCCGTGATCCCGGTCCTGACACCCGGGAAGGGCGGGCGGCCGGTCAGGAGTACCGGTTGACGTTCGTCTTGTCCACGGTGACGACCGGGACCATGATCTCCTTGTCCGGGTCGCTGCCCTCGACCTTGCGGATGGCGTTGCGCACCGCCATCTTGCCGAGCTCGGAGGGCTGTTGGGCGATCGAGGTGTTGAGCGTGCCCTTCTCGATGGCCTTGAAGCCGTCGGGGGTGCCGTCGAAGCCGACGACCTTGATCTGCTTGCCGGCCTTGCCGCCGAGAGCCTTGATGGCGCCGAGGGCCATCTCGTCGTTCTCGGCGAAGATGCCGGTCGCGTCGGGGTGGGACTGCAGCAGGTTGGTGGTGACGTCGAGGCCCTTGGCGCGCTCGAAGTTGGCGGCCTGCTTACCGACGACCTTGATGCCCGGGTACTTCTTGATGGCCGACATGAAACCCTTGCCGCGCTCGCGCGAGGCGGAGGTGCCGGGCTGACCGCGCAGGACGATGACGTTGCCCTGCTCGCCGAGCTGCTTCGCGAGTTCCCTGGCCGCCTTCTGGCCGCCGGAGACGTTGTCGGAGGCGACGGTCGTTGCGACCTTGGCCTTGTTGACCGTGCGGTCGACGGCGACGACCGGAATTCCGGCGTTGTCCGCCGCCTTGACGGAGGGTGCGGCCGCGTCGGAGTCGACGGGGTTGATGATGATCGACTTCACGTTCTGGCTGGTGAAGTTCTGGATCTGGTTGGCCTGTTGGGACGCGTCGTTCTGTGCGTCCTGGACATTCAGGGTGGCTCCCTGAGCCTTTGCCTCTGCCTCAGCCCCCTTCTTCATCTCCACGAAGAAAGGATTGTCCAGAGTCGAGAGGGCCAGGCCCAGCTTGATGTCCTTCTTGTCGCCGGACTTCGACGAGCCGCTGCCGCATCCCGTGGCGGCTGCGCATATCAACGCCGCAGCTGTCACTACGGCAAACGTGCTCTTTCGCGTGCTCATTGCTGCATTCCTTGCAGTCGACGGCAGTGAAACGGACGTCGTGCTTTCCCCCCGACGCACAGAGATCATGCGCGACGCCGGAGTGTATCGAGCAGCACGGCCAGGGCAATCACCGCCCCGATGACGACTTGCTGCCAGAAGATGGAGACTTCGAGCAGATTGAGGCCATTGCGGAGGACCGCGAGGATAAGTGCGCCGACAAGTGTTCCCGATGCCTTTCCGACGCCGCCGGCGAGGCTGGCGCCGCCGATCACCACGGCTGCGATGGCGTCCAGTTCGTACCCCGTGGCGGCCTGCGGCTGGGCGGAGGCGAGCCGCGAGGCCAGCACGATTCCCGCCACCGCGGCGAAGGCCCCGGAGAGCGCGTAGATGACGAGCTTCTGACGGCGGACACGGATTCCGGAGAGCCGCGCGGCCTCCTCGTTGCCGCCGATCGCGTACATCGCACGTCCGCTGTAGGTACGCGCGAGCACCAGCGCCGTGATGCCGCCCATCACGACCAGCACCACCAGCGGCACGGGAAACCAGCCGCCGAGCGTCTCGCCGACCGTGGCGACGGAGGAGGGGAGCGCGATCGGCGTGCCCTCGGAGAGGACGAGCGAGAGGCCGCGCCCGACGGAGAGCATCGCGAGGGTCGCGATGAACGGTGGCAGCTTGCCGTACGCGATGAGGCCGCCGCTGACGAGGCCGCAGGCGACGCCCGTACCGACCGCGAGCAGCACGGACAGCCAGACGGGCAGCCCCTCCTTCGTCGACGTCCAGCCGAGCATGATCGCGGAGACCGCGGCGACCGAACCGACCGACAGGTCGATGCCTCCGGAGACGACGACGAAGGTGACGCCGAAGGCGAGGATCGCCGTCACGGCGGCCTGCACGCCGACGTTCAGCAGGTTCTGGGTACTGAGGAAGTCGGGCGACATGACCGCCAACGCGACGATCAGGACCACGAGTCCGCTCAGGGCGCCGTTGTCCTTGAGGACCCTGCGCAGCACCGGCCCGGCGCCGCGCGTGGCACCGCCCGGACCGCGGCCGCCGGACGGATCCTTCCCCACGGACTGCCCCTGCCGACCGTGTCCGCTGCTGCTGTGGATGTCAGTGGCCACGGTGGCCCTCCTTGCTCTCGGTCTTCGTGACGCCGGTCTTCGTCACGGAAGGCGTCCCAGGTGCATGGGAGCCCCGCCCGTTCTCGTCCTGGCCGTGCGCCGTGCCGACGGCGAGGCGCATCACGGCGTCCTGCGTGGCTTCCCCCGCGGCGAGTTCGCCCGCGATGCGGCCCTGAGCCATCACGAGGACGCGGTCGCTCATGCCCAGCACCTCGGGGAGGTCGCTGGAGATCATCAGGACGGCGTGCCCCGACGCGGTGAGTTCGTTGATGAGTTCGTAGATCTCGACCTTCGCGCCGACGTCGATGCCGCGCGTCGGTTCGTCGAGGATCAGCACCCTGCTCTGCGCGAGCAGCCACTTGCCGATGACGACCTTCTGCTGGTTGCCGCCCGAGAGGGTGCGCATCCGCTGACCCAGCCCGGACATGCGCACGCCCAGACGGCTCGCGATGCGGCCCGCGGACTCCTGCTGTCCTGAGAGGTTCACGATGCCCGCGCGGCTGGCCCTGCGCAGCGTCACCAGCCCGAGGTTGTCCTGCACGGAGGAGTCCGGCAGCAGGCCCTGGCCCTTGCGGTCCTCCGGGACGAGGCCGATGCCCGCGGCGAGGGCGGCGTTGATGTCGTGCCGGCGCAGCCGCTTGCCCTGCACCTCGACGGTGCCCGAGTCATAGGGATCGGCGCCGAAGACGGCACGTGCCACTTCCGTACGGCCGGCGCCCACCAGCCCTGCCAGGCCGACGACTTCGCCCGCGCGCAGCTCGAAGCCGACCCCGGAGAAGCCGCCCGCGCGGGTGAGTCCGGAGACGCGCAGCAGCGGCGGACCACCCGCGTCGGCGGACGTGACGGGGGGCGTTCCCGTCTCGCGGGGGTACTGCTGCTCGATGCTGCGCCCCACCATCATCCGTACGAGGTCGTCGCGCGGCGTCGACGCGGCCGTCTGCCCGACGCTGCGTCCGTCGCGCAGCACCGTGACGCGGTCGCCGAGCGCGGCGATCTCCTCCAGGTGGTGCGTGATGAAGACGATGCCGACGCCGTCGGCACGCAGCCTCCGCACGAGGTCGAAGAGCTTCTCCACCTCGTCGGCGGTGAGCGCGGCCGTCGGCTCGTCCATGATCAGTACACGGGCGCGCAGGCTGAGCGCCTTGGCGATCTCCACCATCTGCGAGCGTGCGATGCCGAGTTCGCGTACGGGGGTGTCCGGCGCGATGTCGACACCGACGCGGCGGAGCACCCCGGCGGCGTCCGCCTCCATGCGCCTGCGGTCGAGCAGCCCGAACCGGCGGGGCTGCCGGCCGAGGAAGATGTTCTCGGCGACGCTGAGATGAGGCACCAGGTTGAACTCCTGGTGCATGGTGGCGATCCCGAGCCGCTCCGCGTCGCCCGCGTCGTGGATGCGCACGGGCCTGCCGTCGCGCAGCACCCTCCCGGAGTCCGCACGGTGGACCCCGGAGAGCACCTTGATCAGGGTGCTCTTGCCGGCGCCGTTCTCGCCCAGAAGCACGTGCACTTCGCCCTCGTGCAGGTCGAAGTCGACGCCGTCGAGCGCGACCACACCGGGGAAGGTCTTGCGGATCCCCTCGGTGCGCAGCAGCTCACGTGGCGGTGGGGGGCTGGACGTCGTCAACGGCTCTTCCCTTCGCTCTCGCCGCAGGAGCGGCGCGTGACAAGGCGGGCTTCGAGAGTCACGGAGGCGGCGCTGCGGCCCTCGACGAGGCTGATCAGGGCCTCCACCGCCTTGTGCCCCAGTTCGCCGGTCGGCTGCGCGATCGCGGTGATCGGCGGATCGGTGTGCAGGAACCAGGGGATGTCGTCGAACGCGGCGAGCGCGATGTCCTCGGGGACGCGGAGGCCGCGGCTGCGCAGCTCGTCCATCGCGCCGAGCGCCATGAGGTTGTCGGCGGCGAAGACGACCTCGGGCGGCACCGGCAGATCGAGGAACGCCGCGGTCTCCCGCCTGCCGCTCTCGGTCTGGAAGTCGCCCTGGCCCGTGTACTCCCGGGGCAGCGGCAGCCCGTGCGCGTCCAGTGCCGCACGGAAGGCGGCCACGCGTTCGTCGCCGGTCGTCGTCTCGCTGGGGCCGCCGATGATGGCGAGGCGCCGGTGGCCGAGCGCGTACAGATGCGCGACGAGGTCGTGGACGGCGGCGCGTCCGTCCGCGTGCACGACGGGTACGTCGAGGCCGCGTATCCAGCGGTCGACGAAGACCATGGGGGTGCCCGCGGCGGCGGCGTCGCGCATCATCGCGGTGCCGCCGTCGGTGGGGGAGACCAGCAGGCCGTCGATGCGCCGCTCCAGGAGCGTGCGCACGTGGTGTTCCTGAAGTGCCGCGCGCTCGTCGGCATTTCCGATGATGACGCTGTAGCCGCGTTCACGTGCGGCGTCCTCGACGGCGCGGGCCAGCTCCGTGAAGAACGGGTTGAGCACGTCGCTGATGACGAGGCCCAGGGTGCGCGTCTGATGCGTCCTCAGGGAGCGGGCGACGGCGTTGGGCCGGTAACCGAGCTCGGTGACGGACGTCAGCACGCGCGAGCGCGTGCCCGGACGCACGGCCGGGTGGTCGTTGAGCACCCGGGAGACCGTGGCGACCGACACCCCGGCGTGGGATGCGACGTCCTTGATGCTGGTCAACTGCCTTACCCGTCCTGCGTTCCCGGCCTCGTGGTAACGATTACATCCGCCATGAGAAGGGACGGCACCACCTCGGCACAAGGGGCCGACATCTGATCGTGACACCGCGGCGGGAGCGCCCGGCCGTGCGCGTGACCGGGTTGTCCACAGGCCTGCCGTGTTGTCGGTGGCGGGCGTTACGGTCTGTCACATGGCATTCCAGAACGCGGTGCTCGAAGGGGTCCTCGAGCGCATCACCTATGCCAACGAGGACAACGGATACACCGTGGCCAGGGTCGACTCGGGGCGTGGCGGCGGCGAACTGCTCACGGTGGTCGGCTCGTTGCTCGGCGCGCAGGTCGGGGAGTCGCTGCGGATGGAGGGCCGCTGGGGCTCCCACCCGCAGTACGGCCGCCAGTTCACCGTGGAGAACTACACGACGGTGCTGCCCGCGACCGTGCAGGGCATCCGCCGCTATCTCGGCTCCGGCCTCATCAAGGGCGTCGGCCCGCGCATCGCCGAGCGCATCGTCGACCACTTCGGCACGGACACGCTCGACGTCATCGAGGCCGACCCCCGCAAGCTGATCGAGGTTCCGGGTCTGGGGCCGAAGCGTACGGAGAAGATCGCCGCGGCCTGGGACGAGCAGAAGGCCATCAAGGAGGTGATGGTCTTCCTCCAGGGGGTGGACGTGTCCACCTCCATCGCGGTGCGGATCTACAAGAAGTACGGCGACGCCTCGATCTCCGTGGTGAAGAACCAGCCGTACAGGCTCGCATCCGACGTGTGGGGCATCGGCTTCCTCACCGCGGACCGCATCGCGCGGGCGGTCGGGATCCCGCACGACAGTCCGGAGCGCGTCAAGGCCGGTCTCCAGTACGCCCTTTCGCAGTCCACCGACCAGGGGCACTGCTATCTCCCCGAGGAGCGGCTGATCTCCGACGCGGTCAAGCTGCTCCAGGTCGACGCGGGCCTCGTCATCGACTGCCTGGGGCAGCTCGCCGCCGAGGAGGAGGGAGTGGTGAAGGAGACCGTGCCCGGTGAGGACGGGCAGCCGCTCACTGCTGTGTACCTCGTGCCCTTCCACCGGGCGGAGGTGTCCCTCGCCGCTCAGCTTCGCCGGCTCCGGGGCGCCCCGGAGGACCGGATGCCCGCGTTCCAGGAGGTCGACTGGGAGGCGGCCCTGCGGTGGCTCGCGGGGCGCACGGGCGCCGAGCTGGCCCCCGAGCAGCGGCAGGCGGTCCAGCTGGCGCTGAGCGAGAAGGTGGCGGTGCTGACGGGCGGCCCGGGCTGCGGCAAGTCATTCACCGTCCGGTCGGTGGTGGAGCTGGCCCGGGCCAAGAAGGCGCGGGTGGTCCTCGCGGCCCCCACCGGGAGGGCCGCCAAGCGGCTGGCGGAGCTGACGGGGGCCGAGGCCTCCACGGTCCACCGGCTGCTGGAGCTCAAGCCCGGCGGTGACGCCGCGTACGACCGGGACCGGCCTCTGGACGCGGATCTGATCGTCGTCGACGAGGCGTCGATGCTCGATCTTCTGCTCGCCAACAAGCTGATCAAGGCCGTGCCGCCGGGCGCCCATCTGCTGCTGGTGGGGGACGTGGACCAGCTGCCGTCCGTGGGCGCGGGCGAAGTGCTGCGGGATCTGCTCGCCGAGGGCGGGCCCGTCCCGTCCGTGCGGCTGAAGCGCATCTTCCGGCAGGCGCAGCAGTCCGGCGTGGTGACCAATGCGCACCGCATCAATTCCGGGGCCCAGCCCGTCACCCACGGATTGAGTGATTTCTTCCTCTTCGCGGAGGACGACGCGGAGGAGGCCGGAAAGCTCACCGTCGACGTCGTGGCCCGGCGCATCCCGGCGAAGTTCGGCCTCGACCCGCGCCGCGACGTCCAGGTGCTCACGCCCATGCACCGCGGTCCGGCCGGAGCGGGCACGCTCAACGGGCTGCTGCAGCAGGCGGTGTCACCGGCCCGGCCCGACATCCCGGAGAAGCGCTTCGGCGGGCGGGTTTTCCGGGTGGGCGACAAGGTCACCCAGATCCGTAACAACTACGAGAAGGGCGCCTGCGGCGTCTTCAACGGCACCGTCGGCGTCGTGACGGCTCTCCACACGGAGGACCAGCGTCTGACGGTCCGTACGGACGAGGACGAGGAGGTGGACTACGACTTCGACGAACTGGACGAACTGGCCCACGCCTACGCCGTCACCATCCATCGCTCGCAGGGCAGCGAGTACCCCGCGGTGGTGATTCCCGTCACCACGAGTGCCTGGATGATGCTGCAGCGCAATCTGCTGTATACCGCCGTCACCCGGGCAAAGCGTCTGGTGGTGCTCGTGGGATCCCGGAGGGCGATCGGCCAGGCAGTGCGCACGGTCTCCGCGGGCCGCCGGTGCACGGCCCTGGATCACCGGTTGCTCGGCGGGGCGGCTCTCCCCGGCAGCGTCCGCGGTTCCGGGGGGTGACCGGCGCCGCGTGGAGGGTGCAGGATGTTGAACGAATAGGACGGCACTGCGTGCCATCAAACAGCCCTTTGGCCGACCCCGAGTGCACCGCACCGCGCTCAGTGGGAGACAGTGGAAAGGGCCAGGGCACCTCGAAGAAGAGGCACTACGTCGGTGAGGGAAGACGTGAGCGACGACAACTCTGTAGTACTTCGGTACGGGGACGATGAGTACAGCTTCCCCGTGGTCGACAGCACGGTGGGCGACCATGGTTTCGACATCGGCAAGCTGCGCGCCGAGACCGGTCTGGTGACCCTGGATTCGGGCTACGGCAACACCGCCGCGTACAAATCCGCCATCACCTACCTCGACGGCGAGGGCGGTGTCCTGCGCTACCGCGGTTACCCGATCGAGCAGCTGGCGGAGCGGGGCACGTTCCTGGAGACGGCCTACCTTCTGATCCACGGCGAACTTCCCACCGTCGACCAGCAGGCCGCGTTCAAGGACGAGATCACCCGCCACACCCTGCTGCACGAGGACGTCAAGCGCTTCTATGACGGATTTCCGCGCGACGCACACCCGATGGCGATGCTCTCGTCCGTGGTCAGTGCGCTGTCGACCTTCTACCAGGACAGCCACAACCCGTTCGACGAGGAGCAGCGGCACCTTTCGACCATAAGGCTGCTGGCGAAGCTGCCGACGATCGCCGCCTACGCCTACAAGAAGGCGATCGGCCACCCGGTGGTCTACCCGCGCAACGACCTCGGCTACGTCGAGAACTTCCTGCGGATGACCTTCTCCGTCCCGGCCGCGGAGTTCGAGCTCGACCCGGTCGTCGTCAACGCCCTCGAAAAGCTCCTGATCCTCCACGCCGACCACGAGCAGAACTGCTCCACGTCGACGGTGAGGCTCGTCGGCTCCTCGCAGGCGAACATGTTCGCGTCGATCTCGGCCGGCATCAACGCCCTCTGGGGCCCGCTGCACGGCGGTGCCAACCAGAGCGTCCTGGAGATGCTCCAGGGCATCCAGGCGTCGGGCTCCGACGTCGACACCTTCATCCGCAAGGTGAAGGACAAGGAGGACGGCGTAAAGCTGATGGGCTTCGGCCACCGCGTCTACAAGAACTTCGACCCCCGGGCGAAGATCATCAAGGCGGCTGCGCACGACGTCCTCTCGGCCCTCGGCAAGAGTGACGAACTGCTCGACATCGCCCTGAAACTCGAGGAACACGCCCTCAGCGACGACTACTTCACCGAGCGGAAGCTCTACCCGAACGTGGACTTCTACACCGGTCTGATCTACCGGGCCATGGGATTCCCGACCAGCATGTTCACGGTGCTGTTCGCTCTCGGCCGGCTGCCCGGCTGGATCGCCCAGTGGCACGAGATGATCAAGGAGCCCGGTTCGCGCATCGGGCGCCCGCGGCAGATCTACACCGGCGTCGTCGAGCGTGAGTACGTACCCATCGAATCCCGCTGACCAACGGGTGACGTTTGCTGTACAGTGCGTGACGCCCCCTTGGGAGACGTCCGCGGAAGGCCCCGTTCAAGCGGATCGGGGCCTTCCGTATGTGCAGAACCGTGGAGAGACATAGGTCACAGAAATTGGGGGGTAACCATTGTCCAGGGTCGGACGTCTAACCGGGTGGCAGCGGCACCCCGGCGGAGCCGCAGCCACTGCCGAGTGCGTCTTTGGGGGACGGACCCGGTGAGCAGAATCGGCAAGCGTGCGCGGGGAGCTTTGAGCGGCCCTCCCGTCCGTACGTGCAGCCAGTAAGCACCCGGCCAGGATCCCGTGGGGGGAATCCGTGACCGGGAAACGGAAGCGCCCCGTCGACAGGCCCGTGGGGGGACCTGCTCGGCGGGGCGCTTTTCGTTGCCCCGAGGGGTTGCCGGTACCCCCACAGGGCGTGCGGAACGGTGGAGTTCGTCATTCCGGATTTCCCGCATCAAGGGTGACTGGTACGGAAATGACGCCGGATGACCGTCACCGCATCTTCACGTTTCCCTCACTTCTGTCGGTCCCGGTGACACCGGGACCGGCAGTCCGGAGGCGCGGAGGCGCGGATGGCCCGAAGGTGCGGGCCGGGTCACTTGAAGCGGCGCAGCCGCAGGCTGTTGGTGACGACGAAGACCGATGAGAAGGCCATGGCCGCACCCGCGATCATCGGATTGAGCAGCCCGGCGGCCGCCAGCGGGAGGGCGGCGACGTTGTAGCCGAAGGCCCACCAGAGATTGCCCTTGATGGTGCCGAGAGTCCTGCGGGAGAGCCGGATCGCGTCCGCGGCCACCCGCAGATCGCCCCGCACGAGGGTCAGGTCGCCGGCCTCGATCGCCGCGTCCGTGCCAGTGCCCATCGCCAGGCCCAGATCCGCGCTCGCCAGGGCGGCCGCGTCGTTGATGCCGTCGCCGACCATCGCGACCGTGCGTCCTTCGGCCTGGAGCCGCCGCACCTCGCCCGCCTTGTCCTCTGGCAACACCCCTGCGATGACCGTGCCTTCGGACGCGGTCCCGGCGTCCAGGATGCCGACGTCGCGGGCGACGGCTTCCGCGACGGTCCTGTTGTCACCGGTCAGCAGCACCGGCCCGAGCCCCAGTGCGCGCAGTTCCCGTACGGCTTGGGCGCTGGTCTCCTTCACCGTGTCAGCGACGGTCAGCACACCCCGCACGGAGGCGTCCCAGCTGACCGTGACCGCCGTGCGGCCCGCGGCCTCCGCCGCGGCCGTCGCCTCCGCAAGGTCCGCCGGCAGTCCGCCGGAAGGGGTCCGTCCGACCTCGACGGCCCGGCCTTCGACCCTGCCGCGCACACCGAGGCCCGCGAGGTTCACGAAGCCTTCGGGGGTGGGCAACGGCGGCGCGTCCGCTCCGAGACGCTCTCGTGCGCCCCGCGCGATGGCGCGTGCGATGGGGTGCTCGGAGGCGTCCTCCAACGCACCGGCGAGACGCAGCAGTTCGTCCTCCGTGACGCCCTCTGCGGCGACGACGTCGTGGAGTTCCATGCGGCCGGTGGTCACGGTGCCGGTCTTGTCGAGCACGACGGTGTCGACGCGGCGAGTGGACTCCAGCACCTCCGGACCCTTGATCAGGATGCCGAGCTGGGCGCCGCGGCCCGTGCCCACCATGAGCGCGGTCGGCGTCGCGAGCCCCAGCGCGCACGGGCAGGCGATGATGAGCACCGCCACGGCGGCAGTGAATGCGGCAGCGGCGTCACCGGTCGCCATGAGCCAGCCCGCGAGGGTGGCGGCGGCCAGCACCAGCACGACGGGCACGAACACCGCCGAGACCCGGTCGGCGAGCCGCTGCACCGCGGCCTTGCCGCTCTGCGCCTCCTCCACCATCCGTGCCATACGGGCGAGTTGGGTGTCCGAGCCGACGCGCGTGGCCGTCACCACCAGCCGCCCGGAGACATTGACCGTCGCGCCTGTCACCGCGTCGCCCTCGCCCACGTCGACCGGCACCGGCTCGCCCGTCAGCATCGAGGTGTCGAGTGCCGAGGAGCCTTCCGCGACGGTGCCGTCCGTGGCGACGGTCTCCCCGGGGCGTACGACGAAGCGGTCGCCGACAGCCAGCCGCGAGACGGGGATCCGGACCTCCCTGCCGTCCCGCAGCACCGCCACGTCCTTCGCTCCGAGCCGCATCAGCGCACGCAGCGCGGCGCCCGACTTCCGCTTGGCGCGTGCCTCCAGACAGCGCCCCAGCAGGAGGAACGTCGTGACGCCGGCGGCGACTTCGAGATACAGGGTGGACGTGCCGCCGCCCGAGCCGGGGGAGAGGGTGAACTCGAAGCCGTGGCGCATGCCCGGCATCCCGGCGTCACCGAGGAACAGCGCCCACAGCGACCAGCCGAAGGCCGCCAGCGTGCCGACAGTGATCAGGGTGTCCATGGTGGCGGCGCCGTGCCGCAGGTTCGTCCAGGTGGCGCGGTGGAAGGGCAGCCCGCCCCAGACGACCACGGGCGACGCGAGCGCGAGTGAGAGCCACTGCCAGTTGTCGAACTGCAGAGGCGGAACCATCGACAGCAGTACCACCGGCACGGACAGCACGAGTGCCACGAGGAAGCGGTGCCGCAGGGCGGCCAGTTCGCCCGGGCTGGCGGATTCGGCCTCCGGACCGGAGCTCTCCGCGCCGTCATCGGCGGTTCCGTGGCCCGACTCGGCGGACGGCGCCTCCGGTTCGGGCGCGGGCGGCGGCGGTGGCGGCTGTGCCGAGTAGCCCGTGCGCTCCACCGTGGCGATGAGGTCGTCGACGGACACCGCGTCCGCGTACGAGATCCTCGCTTTCTCCGTCGCGTAGTTGACGGAGGCGGAGACCCCGTCCATCCGGTTCAGCTTCTTCTCGACCCGGGCCGCGCACGAGGCGCAGGTCATCCCGCCGATGGACAGCTCCACACGCTGCTCGCCGGTGCTGGGTGCTTCGTGCTCCGTGGTGCTGGTCATCGTGGTGCTCCCGGGCGCGATGGGGGTACGCGGGCCTACGCGCGGCCGGTCAGTTCGAAGCCGGCCTCGTCGACGGCGGCTCGCACCGCTTCGTAGTCGGGTTCCGTCGCGGAGGTGACGGTGACCTCGCCGGCGGAGGCGACGGCCTTCACGGAGGTCACGCCCTCGATCCCGGAGATCTCGCCGGAAACGGCGCCCTCGCAGTGCCCGCAGCTCATGCCGCTGACCTTGTACGTGGTGGTGACTGTGCTCATCTTCGCTCCCTGTCCTGGCGCGCCGGTGGCTGCGGAAGTGAGAACCGCTATACCTCCCCTAGGTATTCCCTCCGTGCCGTGCGGTGCTTCCGAATATGACAGAGGCCCCGGTGCCCTGCCCCCGAGTATCTTCGGGGGCAGGGCACCGGGGCCTCGGCCTGCGTTCGCAGGACCGGTGCGTTCATCGGCCTCGCGTCACCGCCCTCCACGATGGCCGGGGCGGCGGGTGACCCAGGCCCGGACGGTGTCCGCGTACCAGAAGGGCTTGCCACCCTCCACGAGGTCGGGCGGCGGCAGCAGGCCGTGCTTCCGGTACGAGCGCACAGTGTCCGTCCGGACTCCGATGTGCGCGGCGATGTCCTTGTACGACCAGAGTCGTCGATCGGCCAACTCGGCACCTCCCACAGGGTCCACAGAAGTGGCTGTTGATCATCAGCCTGTGCCCGGTGAACGACGCTGAGTGACCGACGGGGAGGGCCTGTTGAAGGTCTGTGACGTGGCGACCGGCTAATGGTGACGCTCGTGACAGGGCGCCAACACCGGGAACGGGCGCCGCTATGCGCCGCACCCGCGCAGAAACCGCCTCGTGCGCTGGGCGATCGGGAGCGGCTGGTCCGGCGGGCACGGGTACATGTCCTGCTCGACGATGGCGAAGAGATCAACGCCCAGACCCTGGGCCGCGGTGAGCACGGGCTCCATCGCCGGTACGCCCAGCGGCGGTTCGCACATCACGCCCTGCCGCACCGCGGGGCCGAAGGGTGTCCCCTTCTCCACGACGTCGGAGAGGATCGTGGGGTCGACCTGCTTGAGGTGCAGGTAGCCGATCCGCTCGCCATAGGTCTCGATCAGTTTGACGCTGTCGCCGCCGCAGTACGCGTAATGCCCGGTGTCCAGGCAGAGGTTGACCAGATCGGAGTCGGTCGCGTCGAGGAACCGCTCGACGTGTTCCTCGGTGTCGATGTGGGTGTCCGCGTGCGGATGCACCATGATCTCCAGCCCGTACTTCTCCCGCACCTCACGGGCCAGGCGTTCGGTGCCGCTCGCGAGGTGCCGCCACTGCTCGGCGGTCAGTTCGCGCGGCTCGATCTCCTCGGCCGTCTTGTCGTCCCGCCAGAAGGACGGGATGACCACGAGGTTGTCCGCGCCCATCGCCCTTGTGAGGGCGGCGACTTGGCCGACGTGCTCCCAGGTGGCGTCCCACACGTCCGGTCCGCGGTGCAGGGAGGTGAAGACGGTGCCCGCGGAGACCTTGAGGCCGCGGGCCCCGACCTCTTCCGTGAGACGTGCGGGATCCGTGGGCAGGTAGCCGTACGGGCCCAGTTCGATCCACTCGTAGCCGGCCTCGGAGACCTCGTCGAGGAAACGCCGCCACGGCACCTGCTCCGGGTCCTCCGGGAACCAGACGCCCCAGGAGTCGGGAGCCGAGCCGACCCGGATGCGGTCGAGGGAAGGGGTCGCAGAAGTCACGAAGGGCTCCTCGCTGTGCTGTACGTACGTGTCACGGGCCGGAGGCGTCGCGTCGGTGCGACGGGGGCGAGCCAACTCGGTGCGCGGCGCCACTGTCAAGAGTATGTAAGGACAACGTTTCATACGGACGTAAACCGGGAGTCCCGTCCCGCGGTCACCGTAGCCGCCGAACCGCCATGTCGACGGGGACGTCAGTATGTAAGGACAAATCATTGACAGGTTTTGCCGTCAGCGCCGACGATGAGGAGGCCGACCGAGGGAACGACCCATGAGAGGGCATCCATGGCAGTCACGGAAGAGCCGCACGACGTCGTCACGATGGGCCGTATCGGCGTCGACATCTATCCGTTGCAGACCGGTGTTCCGCTGCCCCAGGTCGAGACGTTCGGGAAGTTCCTCGGTGGCTCCGCGACCAACGTTGCCGTGGCCGCCTCACGGCTGGGCCGCTCCAGCGCCGTCATCAGCCGCACCGGGAACGACCCCTTCGGTGAGTACTGCCACCAGGCGCTGCAAGGCTTCGGCGTGGACGACCGCTGGGTGACGCCCGTGGCGAAGTACCCGACGCCGGTGACCTTCTGCGAGATCTTCCCGCCCGACGATTTCCCGCTGTACTTCTACCGCGAGCCCAAGGCCCCCGACCTCGAACTCGTCCCGGAGGACCTGGACTTCGCCGCGATCGGGGCCGCGCACATCTTCTGGGTGACGGGCACGGGCCTGTGCGCCGAGCCCAGCCGCACGACGACACTCACCGCGCTGGAGGCCCGCGCGGAGAGCCGGGTGAGGCACCCGGCCGGTACGGACCCCGTCCGGACGGCCACGGTCTTCGACATGGACTGGCGGCCGATGTTCTGGGGCGAGGGCGGCGCGACCACCGAAGAGGACGTCATGGCCGAGGCACGCCCGCACTACCGCCGGGCCCTCGCGAACGCCACCGTCGCCGTCGGCAACCTCGACGAATGCCAGGTCGCGACCGGCACGCGTGAGCCGCAGGCATGCGCCGACGCGCTCCTGGAGCGGGGCGTCGAACTCGCCGTCGTCAAGCAGGGGCCCAAAGGGGTGCTCGCCGCCCACCGCGACGGGACCCGCGTGGAAGTGCCGCCGCATCCGGTCGAGGTCGTCAACGGCCTCGGGGCAGGCGACGCCTTCGGCGGCTCGCTGTGCCACGGACTGCTCGCCGGGTGGGACCTGGAGTACCTCATGCGGTACGCGAACGCCGCGGGTGCGCTCGTCGCCTCCCGGCTCGCCTGCTCCACCGCGATGCCCACGGCCGCAGAGGTCGAGGAACTCCTGCGGGGCTGACCGCCGCGCCTCCCGGCACCGACCCCGCGTCCGTCCGCGCCCGCGGCCAGCACGAAAGCGAGCAACCGACTTGAGCAGCATCAGCATCTGTGACCTCGTCGCCGTACGGGCCCGGCACCCGGAGGCGATCGCGGAGGCTGCCGCCAGACGCGTCCGCCGCCCCCTGGTCGGCGAGAGCGGCCGGCTGATGATCGTCGCCGCCGACCACCCCGCCCGCGGGGCCCTGGGCACCGGCGGCAGCGAACTGGCCATGGCCAACCGCGCGGAGCTGCTGGAGCGACTGGTGCTGGCCCTGTCCCGTCCGGGGGTCGACGGCGTACTGGCGACCGCCGACATCGTGGAGGACCTGCTGCTCCTGGGCGCCCTCGAGAACAAGATCGTCATGGGGTCGATGAACCGCGGCGGACTGGCCGGCGCCTCCTACGAACTCGACGACCGCTTCACGGGATACCGCGCCGAGGACATCGAACGGCTGCGCTTCGACGCCGGCAAGGCGCTGCTGCGCATCGACTACGACGACGCCGGTTCGCTGGCCACCATGCACTCCACCGCGCGCGCCGTGGACGACATGGCGGCCCGCCGGCTGCCGCTCTTCGTCGAGCCGTTCATCTCCCGCCGCGTGGAGGGCCAGATCCGCAACGACCTCAGCGCGGAGGCGATCACCCGCTCCATCGCGATCGCCTCCGGACTCGGCGGAACCTCCGCCTACACCTGGCTCAAGCTCCCCGTCGCCGACGACCCCGACGACATGACGTGGGTGTGCGAGACCTCGACCCTGCCGGTGGTCCTGCTGGGCGGGGAGACCAACGGCGACCAGGAAGGCGCGTACGAGAAATGGCGCTCGGCGCTGCGGCTGCCGGCCGTCCACGGGCTGGTGGTGGGACGGTCCCTGCTCTACCCGGCGGACGGCGACGTGGCGGAGGCAGTGGACACCGCGGTCGGGCTGCTGTGACCGGCCGCGCCGCCATGGATCGAAGCCGCGTGAGCGGCAACCCTGGCAGGAGACGCAAGTACGGAAAGGGCCCGAGTACGGCGACCGGGCCGTGGCGACGACACGGCCGAGGATGGCGGACATGACGAGCACGACAGGCACCACAGGCACGAGCGAGGCGGCGCGCGCCGGGGCACCCGCGGGCTCCGGCACCGGATTCCATCTTCCGGCGGGCAGCACCCGCACACGCGAGTACACCCTCGACATCGACCCGCGCCGGGCCGGCTGGGGCTACTCCTCGCTGCGCGTCCTGGAGCTGGAGCCCGGCGGCACCCATGACTTCGGCGCGGGGGACAGCGAGTGGATCGTCCTCCCGCTCAGCGGCGGCTGCACCGTCGCGGCCGAGGGCGAGACGTTCGAACTGCACGGCCGCACAAGCGTCTTCGACGGCGTGAGCGACTTCGCGTACGTACCGCGCGACGCGGAGGTGAGCATCACCAGTGCCGGCGGCGGGCGCTTCGCACTCACCGGGGCCCGCTGCACCCGGCGGATGCCGGCACGCTACGGGCCCGCCGCGGCCGTCCCCGTCGAGCTGCGCGGCAGGGGCAACTGCTCGCGGCAGGTCAACAACTTCGGCGCCGCCGGCGTCTTCGAGGCCGACCAGCTCATCGCCGTCGAGGTGCTGACGCCGGGCGGCAACTGGTCCTCGTACCCGCCGCACAAGCACGACGAGGACCGGCCCGGTGTGGAGAGCGAACTGGAGGAGATCTACTACTTCGAGATCGCCCCGCACCGCACGGACTCCGGCACCGTCCCCGGCATGGGCTACCAGCGTGTCTCGCCTTCCGGCTCGGGCAGCGGCACCGACGTGCTGGCGGAGGTGCGCGACGGCGACGCCGTGCTGATCCCCGACGGCTGGCACGGGCCGTCCATCGCCGCGCCCGGCCACGACATGTACTACCTGAACGTGATGGCCGGACCGGGTCTGGAGCGTGCGTGGCTTATCTGCGACCATCCAGATCACGCCTGGATCCGAGGCAGCTGGGAGGAGCAGCCTGTCGATCCAAGGCTGCCGCTCTACCACGCACCGACTGTGGAAGGAGAGACGAGCCAGTGAACTCCGTACCGGAAACGGACCGCCGCACGGAGGACCGGGCCGGCGTCCCCGCCGGAAACCCGGACCACAGCCGTTCCGGCAGCCCCACCGAGGGGCCGCGGACCATGCGGCTCACGGTCGCGCAGGCGCTGGTGCGTTTCCTCGCCGCCCAGTACACGGAACGCGACGGGCGGCGCCACCGGCTCATCGACGCCTGCTGGGGCATCTTCGGCCACGGCAACGTCGCCGGCATCGGGCAGGCGCTCGTGGAGAGCGGCCAGGGCGACGACGCGCCGCTGCGCTACCTCCAGGGCCGCAACGAACAGGCCATGGTGCACGCGGCCGTCGGCTACGCCCGTCAGAACAACCGTCTCTCCGCACACGCCGTCACCACCTCGATCGGTCCCGGCGCCACGAACCTCGTGACGGGCGCGGCCCTGGCCACCGTCAACCGGCTGCCGGTCCTGCTCCTCCCCGGCGACATCTTCGCCACCCGCACCGCCGACCCGGTGCTTCAGCAGCTGGAGGTGCCGAGCGCCGGCGACGTCTCCGTCAACGACGCGCTGCGTCCCGTCTCCCGCTACTTCGACCGCGTGCACAGGCCCGAGGCCCTGATCCCGGCGGCGCTCCAGGCGATGCGGATCCTCGCCGACCCCGCCGAGACCGGTGCCGTCACGCTGGCGCTGCCCCAGGACGTGCAGGCCGAAGCGTACGACTGGCCGGAGGAGTTCTTCGCCGAACGCGTGTGGCACGTACGGAGGCCCGGACCCGAGGCCGCCGAGGTCGCGGCCGCCGCCACCGCCGTACTGGGCGCCCGCCGGCCCCTGATCATCGCGGGCGGCGGCATCCACCACAGCGAGGCCGAGGACGCGTTGCGGGCACTGGCGGACGCCACCGGGATCCCCGTCGCGAGCACCCAGGCCGGCAAGGGTTCGCTGCGCCACGACCACCCCTGCGACGTGGGCGCCGTGGGCCACACGGGAACGGCGGTGGCCGACGACCTGGCACGCGCCGCGGACCTCGTCATCGGCGTCGGCACCCGCTACAGCGACTTCACCACCGCGTCGAACACGCTCTTCGCCGAGCCGGACGTGCGTTTCCTCAACCTCAACATCACACCCTTCGACTCGCACAAGATGGGCGCGCTGACGCTCGTCGCCGACGCCCGCGCCGGACTGGAGGCGCTCAGCGGGGCGCTTCTGGGGCACCGGGTCGCGGCGGCGTACGAGGAGGAGTACGCGCGGGGCAAGGCGAGTTGGGAGCGGACCGTCGATTCCGCGTACGCCGCCAAGGACGAAGGCGCGCGCCCCACGCAGACCCAGGTGCTGGGCGCGCTGGACGGAGTCGTCGGCGACGACGACGTCGTGATCAACGCCGCGGGCTCCCTCCCCGGCGACCTGCACAAGCTGTGGCGGGCACGCTCACCGCGCCAGTACCACCTGGAGTACGGCTACTCCTGCATGGGTTACGAGATCCCCGGCGCCATCGGTGTCCGCCTCGCCGCGCCCGACCGTCCGGTGTGGGCGCTGGTCGGGGACGGCACGTATCTGATGCTGCCCGGCGAGCTCGTCACCGCGGTGCAGGAGGGCGTCAACATCAACGTGGTGCTGGTGCAGAACCACGGCTACGCCTCGATCGGCGGCCTGTCCGAGCAGACCGGCGCCGAGCGTTTCGGCACCGCGTACCGGTACCGCGCGCCCGACGGCACGTACACGGGCGAGCCGCTGCCCGTCGACCTCGCGGCCAACGCCGCCTCGCTGGGCATGGAGGTCATCCGGGCGGAGACCGTCGGCGAACTGCGCACCGCGCTCGCGCAGGCGCGCGCCTCCGACCGCCCGACGTGCGTCTACGTCGAGACCGACACCAGTCCCTCCGCTCCGGCGCCGCCGGGAGCCGCGGCCTGGTGGGACGTGGTCGTCGCAGAGACCTCGGACCGCCCGGCCGCCCGCAGGGCGCGCGAGGAGTACGAACGCCACGCGGCGGCCAGGCGGCGCCACTTGTGAGCAGCCCCCAGGAGCCCACCGGCTCAGGACCCGATGGAGCCACAGCTGAACAGCCCTGAATACGACCGGACTTCGCAATTCGCTTCGCCCAACTCTTTGAGAAAGGCCACCACATGAAGACTCTCGGACACTGGATCGGCGGCAAGGCCGTCGAATCCGTCTCGGGAAACGTCGGGCCCGTCTACAACCCCGCCACCGGCGCGCAGCCCACACATGTGGCGCTCGCCTCGGCCGAGGAGGTGGACTCGGCCGTCGACGCCGCGGGGCGTGCGTACGAGGAGTGGTCCCAGAGTTCTCTCGCCAAGCGCACGGCCTTTCTCTTCAAGTACCGCGAGCTCCTGGACGCCCACCGCGACGAGATCGCCGCGCTGATCACCTCCGAGCACGGCAAGGTCCACTCGGACGCGCTCGGCGAGGTGGCCCGCGGCATGGAGATCCTCGAACTGGCCTGCGGCATCCCGGAGAAGCTCAAGGGCGAACTGTCCACGCAGGTCTCCTCACGCGTCGACGTCTCCTCGATCCGCCAGCCGCTCGGAGTGGTCGCGGGCATCACGCCGTTCAACTTCCCCGCGATGGTGCCGATGTGGATGTTCCCGCTCGCGATCGCCTGCGGTAACACCTTCGTGCTGAAGCCGAGCGAGAAGGACCCGTCCGCGCCGTACCGTCTCGCCGAACTCGCCGCCGAGGCCGGCCTGCCGGACGGTGTGCTCAACGTCGTCAACGGCGACAAGATCGCGGTCGACCGGCTGCTGTCCCACCCGGACGTGGCGGGCGTCAGCTTCGTCGGGTCGACGCCGATCGCGAAGTACATCCAGACGGAGGCCGTCGCGCACGGCAAGCGGGTCCAGGCGCTGGGCGGCGCGAAGAACCACATGCTCGTACTGCCGGACGCCGACCTGGACTTCGCCGCCGACAACGCCATCAACGCGGCCTACGGCTCGGCCGGTGAGCGCTGCATGGCAGTCTCGGTCGTCGTCGCCGTCGGCGACACCGGCGACGAACTGGTGGCGAAGATCGCCGACCGCGCGCACAAGCTGCGCATCGGCCCGGGCGACGACCCGTCCTCCGAGATGGGCCCGCTCATCACCCGCGAGCACCGCGACAAGGTGGCCTCGTACGTCGGCGGCGCACGGGAACAGGGCGCGGACGTCGTCGTGGACGGCACCGGCTACACCGTCGAGGGCCACGAGGACGGCTTCTTCCTCGGCGTCTCCCTACTGGACAAGGTCTCAGCGGACATGGACGCCTACCGGGACGAGATCTTCGGCCCGGTGCTGTGCGTCGTGCGGGCGGACAGCTACGACGAGGCGATCAAGCTCATCAACAGCAGCCGGTGGGGCAACGGCACCGCCATCTTCACGCGCGACGGCGGCGCGGCCCGCCGGTTCCAACTGGAGGTCGAGGCGGGCATGGTGGGCGTCAACGTGCCCATTCCGGTGCCGGTCGGCCACCACTCCTTCGGCGGCTGGAAGGACTCCCTCTTCGGGGACCTGCACATCTACGGCAACGACGGCATCGCGTTCTACACGCGCGGAAAGGTCATCACCACGCGCTGGCCCGACCCCGCGGAGAGCGGCGGGATCAACCTGGGCTTCCCCACCTCGTCGTAGGACGCCGCGGGCCGGGCCCGTTCCGGCCCGTCCGGTCCGCTTCGGCCCCGTCCGGTTCCTCCGGCCGGGGCCGCCGCTGTTCGCGGCAGCAGGTCATGCCGTCCCAACAGCCGCTGCGCGCAACGCTGTTAAGGTCCCCGGTTGTGACCGGACCGGACTTCCTCGGCGCCACCCGGACCTTCTACGACGCCGTGGCCGCCGACTACGCCGAACGCTTCCACGACGAGCTGGCCGCCAAGCCGCTGGACCGTGCTCTGCTGGCCGCCTTCGCCGAGCTGGTTCTGAGCGCCGGAGGCGGGAAGGTCGCCGACCTCGGATGCGGTCCGGGCCGCATGACGGCGCACCTGCGCGAGCTGGGGCTCTCCGTGTACGGGGTGGACCTCTCGCCGCGGATGGTCGAGCTCGCCCGCCGGGCCAACCCGCAACTCCGCTTCGAAGAGGGCTCGATGACGGAGCTGGGCCTGCCGGACGGCGCACTCGCGGGAATAGTGTCCTGGTACTCGATAATCCACACACCCGGTGACCTGCTGCCGGAGGTCTTCGCCGAGTTCCACAGGATGCTCGTGCCGGGCGGTCATCTGCTGGTCGCCTTCCAAGTCGGCGACGAATCCGTGTACTTGGCACGCCCACTGGGGCACCCGGTCGCACTCGACTTCCACCGTCAGCAGCCCGACCGGATCGCCGAGCTGCTGAGCGAGGCCGGACTGAGCCTCGAGGCCCGGCTGCTGCGTGAGGCCGACGGCCGCGGCATGGAGACGACGCCCCAGGCCTTCCTGCTGGCGCGCAAGTCGTAGCGGGAGGCGGCGCGAGGGCTCCGGTTCGTGCTTCATTGCCCAGGCTTGACCAGGCGCGGAACCGGGCCGTGTCCGTCCGTCCCCGGGCCCGCGGCCGCCCCTGGCTCGGTCTGGAGCAGAACGCGGGAGTGGGAGAAGCCCGCGCGGAGATAGGCGGGGACCGCGGCGTCGCTGGAGTGGACCGTCAGCCGCTCCAGCCCCGATTCGCGTGCCAGAGCCAGGACTTCCTCGATCAGCCGGCCGCCCAGACCGCCGCCGCGTTCCTCCGGCGACACGTACACGCACTGCAGGTCCCCCGACGCCCGCTCCGGGGCTCCGGGGTGCGGCACCCGCTGCGTGACGGCGAGCCAGGCCATGCCGATGACCTCGTCGTCACGGGCCACGACCACGCACCTGTGCGAGGACGCGTTCCGCAGCGCCCACGTCACGAACCGGCTCACGAACTCGTCCCGGGAGGTGACCGGTGTCCGTTGCCTCTCCTTCGCCCACTGCCACCGGAGCCGGGCCACGGCCTCCAGCTCGCCGGTCCGGACGGGGCGGATCTCGATGCCGTTCACGCGCCCATGGTGGCCCGGACGGGCGGCTTCCAGCGCAGGGCCGTCACTCCGCGACGGGGACGTTGAGTTCCGTCCGCAGCTCGCTGGGGTCCATGTCAGGGGTCGGCTCGGTGAGGTAGACCTCCCACATCCCCGGGCCCGTCTTCAGCCCCTGTTCCTGCGTCCAGGCGAACAGCCGCTCCCACGAGGCACCCAGCCCGTTGAACGAGCCGTGGTGGATGAGCCGGGCGACCCGCGTCGCGGGGAGGGAGCCGGCGACGACGTCGCCCTCGGGCCGGACGGGGCGGTCCGTGGCGAAGCCGACCTCGAGGTCGGCGGTCTCCTTCGGCGGTTCGCGGTAGAAGCCGAACGCCGGGCCTGTGACCGTGACTTGCTGGCGGGCGAGGGTCTCGCCGAGCGCCCGGAACGAGCCGTCGAAGAAGTCCCGCAGCCCCGTGAGCGGCACGACACCGCGGACCACGGCGGTGACGGTCTCGCCGACCGTGACGAGTTCGGGGCCGCCGGATGCGCCGGCGGGCTGTGATGCGTTGCTGGTCATGATCCTCCCCAGGTGAGTGGTGCGCGATGTGACTGCGCGGCACACCCCGTCCACAGGTGTGCGTCTCCGGGGTTCGACCGTCCGGCACCGCGGAACTCATCGCTGAGCGTCCATGGCCGGGCCGCTTCCCGGCCTGGATGCGTGGCCGCGCCGCAATGCCCGGCTCGGAGACGCCCGAACTCACGTGTCCCTGGTACGGCGGTGCTAGTCCCGCGGGACGGTCACGACGGGCAGCGCGCCGAAAGTTCCGATCGAGGGTGGATGGCGGCGGCTGACAGTTCGCCGACAGTGAGCGGGACACTTCACCGAAAGGACGTCCCGCCCGTGTTCGAACGGCTCTCGGATCGCACATCGTCGATCGTCTTCATCGTGCTCACCCTCGGGATATCGCTGGGCACCGCCAACGTCGCCGGAGGGATCATCCTCGCCTTCTCGCCGGTGCTCGTCACTCTGGTGATGCTGCTGGTCGTCACCAGGGAGGGATACTCGCGCAACGGCTGGGGCCGGCTCGGTATGGGCCGACTCGGGCTGCGCATCTGGCCGTTCACGGTGGCCGCCACCGCCGGCGTCAGCGTGCTCGCCACCGCGGGTACCGTGGCGTTCGGCTTCGCCCGGTTCACTGCCCCGCATGACGACTGGGCGAAGTCGGCGCTCATACTGTGCGTCACGGGGCCGATTCTCGCGTTCGCCGAAGAGATCGGCTGGCGGGGCTACTTGCAGCCGCGGCTGGCGTTCCTGGGCGAGCGCCGGGCGATGCTCGTCATCGGCGTCGTCTGGATCGCCTGGCATCTGCCGTACATCCTGCTCACGCCGTACTACCACAGCGATGGGGACATGGCTCTGGTGCTCCCGCTGTTCGGCGCCTCCGTCATCGCCTTCTCGTTCCTGATCGGCTATCTGCGCGTCATGGCCGGCAGCGTGTGGCCCGCCGTGCTGGCCCACTTCGCGCACAACGCCACCTTCGCCTGGCTGCTGAATCACGCGATCTCGACCAAGCACCCCGTCATCTTCAGCGAGTACCTGGCCGGTGACACGGGATTGTTCGTGTTCATCGGCACGGCGGCGTTCGCGCTCGTGGCCGGAGTCAGGTACTCGGCCGCCGCGAGTCGTCGGCCAGCCCATGCGTCTGGGCGATGATGACGGCTTGCACACGGTCGCGTAGATCGAGTTTGCGCAGCACCGAACCCAGATGCGTCTTGACCGTCGACTCCGCCAGCTGAAGTCGTGCGGCGATCTCCGCGTTGGTGAGCCCGAGGCCGACCGAGGCGAGGATCTCGCGCTCCCGTGCGGTGAGACGTCCGAGATCCGCGCCGGCGGCGGGCTGCTGTTCGGTGGCGTCCGTCGCCGGCGGGCTGAGCACGAACGAGTCGATCAGGCGCCGCACGAGTCTCGGTGCGATCGGCGCCTCGCCCGCCGCGGCGGCCCGGATCGCCGTCAACAGCTCGGCGGCGCCCGCGTCCTTGAGGAGGAACCCGGCCGCCCCGGCCCGAAGGGCGGCGACGAGGAGCTCGTCGTCGTCGAAGGTCGTCAGCATCACGACCCGCGGTGGATCAGGTGTGGCGAGCAGCCGCCGGGTGGCTTCGACGCCGTCGAGTCCCGGCATACGGATGTCCATCAGGACGATGTCGGCGCGGTGTTGGGGCTGCCGCAGGGCGTCGAGGGCCGTCTGCCCGTCGTCGGCCGATCCGACGACCCGCAGGTCGGGGGTGGCGTCGAGGATCATCTCGAACCCGGTGCGCACGAGATCCTGGTCGTCGACCAGGAAGACACGGATCTGCTCGCCGTCTCTCATCGAGTCTCCCGCCTTCCCGGGGCACCCGACGGGGCGGCGAGTTCCACAGGCCCCGCCGAAGCCGACGGGAATTCGTAGGGGATCGCGGCATCGACGCAGAACCCGCCGCCCTGACGTGGACCGGCCTCCAGAACGCCGCCGAGGGCGCGAAGCCGCTCCCGCATGCCGTCGACGCCGTAGCCGGGCCGTGACGCCTGGCCTGCCGCTGCGCCGCCGCGGGCGCCGACGCCATCGTCCTCGATCCGCACGCTGACCGCACCCGCCCTCTGCTCGACGACCACGCGCGCCGTGGCCTTGGGACCGGCGTGCTTCAGCACATTCGTCAGCGACTCCCGTACGACGCGGAGCACCGCGGAACCCGCCACAGCAGGGATCTTGTCGAACGCGGCCGGGGCGGCGTCGACATCGACGGGGAGCCCTGCCGCACGCACCGAGTCGATGACCTGCCCCAGTTCGGCGACGCCCACCCGTGCCCCTTGCGGCTCATCCGGCCCGCCCGCGTCGCGGAGCACGTCGATGACGCTGCGTACCTCGGTGAGGGCCGACCGCGCGGTACGTCCAATGGTGGCGAGAACCTTCGCGGCATCCGTACGGTCCCAGGGCTGTGCGTGATCGGCCGCGTACCCGGCGCCGTCGGCCTGCACGATGACGACGGTGAGGGAGTGGGCCACGACGTCGTGGATCTCCCGCGCCACGGAGACCCGCTGCTGCTGCGCCGCGAAACGTTCGCGCTGCACCCGGCTCTCCTCCAGCCGCGCGTTCACCTCGCGCAGCGCCCGGATGTTGGCCTGCCGGCCGCGGACGAGATTGCCGATGACCCAGACCAGCACGGAGATGACGCCGACGAACACGGCGATGCTGCGCACGTTCGCCATATTGTCCGGCGGAAGGGCCCAGCGGAAGGCGGCAAGCACCGTGCCGACGAGCGCGGCGCCCAAGGCGACCAGCCGGACCCGAAACGATGCGACGTGCGCGGCGACCGTGTAGATGACGACGGCCTGAGCGATGTTGGCCGGCAACGGGTCCGGCAGCAGCGCGAGTTGGACGGCGAACACCGACGCCGACCAGACGAGGACCCACGTCGGGTGGCGCCGCCGAACGGCGAGCGGAAGGATGGCCGCGGTTGCGATCAGGAATGCGGTCAGCCCGGCGAGCGCACTGAGCAGACCGAACACCAGCCACAGCAGCCCGGCGAGCGCCAGATCCAGCTGCCTGGGGTGCTCCCGTGACCACCGGTCGATCCGGGCCGCAAGGAAGGTCCTGTGCTCCAAGACGCCTCCCGCCGCACTGTGACCAGCCGGCCGGCGCAGTTGTCTCGCCGACCCCCGACCAGCATAGATCCAGGGCACGTCGTTCGAATCTTCGTGAGCTCGCGGCGGCAGCGGGACCGCGCCGGGCTCCCGGAAGGCAGGAGCTCCGCGTGGCCGGAGGGCGGCCCCGCGAAGGCGCTGGTCCGGGCCACGCGTTGTGCGACTCCCCACAGGCAAGGGCGTCCGGCTCCCCGCGGACAAAGGCGTCCAAATCCCCACGTAAATGGGCACGGACGGTGCGCTCGCGTCGCCCCCAGCGTCGTCGCGGGCGGTTCCAGGGACCGAGCGCCCGCGGGCGCCCCGGCACCGCTCTGACCTTGTCCGTCGGCTCGAAAGCGCCCCCGTAAGCTCGACGGCATGAAGGTCCTGCCCTGGCTCCGTGCGATCGGTGAGACGGCTCGGTCCGGACTGTCGGTGGAGCGGACGGCGCTCCATCCGCTCGTGGCTCTGCGGGGAGCGCTCGGCGTCGCGATCGTCGTCGGGCTCACGCTGTGGGCCGGCTCGCCCGAACTCGCGGTGTCCTCCGCGTTCGGCGCCTTCTCCTCCGGTGTGGCCACCTTCCAGCGGAGCTGGCGGCCGCGTCCCGTGCTGGCGCTGTCCGCTGCGGCCGGACTGGCCCTGTCGACCTTCGTCGGCTTCCTCGCGGCGGGCGAACCGCTGGCGTTCGTGGTGCTGCTCGCACTCTGGGCCTTCCTGGCGGGCATGGCGTGGGGGGTCGGGCCCACCGCGGGCGTGGTGGCCTCCTCGACCGTGGCCGTCATGCTCGTCACCGTCACCCTGCCCACGACGCTGCTCGGCGCTCTCGCGCACACGGCGCTCATCGCGGCCGGCGGATGCGTGCAGGCGGCCCTGATCGTGCTGCTTCCCGTACGCCGGTGGGGCGAGCGGCGTGACGCGCTCGCCGACGCGCTGGCCGCCGTCGCCGACTACGCGCGCCGCCTCCGCCACGACCCCAGCGCTCCCTTCGATCCCGAGCCGCTGATGACGGCACGCAGCGCTGCCGCGGTGACCCCGCGCCAGGCGCGCCGCCGGCCACGGCAGCTCGGCGGATACCGGGGGCTGGCCGAACGGTTCAGGCCGGTGCTCGCCTCGCTCGCCGACCCCGATGTGGGGGCGCCCATGGTGGGCCAGGAGCGGGAGCGCGTAAGGGAGTTGCTGTCGGCGGCCGCGACCGTACTGGACGCCACGGCCCGCGCGATCCGTCGCGGCGAACGCGTGCGCATCCCGCAGGACGCGCTCGCGGTGCTGCAAGTCCCCGAAACGGGACCGGTGTTGCACGGTCCCGCACGCAAGGCAGCCATGCGGCTCATCGCGCTGACGCAGGAGGCGGTCGACGCCGCGCAGGAGCCGGTCGAGGTCACCCGCCCCCTTCCGCTGATCCCGCGTGCGACGTGGCGCATGCCTGCCCGGCCGGACCGCTCCGAGGACGAGGACGTCTACGTCGACACCGAGGCGATACCCGAAGAGGCCCGCGCGCCACGGCACTTGACCCAGCCGTCCCTGACCGGGCTCGTGCCCGTCGCGCTGCGCGTCCTCCGCCGCGAGCTGCGCTGGTCCTCACCGGTCTGCAGGCACGCGGTGCGGGTCGCTGTCGCCGTGGCCGCGACCTATCTGCTGGGCAAGGCGCTGCCACCCGAACACGGCTACTGGGCGCCGCTGACCGTGGTGATGGTGATGCGGCCGGACTTCTCCCGCACGTACGAGAGAGGCTTCGCGCGTCTGGCCGGGACGCTCGTCGGCGTGGCCGTCGCCGGCTCGGTGACGGCGCTGTTGCATCCCCCGCCCTGGGGCAGCGCCGCGCTTGCGGTTGTGAGCATCGGGCTGATGTATCTGCTGATGCGCACCGGCTATGCCATCGTCTCCGCGTGCATCGGCGCGTACGTCGTCTTCCTGCTGAGCATCGCCGGATCGCTGTGGTCCCAGACGGTGCTGGAGAGGATCTGGCTGACGGCGCTGGGCGGCGCGGTGGCCATGCTCAGCTACGCGGTCTTCCCGACGTGGGAGACACCGATGCTGCGGGACCGGCTCGCCGACTGGCTGACGGCGACGGGCAGTTACACCGTCGCGGTGCTGGACCGCTTCGCCGACCCGAAGGTCACCGCCTCGGGCCCCACGGGCACGCCGCTGCCCGGCCACCCCGACCGCAGGATCCGCGAGGCGCTGCTGGACACCCGGGCCGCACGCCAGGAGTGGGACCGTACGGCGTCGCGGGCGGGAGCGGAGCCCGTACGCCACCGCGGAGGACTCTCGCTGCGCTCCGCCGCCGACGCACAGGACGCACTGATCACGGCGGGCCGCGTCACGATGCTGCTGGAGGCGCACCTGCCCGGACCGGACGCCGAACCCGACCCGGGCGCCGACGAGTTCGCCCGCGCCCTGGAGTCCACGCTGCCCGAGGCGTCGAGGACGGTCCGTGAGAAGGAGGTCCCGGACTTCGGTCCCGTGCACGAAGCGCTGTCCCGGTGGTGGGAGCGGGAGGCCGACCGTCCTTCCCCGCCGGTCGCCCTGCGCAGCGCGGACCTGCTGGCCGACGCCCTCGAAGATCTCGCGGACGCGGTGACCCCGAAGTGAGTGCCCCCGCCGGACTGAACATGCTCACCGAGGACTTGGGCCCCTGGCTGGCGGGCGAGTACGCACGCGTCCACGGGGTGAAGGCCCCCAGGACGTGACTGGCGGGTCCCGGCATGGGCGGGTGGCAGTCGCCGACAGCGTGCCCCGGCGCCGCGAACTCCCGGGCAGAGACTGCCCGTCGCCGTGACCGGTCCGGGACGTGCCCGGCCGGTGCTGTCTCGCCGAACGCCGGGCGCCGGGCGCTGAATGCCGGACTGCCGCGTCCTCGTCAGACGTCGGGGCGCAGGCGCACGTACCGCACCAGCGGAACGCGGCCCGTGCGTACGCGCACCTCCGCCGTGAGCGGCTCGGTCAACGGCCGCCACCGCACGTCCAGTTCGGCGTCCGTGACGGACGCACCGAGACGGCCGGCCACGGCGCGGCCCAGCTGGGACGCGGACACAGGGGGCAGACGGGGCGTGGTCAACGCCCGGCGCCCGTCGGGGAGTTCAACGACGGCTCCCCAGGGACGCCGCTCCGGGCCGGTGATGCCGATGAGCCGGGCATCGGTCGTGTCGGCCGACCTCACCTTCCGCCAGGCGGCCCGGGGGTCTCGAGGGCGGTAGGAGGAGTCCCAGCGCTTGGAGACGATCCCCTCGACGCCCTGCCCTCTCATGTCGCGCATCCAAGTGCGGGCCTCCTCCGCGTCCTCCGTGGCGAGGACCATCTGGATCTCCGGGCCCGCCTCGTCCACGACGTCGCGCAGCCGCGGCCAGCGCGTACGCAGCGGCTCCGCGCGCAGATCCGTGTGCGCGACCGCGAGCAGGTCGAAGGCGACCAGGATCGCGCCGGGAGCTGCGGACCTGGGCCGTCTCGCCAGGCCCCGCGACTGAAGGGCCTCGAAGTCGAAGGACCGCTGCTGCTCGTTCCACACCACCACCTCGCCGTCGATGACGGTGCCGGTGGCCAACTGCGAACCGGCGTCGACGAGTTCGGGGAACTGACGGGTCACCTCACGCTTGCTCCGGGAGTGGATCCGCACACCCTCCGCGGTGACGGCGAGGGCCACCCGCCAGCCGTCGAGCTTGATGGAGTGGTGCCAGCCGGGACCGTCGGGGACCGCCTCCGCCGGCTTCGGCCGTACGAGATCCACCGGCAGCCGCACCACGAGCGCACCGTTCGCACCGGAATTCACAGCGCCCAGCCTCACGCTGCGCCACCGGACGGGCGGGCGGCCACGCCGCAGCCACGCGGGCACGCCACCGCTGTGGCGGAGCGGGCGTGCCGATGAGTTACGGGCACCGCCCCGGTCAGCACTCGTACGCGACGGACCCGGAAGGAGCGAGCGTGGCCGACGACGAGAAGCAGATCCGTGACCTGATCGAACGCTGGGCGAAGGCGGTGCACGAGGGCGACATGGACGGCGTGCTGGACGCTCACGCCGACGACATCGTGATGTACGACGTGCCGCCGCCCGACGACGGCATCCGCGGCATCGAGCGCTATCGCGCGTCGTGGCCCCCGTTCTTCGACTGGCAGCGTCAGGGCGCCTGCTTCGAGATCGTCTCGCTGGATGTCACGGCGGGCGCCGACGTCGCCTTCGCCCACGCGCTGCTGCGCTGCGGCACCGAACAGGAGTTGCGGGAGGACCCGGCGAACCGCCTCCGTATGACGATCGGGCTGCGCAAGGAGAACGGACGGTGGACCGTCTCCCACGAGCACCACTCGTTCCCGCACAAGGACCTGGGCCCCGGCGACCAGGAGAAGTGACGGCGCATGAGAAGGATCATCCTGTCCGCGTCGGTCTCGCTCGACGGCTACTTCGAAGGGCCGGACCGCTCGCTCGAGTGGCACATGGTCGACCACGAACTGCACGAGCACTTCAACGAGCAGTCCCGGGGCATGGGCGCCTTCCTGCTGGGACGCGTCAACTACGAGCTCATGGAGTCGTTCTGGCCCACCGCTGACTCCGATCCGGCGAGCACCGGCCCGGTCAGGGAGTTCGCCGGGATCTGGCGCGAGACCCCCAAGATCGTCTTCTCGAGGACCCTGGAGCGGGCCGAGGGGAACACCGCGATCAGGCGGGAGGTGGATCCCGAGGAGATCCTGGCGCTCAAGGCCCAGCCCGGCGGCGACATGGCCGTCGGCGGCGCCGAACTGGCCGCTGCCTTCCGGCAGCACGACCTCATCGACGAGTACCGCCTCTACGTGCACCCCGTCCTTCTCGGCGAGGGCAGGCCGCTGTTCTCCCCTGCTGACGGCAGGACCGCTCTGCGCCTCGCCGGGACGAGGACCTTCGGCAACGGCGTCGTCATGCTGCACCACGTGCGGGCGGAGGCCGGCTCACCCGCATGAGCCGGACCGCGGCACCGAAGGCCGGTCGACGCGGGCGGAGCCCACGAGCTCACGCCAAGGCGAAGTGCGGAGCTCACGCCAGGGCGAAGTACCGCAGCCACAGATACAGGGCGGAGAGCGCGACGGTCACCGCGGTGACGACGAGGCCGTACTTGGTGAACTGCCAGAAGCTGATCGGCGTGCGGTTGCGTTCCGCGATGCCGAGGACGACGACGTTCGCGCTCGCGCCGATCGCGGTGGCGTTCCCGCCGAGGTCCGCGCCGAGCGTCAGCGCCCACCACATGACGTGGTCGCTGCCGCCGCCCATGCTCTCGACGAGGTCGCCGGTGATGGGCGCCATCGTGGCCACGTACGGAATGTTGTCCACCACGCCGGACAGCACGGCGGAGCCGCCGAGCATCAGCATCGAGCCGCCGAGTTCCTGGTCGGCGACGGCGTCCGCCAGAGCGCGGGACGCTTCGCCGACCACGCCCGTCCCGATGAGCCCGCCGATCATGACGAACAGTCCGGCGAAGAAGGCGAGGGTGGGCCATTCGACGTCGGCGAGCACTTCGCCGGTGTGCACCGAGGAGATCGCGACGAGGAGCCCCGCGCCGAGGAGCGCGACGATGCTCGGCTCGAAGTGCAGGACGGGATGCAGCACGAAGCCCGCGACGACCAGGCCCAGAACTGTCAGCCCCTGCACCAGCAGTCGCGGGTCGCGTATCGCCTCGCGTTCGTCCATCGCCATGACTTCGGACGCGCGCTCCTCGTCGTGCACGAACGACCTGCGGAACAGGACCCGGCACAGGGCGATCAGGACGAGCGTCAGAACGATGGCCAGCGGCGCCAGATGGACGATGAAGTCGTTGAAGGTGAGCCCCGCGCGGCTGGCGATGATGATGTTGGGCGGGTCGCCGACCAGGGTCGCCGTGCCGCCGATGTTGGAGGCTATGACCTCCGCGATCAGGAAGGGCGCGGGCCGAAGCGCGAGGCGTTCGCAGACGAGCAGTGTGACCGGGGCGATCAGCAGCACCGTCGTGACGTTGTCGAGCAGCGCCGACATCGCCGAGGTGATCGCGACAAGCATCGCCATGACGCGGAAGGGCCGTCCCCGTGCCCGCTTCACGGACCAGATGGCCACGTACTCGAACATGCCGGTCTTCCGCAGAACACCGACGATCATCATCATGCCGACCAGCAGGAAGATGACGTTCCAGTCGATGCCGGTGCGCTCCGAGTAGAACGCCGCCTTGTCGTCGGTCGCTCCGATCGCGAGCATCAGGGCGGCGCCGGCGAGGGCCGCCGCCACCCGGTGGATCTTCTCGGTGATGATCAGTGCGTAGGCGCCGGTGAAGACGGCTATCGCGGCCCAGCTGTGCCAGTCGTCCATCAGGCCACCTCGCCCTGCGGGGAACCGTGGGGGCCGCCACCACCGGCCGACCGGTAGCGCGCGTCGCGGATCTTCAGCAGTACGCATGCCACGGTTGCGGAGAGCAGCGAAGCGGTCAGCACCGCTGCCTTCACCTGCTCCGTCGTCGCCGGGTCGGTGATGGCCAGCTCCGTGACCAGGAGCGAGACCGTGAAGCCGATGCCGGCGAGCATCGAGACGCCCGCCATGTCGGGCCAGGCCAGGGCCGGATCGAGACGTGCCCGTGTGAAACGCGCCGCGAGATACGTGCCGCCGAGGACACCGGCGAACTTGCCGGCGAACAGGCCGAGAAGGACGCCCAGGGACTCCGGCTGCCGGATCATCTCCGCGAGGGCCGGGCCCGAGACGGTGACGCCCGCCGAGAAGAGGGCGAAGAGCGGAACGGCGACGCCGGCGGAGAGCGGACGGACCAGATGCTCGACGCGCTCGGCCGGCGAGGCCTCCTCGGCCTCAGGAGTCCCCGCTACGGGACGCGGCCCGCCGGGTGCCGTACGGGGGCGGCTGCGCAGCAGCACTCCCAGGGCGACACCGGCGACCGTGGCGTGGACCCCGCTGTTGTACATCAGCGCCCACACGGCCACCGCCAGCGGCACGTACACGTACCAGCCCCGCACGCCCAGCCGGGCGTGCAGCACCCGGAAGAGGACCAGTCCCGCCGAGGCACCGGCCAGCGCCGCCCAGTTGAGGGTCGAGGTGAAGAACACGGCGATGACGAGGATGGCGCCGAGGTCGTCGACCACGGCGAGGGTCAGCAGGAACGTGCGGACACCGGACGGCAGATGGGACCCGATGACGGCCAGTACCCCGAGGGCGAAGGCGATGTCGGTGGCCATCGGCACGGCCCAGCCGCCGAGATCGCCGCCACCGGCGGACGCGACCAGCACGTAGACGCCCGCCGGCACGGCCGTTCCCGCCACTGCCGCCACGACCGGAAGGGCTGCCGCCGCCGGTCTGCGCAGCTCGCCCGAGACGAGCTCCCGCTTCAGCTCCGCGCCCGCGACGAAGAAGAACAACGTGAGCAGACCCTCGGACGCCCAGTGCCGCACGGACAGGTCGAGGCCGAGCGAGGGGAAGCCGAAGTGGAAGGAGCCCACGGCCTCGTAGGAACCGCTCAGGGTGTTCGCCCAGATCAGGGCCGTCAGCGTCGCCGCCAGCAGCACCACGCCGCCGGCCGTCTCGGTGCGCAGCACCTCGGTCAGGCGGCGCGAAGGCCCGGCAGGAGGGGCGGGGAAGGTGAACTTCGGGAGGACCGGCGACATCGGCGTGGCTCCTGGTACAGAGGCGGCAGAGACGCCCGAGGGCGACGCCGACCAGACTTCCCGGCACACCAGTACCCCATCGATCACGACGAGGTGGTGGGACCACCGTACCCCGGCCCTCCGCTCCCATACGCTGTGGCCCGGGGGCAGACCGTAGAGCGGAGACCGAGGGGGAGTGCGGGCCTGTGGACGAGAACAGACCGCAGGCCGGCGGCGAGGACGACGGCATCGGGGACTTCCTCGGCCGTTACCCGGAGCTGCTGGCCGAGGTGTCGGAGACCGGCCGCCAGCCGCGCCGGCACGAACTGGACTCCTTCCGCGCCCTGGGCGAGCGCGCGGCCGAGCGGGGATGGGCGCTCCGGGACCTTGTCGGCCTCTACCTCGGGCGGACACGCGAACTGTGGGGCACCCTGCCGGGAGTCGCCCGCGCCGCGACCGCAAACGAGCATGCCCGTACGGGGGACGCGTTGCTCGGCGCCGTCGAGGTGGCGGTGTCGGCGCTGGGGGAGGGGCACGAGCGGGCCCAGCGGCTCGCGGTGCGCCAGGAGGAGGGCGAGCGGCGGGAGTTCGTCGACGATCTGCTCTACGGCCGCAGCGACATGGGCCGGCTCGCGGAGCGCGCGCAGCGCTTCGGGCTGCGCCTGGCCGGTCTGCACACGGTCGCGGTCGCGGTGGGCACGGAGAAGTACGACGACGTGCACCGCACGGTGCGGCGCATCGAGCGCGACCTGGTCGGGCGGTTCGGGCCGCGGGACGTGCTGCTGTCCACGAAGGAGGGGCGGCTGGTCTGCATCGCCGCGAGCGGCGACCGCGACGTGCTGGACCACTTCGTGCGTCTGGCAGAGAAGCCCGGCGCGGGCTATCCGGCGGCGCGGCGCATCGCCGTCGGGCGTGAGCACTCCGGCGCGGGCGGAGTGGTGAACAGCTACGAGGAGGCGCTGGGCGCACTCGAACTCGCCGAGCGGCTGGCCCTCGACGCTGTGCGGCTGAACGCCTCGGATCTGCTCGTCTTCCCGGTGCTGCTCCGCGACCGCGGGGCGATGGCGGACCTCGTCCGGACCGTGCTCGGGCCGCTGACGAAGGCCCGCGGCGGAGCGCGGCCGCTGCTGGAGACCCTGACGGAGTGCGCCGCGGCCGGTTATGTCAACGCCGAGGCGGCCCGGCGGCTGGGCCTGAGCGTGCGCACCCTGTCGTACCGCCTGGAACGCATCCGCACCCTCACCGGCTACTCGCCGAGCGAGCCGTTGCAGCGGTTCACGCTGGAGGCCGCGGTCATGGGCGCGCGGCTGCTGGGGTGGCCCGAGAAGGAGCTGTGAGACGGACCGCGCCACGAGGGATGCGGCCGACGCGCGGTCAGTTCGGCACGTCGACTGTCAGACCCTTGTGATGAGGTGGTCCGGCGCGCGTGGGACGGGTGGGTGATCAGGTTGCTCACAGGACGTCAAAAGCGCGTAATGATTGCCGGGTTCTGGCAATGTGTGCCCGCGGCCTCCGGTGCGACGATGAACGTGCGCCGCCAGGGCGCGCAGGCACGAGTCGATGCCCTCGACGGGGGTGAGGGCATCGACTCGATGCGTTCCGGGGAGGCGGCCCGGAGCCGGGACGACTGCCGGATGTCGGCACATAGAGGGACTCGGCCGTGCGGCCCGCAAGGGGAACGGACGGCCCGTGGAAGACGCACCGCAGCCCGCGCCCTCGGGGGAAGGAGCGCGGGCTGCGGATTCTGCTGGCAGGCAGCGGCCTGAGTCAGCCGACCTGCAGCTTCTGACCCGGAAGGATCAGCTGTGCGTCGTTGACGACGGACTTGTTGTCCTCGTACAGCTTCTTCCAGCTGACGCCGTGCTCGGACGCGATGGAGGAGAGGGTGTCACCGGGCTTCACGGTGTAGTTGCCCTTGCCCTTGCCCTTGCCCTTGCCCTTGCCCTTGCCCTCGTCCTGCGTGTTGTGCTGCGGCGCCTTCTGCGACTCGCCTTCCTGCGAGTCCTGTCCGCCGGAGCCGCCCTCGTCGACGTCGGCCGGCGCGCCGTCGGAGCTCAGGCCCGCCTCACCGGCGCAGGCCCAGGCACCCGGGCCCTGCCGGTCGAGCAACTTCTCGGCGGTGGCGATCTGCTGTTCCTTGGTGGCCTGGTCGGCGCGTGGCGCGTACTTCGTACCGCCGGAAGCCTTCCAGCTGGAGTTGGAGAACTGCAGACCGCCGTAGTGGCCGTTGCCCGTGTTCGCCTGCCAGTTACCGCTGGACTCGCACTCGGCGACCTTGTCCCAGGTGCTGACGGAGGCAGCCTGAGCGCCGGGCGCGGTCACCATCGGAAGGGCGACGGCGGCGCCCGCAACGCCGGTGATCACGGCGAGACGGGTGGCCTTCACAGGCCCACGGTTACGGCCGTTGCCGGAAAACAGCATCGTGAATGTTTCCTAACGGTCGAGGAGTCCGCCACATGCTCCGTGGCGAACGTGTCGAGCGGTGGCGACCGTAAGCACACTCCCTCGGATGGGCAAAAACCGACACGAGTGATCATCAAGATCGCGGAAGCCGCCATGAGCAACTATCGCCGCAGGTCATGCGGAGAGGTGTGAACCGGACAACCGGGCCTTCCCGGTACGTACGGAGAGAAGGGTCACACCGTGGCCGGCCTTTCCACGGGCCTGTTCCGCGGCCGCCGACGCCAACCGCTCGCCGCCGACGGCCGCGTGACGGCGCTCAGTTGGCGCGCTCCCGTACGACGCGTGCGATGTCGAGCCGCCGGACCGCACGCAGCGCGGGGATCTGCGAGAGCAGTGACGCGCCCAGGACCGCTGCCGCCGCTCCCACGGCGACGGGCCAGCCGATGTCGAGCCGCACGGAGAACATGTCGCTGGAGAAGGAGCCGAGGGACTCCCGCGCCGCCGCGAAGCCCGCCGCCAGCCCGGCCGGCAGAGCGAGCGCGGTCGCGGTGAGATTCTCCGCCGCCAGCAGCCCGGCGATGCGGCGCAGCGGCACACCGACCGCGCGCAGAGTGGCCAACTCCCCGGTGCGTTCAGCGATGTTGACCGTCATCGTCACGTACACGACGGTCAGGGCCAGCACCCCGCCGAGCAGCAGCATCACCCCGACGAACACCCGGAACAGCGTCATGTAGCGGTCGACCTGCCGCTCGACAGCACGGGAGTCGGTGTAGGCGACGACGCCTTCAAGAGCCGTGACGTCCTCTCGAACCTGATCGTGCGAGGGGGCCGCCGGTCCCGATGCGAATCGCAGCGCAAATCCGTTGGGCGCGGCTCCTGTTGCCGCCTCGACGGTGTCCTGCGTGCCGTACAGCGCCGAACCCATCGGCTCGTCGACCAGCCCGGCCAGCCGCACCTGCCTCCCCCGGGAGTCCCCGCTGCCGGAGGTGCGCAGGGTGAACCGGTCGCCGGGGGAGAGGCCCAGGCGGGCGGCGAGGGCCTTGCCGGCCAGTACGGAGCCAGGTGGGGGCAACGCCCGCTCCCCTCCGTCGGGCGTGCGGAATCCGTGCATCGTGGTCCGCGGCCGGTATCCCGTCAGCGGCGTGCCGTAGGACTCGCCGTGGGCGGTGGCGGTGACTTGCGCCGTCGTCACCGGCTCCACCGCGCTCACACCGTCGACGGCGCTCAGCGCCTTTCTCGTCCCGGGCGCCCCCGCGTCGGCCGTGACGGTGGCGTCCTCGCGCTGCACCGTGTCGAACTGCACGTCCAGCGCGGCCTTCATGCTCGTCGCCATCCCGGCGGAGGAGAGCACCAGCACCAGCGCGAGCACGCTGCCGAGCATCGTGGCCAGCGTGCGGCGCCGGCTGCGCCCCAGTTCGCGCAGGGCCAACCGCAGGGTCAACGGGAGGCGCCGTGCCCGTGCGAGAGCCGTGCTCCAGCGGCCGGGCGGGCGCAGGGTGCCGCCCTCGCCCCGCATGGACTCGGCCGGTGCGGTGCGCGTCGTCGCCCAGGCCGGGGCGGCACCGCCCACCAGTCCGACCAGGACGCCGAAGAGCAGACCCGTCAGCATGACCGCCGGGCGGCGTTCGACGAGCGTGTACGGGATGCCGAGTTCGGCGGTGTAGGCGTGCGTCATCGCCGTGGTGGCAATCGCGCCGAGGGCCACGCCCAGTACCGCACCGCCCGCGCCGGCGAGCACCCCGTGACCGAGGTAGTGCCGTGCCACGGTGCCGCGCGGGGCTCCGGCGGCCAGGAAGGTGGCGATCACCTTGCGCTCCGAGAGCACCAGCCGTGTGATCAGCACGTACGCGGCCACTGCCGCCGCCGAGAGGAACAACACCGGGAAAGCGACGGAGAGTTGGGAGAAGCCCTTCAGGTCCTCGTTCAGAGTGGCGTCGGAGGGCTGCTCCGAGCGCGGCTGCACCTCCACGGCTCCCGCGGCCCGCAGCCGGTCGGTGACGCGTGCGGCGCTGCCGTCCTGGCGGGCGCGGTCGCTCAGCCGCACGAGGGTCTGCACGGTGGGCGCGTCGTGCGCGGCGCGCGTGAGTTTCCGCACCGTCGCCTCGGGTGCGAAGAGCACGGCGAAGTTGTGCGGGTCACCGAGGACTTGCTGCCGGCTGAGCGCCGGCCACAGATACTCGGGCGAGTCGGCCACACCGCGCACGGTGAGCGTCCGCCAACGCGCACCGTCGTGGGCCTTGGTGATGTCGCCGGGGGAGAGGCCGAAGGTCTTCGCAGTGTGGCTTTCGACCAGTACGCCGCCGGTGTCCCCGCTTCGCGGGTAGCGGCCCGAGACGACATCGACCTTGTTGACGGGCGGCTGCTTCCCGGCAGGCAACCCCGTGACCCTGCCGAGGAGTTCGTCTCCGCCGAGACTCACCGGCAGCCGGCCCTGGGTGCGGGTGGCGACGGCTTCGGCGCCGTCGGACGAGCGGGCGGCCGCGGCGACCCTCGCGGCGTCACCGCCCGAGGCCGTCACATCGGCGAACCCCATCTGCGAATAGGTGTGTTCGTAGCTGGAACCCAGGTTGCGGTAGGCGTCGTAGCTGGCGACGAAGAGCAGCACTCCGACCATCACGGTCACCCCGACGGCCGCGAACTGGGGCAGGCGGCGCCGCAGATCGCGCCGCGTCTTCCTGAGGAGTATCCGGTTCACGCCGCTCACCAGTCCACGCCGGCGACATCGGCCGGGACGGCGTTCCGCTCGACCGACTCGACACGTCCGTCCCGCATGGTCACCACGCGGTGGGCGATCCGCGCGATCGCGGCGTTGTGCGTCACCATGAGCACGCCGCGGCCCTCGCGGTTGGTCCGCTGGAGCAGCCTCAGCACCGACTTGCCCGTCGCCACGTCGAGGGCGCCCGTGGGTTCGTCCGCGAGCAGGAGGTCCGGGTCGGTGGCGAGGGCGCGGGCGATCGCCACGCGCTGCTGCTGCCCGCCGGAGAGCTGCGCGGGGAAGTTGTCCAGCCTGTCGCCGAGGCCCACGGACTCCAGCAGCCCGGCCACTTCGCCGCGCTCGCCACGGCCCGTCAGCTCGACCATCACCTCGACGTTCTCCCGCGCCGTGAGAGTGGGCACCAGATTGAAGAACTGGAAGACGAAGCCGATGTGATCCCTGCGGAATGCGGCAAGTCGGCGCGGGCGCCGGCCGGTCAGATCCACTCCGGCGACGTTCACCGAGCCGCTGTCGGCGGGTTCGATGCCGCCGAGCACGTTCAGCAGTGTCGTCTTGCCCGAGCCGCTGGGCCCGAGCACGACCACCAACTCGCCCGCGTCCAGATCCAGATCGACCCCGTCGAGTGCTGTGACGGCCGCGTCCCCGGATCCGTACGCCTTCGACAGGCCGCGCAGCCGCGACCCGCCCCGGAGCGTGCCCCCGGTTCCGGTCCGGGCTGTGCTCGTGTGCGCCACGGATTCCTCCCTCTTGCCGGGCCCGGCTTCCCGATCGGGCCGGGCTGTCTGCGGGTTGGTGCCTTGGGCCGGTCGCCGCGTTCGCGAACGTCCGCACTGCCGAAGGGGCCGGCGCACCGGACGGATCGGGTCCGCGGCCCGGCCGGTGCCTCAATCGGTGACGGGCGTGACCTTGGCAAGGCGCGCCAGCGGACCCGACACGGAGATCCGCGCGATGGACGGGTCGATGAGCCGGTGCAGTACGAGCCCGTCGATCGCTGCGCCCAGCAGCAGTGCGGTGGCCTCCGCGTCGTCCCCGGAGCCCCCGGCGCCACCCGAACCGCCCGTCAGCGCCGTGGAGTTGGAGGCGCGCAGCCACCCGGCGACGCCCGTGCGCCACTCGGTCATCAGCTCCGCGAGCTGCGTGCGCAGCCGCTCCAGCCTGGTCGACGCCAGCAGCATCTCGCTGAAGAGCACCGTCGTCGGATCCGTCCCTGTGTACTCCGACACTGCCTCCAGCACCTGGGCCACGCCCTGCGAGGGGTCGTCGGCCTGGGAGATCGCCTCGGTCGCCCGGGCCATCTCACGCCTCGCCGAAGCCATCGCGGCCTCGATCAGCAGATCGGTGACGCTGGAGAAGTGGTAGTGCACCAGCCCCGGCCGCAGCCCGGCGCGGTCCGCCACCCGTCGTGTGGTCACGGCGCCCCAGCCGTCCTCGACGATCAGCTGCGCCGCCGCGTCGAGCAGCCGCTGCCGGGTCTCGTGACCGCGTTCCGCGGATGTCGGTGTCATTTCGCTCCACTCGTTCTCGGACGGGTCGGTTCTTGGACGGGTCGGTTCTTGGACGGGTGTGTTCTCGGAGGGACAAGCCCTCACCGCCCGGCGCGGGACGGACAGGGCAACGTGGACCGGCCGAACCACTTGGGCAATCGACTTGGTCGGACGTCCAATCTCGCTCTCACAGTACGCTCTCGGACGGCTGAGGAGAACCCGGTCCGTCGAGGGAGCCGGAGCGGGGCGGCCAGCGACCGGCCGCCGACGGCACCCGCGTGGCCGAGCACCGCCCCGCCGCCGGGGGCATCCTGGAGCCGACGGATGACGACGGGACGGCGCCGACGGGGAGTGCGTCCGGAGTGACGGAGACGGAGATCCGCACATTCGCGGAGTCGGACCGCACAGAGCTGCGGCAGCTGTTCCGCAAGGCCGGCGAGGGCGGCCCGACGGCTTCCCTGTGGGGGCACGAGGAGTCGGAGGCGGAGATCTACCTGCGGGCCTACATGGATCTGGAACCGGAGTCGCTGTTCGTCGCGGTCGTGGACGGAGCGCTGGTCGGCTATCTGGCAGGGAGCCTCGACCACTCGAAGTTCCCCAGCGAGAGCGAACGCATCGCGACGGCCATCAGGAAGTACCGGCTTGCCCTCAGGCCGCGGCCCGCGGCATTTCTCGTCCGCAGCGCGCTCGACCTGGGCCTGGCAGCCGTGCGGCGTGAGCCGACAGCGTCGGACTTCGCCGACGAACGGTGGCCGGCGCACCTGCACATCAACGTCGTCGCGGCGGCGCGCGGGACGGGCGCCTCCGACGGGCTCATGAACGCCTGGCTCAGGCGGCTCAGAGACAGCGGTTCACCCGGGTGTCACCTGCTGACGCTGGCCGAGAACACCCGGGCGGTGCGGTTCTTCGAACGCATGGGTTTCACCAAGTACGGCGCCACGCCGCTCGTTCCGGGCATCCGCCATGCAGGGAAGCGGGTCCACCAGCAGACGATGGTCTGGAGCCCGTAGTCGCGGCCGCACGGCCCCCGTGGCGCGTACCTCAGCCGATGGCGGCGGTGGGCCCGAAGTTGCGCCTCACCTCGCGGATCTCGGCGGCGTTCGGATACGAGTTGGTGCAGGCAGCCCCCGGGGACTTGCCCGACATCACGCTGGAGCACGGTCCGGGCTGCTTGTCCTCCAGCCCGAGTATGTGGCCGAACTCGTGAGCCACGACGCGTATCGCGTCGTGGCCCTGGGCGAGGGCCCTGCGGCCGATGGTGACGGTGCCCTTTCCGAGGCCGGGTCCCTCGGGGTCGGCGCCCGGCCAGCCCTTCGAGACGACGATGCGGATGTCCGCCTCTGTGCCGGCGCCCGCGGGCTGCAGATTCACCTCGCTGACACTGTCGTTCCACGAGTCGGCGGCCGCGCGGATCGCTGCTCCGAACCCCTCTCCGGCGCCCGCGTCGTAGGTCAGGGTCACGGCGTCCCCGCGGCCCGCGCCGGAGCCGCCCGCTCCTGCGCCCCGCACGGGCAGAGGGATGGCTCCGGTCACGTCGTTCTCCGGCCACTCCCGGTCGGCGGCGGGTCCGCCCTCCGGCCCCGGCCCGCCCGGACCGGCCGACTCGCCGACCTCCGACGTCCCGCGCGAGCCGGAGCCCCGTGAGGGGATCTCGCCCGATCCGCGGCCCGAGTCCCCGGTCGAGTCGTTCGTGGCGGAGACCTTCGTCTCGTCCACTTGTGACGCCGCGTCGGATTCCGGACCCCCGCAGGCTGTTGCCGCGAACAGGGTCAGGGGCACACAGGCCGCCGCCCATCTGTGGAGTCGGATACGCATCGTGCATCTCCCTGCGTGGTGATGAGGTCCGTTCGACGGGGTGCCTCCCCGGGCTCCGTCCGGGGGGCGCCCTCTGCGGGCGTAGGAATGGTGCCCGATGTCGGGCGTCCGCGCAGACGTTTCCTACTCACGCGTAAGGAATTGGGTGCCGTTCCTCGTCACATGGGTGATGTGCATGACATGTCAGGCGCCTTGAACTTACCGTGAGTCACACCTGCCGGCGAGCGTGACCACCTGCCGTTCACGGTCCTGACCTGCGAGGCCCCGGCGACATCGGTGCGCGGACGGAGACCGGCCGGGCGGAATCGCTCAGTGACGGCTGGCGGGGCGCCGTCCCGGCGGCTGCTTCGGCTCGGGGCGCTGCTTCACCCGCGCCACCTTGCGCGTGCAGGGCTGCCCGCTCTGCACCGTGAAGCGTTCGCCGTAGTGGCAGATCTCCATGGGCGTACCTTCGACGAGCGTGTACGTGGCCGTGGAGTCGCTCATCTCGACCCGCAGCCGCCGCCCCAGCATCTGGACGGTGAAGGCGAGACGGGACAGCCGCTCCGGCAGCTTCGGCGCGAACTCCAGGGTGCCGGAGGCGTGCCGCATGCCCCCGAAGCCCGCGACCAGCGCCGTCCAGGTACCGGCGAGGGACGCGATGTGCAGGCCGTCGCGTGTGTTGTTCTCCAGGTCGAACAGGTCCATCAGGGCGGCCTCGCCCAAGTAGTCGTAGGCCAGGCGCAGATGGCCGACCTCGGCCGCCATGACGGCCTGCCAGCACGCGGAGAGCGACGAGTCCCGCACGGTCAGCTGCTCGTAGTACTCGAAGTTGCGGGCCTTCTGCTCGTCGTCGAACTCCTCCCCGTGGCGGCACATGGCCAGCACCAGGTCGGCCTGCTTGACGACTTGCTTCCGGTACAGATCGAAGTAGGGGAAGTGCAGCATCAGCGGGTACTCGTCGGGCCCCGTGTTCGCGAAGTCCCAGATCTGGTGCCCGGTGAAGTCGGCCGACTGCTCGTGCACGCCGAGGTCCTCGTTGTACGGGAGGACGATGGCGTCGGCCGCGTCCCTCCAGGCAGCGGTCTCCTCGAGGTCGACCTTGAACGCGCGGGCCTGGTCGGGGTGGCGGTCGACGGCGTTCGCGGCCTCCCGCAGGTTCGCCCGTGCCATGAGGTTCGTGTAGATGTTGTCGTCCGCGACGGCGCTGTACTCGTCCGGGCCTGTGACCCCGTCGAAGTGGAAGCCGCCCTGGTGGTCGTGGTGGCCGAGCGAGTGCCACAGCCGGGCCGTCTCCACGAGGATCGGGACTCCCGTGTCGCGCTCGAACTCGTCGTCGCCCGTGGCGGCGACGTACCGCACCACCGCGTCGGCGATGTCGGCGTTCACGTGGAAGGCGGCGGTGCCCGCGGGCCAGTACGCCGAGCACTCCGAACCGTCGATCGTCCGCCAGGGGAACGCGGCGCCGCGCAGGCCGAGTTGCTGCGCCCGGGCCCGCGCGGCGGGCAGCGTGTCGTACCGCCAGCGCAGCGCCTCGGCGACGGACTGGGGCGAGGTGTAGGTCAGCAGCGCCAGCACGAAGGTCTCGGTGTCCCAGAAGGAGTGGCCGTCGTAGCCGGAGCCGGTGAGGCCCTTGGCCGGGATGGCGCGCTGCTCGGCGCGCGCACCGGCCTGCAGGACGTGGAAGAGGCCGAAGCGCACGGCCTGCTGGATCTCCGCGTCGCCGTCGACCTCGACGTCGGAGCGCGCCCAGAAGTCGTCGAGGTAGGAGGCCTGCTGGTCGACCAGCCCGTCCCAGCCCGTGCTGCGTGCCCCGGCGAGTGCGGCGTCGACCTGGTCGCGCACCGCGGGCAGGGACCGCACGCTGGACCAGCCGTACGAGACCATCTTCTCCAGCCGCAGCGGCACGCCCGGCTGAAGCAGCGAAGTGACCGTGAGGCGGCTGACGTTCGGGCCGCTCTCACTCGAAGTGCGCGTGGATTCGGGGCCGTTCACGACGTGGTCGGCGGCGGCGGCGACGCGCAGCCCGCTGCGGCGGGTGCTGTGCACCAGACGCAGCCGGTTCCCGGAGGCCAGGTGCTCCTCGGGCTCCAGCGGCGATTCGAGGGCGGCCGCGGCACGCGGATCGCCGGGGAGATGGGGGAGCTGCTCGTTGGCGACGAGTTCCGACTGGATCACCACGCGGACCTGGTCGTCCAGCGGTTCCACCTCGAAGGCGACGGCGGCGATGGCGCGCTGCGTGAAGGAGACCAGTCGCGTGGAGCGCACCCGCACGGTGCTTCCGGCCGGCGAGGTCCACTCGCACGTGCGGTGGAGCAGCCCGGTGCGCAGGTCCAGGACGCGCTCGTGGGAGCGCAGCCGCCCGTAACGCACATCGAAGGGCTCGTCGTCGACGAGCAGACGGACGATCTTGCCGTTGGTGACGTTGATGACGGTCTGGCCCGACTCCGGGTAGCCGTAGCCCGCCTCGGCATAGGGGAGCGGGCGCAGCTCGTGGACGCCGTTGAGGTAGGAGCCGGGCAGGCCGTGCGGTTCGCCCTCGTCGAGGTTGCCGCGCCAGCCGACGTGGCCGTTGGAGAGCGCGAAGACGGATTCGCTCTGCGGCAGCACGTCCAGGTTCAGCCCGGTCTCGCGCAGCGTCCAGGGCTCACAGGCGTACGCACGCTGGGTGATCACGCGGAATCCTCCTGCCCGTCGTGGTCGGCGAGGCCGGCGAGGCCGGCGAGGTCCGTCACGACGACGTCAGCGCCGTGCCGGCGCAGCTCCTCCGCCTGTCCGACGCGGTCCACGCCGACGACGTACCCGAAGCGTCCGTCGCGGCCGGCCTCCATACCGGCCAGGGCGTCCTCGAAGACGGCACATCCGCCGGCTTCCACACCGAGGTCGTGGGCCGCGGCGAGGAAGGTGTCGGGTGCGGGCTTGCCGGGCAGCCCGCGCTCGTCGGCGACGATGCCGTCGATCCGTACCTCGAACAGCTCCTCGATGCCGACGGCGACGAGAACGTCGCGGCAGTTCTTGCTGGAGGAGACGACGGCGGTGTGCAGGCCGGCGTCCCGCACCGCCTTCACGTAGCGGACCGAGCCGGGGTAGGCCCGGACGCCCTCCTTGTGGATCTTCTCCAGCAGCAGGTCGTTCTTGCAGTTGCCCAGGCCCTGCACGCTCTCCCGGCCCGGGGGATCGTCGGGCCGGCCCTCGGGCAGCTCGATGCCGCGGGAGGCGAGGAAGGTGCGCACGCCGTCGGTGCGCGGCCGTCCGTCGACGTACTTGTCGTAGTCGCCGGGGCTGAAGGGGCGGAAATCCTTCCCCTCCCGGCCGCGCAGGAAGTCGTCGAACATCTCCTTCCAGGCGGCCGCGTGCACCACGGCAGTACTGGTGAGCACGCCATCCAGATCGAACAGGCAGGCGCGTACGGACGGTGGCAGACCAAGGGGCATCACCGGCACCGGGTCCCCCGTCGCGGGCCCGGCATGCCTCTTACGACCGCCCGGGGCACGGGCCCGCCGTCCCGCCGCGGTTCATGCCCCTGCGGGCCCCGCTGGCCGGGGCCGGCCCCGGCTCAGCCCAGCAGCTCGATCTCCGACAGCGCCGCGGAGCCCCCGGCGGGCACGAGCCTGTAGTGCCGGAACGCGCCGGGGCGGGCGACATCGAAGACGCGGGTCTGCCTGTCCCAGGTGAAGGACTCGCCGCGTCGGCGGTCCACCGCCTTCCACTTCTCGCCGTCCTCGGAGCCCTCCAGCACCCAACCCTTCGGGGAGTCGGCGCTGTCCGCCGAGGTCAGCGTGTAGGACTTCACCTGCTCGTCCCGGGAGCCCGGCTTCACCTCCATCGCGGCCTCGGAGAAGACGGCCCTGGTGGCGGAGGTGTCGTCCAGCAGCGGCTTGCCCTTCGCCGGCACGGTCACGTCCCCGGGTGGCGAGGGCACCTTGTCGTCCTTGGTGATGGAGGACGGCGCGTTCTTCTCGCCGGTGCCCCACCGGGACGGCTTCGGGCCCATGTCGAACTCCAGGGTGCCGCCGCGGGCCAGCAGCTTGTGCGGCAGCGAAGTGGAGTGCCACGCCTTGCCGTTGACGCGCAGCCCCTGCACGTAGATGTTGCGCTCGCTGTTGCGGGGCGCCTTCACCACCAGCTCGCGGCCGCCCTCGAGGTGGACGGTCGCCTTGGTGAACAGCGGGGAGCCGACGGCGTATTCGGGCGATCCCATGACCAGCGGGTAGAAGCCGAGCGCGCTGAAGACGTACCACGCCGACATCTCGCCGTTGTCCTCGTCCCCGGGGTAGCCCTGGCCGATCTCGCTGCCCAGGTAGAGGCGGGAGAGCACGTCGCGGACCTTCTCCTGGGCTTTCCAGGGCTGCCCTGCCGCGTCGTAGGTGTAGGCGATGTGGTGCGAGGGCTGGTTGCTGTGCCCGTACATCCCCATGCGCACGTCGCGGGCCTCGGTCATCTCGTGTATGACGTCGCCGTAGGAGCCCGCGAACTCCTTCGACGCGGTCTCGGGCGTGGAGAAGTACTTGTCGAGCTTCTTCGCCAGGCCCGCCCGCCCGCCGTACAGGTTCGCCAGGCCCCGGGTGTCCTGGGGCGCGGTGAAGGCGAAGCTCCACGCATTGGTCTCGGTGTAGTCGTGTCCCCACACGCGCGGGTCGAACTCCCCTGGCGGCAGGCGCCAGTTGCCGTCGCCGTCCTTGCCCTGGAAGAAGCCGATCCGGTCGTCGAAGTGCTTGACGTAGTTGCGGGCGCGGCCGAGGAAGTACTCCGACTCTGCCTTGTAGCGGGCCTTGTGGGTCTTGCGGTACAGGGCCTTGCCCATGCGGGCGATGCCGAAGTCGTTGAGATAGCCCTCCAGCGCCCAGGACATGCCCTCGCCCGTCGCGGTGCTGGTGTAGCCGAGGAAGGGCGAGGTGGCCATGCCCTTGCGCCCCACTCCGGAACGAGGCGGTGCGACCGTGGCGTTCTTGACCGCCGCGCCGTACGCGGCCTCCGCGTCGAACTTCACGCCCTTGCCGTAGGCGTCGGCGAAGGCGACGTCCGAACTGGTGCCGGTCATCAGGTCCGCGTAACCCGGCGAGGACCAACGCGAAATCCAGCCGCCGTCCTTGTACTGCTGGACGAAGCCGTCGGCCATCCGTCCCGCCCGCTTCGGCGTGAGGAAGGAGTAGGCGGGCCAGGTCGTCCGATAGGTGTCCCAGAAGCCGTTGTTGACGTACACGTCCCCGTCGACGATCTTCGAGCCAGTGTGCGTGGGGGTGTCCTCACCCGTGGGCTCGGCGAACGGGCTGGCGTAGCGCTTGCGCGAACCGACCTGCTCCGCACCCGAGTTGGGGTACAGGTACAGGCGGTACAGGCTGGAGTAGAGCGTCGTGAGCCGGTCGCGGCTCGCTCCTTCGACCTCGATGCGGCCGAGCAGGTCGTCCCACTTGCCCTGCGCGCGCCGCCGCACCTCGCCGAAGGACGTGTCCGCAGGGATCTCGCGTTCCAGGTTGGCCTTCGCCTGGTCCACGCTGATGAGGGACGTGGCGATGCGCATCGTGACCGTACGGTCCGAGCCCGCCTTGAAGCGCAGATAGCCGGTGACGTCCTTGCCGCCACCGCCCTCCAGCCGGCCACCGCCCGTGACCGACGAGTCGAAGCGCGCGTAGACGAACATGCGGCCGGCGCCGACCGACAGCTTGCTCTTGACGTCGGAGAAGCCGGTGACGGTGCCCTTGTCCTCGTCGAGGGTGAGACCGCCGCGGTTGTCGACGTTGTCGAAGATGAGGTTCGCGTCGTCACCGGGGAAGGTGAAGCGCATCATCGCGGCGTGGTCGGTCGGGGTGATCTGCGTGCGCAGCCCGCTGTCGGAGGTGACGCCGTAATAGTGCGGCCTGGCCGTCTCGTTGGCGTGATGGAAGGGCAGCGCACGGGCCTTGCGGGACGCGTCGGGCTTGCCGGACGCGGCCGACGGCATCACCTGGAAGGTCTGCCGGTCCCCCATCCACGGGCTGGGTTCGTGACTGGCGCTGAAGGCCTGCAGGGTGGGCAGGTTGTCGTCGTTGTTCTTGCGCGCGTACTCGTAGAGCCAGTCCGTGGAGCCCGCATCGGTCACCGGGGTCCAGAAGTTGAAGCCGCCGGGGAGCGCCGTGGCGGGGAAGGTGTTGCCGCGGGAGAAGTCGCCGCTGGAGTGTGTCCCCCGAGTGGTCTGCGCGTAGTCGGAGAGGTGCGCCAGGCGCTTCTCCGGTGCCTTCGTCGCGATCGAGACGTCGTCCACCCAGCCGCGGAAGGAACTGGCGCCCTTGGGGGAGTCGTAGGCGACGAGGATCCGGTCGACGGTCTTGCCCGCAGCGACGGCGCCGATCCGCGATTCCCTGTTGTTCCACTGGTTCGCGTACATCGTCTTCGCGGACGCCTGGCCCTGAGGCGTCAGCGCGGTGCCGTGCTGGTCCCTCGCGCCCAGATCGCTCAGATAGGTGCCGTCGGTGAAGGCGAGGTCGAGGGAGGCGTGCGTGGCCTGGTAGTCGAGGTCGGTCTTCGGCAGCTCCGGGAAGATCTTGTAGGAGAGCGAAGTGCGGGCCTCGACACGGACGTCGACGTCGAAGACGCGGTTGTAGGAGTAGCCCTGGCCGCTCGCCGTGTGCTCGCCCGCGTAGCGCAAGGAGTGCTTGCCGCTGAAGCCCGCGCCGCTCTTCGAGGTGGGGCTCTTCTCAGGGCCGGTGCCGGTGCGGCTGCTCATGCCGGGCGTGCCGGGAGCGGAGTCGCGGTGGACGCCGCGGGTCTTCTTCTCACCGTCGGGCGTGGTCTCGATGCTGTCCTTCCAGTCGGGCGCGGGATCGTCCGGTTCGAAGGAGGAGCTGAACGAGCCTCCGGGGCTGCCGGGTGCGTGCGGCTGCCTGGGCGGGCTGGCCGAGGCGGCGCCCTGCCCCGTCATCACCAGCAGCGCCGTCACCACCAGGGCGGCGCAGGCTCTGCCGGGCCCGCCGGATCTGCCGGTTCTCCGGGATCTCGTCCGTCTGCCGGGGCCGCCTCGTCCGCTGCGTGCCTGACTCTGACGCACGTGACCGCTCCCCGGGAAATCGTTGACATCGTTGTCCGCTGGTGACGCAGAGAACCAGTAATGTCCGTGCGCTCGGTGATGTCAAGGGTGCGCTTGGTCACGGTTGATGCCTGGCTGACGGCCAATGGCTGGAATTCGAATGGCTGGAATCCGGACGGCCCGGCCGGAAGGCTGCACGGCAGGGCCGTCCGGAAGTTCAGAGCCAGCCGCGCTTGCTCGCGATGCACGCGGCGTCGAAGCGGTTCCTGCCGCCCAGCTTCTTGATCGCGCTGGAAGTCACATTCCTCACGGTGCCGGGGGAGAGGAACAGTTCCGCGGCAATTTCCCTTACCGGGGCTCCGCCCGCGGTGAGCCGGAGTACTTCTTTTTCTCTGGTGCTGAGTGATCTGCCGCCGCACGCAGGTTGGCGGATAAGAGCCGTGTCGATCGGGCCGCCGGCATGCTGGGAGGGTCCGCCACCAGGATTGGCAGGGGTGCCGTTATTGCTCGCCACGAGTCCCCGTATTGCGTTCACCAGTTGCGGCAGGGCCGCGTCGTCCGGTACGACGCTCAGTAATCCCGGGGCCGCCGCCTCCTGTCTCTTGGCGGGGGAGCCCGGTGTGCTGCCGATGACTGCGATCCGGCACCGCGGGACGGCCGCCCGCAATTCATCTGTCAGGCAACGTCCGTTGCGCGCCGTGGTGTTGGTGCCCAGCACGGTCACTGTGGGAAGTTTCCGCAGAACGGCGGGAACTATTTCCTCGCGGTTGTTCACTGTCGCCACGACTTCGAAATCCTGGACAAGATTGAGTGTCGTCGCGATGGCTTCCGAGTAAAGACGTCTCTCGTCGCCGATCACAATACGAGTCTGCATTTCGACAAAGCCCCCGCTTCGGCTTCACAGGTCGTGCCCCAACGGCCGTAGAGTTCCATGCGCGAACCGCCGTGGTCAATGGTCTCCGAGTCTATCAACTGCCCGAGTGGGGCGTGCTTCTGCACGTATGACCGTTTTGGAAAAGACATTTTGAGGCGTGCTTGAGGTTTCACTTGTCAATACCACTGAAACCTGTGAAAGCAGATGAAGCCCGCATTGTGAAGATCGAAGAAACGGGAAGGGCCGCAGACCCTCATTCCCCGCGAGAGTGCCCTCAATCCGATTCGGGCAGGGCGGGTCCCGGGGCAGTTCGGTTCAAGCCCCGCCGCGGCCCTCGTGGCGCCTCGGGCCCCGGTGCGGCGCCGGAGCAGGCGCCGGTCCGGGAGAGGGCGCGACCCTCGCGCGGGCATGCGGCATCCCCGCGGCACCGGGGCGGGCGACGGTTCGGGGGCCCCGGTGCGACGGGGATGAAGGAGCCGGTGCGGCAGTGAACTGTCAGCGCACCGTGGCCTCATGGCCGGATCCGGCCGTGGACTCCCCCTCGGCGCTGCGGGATCCCTGCTCCTGCGACGGCTTCTGCCTGCGCAGGAACAGGAAGAGCACGGGCACCATGTAGAGCACCCACACACACGCCTGGACGACGGTCGGATCAGGCTGGAAGTTGACGGTGCCCTTCAGCAGGATGCCGTACCAACTGTCCACAGGAACCGCGGAGCTGACGTCGAACGCCTTGTTCTCCAGACCGCCGAGGAACCGCGCCTCCTGGAGGTCGTGCACCCCGTAGGCGAGGACGCCGGCGGCCACGACGATGAGCAGCCCGCCCGTCCACGTGAAGAACCGGGCCAGGTTGATCCTCAGGGCTCCCCGGTAGAACAGCCAGCCCATCACGATCGCGGTGAGGATGCCCAACAGCGCACCCACCAGGGGCCGTACCCCGTCGTCGGCGGCGTCCACCGACCTCCACACGAAGAGGGACGTCTCGATGCCCTCGCGGCCGACGGCCAGGAACGCCGTCACCACCAGCGCGCCGCTGCCCATGGCGAGAGCCGCGTCGAGCCGGCCCTCGAGCTCGGCCTTCAGATGGCGGGCGGTTCGCCGCATCCAGAAGACCATCCACGTCACCAGGGCCACCGCGGCGATGGACAGCGAGCCGCCGATCGCCTCCTGGGCGGTGAACGTCAGCTCCTGCGTGCCGAATTGGAGCCCCGCGCCGAACGCCAGGCTCACTCCGACGGCGAGGCCCACGCCGGCCCAGACGGGCGCCAGCTTGGCACGGTTGTCCGTCTTCACGAGGTACGCGACGAGGATGCACACGACGAGGCTGGCCTCCAGCCCCTCGCGCAGGCCGATCAAGTAGTTGCCGAACACGGCGTGTTCCTTCCGGGTACGAGGTCAGGAGAAGAGCTGCCGGGCCCACCAGTCGCCGGAGTCGCGGACACCGGGCGGCACCGCGAACACCGCCGAACCCACGTGCTGGATGTACTCGTTGAGTTCCGTGTCGTCGCGGGCGAGGTGCCGCTGCAGCGGAATGAAGCCCTCGCGCACGTCCCGCTGGTAGGCGAGGAAGAACAGTCCCGCCTCCAGACGCCCCAGCCCGTCCGTGCCGTCGGTGAAGTTGTAGCCGCGGCGCAGGATGCGGATGCCGTCGTTGGTCTCCGGATGCGCCAGCCTCACGTGCGAGACGGGGGCCATCGCCGACAGCTTCACCGGGTCGCGTTCGCGGCGGCGGCCCGCCGGAGCGCCCTCGCCCTTGCTGCGGCCGATGATCATCTCCTGCTCGGCCAGCGGAGTACGGTCCCAGATCTCGATGTTCATGCGGATGCGGCGCGCCACGAGATAGGAGCCGCCCGCCATCCACTCGGTGCCGTCCTTCTTCCCCGCCCACACATGACGCTTCAGCGCCGCGGCGTCGTCGCCGGAGATGTTGCGGGTGCCGTCCTTGAAGCCGAAGAGATTGCGCGGCGTCTGGGCGGAGGGCGTCGTGGAGGAGGTCTTGCCGAAGCCGAGCTGCGACCAGCGCACGGACACCTTGCCGAAGCCGATGCGCGCCAGATTGCGGATGGCGTGCACCGCGACCTGGGGGTCGTCCGCACAGGCCTGAACGCACAGGTCGCCGTCGCTGCGCTTCTCGTCCAGGGCGTCGCCGGGGAAGTGAGGCAGGTCGGGCATGGCGGCCGGCCGCCGCTTCTTGATGCCGAAGCGGTCCTCGCCCTTGTCGTTCTCGAAGAGGGACGGGCCGATGCCGAAGGTGAGCGTGAGCCGGGACGGCTTGAGCCCCAGGGCCTCGCCGGTGTCGTCGGGCGGCGCCTCGGCCGGGCCGCCGACGGCTCCCGTGCCGACGGTGTCGCCCGCCGTCATGCGTGCCGCGGCACGCGTCCACTTCTGGAGCAGGTCCATCAGCGCGGCACGGTCGTCCGTGAGGACGTCGAAGGCGGCGAAGTGCAGCCGGTCCTGTACGGGGGTGGCGATGCCGGCCTGGTGCTCGCCGTGGAAGGGCACGGCAGCGGCGGAGTCCGCGGCGACGGACTCGGCGTCGCTCCCGTACTCCAGTGCCGCGGTCATGCCTCCCGCCGTGGCCGCACCGAGGGCCAGGCCCGCGCCGCCCCAGCCGAGGAGCGCGCGGCGCCCCGGGTGGTGGTGTGCCTTGCGCGGCTCCTCGCCGCCGGAGGCCGCCGCACCGCCGGAGGCCGCCGCACCGCCGGGCCGTTCCCCGGAGTCCGGTGCGGCTTTGTCGTCCCCGGAGCCCGGTCCGGGCTTCCCGTCCTCGGAGTGTTCCGTTTCCGCTGTCACTGTCTTCCCCTCACGACGCGACGGCGGCGGCGAGCCGCGAGAGCGGTTCGGCGAGTGCGTTCACGCCGTCCGAGAGCTTCTTGCGCTCGCTCTTGCCGACCTTGTCGTACGAGACGAACCCGTCGCCCTCGCGGTGCTCGTCCAGCAGCTTCCCGATGGCGGCGAACTGCTTGTCCAGGTCCTTCGCCAGCTGCGGGTCCTTCTTGGCGGCCACCGGCTTCAGCAGTTCGTACGCCTTCTCGGCGCCGTCGACGTTGGCCTGGAAGTCGACCAGGTCCGTGTGGCTGTAGCGCTCCTCCTCACCGGTGACCTTGCCGGTGGCCACCTCGTCGAGGAGCTCCTTGGCGCCGTTGGCCATGCTGGTGGGGGTGATCTCGGCCTTGCCGACGCGGTCCCGCCACTCCTTCAGGTCCTTCATCAGACGGCCGGCGAGCTTCTTGTCGTCCGCCGAGATCTTCTTCTTCTCCCAGAGGGACCTCTCGAGCTTGTGCCAGCCCGTCCACTTCTGGCCCTCCTCCAGGCCGTCCTCGCGCACGTCGACCTTCGGGTCGATGTCGCCGAAGGACTCCGCGACGGGCTCGGTGCGCTCCCAGCCCACACGGGAGACCGCGTACTCCTTCTTGGCCGCCTCGACGTCCCCGTCCTCGACCGCGTCCGCGAACTTCTGCGCGGCGGGAATCGTTTCGTCGGCCTGCTTCTGCACGTAGGTGCGGTACGAGGCGACGGCGGCGTCCAGCTTCGGATCGCGCTCGGCCGCCGCTCCCTTGCCGCTGGCGGTGACCTTCTGGCGGATGCCGTCGCCCTTCATGCCGGGCTTGCAGGCGATCTCGTACTTGCCCGCCTTGACCTCGGTGGTGATCTCGGCCTTGGTGCCGGGGCCGATGTTCTCCCGCTCGGTGACGATGCGGTCGCCGGGGGCGTAGACGTAGACCTCGGTGACCTTGGAGCCCTTGTTCTCCACGTGCAGCTTCAGGTTCCCGGCGGGGAACTCGTCGTCCGAGACCTTGCATGCCGAGTCGTCCGCGGTGACCCGCACCCCGCCGTCCCCGCCGGCCTTCGACTTCTCCGCGCAGCCGGTCAGAGCTGCGGCAGCCAGCAGAGGAACGGCCGCTCCGGCTATGAGAGTTCGGCTTCGGATGGAGGCGGACATGTGGGCTCCCTGTGGGCTGACGGATCGGTCGGGCGGTGGTCACGGTGCACTACAAGGCGCCATTTAAGCAAGGCTTACCTAAGTCGGGAAGATAACAGGGGGCGGCGCGAAGGCGCGGGCGGGGATCGTACGTGGAACGGACCCCGCGGAATGGCGGGCCGGGGGCACCTGGGCTCTAGTGAGGAGGAGTCCGTGCAGAGGAGGCCCGATGAGGAACGGCGTCAGAGGGGCGACCGTCGCGGCCGCCGCGTCGCTGCTCATCCTGGGCAGCGGCTGCGGCAACGGAGGTGACGGCGGTTCAGGAGCCTCCGAATCGCCGAGCGAGCACGCAGAGAGCTCCGCGAACGCCAAGACGGTGAACGCCCGTTCGGACGGCGGCCTCGGGACGTACCTGACCGGTGGTCAGAACAAGACCCTCTATCTCTTCGAGAAGGACAAGAGCCCCGAGTCGACGTGCTCGGGCGCCTGCGCGCAGGCGTGGCCGCCGATGATCGTCAAGGGCCGGCCGGTCGCGGGGGAGGGCGGCGTGGAGAAGGACCTCCTCGGCACGTCCGAGCGCCGCGACGGCAAGACGCAGGTCACCTACAAGGACCGCCCGCTGTACTACTACCAGGGCGACCAGAAGGCGGGGCAGACCAACGGCCAGGGGCTCGATCAGTTCGGGGCCAAGTGGTACGTGCTCGGCACCGACGGAAAGGCCGTCAAGAAAAAGGCCAAGGACGGCGGTGGTGGCGGCGGCTACTGACCACAGGCGCCCCGCGCGCGCCTCGCACCGTTTCCTGCGGGCCCTCGCCAGAGTGCTGGCCGCGGCCGGTCTCGCCGTGAACGCCTATGTGCACGCGCACCTCGCGCCCACGTTCGACGGAGTCGTCGCGTCCGTCAGCCAGGGCGACCTCTTCCGTCTCGAGGCCGCACTCGGAGCGCTGGCGGCGCTGCTGGTACTCGTGTGGCGGCGGCTGCCGGCGGACCTCTTCGCCTTCGTCGTGGCCGCCGGGGGGCTCGCCCTGCTGCTGATCTACCGGTACGTCGACGTGGGAGAGTTCGGCCCGTTCCCCGGCATGTACGACCCGTCGTGGAGTGTGGACAAGTCGGTCGCGCTCGTCTCCCAGGCGGTCGCCGTGATCGCCACGGCGCTGCTCATGCTCACCACGAAGCGCCGGCGCCGACCCGGTGCGCGGGACCGGGCCATGGATTCCGGCGGATTCACCTGATGATGTCCTCGATCATGATCGGCATCTTCCGGATGCGGCGGCCCGTGGCGTGGTGAATCGCGTTGGCGATCGCGGCGTTCGCTCCGACCTGCCCGATCTCGCCGACGCCCTTCACGCCGAGCGGATTGACGATCCGGTCCTCGACGTCGACGAGTTCGACCGTGACATCGGGCGCGTCGGCGTTCACCGGGACCAGATACTCGCCCAGGCTGTTGCAGACCCAGCGGCCCGTGGCGGGATCCATGCGGTTGAACTCCAGAAGCGCCTGGCCCAGGCTCCAGAGCATCCCGCCCATGAGCTGGCTGCGCACCGTGCGCGCGTTGAGCACACGGCCCGGCGCGAAGGCACCGGTCATGCGCCTCACCCGTACCAGGCCCAGCTCCGGATCGACGGCGACCTCCGCGAACTGGGCGCCGAAGGTGAGCATGGCGTACGGGGTGTCCATGCCCGGCGGGTTCCAGGTGCCCGAAGCCTCGGCGTCGGGGCGGAGATTGCGCCGCAGCAGGTCCGTGTACTGCTCGGAGGACGTGCCCGCGCTCATGGTCCCGTTCCGCACGACGACGCCTGCCGGGTCCGCGCCGTGCAGCGGTGAGCCGCTGTCCGCGACGGCCTCGCCGATGAGCTGCTCGCGCAGAGCCGTCGCTGCTGCGTGGACAGCGGCGCTGATCATCCCGGCGCCCGCGGAGCCGACGGCCGAGGCGATGCCGGGGAAGTCGGTGTCGCCCTTCTCGAAGCGGCAGCGCTCCACGGGGACTCCGAGGACGTCGGCGGCGACCTGCGCCATCACGGTCGCCACCCCGGTGCCGAACTCGGTGGTCGCGCCTTGCACCACGACGCTGCCGTCGGCGTAGATGCGCGCCCTGGCACGCTGCGGTGTACCGGGGGGCGGCGCCGGATAGCCGGCAGCGGCCATGCCCGTGCCGATCAGCCAGTTGCCCTCACGCCGGGAGCCCGGTGCCGGGTCGCGGTCGTGCCAGCCGAAGCTCGCGGCCCCGCGCTGGTAACACTCCTTCAGGCCGTTGCTCGACCACGGGTTGCCCGAGACCGGGTCCGCGTCGGCGAAGTTGCGCAGCCGCAGCTCGATCGGGTCGAGGCCGGTCTTCTCGGCGAGCTCGTCCATCGCGCACTCGAGGGCGAACATGCCGGTGGAGTCGCCGGGACCGCGCATGAAGGTGGGGGTCATGGTGTTGGCGCGGATGAGCCGGTAGACGCCCTCGTAGTTGGGACAGGCGTACATCTGTGCCGCCGAGTTGAGGGACGGCTCGGCCCAGTCGTCGAAGTGCGAGGTGGGGGAGAGCTTGTGATGACGCAGCGCGGTCAGCCGGCCGTCGTTCGTCGCCCCGAGGGTGATGTGCTGCTCCTGCTCCTCGCGGTGGCCGCAGGCGGTGAACATCTGCTCGCGCGTGAGGGCCAGCTTGACGGGACGGCCCACTTCCCGTGCGGCCAGCGCAGCGAGCGCGGGGTGGTGCCAGATCATGGCCTTCGAGCCGAAGCTGCCGCCGACGAACTGGCTGAGAACCCGGATCTTCGAGAGCGGGATCCCGAGGAGCGCGGCCACCGTGAGCTGGGTGGCGTTGACGCCCTGGGTGCCGTCGTACAGGAGCAGCTCGTCGCCGTCCCAGATCGCCGTGGTGCCCGAAGCCTCCAGCGGATTGTGGCTGTTGGCGGCGTAGTCGAACGTCGCCTCCACCACGATGTCCGCCTTCTCGATCCCCTCCTCGATGTCGCCCCGCGCGCTGCGGCCGGGAAGGAAGCCGCCGAAGATCTTCTCGGCCTCGTACGCCTGGTCCCGGCCCTGCTCGATGGTGGTGAGCGGCTCGGACGCCTCGTACCCGACGCGCAGCAGCGACGCCGCGTGCTGGGCGCGTTCGTGGGTGTCGGCCACGACGAGGGCGATGGGCTGGCCCCCGTAGTGCACGATGTCGTCCTGCATCGGGAAGAACGTCTCGCCGGGTGCCGGGCCGCCGAAGAGGGAGGGCACCAGGGGAGGCTGGGTGGCGATCCGCGGCAGGTTCTCGTGCGTGAGCACCGCGAGGACACCGGGCTCCTCCCGGGCGTCCGAGGCGTCGACCGACCTGACGCGGCCGCTGGCGATGCGTGCCCCGACCAGGCAGGCGTGAGCCATGCCGGTGGCCGGGATCTCGGTCGAGTAGCGCGCCGAGCCGGTGACCTTCTGGCGGCCGTCGACCCGTTCGAGCGGTGCTCCGATCGCCGTGGTCATGAGGTTCTCCCGTTCGCCGTGAGGGTTTCCAGGACGCGTACGATCACGCGCTGCGCGAGCTCGGTCTTGAAGGCGTTGTGGGCGGTGGTCCGGGCGTCGGCCAGCTCCACGCGTGCCGCCTCGGCGAAGCTGTCCCTGCCGGCGGGCGCCCCGAGCAGGACGCCTTCGGCGCGGTGGGCGCGCCAGGGCTTGGTCGCCACGCCGCCCAGTGCCAGGCGTACGTCCGCGATCGTGCCGTCCACGAGGGACAGCGCGCAGGCGGCGGAGACCAGCGCGAACTCGTAGCTCTCGCGGTCGCGGACCTTCAGATACACCGAGCGGCGGCCGATCGGCGCGGAAGGCACCTCGATCGCGGTGATCAGCTCGCCGTGCTCCAGGGGGTGTTCACGGTGCGGGGTGTGTCCCGGCGTCAGGAAGAAGTCGTCGATGCCGTATGCCTGTTCACCGCCGGTGCCCTGGGTGTGCACGCGTGCGTCGAGGGCGGCGAGTGCCACCGCCACGTCGGACGGGTGGGTGGCGATGCACTGGTCGCTGGTGCCGAGCACCGCGTGGCCGCGGCTGAAGCCCTCGATGGCGGAGCATCCGGTGCCGGGTTCGCGCCTGTTGCAGGGCGAGACGGCGTCGCGGTAGTAGGGACAGCGCACCCGCTGCAGCAGGTTGCCGCCCATGGAGGCCATGTTGCGCAGCTGCGGCGACGCTCCCGCCTCCAGCGCCTCGGCGATGACCGGATACCTCTCCCGTACGAGGGGGGAGGCGGCCACCTCGCTCATGCGGGCGAGAGCGCCGATGCGCAGCCCGCCGTCGGGCGCCTCCTCGATTCCGGTGAACGGCAGGTCGTTGATGTCGACGAGCCGGCGGGGTGTGAGCACGTTCTGCCGGAGGAGGTCGACCTCGGTGGTGCCGCCGGCGAGGAAGTCACTCGTGGGGTCGGTGCTGACGGCCGTGATCGCGCCGGCGGCGTCGGCGGCGCGGGAGTAGGTGATGAGCCGCACGGGACGTACTCCGTTTCTCGGGTCTCAGGACTCGTCGCGGACGGCGCGGACCGCGGCCCGGATGTGGGGGTAGGCGGCGCAGCGGCAGAGGTTGCCGCTCATCCATTCCTTGATCTCGTCGTCGCCGGTGTGGCCCTCGGCGGTCAGTGCCACGGCGGACATGATCTGGCCGGAGGTGCAGTAGCCGCACTGGAAGGCGTCCTCGGCGATGAACGCCCTCTGCATGGGGTGCAGTTCACCGTTCGGTCCGGCCAGGCCCTCGATGGTGGTGACCTCGCGGCCCTCGCAGGAGAGCGCGAGAGTGAGGCACGCCAGCACGCGGCGTCCGTCCACCCATACGGTGCACGCGCCGCAGGCGCCCTGGTCGCAGCCCTTCTTGGAGCCCGTCATGTCGAGGTGCTCGCGCAGCGCGTCGAGCAGGCTCACCCTCGGTTCGATCTCCAGGGGACGCTCGGCCCCGTTGACCGACAGCGTCACCGGCACCGGCCCGGGGCCGCGTTCTCCGAGACCCGGGCCGCGCTCGGTGATCGCGGGGCCGCGTACGGACATGTGCACCTCCGGGAGGGCTCTGACGAATATCACCGCGAAGGGCACATACTAGGTCAATATTGCTCAAATCAGACTGCGTTGCGGCCCGTGGGACGCACTCCGGTGGGACGCGCTACAGGGGAAGCCGGTGACAGGGACGAGCGACGGCGCGACGTCTCGGCGGAAGGCCGTGACGGTGGTCTTCACCTGGGAGGTCATTCCCGGGAAGCAGGCGGAGTTCGAGCACCCGCGGCCACGATGGTCTTTCCCCTCTTCCTCGCCCCGCTGCTCACCTACGCCGTGATGCCGGGGCTGAGCAGGGTGCTGCGGCGCTGGCTCTATCCGGGGTTCTGAACCGGGGCCGGGGCGCGGGCGCTCAGCCGCCCGTGAGCCGCTGGAGCTTCACGGCGGTGGCCCGCAGCAGTTCGAGGTGGGCGCGGGCCTGCTCGTCGTCGCAGCGGAACGCGGGCATCGAGACGGACATGGCGGCGACGGTCTCTCCGCCGGGGCCGAGCACCGGCACCGCCACGCACCGGCAGCCCTCGACGTACTCCTCGTGGTCCTCGGCGTATCCGGCCTCGCGGGCCGAGTTCAGGACGTCCATCAGCTCGTCGACGTCCGTCACGGTGCGGTCGGTGAGCCGGGGGAGTTCCGCCGCGGTCAGCCGGCGCCGGGCCTCCTCGGGTGAGAGGCCGGCCAGCAGCATCTTGCCCACGCCGGTGGCGTGCGCGTGCAGCCGGGAGCCGACGTGGGAGACGAGCTTCATCGGCCGGGGCGAGTGGGCGATGGCGATGTAGACGTTGTGGATGCCTTCCAGGCGCGCCAGTTGGACGGTCTCGCCGCTCTCCGTCGCCAGCTCCTCCATGAGCGGGCGGGCGTGCCGTTCGAGATCGCCGTGGCCGGAGTACGCCTGGCTGAGCCGCCAGGCGCTCAGGCCCAGGCCGTAGCGCCTCGTCTCCTCGTCGAACTCCAGGTAGTTGCGGGCGGCGAGTGTCGCCAGCAGGCCGTGCGCGCTGGAACGGGGAAGGCCGAGGCCGGATGTGACGTCGGTGAAGCGGACGGGGCCGCGGTCGGCGACGAGGTCGAGGATCGCCAGCACCCTGTCGGCGGATTTCACCCCGCTCGTCTGGTCGGCCATGGATTCCCCCTCGGGTCTTGACAGTGCGGGACGCCGTCACGTCACATGAAACTGTTCTTGGATGAGAACGGTAGTTCATGTAGAGGAACTTCTCAAGAGCCGGAGAGCAGCGATGACAGAGACCCGGGCAGCCGGTGCGCCTGAGGTGGCCTCAGCAGTGGCCAAAGCGATGCGCCGCCTCGTGCCGTTCCTGCTGCTGATGTACGTGCTGGCCTTCCTGGACCGCGTCAACATCGGCTTCGCCCAGGAGTCGTTCCAGGCGGACACCGGGCTCGGCGACGCCGCCTATGCCTTCGGTGCGGGCATCTTCTTCCTCGGCTACGTGCTGCTGGAGGTGCCGAGCAACCTGCTGCTGCGGCGCTTCGGTGCGCGCAGGTGGATGGCCCGCATCATGATCAGCTGGGGTCTGGTCTCGGCGGCGCTGATGTTCGCGCACACGGCTCCCGTCTTCTACGGGCTGCGTTTCCTGCTCGGCGTCGCCGAAGCGGGCTTCTTCCCCGGGGTGATCTACTACCTGACGCTCTGGGTGCCCGCGGCCCACCGGGCCAGGGTGATGGCGCTGTTCTACTTCGGCGCCCCGCTCGCGTTCATCTTCGGCAGCCCTCTGTCCGGGCTGCTGCTGGAGATGGACGGCATCAGCGAGCTGCACGGCTGGCAGTGGCTCTTCCTCGTACAGGGCCTGGCCACCGTCGCCGTCGGGCTGATCGCGCTGCGCGTCCTTCCCGACTCGCCCGGATCCGCACGCTGGCTGACGCCCACGGAGAAGGCGGCCCTCACAACTGCCGTCGCGGCGGAGGACGGTGAGAAGGAGGAGAGCAGCGTGCTGCGGGCGCTGCGCAGCGGCCGGGTGCTGTACCTGTCGCTGATCTACTTCGTCATCCAGGTCTCCGTCTACGGCGTGACGTTCTTCCTGCCCACCCAGGTCGGCGAACTGCTCGGCACCACCGTCGGGTTCGAGGTCAGCCTCGTGACGGCGATCCCGTGGGTGTGCGCCATCGTCGGCTCCGTCGTCGCGGGCCGTGTCAGTGACCGCACCGGGCGGCGCCTGCCGGTGGCGGCCTGCTGCCTGATCGCGGGCGCCGCCGGGATCTCCGGATCGGTGCTGGCCGGGTCGCCGGCGCTCGCGCTGGTCGCCCTGTGTGTGGCGGCGGCCGGATTCATCGCCGTGCAGCCCGTGTTCTGGACCCAGCCCACCGCTTTCCTCACCGGCGCCGCGGCGGCGGGCGGCATCGCGCTCGTCAACTCACTCGGCTCGATCGGCGGGTTCGTCGCACCGAACGTCAAGACCTGGGCGGACGGGGTGGCCGGTTCCCCGAGCGCCGGGCTCCAAGTCATCGCCGGATTCACCCTGTTCGGCGCCGTGCTGATCGCGGGACTCGGCGCGTGGCAGCGCCGGACCCCGCAGCCCGGGGCGAACCGGACGGGTGAAGGGCTCGTAGGGACCGAGAAGGAGAGCAGGATCCGCTGATGCGCGCGCTCGTGATGAAGGACCACTGGCAACTCGAGGTCGAGGAGCTTCCCGAACCCCGCGCCGCCGAGGGCGAAGTGGCGATGTCCGTCCTCGCCACCGGCATCTGCGGCTCCGACATCCACGGCTTCACCGGTGAGAACGGCCGCCGCTTCCCGGGCCAGGTGATGGGCCACGAGACGGTCGGACGGATCACGCAGCTCGGTGACGGAGCGGACCGGGCTAGGAGCCGGGCCGGCCAGGAGGAGCTTGCCGTCGGGCAGCTGGTGACCGTCAACCCCGTGATCTCCTGCGGCAGTTGCGAGGCCTGCCACGCCGGGGCGCAGCAGCTCTGCCCGTCCCGCCGTGTCATCGGTGTCGACCCGGCGCTGCGGTCAGCCTTCGCCGAGACGATGACCCTTCCCGCCGCGAACGTCGTCGTGCTCCCGGAAGGCATGCCGCCGGAGTACGGCGCACTCGTGGAACCCCTCGCCGTCGGCCACCACGCGGCCGTGCGCGGCGGATGCGGCCCCGACGACCTCGTTCTCGTCATCGGTGGCGGCCCCATCGGGCAGGCGGCGGCGCTGGGAGCCCTGCGGCTCGGCGCGCGGCGCGTGGTCGTGAGCGAACCGCATGCCGGGCGGCGCGTGCTCCTGGAGAAGCTGGGTCTGCGGTCCGTCGATCCCAGGGACGGTGAACTGGAGCCGCGCGTACTGGAGTTGCTGGGCGGGCGGCCCACGCTGGCGCTGGACGCCGTCGGCGCGGAGGAGACCGCCGGCCAGGCCCTCGGCCTCACGGCGCTCGGCGCCAGGATCGTCCTGGTGGGCATGCACGCGCCGCGGCTGGCGCTTCCGGCGTACTCCCTGAGCACCCAGGAACGCTCGCTCATCGGCAGTTTCTGCTACACGGCGGACGAGTTCACCCGCACCGCGCAGTGGGTGGCTCGGACGGACACCGATCTGTCCGTCCTCATCGAGGGGCGCGTGGACCTGACCGGCGCGGCACGCAGCTTCACCGCCCTGGCGCGGGGCGAGGACCAGGCGAGCAAGGTGCTGGTCCACCCGCGCGGCGTCACCACATCCGGCACCACGGCCGAGGAGGTCCACCAGTGAGCGTTCGCAACCCGCGCATCCGCCACCTTCGTGCCTACACCGTCGACGCGCAGGGCGGAGCCGACTACCACGACCAGCCTGCCGGCCACTGGATCGACGACCACATCGCCACCCCGATGTCCGTCTACCCGGAGTACCGGCAGAGCCGCCAGAGCTTCGGGATCGACGTCCTGGGCTCGCTCGTCGTCGAGGCCGAGGCGGACGACGGGACCGTCGGGTTCGCCGTTACCACCGGAGGTGAACCCGCCGCCTGGATCATCGAGAACCACCTGGCCCGCTTCGTCGAAGGCGCACCCGCCGCCGGCCTGGAGCGGATCTGGGACCAGATGTACCGGTCCACCCTCTTCTACGGCCGCAAGGGCCTGGTTCTCAACGCCATCAGCGGGGTCGACCTCGCCCTGTGGGACCTCCTCGGCAAACTCCGCGAACAGCCCGTCCACGCGCTGCTGGGCGGACCGGTCCGTGAGGAGCAGGTCTTCTACGCGACGGGCGCCCGTCCCGACCTGGCCGAGTCGATGGGCTTCATCGGCGGCAAGATGCCGCTGCGGCACGGGCCCGCCGAGGGCGAGGAGGGGCTGCGGGCCAACGTCGAGGCGATGACGTCCATGCGCGAGCGGGTCGGGGACGACTTCTTCCTCGCCTACGACTGCTGGATGTCGCTCGATGTGCCGTACGCGACCCGCCTCGGGCACCGTCTCGCGGGGCAGGGCGTGCGCTGGATCGAGGAGGCCCTGCCCCCGGACGACTACTGGGGCTACGCCGAGCTGCGGCGCAACCTGCCGCCGGGGATGCTCACTTCGACGGGGGAGCACGAAGCAGGGCGGCTCGGGTTCAGGCTGCTGCTGGACATGGACTGCGCCGACATCCTCCAGCCCGACGTCGGGTGGTGCGGCGGGCTCACCGAGCTCGTGAAGATCTCGGCGCTCGCGGACGCGCACGGAAAGCTGGTCGTGCCGCACGGATCGAGCGTGTACTCGTACCACTTCGTGATCACGCGTCACAACAGCCCGTTCGCCGAGTTCCTGATGATGGCTCCGCAGGCGGACGAGGTCGTGCCCATGTTCAGCCCCCTCCTGCTGGACGAGCCCGTGCCCGTCGGCGGACGGCTGACGCTGCCCGATACCCCCGGATTCGGGGTGCGTCTCAACCCCGAATGCGCGCTGCGGCGGCCCTTCCAGCACTGACGCCCCTTCATCGACCTGCCGGGGCGGCACGCGAGTGCACCCCGCTGTGACCGGACGACCGAGCGACCGAACGAACGAGCAAGGAACGTAGATCTTCATGCGTCTGATCCGCCTGGGAGAACCCGGCACCGAGCGCCCCGCCGTTCTCGACGACGACGACCGCGCCTTCGACCTGACACCGGTCACCCGCGACATCGACGGCGGCTTTCTCGCGGAGGACGGCATCGCCAGGGCCCGTGCGGCCCTCGCCGCGGGGGAGCTGCCCGCCCTCGAAACCGCCGGGCTGCGCACGGGGGCACCGGTGGCCCGCCCGGGCGCCGTCCTGTGCATCGGCCAGAACTACGCGGCGCACGCCGCCGAATCGGGCGATGCGCCGCCGAAGCAGCCCGTCGTCTTCTTCAAGACCCCGAACACGGTGGTCGGCCCGTACGACGACGTGCTGATCCCCCGCGGGGCGGAGAAGACCGACTGGGAGGTGGAACTCGCCGTCGTCATCGGCCGCCGTGCCCGCTACCTCGACTCGCCGGAGGAGGCGCTGGCGCACGTCGCCGGGTACGCGGTCTCCAACGACGTCTCCGAACGCGCCTTCCAGATCGAGGAGTCCGGCGGTCAGTGGTCCAAGGGCAAGTGCTGCGAGACCTTCAACCCGCTGGGGCCGTGGCTGGTGCCGGCCGGCGAGGTGGGCGACCCGCAGCGGCTCGGGCTGCGGTCCTTCGTGAACGGTGAGCCCCGGCAGGACTCCTCGACCGCGGACATGATCTTCTCCGTCGCCTTCCTGGTGCACCACCTGAGCCAGTACCTGGTGCTGGAGCCCGGCGACGTCGTCAACACCGGAACCCCGCAGGGTGTCGCCCTCTCGGGGCGCCATCCCTACCTGGCGCCGGGGGACGTGATGGAGCTGGAGATAGACGGACTGGGGGCCCAGCGGCAGGAGCTCGGCAAGGCGTGAACGGCGGTGCGGCCGGTCCGGATCCAGCTCCGGTGCGTGACCCTGGTGTGACGCAGAGGCGCGCGGGGGAGAAATCCCGGGCGCGGGAGATCCCGCTCGGCACCGACGGAAGGCCGGTTCATGGGGGACGAGTGCACGGCCGGTACCGGCGATCCCTGGGCCGGTACCGGCGATCCCGGTGACCTGAGGATGGACCGGCCGCACATCGCTCGCGTCTACGACTACTACCTGGGCGGCAAGAGCAACTACGAGGTGGACCGCGAGGCCGGTGACCAGGTGATGGCGGTCTGGCCCGGCGTGCGCATCTGCGCCCGTACCAACAGGGCGTTCATGCACCGCGCGGCCCGCGTGCTCTGCGCGGAGCTGGGGCTCGACCAGTTCCTCGACATCGGTACGGGCATACCGTCCGAACCGAATCTCCATCAGATCGTCCAGGGCCAGAACCCGCGGGCCCGCGTCGTGTACGTCGACAACGACCCGCTCGTGCTCGCACACGCCCGCGCCCTGATGAACGGTTCGCCGGACGGGCGGACGGCCTGCCTGGAGGGCGATCTCACCGACCCCGACTCCATCCTGCGGTCGCCGGAGCTGGGGCGGGTCCTGGACCTGACGCGTCCGGTCGCGCTGAGCATGCTGGCGCTGCTGCACTTCGTGCCCGACGACCAGGACGCGCACGGGATCGTGCGGCGCTTCGCCGATGCGCTGCCGTCCGGTTCGGCGCTCGTCCTCACCCACGGCACGAGCGACTTCGCGCCCCTGGAGACCGGCCGGGCCGGGCAGGTCTACACGGAACGCGTGGCACGGGCGCAGACGCGCGGCCGGGAGGAGTTCGCCCGCTTCTTCGACGGACTGGAACTCCTCGAGCCGGGCATCGTGGTGCCGCACCGCTGGCGTCCGTACCGGCAGGCGGGAGCGTGCATCGGGGGCGACCAGGACGTGGCGGACGCCGAGGTCGGGCTCTGGGCGGGGCTGGCCCTCAAGCCCTGAGCGCGGAGCGGAGGCCGGCGCACCCCGCCCGGTGCCCCCGACCGGCTCAGCTCCACGGGACTCCGGCGCCGGGTGACCGTAGGTTCGCGGCAGAGGGCCATCCGCGACCGCCGCCCGGGAGGCGCTGACACATGTCGCTGCACAAGGGCCGGATCGCTGACCGCGCCGGCGACGGCACAGCCGACGGGACACGGACCCGTGCGGAACCCCGCGCGGTCTCCGTCAACCCCTTGTACGGCGAGGCCGATCCCGTCAGCGGAATGACCACGGAGCCTCCCCGCCACCGGCTGCCGGACGAACCCATGGCACCCGACGCGGCCCGGCAGCTCGTGCACGACGAGCTGATGCTGGACGGCAACTCCCGCCTGAACCTGGCGACTTTCGTCACGACGTGGATGGAGCCGCAGGCAGGCGAGCTGATGGCCCTGTGCCGCGACAAGAACATGGTCGACAAGGACGAGTACCCGCGCACGGCCGAGCTGGAGCGGCGCTGCGTGGCGATGCTCGCCGACCTGTGGAACGCCCCGGATCCGTCCGCGGCCGTCGGCTGCTCCACGACCGGCTCCAGCGAGGCGTGCATGCTCACCGGCATGGCCCTCAAGCGCCGCTGGGCCCGGCGTGCCGGCGACCGCTATCCGGCCTCCGCCAGGCCGAACCTGGTGATGGGCTCCAACGTGCAGGTGTGCTGGGAGAAGTTCTGCAACTTCTGGGAGGTGGAGGCCCGTCAGGTCCCCATGGAGGGCGAGCGCTTCCACCTCGACCCGGAGGCGGCAGCCCGGCTGTGCGACGAGAACACCATCGGGGTCGTTGCCGTTCTCGGCTCCACCTTCGACGGGTCGTACGAGCCGGTCGCCGAGGTGTGCCGGGCGCTCGACGCCCTCCAGGAGCGGACGGGCACCGACGTACCGGTGCATGTGGACGGCGCGTCCGGCGCGATGATCGCGCCCTTCCTCGACCCGGACCTGCTCTGGGACTTCCGGCTTCCGCGCGTCGCCTCGATCAACACCTCCGGGCACAAGTACGGCCTCGTCTACCCCGGTGTCGGCTGGGCCCTGTGGCGCTCGCAGGAGGCGCTGCCGGAGGACCTGGTCTTCCGGGTGAACTACCTGGGCGGCGACATGCCGACCTTCGCGCTGAACTTCTCCCGGCCCGGCGCGCAGGTCGCCGCGCAGTACTACACGTTCCTTCGGCTGGGGCACGGCGGCTTCACCGCCGTGCAGCAGAACGCCCGCGACGTGGCCCGGTCCCTGGCGGCCCGCATCGGGGAGACGGGGGACTTCCGGATGCTGACCCACGGCGACCAGCTCCCGGTCTTCGCATTCACGACGGTGCCGGACATGAGGAGCTACGACGTCTTCGACGTCTCCCGCCGGCTGCGCGAGCGGGGCTGGCTGGTGCCCGCCTACACCTTCCCGCCGAACCGTGAGGACCTGTCCGTGCTGCGGATCGTGTGCCGCAACGGCTTCACAGCGGACCTCTCCGACCTGTTCCTGGACGACCTGACGGAGCTGCTGCCCGAACTGCGAAGGCAGAGCGGCCCGTTGGGACGCCCGCCTGCCGAGGCGACGGCCTTCCACCACTGAGCGCGAGCCGGGAGAGCGCCGGGCGTCGAGCGGGAGGACCGTAGGGCAGCCGCCGGGACGGGCTGCCGACCGGTCACCGGCGGTGCCTGCCCACTGACATCTCGTGCCGAGCCCCTGGCATCGCCGGGGGCGGCCTCGACGCCGTGCGGCGTCGAGGCGCACACCACCGGGAGCGCACGGCGTGAACCGCGCCGAGGGGGTACCCGGCCGCACGGGGCACCGAGGAGCCGCGGTCGGCTCGTGCGGAAGGAGAGCGAGGACATGGCCCGCCCGATATGGAGCGGAGTGATCACTTTCGGTCTGGTGACCGTTCCGGTGCAGCTGTTCGCCGCCGTGGAGGATCACGCGGTCCACTTCCATCAGCTTCAGCGCGGCACCGGTGACCGCGTGCGCAACCGGCGCGTGAACGAGCGCACCGGCAAACGCGTCGACTACGACGAGATCGTCAAGGGCTACGACGTGGGGGACGGTGAGTACATCGTCGTCGAGCCGGAGGAGCTGGAGGAGATCGCCCCCGGCAGGTCGCAGGTGATCGAGGTCAGCGGCTTCGTCGACCTGGAAGAGGTGGAGCCGGCCTTCTTCAGCCGCACGTACTACCTGGCGCCGAGGAGCGACGAGTACTCCAAGGTCTACCGGCTGCTGCGCACCGCCCTCGCCGAATCGGGCAAGGCCGGCGTCGCGACCTTCGTGATGCACGCCAGGGAGTACCTCGTCGCGCTGCGCGCCCGTGACGACGTGCTCGAACTGCACACCCTGCACTGGGCCGACGAAGTGCGCGACCCGGAGCGGGAGCTCCCCCGGCTGCCCGGGCGGGAGCGGGCCGGGAGCAAGGAGCTGGACAGCGCGAGGCAGCTCATCGATGCCATGGCGGTCGACTGGCGTCCCGAGGACTACGAGGACACCTACGAGAAGAAGGTGCGCCGCCTCGTCGACGCCAAGCGCGAAGGCAAGGAGGTCGTCGCCGAGCAGGAGCCTCCCGAGGCCACCAACGTGGTCGACCTGGAGGACGCCCTGCGGCGCAGCGTGGACCAGGCCGGCTCGCGGAAGGAGTCCCGCCCGGCGGGGCGCTCCCGGCAGCGGTCCGGTTCCGGCGAGGGCGGGCGGGGGCTGTCCGAGCTGAGCAAGCGGGACCTGTACGAGCGGGCCACCGACCAGGGCATCCAGGGCCGCACGCGGATGAACCGGCAGCAGCTCATCCAGGCCCTCAGCGACAGGCGGTCCGGGAAGGCATCCTGACCCGGACGGGGCATCGACCACTCGGTCCGAGATGCACCTTTCGTCACACGATGCGAAGCTCTGGGGAGAACCCGCCGTGCGTCTGCCGGGGGGAGGATCCGGCCGAGCACGCAAGGTGGTCCCGCGATGAACACTCCCGCCGCGTACTTCGAGCAGCTCTACAGCGACTCGTCGGACCCCTGGAGCCTCTCCGAGCGGTGGTACGTGCAGCGCAAGTACGACCACACGCTCGCCGCCCTCCCGCAGCGCCGCTACCGCAGCGCCTTCGAGCCCGGCTGCTCCGTCGGCGTCCTCACCACCGCGCTCGCCGAACGCTGCGACAGCCTGCTGGCGACCGACCGCGTCGCCGCGGCGGCCGAACTCACCGCCGCCCGCACCCGGCACCTGCCGCACGTACAGGTGCGGCAACTGGCCGTCCCCGAAGCGTGGCCCGAGGGGCGCTTCGACCTGATCGTGCTCTCTGAGCTCCTCTACTACTTCGACGACCGGACCCTGCGCGACGTGCTCAACCGCACCGTCGAAGCCCTCGAACCCGGCGGCACCCTCGTCACGGTGCACTGGAACCACCCGGCGCCCGAACACTTCCGCACGGGCCGCTCCCTCGCCCCCGTGCTCAGCGCGGTCCCCGGCCTGACGCTGCTGACCGACTGCCGCGATCCGGACTTCACGCTCCACGTGCTGGGGCGCCCGGACGACGTCGGCCGCGGCCCGTTCTCGACCGCCGCGCGGGAAGGGCTCGTGTGAGGGTGAGGCCCGCTCGGTGCGCGCTCGCGGTCACGGCAGCGGCGTCCAGACAGCTGCCGGCGGACCGTCACTCGACGCGGTCCCCGAAGTACCAGCGGCTCAGCGCGATGCGCAGCCGCTCGACGCGCCCGTCCGCCTCGCCCTTCCGCGCCGCCTCGAGGGCACGGGGCGCCTCACGCATCAGCAGCGTGTAGCGCTCCTGGACCGGGATCGGGCGGTGCTCGGGCTCCATGCCGCCCTCGATGGTCTGCCGCACCTCGCCGGTCTCCTCGCCCTCCCGTACACGTTCGAGCTCGTGCGCGCGCAGCGCCAGGCACAGCCGCCGGGTGACCATGAAAGCGATCACCGGGGCCAGTACGAGGGCCACGCGGAAGGTCCAGGTCAGACCGTTGAGGGAGACGCCGAAGAGAGTGGCGATCACATCGTTGCCGCCGCCCAGCAGCAGTACGACGTAGAAGGTGATGCCGGCGACGCCGAGGGCGGTACGGGCGGGGCGTTCCCGGGGGCGGTCGCACACGTGGTGCTCCCTGTCGTCACCCGTCAGCCACCTCTCCAGGAACGGGTAGAGGTAGATGCCCATGAAGAGCAGCGCGGGCAGGATCACCGTGGGGACGAGGACGTTCCACATGAAGGTGTGGCCCCACAGCGTCGTCTCGAAGCCCGGCATCATGCGCAGCGAACCTTCGAGGAAGCCCACGTACCAGTCGGGCTGTGAACCGGTGCTGACCTGGTCGGTGCGGTAAGGACCGTAGTTCCAGACCGGGTTGATCTGCACCACGGCGCCCAGCACGGTGATCACCCCGAAGACCATCAGCTGCAGCCCGGTCGACTTGGCGGCGAACTGGGGGAACATCGGCTGCCCCACGACGTTGTTGTTCGTCCTGCCCGGCCCGCCCCAGTGCGTGTGCTTGAGGTAGACGATCAGGATCAGATGGACCACGAGCAGGGCGACCAGGAGCGCCGGGATGAGGAGGATGTGCGCCGTGAACAGCCGCGGGATGATCTCCGTGCCCGGGTACTCGCCGCCGAAGAGGAACAGGCTCAGATACGTGCCGACGACCGGGATGGACAGCAGCAGGCTCTGGACGACCCGCATGCCGGTGCCCGAGAGCAGGTCGTCCGGGAGCGAGTAGCCGCAGAAGCCCTCGACGATCGCCAGCAGGAACAGGGTGACTCCGACGACCCAGTTGATCTCCCGGGGCTTGCGGAACGCGCCCGTGAAGAACACCCGCATCATGTGGACGCCGATCGCCGTGATGAAGACCAGCGCCGCCCAGTGATGCACCTGACGGATCAGCATCCCGCCCCGCACGTCGAAGCTGATGCGCAGCGTGGAGTCGTACGCCTCGGAGACCAGCAGCCCCCTCATCGGTGCGTACGAGCCCGTGTAGCGGATCTCCGTCCCCACGGGGTGGAAGAAGAAGGTGAGGAAGACGCCCGTCAGGATGAGCAGGACGAAGCTGTAGAGCGCCAGTTCACCGAGCAGGAACGACCAGTGGTCGGGGAAGGTCTTGCGCAGGAGCGAGCCGCCCTCGGCGGCCGGCAGCCGGGCGTCGAGGTACTTGAAGCCGCCCTTCGCGGCCCTGCCCGCCCTGGCACCGGGCTGCACCCTCTTCCGCTGCTGGAGCATGCGCCGTCCTCCTCACTTCTCGTACGGGCGGATCAGCGGTCGTTGTGCTGGAAGACGAATCCGGCGACGCCGGGGACGACGATCCCGACCCCGATCAGGAAGAGCCACATGCCGAAGATCACTCCGAGCCCGGCGATCGCCGTGCCCAGGGCAGTGAAGACGGGGTAGTAGCTGCGCGGCGAGAAGAAGGCGAGCGGCCCGGCGCCCTCCCGTACGTCCGCGTCCGTGCGGTCCTGCGCGCGGTCGCCGTGCCGCAGGTACTGCACCCACAGGAAGAGGGCGATGAGAGAGGACATCAGGAAGGAGACCAGCAGGGCGGCGTTCCCCGCGGTGTCCCGCGAGAAGGGCACGTAGCAGGCGGAGACCACCGCGAAGAAGGCGGCCACACCGGTGAAGAGCAGCGCCTCGACCCTCATCGCCCCGCCCCCTCCGCCTCGCGCGGCCCCGAGGTGGTTCGCGCCATCTCCGGGTGGTGCAGGTCGAAGGCAGGCGATTCGGAGCGGATGCGCGGCAGGGCCTCGAAGTTGTGCCGGGGCGGCGGGCACGACGTCGCCCACTCCAGGGACCGCCCCCAGCCCCAGGGGTCGTCCTCGGTGACGCGCTTGCCGTACCTGGAGGTGTGCCACACGTTGTAGAGGAAGGGGAGCGTGGACAGGCCGAGGACGAAGGCGCTGACCGACGAGACGGTGTTGAGCGCGGTGAAGCCGTCGGCCGCCAGATAGTCGGCGTAGCGGCGGGGCATTCCCTCCTCGCCGAGCCAGTGCTGGACGAGGAAGGTGCCCTGGAAGCCGGCGAAGAGAGTCCAGAAGTGGATCTTCCCCAGGCGCTCGTCCAGCATCTTCCCGGTCATCTTCGGCCACCAGAAGTAGAAGCCGCCGAACGTCGCGAAGACGATGGTTCCGAAGAGCACGTAGTGCAGGTGGGCGACGATGAAGTAGCTGTCGGTGAGATGGAAGTCCAGCGGCGGCGAGGCGATGATGACCCCCGTCATTCCGCCCAGCAGGAACGTCACGAGGAAGCCGACGGCCCACAGCATCGGGGTCTCGAACGACAGCGACCCGCGCCACATCGTCCCGATCCAGTTGAAGAACTTCACGCCCGTCGGCACCGCGATCAGGAACGACATCAGCGAGAAGAAGGGCAGCAGCACCGCGCCCGTCGCGAACATGTGGTGCGCCCAGACCGTGGCCGACAGACCGGTGATGGCGCAGGTCGCGGCGATCAGGCCGATGTATCCGAAGATCGGCTTGCGGCTGAAGACGGGCAGGATCTCGGTCACGATCCCGAAGAACGGCAGCGCCACGATGTAGACCTCGGGATGCCCGAAGAACCAGAACAGGTGCTGCCAGAGGATCGCGCCGCCGTTGGCGGAGTCGAAGATGTGCGCCCCGTACTTGCGGTCCGCCTCCAGGGCAAGCAGCGCCGCCGTCAGCACGGGGAAGGCGAGCAGCGCAAGGATCGAGGTGAACAGCACGTTCCAGGTGAACAGCGGCATCCGGAAGACGGTCATGCCCGGCGCTCGCAGGCAGATGATCGTGGTGATGAAGTTGACGGAGCCGAGGATCGTGCTCAGACCCGCCACCGCGAGCCCCATCGTCCACAGGTCGCCGCCCGAACCGGGCGAGAACGTCGCGCTGTTGAGCGGCGCGTACGCGAACCAGCCGAAGGACGCGGAACCCTCCGGGGTGAGGAAACCGCTGAGGACCATCAGGCCGCCGAAGAGGAAGACCCAGTACGTGAAGGCGTTCAGCCGTGGGAAGGCCACATCCGGCGCACCGATCTGCAGCGGCATGACGACGTTGGCGAACCCGGTGAACGTGGGCGTCGCGAAGAGCAGCATCATGATCGTGCCGTGCGTCGTGAACAGCTCGTTGTACTGCTGCGCGGAGAAGATCTGCAGTCCCGGGCGGGCCAGTTCGGCCCGCATCAGCATCGCCATCAGACCGGCCACGATGAAGAACGCGAAGGACGTGGCCAGATACATGTTCCCGATCACCTTGTGATCGGTGGTGCTCAGATAGTTCAGCAGCCTCTTGCCGAAGGTGAGCCGCCGGCTGGTCGCCGGCGGCTTCGCGTCCGATGAGCTCCGTGCTGTGTCGTCCTCAGCTGCTGTGCTCACCCGTCGCCCTCCCCGCCAGACGTCCGCGGAGCCGAGTGTCCGAAGAGGTGCGATCCATGCTGGAACACCCTGGAGAAGGCGTGCGGGCACGCTCGGCTGCCACGCCGGTGGGCGGGGCGGGGGTCACCCGGACGCGGGTCCGGGTGACGTATGAGCCTCAGCCCAGGTGGACGGTGAACTCCGGCCGCTGGACGCGCAGAACCGTGCGGCCGCCCTCACGCGAGGATTTCGCACCCTGGCAGCCGGCGCCGCCGTCGACCGCGACGACGGAGTCCGTACCGCCCACGGCGCGGAAGGTCACCCTGCCCTTCTCCATTCCGGTGATCTCGGCGGTGGCGTACGCGATCCGTCCACCGCCCGCCTCCAGCCCGAGCGGCAGCATCGCGCCGCTGCGTCCCGGGATCCGCAGCTTCTCGCCGCCGAAGAGCGCCTTGCCCTTCTCGGAGACGGTGAACTCCTGGTCCAGCCCCGACGTGACGTTCAGCGCGTGCAGCAGACGCCCTGCGCCGCCGCCGTCGTTGCCGCCGACTGCGCGGGTGGTGAGCAGGAAGAGACCGGGGTCGGTCGTGCTGTGGGTGATGGCCGGACTCGCACCGAGCGCCTTGAGAGCGCTGCGCCAGAAGTCCAGATCGCAGCGGTAGTCGGTCGTGATCACGACGGCCCGGCCCTTGCCGACGGGGATGTCGAAGCCGCAGCCCTTCCCGGTGGAGACCTCCCGCAGCACCGTCGCGCCCTTGCTCGGGGTGCACAACTGCGCCTTCGCCACGCGGATTTCGGCGCGGGGGGCCGCCCAGCCGTGCGAGGTGGCCGAGAGCCAGAACCGGTCGGCGTCGGTGAGCGTCTTGCCGACCTTCAGGCCGAGTGCGTCGCGCAGTTCCGCACTGGCCTTGCCCGCCATGTCCTCCTCCGGCACCCGGCCGGAGAGCAGCAGCTTCCCGCCGGCCTCGAGATAGCGCACGAGTTCGCGCTGCACCTTCGTCGCGAGGTTCTTGCCGGTCGCCAGCGCCAGGACGGGCGTGCGGGACGGGTCGAGGCGCCCGGACTGGAGGTCGAGGGCCCTGTAGCGGAAGCCGCCGAGCAGCATCGCGCGGGAGAGGGCGCCGCGCGGACCGAAGCCCCGGATCTCCTCGATGTCGGAGAGGATCGCGTCGACGCTCGCGCGCCCGGGCGGGTGGTACTCCGTCAGATAGTGGTCGGGCACGAAGCCCAGGGCCAGGTCGTCGTACTCGGGCACCATGTCGGCGAGGGCACCGGCCAGACCGCCGACCGCGTGGACGGTCTCCTTCAGCGGCTCGTAGCTGAGGTTGCGCCGGCCTTCCGGGTCGACGGGTGCGGAGAAGCCGTGGCGCTCGCCGGTGATGCCGATGCGGTCGTTGCCGTCGCCCACGGGCTTGTCCAGCCTCGGGTTGAAGCCGCCCGCGAAGAGGTAGTAGTTGATCATCTTCACGCCCTGCGCGAGGCACAGCCGTGTCTTCAGGTCGCCGCTCTCGGCGTCCTCCTGGTTGTCCAGGTTGTCGCCGTAGTCGGCGTGGCCCGCGTCGAACTCCAGGGCGCTCAGCGGCTGGTCGGCGTTCTGGACCGACTCGGTGAAGGCGTTGATGAGGTAGAGGTCGGTGACGTTCTTGACCGTGAGCCCGCCGAGGTAGAAGTCGGAGCCGGCGAAGATCCCCTGCTCGCCCGACCAGGTCTCCATCAACTGGCTGATGCCGATGGGGAACTTCCTCGCGCCACCGTCCGACGTGCCGTGGATGTTGATGAGGAACGGGATGCCCTTGAGCCCGTTGCCCTCGGCGGACTTGCGGAGCGCGCCGACGTAGCGCGCGAAGCGGCCGCGCGTGAACGCGCCGAGGTCGTGCATGAGGGCGGCCGCGTAGGAGTCCTTCGGGGCGCGGATGGCCGCGTCGCGCTCATCGGCCGGCTTGTCCGCGAACGGGTAGCGCTCGCCGAGCTTCGAGCCGTAGGTCTCATCGAGCCATGTGTTGAAGGCCTTGAGCGTGCCGTCGGTGAGGGCGGGATGGTTGCTGACCCATGGCAGCATGCCGATCTCGTTGTCGAGCTGGCAGGCGATGACACCGTGCTTGCCCTTGCGGTGCTTGCGCTTGGCGATCACCGGTATCACCGCGTCGTACCAGCGCCGGACCTCCTTGAGGAACGCGGGCGCGAGATAGTCGATCGTCTGGGCGGTGTCCTTGCTGCCGTCCCAGCCCTTCGGGACGATCTCCGGGTGCTCCTCGCGCACGCGCCGGGGGACCCCCTCGCCCTTGAGCTCGGCCATCGTGAACGGGCCGGGGCGGGCGATGACATGGAAGCCGTTGTCGATGCACAGGTCCAGGAACGCGCCCAGGTCGCGCTCCTTGCGGGTCCTGCCGGTGACGTCGATCGAGCCGCCCGCGGTCTCGTGCCACATCCAGGGGATGTAGGTGGCGATGGTGTTGAGCCCGGCCTCCTTGGCGAGGTCGAGACGGGACTGCCAGTCGGAGCGTTCGAGTCGGAAGTAGTGGATCTCGCCTGCCAGTACGAGCACGGGCTCGCCGTCGATCAGGAGCCGCTTGCGGTCGTACGACACGGACGGGCCGGAGGCGGTGGGCTTCTCCGGGCGCGCGCCTCCCGTGGCGGTGGCGGCGAACGCGGGCGTGTCACCGAGGCCGGTGCCTCCCGCGGCGGCGACGGCGAGTGCCCCCGCGCCGCCGATTACGGCGCGGCGGCGCATGTCTGCCGGATGTGACGTCATGACGGGCTCCGTGAGTCAGTGGGCGTGCGTGTGGCGTGAGACGTGCGGCGCGTGTGGCGTGCGCGACGGGAGATGGCTGCTCGGCGAGGTGCGCCGAGACTGTATGCGCTTACAGGAAGCGCATACAAGAGGTCGGAGCGAAGGAGTTCGCGGGCTGCCGCGGCGTCAGAGCGCGACGCGGAAGCCGGTGTTCCCCGAGGAGGAGTCCGGCGTGTTCCCCATGCGCGCCGAGGTGCGGTAGCGCAGGCAGTACGACTCATGGCACAGATGCGAACCGCCGCGCAGCGCAACGGCGTCGGAGCCGTCGGCGAAGGCCCCGTCGCACCATTCCCAGACGTTGCCCGTCATGTTGAACAGGCCGTACGCGTTCGGCGGGAACGCGTCGACAGGGCAGGTGCCCGCGTAGCCGTCGGCCGCGGTGTTCCGGTCGGGGAAGGAGCCGCGCCAGATGTTCATCCTGAACTCGCCCGCCGGGTCGCGCTCCTGGCCCCACGGGTACGGCATGCCCTTCAGGCCGCCACGCGCTCCGTACTCCCACTCGGCCTCGGTCGGCAGGCGCGTGCCGGCCCAAGAGCAGTACGCGAGCGCGTCGTTGTGCGACACGTGCACGACCGGGTGGTCCTCGCGGCCGTCAAAGCCGGACTGCGGGCCCTCCGGGTGGCGCCAGTCCGCCCCGTGCACCTGCCGCCACCAGGGTGCGGCGGCCGCGGCGCGCGTGGCCGGAAAGCCCTCCGGCAGGAAGCCCCCGAACACGAAGGACCAGCCGAAGTGTTCGGCGTCCGTGCGATGGCCGGTCGCTTCGACGAAGGCCGCGAACTCGCCGGCGGTGACGGCGGTCGCCGCCAGCAGCAGCGGAGGGAGCGTCACCTCACGCACGGGGCCTTCGCCGTCCGCCGGGTACGGGGCGGCCTCGCATCCCATCAGGAAGGTGCCACCGGACAACGGACGCCAGCCGCCGAGGGGTCCGGGTACCCCCTCGGCGCGGTGCACCGAAGCCAGTCGGGGGCGTGCGGAGGCCGCACGGGACGGCGTGCAGCACGCCCGCGGCGCCCGCCTCTCCGGCGTGCTCGCGTCGGTCGTGTCCGTCACCGAAATGCCTCCCTCCGCCTTGCGTCACTCCCGGACCGGGAGCACTCCCTCGGGGGTGTCCCCGTGGCTGCGCTGAAGTTCTGCGAGCTGTCCGGTCAACTCCGCGGCGACGGCGGCATATTCGGGGTCGCCGTAGCGGTTGTGCAGCTCGTCGGGGTCGCGTTCGAGGTCGAAGAGTTCCCACTCCGGCTCGCGCCGCTCCGCTCCGGCGCCCGAGGCCCCGGAGCCGTGCCCCGGGTAGTGGATCAGCTTGTGCGTGCGGGTGCGGATGCCGTAGCAGGCCTGCACGTTGTGGTCGTGGTCGAGGTGCATGTAATAGCGGTAGTAGACGCCGTCGCGCCAGTCGCCGGGCGTCTCGCCGCGCAGCAGCGGTACGAGGCTCCGGCCCTGCATGCGCTCCGGGGGCTCGATCCCCGCGAGGTCCAGGAGTGTAGGTGCGAAGTCCACGTTCGCCACCAGGTCCTCGTTGACGGAGCCGGGAGCGGTCACGCCGGGCCAGCGCATCACCAGCGGGATGCGCATCGACGGGTCGTACATGAACCGCTTGTCGAACCAGCCGTGTTCACCGAGGAAGAAGCCGTGATCGGAGGTGTAGGCGACGACGGTCTCCTCGGCGAGGCCGGAGACCGTCAGGTAGTGCAGGACGCGGCCGACGTTCTCGTCCAGCGCCGCGACCACCCGCAGGTACTCCTTGATGTACCGCTGATACCGCCACTCGCGCTCCTCGCGTTCCGAAAGTCCTTCCGGCACGGGCTCCTTGAGGTCGTCGGGCACGAGATCGGCCATCCGAAGCCGCGCCTCGGCGGCGGCGGTGGCGCGCTCGCTCAGGTCGTCGTGGAGCGTAGGGGGAGCGGGGATGTCCTCGCCGGCGTAGAGGTTCCGGTGGCGTTCGGCCGGTTCGAAGTGCCGGTGCGGTGCCTTGTGCTGGACGAGCAGCGCGAAGGGGCGGTCCCGGTCCTGCCCGTCGAGCCAGTTCAGGGCCAGGTCGGTGATGATGTCGGTGACGTAGCCGGTGTACGTGCGCTCGCCGTCGGCTGTCAGGAAGGTCGGGTCGTTGTAGACGCCGTGCTCGGGCAGGATCTCCCAGTGGTCGAAGCCGCGGGGGTCGCTGCGGCCGCCGTGGCCCAGATGCCACTTGCCGACGATCGCGGTCCGGTAGCCGGCCTCGCGCAGCATCTCGGGGAAGCTCGGCTGCGTCGCGTCGAAGGTGTGGTCCGGCCCCTCCAGCGAGGTCATGCCGTTGACGTGGCTGTAGGTGCCCGTCAGCAGGGTCGCGCGGGCCGGTGAGCAGATCGCGTTGGTGCAGAAGGTGTTGTCGAACCGCATTCCCTCGGCGGCCAGTTGGTCCACAGCCGGGGTCCGGTTGATCACGCTGCCGTACGCGCCGATGGCGGGGACGGCGTGGTCGTCCGTCATGAACAGCACGATGTTGGGGCGGGCGTGCTGTCCAGAGGGATGCGCGGGCGGCGTCACGGAATCCTTCCCGGTGCGTGCGGTGCGGTGGTGCGGGGCCGTCCATCGTCGTGCGGGCCGGGACAGCGCCGGGGATGAGCCGGCGGCGCTGCCCCGGCGTTCCGGGGCGGCGGGCAGCCGCGTGAGCTGCTGGGGGATCAGCCTATGCCGAAGTCCTCCTTGGCCAGCAGCGGGCGCACGTTCCTGGCGAAGCCGCCCGAGCGGAAGGCGGTCTGCAGCAGGCCGGGGCTGAGCACCTGGGCGAGTCCGGCGGCGACCATGCCCTGGTCGAGCGCCAGCATGAAGTCGCTGACCGTCCCCTCCTTCACGTCGACGGAGTCACGGAAGCCGAGCCCGTCGTGGTACGCGCCGAAGTCATCGGCGATCTTCACCAGGTTGGCCACGGACGCCCCCGGCTCGAACTGCATTGCCAGGAACGACGCGTGGGGCGTCACGACGCCCTTGGGGAAGTAGCCCTCCACCGTCATGCCGATCGCGTCGACGCCGTACTCGCTGTAGCCGCCGGCGGGGATGTTGGCGGGCGAGAAGCCCCAGTACCCGTACTTCTCCTCCTCCAGGCCGTGTTCGATCTGGCTGCGGATGTAGCGCTTGTGCGTCACGCCCCACGCCTTGGGCGACCACTCGCCCTCGGGCACGAACAGCGGCACCATCAGGGCCTCGAACATCGAGCCGCCCCAGCTGGGGATGAGCTTGCGGCCGCGGTAGGTGTAGTGGCCGCGGAAGAGGCGCACGCCGTCGACCGTGACGTACTCGCCCTCGGGCTTCTGCTCCTGCTCGTTCTCGGGGACCATCGTGCGGAACGTGCGCCAGTAGTGCTCGCCCGGCAGGCTGCCGTCCGCGATGCCGAGGTAACTGGCCATGCGGGGCTCGGTGTTGAGCGCGCCGTACCAGTGCGAGGTGAAGGTGTTGTCGTCGGTCCAGTAGCCGCCGTGGATCTGGCCGGGGTTCTGTGCCGGGTCGCTCTCGTCGTACGGGGTGTAGTAGAAGGACCAGTCGGCGTCGGCGAGCAGCTTCTTGACGCGTCCCGCCAGGGACGGGTCGGCCGCGGCCGCGATGCGCAGCCCCGTCACGAGCCAGGCGTTGTCGACGGACGAGAGGAACGGGCGCACCTCGTCGCCGGTCTCCGGCCACTCGGTGAGCACCTCGCCCGTACCGGCGTCGTACCAGTTGAACCAGAAGCCCTTGGCGCGCTCCAGCTTCTCCACCGCCGAGACTGTGCCCGCCAGCCGCTTTCGCATGGTGGGCCGGCTGATCACGCCGAGCCCGGCGGCCGCGACCGTCGACCAGAGCCCGCAGCCGATGTTGGTCGGTGAGGTCTGCACGCTGCGCTTCGGCTTGGCGCCGCTGACGTCGATCTTGTCGGCGGCGAGGCCCATGTCCGAGTGCATGGCCTCGATCGAGGCGTAGGTGTCACGGAACCAGCGGTGCAGCAGGGCCGTCGTGGCGCGGCTGCGCGCCGAGGCCGGCGTGGCCGTGGCGCCGCCGAGGGCGAGCGCGGCCGTCGCACCCGCTCCGGCCGTGAGGATGGTCCGTCGTTTCATGATGGTGCGACTCCTTCGTCTTTCGGTGGACGTGCAGTCGTTGGAAGTCCTCCGGGGCCGCGGCCTCAGCTCCTGACGAGGCGCAGGGCCCGGATGCCGGGCATCGGCAGATCGACGGTGAGGGAGAGCGAGCCGTCGCCGTCGGCGGTCACTGTGCCGCCGCATTCCTCGAACAGCTCGTCGGCGGCGCGGAGTTCGTCCCACTGCCGCTCGTTGGGCCAGTCGCTGTGGCCGCCGTTCATGGCGTCCCACACGGCCTTGATGTTGGAGTGCTTCTCATCCACGCGGCGCACGGTGACGGCGTAACTCGCCCCCGGGGCGAGCCCGTTCACCTCGACGCGTGCGTTTCGGTTCAGCGAGGCGGCACCGTCGATCTTCGTCTGGTCGAGCGTGCCGTTCCAGCACAGGACGTCGACGCTCGAGGCGTCGTCCGTGCGCGTCGCGAGGGATTCCACCAGTGCCTCCGCGCCGTCACCGGAGACCGCCGCCGGGATGCGGCCGCCCTCCAGCTGGGAGAGCATGCGCAGCGCCCAGAAGCGCGGCTTGCGCAGGTTGCCGACCGTCAGCAGCCCGAAGCCGCCGTGGAAGAGCTTCGGCGGCCGGCCCAGCTCCTCGAAGTGGTCGGTGGCGACCCAGTAGGCCAGGGCGTCGGTCGAGGCCAGCGCGCTCTTCATGCCGCGCAGCACGAACGGGGCGGAGAAGACCGAGTCGCTGACGCGGTGGAAGTGGGTGGGCGTCACGCCCCATTCGGTCCAGAGGATCTCCGGCTCGGGCAGGCCCGTCGCCTCCGCGAAGGAGCGCGTCTGGGGACGGAAGTCCAGCGGGGCGTTGCCGTAGGTGTGCGTCGAGACGAAGTCGATCGGCACGTCGTGCTCGCGGCAGTGCTCCAGCAGCGGGCCCACCCACTTGGCGGCGGCCGAGCCGGGACCGCCCACCCGGATCCGCGGGTCCACGCTCTTCACGGCGCGCACCGCGGTCTCGTAGAGGAGGTGGTACTGGGCCTGGGTGCCGTTCCAGAACACCTCCAGGTTGGCCTCGTTCCAGACCTCGAACTCCCAGGTGGCGACCTCGTCCGCGCCGTAGCGCTCACGCAGGTGCACCGTCAGCGCGCGGCAGAGTTCGCTCCACCGCTCCCAGCTGCGCGGTACGGAGGCGATGCCCTTGTACTCGAAGATCGTGTACTCGGGGTCGAGTGCCAACTCCGCGGGCATGAAGGAGAGTTCCACGACGGGCTTGAGCCCGGTGGCAAGGAAGCGGTCGTAGACCTCGTCCGTGCCGGAGAAGTCGAAGGAACCGTCCTCGCGCACGCTCACGCACTCGGGGAGGAAGGTGCCGTGCGCCCGCACGGTGCGCACACCCAGCTCGTCGCGGACGATGCCGAGCGCGTCGGCGTACTCCTGCGCGACGTCCGCGCCGCCCGGACCCGGCTCGTCCCACACCAGCATCGACAGGTGCTCGGCGCCGATCATCCGGTTCCACACGGGCGGGAGCGGCACGGGCGCGGAGGAGGCGTGGACGGTCACGGTGACGGCGGGCGGCCGGGTGCCGGGGGCCCTGGGGCAGCCGCGTACGGGCTCGGCGGTGAGGGGGCCCGCACCCGCGTCCGTCCAGGAGGCGACCTTGTACCAGTAGCCCTGCCCGGGCTCGACGAGCGAGTCCGCGTACGGCGGCTCGGGCACCGCCAGTACGTCGCCGCCGCGATGGTCGAGCGGTTCGTACGGGCCGTCGACCGTGTCCGCGCGGTGCACGAGATACCCCAAGGCGCCCTCCACCGGCTGCCAGTCGAGCAGCACATGACCGGTGCCGTCCTCGGACCGCAGCCCCGCCGGCGCCGGCAGGTCGGCGGTGCCGGTCAGCGGCTGGTCGCTGGGGAGGCCGATGCGCTGCTCCCAGTCGAGGCGAGCGGCGTTCTTCTCGGTCATGTCGGGGTCACCTCTCGATGGATGCGCATACACGGGGTGCGCTGGCGTGGTGCTGGTCGTGCGGGTCGGTGCTTGTCCTGCTGTGCTGCGTTCCTGCCGGCCTGCGTTCCTGCGTTCCTGCGGTCGGTCGTACGGGCCTACTTGAGGCCCGCGGTGGCGATGCCCTGTGTGAAGTAGCGCTGCAGGAGGATGAAGACCAGCAGCACCGGCAGGACGACCAGGAACGCGCCTGCCATGAGCACCCCGTTGGAGCCGTTGGTCTTCGTGGGGTCGATGGCGAAGGTCGCCAGGGCCACGGGGAGCGTGTACTTGTCGGCGTCGTTGGTGGCCACCAGGGGCCACAGGAAGTTGTTCCAGGACTGCAGGAACGTGAAGATGGCGAGCGTCGCCAGCGCGGGCTTGACCAGCGGCATCGCGATCCGCCAGAAGATGAACCACTCACCGGCGCCGTCGATGCGTGCCGCCTCCAGCAGCTCGTCCGGGATGGCCGTCATGAACTGGCGCATCAGGAAGACGCCGAAGGCGCCTGCCGCGAACGGCAGGATCAGTGCCGCGTAGGAGTCGATCAGGCCCATCTTGCTGACCATCACGAACATCGGCATCAGCATCAGGTTGCCCGGCACCATCAGCGCGCACATCACCAGCGCGAACACCGGCCGTTTTCCTGCGAAGTTCAGCTTCGCGAGCGCGTAGCCGAGCATCGAGCAGAAGACCAGGTTGCAGACCGTGACGACGACGGCGACCAGCGTCGAGTTGAAGAAGTGGGCGCCGATGTCGAGCAGCTTGACCAGCTTCTCGAAGTGGATCAGCGTCCACTCGTCCGGGATCCACACCGTCGGGCTCGCGCCCAGGTCCTTCTCCGACTTGAAGGCGGACAGCGCCATCCACAGGAACGGTGCGATCATCACGATCATCCCGGCCCACAGGACGGCCAGGAGAAGCCTGCGGCGTGTGGCCTCGCCCTGGTGCAGGCGAGGTGCCGAATCCGATGCGTTGGCGGGGGCCGTCATTTCGTCTTGTCCTTCAGCAGACGGAGCTGGAGCAGGGTGACCGCGAGGATGATCGTGAACAGCACATACGCCATGGAACTCGCGTAGCCCATGTGGAAGTAGCTGAAGCCTTCCTTGTACATGTCGAGCGAGACGGTCAGCGTCGAGTTGTCCGGTCCACCCTCGGTCATCACGAACGGCTCCTCGAAGACGTTGAGGAAGCCGATGGTCGTCATGACGCTGACGTAGAGCATCGTCGGGCGCAGCAGCGGCACCGTGATGCTGCGGAACTCCTGCCAGATGCCGGCGCCGTCCAGCCGCGCGGCTTCCCGCACCTCGGTGGGTATGCCTTGCAGACCGGCGAGGAAGAGAACCATCGCCGTGCCGAGGTTGCGCCACACGGCCATCACGATCAGGGACGGCATCGCGAGGACGTTCGACCCGAGGAAGTCCGGTGACTTCAGGCCGACTTCGGAGGCGAGCCCCGAGATGAGCCCGTCCGCCGGGTCCAGTACGAAGCGCCACACCACGGCCACCGCGACGATGCTGGTGACGACGGGCGCGTAGAAGCCGACGCGGAAGACCGTACGCATGCGGCCGACGCCCCGGTTGAGCAGCACGGCCGCGAACAGCCCCGCGCCGACGGTGAGCGGCACGCCCAGCACGACGAAGTAGAAGGTGTTGAACAGCGACGTCAGGAACTTCTCGTCCTCGAAGAGACGGGTGTAGTTCTCCAGGCCGATGAACTCGGCGGAGAAGGGGTCCGCGACGTTCCGAAGCTCGAACTCGGTGAAGCTCATGAGGAACGTGGCGATGATCGGCACCGCCATGAACGTCAGGAACAGCACCAGGAAGGGCGTGGAGAACAGCCACCCCGGGCCGTTCTGCACGCTGAGCCGGTCCCGCCGGAGGCCGGGCCCCCGCCTCCGGCCCGTTCCGGTTCCGGCCCCGGCCCCGGACCGCACCTTCGAGGTGCGGTCCGGGACCCCCCGCCGGGATGGGGTCGTGGTCGCCATCGAGTCAGTCCACCAGGCCCTCGGTGGCCTTCTGCATCCACGCAGCGGCCTTCTTCGGGGACTCGCCCTTCTGGGAGACGCGGGCGACGCCTTCGTCGATCTTGCCGGAGAACTCCTCCCACTTGGCGAGCGGCGGGACGGTCTTCGCCGTCTTGAGCTGCTTCTCGAAGGCGTCGAGCTGCTCGGGCGCGTTCTTCAGCTGCGGCTCGTCGAAGGCGGACTCGTTGGCGGGCAGGGACTTGGCCATCTCGTACCAGGCCGCCTGCTGCTTCGTTTCGGTGAGGTACTTCGTGAACTCCTTCGCGGCGGCCTTGTGCTCGCTGTCCTTGAAGGAGACGAGGCTCGCGCCGCCCACCCAGGAGGTGCTCGACTCGCCGGCCGGCAGCGGGGCGGTGGCGTACTTGCCCTTCAGCTGCGGCTGCTGGTCCTGGATGTTCTGCACGATCCAGGGACCGGAGATGAACATCGGGGCGTCGCCGGTGCCGAAGTCCTTGACCACGTCGTAGTCGGGCGGCGAGCTCTTCCTGGAGAGGCCCTGGTCGAAGTAGGCCGCGTATTCCTCGAGCGCCTTCACGGACTCGGGGGAGTCGAGGTCGGGCTTGCCGGAGCTGTCGAGCAGGTCGCCGCCGGCCGAGTAGAGGAAGGGGAGCCAGGTCTGCCAGGCGCCGACGTTGGCGGGCTGGTTGTACGTGCCCCACTTGGTCTTCGCCTTGTCCTTGTAGGCCTTGGCGAGGTCCATCTGGTCCTTCCAGGTGGCCGGCGGCTTGTCGACCCCGGCCTTCTCGGCCAGGTCCGTGCGGTAGTAGAGGGCGCGGGTGTCGACGTACCAGGGGACTCCGTAGGCCTTGCCGTCCTTCACGCCGCCGTTCCAGGCGGCGGGGAAGAAGTCGTCCTTCTTGAAGGTCTTCTCGTCCACCGGCTCCAGGGCGTCCAGCTCGATGAACTCGCCCAGCATGGTGCTGCCCATCTGGGCCATGTCGGGAAGCTCCCCGGCGGCGACGGCGGCGGTGAGCTTCTGGTGCACGACGTCCCAGCCGACGGGGGTCACCTTGACGGTGATGTTGGGGTGCTTCTTGGTGAACTCCTTGCCGATCTTGGCAAGGTGCTTGCCCTCCTCACCCATGCCCCAGACGGTGAGGGTCTGCTTGTCCTTGGCTGATGTCTGCTCCTCGCCGCCGCTGCCGCAGGCGGAGAGCAGCAGCGCGAGGGCGGTCGTTGCCGCGGTGGCGGCGGCGATGCGTGGTATGGGCTGCATGGAGGGTCTCCTCCTCGTTCACGGAGCGGCGGTGGCGCCTTGACGTGGCCTGAAGTGACGGGCCGGACAACCGGGCACGGAAGCTTGGCTGTAAGCGCATACATACTCTGTGAGCGACGGTCCGGGCGTGCAAGGGCCGAGCAGATTACGACTGTGTAACGGAAGCGCCGCCTGCGGTGCCGTCAGTGGTCTACGGGGCGTTCCGGGGCGGGCATCCGCAGCTGGACCGGCGTACGACCGAGACCGGCAGCACCTGCGAGACAGGCTCCCGCGTGCGGTCCTCGAGCCTCGCGACCAGCAGCTCCACCGCTTCCTCGCCGATGCGCCGCATCGGCTGCCGCACCGTCGTCAGCGCCGGCGTCACCAGACGTCCGAGCGGAATCCCGTCGAAGCCGACGACCGCCAGATCCTCCGGGACGCGCACGCCCCGCCGGCGCAGCTCCGAGAGCGCGCCGACCGCCATCTGGTCATTGGCGAACGCCACCGCCTGCGGCAGCTCGCCCCCGCGGTCGAGGAGCTGCGCCACGGCGCGCTCACCCTCCGCCTGTGTCAGGTCGGACCGCACGTCCGGGCTCTCGGGGACAGGCAGGCCGGCCTCGAGATGCGCCGCCTGGAAGCCGCGGAAGCGGGCCTCGCCGTCGGGGGAGTCCTCCGTGCTGCCGGCGAAGGCGAGCCGGGTCAGGCCGTGGTCGGCGATGAGGTGCCTGGTGAGGGCGAGTTCGCCGTCGAAGTTGGCCACTTCGACGTGGTCGAGGTGGTCCAGCGGCGCGTCCTCGCGCGGACCCGCCAGCATCACCACGGGCAGCCGCCGCGAGATGACCTCGAGCTCCTCCGTCGGGACGGTGCGGGCGAGCACCGCGAAACCGTCCACGCGTCCCGCGACGTCGGCGACGAGGCTCGCCGGGCCCTCGGCGAGGGAGGCCGCGATGAGCAGGGCGTAGCCGTGGCGCCGGGCCGCCCGCTCCATGCCGCGGATTATCTCGTCGGAGTAGAGCATCAGCTCGGCGTCGTCGCCCAGATCGGCGTCCGGGTCCTCGGCGTCCGGGTCGGCGTAGTCGGGGAAGCACAGTCCGAGCACGCGAGTGTTGCGGCTGGCCAGGCCCCGTGCGTTGCCGCTCGGTACGTAGCCGAGCTCACGGGCGGCGGCCAGGACTTTCTCCCGCGTACCGGCGCGCACGGAATCGGGGGCCCGATAGACTCGCGAAACCGTCGCGATCGAGACGCCCGCTTGTCCGGCGACGTCGTACACGGTGGGAGCATTCACGCGACCATGCTCTCCTGCCTGGCTCAGGCCGTGGGGGCCGCTGGATTGAAAGCGCATTCATCGTACGCCGCCTGCCGAAGCGGCGGCAAGAAGCCCCCTCCTGAGCTCCCGGGGGACCCCAACTCGCCCATGTCAGGGCTGATTTCGGCCACGGTCCATGGTCTGCCGACCCCCTCTGACCACGTAGGGGGACGCGCCGGTGCCCGCGCCAGGGGGCGTGCGGGCCTGAAAGCGCGTGCCTACTCCCGGTAACCCCAGCTCATGCGGTCCAGCTCAGGGGTGTGCGGACGGTCGGGGCTCGGGCCTTCACGCGGCGTCCCGGATCCAACGACCGGGGTTCGGCGGAAAGTTGTCTGCGCGAAACCTTGCCGTGCAGGCCCGGTGTCCATAACCTGACTCGCCAGTAACTCTTCCGCACAGCAGGGTCTCCTTCTGTGCGTTCCCCCCTCGCACCACGCACGGGCTTCACATCCCCCACGCAACGGTCACGACGCCAGTCATTTCACAAGGGGACACACCATGAAGGATGCGCACGGCAGAAAGCTGACGGGACGCACGAGCTGGCGGAGATTCGCCGTCCTGTGCGTGCCGGGCTTCGCCGCGACCGCCGCGCTGGCGATCGCACTGGCCAACGGGGCGCTCGCCGCGTCGTTCGCCGTTTCGGGACAGCAGTTCAAAGTGTCCGCGTCCAGCCTGGACGGCGACGGCTTCGCGCAGTACGGCAGCGTCGACCGCAATGCGAGGGGCAAGCTGATCCCCGTCGCGGTCACCGCCATCAAGACGGCGAAGATGAACGACCTGTGCCAGTCGGTCGTCACGGACCTGCCTGTCATCGGCAGCATCTCGCTGAACCTCACCGCAGGCACGGGCAGCAAGCCGGTCGAGGCCACCGACCTCTTCGTCGACGCCACGCAGCTCTCCGGCAACGCGTCCTTCAACAAGATCGAGATCGGACGCGACGCCTCCACTCTCGACAAGGGCCCGAAGGGCGGCCAGGGGCTGCAGGACCTGTTCGGACAGCAGGCCGACGACGTACGGATAACCAAGCTGGAGCAGACGGCTTGGGCCACCAACGCAGGCAAGTTCAGGCTCAACAACCTGAGCATGAAGGTGAACAAGGGCACCAAGGAATGCTTCTGATCTGGCGCAAGTGGCGCGGCTGGCGCCGTGGACGGCCCTTCTGGGGCGGCCTGCTCACCGTCGTCTCGGGTGTGGAGATCGGTGTGCTGCCGCTGGCACCGATGAAGGTGATGCTGCATGAGGGGACGGCCGGCTTCCCGTCGGTCGTCCTGGCGGCCATCATCGTCGTGCTGGGGCTCACCGGGTGGTTCGCGCCCCAGTTCCGCGCGCTCGCGGGCATCATCACCGTCCTGCTCGCGGCCGCCGCCCTGGTGATGTCGAACCTGGGCGGGTTCATGATCGGCACGCTGCTGGGCGTCATCGGCGGCGCCCTGATGTTCGCGTGGCGGCCCGACCCTGCGGAACCGGCCGGTGAGCCGGCGAGCGGGGACGAGGGCGGCGCGGCGCACGCACCGGCAGCCGCCGAGCCCGCGGTCTTCCGCTCGGAGGCGCCCGAGTCCAGTCCGGCGACGGTCGGTTCGGGAGTCGCTACCTCAGGCGGCACGACCAGCACGACCGGCAGCACCGGTACGACCGGGACCTCCGACACGTCCGGCAAGGCCGGGACCTCGGACAACGCCGACTCCGCGGACTCGTCCCTCGCGGCGGCCTTCGGAGTCGACGACGACCCCTTCCCACCGCCCCGCGGAAGCTGACCGCGGACGCGAGGGCAGGACTGAGCGCACGAGTGCCATCGCATCCCCTGCACCACCCCCATGAATGCAGTGAAGGAGCCCATGATGAGCACGCGTCCTCTGCACGCCCTGTCCTTACGGGTCGCGGTGACCGCCGCCACGGCCGCCGCCGCGCTCCTGCTCGCCGGCTCGGCGAGCGCGAACGCCACCGTCACCGGCCTCTCGGGTGCACCCGCGAAGGCCGGTGACGCGGCGGCCGGGTCGACCACCGTCACGCCCGCCGGCGACGAGTACGCTGCCGGACTTTCCGGCGGCGCCTCGTTCACCGCCGGCTCGGTGACGGTGACCTGCACCGTCTCCGAGGCCTCGGGCAAGATCCCGGCCGCCCCGGACAACCACAACGACGCGGGGCCGGTCACGTCGGCCGTGAACGCGCCGACGTACGACTCCTGCACGGCGAGCCTGCCCGGCGTCGAGGCGTCCGTGACGACCAGCGGCGACTGGACCGTGTCGATGCAGCACGGGGACCCCAGCACCACTGGACTCACCATGCCCACGGGCGGGTTCGTGCTGAAGACGAGTGGCCTGGCCGAATGCACCGTGACCGCCGCACCGGACGGCGCGGCCACCGCCACCGGCAACTGGAGCAACGGATCACCGTCGACGCTCACGTTCGACGCGGCCGAGGTCCCCGTGAAGGTCGAGGGCGGCTTCGGCTGCCCGACCAGCGCCACCACTTCCGAGTTCAGCGCCGTCTACGAGATCACCGATACGACGGACACCGGCGCGGACGTGGCCGTGAACTCCTGACCACGCTCCAGCGGCCCGGTCCCTCCCCCTGACCCCCCGCTTCGACGGGAGCCGCAGGGGTGGCCCCCAAGCCGGTGCCGCCGCGTGGACGACGGCCGTCCGTTCTCTGGCCCTCCCTCGCTCCCATGCCCGGGGCGACGGGGGGCCAGAGTGCTACCGGTCCTCCTCGTCCTCGCCTTCCTCGTACTCCGAGTCCTCGTCCCGCGCCTCCTCGCCCCGGGCCTCCTCGTCCTCGTCCCCCTCCTCGTTCTCCTCCGGCTCTTCGTGCTCCGCTTCTTCCTCGTTCCCCTCGCCCTGGTCCGCTTCTTCGGCGGCGAGCGCGTCATCGTGGCTGCGCACGACTTCGCCCTCGCGGATCTCACCGCGCCAGCCCTCCGGCACCTCCTGGACGCCCAGCGTCACGTAGCGCTGGAAGTGCTTCAGGTCCAGACGCAGCCTGCGGCCCTGCGCACGCCACAGGTTTCCCGTCTTCTCCAGGAATCCGCCGGGGGTGTATTCGATGACGACCACGACCCGCGTGAGGCTGGGCGCGAGTTCGTGGAAGGAGACGGCGCCGTGCGTCTTCGTCTCGCCCTTGGTCTCCCAGACGATGCGCTCGTCGGGCACCTGCTCCAGCACCGTGGCCTGCCAACTCCGTTTGGAGGGCCCGACCTTGAGCGTCCAGTCGGACACCTCTTCGTCCTCTTCCGAGCGCGAGGCCTCGACCACGCCCTTCATGAAGCCGCTGAACTCCTCGAACTCGGTCCAGTGGTCGTACACCCGCCGCAACGGCAGTCCCACGTCGAGCACTTCGACGATGTTCGTGACCTTCTTCTCCCCGGCCTTGCCGCCGCCCGAGAAGAGTTCCTGGACCTTGCCGACGGTCTTGTCCTTCACCGTCTTGGCCATCTGACCGCCGAGCGCCTTGGCCGGTGACTCGCCCTTGAGCATCTTGCCGACCGGCTCCGCGAGTTTGCCTCCGTCCCCTCCCGAGACGGCCTTCTCGGCGAATTCGCCCGTCTTCTTCCCGGCCGTGCTGACGAGGTTGTTGGCCTTCGCCATCAGGTACTTGGTGAGTTCCTCGCGCACCCTGTCGAGGGCGGAACCGTCGGGCTGCGCGTCGCTGTCCTTCTTGTCTTTCACCGGCATGGGCTTCTACCTCCGGCGTCGGGACGGTTCGGCAGCATTCCGCGCGGACTTCTTGGCCGCCTTCCTGGGAGGCGCCTTCTTCGCGGCCTTCTTCGCCGGCGCCTGCGGCCCCTCGGATTCGCGACGCGCCCTGCGGGGCCTCGTGCGTCCCTCTGACGTGCGCGTTCCCCGGCGCTGGCGGCCCGCTTCTCCGCGTCTCTCCTCCGCGCCCGGCTTCTGCTCGTCCTCTTCTTCCTGCTCTTCCTGGTCCTGCGGCCCCTGCGGCCCCTCCGCTTCCTCCACGGCGGCCTCCAGCACCTGGTTCAGCGACTTCGTCCGGTCGGCGAGTGCGTCGGCGAGGCTGCCCAGCCGCTGGTCGGCCATCGTCCTCAGCGCCTCACGTCCGACCGTCAGCACCTCACCGCGCAACTGCTCGGCGAGCTGGGAGAGCTGACCCGAGTCGCCGAGTTTCTCGGCACCCGCCGCGAGGAGGTCCTGCGGTTTGGCCTTGAGCTTCTTGGTCGCCAGATACGCGGCGACGGCCATCGCGAGCTTCGCCTTGCGGCCACGCCCGAGGACGTAGCCGGCCGCGAGGCCCGTTGCCAGGGCAGCTTTCGTGCTCTCACTCATGCGCACCCATCCCGTCGTGCCGTGAGCGCCGTACGGGGTTGTACGGTCGCTCCAGGCCGGTGACCTGCGGCAAACGTCCTGTCTCCATGAAGGCACAGAAGCCTCGCGGGCGCTCGGCCGGTTCACCTGTGCGGGTGCGGGCGCAGCAGGAGGGGGGTGGCAGGGAGCCTGACAGGTGCCCCGTTCAGACGTGAGGGGTTCCCGTCAGCGGCGCTGACGGGAACCCCTCATCGGGCCTTGGCCGGTCCGGCCGTGCTACGGCCTACGGGACATCACCCGGAAGGTGACCATGAATCCGAGGAGCGACCAGATCGCGAGCGCTCCGAACGGGAGGAGTGAGACGCCCTCGGGCGGCGTGCTCAACGTGTCGCGGACACTCTCGGCCATGTACTGGAACGGAAGCACGTTGTGCAGAGACGCAAACCAGTCCGGAAGCCGGGAAGCCGGGAATGTGATCGGCGAGAACATCAGTGCCACGAACACGACCAGCTGCGACATCATGCGGGCCGCAGGCGGCGCCATTCCATATCCGATGCCGTAACCGATACCGATGGCGGCGAATGCGGTCAGGAGAATTGCCGGAATGACAAGGGGACTGATCCGAAGGGTCAGATCGAATCGCAGAGCCGCAACGACAAGGGCGGCGAACATTCCGGGCAACGCGGTGATCAGAGCAACCGTGGCGTCCGAGGCGAGAAGAGCGCTGCGAGGCACGGGCAGCGACCGGTTGAAGTCGAAAATCCCTTCCTGCTTCGCGGACGCGGCTTCCTGCGGCCCGATCACCATTCCGACCGTGATGAGCCCCAGTACCGGGGCACCGGTCGCCAGATAGAGCGCCGTCGCATCATTCATCTCGGGAACGAGGTATGCGAATCCGACGATGATGCCCACCGCCAGGCAGGTCTGGACGACGAGGTTCAGGGGCAGGGTCGCGCGGCTGCGCAACCCGGTCCAGGAAAGAAGCAAGCCGTAACTACGCAGCCAGTGGTTCACCCTGCTCCCCCTTCACCTTGTCGTCGCCCTCGCCGCCGGCGAGCTCCAGGTACACGTCCTCCAGGCCGACCGGGAGAAGCGCGAACTCGTCGATGGTCTGCGACTCACGCAGCTGCTGTGCCCAGGCGAGCGCGTCGGAGGCCACGCCCGAGTCGAGGGGAATCACCAGCCGCCGGGAGCTGCGCACCGCGGGGCCCGCGGTGCGGATGTGGTCGGGGACGGGCGGGAGAGTGTCCACGCTCTCCGCCGTCAGCTCCAGCCGGAGCTCGCCGACCGCGCGGGAGCGCAGCTGGGGCGCCGTACCCTCCGCGATCACCTTGCCGGAGTCCAGCACCACGATGCGGTCCACGCTGCGCTCGGCCTCGACCACGTTGTGGGTGACGAGGAGTACCGCGCAGCCCTTGTTGGCGAGTTCGCGGATCTGCTCCCACAGCAGCCTGCGGCGCACGGGGTCGACGTCGTTGGTGGGTTCGTCCAGCATGACGACCCGCCCCGGCGCTGCCGCGGCCATACCGAACCCCGTAAGTCTCCGGACACCTCCGGAAAGCCGTTCCCCCATGGTGTCGGCCCACTCGCCGAGGTCCAGCGCGTCGATCAGTTCGCTGGTGCGGGCAATGGCGTCGCGCTTGTTCAAACCGCGGATGCGCGCCATCGACCGGATGGCCTGGCGGGGAGTCACACCGGACAGAGGCGCATGGGCCTGGGGCATGACGGCGACCATTCGGCGAACCTTGGCGGGTTCGGCGACCGGGTCGCATCCGTCGACGCGAATCGTTCCGGACGTCGGTACGACGAGTCCGGCGACCTGGTTGACGAGGGTGGTCTTGCCGGCGCCGTTGTGGCCCAGCAGGCCGACCACCTCTCCTGCCTCGACGCGTAAGTCAATGCCGTCATTTGCGCGCGTGCCACGCTTGTAGCACTTCACAAGATCTTCGATGAGTAGCAAATTTCCGCCCGTTGAATTGGGATTCGGTTTGGGGATGTTCTGTGCCCTGACCGTGAGGGTTCAGTGCGCCGACAGTTTTCCGAGCACCCGGACGTATGTCAATATGGACTCCGGACGATGGATCTTTCCTCGTCAAACTGCATATAGAACATCAGACCGCCGGCAACCATCGAGTAATTCGCGCAAGTTGTGGGCGTCTGGTGTCGTGTGTCCACAGAGTCCGAATTGTTGATGTTTTCCTGGTGAAACTATCGGCGTGAGCAGGGACGAAGTCGTGCTGTCGGGGCGGGAGCGGCGCCGCAGCCGCCCCGGTCTTCCGGCCCGCAGCGCGTGCCGGCTCCGGACGGGGTGGACGGTGGCCTTGCCACCGCGCCCCGGGGAGCCGGCCACGGCGGCATCGGTCAGCGCTTCACCTGGAGCAGCTTGTTGGGTGTGGCGCTGTTCGGAACACCGGTGAGTACTCCGACAGCCGCCGCACGGTCGAGCGCCTTGCCCACCTCACCCGGGGTCGCCCTCGGGTGCCGGCCGAGATGGAGCGCGGCCGCACCGGAGGCATGCGCTCCCGAGGCCGTGGTGCCGGAGATGGTCTGAGTTCCTCCGCCCGGCGAGTCGGTCGTGATGTCCACGCCGGGGGCGTAGATGTCCATGCCCTGCCCGTGATTGCTGAACGGGGCGACCTTGTCGCCGCAGTCCGAGGAGCCCACGGTGATGCCCTCCGCCACCCGCGCCGGGGAGGAGTCGGCGACATCGGCCGAGTCGGCACCCGCCTCCAGCGAGTAAGTGACCCCGGAAGCAATGGAGTTGCGGACCGCATCGTCGAGCACGTCACTTGCGGGGACGCCGATGACGACATTCGCCACCGAGGGTCCCGAGGCGTGCTTGGTGATCCAGTCGATGCCGTCGAGCACACCGGCGATCGTCCCGCCGGCCTCCGCGTCGAGCACCTTCACCGAGATCATCGTGGCCTTCTTGGCCACGCCGTGCTCGGTGCCGCCGACGATCCCTGCCATGGCGGTGCCGTTGCCGTTCTCGTCCTTGCCGTCCCCGCCGAAGGCGTCGAAGCCGGGCTTGGCACGCGGCCGCAGGTCGGGGTGGTCGTAGTCGATGCCGGTGTCGAGCATGTAGACGTCCACGCCGGCACCCGCGCCGGCCGGGTAGCTGTAGGAGTTGTCGAGCGGAAGCGACGGCTGGTCGATCCGGTCCAGCCCGCAGGACGGCGGATCCTGCTGCGTCTTCTTGCGCGAAGTGACGCGCTCCACCTTGGTGTTCTGCTCCACCAGCCGTACGGACGGGTCGGCCGCCATCCGCTTCGCCTGCTCCTCCCCGGCACGGACCAGCACCCCGTTCACCGCGCTGTCGTATCTCTCCAGCACCCGCACGCCGTACTCGCCGGCGACGTCGGGCCGCTTGCCCTTCTCGAACATCACCAGGTAACTGCCGTCAACCGCCTTGGCGCTCCCGGCATTTGCGACCGTCCCGATGTCCTCGGCGTGTCCGGGGGTGGCCGTCACGGCAATGGTCAGAACAGCACCCACGGCCAGAGCGGTGACGAGGTTCTTACGGCGAACAACTGACGGAACGGCTCGCATGGTCTCTCCCGCAGTGAAATGTCTGAGTGTCGGTTACACGGCAGGCGCGACGGACTGCCATGGCAGTACTGGTGGAGCAAGCCCCCGCCCGGGTTCGGCGGCAGGCCCGGACGTGAAGACACAGCCGGTCCGGCCGGGCCCCGGCCGTGGTCCTCGCCGGAGCCGCCTGGCGCGGTCACCTCATTCGGGCCGCCCCTGACGGGGAAGGAGGCCGTTGAGCCGCGGCGAGCGGACGGCGCCGCGTCCACGACGGCCGAGGTCCGGCCGAACTCCCCGCGGCCCCGGCCCTGTTCAGGACGGCTCGGTGCGTGCGCAGCCACGCACCGGTTCCGGTCCACGCCGAGGAACGTGGGCGTGCCATGGCCGCGGATACGCAGAACGGTTCCGGCGGACGCCGCCGGAGGCGGCCGCCCGTCGCACCATGCGCCGCGAGCGTGACAACGCCCCGCTCATCCGTCCTCTCGGACCGGGCGGCCCGCGAACGGCGTACGAATGATGGAAGCAACAGCTCGGCAGGCGAACGCAGATCGCCAGGAACAGACCGCCGTGCCAGTCCATCACGCATGACACGGCATCATGTCGCTTCGATCTGACGCTACGTGAGACAAACCCGAAATCGACCTGAGGACGTGGCAATTGTCATCACTTTGCGGAGGGCCGCGGGAGACGCGGAACCCGGCGTCGGACGTCCGGGCTCGTGCCGCGGTTCGGAATTCACGCAGCTCAGGACCGTCTTGCCCCGAGAGGACACCACTGCCCGCCGTCGTGGCGCTCACCTAAGGTGAGCGCATGGTCGGAGAAGAGTTACCTTCAGCGCTCGGTGTGCTCGGCATGCGAGAACTGTCCGGTGCCCACAGGAACGGGGGAGCTCAGGCATGGCCCTCTTGCTTCTGAACGACGTCCTGCTCCTGTGCGTACTCGCCGCCCTCCACTGGTACTTGTGGAAACGCCTGGTGAAGGACGTCTCCCGCCAGGGCGGACCGTGGCGACGTGCCGGCACGGTGCTGGTGTTCCTTTTCGTGGCGATCAGCGTCGGCATACTGACCGCCGGACCTGACGTCGCGCTCTTCCAGACCCTCCGCGTCTTCGCCTGGGCGGACCTGTGGGCGGCCCTGCTGGGGTATCTCACCCTCGCCCTGCTCCTGGGCGAGGTCGTCCGGCCACTGCTGCGCCGGTGGTTCGCCCGCCGAGCCGCCCGAACGCCGGAAGGGCCCGGCGAGGAAACGGGCCCGGCACGCCAGGACCCGGCGGGTGAGGTCCTGGCCGGCGCCGGACACGGGTCCGGGAGCGAGGCCAACCGGCAGAGCGGGAAGGGCGGCGGCGCGGACGGGCCCACCTCTCCCGGACCCGAGGGTGAGGGCTCCGGAAACGATGCCCCCGGCGACAACGGGACCGGGGAAGCCGGCCCTCCTCGTCGGCTCTTCGTCGCCCGGACGGTCGCCGTCGGCGCCACCGCCCTTGCGGGGGTGCTGACTTATGATGAGGCCATGGCCTCAGAGTTACCGTCACAGAGTCCGGGGGACGGGGGGATCGAGGTCTCTCTGCCCTTCACGGGGCGGTGGCGCGTCGAGAACAGCCCTGCCCGGCGGGTCCCGAGTCACGGAACCGACATGTTCGGCGGGCGCTACGCCATCGACTTCGTCGGCGTGGACGAGCGCCACCGGACGGCCGGCAGCCGTAGCTGGCGGACCTTCCTCGCCACCGAGCCGCCGGAGCTCTACTTCGCGTTCGGCCAGCCGGTTCTCGCTCCCAGGAGCGGCACCGTCGTCGCCGTGCACGACGGGGAGATCGATCACGAAGGGCGCCGGTCGCAACTGGCGTTGGTGCCTTACGCGTTGGGGCAGGCCGGACGGGTGCGTCAGGGCGTGGGCGCCGTCGCGGGCAACCACGTGATCATCTCGATGCCGGAGAGCCGCACCTTCCTGGCTCTGGCGCACTTCCAGGCCGGCTCCATCCGCGTGTCCGTCGGCGAGAAGGTCGCGGAAGGCCAGCACATCGGTAACTGCGGCAACTCCGGCAACTCGACGCAGCCACATGTGCACATGCAGGCCATGGACAGCTCCGACCTTTCCGTCGCCCGAGGCGTGCCGATGCTGTTCCGGCGCTTCCGTGAATGGCCTTCGAGCCCGGACCACTTCCGCGTCAGGGAGCGGGCGATGCCGGGCGAGCGAGCCGTGGTGGAACCGCTGCCGGTCCCGTCGAAGGCGCCCGGTCACTGACGCCGAAGGGGCAACCAGCCACGGGACCTGCGTGCCCGTGGCTCCTCCTAACGTGCTGATCGAGGGGACCTCACCGTCCGGATGCGGCGGCACGGCCCGCCCGCCCGGGCGGCGCGGTCAGAAGTACGGCCATACTTTGGCCATGTCCCGACCCCTCACGGCGCCTCGCCGCCTCTCCTGGTTATCGCCCGCCTCCGGCGTGCGGCATTCGACCCTCCCGAGCTCGTTCGCCCGTGACCTCGCCTACGAGCGTGGTCACACGTCCGTCGCCCCCGAACGCACGGCGCACCACTGGCGCCGGACGCAGGCCGCACGCGCCTCAGTGCCTCCGGGCGCGACCGGCGTCCTCGGAATGCGAAGACTGTGCGGCGGCCGCAGGAACGGGGGAGCGCCGGCATGGCCCTCTTACTCCTGAACATCGTCGCCATCCCCTTGCTGGTGACCGTTCACTGGTACCTGTGGAGACGCCTGGTCAAGGACGTCTCCCGCGAGGGCGGACGGTGGCGGCGTACCGGCACCGTTCTGGTGTGGCTGCTCTCGGGGACCGCGGTCGGGACGCTGATCGCCGGCCCCGCCGGTGCGCCCTTCGGAATCCTGCGCGTGATCGCCTGGCCGGGTTACCTCTGGCTGGCCATGCTGGTCTATCTCACCTTCGCCCTGCTCGCAGGGGAGTTGGTGCGTCCACTCCTTCTCCGGTGGCTCGACCGCCGTGCCGCCGGCTCGCCCGGCCGTTCCGGCGAAGAAGCCTTGCCCGACCGTTCCGGCGAAGAAGCCCCGGCCGTCGAGGACTTGGACGGCGACACCCTCACGCGCATGGCGTCCCGGGGGAGCGGCCCGGAAGGTGAACCGGCGGGCGAAGTCCTGGCCCCGGCCGGACCCGGGCCCGGAGGCGAAGCACTCACGCGAGGGCGGAAGGGCTGCGTCCGCCGAGGGCAACCGGCCGCCCCCGCCGCCGAGTTGGGCGCTTCCGGGCACGACGGCCCGGGAGGCGAAGCCCCCGGGAAGGCCGGAGGTGGCGGTCCCTCCCGGCGGCTCTTCGTCGCCCGCACCCTCGCGATCGGCGCCACCGCTGTCGCCACGACAACCGTCGCCACCGGCGCCGTGAGCCTCCTCAACGGCCCCACCACCAGGCGCGTCACCGTCACGCTCCCCAAGTTGCCGCGCAGCGCCCACGGTTACCGCATCGCAGTGGTCAGCGACGTGCACGTCGGGCCGGTCCTGGGGCGCGGTCACACCCGGAGGATCGTCGAGGCGATCAACGCGACCCAGCCGGATCTGGTGACCATCGTGGGGGACGTCGTCGACGGCACCGTCGAGGATCTCGCCCCGGCAGTCGAACCGCTGACCCGGCTCCGCTCCCGGCAGGGCACCTACTTCGTGACGGGCAACCACGAGTACTTCGGCGATGCCCGCTCCTGGATCGACCACTTCCGCGGCATCGGCATCCACCCGCTGGAGAACGAGCGCCGCGAGATGCCCGGCTTCGACCTCGCGGGAGTCAACGACCTCGGAGGTGAACCCATCGGCGAGGGGCCCGACTTCGAGGCCGCGCTGGGCGACCGCGACCCCTCCCGCGCGTCCGTGCTGATGGCCCACCAGCCGGTGCAGATCCACGACGCGGTGAATCACGGCGTGGGCCTGCAGCTCTCCGGCCACACCCACGGCGGACAGCTCTGGCCGGGCACGTACCTGGCCAGGCTGGACAATCCCACCGTGGCGGGCCTGGACCGCTACGGCGACACCCAGCTCTATGTGACCCGTGGCGCGGGCTCCTTCGGCCCGCCGATCCGCGTCGGTGCCGAGTCCGACATCACGGTCGTCACCCTCGCCTCGCCCCTCGCCTGACGGGCCGGGCCGGCCCGAAGCTGAGCTTCCGCATCGCTGCCGGCCCGGCACCGATACCTCCACCGTGACATCACGCCGGTGGTCAGCGTGCGCGTGCGCACCGCCGTCCATCAGGCGCTTCCCCTGCCGGGCCGACCGACTCCAGGACCGACATGGCAGGTTGAACACCCACTGTCATGATTTTTGCCACTCGAAGATGCGATTGACTCCCGGCGCAGCCGCGCGTTAGAACGCTCGCTCTCGATGCAGCACGCGCCGGTCCACGTGACGGACCCGCCTTCAGCTGCCGCAATCAACGACCAGACAGGGGAACAACCATGCCCTTTTGCCTCTTACCCGACGTTGTGTCGGCGGGCACTCGTCCGCTGCCGGCGACGTGGCAGGTGCGGCCGTGAGACAGCGACTGCGATTGATGGCCGTGCACGCCCACCCCGACGACGAGTCGAGCAAGGGTGCCGCGACCATGGCGAAGTACGTGTCCACCGGCGTGGATGTGCTGGTCGCGACCTGTACCGGCGGTGAGCGCGGCTCGGTACTCAATCCCAAGCTGCAGGGCGACGCCTGGATCGAGGCGAACATCCACGAGGTGCGCCGCGAGGAGATGGAACGGGCCTGTGCGATCCTCGGCGTGAAGCAGGCGTGGCTGGGCTTCGTCGACTCCGGCTTCCCCGAGGGCGATCCGCTGCCACCGCTGCCGGAGGGCTGCTTCGCGCTCCAGGACGTCGAGACGGCCGCCGAGCCGCTGGTGAAGCTGATCCGCGAGTTCCGCCCGCACGTGATGACGACGTACGACGAGGTCGGCGGCTACCCGCACCCCGATCACGTCATGACACACAAGATCTCGATGGCGGCATTCGAGGCCGCGGGCGACGCCGCCAAATACCCGGAGGCCGGCGCCGCCTGGCAGCCGCAGAAGATCTACTACAACCAGACCCTCAACCCGCGGCGCACCCGCGCCCTGTACGGCGCGCTGCTCGAACGCGGGCTGCACGCCCTCGGCGCCGAATGGCTACGGGCGATGGCTCCGTTCGAGGACCGGGAGCGGGAGCTGACGACGTTCGTGACCTGCGACGACTTCTTCGCGGTCCGCGACGAGGCGTTGACCGCCCACGCCACGCAGATCGACCCGGACGGGGGCTGGTTCTCCGTCCCGCTGGAGATCCACAAGGAGGTCTGGCCGACGGAGGAGTACGAGCTCGCGAAGTCGCTCGTCGACACCTGCCTCCCCGAGGACGATCTCTTCTCGGGCCTCAGGCCCCCGTTCCCGACCCGGCCGGTGGAGGGCCGCGCGTCGATCAGCACGGTGGAAGTGGCCTGACCGGCGTCGCAGTCGGCCATCCGGTGGTGCGGTCGGAGATGCTCCGCCGTCCCGACCGGTCCGAGCGGACGGGTCACCCGCGTCAGTTGACGGAAGCTCCGGAGCACCTGCGAGGGCGGCCGTGACAGGCGCGGGTGAGCACCGCGGAGAGCCCTTCGCGACCGTCCCGCCCCTCTGACTCGGCATGACATACATGATCATGTCAGACATGACTTATGTCATCGAATCGCTGTGCGTTCCGTGGAAAGCGTGATGTCAGACGCCGGAGGGCCCGGGGAGCCGATCCCAACCGTTGACGGAGGCGGCTGCCCGCGTATAAACATTCGGAACGTGTGAACAGGTTGTGAACGGGCATGGCCCCGAAGCCCTCACACAAGCGAGGTGCGTCACCTGTGAGTTCCACAGGGACTTTTCTCATTCGGGGGACTGAAAATGGAGAGACGGGCCAGGCTCAAACCCGGGCACTCTCGCCATGCGGGCGCTTCCGGTGTCGTACACGCAGCCGGCATCAAAGCGGCCCTGCTTCACGGGCGAGGGGCGATTCCGGTCAGGAAGCCGAGTGAATCCGTCAGCTCCAGAAGATCGACTGCGGCGTTGAGAGCCGGGATATCAAGCCAGGCCCGTACGCGTCGCGGGCATTCCTCAGCATTACCCCTGAAGGTCGCCGAGATCCGCTTAGAGAGCTTGAGCGAAGGCGGTGAGGTGCGGGAGTTATCAACGACCCGCCTCTTAGTCGCCGAGGCGGTCCTCCCGGGGGCGGAGTTCCGCGGAACCCTTCCGATGTCCCCCAGGCCGGCGGCGCCGGTGCACCATCGAGCACCACGAGCACGTTCAGCATCACAAGCACATTCGGCGTCGACGACTTCGACGCGATCAAGGCGACAGTCGCTTCACCACTGTCAGGGCGGCGGGCGCCGGCAGCATCCACGCGCTGACCGGACGCCGGCCCCCAGAAGCCAGCTCCGACGGCTTCCTCCCCATCGAGGGTGCGGCAGCGCCCGTCCGCGGGAGGGCATCGAGCACCCGGGTTCCAGGAGCGCACATCTGACGCGCGGGTCCTGGGCCACCGCTCCACCTCGGCAGTCACCTGACCGGCCCCGCGCCGGAGCAATTCGGACTCTCTCAGGCCACTGACGAGGTATTTACCGGGTCCTCTCCGGACTCGATGTGATCGGCTACGTCAATGCGCACCGGTCAGAAAACCGCCGACAGCGGCCGTCATGGGACACCCCGAGCCGAAACACCATTCAAGTCCTGTTTCGCGGGCGGCGTTTCCCATGGCCAGTACCGGCAGCGCAAATCATCCTTCATGATTCCAGAGGACTGCAGCCTTGAGTACTTTCCATGACTCAACGGAAGACGCCGTTGCCTTTTCCGGCGACGGACGGGTCGATGTTTCCTACCCGATGGCACCGGCTCAGCAAGGCATCCTGTTCCAGTCCCGCCATGGTGAAAGGACCGGGCTCTACCACGCTCAGGTCGTGCTCGAGATTGCGCACGATCTCGACGTGGAGGCATTTCGCCGGAGCTGGGCGCACGTCATGAAGAGGCATGCCGTGCTGAGGACCGATTTCGGTGAGCAGCCCGGCGATGAACCTGTGCAAACCGTTCGGGAAAGCGTGGATTTCCCTTTCGGTCAGGAGGACCTGCGGGCCCTGGACGCAGAGGGGCAGTCCGACGCGATCGAGGCGATCGTGCAGCGGGACCGTGCGCAGGCGTTCTCCCTGGACGAGGCGCCGCTGTGGCGGCTCCACGTCTCTCGTCTGGCCGAGGCGAAATATCAGGTTCTCTGGAGTTTTCACTACATTCTTCTGGATGCGAGCAGTCAGGCGATCGTCCTTCGCGATGTCGAAGAGATCTACGAGTGTCTGACTTCTCAGCGGCCCGTCGACGACCGGCCGGTGACGCCCTTTCAGGATTACGTCGAATGGCTTCGGCGTCAGGACGCCGGTCGGGCCGAAGGATTCTGGCGTGACGAGCTGGAGTCCGTCGCGTCCGCCAGTCCGCTGCCCTGCGAGCTCAAGCCTTCCGCCGACGAGGACGCGACCGCGGACCCGGCGCCCGCTGCTTACGCTCAGGTCTCACTCGTCCTGGACGAGCAGGAGACCGCGGCCCTGCGTGCCGCGGGTGAGCAGCAGGACCTGACGATCCCCACCCTCGTCCGGGGAGCCTGGGCGTTCCTGCTGAGCCGCTACAAGGGCGCCGACGACGTGGTCATGGGGGTCACCACTCCCGGCCGGTCGGCCGAACTGCCCGGCATCGAGGGCACGGTGGGGCTTCTCATCAACACCCTTCCCCTGCGCGTCCGCGTGCCGGCCTCGATGGGCTGGGCGGAGTGGATGCGGGGCCTGCAGGGTCAGTACGCGCGGATCCAGGAACACGAGTACAGCCCGCTGCTGATGGTTCAGCAGTGGAGCGGGATCGGTTCCGGGGAGGCGCTCTTCGACAGCGTGCTGACGGTCGACGACCACGAAGCGGCACCCGGGACCGGGCCGCTCCGGATGGTCAGGACCTGGGAGGAGAGCCACGCGGCCTATCCCCTGAGCGTCGTGGTGACACCCGGCGCACGCCTCACGCTCACGATCCACTACGACACGCAGCGCTTCGCGGCGGAGTCGGTCGAGCGGATGGCGGGACACCTGCGCCAGACCGTCATGGATCTCGTGCGCAAGCCGGAGGCACGCCTGGGGGAGCTGGCCCTCCTCACCCCCGCGGAGTTCACTCAGCTCGTCCACGAGTGGAACGACACGGAGACGCCGTACTCGCAGGACCTCTGCATGCACGAGCTCTTCGAGCAGCAGGCCGCGGAGACCCCCGAGGCCCTGGCCCTGCTCTTCCGTGACGAGCGCTGGACGTACCGCGAGGTCAACGAGCTGGCCAACCAGATCGCGCACCGTCTGAAGCAGCTCGGACTCGGCCGTGGGGACCAGATCGCGATCCTCATGGAGCGCTCCGCGGAGATGATTCCCGCGCTGCTCGGGATCCTGAAGGTCGGGGGCACATACGTCCCTCTGGACGCCAACGCCCCCGTGAAGCGCTGGCACTGGATCATCGACTCGCTGAAGATCACGTGTGTACTGACGCAGCACACCCTCATGCCGCGCGTCCTGACTGCCGATCCGCTGCCACACCTTGCCCACGTCCTGTGCATGGACCCGGCGGGCGACGACGAGCCGGTATATGACACTCCCTATGCCGTCCACTCGTCGGCCGAGCTGGCGAGCATGCCGCAGGAGAATCTCTCCCTGCAGGGCACCTCTCAGGACATCGCCTACATCATCTTCACCTCCGGCTCGACCGGAACCCCGAAGGGCGTCACGGTCGCGCACTTCCCCGCGGTGAACCTGATCGAGTGGGTCAACAACACCTTCTCCGTGGGACCTGACGACCGCGTCCTGTTCGTCACCGCGCTGACCTTCGACCTGTCCGTTTACGACATCTTCGGCGTCCTTGCCGCCGGCGGTTCGCTCCGGGTCGCCACGAGCGAGGACATCCAGGAGCCGGCGAATCTGCTGGCCTACATGGCGGACGAACCCATCACGTTCTGGGACTCCGCGCCCGCCGCCCTGATGCAGCTGGTGCCGTTCCTGCCCACGAACGGCGAGGGCGCCAACGAGATCGTCTCCCCGTCGCTGCGCCTGATCTTCATGTCCGGCGACTGGATCCCGGTGCACTCGCCGGACGTGATGAGGGCGGCGTTCCCGAACGTCCAGGTCGTCGGCCTCGGCGGTGCCACGGAAGCAACGGTCTGGTCGAACTTCTTCCCCGTCGGCGAGGTCGACCCCGCCTGGTCGAGCATCCCGTACGGAAAGCCCATCCAGAACGCGAGTTACTACGTCCTCGACGAGTCCCTGCGCCCGTGCCCGATCGACGTACCGGGCGACCTCTACATCGGCGGCATCTGCCTCAGCTCCTGCTACGCGAACGAGCCGGAGCTGACGGCGAGCAAGTACATCCCGTCGCCCTTCAGCGCGACGCCCGGTGAACGCATCTACAAGACGGGCGACATGGCGCGGTGGCGGGCCGACGGAAACCTGGAGTTCCTCGGGCGCACCGACTCCCAGGTCAAGATCCGCGGCTACCGCATCGAACTCGGCGAGATCGACAGCGTCTTGAGCGAGCACCCCGTCGTCCAGGACGCGGCGACCATCGTCCGTGAGGACAGGACGGGCGACAGGTCGCTGGTCTCGTACGTCGTGCCGCATCCGCAGCTGGCCCACTCGGCGGTCCAGCATCACGGCGACTCGCTGGCGGGCAAGCGCATCGACCGCTGGCGCGAGGTGTACGACGCCTTCGACCCCAACGCGGCGCAGGCGTCCGAGGACGGTCACGACTTCTCGGGCTGGAACAGCAGCTACACCGGCATGCCGATCCCGCTGGACGAGATGCGGGCCTGGCAGGAGGACACGGTCTCCCTGGTCCGCGGCTACGACCCGCAAGCCATCCTGGAGATCGGCTGCGGCACGGGCCTGTTGCTCTTCCCGCTCGCTGCCGGATGCCGTCGGTACTACGGAACGGACTTCTCCTCGTCGGTGCTCGAGTCCGTCCGCGGCCGCCTCGACTCGCAACCGGAGTTGCGGGACTCGGTCGTGCTGCACCAGAGGGAGGCCGACGGGATCGGCGACCTCGAACTGGAGTCGGTCGACACCGTCGTCATCAACTCGGTGATCCAGTACTTCCCCGACATCGACTACCTGGTCCGGGTCCTCGAAGGAGCGGTGTCCCGCGTCGCGGACGGCGGACGGGTGATCGTCGGCGACGTCCGCAGCCTCCCGCTCCTCGATGCCTTCCACGCCAGCGTCGAGGCGGACCGCGCCCCCGATTCGATGACGCGTGAGCAGCTCTGGCAGCGCGTCCAGCACCGGGTGCAGCAGGAAGAAGAGCTGACCCTGGACCCGCAGTTCTTCCGGGACTGGGCTGCCGCGGCCGGCGTCGTCTCCCGGGTGGAGATACGGCCCAAGCGTGGCCGCCACGTCAACGAGATGTCGATGTTCCGCTACCAGGTGGTGCTGCACATCGGCGACCCCGCGGACACCGCCGGCCGCGCGGAACCGGGCATCCCTGAGCTCGACTGGAACGCCGAACGCCTCACCCTCCCGGCGCTGCGCGAAAGGCTGGAAGCCGGCGGATCCGGCGTGCTGCGGGTGCGCAACGTCCCCAACTCCCGCGTGGAGGAGGCGGTACGGACCCTCCGCTGGCTCAAGGGAGGGTCCGGGCTGGAGACGGTGGAGGCCTGGCGCGCACAGGACAGGCCGGCCGCGGGCCTCGACCCCGAGGACGTGCGGGAACTCGCCGAACAGGCCGGCTACCGGGCCGTGCTCGACTGGAGCCGCCACGGCGCGGACGGCACCTTCTCCGTCCTCCTGACCCGTGCGGACGCCGAACACGGCGCCGACGACGAGGAGTTCGTCACCCCCGCCGGGCCCGGGAGCGACGAGCAGGACTGGTCGAACTACGCCAACCAGCCGCTGAAGGCGGAGATCCAGCACCTTCTGATGCCCCAGCTCCACGCCCACCTGGCCGAGCGGCTTCCCGCCTACATGGTGCCGTCCGACCTCATCGCGCTCGATGTCCTGCCCGTCACCTCCAGCGGCAAGCTCGACCGGCGCGCGCTGCTGCTGCCGCAGGACGCTTCCTCCACGGGTTCGGCGACCCGCGTGCCGGCCCGCAACACCACGGAGGCTCTGCTCGTCTCGGTGTGGGAACAGACCCTGGGCCGCTCGCCCATCGGCGTCTTCGACAACTTCTTCGAGCTCGGCGGGCACTCGCTTCTCGCGGTGCAGCTGGTGGCCCGCGTCCGCCAGGTGTTCTCGCTCGAGGTTCCCGTCCGCCTCTTCTTCGACCTCCCGACGATCGCCGAGGTGGCACGCGAACTGCAGCGGCGTAAGGAGGAGTTGCAGCCGCTGGAGCAGCGTCCGCTGAGCCCTTCGCCGCGCGGCGTGCCGCTGCCGGCCACCTTCGACCAGCAGCGGCTCTTCTTCATCGACCGGCTCAGCCCCGGAACCACCTCGTACACCGTCAACTGGCTCATCCCGCTGCCGGGGTTCATCGAGGCGACGGTGCTGCGGGACGGGCTGCACGAGATGATCCGGCGCCACGAACCGCTGAGGACCACCTTCCGCGAAGAGGACGGCCAGGTCTGGCAGATCATCGCGGACGAGTGGGACGTCGCACTGCCCACGACGGATCTCTCGGGGCTTTCCGAGGAGGAGTCCGAGCAGCGGGCGCAGGAGGAGATCCGCAGGTGGTGGGACCAGCCCTACGACCTGGCAACGGGTCCTCTGCTGCGTGCCCGGCTCCTCCGGCTCTCCGATGCGGAACAGGTGCTGGCGCTCAGCGCCCACCACACCGTCTTCGACGGCTACTCCATCGGCGTCTTCGGCCAGGAGTTCCTCCAGATCTGCCGGGCCCTGGCCGAGGGCGAGCCCTCGCCGCTGCAGGACCTGGAGGTCCAGTACGCCGACTACGCGGTGTGGCAGCAGAGTTGGCTGGAGGAGGACAGGCTCGCGTTCCATCTCGACCACTGGAAGGAGCAGCTGGCCGGCGCTCCTGAACTGCTCACGCTGCCCACCGATTTCCCGCGGCCCGACGAGCAGAGCTACAAGGGCGACTTCCTGAGGCGGCAGCTGTCCGCCCGGATGACCGAACGCGTCGGCCAGTTGAGCCGTGAGCACCAGGTGACGAACTACATCACCATGCTCAGCAGCTTCGCGGTCTTCCTGTCCCGGTACAGCGGGCAGGACGACGTCGTCATCGGCGTACCGATCGCGGACCGCAACCGTGTCGAGCTGGAGTCCATGGTCGGGTTCCTGGTGAACACGGTCGCCGTCCGTGTGGACCTGCGGGGCGAACCCACCTTCGAGGACGTGCTGCTGCAGGTGCGCAAGCAGCTCTTCGACGCGCAGAGCCACCAGCAGGTCCCCTTCGAGCGGCTGGTCGAGGCGCTGAGTCCGGCGCGCAGCCTCGGCTACAACCCCGTCTTCCAGGTGATGTTCGCCGACGAGAGCCTCCCGCTCCTGGAGCACGAATCCGCTCTGGTTCAGGCGAAGCCCTGGATGCACCGTCTCATCGAAGAGGGGATGAGCGTCGGCGTCGCTCGCTTCGACCTGACGCTCATGATCCAGGCCGCTCCCGAAGGGATGCGCTTCGGATTCGAGTACAGCACCGACCTGTTCGGTGAGCAGACGGTCGCACGCATGGCCGACCACTTCGAGGTGCTTCTGGAGTCCGCGCTGACGGAGCCCGGGCGGCCGCTTCGGCACCTGCCGATGGTCGACGAGTCCGAGCGCGGGCAGATCATCGAGCGAGGTCACGGGGCCCGCAACGAGGAAGCACTCGAACCGGCGGCCCTGCACGAGCTGTTCGAGCGCACGGTCCGCCGGTGCCCCGCCGACGTGGCCGTGGCGTCCGGTGAACGCCGGTTGAGCTACGGGGAGTTGGACGGACTCTCGAACCGCCTTGCGCATCTGCTGCGGGACCGCGGTGTCGGGCGCGGGAGCCTGGTCGGTCTGTGCGTGCCGCGCTCTCCCGAGATGATCGTCGCGCTGCTCGCGATACTGAAGGCCGGCGGAGCCTATGTCCCGCTGGACCCCGAGTATCCGAGCGACCGCCTGGCCTACATGGCCGGGGACGCCGGACTCGAAGTGGTGCTGGCCGAACGGTCGGTGCTCGGCGTGCTTCCCGGGTCCGACGCGGTGACGCTGGCCGTCGAGGACATCTGGCCCGACCTGGAGAACTGGCCCGACACGCCGCCCGCTTCAGGCGTTACCGCAGACGACCTGGCGTACGTGATGTACACGTCCGGTTCGACGGGCCGTCCGAAGGGAGTGGCGGTCACCCACGCCGACGTTTCGGCGCTGGCCCTGGACAGCCGCTTCGCGCGGGGACACGAGTGCGTGCTGCTGCATTCCCCGCAGGCGTTCGACGCGTCGACGTACGAACTGTGGGCGCCGCTGCTGACCGGCGGCCGGGTCGTGGTGGCACCACCGGGAACGGTGACTCCGGGCCTGCTGCGTGAGGTCGTGCCCGCGCACGGGATCACGGCGATGTGGCTGACGGCGGCGCTGTTCCACCTGTTCGCGCAGGAGGACCCGGGCTGCCTCGCCGGTCTGGGCGAGGTGTGGACCGGCGGGGACGCGGTGCAGGCGGACGCCGTGCGGCGCGTGCGCGCTGCCTGCCCGGAGCTCGTCGTGGTCGACGGCTACGGGCCGACCGAGACGACGACGTTCGCCACCAGCCACCGGATGGAGCCGGAGACGGAGGTGCCGGCGGTCGTGCCGATCGGCCGGCCCCTGGACAACATGCGGGTGCATGTACTGGACGGGTCCATGGAGCCGGTCCCCCCAGGTGTCGCCGGCGAGCTCTACATCGGTGGGGCGGGGTTGGCGCGCGGCTATCTGGGGCGTCCGGATCTGACGGCCGAGCGGTTCGTCGCCGATCCGTTCGCCGATGAGGACGGCAGCCGCCTTTACAGGACCGGCGATCTGGCCCGCTTCCTCCCTGACGGCAACGTCGAGGTGCTGGGCCGGGTCGACGATCAGGTCAAGATCCGTGGTTTCCGGGTCGAGTTGGGAGAGATCGAAGCCGTTCTCGCGCAGCACCCCGAGGTCGCGGACGTGGCGGTCCTGCTCCATGCGGACGGCGCCTCGAAGCGGCTCGTGGCGTTCGTGGTGTGCCGTGAGCCGGTGGAGACCGAGGTGTTGCAGTCGTTCCTGGGCGAGCGGCTTCCCGGCTACATGGTTCCCGGCGTCTTCGTCCCGCTCGAGTCCTTGCCGTTGAGTCCGAACGGCAAGGTGGACCGTAAGGCTTTGGCGGCGTTGTCGTGGGAGGAGCATGCTGCGGCGGGTCGGGAGTATGTGGCGCCGCGGTCCGTGGTGGAAGAGCAGTTGGCGGAGATCTGGCAGACGGTGCTGGGTACGAGTCAGCCGGTGAGCGTCCACGATGATTTCTTCTCGCTGGGCGGGGACTCGATTCTGAGTCTTCAGGTGATTTTCCGTGCGAAGCAGCGTGGTCTGTATTTCACGGTGAAGCAGCTTTTCCAGTATCAGACGATTGCTGAGCTTGCTCCGGTGGTGGAGCAGCAGGATGCGCCGACGGTGCGGGCGGAGCAGGGTCTGGTGACGGGGCCGGTGGAGCTGACGCCGATTCAGCGCTGGTTCTTCGCGCAGGATTTCGCGCAGCCGCATCACTTCAATCAGTCGGTGCTGGTGGAGGTGGATGCGGGGCTGTCGTCGCAGCAGTGGGAAGTTGTGGTGCGGCGTGTGCTGGAGCAGCACGACGGTCTGCGCACGCGGTTCTTCCAGGACGGTGCCGGGTGGCGGGCGGAGCTGGCGGGTCTGCCGGAGACGGTGCCGTTGCAGGTTCACGACCTGTCCTCGTATGCAGCCGAGGAGCGTGAGGAGCGGCTGCTCGAAATCGCTCAGCAGACCCAGTCCGGCATGGACTTGTCGGCTTCCCCCCTCTTCCGTGCCGTCCTCTTCACCGGACTGCAGGACCAGGAATTCTCCGAGCCGGGGAATCAGAAGTTCTCCGAGGCGGAGGATGAGGAGTTCTCCGGGCCGGAGAATCACAAGTTCTCCGGCCCGGAGAACGGTAAGTCCCAACTGCTTCTGGTTGCGCATCATCTTGTGGTCGATGTGGTGTCGTGGCGGGTGGTGCTGGAGGATCTGGGTGCTCTGGCGGAGCAGTTGCGTGTGGGGCGGGATCTGGTTCTTCCGGCGAAGTCGAGTTCGTGGCAGCAGTGGGCCGCGCGGCTGGGCGAGGAGGCCCGGAGTTCTGAGACGGCTGCGGAGTCTGCTTATTGGGGTGAGCAGGCGGGTGCGGCGTGTGCGGTGCCGATGGACGGGCCGGCGGATGACAACACCGTCGGGCGTAGCCGGGTGTATGAGGCGGTTCTGACCGCGGATGAGGCGCGTGCTCTTCTGCAGGATGTTCCGGCTGCTTTCAACACCCGGGTCAACGATGTGCTGTTGACGGCTGTGGCGTCGGCGGTGGGTGCGTGGAGCGAGGATGCGCATGTGCGTCTCGATGTCGAGGGGCATGGCCGTGAGGAGTTGTTCGACGATGTCGATGTCTCGCGTACGGCGGGCTGGTTCACCACGATCTCGCCGGTGCGTCTGCCGGTTCCGCGGTCCTCGGCTCTGGGTGAGGGTCTGAAACGGGTCAAGGAGGTGCTGCGGGAGCGTCCGCGGCAGGGCATCGGCTACGGCCTCCTCGCCCACGGCCCCGCGGACACCGCGCTGACCGGGGCCACGCCCGCACAGATCAGCTTCAACTACCTGGGCCAGTTCGACAGCAGTTTCGGTGGGAGCTTCGCTTCGTCGTCCGGCAAGGCCGGCCCGGACTGGGCTCCGGAAAACAAGCGTCCGTATCTGATCGACATCGTCAGCCGGGTGCAGGACGGGCGTCTGCACATGGAGTGGACCTACAGCGAGGCCGCTCACCGGGAGGAGACGATCCAGGAGGTCGCCGAGCGCACGCTGGAGGTGCTGCGGCAGCTTGTGGGTGAGGCCCAGCGTGCGGACGTGGTGGGCTACACGCCCTCGGATCTCCCCCTCAGCGGTCTGTCGCAGTCGCAGATCAACGACCTTGTCGGGCGCTTGCGTTCGCTGCCGGAGTGGCAGTCCGGGGCGCTGCCGCGTCCGCTGGAGGACTGCTATCCGCAGACGCCGATCCAGCAGGGTCTGTGGTTCCAGAGCCAGTACGCGCAGGGCGAGGGCATCTACCACGTCCAGATGATCCTGCGCATCGACCAGGACCTGGACGTCGAGGCGTTCCGGCAGAGCTGGGCGCAGGTGATGCGCCGTCACCCGATCATGCGCACCAGCTTCTGGGCGACGGAGGACAGCGAACCACTGCAGCTGGTCTGGGCGGACCTTCCCGTGCCGCTCCGGGTGGAGGACTGGCGGTCCCCGAACTCCGAGGATCAGCAGCTGCGTCTGGAGAAATACCTCCAGGACGACCGTGCCGAAGGCTTCGCCCCTCACGACGCCCCGCAGTGGCGGATGCTGCTGGCCCGTACCGCCGACGAGAGCTACCAGCTGGTCTGGAGCGCTCACCACGCGGTTCTGGACGGCTGGAGCATCAGCCTCATCCTGAACGACGCCGTCCAGTGGTACGGGGCGCTCACCCAGGGCCGGCACATCGAGCTGCTTCCGACCCGGCCCTACCGGGACTACGTGGCCTGGCTCGAACGCCAGGATCTGGAACAGGCCGAGAGCTACTGGCGCGAGACCCTGAAGGCGGTCGAGCAGGCCACCCCGCTCAGCATCGAACGCCACCTCACGGCAGGGGCGACGCCGGTCGAAGCGAGCGGCCAGGCCGAGGTCGGTGTCTCCTTCAGCGAGGAGGACACCAGCCGGCTGCACGAGCTGGCCAATGCCCACCGGTTGACCCTCAACACCGTTCTGCAGGGTTGCTGGGCACTGCTGCTGGGGCGGTACGCCGGCACGGACGACGTCGTCTTCGGAACGGTGGTCTCCGGACGGCCGTCCGAAGTCGAAGGCGTGGAGCGCATGGTCGGCCTGTTCATCAACACGCTGCCTCTCCGCGTGCAGATGCCCGAGAACAGTTCCTCGCTCGAATGGCTCCAGGGTTTGCAGGAACAGAACCTGCAGATGCGCCAGTTCGACTACAGCCCGCTGAGCCACGTCCAGCGGTGGAGCGAACTGCCCACCGGCGCCGCGCTCTTCGAGAGCCTTTTCGTCTTCGAGAACTACCCCGTGGAGAAGGACGAATCGGCGGCGCTGCGCTTCGACATGACCCGTTCCGAGGAACGCAGCAACTACGCGCTCTCCGTCGTGGCCACGGTGCCCGACGACCGGCTCCGTATCTCCGTCCAGTACGACACCGGGCGCTTCGAGAGAGAAGCCGTGGAACGCATGCTCGGACACCTCCGGAGCATCTGTTCGCAGATCGCCGGGGACCCCGGTGCGCGGCTGAGCGAGATCACCGTCCTCACGGACGAGGAACGCCGGCAGATCCTCCGGCACGGGAACTCCGCGCCCGAAGAGACCGTGATCGACGCCGACTTCGACCTGTCGGCCTTCGCGGCAGGAATCAAGACCGTCGAAGAGCGCGAGCTCCTTGAACAACTCGTCGCAGAGGTTCAGGGAATGTCGCCCAGCGATCTTCAGGCCCCACATCTGAGTGCTTCACCGGCTACCGAGACGAGTGAGAATCATGAGTGAGTTTCTTCCTCAGCTTGAGAACCTGTCTCCGGAGCAGCAAGCGATGCTGCGTCTCCGGCTCCAGCAGGCCAAGCAGCAGGCAGCGCAGCCGGCGTCGTTCCACGAGCTCTTCGAGGCATGGGCCCGCCGCTGCCCCGATCGCGTGGCGGTCTCCTTCGGCGACAGCCAGCTGAGCTACGCCTGTCTCGACCGGCTGTCCAACCGGCTCGCTCATCTTCTCCGGGACCGCGGTGTCGGACGCGAGACCCTGGTCGGCCTCTCCATGCCGCGTTCCGCGGAGATGATCGTCGGCCTCCTCGCGATCATGAAGGCCGGCGGTGCCTACGTACCGCTGGACCCGACGTACCCGCGTGAGCGCCTTGCCTACATGGTCTCGGATGCTCGATTGCCGGTGGTGCTGGCACGTCGGTCGGTGCTCGGAGTGCTGCCCGAGTCGGACGCACTGGTCCTGGCCGTCGAGGATTTCTGGTCCGAGCTGGAGAAGTGGCCCGAGACAGCTCCGGTGTCGGGCGGGACCGTCGACGACCTCGCGTATGTGATCTACACGTCCGGCTCGACGGGCCGGCCGAAGGGTGTGCAGGTTCCTCATCGCGGCTTCCGGGACATCTCCCAGTGGCAGTACGAGAACTACGGGCTGGACACCCCGCAGCGCGTGCTGCAGGGCACCTCCCTGAGCTTCGACATCTCGGTATGGGAGTTCTCCGCGGCGCTGCTGTCGGGTGGGACGTTGATCCTGCCGCCGCCTGACATGCAGATGACGGGGCCCGATCTCGCGGGTCTCCTGATCGAGCAGGGCGTCGAGAACATCAGCCTGACGCCGTCGGCGCTCTCCACGCTGCCCGAGGATTCGCTGCCGTTCGTACGCTGCATCACGGTCGGCGGTGAGGCGTGCCCTCATGACCTCGTCCGTGTCTGGGCCCCCGGCCGCGCGTTCTTCAACGGTTACGGTCCGACCGAGGCCACGGTGGGTGTGTGCCTTGCCCGGTACGAGCCCGACCTCGAGCGTGTCCACATCGGCCGTCCCATTCGCGGGACGCAGCTTCACGTCCTCGACTCGCGCCAGCAGCTCCTTCCGGTGGGTGTCGCCGGCGAACTCCACATCGGTGGGGCGGGGTTGGCGCGCGGCTATCTGGGGCGTCCGGATCTGACGGCCGAGGCGTTCATCGCCAACCCGTTCGGAAGTGACGAGGGCAGCCGTCTCTACAGGACCGGCGATCTGGCCCGCTTCCTCCCTGACGGCAACATCGAATTACTCGGGCGGGTCGACGACCAGGTCAAGATCCGTGGTTTCCGGGTCGAGTTGGGAGAGATCGAAGCCGCCCTGGCACAGCACCCCGAGGTGCGCAACGCCGCCGTCCTCCTCCACGCCGACGGCCCGACGAAGCGGCTCGTGGCGTTCGTGGTGTGCCGTGAGCCGGTGGAGACCGAGGTGTTGCAGTCGTTCCTGGGCGAACGGCTTCCCGGCTACATGGTCCCCAGCGTCTTCGTCCCGCTGGAGAGCCTCCCGGTCACCACCAACCGGAAGGTGGACCGTAAGGCTTTGGCGGCGTTGTCGTGGGAGGAGCATGCTGCGGCGGGGCGGGAGTATGTGGCGCCGCGGTCCGTGGTGGAAGAGCAGTTGGCGGAGATCTGGCAGACGGTGCTGGGCACGAGTCAGCCGGTGAGCGTCCACGATGATTTCTTCTCGCTGGGCGGGGACTCGATTCTGAGTCTTCAGGTGATTTTCCGTGCGAAGCAGCGTGGTCTGTATTTCACGGTGAAGCAGCTTTTCCAGTATCAGACGATTGCTGAGCTTGCTCCGGTGGTGGAGCAGCAGGATGTGCCGACGGTGCGGGCGGAGCAGGGTCTGGTGACGGGGCCGGTGGAGCTGACGCCGATTCAGCGCTGGTTCTTCGCGCAGGATTTCGCGCAGCCGCATCACTTCAATCAGTCGGTGCTGGTGGAGGTGGATGCGGGGCTGTCGTCGCAGCAGTGGGAAGTTGTGGTGCGGCGTGTGCTGGAGCAGCACGACGGTCTGCGCACGCGGTTCTTCCAGGACGGCGCCGGGTGGCGGGCGGAGCTGGCGGGTCTGCCGGAGACGGTGCCGTTGCAGGTTCACGACCTGTCCTCGTATGCAGCCGAGGAGCGTGAGGAGCGGCTGCTCGAAATCGCTCAGCAGACCCAGTCCGGTATCGATCTCTCCGAACCTCCGCTCTTCCGCGCCGTCCTCTTCACCGGGGACGAGAACGGTAAGTCCCAACTGCTTCTGGTTGCGCATCATCTTGTGGTCGATGTGGTGTCGTGGCGGGTGGTGCTGGAGGATCTGGGTGCTCTGGCGGAGCAGTTGCGTGTGGGGCGGGATCTGGTTCTTCCGGCGAAGTCGAGTTCGTGGCAGCAGTGGGCTGCGCGGCTGGGCGAGGAGGCCCGGAGTTCTGAGACGGCTGCGGAGTCTGTTTATTGGGGTGAGCAGGCGGGTGCGGCGTGTGCGTTGCCGATGGACGGGCCGGCGGATGACAACACCGTCGGGCGGAGCCGGGTGTATGAGGCGGTTCTGACTGCGGATGAGGCGCGTGCTCTTCTGCAGGATGTTCCGGCTGCTTTCAACACCCGGGTCAACGATGTGCTGTTGACGGCTGTGGCGTCGGCGGTGGGTGCGTGGAGTGAGGACGCGCATGTGCGTCTCGATGTCGAGGGGCATGGCCGTGAGGAGTTGTTCGACGATGTCGATGTCTCGCGTACGGCGGGGTGGTTCACCACGATCTCGCCGGTGCGTCTGCCGGTTCCGCGGTCCTCGGCTCTGGGTGAGGGTCTGAAGCGGGTCAAGGAGGTGCTGCGGGAGCGTCCGCGGCAGGGCATCGGCTACGGCCTCCTCGCCCACGGCCCCGCGGACACCGGCACGGATTCCTGCGAGCCCACGGTCCTCGGTGAGCCGAGCACCGCACAGATCAGCTTCAACTACCTCGGGCAGTTCGACGGGAACCTCACCGGCAACTTCACCGCCTCCTCCGACAGGACCGGCCCCGACTCCCACCCGGACAACCGGCGTCCGTATCTGATCGACATCGTCAGCCGGGTGCAGGACGGGCGTCTGCACATGGAGTGGACCTACAGCGAGGCCGCTCACCGGGAGGAGACGATCCAGGAGGTCGCCGAGCGCACGCTGGAGGTGCTGCGGCAGCTTGTGGGTGAGGCCCAGCGTGCGGACGTGGTGGGCTACACGCCCTCGGATCTCCCCCTCAGCGGTCTGTCGCAGTCGCAGATCAACGACCTTGTCGGCGGCTTGCGTTCGCTGCCGGAGTGGCAGTCCGGGGCGCTGCCTCGTCCGCTGGAGGACTGCTATCCGCAGACGCCGATCCAGCAGGGTCTGTGGTTCCAGAGCCAGTACGCGCAGGGCGAGGGCATCTACCACGTCCAGCAGATCCTCCGCATCGACCAGGACCTGGACGTCGAGGCGTTCCGGCAGAGCTGGGCGCAGGTGATGCGCCGTCACCCGATCATGCGCACCAGCTTCCGGGCGACGGAGGACAGCGAACCACTGCAGCTGGTCTGGGCCGACCTTCCCGTGCCGCTCCACGTGGAGGACTGGCGCGGCGAGAGCGCGGAGGAGCAGCAACAGCGCCTCAACGCCCACCTCGAGCAGGACCGCACCCGGGGCTTCGCCCCCCACGACATCCCGCAGTGGCGGATGCTGCTGGCCCGTACCGCCGACGAGAGCTACCAGCTGGTCTGGAGCGCTCACCACGCGATCCTCGACGGCTGGAGCATCAGCCTCATCCTGAACGACGCCGTCCAGTGGTACGGCGCGCTCACCCAGGGCCGGCACATCGAGCTGCTTCCGACCCGGCCCTACCGCGACTACGTGTCCTGGCTCGAGAACCAGGACATGGAAGAGGCCGAGAGCTACTGGCGCGAGGCCCTGCAAGGAGTCGAAGAGGCCACGCCGCTGGCCGCCGAGAAGCGCCCGGAGGCCGAGAGCGACAACTCCGCGGAACCGGCCCCTCAGGCGAGGACGAACTTCTTCCTCAGCCAGGCCGAGACCACCGAGCTCCAGAGCTTCGCGCAGCAGCACCGACTCACCCTCAACACCGTTCTGCAGGGCTGCTGGGCGCTGCTGCTGGGGCGCTACGCCGGCACGGACGACGTCGTCTTCGGAACGGTGACCTCCGGACGCCCGTCCGAGGTCGAAGGCGTGGAGCGCATGGTCGGCCTGTTCATCAACACGCTGCCTCTGCGGGTGCGACTGCCCGAGAACAGTTCCTCGCTCGAATGGCTCCAGGGTCTGCAGGAACAGAACACGCAGATGCGCCAGTTCGACTACAGCCCGCTGAGCCACGTCCAGCGGTGGAGCGAACTGCCCGCCGGCGCCCCGCTGTTCGAGAGCCTTTTCGTCTTCGAGAACTACCCCGAGGACGAAAACACCGAAGCAGCACTGCAGTTCACCGAGATGAGTTCGCAGGAACAGACGCACTACCCGCTCAACATCGTGATCACCGTGGGCGAGCGTATCGGCGTCAACGTCTTCTACGACACGCGGTGGTTCGACGAGGGCACGGTCGAGGCCGTCTTCGGGCACATGCGGCAGATCTGCCGCGAGCTGGCGGCCTCGCCGCGGAAGCCCCTCGCCCAGATCAGCATGCTCTCCGACGTCGAGCGCACCCGGATCCTCGACGAGTGGAGCACCGAGACCACATCGGACATCGACCACACCTATCTGCACGAACTCGTCGCCGCTCAGGCGCGGTTGACGCCCGACTCCGTCGCGGTGGTCCACGAGGACGGGCAGCTCACGTACGCACAGCTCGACACCCGCTCCAACCAGCTCGCGCACTGGCTGCAGGCCCACGGCGTCGGACCCGAGGTCCTGGTGGGCCTGTGCCTGGAGCGTTCGCTGGAGGGCATCGTCGGCCTGCTCGGCATCCTCAAGGCGGGCGGGGCGTACGTCCCGGTCGACCCCCGGTACCCCCTCGACCGGATGACGTACGTCGTCGAGGACGCGGGGATGCACCTGTTCCTCACGCAGTCGCACCTGCTGGAGAAGCTGCCGGGCGGGGACCTGCAGACCCTCTGCCTGGACTCCGAGTGGTCCTCGGTCGCCTCCCAGCCGACCGAGGCACCGTCGACGACCCTCACCCCGGAGAACCTCGCCTACATCATCTACACCTCGGGGTCGACCGGAAAACCGAAGGGCGTGATGGTCGCGCACCGCTGCATCCACCACGTGGTGCCGTGGATCCGCAAGAACGCGTGCTTCGACCAGCGTCAGAACGTGCTTCAGGTCGCGTCGCTGAGCTTCGACTTCTCCGTCTGGGAGATCATCCTTCCCCTCGTGACGGGCGGGACGCTCCACATACCGAGCAGCGGCACGCGCATGATCGGCACCGATCTGCACGACATACTCGCCGAACGTGCCATCGAGAGCCTGAACTTCACGCCGGGCGCGCTGGCCACCCTGCCGACGGACTCCCTGCCGCATCTGCGCAACCTCGTCGTCGGCGGTGAGGCCTACTCCGCGGACCTCATCCGGACATGGGCACCCGGCCGCGTGTTCTTCAACGTCTACGGGCCGACCGAGACGACGATCTTCGCCTCCGGAACGCACACCGACGAGAACCTCGACACCATCCACATCGGCCGCCCGATCACCAACGTGCGTCTCTACGTGCTCGACGCCTACATGCAGCCGGTCCCCGTGGGCGTGCCCGGTGAGCTCTACATTGGCGGCGTCGGCGTCACCCGCGGTTACATGAACCGCCCCGAGCTCACTGCGGAGTACTTCGTCGCGGACCCGTTCAGCGGCGAGCCCGGAAGCCGCCTCTACAAGAGCGGGGACCTCGTCAGATACCTCCCGGACGGCAACATCGAGTTCGTCCGCCGCATCGACAACCAGGTGAAGATCCGCGGCTTCAGGATCGAGCTCGGCGAGATCGAATCGGTGCTCGACCAGCATGCGCTCGTCCACAGCTGCGCCGTGCTCGCCCAGCCGGACGGCTCGACCAAGCGGCTGGTCGCCTACGTGGCGCTCAACAAGGGAGCCGCGGACGTGACCGAGGTCCTCCGGGCCCACCTGAAGGAACAACTGCCCTCGTACATGGTCCCGTCGGCCTTCGTCTACATGGACGAGCTGCCCCTCAACAGCAACGGCAAGCTCAACCGCCGGGTGCTCCCGATGCCCGAGGAGAGCTCCGTGCCGGCGCTCTCCGAGAGCGCGCTTCCCCGCACGCGGACCGAGGCCCTGCTGGCCACGATCCTCGAGGAGGTGCTGGAGCGGCGCGCCATCGGCGTCCACGACGACTTCTTCACCCTCGGCGGGCACTCACTGCTCGCGGTGAAGGTCGTGGCCCGCGTCCAGCAGACGTTCGGAGTCGATCTGCCGGTCCGTGTCCTGTTCGAGCAGCCGACCGTCGCCCAGATGGCCGTCGAACTGGACGCTCTGCTGCGGGAACAGGACCCGCACGACGTCGTCCCCCTGGTTCCCGTGTCACGCGACGAGCCCATTCCCGCGACGTTCGACCAGCAGCGGCTCTGGTACATGGACCGCCTGCACCCGGACAGCGCCCTGTACACCGTGGGCTGGCTGCTCCACCGGCACACCGACGTCGACCCGGCGCGGCTGAGGAAGGCGCTCGGGGTGCTGATCGCGCGTCACGAGACGCTGCGGACCACGTTCCGGGAGGACCGGGGACGGGTGTGGCAGAGCATCGCCGAGACCGGGACGGTCGTCCTCGCGGAGGCCGACCTGTCGGCCGAGCCTGCCGAGCGGCAGCCGGAGGCGGTCAAGGCCCTCACACGCGAACTGTGGACCCGTACCTTCGACCTCGCCGAAGGGCCGCTGTTCCGCACGCTGCTCGTCCAACTCTCCGACAGCGAAGCGCTCCTCGCGTTCAGCGCGCACCACGCGATCTTCGACGGCTTCTCCGTGCGGATCCTCAACGAGGAGCTGCTGCGGATCTACGACGCCCTCGCGACCGGTGACTCGGAGCTGCCGGCCCCGCTGGCCGTCCAGTACGCCGACTACGCGGTGTGGCAGCAGCAGTGGCTCCAGGAGGAGCGACTGCGGCCGCACCTGACGTACTGGAAGGAGCAGCTGGCCGACGCACCCGCGCTGATCTCGCTGCCCACCGACCACGCACGCCCGGCGGTGCAGAACTACCAGGGCGCCAACCACACCTCCTCCGTGCCGCCGGAGCTCGTCGAGCAGCTCAAGAAGGTGAGCGGCGAGAACCGGACGACGGACTTCATCACGGTGCTGAGCGCGTTCGCGGTCCTGCTCTCGCGCTACAGCGGGCAGGACAAGGTGGTCATCGGCATCCCGGTCGCCAACCGCAGCCGGGTCGAGACCGAGCCGCTGATCGGCTTCCTCGTCAACACCGTGGCGCTGTGCGTGGACCTGGAGGGCGACCCCACCTTCGCGGACGTGCTGCAGCAGGTCCGGTGGAAGCTCCTGGAGGCGCAGAGCCACCAGGAGGTGCCGTTCGACCGCATCGTCGAGGAGCTCAAGCCGGAGCGCAGTCTCAGCTACAACCCCGTCTTCCAGGTGATGTTCACCGGCCTGGACAAGCTCTTCGAGGACGCCCCCGAGGAGCAGGCGCAGCCGTCGTGGATCCATGACGTCACGGAATCGGGCATCGGCGTCGCGAAGTTCGACCTGGGCCTGAGCATCCAGCGGCGCGACGGTGAGCTGCGGTTCAACTTCGAGTACAGCACCAACCTGTTCGAGCGGGAGACGATCGCCGGACTGGGCGAGCACCTGCGGATCCTCACCGAGGAGGCGCTCGCCGCTCCGCAGACGCCCGTCAAGCGGCTTCCGATGCTGCCGGCCGGCGAGCGGGCGGAGATCCTGGAGGCGCGCAACGCCACGTACGACGAAGAGGCCCTGCGGCCCGCGTGCCTGCACCAACTCTTCGAGGAGCAGGTGCGCCGGACACCCGACCGGGTCGCGCTGTCCTACGAGGACCAGCAGCTCACATACGCCGAGCTGGACCGGCGCGCCAACCGCCTCGCACGGACTTTGCGCGCTCACGGAGTCGGCGCCGAGAGCCGGGTCGGCATCTGCATGCGCCGTTCGATCGACCTCGTGACCGGCCTCTACGCGATCCTCAAGGCGGGCGGCGCCTACGTGCCGCTGGACCCGGACTACCCGCCGGAGCGGCTGAAGTTCATGGCCGAGGACGCCCAGGTGCAACTCGCCCTGGTGCAGCCGGGCACCAAGGACGTTGCCGACCTGCTGTCCGGGCAGGGCATCGAGCTCATCGAGCTCGGCGGTGACGACACCTCCTGGCTCGACGCGAGCCCAGAGCCCGTGGACGCGGAGGTCAGCCCGGACAACCTGGCCTACGTGATCTACACCTCGGGCTCGACCGGCAGGCCCAAGGGCGCGATGCTCTCGCACCGCGGCATCTGCAACCGCCTGCTGTGGATGCAGGACGCGTACGGGCTCCAGGAGCACGACCGCGTCCTGCAGAAGACCCCGTACAGCTTCGACGTGTCGGTCTGGGAGTTCTTCTGGCCGCTCATCGCCGGTGCGCAACTCCACGTCGCGCGTCCCGAGGGCCACCGCGACCCGGCGTATCTGGCCGAGCTGATCGAGCAACAGGGCATCGGCGTCCTGCACTTCGTCCCGTCGATGCTGCAGACGTTCCTTCAGCAGCAGACCGTGGGCCGGCAGTGCCAGGGGCTCCGGCACGTGGTGTGCAGCGGGGAGGCCCTTCCGCTCGAGGTCCAGGAGCAGTTCCTCCGGACCCTGCCGGACACGCGGCTGCACAACCTCTACGGGCCGACGGAGGCATCGGTCGACGTCAGCTTCTGGGAGTGCATGGACATCCCGGGCGCCACCACCGTCCCCATCGGCACCCCGGTGGCGAACACGCAGCTGTACATCCTGAACGACGCGATGTCGCCCGTCCCCGACGGCGTCGTCGGCGAACTGTTCATCGGCGGTGTCCAGTTGGCGCGCGGCTACCTTGGGCGCCCCGACCTGACGGCCGAGCGCTTCGTGGCGAACCCCTTCGGCCCGGGCCGGCTCTACGCGACCGGTGACCTGGCCAGGTACCGGGCCGACGGCGTCATCGAATACGCGGGACGCAAGGACCACCAGATCAAGATCCGCGGCTACCGCATCGAGATCGAGGAGATCGAGGCCGTACTGGCCGATCACCCGGCCGTCCGGTCCTGCCTTGTCGTCGTGCACGAGGCCACGCCCGCCGACAAGCGGCTGACCGCGTTCCTCACGACGAAGCCCGGCCAGGAGGCGGCGCAGGACGATCTGCGCGCGCATCTCCTCGAACGGCTTCCGGAATACATGGTGCCCACGTACTTCGTGACGCTGGACGAATTCCCGCTGACCTCCAACGGCAAGGTGGACCGGAAGGCGCTGCCGGCGCTGTCGGACGTCATTCAGCAGGCGCAGTCCGGCGAGAGCTACGTCGCACCCGGAACCGACACCGAGAAGGTCCTCGCGGAACTCTGGGCGAGCCTCCTCGAAGTGGAACGGGTGGGAATCCACGACGACTTCTTCAACCTCGGCGGCCATTCACTCCTTGTGGCCTCCATGGCGACGGAGGTCCAGGACAGGTGGGGCATCGCGCTGATGCTTCCCACGGTCTTCCAGAACCGGACGATCGAAGCACTCGCGCAGGTCATCGACCAGAGCGTCGAGGAGGGCGACAGCGAAGAGCCGGACGCGGACGAGCTTTTCGATCTGCTCTGAGAACCACCACGCGTCACTCACCGCCAACCCACCTGCAAGGGACAAGGAGAACAACGATGTTCGCTCCGGAGACATCCATCGTGAGTCCCCGAATAGCCCGAGTGGCTCAGGCCGTCGAGGCCGGGAACCACGACGCCCTCGACGAGCTCTGGAAAGAGGTCGCGGAGTCCGGTGCACCGCTGATGGAACAGGTCGGGGACGACGAGTCCCGGACGCTGGTCACCTTCCTGTGGCGGGATCCGGGCGACACCGAGAACGTCCTCGTGCTCTTCTTCAGCGCGCCGAGCAACGAGGACTTCAGCGAATACCGGATGGAGAACCTTCCGGGCACCGATCTCTGGTACAAGTCCTACTTCCTGCCCTCGGACCTGCGGACGACCTACCTGTTCTCGGTCAACGACCCGATGGTGCCCTTCACGTCCTACGCGGAGGTCCTCGGGCGCCTCCCGGCCTACCGGACCGACCCGCTGAATCCGGCCGACTACACGCTCCTGGGGAATCCGAACACGTTCAAGGTGTCGGTGCTCGAGCTGCCCGGTGCTCCGAAGCAGCCGTGGAACATCGCCCGCCGCGGGGTGCCGAGGGGCAAGACCCACATGCACTCCATGGACAGCTCGATCCTGGGGACCAAGCACCACATCAGCGTCTACGTACCGCCCGGCTACGACACCGAGGGCGAGGAGTACAACGTGTTCCTCCTCTTCGACGGGTGGTCGTACTACAACTTCGCGTCCATCACGACGGTCATGGACAACCTGATCTACACCGGCCGGATACCTCCGTACGTCCTGGTGATGCACACCAACGAGGACCAGGACATCCGTGCCCGCGAACTGCCCTGTCACGAGCCGTTCAACGAATTCCTCGTCCAGGAGCTGATGCCCTGGGTCCACGAGAATTACCACATCACCTCGGACCCGGCGCGCACCGTTCTCGGCGGCTCCTGCTTCGGGGGTCTGGCGGCGGCGTATTCGGCATTCAAGTCGCCCGAGCGGTTCGGCAACGTGATCTCACAGTCGGGCTCGTTCTGGTGGCCGGGGAAGGACAATCCCGACTTCGAAGACGAGTGGATGACGAAGCAGTACGCGGAAAGTCCCAGGCTTCCCGTCCGTTTCTCCATGGATATCGGGAGCCTGGAACGGGCCATCATGGAATACGACCCGATGACGACGCACCGGAACATGCGTGACGTCCTCCAGGAAAAGGGTTACGAGGTCGACTACTTCGAATACACCGGCGGACACGACATGGTCTGCTGGCGCGGCTCCATCGTCGACCGGCTCATTTCCTTCCACCCGAAGCCGAAGGGCTCCACGCCGAAGAAGCAGGCGTGATGGCCGGCCGTCTGCTCGGAAACGCCGACTCCGCGACGTCCGGCGATGAATGCCCACTCGAATCCGCAACAGTCCGAAAGGTGTTGACCCGATGAGCAATGCCACGATCACTGTGCTGCCGGGAGACGGCGTCGGGCCCGAGGTGACGTCGCAGGCGCTCCAGGTCCTGCGAGCCGTGGAGGACCTGTACGGCCACACCTTCACGGTCCACCGCGGGCTGGTCGGCCTCGACGCCATCGAGGAGCAAGGGGTCGCGATCTCGGACGCCACGTTCGAGACGTGTGCGCACAGCGACGCCATACTCTTCGGCGCCGTCGGCGGCCTGCCCGCCGCTGCGAAGCGCGCAGGCGGCCCCCGTCCGGAGCAGGCACTCTTCCGCCTGCGCAAGGAATTCGGGTTCTTCGCCAACCTCCGGCCCGTCCGGCCCGTCGAGGCGATGTACGAGGCGTCCCCGCTGAAGCCCGAGTACCTCAAGGGCACGGACATGATCTTCGTGCGGGAGCTGTCGGCCGGCCTGTACTACGGGCACTTGGACTCGGTCCCCGGCAAGCCCAGCGAGATCCGCCACAACGGGCAGGAGGCGGAGGCCGTCGACACCCTGCTGTACACGGAGCAGGAGATCGAACGCGTCGTGCGTGCCGCCTTCGAGATCGCCGCCGGCCGCCGGAGGAAGGTCACCTCCGTCGACAAGGCCAACGTGCTGAGCTCCTCCGTCCTGTGGCGGGAGGTCGTGGAGCGCGTGGCGCGTGACCACCCCACCGTGGCCTGGGAGCACATGCTCGTCGACGCCTGCGCCATGCAACTGATCCGTGATCCCGCGGACTTCGACGTCGTCGTCACCGAGAACCTGTTCGGCGACATCCTCACCGACGAGGCGTCGATGCTCACGGGCTCCATCGGGATGCTGCCCTCGGCGAGCCTCGGGGTCCGGCGCACCGAGGCCGGGATGTTCGGGCTGTACGAGCCGATTCACGGCTCCGCCCCGGACATCGTCGGCCAGGACAAGGCCAACCCCATCGGCGCGGTTCTCTCCGCGGCGCTCCTTCTGCGCCATTCCCTCGGACTGACACGGGAGGCCGCGGCCGTCGAAGAGGCCGTCGAGGACGTGCTCCGCGAGGGCTACCGGACCGTGGACATCCACGAAGGGGGATGCACGGTCGTCGGAACCAGCGAGATGGGACAGCGGATCCGGCACAAGCTGACGCGGTCCTGACCCACCCGGCCGGCTCGTCCCCGAGGGACGAAGCGGTCCCGAACCCCCTTCAAGTGCGCGCTGTCCGACGAATCCGTAGCTGGAGGTCTTCCACTGATGATGCTGCAGAGTTCCTCCCCCGGGGCCGGGGGAGCCCTCGAAGAGCAGCGGCTGCTCATCCGGCGGGCCCGCAAGGAAATCCTTCAGCGCCACAGAGGCCGCCTGGGGACCGGTGCGGAGCCGCCCATCAGGGTGATGGCGCGGATCGTCCAGGACCTCGAACGGGAATGCGCGGAGCGCGACTTCACGCCGGAGGCCATCCGGCTGGAGATCGTCAACCGCACCATCGGTGACGTCAATCTGCGCCTCGTCACCGAGTGCGAAGGGGAAGAGGGAGGTCCCGCGGATTTCCGGATGCTGGGCGACGAGCTCGGCATCGCCCTGCCGGGAGAGGACCTCAACGGATTCACCGCGTCGGGTGACGGCTACCACTGGCTCAGGGCCCGGATGCTGGATGCGGAACGGGAACTCCTCGCCGCCGGCTACGACCCGCGCATCTACGACATCCACGGCGTGGGCAATCCGGTCCTGCGCGGCCGGCTCGCCGAGGAGATGCGGCAATGGGGGCTGTCGGTCTCCGCGCAGCACGTGGCCCTCGGGCTGGGCGCGACGGACTGCATCGACAAGGTCCTCCGAGGTCTCGCGCACCTTGCCGGACTGCGCTCCCAGCCTCCCGGCGCCGTCCTCTTCGCCGCTCCCGGATTCAACATGCCGGAACTCCAGGCCGCGTCCTACGGGTACCGGCTGCATTCGGTCCGCACCCGTGCCGAGGACGGTTTCAAGCTGACCGGGCCGCTGCTCGCCCAGCACCTCGAAGAGAACCCGGACATCAACGTCGTCTACCTGACGGTGACGAACAACCCGACCACGTTCGCGTATTCGCCCGGGGAACTCGCCGCCATGCAGGACGTCCTGCGGGGATGCGCACAGCGAGGACGGCGCGTGCACGTCCTCGCGGACCTGGCGTACGTCGGTACGGGCCGGCCCGAAGACGACCGGGCGCGCATGCGGAGCCTCACGTCCGCCGAGGACGTGGCCGGCCAGATGATCTACGTGAGCAGCCTCTCCAAGACCCACACGCTGACCGGGGAGAGATTCGGCTGGGTCGCTTTCGGCGACACGGAATTCGCCCGGAACATGGGATCCAGCTGGACGAACAGCGTGGGTTCACTTCCCGGCGAATGGCAGCTGCGGTTCATGGCCTATCACGACCTCTTCCGGGAGAACCCCCGGTTGATCGAAAAGATCCGCGAGTTCTACCGGCTGCGTCGTTCCCGGCTGCGGCAGCAGCTGGAGCGATTCGACAAGGAGCATCAACTCTTTGAGCACATCTATCTCGACGACGACGCGACCATTTACAACTGGAGCAGGCTCAGGGCAGGTGAGGACTGCTTCTCCGTCCTCGAGAAGACCGGTCTTGCCGGCATTCCCGGCTCAACCTTCGGTTATTCCGACGACTACATCCGCTTTTCGGTCGGCATCCTTCCCGTCGTCATGGACTGACGTACGCCCCTGCCGCCGAGTGATCGCTTTTCCGACAAGGAGAGATCATGCTGAAGGAAACACCCAGGTCCGAAGACGCCGGGAAGCCGGCGATGAACTGCGCCGATGTCCCGATGAACTTCAACTGGAACAGCGAGGAGAGCCCGCTCTCCCCGCTGCCGGTGAACATGCCCGGCGAGCCGGCCGCTTCGCGGACCGCCGGCACGGAGATTCTCTCGGAATGTCTGAGGGACGGTCTCCAGGGAATATCCGGCTATCCGTCGGTGGACAAGATGATGCAGTACCTGCATCTGCTCGACGACTTCGGCATCAAGTACGCCACCGTCGGCATCTACCCCGGTAACGCCGACACGCTCGACGCGACGATGAAGCAGCTTCTCGCGCGCATGCGGGACGAGGTTCCCTCGATCGTTCCGTCCGTGCTCTCCATGTGCACCGAGGACTCCCTGAAGTGGACCGTCGAGTGCAGGGAAATCCACCCGGCCCTCGAATCCCTCGTGTTCATGGGCAGCGCCCCGTCGCGGAGGCTCGCCCAGGGATGGGACATGGACTTCATCCTGGACAAGCTGGACACGTTCATCAGGAAGACCGTGGAGATGGGCATCCCCGTCATCGCGGGGACCGAGCACACGACTCAGACCTCTCCCGAGGACGTTCGCGCGATCGTCCGCACGCAGGTCGAGGCCGGCGCGTACTGCATCGCCCTGGCGGACACCATCGGAATCATCCGGCCGCTCGGCACCTACCGCCTCGTGCGCTTCGTCCGCGACGAGCTCGAAGCCCTGGGCGCGTCCGAGGTGAAGCTGGACTGGCACGGCCACCGCGACACCGGGAACGCGCTGAGCAACGCGATGATGGCGACCGCGGCCGGGATCGACCGCATCCACGTCGTCTCACGCGGCGTCGGTGAGCGTTCCGGCAACGCCTCCCTGGAAGAGGTCGTGCTGAACCTCGCGGCGATCGAGGCGGAGGCCGGTCTCCCCGTCCGGTGGGAGATGCGGCAGCTGCTCCAACTGATCACGTTCTACGAGGAGATGGTCGGCGTCCCGACGCCGGAGCACGGGGTGCTCGGGCAGCGCTACAGCCACACGTCCTCGGGCATCCACACTGACGCCATCCTCAAGGCCTACGGCCTGGCCGACAGGGCCCGGGAGGCGAAGGACTTCGCGCTGGAGCGCCGGCTGCGCGAGATGGCCCGCACCGTGTACTCGGCCGTCGATCCGGCCACCGTCGGCGGCACCCAGTCCGTGGGCGTCAGCCCCTGGAGCGGGCAGAGCGCCGTGAGGCTCGCCTACATGAACAGCGGACGCGACCCCCGGCAGCTCTCGCCGGAAACCGTGGAGAGGGTCCTCGCCCGCGCGAATGAGCTGGGCCGCGAACTGACTCCGGATGAGCTGGAAGAGAGCTACGCGGAGGCGTACGCACCCCATGGAGCCTGAGCTCCCCCGACGACCACAGGCACGCTTGGAGAGACCTTCGATGCCCCGAACGATGTTCGAAAAGATCTGGGACGCGCACGTCGTGCGTGACGAGCCCGGAGAGGTGCCGATGCTCTACATCGACCGGCATCTCACGCACGAGGCGACGTCGCCGCAGGCTTTCGCCGGACTGAGGGCGAGGAAGCTTCCGGTTCACCGTCCCGACTCCGTCGTCGCCGTGATCGACCACAACGTCCCGACGGTTCCGGGCCGCAGGCTCATCGACGTCGTGGACGACCAGAGCGTCATGTGCATCGAGACGATGGAGGAGAACGCGCGGGACTTCGGCGTGAAGCTCCTCGACATGAACGACGCGGACCAGGGAATCGTCCACGTCGTCGGGCCGGAACTCGGCCTGTCGCTCCCCGGCATGACGGTCGTGTGCGGTGACTCCCACACCTCGACGCACGGTGCCCTCGGCATCTTCGCGGTCGGTATCGGAACCAGCGAGGTGGAGCACGTGCTGGCCACCCAGTGCCTGCTCCAGCAGAAGCCCAGGACGATGAACATCGTCGTCGACGGTGTGCTGGCGCCCGGCGTGACCGCGAAGGACATCGCTCTGGCCGTGATCCGCAAGCTCGGCACCGACGTCGGTACGCACCACGTCATCGAGTTCAGCGGTTCCGCCGTCCGCTCCCTCACGATCGAGGGGCGCATGACGCTGTGCAACATGGCGATCGAGGCCGGAGCGAGGGCGGGCATGGTCGCCCCCGACGACGTCACGATCGAGTACGTGCGCGGGCGGCGTTTCGCGCCCTCGGGCGAGCTCTTCGAACTCGCGGCAGCGCAGTGGAAGCAGCTCGCCAGCGATCCGGGTGCCCGCTTCGACGCGGAACACCACCTGGACGTCGGCGAGTTGGTCCCGCAAGTCACCTGGGGAACCAACCCCGGCATGGTCGCCGACGTCACCGGGACCGTTCCGGACCCGGCCGCCGAGAGCGACCCGGCGACCCGCGCCGGGCTCGAACAGGCCCTGGAGTACATGGGTCTTGAGCCCGGTCAGCGCATCCAGGACGTCGGCGTCGACACGGTCTTCATCGGGTCCTGCACCAACTCGAGGCTGGAGGACCTTCGCATCGCGGCCGGGTTCGCCGCCGGCAAGCGGGTCGCGGAAGGCGTGCGCGCCATCGTCGTCCCGGGCTCGATGAACGTCCGCCGTCAGGCCGAGGAGGAAGGACTGGCGGACATCTTCCGCGAGGCGGGATTCGAGTGGCGTGAGGCCGGCTGCAGCATGTGCATCGCCATGAACGGCGACCGCCTCGCGCCGGGTGAGCGATGCGCATCCACCAGCAACCGCAACTTCGAGGGGCGCCAGGGACGCGGAGGACGGACCCATCTCGTCAGCCCCGGCACGGCGGCCGCAACGGCTGTCGCCGGTCGCTTCGCCGACGTTCGTGACCTGTAGAGAAAGGACCTCCTCCGTGGAGAAGTTCATCACGCATGACGGCATCGCCGTGCCGCTGGCGCGTACCAACGTGAACACGGACGACATCATTCCCGCGCGCTTTCTCAAGTCGGTCCGCCGCACGGGCTTCGGGATATCCCTGTTCGCCAACTGGCGGTACCTGGAGGACGGGAGCACGCCCGATCCGAACTTCGTTCTCAACCAGCCGGGTTACGAGGACGCGAGCATCCTCGTGGCCGGAGAGAACTTCGGCTGCGGCTCCTCGCGCGAACACGCGCCGTGGGCGCTGAGGGAGTACGGATTCCGCTGCATCATCGCCCCCGGCTTCGCGGACATCTTCCACAACAACTGCTTCAACAGCAGCATCCTCCCCATCGTTCTGGCCTCTTCCGAGGTCGACGCGCTCCTCGGCTCGCTGGAGCCGGGCGCGTCCACGCTGCACATCGACCTCCCGGAGCAGTCGGTGACGACCGGGGACGGATCCACCTTCCGCTTCGAGATCGACCCCTTCAAGAAGAACTCGGTCATGGAGGGCCTCGACAACATCGGATGGTCGCTGTCGCACAAGGACGAAATCCTCGCCTACGAAAAGCGCCGCAGGCAGGAGGTTCCTTGGCTCTTTCCATAGCGGACCGCGGACCTGTCAGTCCTGGTCGTCCATCAGGACGGCGTGACGAGAACCGGCAAGAACCCACCTGAAAACAGAAGTTGGAGATCAGCAATGGAAAGCAGCGAGATGAAGGTCCTCATCAACGACGAGGAGCAGTACTCCCTCTGGCCGGGCTACCTCGCCATTCCCGCGGGCTGGCGGGACACCGGCGTCGGCGGCACGAAGGAGGAGTGCCTCGTCTACGTGAAGGAGTCCTGGAGGGACATGCGCCCCCGGAGCCTGCGCGTGCAGATGGAGGAGTCGGCGGGCAAGGTCGCCCACGCCTGACCGGCCCGCCGGGTCCGTCACCCGCGCATGATCACTCGTCAGAAGACCGCAGCAGTTACGGAGGAACCATCCATGGACGAGCTCGTCGAACGTCTCTCGGCCGAGGGGCAGAACGTCGTTGTCGGCGGCCCTTCCCCCTCCGCGGGGGAGTTCCGGCAGCGCATCACGGAGAGGGGCTACGTCTTCATCAAGTTCCCTGATTCCCGCGGGGGTACGGACCTCGGCGTGCGCGTCGACGAGGACGCAACCGATGTCAGCAGGGCGGACTTCGCCAACGCCACCGGAAGCGTGCACATCGAGGGAACGCTGACGCTGAACTACGTGAAGGTCCGCTGCGTCGCCGACATCGAGCTGTCGTCGCTCAGCGGGCAAGGCCACCTGGTGGCGCTCGACGAGGTCTTCGCCGAGTAACCGCCGTTCGTCACCGGGGCATTGAGCCCCGTGTGACGGGCACTGACGAGATCCGCCGGTGACGCCCGCTGCCCGACCCGGTGGAGGCGGGTCCTCGTGCGGCCGGACGAGAGATCACATCCTCGTCCACCGCCCGCAGGACCCGCCTGGCGTTCCACCGGGCGCGCGGCGCCTGGCGGCGAGAACGCCCGGAGCCGCATGGCCCTCGACGCCGTCGACGTCGCCACCTGCGGCGAGGACGGGGTGCGAGGAGGCCACCGCGGTGAAGGCGGAGGTCGTCGTCGACGGGGAGGCGAGGTGCTGGCCGGCAGCGGCAACGGCCCGCCGGCCGCCTTCTTCGACGCCCTCCAGGCCATCGACGTCGACGTGCGGCGCCTGGACCACGTCGAGCACACCATGAGCGAGGGCGCCGGGTCGCAGGCCGTGGCGTGCATCGAGCGCGTCCTCGACGGCAAGATCCTCTGCGGCGGGGGAATCGAGGCGAACCTCGTCCGCGCCTCCCGGGACTGTCGCGGGGAAGCCGGCCCCTTCGGGCGTGGCGACCACGGATGCCTGAAGGCGCTTGGCCTGAGAGCTCCGGACGGGTGTGCAGACATGAGAAAGACCAGCGTTTCCGCTGGTCAGATGGGTCAGGCGCCCCCGGCAGGACTCGAACCTGCGGCCAAGCGCTTAGAAGGCGCCTGCTCTATCCACTGAGCTACGGGGGCCGGTCTCGGTCGCGGAGGGTGGGCTTGCCTCCGGGTGACCGTGGCGCGGTCAAGGATAGGGGTCCCCGTGGCTGGCGCTGTCTGCTTCACGTCCGCGACACCTTGTGGAGGTTCAGTGAAGCGCTCCCGATAATCGCAGGCGGGTGCGATTCATGCAGCGGTTTTCGCTGTGAGCCGCACGGGTGTTGCTCAGTCGTTATGGCTGCGCCGGTCGGGACGGGCCCGGCCGTGGGCCACATGGTGCGAATGGCTCTATTCGCGCCCGAAACCGATTGTTTTTGCAGTGCAGAACCGTGGATACACTTCAAAAACTGGCAGAATTTGGGCATTCTTCGCATGTGGCGATCTTGAACGTACGGCCTGAACTGCTCGACGCACTGTCGGCGCTCCGCGATGGCGTCGCCGCCGCACGCTTTCCGTTGCCGCTCCCCGGAGCAGACCGCGCCGCCCGCTCGCGGGACGAACTCCTCGCCCAGCTCGACGACTACCTCATGCCGCGCCTGCGTGCCCCCAAGGCGCCGCTGCTCGCGGTGGTCGGCGGTTCCACGGGCGCCGGGAAGTCGACACTCGTCAACTCGCTTGTGGGGCGCAGGGTCAGCGAGGCGGGCGTGTTGCGCCCCACCACGCGTACGCCCGTACTCGTGTGTCATCCCGAGGACGAGCACTGGTTCGCGGGACAGCGCGTACTGCCCCGCCTCGGCCGCGTATGGATGCCCCGTCAGGACGGGCCCGCCGCCGGACCCGACGACGATGTGCGGGGCTGCGCCGCAGAGGAACTGCTCGGCACCGACGACGGCCAGGACGAGGAGGAGGGCGAGCGCGCACTGCGCATCGAGACCGACGCCGCCCTCCCGCCCGGACTCGCCCTGCTCGACGCCCCCGACATCGACTCCCTCGTCGCCGCCAACCGCGACCTCGCGGCCGAGCTGCTCTGCGCCGCCGACATCTGGGTGCTGGTGACGACCGCCGCGCGCTACGCGGACGCGGTGCCCTGGCATCTGCTGCGCACGGCGAGGGAGTACGACGTCACGCTCGTCACCGTCCTGGACCGTGTGCCGCACCAGATCGCCTCCGACGTGGCCCGGCAGTACGGGTCGCTGCTCATCCGCGAGGGCCTGGCCGACGTTCCGCGCTTCACCGTTCCCGAACTGCCGGAGTCCGCGGCGGGTTCGGGGCTGCTTCCGGCGACCGCCGTCGCCGGTCTGCGCAACTGGCTCACGCAGCGGGCGCTCGACCCGGCGGCGCGCGCCGTGGCCGGGCGCCGCACGGCGGCCGGGGCTCTCGCGTCGCTGCGCTCTCGCGTCGCGTCGCTGGCGAACGCCTCGGCGGCGCAGCACGCCGCGGCGATGCGGCTGACGGGACACATCGAAGAGGCGTACGAGGAAGCGCGGGTGCGGGTGCGCCGGAACATCGCGGTCGGCGAACTCCTCGCAGGCGACGCGGCCGCGCTCTGGCGCGGATTTCCCGTCGACAGCCGCGCCGAGGAAGTGCTGGACGCCTTCGAGGCAGGGCTGACCACGCTGCTCGCCTCCTCCGTCGCCGCCGCCGACGAGCGCGTGGCCGAAGCGTGGCGCCAGGATCCCGCGTCGCCCGGCACCGAGATCACGGACATCGCCACCGGACGGGCCGTACGGAGCACCCGCGCCGGCCAGGACGCGGCCGACGGACGTGGCCGGATGAACCTGCTCGTACGGCGCTGGCGGCGCTGCCTCGAAGAACTGTCCGAGGAGGAAGCGCGCGCTGTGGACCACGGGTTCGGGCGAGACGCGGAGGAGGCCACGGCGATGCTGGCGACGGCCCTCGTGGGCGGTGGCCAGGCCGCCGGCGCGTACCGCGCCCTCGCGGCCGCCTTCGGCGAGCCGAGCGCCCGGCGGTTGCGCGAGTGCGGCATCCGGCTCCTGGCGACGTACGTCGAGCGGGCGCTGTACGGGGAGCGCGACAGGCGTCTGGCGCCGTTGGACGCGCTCGAGGCCGGGCCGGACCCGCAGGTCGATCTGATCGCCGCGCTGTCGGTGCTTCGCAAGGCGGAGGCGGCGGCGAGGTCGGGGCCCGGAGCACGGAAGTTGTCGCAGTCGCAGACGGAGAGGTGACCGCAGTGTCCACAGCGGATGTTCGGGCCGACGGCACGTGCGATGAGGAACAGGCCGCTCCGGCTTCTCACGCCGCCGACCACGGTCCGGGTCACGGGGCCGAGCAGGCCGTGGAACCCGCGTCGGCCGCCGGACCCGCCGGCTCCGGCCAAGCAGGCGAGAGCCCCGAGGCCGTGGTCGCGGGCGAGGAGAGCGCCTGGGACGACGGGCTGATCGCCCGGCGGGCCAGCGGGGCGAGGCCGCCCGGGGAGCGCCAGGGACGGTCGAGGACCTCCGCGCTGTGGGGCACGGACCTCGATCCGGCACTTTCGGACGACCCGGCGGATGCGCGGGGCGCAGCGGTCCGCGGTGGCGACACGGGTGGCACCGGCTCCCAGGAGCCTTCCCTGAGAGGCAAGTTGCCGGACCAGCCCATGACGGCGTGGCCGATGAGGGACACGCACTCCCGCGACGGGTACGACAACCAGGCGTCCGGCGAGCAGAGCGTGCTGGGCCGCCGGATGGCCGCGCTGCGGAGACTTGTCGACCTGTCGAGAACGCGGCTGCCCAGGCAGTTGCTCGCGGAGGCCGACCGCGTACTGGATGCCGCCGACGCACGCGAGCGGCTCTCCCGCAGATACACCACCGTCGCGATCGCGGGGGCGACCGGAAGCGGCAAGTCCTCGCTTTTCAACGCGCTCGCCGGAACGCGCCTCTCCCAGGCGGGCATGCGCAGACCGACGACCGCCACACCCGTCGCCTGTTCCTGGGAGGTGCCGGGCGCGGGCCCTGCCGACGGGCTCCTGGACCGGCTCGGCATCCCGCCGTCCACCCGTCGTCTGATGCGCCAGGAGTCCGACTGGCGAGGGCGGATCGACGAGGGGGCGCGCAGCGAACTGGAGGGGCTCATCCTCATCGACCTCCCCGACCACGACTCGGCGGCAGAGGGTCACCGGGAACAGGTGGAGCGGCTGCTGCGGCTCGTCGATGCCGTCGTGTGGGTGGTCGACCCCGAGAAGTACGCGGACGCCGTCCTGCACGAGCGCTACCTGCGTCCCCTTGCCGGATACGCCGAGGTGACGTTCATCGTCCTGAACCAGACCGACCGGCTGCCCGGCGACGCGACGGGCGCCGTACTGAACGACCTGCGGCGGCTCCTCGACGAGGACGGGATGGCCCTGGGCGAGCACGGTGAGCCTGGTGCGCGCGTGCTGGCGACCTCGGCACTGGTGGGGGAGGGGATCGACGAACTCCGCACGGAACTGGCGTCCTTCGTGGCCGAGCGCCGGGCCGCATCGCTGCGCCTGAGCGCCGACCTGGACGTGGTGGTGCAGCGGCTGCGGCCGTCCTACGAGAACCAGGGTCCGGTGACGGGCGTGAACGCACCCACGGGACTCACGGAGGACGTGCGGGAGGTCTTCTCCGACCAACTGGCTCGCGCGGCGGGCGCGATGGTCGCCGGTCAGGCCGCGGAGCGGGCCTGGCTGCGGAGCGCCGAACGGGCGTGCGGTACCCCGTGGGCGCAGCTGCATCATTGGTACGAAGGGCGCCGGTCCCGCAAGAGGGTCGCGGCGCTGGCGGCGGCCGAGACGGACGTCGAGTTGGGCCCCGGGGTGGACGAGGTCTCCGGCGAGGCCACCGTCGATGCGGCCGTTCACATGCCGGGCGGTGACGCACCAGAGGGTGCGGCCGGTCAGCCGCACGGTGACCCGCTGCTCGACATGGACGCAACCCGCCGATACGGCGATGACGAGGACGGTTCGGCCCTTCCCGGGCCCCTTCCGGGCGGCGACGGGCGGCCGCGGGTGGCTCGGCCCGTGGTGGCGCACGCGGTGCGCACGGTGGTGGAGCAGGCGGCGGCGGGGCTGCCCGAGACATGGCGCAGGTCCGTACGCGAGGCCGCGTGGCGCGGAGCCGCGGGACTGCCGGAGGCGCTGGACGAGATGCTGCGCGAGGGTGCGGAGCCGGACGGCTGGAGTTCCCAGGGCGCAGCCTCCGCGAACCGGAGGTCCGAGCACGCGGAGACGGCGGCCCCGGAGGCGCGGCACCCGGCGCCGCCCCGCCGCCCGTTCTGGTGGAACCTCGCGCTGGTGGGTCAACTGTTCCTGCTGCTGGTCCAGTTGGGCGGGGCGGGGTGCGTGGTCGCTGCGAGCCTCGGGGTGGACCTCGTCCCGCACTGGGTGGGTGTGGTGGTCCTCGTCGGCGGTGTGCTCGGCGGTTCGCTCCTCTCGTGGGGATGCAGATTCGCCGCCCGTGGGCCGGCGGCCGAGCACGGGAGGCGTGAGGAGTGGCGGCTGAGGCGGCTCGTCACGGGGTGCGGGCAGGTGCACGTGCTGGAACCGGTGGCCGCGGAGCTGCTGCGCTACCGGGAGGTGCGCGAGCAGTACGTCATCGCGGCGGGTGACGGCGCGACGCTGTAGCGGGTGCTGGGGCGAGACGCCCCAGCCTCTTCAACCCCTCTTGCGGGTGGCGCCGTTGTCCACAACTCTTCGGTAGTCCCCAGCTCAGAGCGGCATTTCCGCAATCGGTGCAAGCTGGATCGACCCCGGCGGGACGATCGCCGGGGAGGACCAGCTGCCGGGCAGTCAGGCCGGCGCGGAAGGCGCGGAAGAGGGGGCGTATGAACGAGACGCATGTGACGGTCGTGGGGAACGTCGCGACACGGGTCGAGTTCAGGACGACGGCGGCGGGGGTGCCGCTGGCCCGGTTCAGGCTCGCCAGCACGGTGCGCCGCTTCGACCCGCAGGAGCGCGTCTGGTCCGACGCCGGCACGAGCTTCTACACCGTCTGGGCCCGCCGGGGGCTCGCCGAGAACGTGGCCTCGTCGGTGATGGTCGGTGAACCGGTCATCGTGACCGGTCAGTTCCGCATCCAGGAGTCCGCGCGCGACGGGCAGCACTACGTCTCCGCAGAGCTCTCCGCGTCGTCCGTAGGGCACGATCTCTCGCGCGGCACATCGGCCTTCGTCCGGGTCTCACCGGGGCGGCGGGGTCTCACGGGGAGTGGCCGGAGCGACGGGGGCGGCGAGTCCCTGCCCGGCGTTCCGGAGCCCGCCGCGGACGTAGCGGAGGCCAATGTTCCAGGTCAGTCGGCCGGGCCTTGATCGTCCCGGTCCGCCGGATTCGCTGATAACGATTATGAGTCGGAACGCTTGAACGACCCGATCGGCGGGGACCGGGGGGCGTCTGCCTCCCTACGATCCCCCAGTGGCTGACGGGGATTCAGTGCTTGCGGCGGGACAGCACGACCCGACCATCCGGTCACCGCAGTGACCGCTCAACTGTCGTGCCTGTGCCGCCCGGAGGGGAATTTCATGAGGTTCGTGCGCGGAGTCGTGACCGTCATGGGCGGGCACGTGGCCGCACGTGCGGTGCGACGTTCTGCCGCCGCACTGTTCGCAGCCGTTCTGCTGACCGCGGGCGTGACCGCGACGGCCGCTCCTGCAGCCGCGGCGACCGGTGACGAGCCGTCACGGCAGAGTGGTGCCACAGCCACTCTGGAAGGGCTGAAGACCTACGGACAGGCCGTCGTCCACGAGGACGGCGAGAAGCTGACCACCGGCGCGGGCCTCTTCGAAATGGCGGTCGACGGGGGCGGCAGGCTCCAGACGTACGGCCTCGACGTGGACAACCCCACGCAGCAGCACGCGCGTTACGGCGAGACGGACTGGGGCCGTACGTCGTTGTACGACAACCCCCGAGCCGGAAAGATCCTCTGGATACTCAGGCACTCCTACCCGCAGGTGGACGACCTGCGTGCGCTCGCGAAGTCGTCTCGGGCGGGGAAGCTCTCGCCGCAGACGGCGGCCGCGGGCACGCAGGTGGCCATATGGCGCTTCACCGACGGCCGGGCGGAAGGCCCCGGTGAGGGCGGCGGTGTCAGCATCGACGCGGTCGATCCCGCCGCGGAGAAGTTGGCCGATCATCTGGAGCGGTCCGCCCGGCGGATGGCGGAGCCCAAGCCCTCACTGACCCTCGGTCCCGGGACCCTCTCCCGGAGGAGCGGCAGCCGGCTCGGCCCCTTCACGGTGCGTACCGGGGCGCCCGACGCCGCCGTATCGCAGACGCCGGGCTCCGCCGTGCCGGGAGCGCGGATCGTGGGCCGCGACGGCAAGCCGGTGACGTCGGTACGGGACGGCGCACAGCTGTACCTCGACGTGCCGGAGGAGCGGCGCAGCGGTGAGGGCTCGATGACGGTGCAGGCCGCGACGAAGGTGCCGGTCGGGCGCGCGTTCACGGGCGTGGGGGGCCATGCGGCGAGCCAGGCACAGATCCTCGCCGGGTCCAGCCGGTCGATGGTCTCCGCGAGCGCAGCGGTCAAGTGGTCGAAGAGCGGAGCGATACCCGCCGTGAAGGCGGAGGAGAGCTGCGCGAGGGAGGGGGTGACCTTCACCGTCGCCAATGCCGGTGACCGCCCCTTCCGGTTCCGGCTCGCCGGCCTCGAGCACGCGGTGGGGGAGGCCAGCTCGCGGACGTTCACGGTGCCGGTGGGCGAGGACCAGGCGTACCGGATCCCGCTCGCGGGGCGGCACGGCGCGGCAAGGTCATTCACGGGCGTGCTGGACTGCGCCACCAAGAGCTCGGTGCCCGTCACGGCGACCGGAACGAACGCCGATGCCGAGGGCGCGCCGCAGCTGCGGACGGCCACGGTGGGCGGCGGGAGCGGCTCCGGCAAGTCCGACGGAGGCGACCTCGCCGAGACCGGGACGAACAGCACGGAGCTGATAGCCGGCACCGCGGTCGGCCTCGTGGCGCTCGGCGCGATGGCCGTGCTCGCGGTGCGCAGGAAGAATCCGGACGACGGCGGCGTTCACCAAGCGTGAGGCGGCGCCGCGCACCACGGCGCCGGGCGCTCGGGCCGCAGGGCCATCCGCCCCGTTTCGGGGTCTGGGCCCTTGTGCGGCAAGATGGGTGCCGTATGCCCATGCGGCGCAGCCGCGCACCGAAACCTACTGACTGCCGGACGGTTCCTCTTGGCTGAGTACATCTACACCCTTCGCAAGGCGCGCAAGGCGCACGGAGACAAGGTGATCCTCGACGACGTCACCTTGAGCTTCCTGCCCGGCGCGAAGATCGGTGTCGTGGGACCCAACGGTGCCGGCAAGTCGACGGTGCTGCACATCATGGCCGGGCTCGACCAGCCCTCCAACGGTGACGCGCAGCTCGCTCCCGGCTACACCGTGGGCATCCTGCTGCAGGAGCCGCCGCTGGACGAGTCGAAGACCGTCCTGGAGAACGTCGAGGCCGGAGTCGCGGACACCAAGGGCAAGCTCGACCGGTTCAACGAGATCGCCGAGCAGATGGCGACCGAGTACACCGACGAGTTGATGGAGGAGATGGGCAAGCTCCAGGAGCAGCTCGACCACTCCAACGCCTGGGACCTGGAGTCCCAGCTCGAGCAGGCCATGGACGCCCTGGGCTGCCCGCCCGGCGACTGGCCCGTCACGAACCTCTCCGGCGGTGAGAAGCGCCGCGTCGCGCTGTGCAAGCTCCTGCTGGAGCAGCCCGACCTGCTCCTCCTCGACGAGCCCACCAACCACCTGGACGCCGAGTCCGTCCAGTGGCTGGAGCAGCACCTCGCGCAGTACCCGGGCACCGTCGTCGCCATCACCCACGACCGGTACTTCCTGGACAACGTCGCCGGCTGGATCATGGAGCTCGACCGCGGCCGCGCCATCGGCTACGAGGGCAACTACTCCACGTACCTGGAGAAGAAGCAGTCCCGTCTGAAGGTCGAGGGCCAGAAGGACGCCAAGCGCGCGAAGCGGCTCAAGGACGAGCTGGAGTGGGTCCGCTCCAACGCCAAGGGCCGCCAGGCCAAGTCGCGGGCGAGGCTGACCCGTTACGAGGAGATGGCCGCCGAGGCGGAGAAGACCCGGAAGCTGGACTTCGAGGAGATCCAGATCCCGCCGGGGCCGCGCCTGGGCAACGTCGTCGTCGAGGTCGAGCACCTGAGCAAGGGCTTCGGCGACAAGGTCCTCATCGACGATCTCTCCTTCACGCTGCCGCGCAACGGCATCGTCGGCGTGATCGGGCCGAACGGCGCGGGCAAGACGACGCTGTTCAAGATGCTCCAGGGCTTCGAGGAGCCGGACTCCGGCGTCATCAAGGTCGGCGACTCCGTCAAGATCTCCTACGTCGACCAGAGCAGGGAGAACATCGACGGGAAGAAGACGCTGTGGGCCGTCGTCTCCGACGAGCTGGACTACATCAACGTGGGCCAGGTCGAGATGCCTTCACGCGCGTACGTGTCGGCCTTCGGCTTCAAGGGCCCCGACCAGCAGAAGCCCGCGGGCGTGCTCTCCGGCGGTGAGCGCAACCGGCTGAACCTCGCGCTCACGCTCAAGCAGGGCGGCAACCTGCTCCTGCTCGACGAGCCGACCAACGACCTCGACGTCGAGACGCTCTCCTCGCTGGAGAACGCGCTGCTGGACTTCCCCGGCTGCGCCGTTGTCGTCTCCCACGACCGCTGGTTCCTCGACCGCGTCGCCACGCACATCCTCGCTTACGAGGGCGAGTCCAAGTGGTTCTGGTTCGAGGGCAACTTCGAGTCGTACGAGAAGAACAAGATCGAGCGGCTGGGCCCGGACGCCGCGCGCCCGCACCGCGCCACGTACAAGAAGCTCACCCGCGGCTGAGGCAGGCTGATCGGTTCACGTGCGTCACACATACCAGTGCCCCCTGCGCTGGTCGGACATGGATGCCTACGGGCACGTCAACAACGTCGTCCACCTCCGCTACCTGGAGGAGGCGCGGATCGACTTCATGTTCCGGCTGGCGGGGGAGGCGGTGGCCACCACGGACGAACCGGCGCCGTTCAAGGCCGGTTGCGTGGTGGCACGGCACGAGATCGACTATCTGAAGCCCCTCTTCCACCGGTACGAGCCGGTCACGGTCGAGACCTGGGTGACGAAACTGAACGCGGCCTCGGCCACGATCGCCTACGAGATCAAGGACGCGGGAACGGTATACGTGCGGGCCGAGACCGTCCTCGTCCCCTACGACCTGGAGAAGGAGCACCCACGCCGGCTCAGCGCCGGTGAACGGGCGTTCCTGGAGGGCTACTTCGATGACAGCGCGGCCGCACCTCGTATTCGCTGACCCGGGAGAGGCCGCGGGGCTCGACGCTTTTCTGCAGCGTCTGCTGCGCTGGGAGAAGGCCGCGGCCGTGCGCATCCAGGCCGGGAGCGGCGTCGTCGGCGTCTTCGCGAAGCCGGCCCGCTTCGAGGTGGTCGCCGTGCGGACGGCCCGGCTGCTGGAGCCCGCCGAGGTCGACGTCACCGTCTCGGCGGGTGAACTCCTCGAGGGCATCGACGAGTCGGCCGAGGCTTTCACGGTGCCCGCGGCGGTGACCGGTCCGCCGTGGGCGGGGGTTCTGCCGCCGCGCGGGGGCTGGGAGGCCTTCGGCGAGGTGCCCGCGGACGCGGTACGGGCGGTCGCCGCAGCGGCCGTGGGCGAATTCCGCGAGCGTGCCGAGAAGCTGGGCCGCCAGGAGCGCACCCGCGAGAAGCTCGACGCGCTCGCCGAGGAGATCTGGTCCCGGCCGCTGGGCAGGACCCAGCTGCCGCTGCGCGCCGCGCACGCGGCTCACGCGCTGGGCTTCCTCACCGGCGAGGGGCCGCTGAAGCTTCTCCGGACCGGCTCATGGCTGCGGCTCCGCACGCCTGGCGGTTCGGTGGTCGTACGGAGCGGCAGCGACAAGGCTCCGGGGCTGAGCGTCACCCCGGTCTGACCGCCCGGCCGCCCGGGCCGCGTCCGCCGACGGTTCAGCCGGTGAACCGGGCGCTCAGTCAGGGGAGTTGACCATGGAGCCGGCCGCGTACACGAGGTAGTCCCACAGTTGGCGTTCGTGCTCGGGCGCGAGTCCGAGGCTGTCGACGGCGTCCCGCATGTGCTTCAGCCACGCGTCATGGGCGGCACGGTCGACCTTGAACGGCACGTGCCGCATGCGCAGCCTGGGGTGTCCCCGCTGGTCGCTGTACGTGCGCGGGCCGCCCCAGTACTGGATGAGGAAGAGCGTCAGCCGCTCCTCGGCGGGGCCGAGGTCCTCCTCCGGGTACATGGGCCGCAGCAGCGGGTCCTCGGCGACACCCTGGTAGAAGCGGTGCACGAGCCGCCTGAAGGTCGCCTCGCCTCCGACCTGCTCGTAGAAGGTCTGCGTCTGCAAGCTGCCGCGCGGAATCTCCATCACGCCCCCCATGGTCGCAGATGGCTCCACCGCGTCGTCCGGCGTCGTCGAGGCCCCTCTCGGTCCCGGCCTGGTCCCGGCCTCCTTTCGGGCCGAGGAGCGTGCGAGAGACGTCCTTCGCCGGTACACCCTGTCCGCAGCCCCCGTCCCCGCCCAGCGGCAGGGACGGGCGCCGGAACCGCTATGCGTCGTCCCAGCGGAAGAGCCTCGAGGCGATCAGGGTGACCACGGCTGCGAACAGCAGCAGCCCGCCCATCACGGGCAGTGCCGCGCTCCAGGACTCGCCCCTGCTCAGCACGGCCTGCATCGCCTCCGCGAGGTGGGTGAGCGGCAGGAAGCCGGAGACGGTACGCACCCAGGCGGGCGCGATCTCCAGCGGGAAGAACGAGCCCGACAGGAAGGCCATGGGCAGGACGATGATCTGCGCGAGACCGTTCGCGGCCTCCTCCGTCTTCGCCCACGAGCCTATGAGCAGGCCCAGCGACATGAACGCCAGAGTGCCGCAGGCGACCAGCGGCAGGCACAGCCACCAGTTCCCGGACAGCTTCAGCCCGTAGAGGGGGAGCGTGGCCAGGCCGATGAAGATGCCGGTCTGCGCGAACGCCAGCACGAGGTTCACACCGATACGTGCGCCGATCACCGACCCCGGGCCCACGGGCGCCAGCCACAACCGCCGCAGGATCCGTTTCTTGCGCCAGCTGACGAGGTTGAGCGCCGACCCGAAGACTCCGCCCATCGCCACGGCCCAGCTGAGCAGCCCCGGAGTGAGGAACTGGATGGGCTTGACCGACTCGTCCTCGACGCGCTGAGTCGTCAGGCGGTACGCGGGGGGCTGCCCCGTCGCCGCCTGGTTGGCCTGCTGGACGACGGAGTCGACGACGCCTCGCACGTTGCCGGCGCGTACCGAGTCGGCGGCCGAGTAGCGCAGCGTGATCTCGCCCTTGCCGCCCTCGAAGACGGCGGCGTCGGTGTCTCCCTCGCGCACCTTCTTCAGCGCCGCGGCGCGTGCGTCCGCCGAGCCGTCCGTCTTCTCGATGCTCAACACGCCGCGCAGTTCCGCGCGTTGCTGTTCCGGGATGTCATCGAGGATCTTGACGTCGCCGACCTGGACGATCTTCGCCTCGGCCGTGGAGTCGTTGTTGAACAGGGCGCCGAACAGCGCCAGGAACATCAACGGGAAGACGAGCATGAAGAAGACGGCGGCCCGGTCCCGCAGCAGCCCGAGCGCCATGGCCTTCGAGAGGCTGACGAAGCTCTTCATTCCCGGTACTCCCTCCCCGTGAGCTGGAGGAAGACGTCCTCCAGCGACCGCACGCCCAGCTCCTCCACCAGCTGCGCGGGAGCGCCCACCCGCAGGATCCGGCCGTTGTCCATCACGGCCACGCGGTCGCACAGTTGCTCGGCCTCGTCCATGTAGTGCGTCGTCAGCACCACGGTGCGGCCCTCGGAATTGATCGTGCGGAGGAGATCCCACAGATTCCGCCGGGCCTGAGGGTCGAGGCCGGTGGTGGGTTCGTCGAGAAAGACCAGCTCGGGGTCGTGCACGAGCGCGCAGGCTATGGACAGTCGCTGCGCCTGGCCGCCCGAGAGCTTGTTCTCGCGAGTGCCGCGCTTGTCGGTCAACCCGACGGTCTCGAGCATCTCGTCAGCGCGGGCTCCGGGCACCCCGTAGAGGGAGGCGAAGGTGTGTATCTGCTCGCGTGCGCTGAGCCGTTCGAAGAACGCCGACGCCTGCAATTGCACGCCTATCCGGCGCAGCAGTTCCGGCTTGCGGGGCCAGGACGGCTCTCCCAGCAGCCGGGCAGTGCCCTCGTCCGGCTCCCGCAGGCCTTCGATGATCTCCAGCGTCGTCGTCTTGCCCGCCCCGTTCGGCCCGAGGATGCCGTAGAACTCGCCCCGTTCCACCTCGAAGGAGACGCCGTCGACGGCCTGGGTCTCCCCGTAGCGCTTGCGCAGCCCCTCGGCCGTGATCGCTTTCGATGTCATGCCGGGAGGCTAGCGGCGGAACGTCACCTTCAGGCCTCGCGCGTACGGCGTCCGGGCAGCACAGTGGAGGCATGCCAGCTGCTTCGGATCTTGTGCGGCAGATCGTCGCCGGCGGTTCGCTCGCCGATCCCGCGTGGCAGGCAGCCTTCGCGGAGGTGCCGCGCGAGCTGTTCGTGCCGTACTACTACGTGACCGTCTCCGGCGGGCGCCAGGAGCGGCTGTGGCGGGACGACCCCGATCCCGGGCGCCGCGAGCGCTGGCTGGCGGGCGTGTACGACGATCTGCCGCTGGCCACGCGTGTGCGCGACGGCGAATTGATCTCCTCCAGCAGCCAGCCCTCGTTGATGGCGCGCATGCTGGAGGCGCTGGATGTGCGGGACGGCATGCGCGTGCTGGAGATCGGCACCGGGTCGGGCTACAACGCGGCTCTGCTCGCGCACCGGCTGGGCGACGAGCGGATCACCACGGTCGACCTCGAGCCGGGCATCACCGGCACCGCCCGTGAGCACCTGGCCGCCGCCGGATACCGGCCCCGGATCGTCACGGGGGACGGCGCGCTCGGGGCTCCCGCGTACGCCCCCTACGACCGCGTCATCGCCACCTGCGCGCTGCGCGCCGTCCCGCCCGCCTGGCTGGCGCAGAGCGTGCCGGGTGGGGTGGTCCTCGCACCGGTGGGCACCGGACTCGTATCGCTGCGCGTGGAGGGGCCGCGGGAGGGGGAGGGCCGCTTCCTCGCGACGCCCGCGTACTTCGTGCCGCTCCGGGGCGGTGGCGTGCCGGGGGAGGCCGTGCAGCCGGCGGCCCCCGCGCACGGCATCCCCCGGCACGCGCAGCGGCAGGACTCCTTCCACTTCCTCTTCAGCCTCGCGGGAGGCTCGGTGGAGCCGCACGACGCCTACGAGTTGTGGCGCGAGGCCGGCCGTCCCGAGCGCGAGCGCTACGGCGTGACGGTCAGGGACGGACTCCAGTGGGCGTGGCTCGACGATCCGGACGGGCCGCACACCTGGCCGCTCGGCGGCGGCGCGTGAGGACCCGAAAAGGCCAAGAGGCTCTCCCGGGCGCTGGTCAGGGCGGGTTCCGGGATGCATTGGCTCGGCTCCAGGGCGTGTTCCGGGATGCGTTCGCTGCGCTCCAGGGCGGGACCCGGCGCACGTGCCGTTCCGGGATGAACTTCGACCATCGGATGTGAACTTCCGCACCCCGGAAGGAAATACAGGGCTTCACCCTCCAGCGCTCCGATGCCGGCGTCTAGTTTCGGAGGGTGCTCAGCGGCTGGTCCTTCCTCACCCTGCTCGGCGGCGTCGTGCTGCTGGGCTCCTCCGTGCAACGGCTGGCCGGCATCGGATTCGGGTTGCTCGCGTCACCCGGTCTGGTGCTGCTCATGGGCCCCGTGCAGGGCGTGGCGCTCGTCAACTGCGCGGGCGTCGTCATCGGCATCGCCGGGCTCGCGACGAGCTGGCGGCAGGTGCAGTTGCGGACGATGCTTCCGCTCGTCGCCGCCGCTGCCCTCACCGTTCCACTGGGGGCCTGGCTCGCGTTGCGGCTCCCGGAACCCGTGCTGCTCACCGGGTTCGGCGGACTCGTCACCGCCGCCGTGCTGCTGGTGATGTGCGGTGCCCGCGTCAGAGCCCTGCACGGCAGGGGCGGCGCCGTCGCGGCGGGTGCGGCGAGCGGATTCCTGAACTCGGCCGCGGGGACGGGCGGTCCGGCGCTCTCCCTGTACGCCGTCAACGCCGGCTGGACGGCGGTGGAGTTCGTGCCCAACGCCCAGTTCTACGGACTCGTCGTCAACTTCATGTCGGCCGCCGCCAAGGGGCTGCCGCATCTGACCCGGCCCGCCTGGCTGTTGGTCGCCGGAACCATGGCGGTGGGCATCGTGCTCGGACATCTGCTCGCGGCCCGCACTCCGGAGAAGGGGGCACGCCGCATCATCCTGGGACTCGCGCTCATCGGCGGAGTCGCAACTGCGGCGAAGGGACTGTGGCTGCTGGTGTGAGGGGAACCGGCGCCGGGCGGGCGGCGTGTTCCCGGGGGACGGACGGGGTCCGCGGGTGACGTCCGGGGCACGGTGGGTACGGCAGGTCCCGATCCGAACAAGATCCCGGTGGAAACAGTGTGGTTGATGTTTCCCGTGGCCATACTCTGGCGGTGGGCCTCAACCCGTTGCGACAGACACATCGCACAAAGTAGGCGCGGAAGGCGGCCCGGCAACGACCAGGGGGAGGGCGACGAGTCGTGACAGAGCTGTACTCGGGGCCGGCGGGGGGCTCCGGTGTTCGCACGCGTGTGCCCCGGTCCTCACCTTCACGGTCACAGTCGCCGATCTCGTCACGGATGCCGCTGACGTGGGGCGAGGATGGGTACGGACGACGTGGGCAACTCCCTGCGCCCGGGCCCGGGCAGGGGCGGACCTGAACTGCACCAGCCCGCCCGCCGACCGGTAGCGACCGGACCGAACAGCAGACCACGACAGAAGCAGCGAGGTGATCGATGGGGCCCGCGGGACCCACGGGACCGGTGATGAGCCGGGAGGAGGCCGACCGTGCACTGGAACGGCTCACCGCCGAACACGAGGCGGTCGAGTCGTCGTTGCTGGCGCTGCAGGACCACGCGGGCCGCCGCCTTCTCGAGGGGGCACAGCTCACCGGCACGACCGCCGGGCGCTGGGCGCAGGCCGAGGAGGCCGTCACCCGGCTGTGGAACGTCTTCGAGTACTACAGCGGCGCGCTCACGAAGGCACAGGAGATCCGCGAGCGCCGCCGCTGGCCCAGCCGCGAGGACCTCGCCGAACTGACGCAACTGCTGCGCGGATCCCACACACTTCCCGGCAGCGTCGTGGGCGGCGCGGCCGGCTCCGGCGGGGGCGGAGGCCCGCGGCTGGCGGAGGAGGTGACCCTCAGCACGCTGGTCGAGTGGATGAACAGCTGGTATGCGCAGGCACTCGACGTGGTCGCGGCGGCCGACTCGGTCTGGTCGGCACTCCCCGCCCGCATAGACATGCTCGCCGCCGAACTGCGCCGCGTGCGCTCCCTCGCGCACTCCGTCGGCGTACGCCCGGGGGAGCACCCCTCGGGCGACGACCTGGAGCGTACGACGGAGGAACTCACCGCGCTGCGTGCCGAAGTGGTCTCCGACCCGCTCGCCTTCTGGACACGGGCGGGCGGCAGCAGCGCACCCGGCGGCGGCAGGCCGGACACGTCCCGCTACGACCGCGCGGCGCGCGAACTCGAGGACATCCGGCGGGAGATCGACGCCGTCCTCAACGTCCGCCAGGACTCCGAACAGCGGCTGATGCGTCTGCGCGACGTCCTCTCACGCGCCGACCGCACCCTGGCCGAGGCCCGCGAGGCGCGCGGCGAGGTGCTGGCCAAGATCGCGGCCTCCGAGGTCCCCGCGGTGAGCGGCCCCGCCACCGCCCTGCAGGAGGAGCTCACTGCCGCCGCCGAGTACAGGCGCCACTCCCAGTGGCACCGGCTCTCACCCCTGCTGGAGAGTCTGGAGCAGCGCGCGGAGGACGAGTTGGACCGCGCACGCGCCCAACTCGCGGCCGTTACCGCACCGTTGGCTGTACGTGCGGAACTGCGAGGGCGTCTGGATGCGTACAAGGCGAAAGTGGCACAGCAGGGCATGGGGGAGGACCGGATGCTGATCGAGCGTTACGACGTGGCACGGCGAATGCTGTGGAGCGCGCCGTGCGATCTGCGGGCGGCCGAGGACGCGGTGCTTCGCTATCAGTACGCGGCGCAGGACGTTCTCACGGCGCGGCAGGGCGAAAGCGCCGGGCCCGCGCGGGCGGAAGGGGTGACGGACTCGTGACCGGAGTCCGGGGAACAGGCACGCCCCTGCCGCGACGACTCATGTGCCGCAGACGTGTCCGGCTCGCGCAGTCCGGCACCGAGAGGATCGAACCGGCGGAACGGGCGTGCCCCTTCCGCCCCAGGACGTGGGTGTGACCATGCTTGATCAACTGTCCGCGTGTCCGAGCTGCTCCCAGCCGCTGGCGGCGGGGGACCGCTTCTGCGGAGTGTGCGGCGCCGATCTGGCGGCGGCGCATCCGGGATACGGGACCGGAGGAGTCCCCGGCGGCGTGCAGCCGGCCGCTCCCGGCGGCTGGGACGGGTTCACGCCCCCGGGAGCGCCCGGGCGGCACGGCGAACCGGACTTCACGCTGGCGCCCGCGGAGAATCCGGCCCCGGGTGCGCGTCCCGGATACGCGGGACGCGGCGTACGGGCGCGGCTGGATGTGCAGGGACCGCCCGTTCCGGGCCCGGAGGCCGGCGGCCCGTCCGTCCAGGGCCCGCCGATGCCGCCGCCGGTCGCACCGGGGGTGCCCGAGTCGTCGACGCACGAGCACCCGCCGCCCGGGACACCTGACGGCCCGATGGTGCCGCCCCCACCGCCGCCGCCCGTGACACCGCCCCCGCCGGCCGCACCGCCCGTGACGCCGCCCCCGCTGTCGGCGCCGCCCGCGTCGGCGGCGCCCGATCCGCGCGCCGCCGACCCGCGGCTCACCCGGGACGATTCGCCGCACGACGGGCCTCCGCCGCATCCCACGGACCCCGTGGGGACGCCCGTGGCCTCCGGGGCGCGCTGCGTCGCCTGCGGCACCGGAGCCGTGGACGGCGACGGCTACTGCGACCACTGCGGTCACAAACAGCCGCGTGAACGCGACCACATGGAGGGCGCGTTGCCGTCCGTGGCGGCCGCCAGCGACCGGGGGCTGCGCCACCACCGCAACGAGGACTTCTTCTCGCTGCACGAGGCGGTGAGCCCGTCGGGCGCTCCGGTGACCATCGCCGTGGTCTGCGACGGAGTCTCCTCGGCCACGCGGCCCGACGACGCCTCCGCTGCAGCGGCCGTCACCGCCGGTGCGTCGATCTGCGAATCCCTGCCGCAGGGCACACCCGCACCGCAGGCCATGCACGACGCCCTCATCGCGGCCTCCGAGGCGGTCACGGCCCTGGCCGCCGAGGGCCCCAACGAGCCCTCCAAGAACGCACCGGCCTGCACGATCGTGGGCGCCGTGACCACCGAGGGCATCCTGACCGTCGGCTGGATCGGGGACAGCCGCGCCTACTGGGTGCCCGAGGCGCACGGCGCACCGCCCGCACGTCTCACCGAGGACGACTCGTGGGCGGCGCAGATGGTCGCGGCGGGTCTGATGACCGAGGACGAGGCCTACGCGGACCCACGCGCGCACGCCATCACGGGATGGCTCGGCGCGGACGCCTACGAGGTCGAACCGCACACCGCCTCGTACAAGCCGGAAGGCGCCGGCGTCGTGATCGTCTGCACCGACGGGCTCTGGAACTACGCCGAGTCCGCGGAGCAGATGGCGGCGGCCGTTCCCGCCGACAGCCACGCACGTCCCTTGCAGGCCGCGCAACGTCTCGTCGGGTTCGCGCTCGACGGCGGCGGACACGACAACGCGACCGTGGCCGTCATCCCGTTCCCGGGCCCGTCGGAGGGAGCAGGACCGGTCTGACGCAGCAGGCGGCCACCGAAGGGCTCCGACCGACTTCACGCACGGCAGGCACGGACACCGAGGGCGGGAGAGGGGGGGCTTCCGCCGTACGCCGGTGAGGTATCCCTGCCGCGCGCCGCCTCCGGGCGCCTCGTCCCGTGCCGCCCCACGACAACTCACTCTCGCCACGGTGGGGGCACCCCCGGCCGAAGGCTGGGGGAAGGAGCGGAACCATGACCGATTTCGCCGGGCAGCGCACGCCGCGGTTCTCCGTCGACGTCTACCAGAACGAGTACCTGCCCGAGGGCGGGCAAGAGGTCAACGCGATCATCACCGTCACCGCGGGGGCCGGGGACCAGGCGCGGGGCACGCCCCTGCCGGCCGACGCCGTCCGTGGCGACGGCGAGGTCGTGATCATGATCGACTGCTCCGGCTCGATGGAGTATCCGGGCTCGAAGCGTCGCAACGCGCGTGACGCCACCGCCGCCGCGATAGACACGCTCCACGACGGTGTCTCCTTCGCGGTCGTCGCCGGACGGCACACCGCCGAGGAGGTCTACCCCGGAGGAGGCAGGCTGGCCGTCGCCGGTCCGGAGACCCGAGCGGGCGCGCGGAGCGCCCTGCGCGAGCTCCGCGCGGAAGGCGGAACCGCCATCGGCACCTGGCTCCGGCTCGCGGACAAGCTCTTCTCCACGCACGACGGCCCCGTACGGCACGCGATCCTCCTCACCGACGGGCGGAACGAGCACGAGGACCCGGAGAGCCTGAAGGCCGTACTCGACGCCTGCGCAGGCCGGTTCACCTGCGACGCGCGCGGTGTCGGCACCGACTGGGAGGTGGAGGAGGTCACGGGGATCGCCTCCGCGCTCCTCGGGTCCGCCGACATCGTCGCTCACCCGGAGAACCTGGCCGCGGACTTCACCGACATGATGGCGAAGGCGATGCGCAAAGAAGTCGCGGACGTTGCGCTGCGGTTGTGGACTCCTCAGGGCTCGAAGATCAAGTTCATCAAGCAGGTCGCACCCACCGTCGAGGATCTGACGGCCCGCCGCACCGACGCCGGGCAGCACTCCGGTGACTATCCGACCGGCTCGTGGGGCGAGGAGTCCCGCGACTACCACGTGTGCGTCGAGGTGCCGGCGGCCGAGGTGGGGCAGGAGATGCTGGCCGCCCGCGCCGCGCTGACGCTCCCCGCACAGGACGGCGGACTTCCGCGGACCCTGGCACAGGGCCTGATCCGGGCCGTGTGGACGGACGACCTGGTGGCGACGACCAGCATCGACGCTCAGGTCGCGCACTACACGGGCCAGGCCGAGCTCGCCGAGGCGATCAAGGACGGCCTGGAGCGGCGCAAGGCAGGGGACGAAGCAGGCGCAACCGTACAACTGGGGCGGGCGGTGCAGCTGGCCGACGCTTCCGGCAACGCAGATACTTCGAAGCTGCTTTCGAAGGTGGTGGACGTCATCGATGCCGCGAACGGTACTGTTCGGCTGAAGGCGAAGGTTGCCGACGCCGACGAGATGACGCTGCAGACGCGGTCCACGAAGACGGTCCGTGTGAAGAGGTGACAGAGCCCGCGAGGGCCGTACCGCAGGTACGGAAGCCAGAGCACAAGGGGGAGGCATTCACCATGCCGACTTGCCCGAACGGACACCAGTCGGCGGCCGACGACTGGTGCGAGGTATGCGGTCACCGCATGGCCGAATCGACATCCGCACCCGCCGGTGCGGTACCGCCGTCACCCTCGCCGCCGGTACCGGGAGGCGGTTACGGCTACCCCGGCCCGTCGGCCGCGCCGGGCGGGCAGAGTGCGCCCGGCGGCGGACCGGTCCCTCCAGGCCCCCCGCCTCAGGGTTACGGCTACCCCGGTCCCCAGACCGGCGGACCCGGCGGACCCGGCGGCCCGGCTCCCGGTGGCCCCGCTCCGGCCGGTCCCGGCGGTCCTGCTCCCCAGGCCCAGAGTGAGACGTGCCCGCAGTGCGGCAAGCCCCGTGAGGGGCAGGCACCCTTCTGTGACAACTGCCGCTACAACTTCCTGACGAACTCGCCGATGACGTACGTCCCGGCCGACCAGTCGCCGCAGCCGAACGCCTTCTCGCGTCCGGGCGTCCAGAACGACCCCGGTCCGCAGGGGCAGCCCGGCCCGCCTCCGCATCCGCCGGGGGCGCTGGGCCAGCAGGGACCTCCTCAGCAGCCGCCCGGGGCGCTGGGCCAGCAGGGTCCGCCTCCGCCTCCGCCGTTCCCGGGTGCTCCGTCACAGGGACAGCAGCAGCAGTACGACTTCGACGGCTCGAACCGTCCCTCCGAGGTCAACCGGCCCGCGGAGCCGCTGACTCCGGACCAGCCTCCGCAGGGGTTCGGCGGATATCCGGGCCAGGGCCAGGGGCAGGGTCCCGGCCCCGGTGGTCCCGGTCCGGGCGGTCCCGGTCCGGGCGGTCCCGGCCCCGGCGGTCCGGGCCAGAGTCAGGGACAGGGCGCGCCCATGGCGCCGCCCGCGCCCGGTGGCCCGCAGCAGCCCTCGCCGCCGAGCGGCGACTGGGCGATCTCGCCTCCCGTCGCCCCGCCGCAGGAGCAGCAGCCGCCCGGTCCGCCGCCCTTCCAGGGCCCGGGCCAGGGTCAGGACTTCGGTCAGGGTCAGCCGCCCGGCCCGCCGCCCTTCCAGGGCCAGGACCACGGTCAGGGCCAGCCGCCCGGCCCGCCGCAGCAGCACCAGTTCCAGCAGCAGCCCGGAGCGGGCCTGCACGACCAGGGCCAGCAGATGCAGCCGCCCGGGCCGTCCGGTTCGTGGGTGGCCGTCATCGCGCCCGACCGCGAGTACTTCGCGGCGATGCTGGACCGCAGCGGCCCCGAGGCGTCGAACCTGAACCTGCCCGCGTACTCACCCGAGCAGCAACTCCCGCTCAGCGGCAACCAGATCACCATCGGCCGCCGGCGTCACTCCACCGGTGAGGCGCCCGACATCGATCTGGCCCGTACGCCGGAGGACCCGGGTGTCTCGCACCAGCACGCCGTGCTGGTCCAGCAGCCCGACGGCAGCTGGTCGGTGGTCGATCAGGACTCGACGAACGGCACCACCATCAACGGCGCCGAGGATCCGATCCAGCCGTTCGTCCCGGTGCCCCTCAAGAGCGGCGACCGTGTCCACGTCGGGGCGTGGACGACGATCACGCTTCACCTCACCTGACGGGCACGTCCCGGGCCTGTTCGTCTTGCCCCCGTCCCGCCCGTCCGCGGCGGGACGGGGGCGTGTCTCGGGCCTGGCCTGCCTGTTCCGGTGCGGGCGTTCACTCGTACTGGCTCCGCAGGCGGGCGTGCGCCTGCGGTGGTGCGCCGATCTCGTCGAGGCCGAGGAGCGCCGACCCCAGGACCGGCGGTGCCGTGACCACCTGAGGCGTCGCCTGCGGTGCGCGCCTTGCCAGTTCGTGTGTGAGGTGGTCGTGCAGCAGCGGGTGGCGGGCCGCCGCGACGCTGCCACCGAGGAAGACCGGCGTCGCGGTCTCGAGCAGCCCGAGGCGCGTCAGGCTGACCTCGATCATCGAGACGAGCTCGTCCGCCTGCCGCTCGACGAGCGCGCGGGCGACCGCGTCGCCGGCGGAGGCCGTCTCGAAGAGGATCGGGGTGATCTCGTGCATGCGCCTACGGGGCAGATCGCCCAGGTGCAGGGCCTCGATCAGCGCGTGCATCGAGGTCAGCCCGTAGTGCCAGGGCAGTTCCCGCGCGAGGCGCGTGGCCTCGCCGCGTCCGTCCTCCGCGCGCGCCGCGAACCAGACGGCCTCGGCCGCGAGTCCACCGCCACCGCCGAAGTCGCCCGAGAGCCGGCCCAGGGCGAGGAAGCGGTGGGTGGCGCCCTCGCCGTCCTGGCCCGCGCAGTTGACGCCCGCGCCGCAGACGACCGCCACCCCGTGCCGGACGGAACCGTCGTCCGGCAGCCCGGCCCGCAGGATGGCGAAGGTGTCGTTGGCGACGTACGTGCTGCGGCCCCAGCCCCGTTCCGTCAGGGCCGCCGTCAACTCGTTCTCCTCGCGCGGCAGATCGGCGTTGGCCAGGCATGCCGAGACATGCGCGACCGGCTGCCCGGCCGCGGCGCCCGCCTCGGCGAGGGCTGTGCCGACCGGCACCCCGAGGGCGTCCACCGCGGCCTTCACACCCATGGCCTGCGGATGGAAGCCGCCGCCGCGCCCCCTGCCCAGCACGGCGCCGCCGACATCGACCACCGCCACGTCGGTCTTGGTGTTGCCCGCGTCGATCGCGAGGCAGGCCGAGGTGCTCAGGCCCACGCCAGGTACTCCCGGTTGTGGGCGAGAAGCCGGTCGGTCAGGGCCTCGGCGCGGTCGTACTGCCCGATCAGCGGGTGCGCCAGCAGCGCCTTGAAGACCCGCTCGCGTCCGCCGTGCAGTGCCGCGTCCAGCGCCAGGTCCTCGTACGCGGTGACGTGCGAGATCAGTCCGGCCTGTACCGGGCCGACGGCCGGCGCGGACAGCGGTACGGCGCCTTCGCGGCCGACCCGGGCGGGCACCTCGACCACCGCGTCGTCGCGCAGGAAGGGCAGCGTGCCCTCGTTGCGCACGTTGACGACCTGCACGCTCGAACCCGGGCTCCCGTCCCCTTGCTGCCCGCCGGAGGTGCCCAGCAGGGCCGCGGCCAGCGCGACCGCCGCCTCCGAGTAGAAGGCCCCGCCGCGCTTGCCGAGCAGGTCGGGCTTCCGGGTCAGCGCGGGATCGCCGTACATCTTCAGCAGCTCCCGCTCCATTTCGGCGACTTCCTCGGCGCGCGAGGGCTTCGTACGCAGCTCCTCGACGGTCTCGTCGTGCGCGTAGAAGTAGCGCAGGTAGTACGACGGGAAGACGCCGAGCGTGTCCAGCACGCGGCGCGGCATCCTCAGTTGCAGCGCGAAGGCGTCGGCGTGCTCGTCGAGCAGCCGCGGGAGGACGTCCGTGCCGTCGGGGCCGCCGATCCGAACGCCCAGTTCCCACGTGAGGTGGTTGAGCCCGTAGTGGTCGAGGTGGACCTCCTCGGGGGCCACCCCCAGCAGTCCGGCGAACTTGCGCTGGAGATTGATCGCCATGTTGCACAGCCCGAGCGCCTTGTGACCGGCCTGGAGCAGGGCGCGGGTGACGATGCCCACGGGATTGGTGAAGTCGATGATCCAGGCGTCAGGGCTGGTGCGCCGCACCCGTTCGGCGATGTCGAGCACGACGGGCACGGTGCGCAGGGCCTTGGCGAGTCCGCCCGCGCCTGTCGTCTCCTGCCCGACGCATCCGCACTCCAGCGGCCATGTCTCGTCCTTGTGCCGTGCCGCCTGGCCTCCGACGCGCAGCTGGAGCAGCACGGCGTCGGCACCGGCAGTCCCCAGGTCGACATCGGATGTGGCGGTAACCGTCGCCGGGTGGTCCTGCGCGGCGAAGATCCGGCGGGCCAGGCCGGCCACCAGCTCCAGCCGGTCCGCCGCCGGATCGATGAGCACCAGCTCGCGGACGGGGAGCGTGTCGCGCAACCGCGCGAATCCGTCGATGAGTTCGGGCGTGTAGGTGGAGCCGCCGCCGACCACTGCGATTCTCATGTCGTCCTGCAGTCCCTTCAGCTTCAGCGTGAGGTGTCGAACACTTCGTCACGGGTCGCGGCCAGCGCGCTCTCCAACGCCCCGTGCAGCACGGGTTCGCCGGTGACCGTGCCGAGCCTCAACGCCGGCCTGGGCACGGCGAGTTCGGCCAGTTCGTCCTGTACGAGCCGCCGCAGCCGTTCCCCGCCTGCGGCGAGCACGCCCCCGGCCAGGACGATCAGCTGCGGATCGAGGACCGCGACCATCGACGCGAGCCCTACAGCGGTTCCCGTGGCGAGGCGGCGCAGCAGTTCGGCGTGCGGGCCGCTCCCGTCGTCTCCCTCGTCCGCTGGGCCGTCCACGGCCGACGCGGCGCTCGCGACCAGAGCGGCGGCGTTCGCGTGCAGGGAGCCGTCCGGGTCGTGGGGCAGGCCCAGCTCGCGTGCCCAGCGCAGCACGGCGCCGGCGCCCGCGAGTTCCTGGAAGCCGCCGCTGTTGTACCGCGCCGGGTCGCGTACGAGAGGCGTGCCGGGCACCGGGAGGAAACCGACCTCGCCCGCGCCGCCGGTCCGGCCGCGGTGCAGCCGGCCGCCGATGACGAGCGCGGCACCGATGCCCTCCTCGTTCCACAGCAGGACGAAGTCGTCGTGCCCTCCGCCCGCACCCAGCCGTTGCTCCGCGACGGCGACGAGATTGACGTCGTTCTCGTACCCGAGGGGCATCGGCAGCGCGGCGGCCATCTCCTCCAGCAGCGTGGGGGAGTGCCAGCCCGGCAGATGCGAGGCGTAGCGCAGCCGCCCGGTGCCGGGGTCGAAGGCGCCGGGTGTGCCGATGACGGCGCGGCGCAGGCCGGAGGTGTCGACACCGGCGGCCGCGGCGGCTCCCTCGACGGCCCGCAGGACGAGCTCGGGCGGTGCGGGTCTCGGACCGTCCTGTGGCCGGGCGGGGGTGGGCAGTTCGCAGGTGCCGGTGACGCGGCCGGTGATGTCGGCGACGCCGGCGAGGACACGGGCCGTGGTGACGTCCACCCCTGCGACGTGGGCCGCTTCGCCGTTGACGGCGTACAGCTGGGCGTTGGGACCGGGGCGGCCCTCGCTCCTGCCGGTGACGACGACGAGGCCCGCCGCCTCCAGCCGGGCCAGCAGTTGTGAGGCCGTCGGCTTGGACAGCCCGGTCAGCTCTCCGATGCGCCCGCGGGAGAGGGGGCCCTCGGCGAGCAGCAGATCGAGGGCGGCCCGGTCGTTCATCGCGCGCAGTACCCGCGGGGTCCCCGGCCTCGTACCGGCCATCTGTGCTCTGCCTCCGGCCTCGGGCCGCCACTGTTAGGAAGCCTTCCAATTTCCGGACCGTAGAGCCCCGGGCCACGTCACGTCAATGGAACGCCCGGCACGGTGCTGGCGGGAGGCCGTGGCCGGTGGCAGGCCGACTGCTACTTGCGGGCCTTCTGAAGCGGCACGCTCGCGCCGCCGGAGCGGTCACGGCCCGCGGTGCCGTCGCCGCTCTTCCCGGCGGCCGCGCCGCCGCCCGTGCCGGTGCCGCTCTCGGCCTGGGGGCCCGTCTCCGCGGCCTCGGCCGGCTCGACCGAGCGCAGCTCCTGACCGGTGCTCTTGATGCCCCTGCGGTCCAGCGCCTGCTTGATGCGCCAGCGCAGCTCGCGCTCCACACTGAGCGCCTTGCCCGGCATGGTCTTCGCCGTGACCCGTACGACCATTTCCTCGAGCGTCACGGAATCCAGGCCCAGCACCTCGACCGGCTCCCACAGCAGCTCGTCCCAGGGTTCGCTCCGGCCCAGCTCCTCGCCGACGTCGACGATCGCGTCCCGCACCTCGTCGAGGTTCTCGCCCGGGGCCACGCGCACGTCCACGGCGGCGGTCGCCCATCCCTGGCTGAGGTTGCCGACGCGCTTGATCTCGCCGTTGCGGATGTACCAGATCTCACCGTTGTCGCCGCGCAGCTGCGTCACCCGCAGGCCGATCTCCAGGACCGTGCCGGAGATCTCACCGACGTCGACGCGGTCGCCCACGCCGTACTGGTCCTCCAGCAGCATGAAGATCCCCGCCAGCAGGTCCGTGACGACGTCGCGGGCACCGAAGCCGAGCGCGACGCCGGCGACACCGGCGCTGGCCAGCAGCGGAGCCAGGTTGATGCCGAGATCGGACAGGACCATCAGCAGCGCGGTGCCGATGATCACGAAGGAGGCGATGCTCCGCAGCACCGAACCGATGGCCTGGGAGCGCTGCCTGCGCCGCTCGCCGCTGACCAGCAGCCCGCGCAGCGCGTTGGCGCTGTCGGCGGCCTCGGCGCGGCGGTTCACGCGCTTGATCAGCCGGCTGATGGCACGGCGTATCACGTGCCGCAGCAGGATCGCGATGACCGCGATGAGCAGAATGCGCAGCCCGGCAGCCACCCACTCCGACCAGTTCTGCTCGATCCATCCCGCCGCCTCGGACGCCGAGTCGTGCGCGTCGTCGAGAGAGGGGGTGCCCTGACCGTCCCCCGTCCCGGCCCCCGCACGGTGGGTCCCCGCGAGGGCGGACGGGGTAGCAGCGCCGATCAGCCAGAACACAGCAGATCCTTCCGAGCGAGGAGCCATGACCAACCCAGCGCCGGAGGCCCGCCGATGCGGGTTCCGGGCGCGGCAACCACACTAACGGCGCACGGCCTTCACAAGTGGCGGCGGCCGCGTCCGGGGGGCACCATCCGGCCGCGGCGGGACCGGTTCGAGGCATGGTTCGCGACGTCTTGACTGCTCGGAAGCGGGGCAGAAGTTCAAGGGGGAGTCAGGGGGTGTGGTTGAAAACACTCTCAGGGCGTTACCCGGTCGTGGTGGCGGAATGACCAGGGCGCGGGCCACACTGAGAGCAGATCGTCCCGGCGCGAGCCACGCGCCGCAGACGTACAAGGAGGCACCGTGCCGCATGTCCTGGTCCTCAACGCGTCGTACGAGCCGCTCGGTGTCGTACCGCTACGTCGCGCCCTCATCCTCGTGCTCAACGACAAGGCCATCAGCATCGAGGAGTCGGGCGCCCTGATGCACAGCGCGACCCGCGTCATACCCGCCCCGAGCGTCGTCCGGCTGAAGCGCTTCGTGCGGGTTCCCTTTCGGGGCACTGTTCCGCTGACCCGCCGGGCGCTCTTCGCCCGCGACGGCGGCCGGTGCGCGTACTGCGGTGGTATCGCAACCAGCGTCGACCACGTCATTCCGCGCAGCCGCGGCGGACAGCACACCTGGGAGAACGTTGTGGCGGCCTGCCGCCGCTGCAACCACGTCAAAGCCGACCGGCACGTCGCCGAGATCGGCTGGCGGTTGCGCCATCAACCCGCGCCGCCGTCGGGCCTCGCCTGGCGGATCATCGGCACGGGACACCGAGACCCGCGCTGGATGCCGTACCTACAGCCATACGGCGCGGATGACGCCCTCGCCCGGATCGAAGGCAGAGCTACTGCCTGAGACCGGGCTTCGTTGTTCTCACGGCCGGGAAACGCCGCCGTGGGGCCGAGGCGGGCCGGCCGCAGCCGTGCCCGCCCGTCGCCGTGCCTGCCTTGTCCGGCGTCGCCGCGCCCGTCGTGGTGTCCGCCGGAGCCCCGGGGTCAGCGGTCCCGTGCGGGCCCTCCGAGCACCGCGTACGCCTGGAGCGCCCAGAGCGAGTATCCGAACCTCGTCGCCCGCTCGTCCCCTTGGACGCGGACGTAGCGGGTGTCGCCGGGAGCGTCCATGCGGACCGTCTCCCTGCCGCCCATGCCCTCCCGTACGGTCGCCGCGTCCCGCCACCGCTTCCCGTCCGGGGAGACCTGCACGCGGTAGCGCTTCGCGTAGGCGTCCTGCCAGTGCAGCACCAGCTCGCCCAGCCGCACGGGGCGGCGCAGCTTCAGCTGCACCCACTCGCCGTCCTTCGCCGGGGAGGACCAGCGGGTGTCCTTGCGGCCGTCGTTGACGGCCGACGCCGGGAACTCACCCGTCTCGTCTCCGGACGAGGATGCCTCCGCGTCCCGCGCCAGGTCGGGACCGCCGGCTCGCGGGAAGGCGCGCACGGTCAGCGTCCGGTTCTCGTCCCCGAAGGAGAGCCGGATGCGGTGCTTGCCCGGCTCCACCGACGAGTCGGCCTCGATCTCGACGGGGACCTTCGCCGTCCCGCCGCGCGGTACGACGGTCCGTTCCGGGGTGCGCACCGTGAAGCCCCGAGGCGCCTCGGCGGTGATCCTTCCGTGCAGGTCGGACGGCCGGTGCCCGTGGAGTTCCGCGGTCAGCTCGGCCTTGCCGCCTCCGATGGAGGCGTCGATGTCGTCCTTCGACAGCGACAGCGAGGCGTCCGGCTGGTCCGCGTACCACGGGGTGATCTCGTGCACGACCGGCTCGTCCGAGCCGGGGGACCAGGCGAGGCGCAGCGCGTCGGCCCGCAGGCCGCGTGCGTCGCGCTGCGTCCAGCCGCTCCCCGAGAGCGGGCCGAGGCGCCGCCAGCCCTCGCCCGGCACGTGTGCCTCGACGCGTGCACGCGTCCCCGAGCCGGGACCCGTCTGCACGGTGACGGCCTCCAGGGGGCGGCGCTCGGGCAGCCGGACGGTGAGCGCGGGGGTGCCGGGACCGCTTTCGCCGGGACCTCGTCCTGGGCCCCCGGACGGGCCGCCGCCCGGGGCGCCCCGCTGGGTCAGGCCGCCGGGCAGCGATGCTCCGGGCAGGGCGTCGCGCGGGGCGAACCAGCCGGTCGCCGGGGCCGCTTCGGCGCGGTACGCGGTGTCCGGGTCACCGTCGACGGCGGCTTCGGCCGGGGAGTCGGGACGAGCGGTGGGGCCGCCCTGAGCCGTCGCCCTGTGGCGGCCCGAGGGAGCGTGGTCGGCGCCCGTCCAGCTGTCGGAGGCCTTCAGCGCGCGCTTCACGAAGTCGGACAGCACGCCCTTCCCGACCGTCGCGGACGCCTCGGCGCCCTTCCGGCCGTCCGGGTCCTTCGCGTGCAGACGCTCGGCAGCCAGCCGCGCGTCCCAGGCGCTGCCGCCGTCGCCGCGCGACTGCGCAGTGAGCATCCGTACGGCGTGCTCGCCCGCTTCGCCGTGGCGCGCCAACTCATCGAGCCACGGGCGCACTTCACGCGCGAGAGAGCCCGGGACGTGCTCGCGGGCGGTGCGCATCGCACGGAACTCGCCGCGCAGCCGGTCCGCCGAACGCCGCAGCTGCTTCATGGAGGCGTCGTCCTCCGGGTCGGCCGCGTCGTAGGCGTTCCAGAAGTCCTCGAGCATCGGCCGGAGATACGCCGACTCCTTGCCGCCGAGTAGCGATGACGCGTCGTTGCCCGCGAGTGCGCCCACGGCTTCGCGCGACCGTACGGAGCTGCCCGCGACTTCTGAGATCGCTGCCTGCCAGGACTCCTCAGGGCTGTAACTCTTAGGATTCCAGGCGTAGTCGGCGGCGGTGAACAGCGGGATGCGCGAAGCGGTCGGCTGCTTCATGGCGTTGGACAGCACGGCCGCGGAGCGGGCGGCGACGGCCGGCTCGCGGCCGCGGTAGGGGCCGAGGAAGATCCGGTCCTGCGCGTAGTCGTTGACGGGGTAGTTGTCCATCGTGACCAGCGGATGCTGGTGGAACGCCGAGCGCGCGGCGGTCAGTTCGCCCCCGGTGATGGTGCGCGGCACCACGCCGACGCCCGTCCAGGCGACCTCCACACCCGGGTTCAGGGTCTTCGACAGCTCGGTGCGGTAGTCGGTGTCGCCGTCCTGGTAGAACTCCGTCGGCATGACGGAGAGCGGCTCGGCGTCCGGGTGGCGTGCGGAGAGATGGCGGGCGACGTCGCCGGCCAGCTCGGCATGGGCACGCGCCGCGGCCTTCGGACCGGTGCCGTAGGCCTGCGCGTCCTCGTCGCAGTGCCATTCGCTGTAGCTGACGTCCTCGAAGCGGAGCTGGAACGCCTCGAAGCCGAGGGCCCGCATCGAGTCCAGCTTGCGCAGCAGCGCGCGGCGGTCGGCGGGGGAGGAGAAGCACATGCCCTGGCCGGGCGCCACGGCCCAGCCGAGCTTCACATGATTGCGGCGGGCCCGTTCGGCCAGCGCGCGGAACTCCCCACGCTGCGCGGCCGGATAGGGGTCACGCCAGTGGGAGGACTGCCGGTACGGGTCGTCGGTCGAGGCGTAGAGATAGCGGTTCTGCTTCGTGCGGCCGAGGAAGTCCAGCTGTTCCAGGCGCTCCTGATGCGTCCAGGAACCGCCGTAGAAGCCCTCGGTGATGCCGCGCACGGGCGCGGTGGGCCAGTCCCTGACCGTCACGCCCGCGAAGCCCCGGCTGCCGTCCTCCTCGGAGACGAGTTGGCGCAGAGTCTGCGCGGCGTGGAACAGGCCGTCGGCGTCGGCTCCTTCGAGCGCGACGGTGTCGCGCGAGTCCGTCCGGCCGACGGCGAGCCGGTAGCCCCCTCGCGGGAGATCGCCTCGTGGTGGTGCGTGCAGCGCTCGCAGGGCCGTGGCGGCCGAGGCCGCGTCCGCACGTACGACCAGGCCGTTGCGGTGGGGCAGCGGCTGCCCGGGCCGCACCTCGGCGATGTCGCGTGCGCCGGCCCGGCGCAGGGCGGCTCTTAACGTCTCGAGGGCGGGCGCGTCGGTGTCCTCGTCCGCGACGAGCGTCACATCTCTGCCCACGGGCACGAACGAGCCCTGCTCCCGCATGGACTGGGGGCGGGGCCACACCGGCGGTACGGAGGATCCCCTTGCCTTGGTCCCGTCGCGTTCCTGGTCGGCGGCGCCCGCCGAGTGTTCCCCCGGGCCCGGTAGCGGAGCTGCCTGCGCAGTGGGCACTCCGCCGAGAAGCCCGCCGATGACGGCCGCGGTGAGCGCAGTTGCTCCCGCCCGCCTGCGTGCTCTGTCCCCCTGGGCCGCTGCGCCCACGACGTCCTCCAGTCCTCCCCGTGCCGAACGGCCGGCGGTTTCCGCGACGTTGTCGTGCCGCTGTGCCGCCGCGCTGCCCGTACGGCCTTCGCCGGCCGTACGTCGTTCAGATCGCTCACATCGGTCACATTGTTCACCAGAGCTGAACACCCGGCGCGCGGGCCACACTTAGCGGGGCGAGCCCATCACCGTCCCGTCGAGCGTGTCAACGCGCACCGAAACGCGTGCGGTTCGCGAACGGCAGGCGACCGTCCGCTTCCACCAAGGCTCGACGCGGCGCGACGCCGTACCGGTTCCGGACGCGGACGAGGGCTCGCCCTGGTCGGCCGCTGGATCCGCCACGCTGCGCTGCGGAACCGTGACGGTGAGCCACGCCCGGACAGCACGCTCCACATACGGCCGCACACTCATGGTGACGGAATGTGACGCGCCTCTCCCCGTTCCTGCGGTACGGAAGGTGAGAAGTGCCGCAATCACGGCGCCAGGTGGTGACCTTGGGTGAGTGGCCTGTAAAATTTTGTGCGCAATGGCCTGGAACCCTGTCGACCGTTCGCCCCCCGAGGCCCCCAACAGGCAAATCGCCTGTCGGCCCGGAAGTGACCTAGGACACGTTCGCCCTTTGATTACGTCTGCGTCCGGCTCGACTGGGTAGGGCACCCCACCTGACCATCCGACGTCAACGAACGGAGCCCCGCCGTGGCCGCGTCCGCTGAACTTCTCGCAGTTCTCACGCCGCTCCCGAAACAGGTGATCTCGAAACACGGGGTCCTCTCCAAACAGGGGCACGAGCCGGTAGACCTGTCCGGTGTCTCCCACCCCGACTCCGGACTTGACGGCTCGTGCTCATGCGAGTGCTTCGAGGCACCTCTCACCTCCGAACCGCCCCTCGCCGACGTGGCCCCCCTCACTTCCGAGCCGCCCCTCGCCGAGCTGCCGCTGACCAGCGAGCCGACGGGCAACGGCTTCAGCGCGGACAGCACCGAGATCTGATCCGGCCCGCCGACCCCGGACTCTCCCGAGGGCCCGCCGCACCTGCGTGGCAGGGCGCCCCCGGGAGACCCGGAGGCGCGGCGCCCCGAGCGGTCCGCTATGTTGACGGTGTGAGCGACAACGTCAATTCGAAGGTCAACAAGAGCGTTCTGCGGGCCGGCACGATTGCCGCCGCCTCGGCGCTGATGCTGCTGGTCTCTTCCCCCGCATTCGCGGTCGCCCCCGACGACGGGGACGACCCCGGCCCCGGGCTGAGCGTCGTCGAGACCCTCGGCCTGTACGTCGCCCTCCCCATCGGGATCTTCCTCGTGATCTCCGCCCTGGTGATGCTGGGCGGCAGGAGCGGCAAGCAGCAGCACTGACTCACCGGCCCCCGGGTGGCATTCCCCCGGGGTCTCTTGTGCTTCTCCGGGATCGCGCGGCCTCTCGTGTTCCCCCGGAGTGCCGTCGCGCCTTCTTCCGCCCGCACTGTCGTCCGGGCCTTTCGAACTCCTTTGTTCCGTACGGCAGCTGGCCGCCGTATGCGCTGAACAGGGCCCCGTGTGGCCGGCCTGCTCGACACTCGAACGTGCGTACTTTAGGGCAGAGTTGTCCGGCTTTGTCGACGAGCTCGTAACAGAGGTTGGAAGGCGGGTCGGGGCTGGGAATCGCCCGGACATGACGCACAACATCCCGCTCTCCCCTCGCCCTCTCAGCCACCTCACCGACGCCCCGCAGCACCGCGTGCTGACCGCCGGCGCTCTGCGCGAGCACGGCATCACCGCGGCGGTCGCCGGTGAGCGCTGCCGCCCCGGCGGCCCCTGGCAGTTGCTGCTCCCGGGCGTCTACCTGCTGCACCCCGGCCCTCCGACCAGTGACGAGCGGCTGCACGCCGCACTGCTGTACGCGGGCGGCGAGTGCTCGCCGATCCCCGCCCAGCAAGGGAGCTCCGGCCGTACGGCGTGCCCGGCGCCCACCGGTCCGGCCCTGTCCTCCGTCGTGCCGTCGGGTCTCTCCGCAGCCGGGCACTGCCCGCCTCCGCACCCGCCGAAGGCGATGATCACCGGCCTCGCCGCGCTCACCCTGCACGGATTCGCCGGCTCGCCCTCGCTGCGCGCCCTCGACCGCATCGACGTGCTCGTGCCGCGCACGACACGGCTGCGCTCCACGGGATGCGTCCACATCGTGCGCGGCCAGAGCCTGCCGGATCCCGAAGAGGTCACCGGGCTGCCCGTGGCGCCCGTGGCGCGCGCTCTCGCCGACACGGTCGGGCAGTTGACGGACGCCGGAGTGGTGCGGCGGCTCCTGGTGGAGTCCGTGCGCGGGGGTCACTGCGAAGCGGGCGCCGTGGTCGGGGAGTTGCTCAGGGCGCGGCTGCTCGGGCGGCCCCATGTGCGGGACGCCGTCGACGTCGTGGTGGCGGAGAGCCGCGCGCTCGCCGAGGGCATGCTCTACGAGATGGTCTTCCGGCACCGGCTCCCCGACCCCTGCTGGAACGTCGACCTCCGCCTGCCCGGCGGTCCGCACCTGGGCGGAGTGGACGCCTACTGGCCCGAACAGGCCGTGGCCCTGGAACTGGACACCCGGGCACCCCGCCCGCATCTCGACCAGGACGCACAGTGGTCGGAGTACGCGCGCAAGCGGGAGGCGCTGGAGGGGCTCGGCATCACCGTGGTCCATCTCACGCCGGGGAAGCTCCGCGAATCGCTGCAACAGCAGGCCGCGATCGTACGTACGGCCCTGATGACCGCCGTCGAACGGGAGCCCGCCGAGTATCTGATCGTGACGCCGCGCTGACGGGGTCCGTGCGGCGGGAGGGGAACGGTCAGCCGCAGTACTCCGCCTCGACCAGGTCGGCGGTGCCGGCCGACCAGTCGGCGTTGACGTTGAACGCGGCCGCGTGCGAGCCGTCCGCCGTGGTGACGGCCGTGGAGTGCGAGCCCTGGATGGTGCCCTCGTGACCCCACAGGGTGGTCCCGCAGGGGAGGCGGTGCCTGGTGAGGCCGAGCCCGTAGCGGTCGCCGCCGTCGGCGGGGACGGTGGACTTCATCTGCGCCAGCTGCCGGGCGGGCAGCACGTCACCGCCGAGGAGCGCCCGCATGAAGCGCACCAGATCGCGGGTGGAGGAGACCATCTCGCCCGACGCGCCCGCGAGTGACGGATCGAGAGCGGTGACGTCGTGCACGGCGCCGGCCCCTGAACCCGTCAGGGAGAGCCTGGAGTACGCGCGCCCGTGCGGTTCCGGGATGCCCGTGGAGGTGCCCGGCAGTGAGGTGTCGCGAAGCTTCAGCGGCCGGATGATCCTGCGCTCGATCTCATCGGCGTACGAATGCCCCGTCACCTTCGCGATGACCATGCCCGCGAGGACGTAATTGGTGTTGGAGTAGCCCCAGTCGGTGCCCGGCTCGAAGTCGCGCCGGTGCGCCATGGCCGTACGGACGAGCGACGCGGGCTCGTGGGAGTCGTACCTGTGGGTCGCGAAGCGTGGGCCGAAGTAGTCGCGCTGCATGCCCGGATCGGCCGTGAAGTCGTACAGACCGCTGGTGTGGCCGAGGAGTTGGCGCACCGTGACCGTGTGGCCGTCCTGCCCGCCGCCGCGCAGCGTGCCCGGCAGCCAGTGCTCGACTGGCGCGTCCAGATCGACCTTGTCCTCCGCCTCCAGCTGAAGCATGACGGTGGCGATGAAGGGCTTTGTCAGGCTGCCGATGCGGAACTTGTCCTGCGGCATCGGCGGCCGGTCCGTCGCACGGTCCGCGACGCCGGACGTGCCGTGCCAGACGCCGCCGCCGTCCTGGGCCTGCCCCAACACGCCCGGCACATCGTCCTGTTGGACCATCGTGTCCATAGCGTCCTGCGTGGCGCCGTGCCCCTGGTCGGCCGCCGCCGATGACGCCACGGGGAGAGCCGCCAGGGCGGCGGCCACCATGGCGACGACGGTGGAACGCACGGACATGCGCCGACTCTAGTGATCGGTACGTGTGGTGCGCCATACGGCGAGAACGACAAGTACACAGCCCGCGTACTGGGTTGGAGTAGGACGTTCGGTGAGGAATCCGACCCCGAAGAGAAGGGCGAGAATCGGCTGGAGGAGCAGCAGTGTGGCGCCCTTGTCCGGGGAGAGCCGCGGCAGCGCGGGATTGATGAGCAGCCAGGCCAGCACCTGTCCGAGGAACGCCATCGGTATCAGCCAGCCCCACGCCGCCCAGCCGGGGTTCAGGTCCACGCCCGTCCACAGCGAGCCGAGTGCGCCCGCGGCGACGGCAGCCGCGAACGTCGCCACGCAGACGGGTGTCACGGTGTGCGGACCGCCCGCCCCGCGAGAGGTCCGGTCGGACCCGGCCGTGCCGCGGATCTCGTCCGGGCTTGCGGCGGACGGCAGTTGGGAGCTGCCGCCCGGGCTGCCGTCCCCGCCGAGCCGGATCAGGAAGAGGTAGCCGGCGAAGGCCACGCCCGCGACGGTGCCGAAGAGGACCCCGGAGAAGGGATCGCTGCCCGGCTCCGCCTGCCCGATCGCCCCGCCGGCCAGCGCCAGCCCGATCAGCAGTACCGACGCGGTCAGCCAGAACCGCCGCGCGAGCCGCACACCGGTCAGGAAGCGCGCCAGCAGCGGGAAGACGACGAGCTGGATGTTGAGCAGCAGTGTCGCGATGGACGCGCCCAGGTCGTGGATGCTCTGCACCCAGCACACGTAGTCGAGGCCGAGCAGCGTGCCGGCGGCGAGATCCATGGCGAGGAGGCGTGGACGGCGGGGCCCGACGCGGCGGTACTCCACGAACGCCATCGGCGCCAGCACCACGAGCGCGAGAGCGCACCGCAGGAAGGCGGCGGTGCCGGCGTTCACCTCGGAGAGCTTGATGAACATGCCCGAGGACGACGTGCAGGCCGCCCCTGCCACGACCATGAGCGCGGGGCCCGGCCTCCATGTGCGCCGCGATTGCCTCCCCCGTTCTGCCGGCCGCCCCGTCGCTCCGGCCTTCTCCGTGCTCGCCATGCCCGCCACTGTGCTCCACGGGCGGCCGAAGCGACAGTCAGGGTCCCGTTCTCCGCCGCGGCTACGGCTTGCGCAGCAGCAGTTCCGTGTTGCGGTCGTCGGGATCACCGGCCAGCTCGGTGCGCGCCCCGGGCGAGTTGAGCGCCAGCTCGCGGTAGAGCGAGGCCAGACCGGTCTGTGAGAGGTCGTGGAAGTCGGTGCGGGCCGGGGCCGCCGACTCGATCAGCGTGGTGAACAACGACAGCGTCCCGTCACCGTTGTCGGCAAGCTCCAGCGTCCGTGCCATCTGCGGGAAGTCGATGTGGGAGGCGGTGGATATCTCCCAGAACGTACGCCGCGATCTGATCCGGTTCTTGTGACTGTGGCCGTTGACCCAGGCCAGGACGTGCGGATTGCTGTGCAGCAGCGACATGAGCCTGTCGCCGCCGTTCGGGATGGTGGTGCTGGTGTGGTGGCTGAAGATCAGCACGTAGGTGCCCTTGGAGCGCTCCTCACGCAACCGCCGTTCCAGCCAGTCCAGTTGGTCATCGCCGACCTCGCCCTCGTAGCCGCCGTCGCGCCGCGTCGTGTCCAGGCTGATGCCCGTCACGCCCTCGGCGACCCGGAAGGTGTAGTAGAGGCGGTCCTCGGCGAGGTTGGCCTCGGTGTAGCCGTGTCCGACGGGCCCGGCACCCGCGTAGCGGCGACGCATGTGTGCGCGCACCCAGTCCTTCCTGGAGAAGGGTGCGCGGCCGAGGTCCGGGGTGACGCGGCGCATCTTCCGGGAGTCCATCCGTGAGCGCAGCGCCTCCTGGAACTGCTCGCCCTTCGGGTCGCCGCCGTCCTCCACCGTCTTCCACAGCCGGGCCGCCTCCGCCTTGCTGTCCAGCTCCATCAGCTTCCTGCCGCCGACGGAGAAGTCCGCGAAGAACGTGCTGCCCGCGAAGCAGCCGCCCGGCAGGGCATCGTGATTGCCCGAGGTGGAGTACCAGGGCAGCGCCAGGCCGGGGCTGTTCACCTCGCGGATCGCCGCCCGCAGATAGCCGTCGATGCGGGGGAAGCCCAACGCCTTGTCGTCGTCGCGGAGTTCGTCCTCGGGGTGCCAGTACAGTTTCAGCCCGCTGTCGTGCACGCCCTCGTACCGGTCGACGTCGCCGGTGTTGGGGGTGATGCGTCCGCCCGTCATCGCTGTGAGAAACCAGTCGAGTTCGGCGCGGCAGTTGTTGTCGGTGTTGTCACCGGTGGTCACGACGAAGGACAGCGGCTCGCCGGTGGCGGGGCCGCCCTTCAGGGCGTTGACGCGTTCGATCATGGAGACGGCGCCCGCGACCGAGAGCGCCTCCTGGGGCCGCCAGGCGCTGGTGGTCTCGGCGCGCAGGAACTCGTAGCGCAGCGGGTGCTGCACATCGACCAGATGCAGGTCCGTGAACTGGACGAACGCGGCCAGCGTGCGCCGCTTGTCCGTCCGCCCCGCGCGTGCTTCGGCGAGGTCGGTGCGCACGAGCCGCTTCCAGCCCGGGCCGTCGCCGAGCCGGCGGTAGCCGTCCCCGTCGCCGCGTGGCGTGGAGACGCTCTCGAGAGTCGTGCCCTTGGGCGACGGCTCCACGGCCTTGTCACGGGCGACGGGTGCGTGTGCGCGTGCGCGGGCTGCGCGTGAACGGGCCATGGCCCCGGGTGAGGGTGTCGTCGCCGGCGACGGAGGGCCGGCGCTGGCGGCACCGCCGAAGACCGATCCGGCTCCCAGAGCGGTGGCCGCTCCGGCGCCGATTGCGAGGAGGGTGCGGCGGTCGGGCAGATGTGTCTGCTTCCGGCTGCTGCGGTCCATGCGGGCTGCCTCTCCTGATGAGGGACGCGAAGCGGAACGCCTGCCGTGCCGTGCCGCTCGTGTGGACCGGCCGGAACGACCTGCTCACCAGGGATGTTTGGCATCCGGAGTGACCTGCGTCTGAACGACGGCGGAACGCCGAACACCCATCCACACTCATGGATCACCACTCGGGACCCGGTCCTTCTCCGCGTCGCCCGGCACAGACCGGCCGTCGTCCTGCTGCTCATCCGCCGTTCACCTGCGGCTTCGGGAAGCGCGCCGGCACACACCCGCGCACAGGGCCGGTACGACGGCGCCGCGTCTCGGCCGGGCGTGATCGCGGAGCGGGCGTGCAGCGCGGCGCCATGCCCTCCGGTGCGTCCGTGCGTCATCCGTGCGTGGCGGTCGTACGGGCCGGTGCGGGGTTCGTGGGCGGGTGGGAACCGAAGGCAGCCCCTACGTGGAAGGATGGCCGAACTACGACATCGTGAGCACGCGAGAGCATGGGAGAGCACCAGGTGCCTGGCACGAATCTGACACGCGAGGAGGCCCGTGAGCGCGCGCAGCTCCTCCGCGTCGACTCCTACGAGATCGAGCTGGATCTGAGCGGAGCGCAGGACGGGGGCACCTACCGCTCCCGCACGCTCGTGCGTTTCGAGGCCACCGAGGCCGCCTCCAGCTTCATCGACCTGGTGGCGCCGACGGTGCACGAGATCACCCTGAACGGACGGGCGATCGACCCGGCATCGGCCTTCGCCGACTCGCGCATCGCGCTCGACGGTCTCGCCCAGGGGCCGAACGAGCTGCTGGTCGTCGCCGACTGCGCGTACACCAACACCGGTGAGGGTCTGCACCGCTTCGTCGACCCGGTCGATCAGCAGGCATATCTGTACACCCAGTTCGAGGTGCCCGACGCGCGGCGTGTCTTCGCCAGCTTCGAACAGCCGGACCTGAAGGCCACTTTCCAGTTCACCGTGCGCGCCCCCGAGGGCTGGACGGTGATCTCGAACTCGCCGACTCCTGAGCCGCAGGACGGGCTGTGGCGTTTCGAGGCGACGCCCCGGATCTCGTCCTACATCACCGCCCTCATCGTCGGCCCGTACCACTCGGTGCACAGCACGTGGGAGGGCGGCGGCCGCTCCGTCCCGCTCGGCATCTACTGCCGTCCCTCGCTGGCCCAGCACCTCGACGCCGACGCGATCTTCGAGGTGACCCGGCAGGGATTCGACTGGTTCCAGGAGAAGTTCGACTACGCCTACCCGTTCGCCAAGTACGACCAGCTGTTCGTGCCCGAGTTCAACGCGGGCGCCATGGAGAACGCGGGCGCTGTCACCATCCGCGACCAGTACGTCTTCCGCTCGAAGGTGACGGACGCCGCGTACGAGGCACGCGCCGAGACCATCCTCCACGAGCTGGCCCACATGTGGTTCGGCGACCTCGTGACCATGGAGTGGTGGAACGACCTGTGGCTGAACGAGTCGTTCGCCACCTACACGTCCGTGGCGTGCATGGCGGCCGCGCAGGGCTCCCGCTGGCCGCACTCCTGGACGAGCTTCGCCAACCAGATGAAGACCTGGGCCTACCGGCAGGACCAGCTGCCCTCGACCCACCCGATCATGGCGGAGATCCGCGACCTGGACGACGTCCTGGTCAACTTCGACGGGATCACCTACGCCAAGGGCGCGTCCGTGCTGAAGCAGCTCGTCGCCTACGTCGGCGAGGACGCGTTCTTCAGCGGTGTGCAGCGCTACTTCAAGCGGCACGAGTGGGGCAACACCCGCCTGAGCGACCTGCTCGGTGCCCTGGAGGAGACCTCCGGCCGCGACCTCACCGTCTGGTCGAAGGCCTGGCTGGAGACCGCTGGCATCAACGTGCTGCGCCCCGAGTTCCGCACCGACGCCGAGGGCCGCTTCACGTCCTTCGCCGTACGTCAGGCCGCGCCGTCCCTCCCGCCGGGCGCCACGGGCACCTCTACGCTGCGCCCGCACCGCATCGCCGTCGGTGCCTACGAGTTGAGCGGCGGCAAGCTCGTCCGCACGGGCGGGGTCGAGTTGGACGTGACCGGCGAACTCACCGAAGTGCCGGAGTGGGAGGGCAGGAAGCGCCCGGACGTCGTGCTCCTCAACGACGGTGACCTCTCGTACGCGAAGGTCCGGCTCGACCCCGAGTCACTCGCGACCGTCACGAAGCACATCGGCGACTTCGAGGAGTCCCTGCCCCGCGCGCTGTGCTGGGCCTCGGCGTGGGACATGACCCGCGACGGTGAACTGCCCGCCCGCGACTACCTCGACCTCGTCCTCTCCGGGATCACCAAGGAGTCGGACATCGGTGTCGTCCAGTCGCTCCAGCGGCAGGTCAAGCTCGCGCTCGACCTGTACGCCGATCCGCGGTGGCGCGAGACGGGTCTCCTGCGCTGGTCGGAGGCCGCCCTGGAGCGGCTGCGCGCGGCAGCCCCCGGCAGCGACCACCAGCTCGCGTGGGCGCGGGCGTTCGCCTCCGCCGCCCGGACGGACTCCCAACTGGCCCTGCTGGAGGGCCTGCTGGACGGCGGGGAGTCGCTGGAGGGCCTGGCCGTCGACACGGAGCTGCGCTGGGCGCTGCTGCAGCGTCTCGCCGCCACCGGACGGGCGGGGGAGAAGGAGATCGCGTCGGAGCTGGAGCGGGACGCGACGTCGGCCGGCGAGCGGTACGCGGCCATGGCGCGCGCCGCCCGGCCCACCGCGGAAGCCAAGACGGAGGCGTGGGCCTCGGTGGTCGGCAGCGGTGCCGCGGCGGAGACGGGGCTCCCCAACGCCGTGCAGGAAGCGGTCATCGGCGGATTCCTCCAGACCGACCAGAGGGAACTGCTCGCCCCGTACTCCGAGAAGTACTTCGAGGTGGTCAAGGACATCTGGGAGCAGCGCAGTCACGAGATGGCGCAGCAGATCGTGGTCGGGCTCTACCCGACGCTCCAGGTCTCGCAGGAGACCCTCGACGCCACGGACGCGTGGCTGGAGAGCGCTCAGCCGGCGCCGGCACTGCGGCGTCTGGTGACCGAGTCGCGGGCGGGAGTCGAGCGGGCCCTGCGCGCACAGGAGGCGGACGCCGCGGCCGGATGAGCCAAGGTGCCGGGGGCGGCGCGGCATTGCCGCGGTGTCCCCGGCACGGGCTCCGTCATCGGCTCCGGCACCGGCACGTCATCACGTGCCGGGCGACTCTCGGTCGCCCCGTGTATTCCCGGGCCGGAGTGGCGGGCGTCCGGCGGCCCCCCGCGCGGACGGCGAGCCCGCCACTCCGACCCGGCCGCCCTGGAGACACCCCGAAGGCCCCCGGCGTGCACCGGGGGCCTCCGAGTGGGGGATGCGGGTCGTGCATCTTTCAGGCGTGGTGCGTAGAACTGCGCTGTTCCTCAGGCGTGGTGCATGTTGTTTTGTTCGCGCTGTTCAGGCGTGGTGCTCTTGTGTTCTTCTGTGCTCGTTCCGGCTCGGCGGCCGGCACTGCTACTTGGCGAACGCCGCTTGGTCGAAGGCTGCGCTCGCGACACCGTTGGCCCACAGCGACTGGACCTGGGCTGCCTCGTTGGCGTCCGGACGGTCGTTCGTGCAGGACGGGCCGGGCCCGCCGCCCGACATCAGTTCGCTGCAGGGGCCCTCGTAGTGGTCCGGGAGGCCGAGCACGTGGCCCGTCTCGTGGGCCACGACGCGGTTGGAGCTGTACTCCTGGTTCTGGGCGTAGTCCAGGAAGATGTACCCGTTACCGTGCCCGTCCGTGGAGGCGTACGAGCCGCGCGGGTCGTTGCCTTCGCGGTAGTCGAAGCTGGCGCCGCTGCCCTCGGCGAGCTGAACATTGGAGACGGCCGAGTTCCAGATGGCCGTGCTGTTGGCGATCTCGCCGGCGAAGGTGGGTGCTCCGCTGGCGTCGTAGTTGACGGTGACGGCCTGGATACCGGGCTTGGCCGCCTGCTTCTTCAAGGCGTCCTTCACGACGGCGTTGAAGAACGCCTCGGTCGCCTTGTTGGATTCTCCGATGTATCCGGAGCGGGTCGCGCTGCTCTTGGAGTGGCTGCCGCCGTCGTCCGGCGTCGCAGCCGAGGCCGGCATCGCACCCAGTCCCAGGGCCAGTCCGAGGCCGAGTGCCGCTGAGATAGCCATGGTGCGGTGTCTCATGGGGGGTCTCCTTCGGTCCGAAGCACCGAGCCGCTGCAAGGTGGGGTGCGGTCGTGTGCTGCCGGAAGAACTCCTGCCGATGGAGAGTCTGTTGGAGAGTCAGGCCCCAGGGATGATGGCAAGTGGCGATAGCTCCGTCCCATCACCCGATACGCAGGTAGCTTCCCGGCTCCCTCGGTATCTGGTGTGACGAACGCCCGCTTGGATATGCTCCGCCGTGTGGAGCTCGAGGTGAGGCATCTTCGCGCACTGTGTGCGATAGCCGACACGGGCAGTGTGCACAAGGCGGCCCGTCAACTCGGCATGACTCAGCCCTCCCTGACCACCCAGCTCCGCCGCATCGAGCAGGCCGTGGGGGGGCAGCTGTTCGCCCGTGAGCGTACCGGGAGCGTTCCCACCCCCCTCGGCAGGTTCGTCCTGTGCAGGGCCCGCCCGCTCGTGGCGGAGATGACCGCGCTCGTCAGCGAGGCGAGGGCCGCCGCGAACCGCGCCGGCGGCGAGTATCTGCGCATAGGGAGCACCGGAAGCCCCGCCGTGCCGGGCTGGCTGCGCCGGCTGCGAGCCCGCTTCCCCGAGGCCGACACCACCTTCCACATGGACGCCTCCGCACAGACGCTGCTGCGCATGGTCGTGGCGAACCAGCTGGATGCCGTCTTCGTGCACGAGGTCGAGGGCTCGCCGCTGCAGATACCGGACGGGCTCGAGATGTACGTACTCGTCGAGCGCGAACCCCAGTTCGTCGCCCTCTCCGCGACCCATCCGCTCGCCTCGCGCGCGGTGCTCAGCCTCGGTGAGCTGGCGGACGAGCGATGGATGGTCGACCCGGCGGCCGACGGCGAATGGACCGGTCTGCGCAGGGTCTTCACCGAGGCGGGCATCAACCCCCGCGTGGTGCACGGCGACAATCTCGCCGCCGCCGACCTCGTGGCCGCCGGCGAGGTCGTCGCACCCTGCCAGCCCACCGCGCCGGCGCGTCCCGGAAGGATCGTTCGGCCGCTGCTGGGCGACCCCCTGGCGGTGCGGCTGCTGCTGGCGACCCGCGGGACGGCGTCCGGCGGGGATCCCGGCACGGCGCCCGTGATCGAACCGGCCGCCCTGCTCGCCGACCTCCAGGCCTCCTACCGCGAGGTTGCCTGGGCGAGCGACACCTACCGCTACTGGTACCAGCAGCACGACGGCGGGCAGTCGCTGCCCTTCACCGTCGTCGCGTAGGCGTCACCGCCGCGGTTGACCGCCGGGGCCGTTCCGCGGCGGTCGCACCTCACCCGCCCGGAAGCCCCGCCGCGTCCACGAGGCGGGCGGGCGGTCAGGCCTTCGCGGCGGCGGCGTCGCAACGCTGCGCCCGCAGCGCACGGGCCAGGTCGTCGCGTGACTCCAGGACGAGCCGGCGCAGCGCGGGAGGGGAGTCCTCGTGCGCGGCGAGCCAGGCGTCGGTCGCGTCCAGCGTGGCCTGATCACCCTGGAGATCCGGGTAGAGACCGCGGACGACGGCCATCGCGATCTCGATCGACCGCGTGCGCCAGACACCCTCCAGCGCGTCGAAATACGGCTGCACGTACGGGGCCGTGAGCTCCTCCTGGCCCGGCTGCGCGAAGCCCGCGATGGTGGCCTCGACCAGGGCGTTGGAGAGCCGGTCGGACCTCATCACGGACTCCCACGCCTGTGCCTTGACCCCGGCCGACGGGCGCGCCGCCAGACAGCGCACATGGTGCCGCTTGCCGGATGCCGTGTTGTCGCGGGCGAGTTCGGCGTCGAGGAGATCCTCGTCGGCCTCGCCGCTCGCGGCCAGCGTCTCCAGGAACGTCCAGCGCAGCTCCTGGTCGACGACGAGCCCGTCGATCCGTGCGGAGCCGTCACCCTTCGGGCCGTCAGGACCTGTCACCCCCAGCAGCCCCCGCAGCAGCCGCAGATCCTTCTCCTCCGAGGCGACGGCGGAGAAGAACCGCGCCCACGCCAGCTGGTGCCCGCTGCCGGGACCGGCCAGCCGCAGTCCGCTCAACGCGCCCTCGGCCAGCGCCCGCCGGCCCTCCGCGCGCCACTCCGGTGCGGCGTAGTGGACGACCGCGGAGCGGCTCCAGGCGTGCAGCGTCTGCAGCACGCCGACGTCCGACTCGGTGGCGGCGAAGGAGAGCACGAGGGAGACGAAGTCCCTGGCGGGCATCAGGGCGTCGCGCGTCAGGTTCCACATCGCGGACCAGCAGAGCGCCCTGGACAGCGTGGGGTTGTGCGCACCGTCCGCCTCGGGGGCCGTGCCCCGCTCGGCCGCCGGACCGGGAGGGGCGAGCTCGCCCAGGTGGTCACGGAGCGAGGCCAGCGAGTTCTCGTCGAGACGGGTCTTGCAGTACGTGAGGTCGTCGTCGTTGACGAGCACCAGGTCCGGCCGCTGCGCACCGGCCAGTTCCGCGACGACCGTGCGCGCACCCCTGACGTCGGTCTCCGCGCGGGCGTAGCGCACGAGCCTGCGATCGACGTCCTCACGCCTGTAGAGGCCCACGGCCACGCGATGCGGGCGCAGGACGGGATGCGTCTCCGGGGCCTCCTGGAGGACGGCCAGCTCGGTGATCCGGCCCTCGGCGTCGTAAGTGACCTGCGGCGTCAGCGAGTTGACGCCCGCCTCCTGCAGCCAGGCGCGCGACCACTCGTCCATGTCGCGGCCCGAGGTCTCCTCCAGGACGGCCAGCAGGTCCGCGAGCGTCGTGTTGCCCCACGCGTGCCTCTGGAAGTAGCGCCGCGCGCCCTCCAGGAAGGTCTCCCGGCCGACGTAGGCGACGAGTTGCTTGAGGACGGACGCGCCCTTGGCGTAGGTGATCCCGTCGAAGTTGAGCTTGGCGTCCTCCAGATCGGTGATGTCAGCCGTGACGGGGTGCGTGGAGGGCAGCTGGTCGGCCCGGTAGGCCCAGGACTTGCGGCGGTTGGCGAAGGTGATCCAGCCGTCCTTGAAGCGGGTCGCCTCCACCAGCGCGAGCGCGCCCATGAAGTCGGCGAAGGACTCCTTCAGCCACAGGTCGTCCCACCAGCGCATGGTGACCAGGTCGCCGAACCACATGTGCGCCATCTCGTGCAGGATGACGTTCGCCCTGTGCTCGTACGACGCCTCCGTGACCATCCCGCGGAAGACGAACTCCTCGCGGAAGGTGACCAGGCCGGGGTTCTCCATCGCGCCGAGGTTGTACTCGGGGACGAACGCCTGGTCGTACTTGCCGAAGGGGTAGGGGAAGCCGAAGTTGTCGTGGAAGAAGTCCAGGCCCTGCTTGGTGACGGTGAAGATGTCCTCGGCGTCGAAGTGCTTGGCCAGCCCCTTCCGGCACAGCGCCCCGAGCGGGATCTCCAGCTCTTCCCCCGACTCCCCGGCCGGGCGGCGGTAGGTGTCGGTGACGTAGTGGTAGGGCCCGGCGACGACGGCGGTGATGTACGTAGAGATGGGCTCGGTCGGCGCGAAGTGCCAGCAGGCCGCGGCGCCTTCGTCCAGCGGCTCCGGCTCGCCCTGCTGCCGGCCGTTGCTGAGCACCGTCCACCGGGCGGGAGCGGTGACGGTGAAGGCGAAGCGGGCCTTCAGGTCGGGCTGCTCGAAGTTGGCGAACACCCGGCGGGCGTCGGCGGGTTCGTACTGCGTGTAGAGGTAGACCTCGCCGTCCTCGGGGTCGAGGAAGTGGTGCAGGCCCTCGCCGGTGCGGCTGTACGCGCAGGCCGCGTCGACGACGAGCTCGTTCTCCGCCTCCAGGCCCTCCAGAGCGATGCGCGCGCCGTCGAAGACGGTGTCGACGGGCAGGGAGCGGCCGTTGAGGGTCACCGAGTGCACCCGGGGTGCGACGAGGTCGGCGAAGCTGGAGGCGCCCCGCTCCGAGCAACGGAAGCGGATCGTCGTCGTCGAACGGAACGTACGCGGCCCCTTCGCGGGCGGGGAAGCCGTCGCGGAGCGCAGATCCAGCGCCACGTCGTAGCCGTCCACGGTCAGCAGCCCGGCCCGTCGCTGTGCCTCGTGCTGGGTCAGGTTCTCTCCGGGCACGGCGTGGCTCCTTTTCTCGAATCTCGGCTTCTCGCCCTGTCGCGGTCCGCAGGGGCACGGAGCCCCGGCGTGCGGTCTCCCTCAGCGGGGCTCCGGCGACGCCGCTCAGCATGTCACGCGGCAGATGCGCCGCACACGCGGGAATGGCGGCGCGGGGCCGAGCGTTGCCGCTGAGGCCGGATCACCCGCAATGCTCAGGAGAGCCGAGGAGAACGTGTCATGACAGACAAGACCGTCGCCGACTTCTGGTTCGACCCCAGGTGCCCGTGGGCCTGGCTGACCTCCAGGTGGATGCTCGAGGTCGAGAAGGTCCGGCCCGTCGAGGTCCGCTGGCACGTGATGAGCCTGGCCGTCCTCAACGAGAACAAGCTGGACGAGCTGCCCGAGGGGTACCGGGAGCTGCTCGCCTCCGCCTGGGGCCCCGTACGCGTGTGCATCGCGGCCGAGCAGAAGCACGGTGGCGAGGCGCTCGGCCCCCTCTACACGGCGCTCGGCACCCGTCTGCACAACCGCGGGCAGGAGCTGTCACGCGAGCTGCTCTCCGAGGCACTGGAGGACGCCGGCCTGCCCGCCGACCTCGTCGACGCCGCGGACTCCACGGAGTACGACGAGGCACTGCGCGCGTCCCACAAGGAGGGCATCGACCTCGTGGGCCAGGACGTCGGCACACCCGTCATCGCCGTCCCCGGGGCGGACGGGGCGCGCATAGCGTTCTTCGGCCCCGTCGTCACCCCCGCGCCCAAGGGCGAGGCGGCGGCGAAGCTGTGGGACGGCACGCTGATGGTGGCCTCCACGCCCGGCTTCTACGAGATCAAGCGCACCCGCGACGTCGGTCCCGTCTTCGACGACTGACAGCCTGGGCCCCGGGACCACCGCCCGGGGCCGGGCCCGCACGAACAGGAGGGCCCCCGTACGTCACGTCCGTACGGGGGCCCTCCCTTTTTCTCCGCCTGCCCGGTGAAAGGTGAGAAGACGATCACGAGGGCAGGAGGTCCTGGGTGCCGGGGTCGCTCAAAGTGCCGTGAGCAGGGTGTTCCCCTTCTCCTTGGCGGCGCTGTAGCGGCGGCTGACGTCCTGCCAGTTCACGACGCGCCACATCGCCTCGACGAAGTCGACCTTCTGGTTCTTGTACTGGAGGTAGAAGGCGTGCTCCCAGGCGTCGAAGACCAGAATCGGCACGCTGCCCTGGCCGACGTTGCCCTGGTGGTCATAGACCTGTTCCACGATGAGCCGCCCGGTCACCGGTTCGTAGGCGAGAACTCCCCAGCCGCTGCCCTGCGTGGTGGCCGCCGCCTTGGTCAGGTGCGCCTTGAACCTGTCGAAGGAGCCGAAGGACTCGGCGATGGCGTCGGCCAGTTCGCCCGTCCCGTCCTTCTCCAGCGGCTCGCCTCCTCCGTCGCCGGTCATGTTCTGCCAGTAGATGCTGTGCAGGATGTGCCCCGAGAGATGGAACGCCAGGTTCTTCTCCAGCCCGTTCACCGAACCCCACTGGTCCCGCTCGCGGGCCTCGGCCAGCTGCTCCAGGGTGTCGTTGGCGCCCTTCACGTAACCGGCGTGGTGCTTGTCGTGGTGCAGTTCGATGATCTCGCCGCTGATGACCGGCTCCAGCGCGGAGTAGTCGTAGGGCAGCTCAGGCAGCGAATACAGGGCCATGGCGTTCTCTCCTCCGCTTATTGCACATTACTTGCAAGAGGACGGTAGCAGCAACAGCGGCACGGAAAACGGAGCGGCCCCGCAGTGCGGGACCGCTCCGCCGAGTGCACGCGGACCGGTGTTTCCGGTGTCCGTACGGTCAGGCCGAGCCGTCACCCGTCCTCGCGCCGCCGGGCCCGGCCGCATCCCCGGCACGGTCGCCGCCGCTGGGCAACGTCTTCTGCCGGGCCAGCCCGATCGCGATCAGCGAGATCGTCAGACAGCCCGTGAAGGCCAGCTGGGTACGGGTGTCGGCCTCGCGCAGCATCAGCAGGAGCACGGTGAGGATGCCGAGCAGCGCCACGACCGTCAGCACGGGGAAGGCCCACATCCTCACGACGAGCTTCTCCGGCGCCTCGCGCTCCAGGCGGCGCCTGCTGACGAGCTGGGAGAGGGCGATGAAGCCCCACACCACGAGCGTCGCGGCGCCGACCATGTTCAGCAGCCACTGGAAGACCGTGTCCGGCCACCAGAAGTTCAGCAGCACCGCGATGAAGCCGAAGACGGACGAGGCGACGACAGCGGGGCGCGGCACGCCGCTCGCGCTGACCCTGCCCAGGAAGCGCGGGCCCTGTCCTCGGGCGATGAGGGAGTAGGCCATGCGGGACGCCCCGTAGATGTTGGCGTTCATCGCCGAGAGCAGTGCGACCAGCACCACGGTGTTCATCACCTGCGCGGCACCGGGGATGCCGATGTGGTCCAGCACCGCCGCGTACGGGCCCGCGACCACGGACTTGTCGTCCCAGGGGATCAGCGTGACGATCACCAGCATCGAGCCGACGTAGAAGACAGCGATGCGCCACATAGCGGTGCGCACCGCCTTCGCGACGCCGTTGACCGGGTCCTCGGACTCCGCGGCCGCGATGGTCACCGTCTCCAGGCCGCCGTAGGCGAAGACGGAGGCGAGCAGCCCGATGACGAGGCCGTTCGTACCGGCGGGCAGGAAGCCGCCCTCACCGGTGAGGTTGGCCGTGCCCGGGGCGTCGACACCCGGCAGCAGGCCGGCGACGGCGACCGCGCCCAGCAGCAGGAAGGCGGTGATCGCGAAGACCTTCAGCGCCGCGAACCAGAACTCGGTCTCACCGAAGTTCCGCACGGCCACGAGGTTCGAGAGGCAGAAGAGCGCCATGAAGAGGGCGACCCACATCCACGGCTCGGTGCCGGGCATCCACTGCGTGACGATGTCGGCCGCGGCGGTCGCCTCCGTCGCGATGGCGACGCACAGCAGCACCCAGTAGATCCAGCCCGCGGTGAATCCGGCCCACGGGCCGAGCGCCCGCTCCGCGTGGACGGAGAACGAGCCGGACGCCGGGTTCGCCGCCGACATCTCGCCCAGCATGCGCATCACCAGCATCACGAGCAGACCGGATGCGGCGTAGGCGAGGACGATGGACGGGCCCGCCGCGGCGATGCCTGCACCGGAGCCCACGAAGAGCCCGGCGCCGATCACTCCACCCAGAGCGATCATGGACAGATGGCGCTGCTTGAGGCCGTGGGACAGTGCGGACTGCCCCCGGTCAGTTCTGGAGCCCCCCGGGCTGGGAGGTGGCGTGTCGGACAGCTCGGTGCGGGTCATGAAAGGCCGTTCCTGAGAAGACTTCGGGTGGTCGATGTATCGGTAAACCAGTCTCGCAGCGGGGTCGTGACGTGCGGCAAGCGGCCCGCGATCGGTTCAGGCCACGCCGACGGCAGGGCCGTTCCCCGGGTGTTGCGGAGATCACGTGCCCAACTGCCGCCCCCACGGCGCGGCTTGATCGGGCGCCTCCGCGAGGATCCGTCAAGCGAGTCCCGTCCGGTTCTGTCCGATCCCTCACTTCGTCCTGTGGCGGGTTCGGCTAGCGTCGAACGGTTCGCACACCGAACGGTTCGCGGACACAGCTGCAAACCCGTACCGACACACAGGACCCGGAGCCGCCCGATGAGCGCCCTCACACCCGCCGCCGACCCCCGTCCCGGCGCCGTTCTCGCCGATGCGCTGACGCCGGACACGGCAACCCTGACGGGGCCGCGCGCGCACGTACGCGACGCGGTCCTGGTCCTCGGCGGCGCGGCCCTCACCGGCGTCGCCGCCCAACTCGCCGTGCCGGTACCGGGATCGCCGGTCCCCGTCACCGGGCAGACGTTCGCGGCGCTCCTCGTCGGCGCGGGGCTCGGCGCGCGCCGCGGCTTCCTCGCGATGGCGCTGTACACGCTGGCGGGCGCGGCGGGGATGCCCTGGTTCGCCGAGGCGTCGTCGGGCGCCGCCATGCCGTCCTTCGGCTACGTGCTCGGGATGCTGCTGGCAGCCACCGTCGTCGGCGCGCTGGCACGGCGCGGTGGTGACCGCGGTCCGCTGCGCACGGCCGGGACGATGGCAGTCGGCATGGCACTGACGTACGCGGTCGGCGTGCCCTACCTTGCGCTCGCCACCGGCATGTCCGCGTCCGAGGCGGTCGCGGCCGGTCTGGTGCCGTTCCTGGTCGGCGATCTCCTCAAGGCGGGGCTCGCGATGGTCGCGCTGCCCGGAGCGTGGAAGCTGGCGGGCCGCCGCGGCTGACGCCGTGACACCGCGCACCGGGCGGGACCCTGGGGCGTGCCCCGGGCCCCGCCCGGCACCGGCGACGGCCTCGTCGTCCGAGGTCACGCCCGGTGCAGAGCGCCGCCGCACCGCGTCATAGACTCGGCGCCATGCGCGTGTACCTCGGCTCCGATCATGCCGGCTACGAACTGAAGAACCGCCTCGTCGAGTGGCTGCGGTCCGCCGGGCACGAGCCCGTCGACTGCGGCCCCCACATCTACGACGCGGCCGACGACTACCCCCCGTTCTGCCTCCGGGCGGCCGAGCGCACCGCGCAGGACAGCGAGGCCATGGGCATCGTCGTCGGCGGCTCCGGCAACGGCGAGCAGATGGCCGCGAACAAGGTGAAGGGCGTGCGCTGCGCCCTGGCCTGGAGTGAGGAGACTGCGTCGCTGGCGCGCGAGCACAACAACGCCAACGTCGTCAGCCTCGGAGCGCGGATGCACACCACGGACGAGGCGCTGAAGTTCGTGGAGACGTTCCTCAACACCCCCTTCTCGCACGGCGACCGGCACGAGCGCCGCATCGACATGCTCTCGGCGTACGAGATCACGGGGCAGCTGCCGCCCGTGCCGCCGCACCACCCGGAGTCCTGACCGCATGCCCGAGGGGCACACGATCCACCGGCTCGCCCAGGACTGCCTGGAGAGCTTCGGGGGCCGCAAGGTGCGGGCCGCCAGTCCGCAGGGGAAGTTCTCCGACGGCGCGGCCCTCGTCGACGGGCAGGTCCTCACAGACGCCGAAGCCCACGGGAAGCATCTGTTCCTCGGCTTCGACGGCGCGGGCTGGGTGCACGTACACCTCGGCCTCTACGGCAAGTTCACCTTCGGCGCGGGTCCGGCCCCCGCGCCCGTGGGGCAGGTGCGGCTCAGGCTCGTCGGTGAGGGGGACGGCGGCGGCGAGGCGAGCGGCGTCCACGCGGATCTGCGCGGACCGACGCGCTGCGAGCTGATCACGGAGGACGAGAAGCAGGCCGTCGAGGAGCGTCTCGGCCCCGACCCGCTGCGCGCCGACGCCGATCCGGAGCGTGCCTGGGCGCGCGTCTCCCGCAGCCGCACAACGATCGCCGCGCTGCTGATGGACCAGAAGATCGTCGCGGGCGTCGGCAACGTCTACCGGGCCGAGGTGCTCTTCCGGCACGGGATCGACCCCTACCGTCCCGGGCGCGGGCTGAGCCGCACGGAGTGGGACGCGATCTGGGCCGACCTCGTCGAGTTGATGCACGAGGGTGTGCACAACAACCGCATCGACACCGTGCGCCCCCACCACACCCCGGAAGCCATGGGGCGCGCCCCGCGCGTCGACGACCACGGCGGCGAGGTGTACGTGTACCGGCGGGCCGGCATGGAATGCCATGTGTGCGGCGAACCGGTCCGTACGGCGGCCCTGGCGGCGCGGAACCTCTTCTGGTGCCCCGCCTGCCAGCCGGCCTGAGGCTCCGGACGTCCCAACCCCGCCCCGACGGACCGGAGTTCACCCCCCGCGTCAGAATCCATGGGAGAGCCACGGCGCCTGGTCCGTGGCGAAGGCGGTGGACGCCGCGTTGAGCGCGCCCGGCCGCAGCTCCCGCACGCGGCCGGCCGCGCCGAGCGTCCGCAGGGCGGTGCCGCCCAGATACGCCTCGCCCAACTCCCGTACGGACAGGGCGAGATCGGCGGCGTCTCCCGTACGTTCGCACGTGGCGCCCCCGGCATCGCCCGAGAGCCGCCAACGCCCCTCGTTCCACGGGCAGAAGGTGTCCTCGACGTCGAGGACCACATCGACCGGCACGGTGTAGGCACGGGCCGCCAACGCGGCCCCCACCTCCACCGGCCGCGCGAACAGCGAGTCCCGCCACCGCGGCCGGCACAGCCGCACCCGGTCGCCCACCATGTGCAGCCACGGGTCGTCGACGGGGCGGTCCCGCACGCTGATCCCCGCCATCAGATCGATCTCGAACAGATAGCGCCACACGGCGCCGTACGCCGCCGTGTCCAGCGCCTCCAGATCGCGCAGCAGGACGGTGCCGCGCGGAACGCCGTCCTCGTCCCAGCTGCCCTTGAGGGCATAGCGCGCGTACCCGCGCACCTCCCCGCTCTCGTCCTCGGCCAGTACGCAGGCCAGTTTCGTGGCGCCTCCCCGGCTCTCGGGATCGTCCAGCAGCGGGCGCCGCTCCCACCCGGGGGCGCGCTCCAGCATCCCCGCGCGCTCGGGGACCCGGCGCGCGTAGACGCTCTCGCACGCGTCGCTCACGGACGCCGCGTCGTCGGCGAGCCGCATCCGCAGACGGTCCGAGCCCGGCGGGGGCCGCAGGGTGACGCGGGTGGTGTCGATGTCGGCGTCGAGCCTGCGCGCGGCCATTCCGTAGCCGAACCGTCCGTAGATGTCCGGTTCGGAGGCGGTGAGCAGGGAGAGCGGTTCCGCCCCGGCCTCCCGTGTCTCGTCCAACTGGCGCCGCATCATGGAGCGGAGGATTCCGCGACGCCGGTGCGTCGGCGCCACATGCACCATGGACAGGCCGGCAGAGGGCACCAGCGCACCTCCCGGCACGGTCATCCGGAATGAGATCAGGCTCGCGGAGCCGACGAGTTTGCCGCCGTCCCACGCACCGAGCGACCGGTCCATTTCGGTCAGTTCCCGGTGCAGCTCTCGTTCATGGGTTCCCACGGCGGCGAAAGCTCGAAGAATTCCGTCGAACCAGGAGTCCCATTCCGAACCGCTCAGCATGCGCAACTCTGTCGTCATGCGCCTTCTCTAGCAGGGGTTTTGAGCAGCGGCCAACGCATTTCCCCACTCCCGGAGACGGATGCACGTGCAGACGCACGTTCCGTCGTTCTTGCACGTCGCGAACGGAAGTGACGCACTGCTCAAAGGCTCGATAAGGTCCTTCTGCATGGCGGTACGTCGTCCGAGCCTCACACCCCCGAAGGCCCGGTTGCACAAGACGCGAAGAGCGCTGCACCGGGCCAGAACGAGGCTGCGCCGCGGCGCCGTGGACTATTTCCGAGGCGGCGTCTCGGACTGGCTCGCCTTCGGCGCGTTGCTTCTCACCATTCCGCTCCTGACCGCCCTCACGGTCCTCATGCCGGTGTGGGCCGCTCCGGAAGCGCTCGTGCTGCCGCTCATCGCCGGCGGCCTGCTGCTGCGCCCGGCGAGCCTGCTGGCGCTCTACGCGTCGGTGGCGGTGGCCCTCATCGTCGAGTCCGCGATGCTCGGGCCGTACCAGGACGGGGCGGGGCGCGTCACGCCCGGCACCATCCTGGTCGTGGCCACGGCCGGACTTGCGGGTCTCCTCGTCGCGCAGTTCCGCAGCCGCGTCGGCGTGCCCTGGCGGCGCGGCGGCACCATGCTCTTCGACCTCCGCGAGCGCATCCGCGTACAGAGCAAGCTGCCCAGGCTGCCTCGTGGCTGGCACCGCGAGATGGCGCTGCGGCCGGCGGGCGGGCAGTCGTTCTCGGGGGACTTCGTCGTCGCGGCGCGCACGGGCCCGGGGGAGCGCACCCTCGAGGTCGTGCTGACGGACGTGTCCGGGAAGGGTATGGACGCCGGTTCGCGCGCGCTGCTGCTCTCCGGTGCCTTCGGCGGCCTGCTGGGCTCCCTGCCGCCACACGCCTTCCTGCCCGCCGCCAACGGCTATCTGCTGCGTCAGGACTGGGCGGAGGGCTTCGCCACGTCCGTCCATCTCGTCCTCGACCTGGACAGCGGCGACTACGAGCTCTTCTCGGCCGGGCACGTTCCCGCCCTCCAGCGGGGCGCGGGCACCGGCAAGTGGGAGGAGAAGACGGGCGACGGCCCGCTGCTCGGGGTCTACCAGGGCGCCCAGTTCGACCCGGTGAAGGGGACGCTGCTCCCGGGCGACGTGCTGATGCTCTTCACCGACGGCCTCGTGGAGACCTCGGAACGCGACCTGTCGGACGGAATCGACCGGCTCACGGGTGAGGCCGACCGGCACGTCGCCTCGGGCTTCCACGGTGCCGCCTGGCACCTGATCGAGACGGTGGCGCGGGACGTCAACGACGACCGCGCCCTGCTCCTGCTCCGCCGCGGCTGAGCCCCCGCGGGGGAGCTGGGCGGGCAGGAGACGCGGGCCGGTCGCAGACGTCCGTTCGTCGCCACCCGAAGGCGGGCCGCTGCGCGCGCCCCCACGCTGAAGCGGGCCGGTGCGCAGAAGCGCCCGGCCCGCCCGCTGAGCAACTGTTCTCCCGTGCGCCTACTTGGCGTGCTTGCCGCCGCCGCGGGACCCCGCCTTGGACGACGAGCCCGAGCGTGCGTACTCCCCGGAGACCGGGGCGGACCCGCCCGATTCGGCGTGAGCCGGAGCGCCGGGGTCGAACGGCGCGGAGGCCGCCTGAGCCGGCTTCTGCGGAGGCGCGGGTTCCTTCTGGCGTGCGCGGGCCTGCGCACCCGCGTCCTGCCTGAAGAACCACTCCATCTTCGGCTCCATGGCGAAGCGGAAGGCGCGGCGCACCGGCCAGGTGCACAGGACGGTCATCATCACCGCGGCCATCAACGTGATCACCACGCGGCTGACGGGGTGGTCGACCCACTCCATGTCGTACCACTCGAACTCGCGCGAGATCTTGATCGGGTAGACGTGGATCAGATACGCGTACAGCGTTCCGGCGCCGAGGGAGGTGAACCACATGTGGCGACGCGGCACCAGCGCGAGGAACGCGGCGGTCAGCACGAGCCCGCAGCCGAAGGTGGCGAGCGTCATCACGCCGCCGACCCAGGCCGGCGCCCCGAGGTCCTGCGAGGCCTTGTCGTGCAGGAACCAGCCCTTGGACATCCGCGGCACGGCCCAGTAGGCGACGAGCAGCGCACCGGCGAAGACCGGCAGCGCCAGCATCCTGAACCTGCGCCGGGTGACGATCTGGAAGTGCTCGGGCCGCAGTTGGAGGCCGAGCACGAAGAAGGGCAGGAAGGCGGCGATCCGCATCAGGTTCAGATCGCTGTTGATGCTCGGCGTGACGCCCGCCGCGATGGCGACGGCGAGGGCGACGGGCAGCGGCCACCGCATGCTCTTCCACAGCGGGGTCGTCAGCCTCCACAGGAAGAGTGCCACCAGGAACCACAGTGCGAAGCCCGGCTCCTGGTAGTGGAACTCCCGGTCGGGGTTGTCGCTCGCCCACCGCATGAAGAAGGTGTAGATCGTCTGGAAGATCACATACGGCACAAGCACGCCGGTGACGAGCCGCTTGATCTGCCGGGGCTTGCCCTCGAAGCTGCGCGAGAGGTAGCCCGAGACGATGATGAACGCCGGCATGTGGAAGGCGTACAGCACGAAGTAGAGCGCGCCGGCCATGCGGCTGTCGTCGCGCAGGGGATCCCACACGTGTCCGATCGCGACGAGCACGATCGTGAGGTACTTCGCGTTGTCGAGAAAGGGGTCCCGCTGGTCGGCGGGCTTTTTCTTGACCTTGGCCGGCGGCTCCGCGGACGCGTCAGGCGTCGCGGAGGGGGACTCCTGGCGGACCGGGGGGAGCGGTGCCCGCTCATAACCAGCGTGCAACATCTGTCGCACCTTAGTCCTCAAACCTATGAGTCGTAAATTCTTGGCGAGATTCCAACACGCCTACCCGGAACAGTTTTCGACACACGTCGGTGAGCAGGGATTTCGGACCACGGCACCCGATCCGGGCGTCGTTCTGTCGGTACATGTCCGTCTTGACCGGACAATCGGACTGGGCCGAGACGGTCGCGTGGGTACCTCGACGGGGCTTGTTTCACGCACGGGCGGGCCGTTTCCGGAACGCGCTGTGATCGACTCCACAACACCCCGCGATGCGGCGGCAATTCGGCACCGGAGGCGCCGCGGAGCCACGTCCGCTCTTGCACATGTTGCATTATCGCTGCGCAGCGCATTGATCGGTGTGGAGGGTCACGAAATACCGTACGTATTAACTTCCGGCGGGCGGTGGGAGAGGCGTCACGGGTGTGTCCGGGGCGTGTAGAGCGTGTGCGCACGGGGGAGAACCGCAACGACCGGGGAGGGTGGTCCCACGGCCGATGATTCGTCACCCAACTCCACGCACGCGTGACTTGGTGGCACGATGGTCCGCGGCGGGGGCAGTGGTGGCGACGGCCCCTCGGCCGGTGAGGCTTTCCGACCGCAAGGGTGTGATCAGTTGTGGCCATTTCACTGTCTGTGGTGCTGCTGTTGGCAGTCATCCTGGTGGTGATGATCAGGGGTGGCTCGATAAAGGCAGGGCCGGCCATCGTGGCGGTGCTCTTCGGCTTCTTCCTGGCCTCGACCGACATCGCGCCGTCGGTCAACCGGTTCATGAACTCCCTTGCGGACATGATCAACCAGATCAGCTTCTAGCGCGGCGGCGCTCACGCGCGGCCGCGGCCGCACCGCTCTGCCCGAGCCGAGCAGGGGTACAAGAGCACACGGAGCCCGGGGTCACCGTGCACCTGAGGGAAGCCCTGAGGAGGGCATCCCCTCGCGCCGAAGAGCCGGAGCACGCCGAAGGGCCGGCCCCATGTGGGGCCGGCCCTTCGCATTCCGAGCGGGCGACGGGAATCGAACCCGCGTAGCTGGTTTGGAAGACCAGGGCTCTACCATTGAGCTACGCCCGCAAGTGCCCCGCCCCGTACACCGGGCGGTTGAGCCCGGTGCGTGATCCGTCGCAACGGCCTGCGCCGGTACGCCCGTCGGAGCGGTACGGACTGCATCGTAGTGCATCTTCACGCGGCTCACGATCGTGACCTGGCGCCGGTGCGGCCGAGACGTCCCCGACGTGCCGCTACGCGCCGCCGAGGCAACCGGATGCGGCCGAATGTGAGGTCCGTCCTCCTTGCCGTCCCCGGCCGCGAGGAACAGCGGGCTCAACGCCTGCCGAGTCCGCGGTGCACCGCCTTGGCGACGCCCTGGATCGTGCCGACTCCGTAGTCCATCCTCCTGTTGCCCTGCGAGAGAACGGCGATGCCGTAGTCGTTGCCGCCGTGGGTGAAGGCGCCGATGCTGTGGACGCGCCAGGCGCCCGTGGCACGCGGCAGCCAGCCGTTCTTCACGTGGACCGTGGCCGAGTCCGGGGCTCCCGCCGGCACGCCCCAACGCTGGCTCGGCACAACGCGGTTCATGAGGGTGAGGGCATAAGCCCGTGACTCCGCGTTGAGGACCGGGTTGGACGCGGTGAGCAGCCGCAGCAGCTTCACCTGGTCCCGCGCGGTGACCTGGGTGAGGCCCCAGACCCCGTTCCGTCCCGGCTCGGTGTTCCGCATCCCGGCCAGCGACAGGAACTGCGCGAAGCGCTCGCGGCCGATCCGGCGCCACAGGGTGGAGGTCGCCGCGTTGTCCGACCTGGTGACCATCGCGGTGGTGAGATCCACTTCGTCGCGCGTCAGCCTGCGGTCCTCCTCCTGGGCCTTGCGCAGCAGCGCCGCGAGCACCGAGACCTTGACGACGCTGGCCGAGTCGTAGTGCACGTCGGCCCTGAACTCGCATGTGGTGCCGGTGCGCCGGTCGTACACGGCGAGCGCCGAACTGTCCTGACGCGGGCGGATCGCGTCGGCCACGTCGTCAGCCAGCCGTGCCGCCAGACCCGGCTGGGACGAGGTGCACACGACCTGCGCGCCCCCGACCCGGGCCTGTGCTGTGCTCGCCGCGGCGGGGCCGGCCGACGTCAGGACGGTGAGCGTGGACGCGGCGGCGACGGCCGCAGCCGTGGCTCGCCTCGTGGTGGCCGTTGTGCGCGATCCGAACATGGAGGTTCCGTCCCGGTCTGGGCTGCTCTCTGGTTGCGACCTTCCGGCTCCGGCTCCTGACCACTGGAAAGGTGACCGGCCGTCCGGATTGTTCATGTTGCGATGAATGTCACATGATGCTGGAGGCGCTCGGACGGCGACAGGTGCGCCACGCGGGGCTGCCGCCGTTCGTGCTCTGAGCACGGCGGAAGCACCGTGACGGCTTACGACTGGGCCCCCCTGCGCCGCACCGGGGAGTGCCCGGCGCCTGCCGCCCGGCGGTGCGACGGCCAGGCTCGTGCGAAGGAGCACGGGCGACCGTTCAAGTGTCACCCACTCCTGGGGTTCCTCCTCCGTGGGCGGCATCTCTGGCTCCGCGAGGCGGGCACGTGATCGCACGCCGTCGGAGATGCCGGGCGGATCCGAGGCACTCGGCGCGGTCCGTCGTGGAGGGCCGGTGAGGCCGGCCGCGGGGAAGGGCCCGCCGCACGATCCGACCCCGGGCTCAACCCCGATTCCGCTTCCGCGGACCCCGGGACGAAAGCTGATGTCGCCGGGACCCGGGACGGGAGGAGAGCCGGGCGCGGCCTCGTAGAAGGCCATGTACTCTACGTGTCGCACCGGCGGGGTGTGGCGCAGCTTGGTAGCGCGTCCGCTTTGGGAGCGGAAGGTCGTCGGTTCGAATCCGGCCACCCCGACCACGTACTATGCAAGACGCGCGCGCCAGTGTCGTGTCCGGATTCCGAGCGGTTTGCGGGGCACCCGGCAGAGCGTTATTCCCCCAAGAAGTCAGCCCCAAGGAGACCGACCGTGAAGAGCGCCGTGGAGACCCTGAACCCCACCCGGGTTCGGCTCACAGTCGAGGTGCCCTTCGAGGAGCTCAAGGACAGCCTCGACGCGGCGTACAAGAAGATCAACCAGCAGGTCACCGTTCCCGGTTTCCGTAAGGGAAAGATCCCTGCCCGGGTGATCGACCAGCGGTTCGGACGCGGGGCGGTGCTGGAGGAAGCGGTCAACGACGCGCTTCCGAAGCTCTACCAGTCGGCTGTCGAGGAGGGCGAGCTGAACCCGCTGGGTCAGCCCGAGGTCGACATCACCGATCTGAAGGACAACGAGCTGCTGTCCTTCACGGCCGAGGTCGACATCCGCCCCGAGATCACGATCCCCGACTACTCGGGCATCGAGGTCGAGGTCGAGGCCGCCGAGGTCTCCGACGAGGACGTGGACAAGGCCGTCGAGCAGCTGCGTGAGCGCTTCGCCTCCACCACGGTCGTCGAGCGTGCCGCGGCCGACGGCGACGTGGTCAAGGTCGACCTGGAGGCCAAGGTCGACGGCGAGGTCCTCGAGGACGGCGTCGCGGAAGGCGTCGACTACACGATCGGCTCCGGCGAGCTCCTCGACGGCATCGACGCCGCCGTCACCGGTCTCGAGGCGGGCGGCGAGTCCACCTTCACCTCCGAGCTCAAGGGCGGCTCCGCCGCCGGCAAGGAGGCCGAGGTCTCCGTCAAGGTGCAGACGGTCTCCTCGCGCGAACTGCCCGCCCTGGACGATGACTTCGCCCAGCTGGCCAGCGAGTTCGACACGCTCGAGGAGCTGCGCGAGGACAGCCGCAAGCGCCTCGGCCAGCAGAAGAAGTACGAGCAGGCCACCGAGGCGCAGGAGAAGGTGCTGGACGCCCTCCTCGGCCTCGTCGAGGTTCCCGTCCCGGACAAGCTGCTGGCGGAGGAGGTCGGCACCCGCAAGGACAACCTCGTCAACAACCAGCTCGGTCAGATGGGCCTCGACCTCGCGACGTACCTGCAGATGCAGGACAAGTCCGAGGAGGACTTCGACGCGGAGCTCAAGGAGCAGGCGGAGAAGGGCATCCGCACCCAGTTCGTGCTCGACGAGCTGGTCACCAAGGAGAAGCTCAACGTCAGCCAGGAAGAGCTGACCGAGCACCTGATGCGCCGTGCCCAGTCCTCGGGCATGAGCCCGGACCAGTTCGCGCAGGCAGTCGTCGAGGGCGGCCAGGTGCCGATGCTCGTCGGCGAGGTGGCGCGCGGCAAGGCGCTGGCCACCGTCGTCGAGAAGGCGACCGTCAAGGACAGCAACGGCGAGACGGTCGACCTCGACGACGAAGAGGACGAGACCGCCGAGACGGTCCAGGCCGAGTCCGGCGAGACGGTCCAGGCCGAGTCCGGCGAGGAGTCCGCAGAGGCCACCGCGGCGGCCGCCGAGGAGACCTCGGAGAAGGGCTCCGACGAGGAGCAGGAGAAGAAGTCGGAGGGCTGACCCTCCCTCTCACCGCCCTCTCGCAGCACTCACTCGAGTACGACGGCCGGGGCCCGCGCACCAGTTCGTGCGCGGGCTTCGGGGCTGCACAGAGGGCCCATGGGACCTGCGCTGACAGCGAACAGCTCCCGATGCGGGATGGCTCCGTCGGTGCCTCGCGTTAGGGTCCCAAGTGCATGAAGACCCCAGAGACGGCACGCCTTCGGCTACCGTCCGGACACGAGCAGGTGGACACGTGACGCTTCCGATGCCTTCCGCCGCCGCTGAGCACCTTGGTGGTGGCCTCGGCGACCAGGTCTACAACCGGCTGCTCAACGAGCGGATCATCTTCCTCGGCCAGCCCGTCGACGACGAGATCGCCAACCAGATCACCGCTCAGTTGCTGCTCCTGGCGGCCGACCCGGACAAGGACATCTTCCTTTACATCAACAGCCCCGGTGGCTCGATCCAGGCCGGCATGGCGATCTACGACACCATGCAGTACATCAAGAACGACGTGGTCACCATCGCCATGGGCCTCGCCGCCTCGATGGGCCAGTTCCTGCTGAGCGCGGGCACCCACGGCAAGCGTTTCGCGCTGCCGAACGCGGACATCCTGATCCACCAGCCCTCGGCCGGCCTGGCGGGCTCCGCCTCGGACATCAAGATCCACGCCGAGCAGCTGCTCCGCACGAAGAAGAAGATGGCGGAGCTCTCGGCCCAGCACACAGGCCAGTCCGTCGAGCAGTGGACCCGTGACGCCGACCGCGACCGCTGGTTCTCCGCCGAGGAGGCCAAGGAGTACGGCCTGATCGACGAGGTGTACGGCAGGGCGGCACAGCTTCCGGGAGGCGGCGGTACGGGCGCGTGAGCCGCGCCGCAGGACAGCAGGCTCAGCAGCAGCGCAGCGACCGCAGTCAGCCCATCACCAGGAGAAGGCTCCGATGACCAAACTTTCCGGACTCCCCGCCTCCGGCGGTTTCCCCGGCGCGGAGAGCACGTACGCCTCACAGGGCCGCTACACGGGCCCGCAGCCCGAGTCCCGCTACATCGTCCCGCGGTTCGTCGAGCGCACCTCGCAGGGTGTGCGCGAGTACGACCCGTACGCGAAGCTCTTCGAGGAGCGCGTGATCTTCCTGGGCGTCCAGATCGACGACGCCTCGGCCAACGACATCATGGCGCAGCTGCTGTGCCTGGAGTCGATGGACCCGGACAGGGACATCTCGCTCTACATCAACTCGCCCGGCGGCTCCTTCACGGCGCTCACGGCGATCTACGACACGATGCAGTTCGTGAAGCCGGACATTCAGACGGTCTGCATGGGGCAGGCGGCCTCCGCCGCCGCGGTGCTCCTCGCCGCCGGTACTCCCGGCAAGCGGATGGCGCTTCCCAACGCCCGCATCCTGATCCACCAGCCCTACAGCGAGACGGGCCGCGGTCAGGTCTCCGACCTGGAGATCGCCGCGAACGAGATCCAGCGCATGCGGATCCAGCTGGAGGAGATGCTGGCGAAGCACTCCACCAAGGAGATCGAGCAGATCCGCGACGACATCGAGCGTGACAAGATCCTCACGGCCGAGGAGTCGCTGGAGTACGGGCTGATCGACCAGATCGTCTCCACCCGCAAGTCGTCCGTCGGCATGGGAGTCTGACGCAGGCGCATGTCACTTTCCCCCTTGGGACGCCTCTACCGAGTCGTCCCAAGGGGGGCCCAATTCGACGGCTCGGCAGGGTACCGTCGTCAGAGCACGTACCTCGGTCCGACGGCTGATGGACCGGTCCCAGGCGAAGGGGAAGCACCTCGTGGCACGCATCGGTGATGGCGGCGATCTGCTCAAGTGCTCGTTCTGCGGGAAGAGCCAGAAGCAGGTGAAGAAGCTGATCGCAGGGCCAGGCGTGTACATCTGCGACGAGTGCATCGACCTGTGCAACGAGATCATCGAGGAAGAGCTCGCGGAGTCCTCCGAGGTGCGCTGGGACGAGCTCCCCAAACCCCGCGAGATCTCGGAGTTCCTCGAGGGGTACGTGGTCGGCCAGGAGGCGGCCAAGAAGGCGCTCTCCGTGGCGGTCTACAACCACTACAAGCGGGTGCAGGCCGGCGAGAACGGCGGCCCCCAGGGCCGTGAGGACGGCATCGAGCTCGCCAAGTCCAACATCCTGCTGCTCGGCCCCACCGGCTCCGGCAAGACACTGCTCGCGCAGACACTCGCCCGGATGCTCAACGTCCCCTTCGCCATTGCGGACGCCACGGCGCTGACGGAAGCGGGCTATGTCGGCGAGGACGTCGAGAACATCCTCCTGAAACTGATCCAGGCGGCCGACTACGACGTCAAGAAGGCCGAGACCGGGATCATCTACATCGACGAGATCGACAAGGTCGCCCGCAAGAGTGAGAATCCGTCGATCACGCGTGACGTCTCCGGCGAGGGCGTCCAGCAGGCGCTGCTGAAGATCCTGGAGGGCACGACCGCCTCCGTGCCGCCGCAGGGCGGACGGAAGCACCCGCACCAGGAGTTCATCCAGATCGACACGACGAACGTGCTGTTCATCGTGGGCGGGGCCTTCGCCGGGCTGGAGAAGATCATCGAGTCCCGTGCGGGCGCGAAGGACATCGGCTTCGGCGCCACCATCCGCTCCAAGCGGGAGATCGAGGACAGCAACCAGTTCGAGGACGTCATGCCGGAGGACCTGGTGAAGTTCGGGATGATCCCGGAGTTCATCGGCCGTCTTCCCGTGATGACGAGCGTCCACAACCTCGACCGCGAGGCGCTGCTGCAGATCCTCATGGAGCCGCGCAACGCGCTCGTCAAGCAGTACCAGCGCCTCTTCGAACTCGACGGTGTGGAGCTGGACTTCGACCGTCCCGCGCTCGAGGCCATCGCCGACCAGGCGATCCTGCGCGGCACCGGGGCGCGCGGGCTGCGCGCCATCATGGAAGAGGTCCTGATGTCGGTGATGTACGAGGTTCCGTCGCGCAAGGACGTCGAGCGTGTCGTGATCACCGAAGAGGTCGTCCACTCCAACGTGAATCCGACCCTCGTGCCCCGCTCGCGCGGCAACGAGCAGGAGCGGCACGAGAAGAGCGCGTAAGGCCCGTCCGCAAGCGCGCGGGCATTCGCTCAACCGCCTTCGCAGCCACGGCAGTTGTCCAGCACGGCAGTTGTGCCGCAACGACGAGAAGGGGCGCCCATCGTCGGGCGCCCCTTCTCGTGTCCGTGCTCCTCGCGACGTGAACGCCGCGCGCGCTCCGTCAGCCGCAGGCTTCCGTCCGCAGCCGCAGCCGTCAACCGGCCTCGACGAGGGCGTCCTTGCGTACCTTCGCGGTCAGTTCGGCGGTGCTCTTCAGGTCCACGGGCTTCGTCTTCGTCCCGTCGCTGGTGAGGATCATCGAGGAGACCGTGCCGACCGTGCTGGAGTCGGACCAGCTGCACATCACGAGGCTCATGCTCGAGATCTTGTACTCCTGGCACTTGAGCACGTCACCGTCGAAGCCGGACGGCGAGAACTTCTTGAGGCTGCCCTCTGCCTTGGCGCCGGTCTCGGTCTTCAGCGACTTGCCCGTCTGCTCGAAGACCCAGTCCACGGCCTTCTCCGGGTTCTCCACGGAACCGTAGGCGCCGCCGAGTTGGAGCTTCTTGGTGGCGCCGGCCTTGTACTCGGCGCTGACGTCGGCGCCGGACGTCATACCCGGCACCTTCTTGTTGTCGAAGGCCTCGCCGTCGCCCTTCTCGCCCTTGCCGTCCCGCTGGTACTCGCCGGCCACCGTCTTCGGCGTCGTCAGCTTGTACTCGGGAGCACCGCCGGGCCCCAGGACGAAGTACCCGCCGACGAGGAGGCACACGACGACCAGGGCGCCGACGACCACGGCTATGGTCCGGCCGCTGAGGCCGCTCCTGCCGCCCGGGCCGCCCTTGCCATTGCCACCGTCCTGCGTGGGCACCGGTGCACCGGGCGCCGTCGACGGTCCGTGCGGGGCCGGCTGACTGTCACTCATCGCTTGCGTCTCCTCCGTCAGGCGGGGGATCCCCGACACACCGGCCGGGGATCCCGGAACCTCAGTCCCGCGGGCTACTTGATCTCGACCCGCGCGTCGTCGCGCAGCTTCGTGGACAGCTTCGCGACGTCATCGATCGACATGCTCTTGCCGGTGAGAACGGCGGCGGAGTCCTGGGCGGAGACCATCGCCACCGTGCTGTGGTCGCCCCACATGCACAGCGGAGCCTTGATCTCCGAAGGAGTGCCGCTTCCCGCGGACGTGGCTGCGCCGAGGCTGACCTTGATGATCTGGCACTTCATCACGGCGTCGTCCTCGAGGCCGGCCGGCTCGACCTTCTCGGGGCTGCCCTCGAGTTCGGCGGTCCTGCCGGAACGCTCCGCGCTCTTCTCGCTGTCCTCGGCCATCTTCGCGAACGCCGCGTCGACCGTGGCCTCCGGGTCCTCGACCTCGCCCCAGACACCCTGGAAGTTGAGCTGCTTCAGGGCCGTGCCGCTGCCGGACTTGTACGAGCCGTGCTCGCTCTTGGGCCCGTCGACGCCCGCCTTCTCGAACTCGGAGAGCTCGGCCTGCGTCATCTGGTTCGTGGTGCCGAAACCCTCGTTCTTCTCGTACTCGCCGGCGACCGTCTGCGGCGACGTCAGCTTGTACTTCTTGCCGTCGTCGGCGACCGATCCGCCGCCTCCGCCGCCCCCCAGGCCGCCGAACAGCAGGACGGCGCCGATGAGGACGCCCACGATCACCAGCGAGCCGATGATGATCGCTACGGTCTTTCCGGCCATGCCGCTGCCCTGCGGGGGCATCGGCGGTCCGGGCTGCCCGTAGGGACCGGGCTGCCCGTACGGGCCCGGCTGCCCCGGCTGCTGCGGATAGCCGTAACCGGGCTGTCCGGGCTGCTGCGGATACCCGTAGCCGGGCTGGCCCGGCGTCCCGCCCGGAGCGCCCTGGGCGTACGGGTTCGGGCCCTGCGGAGGCTGTCCGTACGGTCCGGGCGGGGGCGGCTGCTGTCCGTAAGGCCCCGGCTGGTTCTGACTCATGGCTGTGCATCCCCTCCGTTTGATGAGCGACGCCTGCGACGCGGTCGCGCTCGCGCCGGCGCGCTGCGCGTACATCCTTGCGGACCCCAGGAGCACGTGCTGCACCGGTCCCCAAACCGATTCGAGACTGCGACATTGACGCCCGTACACTGCCGTCGTGACCGAGAATTCTCAGCAGCGCCCCGACTCCCGAGGGCCGAAAGCAGCAGCCCCCGCAGACCTTCCGACGCAGTACGCGCCGGCCGAGGTGGAGGAGGAGCTGTACGAGCGCTGGGTAGCTCGCGGTTACTTCGAGGCGGACTCGAAGAGCGACAAGCAGCCGTACACCATCGTCATCCCGCCACCGAACGTCACGGGATCGCTCCACCTCGGCCACGCCTTCCAGCACACGCTGATGGACGCCCTCACGCGCCGCAAGCGCATGCAGGGCTTCGAGTCGCTGTGGCTGCCGGGCATGGACCACGCGGGCATCGCCACGCAGAACAAGGTCGAGCAGCAGCTCGCCGAAGAGGGCAAGTCCAGGCAGGACTTGGGGCGTGAGGAGTTCGTCGAGCGGGTCTGGCAGTGGAAGGAGGAGTACGGCGGCAAGATCCTCGGCCAGATGCGCCGCCTCGGCGACGGCGTCGACTGGACGCGCGAGCGCTTCACGATGGACGAGGGCCTCTCCCGCGCCGTCCAGACCGTCTTCAAGCAGATGTACGACGACGGGCTGATCTACCGCGCCGAGCGGATCATCAACTGGTGCCCCCGCTGCCTCACTGCCATCTCCGACATCGAGGTGGAATACCAGGAGGACGACGGCGAGTTGGTCTCCATCAGGTACGGCGAGGGTGAGGATTCCCTGGTCGTCGCCACCACCCGGGCCGAGACGATGCTCGGTGACACCGCCGTCGCCGTCCACCCCGACGACCAGCGCTACGCGCACCTGCTGGGCCGGCGCATCAAACTGCCGCTCACCGACCGCACGATTCCGGTCGTCGCGGACGAGCATGTGGACCCGGAGTTCGGCTCCGGCGCCGTCAAGGTCACTCCCGCCCACGACCCGAACGACTTCGCGATCGGGCAGCGGCACGACCTGCCGGCGCTGACCGTCATGGACGAGCGCGGCGTGATCACCGCGCACGGTCCGTACGAGGGCCTCGACCGCTTCGAGGCACGGTCCTCGATCGTCGCCGCCCTGCGCGAACAGGGCCGCATCACGGCCGAGAAGCGCCCGTACACGCACAGCGTCGGGCACTGCTCGCGCTGCAAGACGACCATCGAGCCGCGGCTGTCGATGCAGTGGTGGGTCGGCGTCGGCCCGCTCGCGCAGGCCGCCGGTGACGCGGTGCGCGACGGACGGGTCAAGATCCACCCGCCGGAGATGTCGGCGCGCTACTTCGACTGGGTCGACAACATGCTCGACTGGTGCATCTCGCGCCAGCTCTGGTGGGGCCACCGCATTCCGGTCTGGTACGGCCCGGACGGAGAGGTCCGCTGCCTCGGCCCCGACGAGCAGCCGCCCACGGGCGAGGGCTGGACGCAGGACCCCGACGTCCTCGACACCTGGTTTTCCTCCGGCCTCTGGCCGTTCTCCACCCTCGGCTGGCCCGAACAGACCCAGGATCTGGCGAAGTTCTATCCGACCGACGTGCTGCTGACCGGCCACGACATCATCTTCTTCTGGGTCGCCAGGATGATGATGTTCGGGCTCTACGCGATGGACGGCGTCGCCCCGTTCCACACGATCGCGCTGACCGGTCTGGTCCGGGACGACCACGGCAAGAAGATGTCCAAGTCCAACCCCAACTCGGTCGACCCGCTGGACTGGATGAACGCCTACGGTGCCGACGCCGTCCGCTTCACGCTCACCAGCGGCGCCAACCCCGGCGCCGATGTGCCGATCGGCGAGGACTGGGTCAAGGCGTCCCGCAATTTCGCCAACAAGATCTGGAACGCCACGCGTTTCGCGCTGATGAATGGTGCGACGATCGAGGGCCCGCTGCCTGAGGCGTCCGAACTGGGCGCGACGGACAGGTGGATCCTCTCGCGCCTCAACTCGGTCGTCACCGAGGTCGACGGCTACTACGACGACTACCAGTTCGCCAAACTCTCCGACGCGCTCCGGCACTTCGCGTGGGACGAGGTCTTCGACTGGTACGTCGAGCTGTCCAAGACCACCTTCGCGGCCGGCGGACGGCCAGCCGAGGTCTCACGCCGGGTTCTCGGCGAGGTCCTCGACGTGATGCTGCGACTGTTGCACCCGGTGGTCCCGTTCGTCACCGAGTCGCTGTGGACGACGCTCACGGGAGGCGAATCCCTCGTCGTCACGCCATGGCCGGCCGACTCGGGATTCCGGGACGCGGAGGCCGAGCGGGAGATCGCCACGCTCCAGAACGCGGTGACCGAGGTCCGGCGCTTCCGTGCCGACCAGGGCCTCCAGCCGGGGCAGCGGGTTCCGGCCCGGCTCACGGTTGCGGACTCCCCGCTGGCCTCCCACGAGGCCGCGATCCGGCAGCTGCTGCGGCTCCAGCCCGAGGGCGAGAGCTTCCATGCCACGGCGTCGCTGCCCGTCGCGGGCGGCACCGTGGAGCTGGACCTCTCCGGAGTCATCGACGTCGACGCGGAGCGCAAGCGGCTGACGAAGGACCTGGACGCCGCCGAGAAGGAGCTTCGGCAGACCACGGCGAAGCTGGAGAACGAGGGCTTCCTCGCGAAGGCCCCCGATCACGTCGTGGGGAAGATCCGGGACCGCCGTGACGCCGCCGAGGCCGACATCGCACGCCTCCGGCAGCAGATCGAGCGGCTGCCCGGCGCGTAACCCGCGAGCGCGTGGTCCTGGTCGCCCCGGGCCCACGCGCTCGGGCCTCGTCGAGCGCGTCCTTGGGTGCCCGTCGACGGGCCACTCGCGTACTCACGGTCCGGCAGCATCCGTGCTGCCGGACCGCTTCGCGTTCCACGGGGTCGCGCCCCGGCCCCGGCGACCGCGGGCTATGCGGGACCTGGACCGCGGCGGACCGCCGGGAAGGGCGCCCCGCCGCCCTACGTAGACTGGGCGCCGTGAGTGACCAGCCCCAGCCCCCCGAGCAAGGTCCCGGCGAAGACCCGGACGAGGAGAACGGCGACACCGCACCCTCCGAGTTCGAGGAGATCGTCGGAGCGGAGACGGACCGCGACCCGGACCTGGCGGTGATCGAGGCCGGCAGCCGCACCCTCCGCGCCCAGGCCGGCCCGCCGGAGGCCGACGTCGTTCCCGGGCGGCCCGAGGACCCCGAGACGGACCGGGCGCTGCGGGCGGTGGAGACGGAGCTGATGGGCCGCTGGCCCGAGACCAAGCTCGACCCGTCCCTGGACCGCATCCGGGCGCTGATGGACGTGATGGGGGAGCCGCAGCGCTCCTACCCGTCCATCCACATCACCGGCACGAACGGCAAGACCAGCACGGCGCGCATGATCGAAGCGCTGCTGAGCACCTTCGAGCTGCGCACCGGCCGCTACACCTCACCGCACGTGCAGTCGATCACCGAGCGGATCAGCGTCGACGGCGCTCCCGTCACCGCCGAGCGCTTCATCGAGACCTACGAGGACGTGAAGCCGTTCGCGGAGATGGTCGACGCGCAGCAGCCGCACCGCCTCTCCTTCTTCGAGATGCTGACGGGCATGGCCTACGCGGCCTTCGCCGACGCCCCCGTGGACGTCGCCGTCGTCGAGGTCGGCATGGGCGGCAGCTGGGACGCCACGAACGTCATCGACGCGGGCGTCTCCGTCATCACGCCCATCTCGCTCGACCACGTCGCACGTCTCGGTGACACCCCCGAGAAGATCGCCGGCGAGAAGTCCGGGATCATCAAGAAGGACGCCACAGTCGTACTCGCCCAGCAGCCCGTGGAAGCGGCCTCCGTCGTGCTGAAGCGGGCCGCCGGGGAGGACGCGACGGTCGCGCGTGAGGGCCTCGAGTTCGGGGTGGTCTCGCGCGAGGTCGCCGTCGGCGGGCAGCTGATGACGCTGCGCGGACTGGGCGGTGAGTATCCGGAGATCTTCCTGCCCATGCATGGGGCGCACATGGCGCACAACGCGGCCGTGGCGCTCGCCGCCGTCGAGGCGTTCTTCGGCATCGGCGCCCGGCAGACGGACAAGGGCCGCACGCTCGACGCCGACATCGTCCGGCAGGCCTTCGCGTCCGTCTCCTCACCCGGCCGCCTCGAGCTGATGCGCACCAGCCCGGCGGTGCTTCTCGACGCCGCGCACAACCCGGCGGGAGCGCGTGCGACAGCGGAGGCGGTCACCGAGGCGTTCAGTTTCAGCCGTCTCGTGGGCGTTGTCGGTCCCAGCAGCGACAAGGACGTACGGGGCCTGCTCGAGGCCTTCGAACCGATCTTCGCCGAAGTGGTCCTCACCCGTAACTCCACATCCCGGGCGATGGATGTCGACGACCTGGCGGCCGTCGCCGTCGAGGTCTTCGGCGAGGAGCGGGTGCAGATCGAGCCCCGGCTCGACAGCGCGCTGGAGGAGGCGATCACGCTCGCCGAGGAGGAGGGCGAGTACGCCGGAGCGGGCGTCCTGGTCACGGGATCCGTCATCACGGCCGGCGAGGCCCGGCTGCTGCTGGGGAAGGAGCGGTAGTGCGCACCCTCTGCGCGAGCACGCTGCTCGGTGAGTTCTTCGTGATCGGCTTCGCCGGTCTCGTCGCCATGCGTACCAGCGACCTGTCCACGGGCACCGTCTGGACTGTGTGCGGGGTGGCGATGGCGCTCTGCGTACTGCTGTGCGGAGCACTGACGCGCCCGGGCGGTGTCCAGCTGGGCTGGGCGCTCCAACTGGCCCTGATCGCCTCCGGATTCGTCGTCCCCGCCATGTTCTTCCTCGGCGCCTGTTTCGCGGGACTGTGGTGGGCGTCCGTCCACTTCGGCCGGAAGGTGGACGAGGCGAAGGCCGAGCGTGCCCGGCTGGAGACCGAGCCTGACACTGCGTGACGGTGAGCGGTGCCGCCCGTGTAGCCTCTGGGCATTCGCAACCGGCCACATCCCCGACCCTGACCTCCCCGACGCCTGACGTCCCCGACGGCACGGCGCACCATCCCCGAGGAGCCCCCGACATGAGCGAGCGCACCCTGGTACTGCTCAAGCCCGACGCCGTACGCCGCGGCCTGATCGGTGAGATCACCGGCCGGATCGAGAGCAAGGCGGACTGGGCCGTCAGGGCACTGGAGTTGCGCACGCTCGACCGCTCGACGCTGGAACAGCACTACTCCGAGCACGTCGGAAAGCCGTTCTACGAACCGCTGGTGGAATTCATGGCCTCGGGCCCGTCCGTCGTGATGGTCGTCGAAGGTGAGCGCGTCATCGAAGGAGTGCGGGCACTCGCCGGTCCGACGGACCCGATTGCCGCGCCGCCCGGCTCCATTCGGGGGGACTTCGGCACGATTGTGCGGGAAAACCTGATTCACGCATCGGACTCGGCGGAGTCCGCCGAGCGAGAGTTGAAGATTTTTTTCCCTGACTTCAGTTAGGGTTTCGCTGACGCGTCATCAGTCGTCAGAGCCTGGATGACCTGGGGCGACCGACAATTTCCGGTCGCCCTTCGGCATATGCGCCTTGGTTCGGGGGAACGCATCACCCCGACACGACGTCACTGATTACAGGGACGACGGCTGTTACGCCGACAATGGCGGGACACCCTCGCTACGTGTTCGAGTCCGCGTCTACGATGGAACCTCGCGCCTCCATTGCGTTAGCGCGGATCACCCACTCCTGCCGTCCTCCCACACACATCGCTCCAGTTGGAAGGCCAGACGCATCCTATGGCGAACAACATGTCGTTCATCGGCCGTGATATGGCTGTCGACCTCGGGACCGCCAACACGCTGGTGTACGTCAGGGGTCGCGGGATCGTCCTCAACGAGCCGTCGGTCGTCGCCATCAACACCAACACCGGGGGCATCCTGGCGGTCGGCGCCGAGGCGAAGAAGATGATCGGCCGCACCCCGGGCAACATCGTGGCCGTGCGTCCGCTGAAGGACGGCGTCATCGCCGACTTCGAGATCACAGAGCGGATGCTCCGCTACTTCATTCTCAAGATCCACAAGCGACGCTATCTCGCCCGTCCGCGGGTGGTCATCTGCGTTCCCTCCGGCATCACCGGGGTCGAACGCCGCGCCGTCATCGAGGCGTCCACGCAGGCAGGCGCGCGGCAGGTGCACATCATCGAGGAGCCGATGGCGGCCGCGATCGGCTCCGGGCTGCCCGTGCACGAGGCCACCGGCAACATGGTCGTCGACATCGGCGGTGGCACCACCGAGGTGGCGGTGATCTCGCTCGGAGGAATCGTCACGGCGCAGTCGATCCGCGTCGCCGGGGACGAGTTGGACAACGCGATCATCCAGCACATCAAGAAGGAGTACAGCCTGCTCCTCGGCGAGCGCACGGCCGAGAGCATCAAGATCACGATCGGCTCCGCGCACTCCCTCGACAAGGACGAGCACACGGAGATCCGTGGCCGTGACCTGGTCAGCGGCCTTCCCAAGACGGTCGTCATCTCGGCCGCGGAGGTCCGCAGGGCCATGGAGGAGCCCGTCAACGCGATCGTCGACGCGGTGAAGACCACGCTCGACAAGTGCCCGCCCGAGCTGTCCGGCGACGTCATGGACCGCGGGATCGTCCTCACCGGCGGCGGCGCGCTGCTGCGCGGTCTGGACGAGCGGCTGCGCAGCGAGACGGGCATGCCGATCCACATCGCCGAGGATCCGCTGGATTCCGTGGCGCTGGGCTCCGGCAAGTGCGTGGAGGAGTTCGAGGCCCTTCAGCAGGTCCTCGATTCCCAGCCCAGGCGATGATCTGAACGCAACGAACTGCCGTGCGGTCCGCCGCATGCACGACCACCAGTCCGCCTGTGGATCGTTGACAGTTCCGGAGCACGGCAGCAGTGCTCCGGAACGGACACCGCTCCACCGACTGAGGAAAGGCACGGCCGCCGCACGTGAGGGACACCCGAGAGAGCCGGCTGCTGCTCGTCCTTCTGATCGCCATCGCGTTCGCACTGATCACGGTGGACATCAGGAAGGCCGAGCAGTCCCCGATGGACAGCGCGCGGCATGTGGCCGCTTCCGCCTTCGGGCCTGTGGAGAACGGGGTGTCAGCGGCCGTCGACCCCGTCGGGAACTCCATCGCCGCCGTCCGTGACTCCGGTGTGCGGCACGACCGCATAAGCCGTCTCGAGGCCGAGAACGCGAAGCTGAAGCAGAGGCTCGGCTCCAGCGACCGGCACCGCGCACGTTCCCAGGAACTGGACAGACTGCTGAAGACCGCCGGCGCCGGCGGCTACGGGCTCAAGGGCGCCCAGGTCATCGGCATCGGCTCCGCGCAGGGCTTCTCCTGGACGGTCACGATCGACGCCGGCACCAAGGACGGTCTCGCGCGGGACATGACGGTCATCAACGGCGACGGCCTCGTGGGCCGTGTCACGACCGTCAGCTCGTCCACCGCGACCGTGCTGCTCGCCAACGACCCCGACTTCTCCGTCGGTACCCGCATGGAGAAGAGCAGCGAACTCGGCTTCGCCACAGGTCGCGGCGGTGACGCCATGACCGTCCAGCTCCTGAACGGCAAGGCGAACGTGAAGAAGGGCGACCGGATAGTGACTTTCGGTTCCCGGAACAACAAGCCCTTCGTGCCGGGCGTGCCTGTGGGGACGGTCTCCAAGGTCGACAGGACGGCGGGTGACCTCACGCGCAGCGTCAACGTCCGTCCGTTCGTCAGCTTCAGCAAGCTCGACATCGTGGGTGTCGTCGTCCAGCCGCCGCGTACGGATCCGCGGGACGACGTGCTGCGGGCGAAGAAGCCGCCGAAGCCCAAGCCCGCGCCCACGGTGACCGTCACCAAGACGCCGAAGCCCGATGCTTCGGAATCCAGGAGCTGACCGATGTACATCAACCGGATCCTGCTCTCGGCCGTACTCGTCGTCGGCGCCCTGATCGCGCAGGTGAGCGTACTGGCGCGGCTTCAGCTGCCCGGTGCCGTGCCCGATCTGCTGCTGCTCGTCCTGCTCGGGCTGGCCATGGTCTACGGCCACACCGCCGGAGCCGTGACCGGCTTTCTCGCCGGGCTCCTCGCGGACCTCGCGCCGCCCGCGGAGCACGCGGTGGGCCGGTACGCGCTCGTGCTGTGCATCATCGGCTACGTGGCGGGCCTGACGAAGCCCGAGAGCACGCAGCACCGTTCGGCGACCGTGCCGATGCTCGTCGTCGCCAGCGCCGCCGTCGGATCGACGCTCCTGTACGCGGGCGTCGGCACCCTCGTCGGCGACACCGCGGCGGGCCAGGTGGGGCTGCTGCCGCTGCTGTTCACTGCCACCCTCTACGACCTGCTGCTGGCGCCCTTCGTCGTGCCGCTGATCATGTGGGCGGCCCGCCGCACGGAGCGCGGAGTGATCACCTCCGACGCGTCCGGCGTCGGGAGTATGGGCCGAAGTGACAAAGGCGCCTACGGCTGGCTCAGTTCGGGTACGGGACTTCAAGTCGGCGGCAGCCTCTTCGGCAAGGGCCGTAACGGCAGCACGGTGCGCAACGCGCGTAACGGCAAGGCCATCCGGATGGGCATCCAGCGGGGCAGTCTACTGGACCGGTCGTCCCGCAAAGGCAGGACCGGGAAGATCAAGGGGGTCAAGCGGCTGTGAGCAACATCCCTGAGACCGGGCGCAGTCACCGCGTCAACATCCGGCTGGTCGCCATTCAGATCCTGGTGATGTCACTGCTGCTCACCCTCGGGGGACGCCTGTGGTATCTCCAGGTGCGCAACGGCGACCAGTACCAGAAGGAGGCCGCCGGCAACCACGTGCAGCAGGTCGTGCAGCCCGCTACCCGCGGCGCGATCCTCGACTCGCGCGGCGTGCCGATCGCTGACAACGAGACGCGCCTGGTCGTCTCCGCCTCCCGCACCGAGCTGATGAAGATGGACGACAGCGGCAAGGCCGTGCTGACCAGGCTTGCCGACATCCTCGACATGACGCCGAAGACCGTGCAGGAGAAGGTCCGGCTCTGCGACGCGAAGACGCCTCAGCCGTGCTGGAACGGTTCGCCCTACCAGCCGATCCCGGTCACCGACGACGCCACGACCCAGCAGGCCCTGCAGATCCGTGAACGGGCCGAGGACTTCCCGGGCATCACCGCCGAACCCACGGCCGTACGCCGCTACCCGGCCCCCTACGGCTCCCGCACGTCGCAGGTGCTCGGCTACCTCTCGCCGGTCACCGACGAAGAGATCAGGAAGACGAAGAACACGGACTCGCCCTTCCTCTCCTCCGACGAGATCGGACGCTCCGGGATCGAGCGCACGTACGACGCCAAGCTGCGCGGCAGCTCGGGCGTGACGCGCTACGAGGTGGACAACCTGGGACGCGTCATGGGCCGGGCCAAGAGCGACAAGGCCGAGCCCGGCTCCAGCCTCGTCACGAGCATCGACTCACGCGTGCAGGCCGTCACCGAGAACGAGTTGCTGACGGCGATGAAGAACGCCCGCAAGGAGCACGACAAGAACACCAACAGGAACTACAAGGCGGACGCCGGCGCGGCCGTCGTCATGGAGAACAAGACCGGCCGGGTCGTCGCGATGGCCTCCAACCCCGAGTACGACCCGAACGAGTGGGTCGGCGGCATCTCCGGCAAGAAGTACACGAAGCTGACGGGCAAGAAGTCCAACTACCCGCTGCTCAACCGCTCCATCCAGGGCCTCTCGGCGCCCGGTTCGGTGTTCAAGGTGATCTCCACGGCCGCCGCTGTGGAGGCGGGCAACAAGTTCGGCGGCAACTACAACTGCTCGTCCTCGTACAACGTCGGTGGGCAGACCTTCAAGAACTACGAGTCCCAGAGCCACGGCACGATCGATCTGGGCCGCGCGCTGGAGGTCTCCTGCGACACCGTCTTCTATGACCTGGCCTACAAGCAGTGGCTCAAGGACGGCGGCAACAACCCGAAGAAGAACGCCGCGGACCACTTCTACAAGACGGCCCACAAGTTCGGCCTCGGTGCGAAGACGCACGTCGACCTGCCCAACGAGGTCGAAGGCCGCGTCCCGGACCGCCAGTGGAAGAAGGACTACTGGAAGGCCAACAAGGACGCCTGGTGCAAGCAGGCCAAGGACCCCAAGTCCTATGCGGACAAGATCGCCAAGGAGAACTGCGTCTCCGGCATGAAGATGCGAGCCGGTGACAGCGTCAACTACTCGATCGGGCAGGGCGACACGCTCGTCACGCCGATCCAGATGGCGACCATCTACTCGGCGATCGCCAACGGCGGCACCCTGTACAACCCCACCCTCGGCAAGGCGACCATAGGGCCGAAGGGCAAGACCATAAAGGAGATCCAGCCGAAGTCCCACGGCAAGCTGCCCGTGAAGAAGAGCCTGCTGAAGAAGATGGACAAGGCGCTCGCGGGTGTCGCCGAACGAGGCACCGCGGCCTGGCGCTTCGGTGACGCCGGCTGGCCCCAGGACAAGATCAAGATGCACGCCAAGACGGGTACGGCCGAGGTCGCGGGCAAGCAGACCACGTCCTGGTTCGCTACGTACACCAAGGACTACACGGTCGTCATGACGATCTCCCAGGGTGGTACCGGCTCGGGTGCCTCCGGCCCCGCCGTGCGCAACATCTACAACGCCATCTACGGGGTCAACGCCAGCGGCGATCTCGACGAGAAGGCCGCACTGCTGCCGCACCCCGAGGAGGGTCTCCCGAAGGTCGACAGCCACGGCAACATCGAGGCCAGGGAGGACGAGGACTTCAAGAAGCGCGCCGAACGCGCGGTGAAGGGCGCACCCGCCGGCGGAGCGGCCGGATGAGCACACACTCGTACTCCCTCAGCGGCTACGGGCCGCAGAAGAAGTCGGCGTGGGGCAGGGTCACCGCACGCGACTCAGCGGTTTGGCGGCTGGACTGGGTCATGGTGCTGGCCGGCATCGGGCTCTCCATCGTCGGCTCGCTCCTGGTCTGGTCGGCCACGCGCAACCGCACGGACCTCAACCAGGGCGACCCGTACTACTTCGTGACCCGTCACGTGCTCAGCCTCGTCGTGGGGCTGCTGCTGATGGCCGGCATGGTGTGGCTCGGCCACCGCAGGGTGCGCGGGGCGGTGCCGTTCCTCTACGGGGCGACCCTGCTGCTCGCGCTCCTCGTTCTGACCCCGCTGGGCGCGACCATCAACGGGCAGCGTGCCTGGCTCCATCTCGGCGGTGGCTTCTCGTTGCAGCCCGCCGAGTTCGTCAAGATCACCGTGATCCTCGGCATGGCGATGCTGCTTGCCGCTCGCGTGGACGCGGGGGACCGGGAGCATCCGGACCACCGCATCGTGCTCCAGGCGCTGGGCCTGGCGGCGGCCCCGATCGTGGTCATCATGCTGATGCCCGACCTCGGTTCAGTGATGGTCATGGTCATAATCGTCCTGGGAGTGCTGCTCGCCTCCGGCGCCTCGAACCGGTGGATCGTGGGGCTGTCCGCCGCCGGCACCGGGGGAGCCGTACTGGTCTGGGCGCTCGGGCTGCTCGACGAGTACCAGATCGACCGCTTCGCGGCTTTCGCCAACCCCGCGCTGGACCCGTCCGGCGTCGGCTACAACACCAACCAGGCGCGTATCGCCATCGGTTCGGGCGGCCTGAGCGGCAAGGGGCTCTTCGAGGGATCGCAGACCACGGGGCAGTTCGTGCCCGAGCAGCAGACGGACTTCGTGTTCACCGTCGCCGGCGAGGAACTGGGCTTCCTGGGCGGCGCGTTGATCATTCTGCTGCTGGGTGTCGTGATCTGGCGGGCCTGCCGCATCGCGCGGGAGGCCTCCGAGCTGTACAGCACGATCGTCGCCGCCGGAGTGATCGCCTGGTTCGCCTTCCAGTCGTTCGAGAACATCGGGATGACGCTGGGCATCATGCCGGTCGCGGGGCTTCCGCTCCCGTTCGTCTCCTACGGCGGTACGTCGATGTTCGCCGTGTGGATCGCGCTCGGGCTGCTGCAGTCGATCAGAGTGCAGCGTCCCGTCTCGGCGTAGGGGTCGTTGCCGTTCCTGTAGGTCGTTGCTGCGATGACGCTTCTGTCGTGTGCGCGGCGTCCCGTCCCCATGCCGGGCGGCGGCCTGTCCGGCTCAGCGCGTGTGACTTCCGCGACGGGAACGCGACGCCCGCCGCGTCCAGGAGGAGGTGACGGCCCCGCCTGAAGGGGCGGGCCCTGGACGGGCGCCATCCGTCTCCCGCGTCCGCGTTACGCTGGATGGTCACCTGCACCGCGAACGCGCCCTGAGCCGAGGAACCCCCATGCCAGTCGAGTCGGTCTTCCCGCGCCTGGAGGCCCTCCTTCCCCATGTCCAGAAGCCCATCCAGTACGTGGGCGGTGAGCTGAACTCCACCGTCAAGGACTGGGACTCCTGCGACGTCCGCTGGGCGCTGATGTACCCGGACGCCTACGAGGTGGGGCTGCCCAACCAGGGCGTCATGATCCTCTACGAGGTGCTCAACGAGCGCGAGGGCGTACTGGCCGAACGCACCTACAGCGTCTGGCCGGACCTGGAGAAGCTGATGCGGGAGAACGACGTCCCGCAGTTCACGGTGGACGGGCACCGCCCCGTCGGCGAGTTCGACGTGCTCGGTGTCTCCTTCGCCACCGAGCTCGGCTACACCAACCTCCTCACCGCCCTCGAACTCTCCGGCGTCCCGCTCGAGTCGAAGGACCGCGGCGACGACCACCCGATCGTCATGGCCGGCGGCCACGCGGCCTTCAACCCCGAACCCATCGCCGACTTCCTCGACTGCGCCGTCGTGGGCGACGGCGAGCAGGCCGTGCTCGAGGTCAGCGAGATCATCCGCGCGTGGAAGGCCGAGGGGCGGCCCGGCGGCCGGGACGAACTCCTGCTGCGCCTGGCCAAGACCGGTGAGGTCTACGTCCCCAGGTTCTACGACGTGGAGTACCTGGCGGACGGGCGCATCTCCCGTGTGGTGCCGAACCGTTCGGGCGTGCCGTGGCGGGTCTCGAAGCGCACGGTGATGGACCTGGACGAATGGCCGTACCCCAAGCAGCCGTTGGTGCCGCTCGCGGAGACCGTGCACGAGCGGATGTCCGTGGAGATCTTCCGTGGCTGCACCCGTGGCTGCCGCTTCTGCCAGGCGGGCATGATCACTCGTCCGGTGCGGGAGCGCTCCATCACCGGGATCGGCGACATGGTGGAGAAGGGGCTGAAGAACACCGGCTTCGAAGAGGTCGGGCTGCTCTCCCTCTCGTCCGCGGACCACAGCGAGATCGGCGACGTGGCCAAGGGCCTCGCCGACCGCTACGAGGAGGACAAGATCGGCCTGTCTCTTCCCTCGACCCGCGTCGACGCGTTCAACATCGATCTCGCCAACGAGCTGACCCGCAACGGGCGCCGCTCCGGCCTGACCTTCGCGCCGGAGGGCGGCAGCGAACGCATCCGCAAGGTCATCAACAAGATGGTCTCGGAGGAGGACCTGATCCGCACCGTCGCCACCGCCTACGGCAACGGCTGGCGGCAGGTGAAGCTGTACTTCATGTGCGGGCTGCCCACCGAGACCGACGAGGACGTGCTGCAGATCGGCGACATGGCCGTCAACGTCATCGCCAAGGGCCGCGAGGTCGCGCGCTCCAACGACATCCGCTGCACCGTGTCCATCGGCGGGTTCGTGCCCAAGCCGCACACCCCCTTCCAGTGGGCGCCTCAGCTGTCGGCGGAGGAGACCGACCAGCGGCTCGGCAAGCTGCGCGAGAAGATCCGCGGCGACAAGAAGTACGGGCGCTCCATCGGCTTCCGCTACCACGACGGCAAGCCCGGCATCGTCGAGGGACTGCTCTCGCGGGGCGACCGGCGCGTGGGCGCGGTGATCCGCGAGGTCTTCGACCGTGGCGGCCGCTTCGACGGCTGGCGCGAGTACTTCAGCTACCAGCTGTGGATGGACGCCGCGGCCCGCACGCTGCCGGACTTCGGAGTCGACGTCGACTGGTACACGACGCGTGAGCGCACGTACGAAGAGGTCCTGCCCTGGGACCACTTGGACTCCGGCCTGGACAAGGACTGGCTCTGGGAGGACTGGCAGGACGCCCTCGACGAGACCGAGGTCGAGGACTGCCGCTGGACGCCCTGCTTCGACTGCGGAGTGTGCCCTCAGATGGACACGGAGATCCAGATCGGCCCGACCGGCAAGAAGCTGCTGCCGCTCTCGGTCGTGAACAAGTAGGGCGATACGCCGGCCCTGTCGACGCGACGGGGCCGGCGGCGTCCTCAGTGCCCGTGCCCTGCCGGAGCACCCGGGCGAGCGTCGGAGATCAGGCGGCGGAGCCGTCGGCGGCCGGTTCGTCCTTGGCCGGTTCCTTCCTGGCCGGGGCGGCCTCTTCGCCGGGTAGGCGCGTACGGACCAGCGCGAGGACCGACAGTGCGCCGACTGCCGTCGCCAGAGTCATGGCTCCGCGCATCCCCTCAGGCTCGTAGGAGGAGGCGGACCACACCAGCGTCGCGAGAGCGGGACCGAGCGCGAATCCCATCTGGCGGGCCAGGCTGGTCGAGGCACCGGTGGTCGCCAGCAGCGGCCGTGGCGTGCGGGTCATCGCGATCGCCATGTTGGGGGCGTTGAACAGGCCGTTTCCGCAGCCGGCCAGGAACAGCCGCCACGAGAGGTCGGCAGTGCCCCAGGAGTGGTCCATCGGCAGGAGAAGGGCCATGCCGACGGTGAAGAGAGCTGCCCCGAGGACGGCGGTCCTCCGGCGACTCCACCAGTCGCCCAGGAAGCCGCCGACCGGTCCCATCAAGGCCATGCCCGCCGGGAAGGCCAGGATCGTGACGCCCGCTGCCGACACCGACTCGCCGAGCTCCCGCTGCATGAAGTACGGGGTGATGAAGAAGACGGTGCCGATGGCCGTGGCGGCCGAGACCAGCGCGACGTGCGGTCCCATCTCCCCGGGTGTGCGGAAGAGTTGGCGGACCGCCCCGCTGGTGGGCATGCGCAGCCAGAGGAAGAGCAGCGGCAGCGCCAGCAGTGCGAGCAGCACCCACACCGGACCGTCGCTCGCGGTGAGGGAGAGGGCGAGCAGCAGTGCGGCCACGGCCGCGCTGAGCAGCAGGGATTCCGCGAACCAGGCACGGTCCGGCACCGTCAGCGGCGCCCCCTGCGGCAGCATGCGTGCCCCTGCCGCCATGACGAGGACGCTCACCGGGATGTTGACGAAGAAGATCCACGGCCAGCCCAGCACGTCGACGACCAGGCCGCCGAGGCCCGGACCGCAGATGAGTCCGAGCGGGCCGAGAGTGGTGATCAGCCCCATCGCCCGGCCGCGTGCCTGAGGCCGTACCGCCGAGGTGGCCAACGCCGGAACCAGCGAGAAGAGCAGTGCACCGAAGGTTCCCTGGGCCAGCCGTGCGGCGATCAGCCAGTCCATGCCGGGTGCGAGTCCCGCGGCGGTACTCGCGAGAGCGAAGCCGGTGAGCGAGAACAGCAGGGCCGGGCGCCGCCCGACGCTGTCCAGCCAGCGGCCGCTCGGCAGCGCCAGACCGGCGAGTGGCAGCAGATACGCGAGCACTGTCCACTCGGTCGTGCTGGTGGAGTTCTGGAAGTCACGCTCGATGGCCGGGAGAGCGACGTTGACGATGCTCATGTCCACGGACGCCATGAACACGGCCAGGCCCGCGGCGACCACCAGCCACCAGCGGTCCCGCTCATCTTCCGCCGGCCCTACGGGACGCGGCCCGCCACGATCAGTCCCGTCGGTCATGGCTCATCGGCCGGCGGGCTGGAACAGCTCGACCACGTTGCCGGACGGATCCTCCAGCAGGATCTGCCGGCCTCCGGGGCCGGAGACGATGTCGTTCCGGAACGTGAGTCCCGCGGCGCGCAGCCGGTCCACCTCGGCGGCGATGTCGTCCACGATGAGATGGATCCGGTTCCATCCTCCCGGCGCTGGTTGCGCGCCGTCCGGCATCGGCCGGCCCGCCGAACTGGACGGGCCGCTCAGCAGGAGCCGCAGGTTGCCGCGCAGGACGTCGGCGAAGGCCGGAGCCGCGCTCATCCTGACGGTGAACCCGAGGTGAGCGGTGTAGAAGTCGATCGCGGTGTCGACGTCGTCGACCATGTACCGGACGCTGACCAGGTCCGCGGAGCTGTCGGACATCACTGGGTCCCCTCCGAACGCGCCGGGGCGCGTTCGATCGCGTGGAGCAGGAAGTGGATACGCGTGTCGAGTTCGTCGGCGGTGCGGACGAACGCCTGGTAGCTGTGCTCGTCGGCCGTCGCCGCAGCGGCCGGGTCGGGGATGCTCCAGTGCGCCACGGTGGGAGGGCCGGGGAAGTCCGGGCACTTCTCACGTACGCGGTCACAGAGGCTGATCACGTGGTCGAACCGCTGGTCGGTGAACTCGCTCAGGTGCTTGGAGCGGCGGCCGGCGATGTCGATGCCGCGTTCGCGCATGGCACGTACGGCATCGCGGTGCAGGGGCTTGGGGTGACTGCCGGCGCTGGCCGCTTCGATCCGCGGACCTCCCAGCTGCTCCAGGATCGCCTCGGCCATCTGGGACCGCGCGCTGTTGCCGGTGCACAGGAAGAGCACCCGGACCCGTGGCTGCCGCGGCTTCCGTCTCCCGCCCCCCGCCGCCGGCTCCGCCAGCGGGGCCGGGACCAGCCTCAGTCCGGGATGCAGGGCGGTGCCCGCTTCGGCCAGACCGTCGCGGCAGGCGGCCAGATCGAGGCTGTAATAGGTGTCGCGTCCGTCGGCAGAACTGCGTCGCATGGTCACCAGCCCGGCGTCGCGCAACTGGCCGAGGTGGTAGGAGGTAAGGCTCTGCCGCAGGCCAACCAGTGCGGTGAGTTCGCGGACCTGCCGGTCGCTGCGCGCCAGTTCGCTGAGCAGCTGCCACCGCACCGGGTGCCCGGTCAGGGACAGGACGCCGGGTGGTGCCGCTATCTGATCGTCTTGCTGGGCAGTTGAAGTCACGCGAGCAAGGTACATCAATCGAGATAGATGAATCAATCTGTTTTGTTGAATTGGGAGTCGGGTCGTACACGCACGGTCCGGGACGTGAGGATGCGGATGGGGTCGAGCGGCGAGGAGCCGCTGCCGAGGGAGGTCGCCAAGTGGGGCGCGGGGCGCGGCTTTTCCGTACGCCGCCCGGTGCGATGAACCGGACGGGCCGCGCAGGCGTCCTCATGGGTGTGAGTGACTGGCAGCCCGGACAAGACGCAGGCCCTGCGGATCCCGAGAGACGCGCGGCGGCACCGGGGACCGCTGAGCGGGTCTCCCTGGTGAAGCCGCCCCGCGCGCCGGGCGCAGTGGACCCGGCCCACCTCACTGAGGAGCCCTTCGAGGGGTGGCTCGCGAGGGCGGTCCGGATGCCCGTGCGGATCGTGACGCTGCTGCTGATCGTGCCCGTACGGCTGGTCTGGGACGCGCTCACCGCCTTCGGGCGGGCGCTCAGGCGGGTCGTGTGGGTGCCCTTCGCACGGGCGTCACAATGGGTGTGGCGGAAGGTGCTCTCACCGGTTCTGTTCGCCCTGCTCGTGTGGCCCTGGCTCGCGTTGTGGCAGTACGCGCTCGCGCCCACGGGACGTGCGCTGGCCTGGCTCGCGCAGGCCGCCGGGGCGGGGATCGCCTGGACGGGGCGGGGCCTGTGGGCAGTGCTGGCCTGGCTGGGGCGTCACCTTGTCGTCGAGCCGCTCTCCCTCCTCCACCGCTATGTGCTGGCGCCGCTGGGCCGGGGAGCGCTGGCCCTCGCCCGGGCCGCCGGCGCGGGGCTGGCGTGGTTCGGGCGCACTGTGATCGGCGCGCCGTTGGGCTTCCTGTACCGCCACGTTCTGAAGCCGGTGGGATTTGCGCTCCTTGCCGTCATGGCCGCGGTAGGCGTCGCGTCGGTGTGGCTGTGGCGGTACCTCGTGGTGGCGCCCTGCCGGCTGCTGCACGGGTACGTGCTGAGCCCCGCATGGCGAGGAGTGGTGGCCGCGGTGCGCGGCACCGGTGCGGGGCTGGCGTGGCTGTGGCGGTACCTGGTGGTGCTGCCCTGCACCTTCGTCCACCGCAAGCTGCTCAGGCCAACGGGACGTGCCGTCGCCGTCGTCGCGCGGGAGATCGCGGACGCCGTGGCCCATGCGTGGCACGTCGCCGGATACGTCTCGAGGGCGGTGTTCCGGTTCATCGGCCGGGTGCTGCGCTTCCTCTTCGTCGATCCCGCCGTGTGGGTGTGGCAGTACGTCGTGCGGCCGGTGGGCCGCGGGCTGAGGGACGCGGTGTGGCGCCCGGCGGTGCACGTCGTGCGCGAGGTGCGCCGCGGGGTACGCGCTGCCCTCGACTCGGCCCGCGCCTCCGTACGGGAGACCCGGGCCGAGCTGCGGCGGGCACTGTTCGGCGGGCCGCCCGCGAGGAAGCGGGGGAGCGAGCCCTTGGCGGAGCCGGCTTCAGGTCCCGTGCCGCATCGGCGGGCGCTGTCCGAGCGCGGGCGCGTACCCTGGGTCGCAGGATCACCGCACAACAGCGCGACGACGCCGGGCACACTCGGCGCGAAGCGCGACGATGCGGACTTCCGCACCCTTTGAAGCACCTGCGGTACCGGCGGGCACGGCCCGCAGCACCGCGGAAGCGCCCGAAGACACAACAGAACCTCGCATCTTCACGTACGCGGAGAGCGGCCGTTCCCCACGCGTTGCCGCCCCGCACCAGGCACTGAGGAGAGAACCACTGGGCAAGCGACAGCCCGAAGGCCCGCCGCCCGCACCCGCCGTGCAGCGTGTGCGACTGCGATACACCAAGCGCGGCCGCCTCCGGTTCACCAGTCATCGAGACTTCCAGCGCGCTTTCGAGAGAGCGCTGCGCAGGGCAGGGGTGCCCATGGCGTACTCCGCCGGCTTCACCCCGCACCCGAAGGTCTCCTATGCCAATGCCGCACCCACCGGCACGGGCAGTGAGGCCGAGTTCCTGGAGATCGCCCTCGTCGAGCGGCGTGATCCCGAGGAGCTGAGATCGCGGCTCGACGAGTCCATGCCGCCCGGGCTCGACATCGTCGAGGCGGTCGAGGCCCTCACGTCCGACTTCACCGAGCGGCTGGAGGCTTCCGAGTGGGAGCTCCGGCTGGACGGCGTCGATCCGGCCGAGGCGGAGCGTGCCGTCGAGTCGTTCCTCGCATCGGAGGTGGTCGAGGTCGAGCGGCAGACCAAGAAGGGTCTGCGCACGTTCGACGCCCGGGCCGCCGTCACGTCGCTGACCTCAGCGGAAGCGGCGTCCGGCGCAGGGGCCGATGGTCGCCGGGAGGGTGCCTGTGCGATACTGCGCCTGGTGGTACGGCACCTGACACCTGCCGTACGACCCGACGACGTCCTGTCCGGCCTCCGAGCTACGGCCGACCTGGCGCCGCCGGTCCCCGCAGCGGTGACCAGGCTGGCGCAGGGGCCGCTCGATGAGGAGACCGGCACGGTGACCGACCCGTTGGCGCCCGACCGCGACGCACCCCTCGTCGCGACGGCGCCGGGCGGCAGCGCGTAGGCCGGAGGGCCTGGAGGATCAGCGTTGAAAGCGCCACCGCCGATGCAGGTACCAGGGAGCCACCCGGGTCCGTGTCGCGGCAGGCAGGCGCATTGACCAGAAGACTTTCGCCGTAGCCGGGCCGTCTGTACGGAAGACAGACCGGAACCGGCGAGTGAGACAGAAGCTCCCGTGTGGCGCCCGCGCCCTGGAGCACGGCCCGCCCCGAGCGTGGGCCGTGGCCTGATCGATGAGGCGCGGCGCCCGGGAGCGCGACGGGAGAAACGCCCGCATGCTCGAACCGAACAACGAAAATGAAAGCGCAGCCGCGGAGAACGGCCATGACGCCGTGAACGCGGAGAGCGCGCAGCACACAGGGAATGTGGAGGGCACCGGCGCCTGGAGCGCCGCACCTACCGGACAGCCCGCGTCGCAGCAGACGCCGCAGGACGCGCAGGCGGAGACGCCGGAGCAGGAGCAGGGCGTCGCCGGCTCCGTCTCTCCGAGCGACACCCTTCCGCCGCGCCGCCGCCGTGCCGCCAGCCGTCCCGCCGGTCCGCCGGCGCAACCGTCGGTGGCTTCCGAGGTGATCGCCACGAGCGACGTGCCCGCGTCCGCCGGTGCGGCCGCAGACCGGGCGGTCGACGCCCGTTCCGTGGACGCCGGTGAGCCCGCGGTCGAGCCGGCTCCCGTGTCCACGCCGCCGCGGCGGCGGGCCACCCGGAGGGCCAGCGCCCCCGCGGGTGCCCCGAGCGTGAGCGAGCCCGCAGCTGCCGAACAGGTCACCACCGCCGGGACGGAGAACTCCGCGTCCGCCGGTGCGTCCGCGGACGTGCCGGGGGCCGCCGGGACCGCGTCGGAGGCCGTCGCCGATCCTTCGCCGCCACCGCGGGCGCGGCGCAGGGCCGCCGCCCCGGAGGGCGCACCGGCCGTGGCGGAGACTTCCCGCGACGCCAGCGCCGGTGAGGACGCACAGGCAGGTGCGGGCGACGAGCCCGACCGGCCCGCGCGCGCCCGCCGCCGGACGACGCGCAAGACGGCCGCAGCGACGGAGGACACCGCGCAGCAGGACAAGCAGGCCGAGGGCCAGGGCGCCGAGGGCAAGCCGGGCGATGGCGAGGAGGCCGGGGCCGAGGCGCCCGCACGCGGCTCGCGCCGTTCGCCCGCACGCAAGGCGAGCGCGTCGGCCAAGGCCTCGTCCAAGGCGTCCGCGGAGACCGGAGCCGAAGCCCCGGCAGAGGCGGACGCACCGAAGACGGCAGAGGCCGCCGGAGCCGACGAGCCCGCCGAGCCGGGCACACGGACCCGCCGCCGCGGCACCGCCCGCAAGGCCGCGGGGACGACAGCGTCCACGGCCGCCGGTGCTCCGGAGGGCGCCGAGCCGGAGACGGACGGCGGACGGGGTGCCGCGCAGCGCAAGGCACAGCCCCCGATGGCGCTCTTCCAGGCGCCCGTGTTCACCGAGCCTGAGTTCCAGACGCCGCACAGCGCCGCCGCCGCTGCCGCCGCCGATTCGGCGGTCGAGGAGGCCGACGAGCTGGAAGAGGACGAAGAGGAAGCGCCCGCTGCCTCCGAGCGTCCCCGCCGTCGACGCCGCCGCGCCGACACGTCCGGTGATGGCCAGGGTGCCGCCGAGGGCGCCGAGAGCGACGAAGGCGAGGAAGAGGCCACGGAGTCCGGCGCGGACGACGCGTCCGACGAGGGCCAGGACGAGCGTCCCGCACGCCGTCGCCGCCGTGGCGGGCGGCGGCGCCGCCGCGGTGACAGCTCCGAGTCGTCGGACGAGACCGCCGCGGACTCCGGCGCCGGGGGCCGAGAGGGTCAGTCGCAGCAGCGTGGCGACGCCGAGAGCGAGGGCGAAGAGGCCGCGGAGTCCGACGAAGGTGACGAGGACGCCGAGGAGACCCGGGGTGGCGGCTCCGGAGGCGGCTCCGGCTCGTCCAGCAGCTCGCGTCGCCGTCGCCGTCGCCGCCGCCGTGGCAGCGACTCCGGCGATTCCGGTGCGGCCCGCGAGAGCGAGGACGACGACCCGGAGCGCACCGTCGTCAAGATCCGCGAGCCCCGCCGCAAGAAGGACGAGCCCGTCGACGAGGTGCAGGCGATCAAGGGATCGACGCGCCTGGAGGCGAAGAAGCAGCGCCGTCGCGAGGGACGTGAGCAGGGCCGCCGCAGGGTGCCCATCATCACCGAGGCGGAGTTCCTGGCGCGCCGTGAGGCCGTGAAGCGGGAGATGATCGTCCGGCAGAACGGTGAGCGCACGCAGATCGGCGTGCTCGAGGACGACGTGCTGGTCGAGCACTTCGTCAACAAGGAGCAGTCCACCTCGTACGTCGGCAACGTCTACCTCGGCAAGGTGCAGAACGTCCTGCCGTCGATGGAGGCCGCCTTCGTCGACATCGGCAAGGGCCGCAACGCGGTCCTGTACGCCGGCGAGGTCAACTTCGAGGCGCTGGGCATGGCCAACGGCCCGCGCCGCATCGAGACCGCGCTGAAGTCCGGCCAGTCGGTGCTGGTGCAGGTCACCAAGGACCCCATGGGCCACAAGGGCGCCCGCCTGACCAGCCAGGTCTCGCTGCCCGGCCGCTACCTGGTCTACGTGCCCGAAGGGTCGATGACCGGCATCAGCCGCAAGCTGCCCGACACCGAGCGCTCGCGTCTCAAGCAGATCCTCAAGAAGATCGTCCCCGAGGACGCGGGCGTCATCGTCCGCACAGCCGCCGAGGGCGCCAGCGAGGACGAGCTGCGCCGCGACGTCGAACGGCTGCAGTCGCAGTGGGAGGACATTCAGCGCAAGGCGGCGCAGAAGGGCAACGCCCCGACGCTGCTGTACGGCGAGCCGGACATGACGGTGCGCGTCGTGCGCGACATCTTCAACGAGGACTTCTCCAAGGTCATCGTCAGCGGTGACGAGGCATGGGAGACCATCCACGGCTACGTCTCGCACGTCGCGCCGGACCTCGCGGAGCGGCTGGAGAAGTGGACGTCGGACGTGGACGTCTTCGCCACGTACCGCATCGACGAGCAGCTGATGAAGGCGCTGGACCGCAAGGTGTGGCTGCCGAGCGGCGGTTCGCTGGTGATCGACCGGACGGAGGCGATGATCGTCGTCGACGTCAACACCGGCAAGTTCACCGGCCAGGGCGGCAACCTGGAGGAGACCGTCACCAGGAACAACCTGGAGGCGGCCGAGGAGATCGTGCGCCAGCTGCGGCTGCGCGACCTCGGCGGCATCATCGTGATCGACTTCATCGACATGGTGCTGGAGTCCAACCGGGACCTGGTGCTGCGGCGCCTGCTGGAGTGCCTGGGCCGGGACCGTACGAAGCACCAGGTCGCCGAGGTGACATCGCTGGGGCTTGTGCAGATGACGCGGAAGCGCGTCGGGCAGGGGCTGCTGGAGTCCTTCTCGGAGCCGTGCGTGCACTGCAACGGGCGCGGCGTCCACGTGCACATGGAGCAGCCCGCTGCCGCGGGCAGCAAGAAGGCCAGGAAGCGGGGCGGCAAGAGCGGCAGCGACAAGCAGGCGCAGCTCCAGACCAAGGCCCCGTCCGAGGCCGAGGCAGAGCCTGCGTCCCTGCCCGAGCCGGAGGCGGCCGCCGAGGCCGAGAGCGCGAAGGGTGCCAAGGGCGCAAAGGCCGGCAAGGCCGGAAAGGCGGCGGCCAAGGCCGAAAAGGCCTACGCGGACGAGGAGTTCACGCCGGACGAGGAGCTGTACGGCTCGGTCGCGGAGGCCGAGTCCGCAGCCGCGTCCGGACGCCGCACCCGGCGCCGGGGCAGCCGCAAGGCGACGGCGCCGCAGGGTGCTCCGCAGACGGCACCGGTGGAGGGTGAGCAGGAGTCCGCGGAGCGGGAGCCGGTGCCGGTCGCCGCTGCTTCCGTGGCGGAGCCGGCGACGGGGATGCAGACCTCCGCGCAGACCCAGCCCGAGGCGCCTGCGAGCGGCAGTACGGATCGCGAGAAAACCGAGCAGCCGAGAACGGGCCCCGTCGATAGCGACGAGAGCACCCCGAAGGGGGCCACCGGCCCGGGAAACGGGCAAGGCCGCTCGCGGGAAGGCTCCGAAGCTGGTGGCAGGGTCGCCACCGCTGACGTGAGTGACGCGGGCGGCGTTCAGCAGGACGCCGGTCAGCCGGAGACGGGCGCACAGCCGGTGGCGGAGCGCCCAGCGCGGCGTCGCCGCCGTGTGGCCCGCAAGGCCTCGGCCCCCGCGGGGTCGCCGCCCGCCTCCGAGGAGGCAGTGGTGACCGTCGTGGCGTCGAAGGCGGACGAGCGGTCGGCGCAGGAGCAGCGGCCGGTCGAGGCGGTGCCGGATGTGTCCGTTCCGGAGGCCGCTCCTCCGGTGCGTGCGCGGCGCCGGGCCAGCCGCAGCGTCTCCGCCCCGGCGGGATCGCCGTCGGCGTCGGACGAGGCGGGTGCGATCGTGCTGCCCTCCTCCGAGCTCACGGCGGCGCCGCCGGAGCCGCCGGTCGAGGCGGTGCCGGATGTGTCCGCTCCGGAGGCCGCTCCTCCGGTGCGTGCGCGGCGCCGGGCCACCCGCAGCGTCTCCGCCCCGGCGGGGCCGCCGCCCTCGGCGTCGGACGATGCGGACGTGGCTCCCCAGGGCTCCTCCGATGCCGGTGACGGCGAGGAGGACCGGACGGCGGACGCCTCGTCCGGGATGTCCGCCGCGAAGAAGTCCGCGGCCAAGAGGGCGACGGCGAAGAGGGCCACGGCGAAGAAGGCGGCCTCCACCGCCAAGAGGTCGGCCACGTCCAGGAAGACGGCCGCGGCCGAGCAGGACGGACCGTCCTCGGTGTCCGCCCCTGCCGACGAGGAGCAGCCGGAGGACTGACCGACCGACCGGCGACAAACGGAAAGGGCCGCTCACGGTGCACGCACGCCGTCGAGCGGCCCTTGCCCGTACGGGGTCGGCCGTCAGTTGCGTCCCGTCCACGGCAAGGCCCTTTCCCGCAAAGGGATTCCGCCCGGCCCGGCACCCGCGGAGCGTCCGGGACGCCGAGGGCACCGGTTTGACCAGCGTGTGCGGCGGCCCGTAACCTTGACCGCTGGCGTGTCAATCGGGATGCGCCACGCTCCTGAGCAACTCCCTCCCGCTGCACCACTGCGGGAGAGGCCGCTCAATCCACTCGGATCAGAACGTGGAGCCCCGGCTGCGGTGTCCTCACCGCCTGCCGGATCCATGCCGGGCGGCTGGCGTCAGGGGTTCCGTGACGAGAGAGAGAGTTCCGCGTGTACGCAATCGTGCGCACCGGCGGCCGTCAGCAGAAGGTGGCTGTGGGCGACGTCATCGAGGTCGACCGTATTTCAGAGAGCAAGGCCGGCGAGCGCGTCGAGCTCTCAGCCCTGCTCGTCGTGGACGGTGACACGGTCACCAGCGACCCGTGGGTGCTGGACGGGGTGAAGGTCGCGGCCGAGGTCGTGGACCACCACAAGGGCGACAAGATCCGCATCCAGAAGTACAAGAACAAGACCGGTTACAAGAAGCGGATCGGTCACCGCCAGCTGCACACCGCGCTGAAGATCACCGACATCCCCACGCCGGCCAAGAAGAAGAAGTAAGGACTGAGCTAGAGATGGCACACAAGAAGGGCGCATCGTCCACCCGGAACGGCCGCGACTCCAACCCTCAGTACCTGGGTGTGAAGCGCTTCGGCGGTCAGCTCGTCAACGCCGGTGAGATCCTCGTCCGCCAGCGCGGCACGCACTTCCACCCCGGTGCGGGTGTCGGCCGCGGCGGCGACGACACGCTGTTCGCGCTCGACGCCGGTGCGGTGCAGTTCGGCACGAGCCGTGGCCGCAGGGTCGTGAACATCGTTCCTGCCGCTGAGTAATCAGCCGCGCCAGTAGCGCATCGCAGCACGCATCACCACCGAGGGCGGACGGCCGCTCCCGCGCGTACGCATCCGCTCGTACGTAGGGAAGCGGGTCCGCCCTCGGTGTGTTGGCACCCGCATCGGCCGGCCGCCCCGTGGGCGCGTCCCGCCGTCTGCCCGTCCGCCGCGGTAACGCGCGGCACACCACGCACCGAACCTCAGCCTGGAGGCACTTCACATGACCACCTTCGTGGACCGCGTCGAGCTGCATGTCGCCGCGGGTAACGGAGGCCACGGCTGTGCCTCCGTCCACCGGGAGAAGTTCAAGCCGCTCGGCGGTCCGGACGGCGGCAACGGCGGCCGCGGCGGTGACGTCGTCCTCGTCGTCGACCCCGACGTGACGACGCTGCTCGACTACCACCACAGCCCGCACCGCAAGGCCACCAACGGCAGGCCGGGGGAGGGCGGTGACCGCTCGGGGGCCGACGGCAAGGACCTGGTACTGCCCGTTCCGGACGGCACCGTCGTCCTCGACAGGAACGGCGAAGTACTGGCCGACATGGTCGGCAAGGGCACCGTGTTCATCGCCGGCCAGGGAGGCCGAGGCGGCCTGGGCAACGCCGCCCTCGCCTCACCCCGCCGCAAGGCCCCCGGATTCGCGCTGCTCGGCGAGCCCGGCGAGGCACGCGACATCGTGCTGGAGCTGAAGACCGTCGCGGACGTGGCCCTCGTCGGCTATCCGTCGGCTGGCAAGTCCTCGCTCATCTCGGTGCTTTCGGCTGCGAAGCCGAAGATCGCCGACTATCCCTTCACCACGCTCGTTCCCAACCTCGGTGTGGTCACGGCCGGTTCGTCGGTCTTCACCATCGCGGACGTCCCCGGACTGATCCCCGGGGCGAGCGAAGGCAAGGGGCTGGGGCTGGACTTCCTGCGGCACGTGGAGCGTTGCTCGGTCCTCGTGCACGTACTGGACTGTGCGACCCTCGAATCCGACCGCGACCCGGTCAGCGACCTGGACGTCATCGAGGCGGAACTGGCCCAGTACGGCGGCCTGGAGGGACGGCCGCGCGTCGTCGTACTCAACAAGGTCGACATCCCCGACGGCCAGGACCTCGCCGACATCATCCGCCCCGACCTCCAGGACCGCGGCTACCAGGTGTTCGAGGTCTCCGCCGTCTCCCGGCAGGGACTGAAGGAGCTGTCGTTCGCCCTCGCCAAGGTCGTCGACGAGGCGCGCGCCGCCATGCCGAAGACGGAGACCACGCGGGTCGTCATCCGCCCGAAGGCCGTGGACGACGCGGGCTTCAAGGTCACGAAGGAGGCCGACGGCTTCTTCCGCGTACGGGGAGAGAAGCCCGAACGCTGGGTCCACCAGACCGACTTCAACAACGACGAGGCCGTCGGCTACCTCGCCGACCGCCTCAACCGCCTAGGTGTCGAGGACGAGTTGATGAAGGCGGGCGCACGCGAGGGCGACGGCGTCGCGATCGGCGGAGAGGACGACGCGGTCGTCTTCGACTGGGAGCCGACGATGATGGCCGGCGCGGAGATGCTCGGCCGCCGCGGTGAGGACCACCGCATGGAGGCCCCGCGTCCGGCTGCCCAGCGCCGGCGCGACCGCGAGGCGGAGCGCGACGAAGCGCTGGGCGAGTACGAGGACTTCGACCCGTTCGAGGAGTAGGCCGGCTGCCCGCCTCGGCCTCGTGCTCTCGGCGAGCCCGCCGCTCACCGCCCGCTCGGCCGCGCCGTGGATGCTGGGCGGCGACGACCTTCGTGGTCCGGGCGCGTCGCCGCGGGATCGTCAACAGCTCGTCGGGCTGCCCGAGTTCGTCCGACCGCTTGAACCTGGCGCTGCCGTGACCGGCGAGCCGGTGCCGCGCGAGTCCCGGTTTCGCGCTCACACCCGCGGATGTGCTGCAAGGATCGGTTCTCACGCCCCTTCGTGAGGAGCCATCCCTTGAACCCCGACGAGCTGTTCGACGATCTCGCCGACGCACTCGCCCCGCGCGGCGCCGTTGCCGGCGCCATGTTCGGCAAGCGTGCCCTCAAGGCGGGCGGAAAGGCCTTCGCCTGCCTCAAGGGAGACGTCCTTGCCGTCAAGCTCGGTGACGGCACCGCGGCACACGCCGACGCGCACGCGCTGACCGGTGCCGAGCTCTTCGACCCCTCCGGCAAGGGACGCCCGTTCAAGGACTGGGTGGCCATCCCCGTCAGCCATGCCGACCAGTGGCCGCACCACGCCGGTATCGCGCTCGACGGTCTCGGCTGAGCACGCCCGGCCTCACGGAACCAGCCAGGGCTCCCGCGGCAGAGGACTCCCCGTCTCCAGCAGGGACTTGAGGTTCGACAGCACGGCCGCCCAGCCGGAGGCTGCCTGCTCCCGCTCGTTCTCGTCCTTCAGATCCTCGTGGGTCACCGTGAGCCGGACGATCTCTCCGTGCGGCTCGATGTCGAAGGTGACCCGCGAGGGTTCGTCCGCGGGCTGCCCGGCGGGGTCGGACCAGGTCGTCACGAGGCGCGTGGGGGGCTCGCTCACCACCACCCTCCCGACGACGTCAGGCACACCTGAGCCGTCCGTGCGCTGGTGCTCCCACGAGGAACCGGCCTGCCAGTCGGAGACGTTGCGGTGGCCCCAGTAGGAGCCGGAGATGTCGGCGTCGGTGAGTGCCTGCCACACCTTCTCCGGGGTGCTTTCGATGTAGACGACGTACACGAATCGCGGCTTGTCGGTCATGGCGTTCTCCGCTCGTTGCTTGAGTGCGCTCAGCGACCGGAGGCGCGGGCGCTCGAACTTGTCGATCCACCGTTCCTGGATCGTGTGAAGGGGGACGGGGTTGAGGTAGTGGAGTTTCTCCCGGCCACGCCGCACGGTGCTGACCAGGTTCGCCGCCTCCAGAATCGCCAGGTGCTGCGTCGCCGCCTGGCGGGTCATCTCGAGGCGCCCGCACAGCTCGCCCAGGGTCTGCCCGTTGTGTTCGTGCAGACGGTCCAGCAGATGCCGCCTGGTCCGGTCGGCCAGGGCCTTGAAGACCTTGTCCACGTCTGTGCTCACGGCTCCATCATGCAAGTAAATGCCTGCATGTTCAAGTCCGTGTGCGACCGGCCGAAGCCTCGGCGGCTTTCGCTGTCGTCCCAGGTCAGAGGTGGAGGAACGGGGCGGCCACCGTTGGCCGCCGGTGGTCACAGCGTGCGAAGACGAGTGACCGACCGGTGGCCATGAGGCGGTGCGTGTGCTTCAGCCGACGCTGCGCCGCGTGCGCTTCAGCCGACGCCGACCGCTCCGACCTCTCCCGTGCGCTTCAGCTTCTGCCAGCGCATGCGTCCGCCGGTGGCGGCGGTGACGCACGAGTGGATCAGCACGAGATACATCAGTTGCCGGTACACGATCTGCTGCAGCGGCAGCATCAGCAGGAAGCGGTACCTCTCCCTGTCCAGCCGGAAGGCGTACGCGGCGGACATCAGCTGCACCGCCAGCACGAGCCCCCAGGCGGCCAGCGACTTCAGCGGATCGATGAAGACCGCCGCGTAGAGCGTGAAGAGGTCGATCAGCGGCGCGAGGAGCGGCGTGACGATCTGGAAGAGGACCACCATCGGCATCCCGACCCGCCCGAACCGCCCCGACGCTCCGGGGTCGCGGACGGAACGGCGGTGCTTCCACAGCGCCTGCATCGTGCCGTAACTCCAGCGGTAACGCTGCCGCCACAGCTGCCGCATGGAACCGGGCGCCTCGGTCCAGGCGATGGCGTGCTCGGCGTACACGACCCGCCAGCCGCTGCGTTGCAGGGCGATGGTGACGTCCGTGTCCTCCGCGAGGGTGCCCTCGCTCATGCCGCCGGTGTGCGCGAGTGCCTCGCGGCGGAAGGCGCCGACGGCGCCCGGAATGGTGGGCATGCAGCGCAGCAGGTCGTACATGCGGCGGTCGAGGTTGAAGCCCATCACGTATTCGATGTGCTGCCAGGCCCCGATGAGGGTCCTGCGGTTGCCGACCTTGGCGTTGCCCGCCACCGCGCCGACGGACGGATCGCCGAAGGGCTGCACCAGCGCGTGGATCGTGTCCGGTTCGAAGACCGTGTCACCGTCCATCATCACGACGATGCCCCAACGGGCATGTGCGATCCCCCTGTTGAGAGCGACGGCCTTGCCCGAGTTCTCCTGCCTCACCACCTTGACGTTGCGCAGCGCGAGCGCCTCGACCAACTCCGGGGTGCCGTCCGTCGAACCGTCGTCGACCACGATGATCTCGATCGGATGCGTGCTCCGGGCGAGCGAGGTGACAGTGCCGACGATGCATTCCTTCTCGTTGTACGCCGGGACGATGACGCTCACCGGCTCCACCACCTGCGGCCCCCAGAAGAAGCCCGGGCGGTTGCGCTGCCGGTGGTGGCGGCGGGCCAGGACGAGCATGAGCGCGGAGCGGCCGAGCACGGCAATGCCGACGACGGTGAGCCCGACGACCAGGCCCGGCATCGTGAACTCCGCGACCGCCGTTGCCGCGACGAGCGCCTTGCCCTGCCACAGAGGGGGCCCGGAGGCCGGCCGGTGGGCGCTGGGCCGTCGCACCGCCTCGCTGACGGTGGTGAAGTCGTAGCCGCGGGCCTTCATCTTCTCGATGTACTCGGGCAGCGCCCTGAGCGTCTGGGAACGATCGCCCCCGGAGTCGTGGAAGAGCACCGACGTGCCCTTGGCGCCCTTGGGGGTGGCGTTCTCGACGATCTTCGAGACCCCGGGGTTCTGCCAGTCCTCGCTGTCGGTGTCCACGAAGGCACTCGTGTAGCCGTTGGTGCCGAGTCGCCGGTAGACGGGCCAGCTGTAGTTGTCGATGGCGTCGGTGGTGGAGGAGTAAGGGGCCCGGAAGAGCGAGGTGTTGATCCCCGCGGCGCCGGCGAGCGCGAGCTGTGTCTGTGCGATCTCCCGGTCGACGCGCTCAGCGCTCTGGTACGAGAGGTCGACGTGCGTGAAGGTGTGGATGCCGACCTCGTTGCCCCCGTCGACGATCTCGCGCACGGCGTCCGGATAGCGCGCCGTCATCGATCCGACGACGAAGAAGGTGCCCGGTACGTCGTACTTCTCGAGGATGGCGAGGACCTTCGGGGTCCACTTCGGGTCGGGACCGTCGTCGAAGGTGAGCGCGACGGTCTTGCGCGGGACGGGCCGGTTGCGTGCCTTGCCGTTGGGGAACGACAGCGTGGATCCGCCGCCCAGAACCCTCTTCGGGACGCGGTCGGAGGAGGCGTCCTCGCGCACGCGCTTGTCGTCGCCGAGTTCCGCGTGCAGATACCCGTTGAAGAGCATCACGCCGATCAGCGCGAACAGGGCGAGGAAGGCAAGGACGGCGCGTGGCCCGAAGAAGGCGGGGCGGCGTGCGGCGGACAGCTGCCCCGGCTTGGCGTGTCTGGCTCGTGTGGCTGTGGAGGTCATCTGCTTCAGGGGCCCCTCACCGGACGGATGCGGGGGCGGAGCGTGTGGGCGTCGCACCGTCGGGTCCGTTCACCGTCCTGCCCAGCAGCCTCTTTCTGCAGGCGGCCTTTCCGGGGTGCTTCCTGCAGATCTTGCGGCACTGTTTGCGGCACGGCCGCGCGGAGTTGCGCGCGGAGGGCGAGTTGTCCTTGCGGACACGTTCGGTGGCCGGATCCTGATTCTGGGTGTCGCTGACGCTGTCGAACGGGGCGATCTCCGATGGGGCGAGCGAGGGACCTCCCATGAAGGACACGCCGACCATCACCCCGTACACGAGGAACGCGGCGCCGAGCACGATCCCCGCCCGGCGCAGGAGAAGAGCCCGGCGGCCGGTGGCGTCCACGAAGACGAGGTTGTCCGCTTCCCCGGACTGATCCGCGCTCCCGTGCCGGCTGCGGTCGTCGGAAGGCGCGTCGGTAGGCGAGAGAGTCATGGCCGGGCATCCTGGAGACCGTTCTTGTGATTTCTCTGTGTCCCCGTCCGGCACACCGGATGAGTGCCATGGTTTCTGCTGAACCGGGCGCTCTCGCGAACTGCTGTTCTGCGAGGGCCACTTCGAAGGATGCGGGACGACGCGGGACGACGCGGGACGACGCGGGAAGACGCGGGAAGGGGTGATCGGCGTGCGGCACTGGATGGTGCGGTTCGCAGGCGTTCTCGCGGTCGTGTGCGCGGGATGCTCCTCGTCCGGCGCGCCGCAAGACGACGCCGGACGCGGCGGAGCCCGATCCGCTGTCCCCTTCGCTCCGTACGTGAGTGCCACCACGGCCGCCGGCACGGAAACCGCCGGCACGCCCTCGGCGTTCCATGTGGCGTTCGCCGTCGCCTCGGGTGACGACGAGTGCGCCCCCATGTGGGACGACGAGACCGCGATCGACGACGCGGCCGCGACGAAGCGGATCAGGGGGCTGCGGGAGAGCGGGGCGGACATCCGCGTGTCCTTCGGCGGCGCGACGGACACCGAACTCGCCCTGGCCTGCGACAGCCCGGCCCAACTCGCCGACGCTTACGAGCAGGTGCTGGATCGGACGGGCGCACAGGCGGCGGACTTCGACATCGAGGGGGACACGCTCGAGGACTCCGCGGCCACGGCGCGCCGTGCGAAGGCGATCGAGCTCCTTCAGAGCCGGGACGACGGACTGGAGGTGTCGTTCACGCTTCCCGTGATGCCCTCCGGACTGGCGCCGCAGGGCAAGGAGTTGCTCCGCACGACCGCCGATCAGGACGTGGAGATCTCCGCCGTGAACGTCATGGCGATGAGCTACAGCCCGTCCCACACAGGCGACATGGGCGACTACGCGATGGCGGCGGCGCGGTCCACCCACGACGAGTTGACCGCTCTCCTCGGTCTCTCCGACGCCGGCGCATGGCGGGCGCTGCGGCTGACGGTGATGATCGGCGTCAACGACATCGAGGCCGAGACGTTCACGCTGGACGACGCGGCACAACTGGCCGCGTTCGCCTCGAAGAGGGACCTCGGCGGGCTGTCCATGTGGTCCTCCGCACGCGACCGCGAGTGCGCGGGCGGCGAGCAGCAGGAGGTGGACGAGACCTGCAGCGGCGTCGCCCAGGACGAGGGCGCCTTCGCGGCCGCGCTGTCGGGCTGAGCGGGCTGAGCGGGTCGCGGCCGAGAGAAGACCGACGAGCCTCCGTCCGGCACCGACCGCGCCAACCGGGCGCCGAAATTGCGGTGCGCCCCGGATCGGGGACGGGCTAGCGTCCCGGCATGACGCCTCCTCCCCGCATACGTCCGCGGTTCGACGCCGACGAGCGGACGCAGCTCGTCGCATGGCTCGACATGCAGCGCGCCATCATCCACTGGAAGTGCGAGGGGCTCTCCGAGGCGGACGCGCACCGGTCGGTGCTGCCCGCCTCGCCGCACATGACGATGGCCGGACTCGTCTCCCACATGCGCTGGGTCGAGCACTGCTGGTTCGAGGTCCTGCTGATCGGAGGGCCCGCCGAAGGGCCACTCTTCGAGGACGGGCCCGAGGACGCGGAAATGATGGTCGAGGGCGTTCCCCTCGCTCGGCTGCTGGAGGAGTACGGGCAGCAGTGCGAGGTGTCGAACCGGATCACCGCCTCGCACGAGCTCGACACCGTGGGCCGGCACCCCGGCTACAAGGCGGACCAGACGTCCCTGCGGTGGATCCTGCACCACATGATCGAGGAAACGGCCCGCCATGCCGGGCACGCGGACATCATCCGTGAGCTGCTCGACGGGAGGAAGGGGTACTTCTGACACGGGGCGGCGAGGGCGGGGCGCGATGAGGCCCGAGGACGAATTCGCCGCGCTCCGGGCCCGGGCGGCAGGGGACCCGCACGTGCTCGGAGTGGTCCTCAGCGGCTCGCAGGCACGCGAGGGCGCGGCGACTTCCCGCTCGGACCACGACGTACTGCTCGTCGTCGACGACGCGGGGGAGACATCCGCCGCACGGCGACGCGGTCAGATCGCTCTGGAGGGCTCGCTGACCTCCGGTGAACTCGCCGGACGCACGGGGCTGACCACCGGGGCGACCACCCGCCTGATCGGCCGCCTGGAGAAGGCCGGATACGTTCGCCGGACCGCCGGACCGCCGGACCGCCGGACCGCCGGACCGCCGGACCGCCGACCCCGCCGACCGACGCCGGGTCGTGGTCGAACGTGTAGCGGGCGAGGACGTCGGCGTTCGCCCGGCGGGCGGGGCCGACCAGGTCCTCGATTCCCGTGAGGGCGTCGGTGACCGGCAGGGACACTGCTGCCCCCGCCCGGCGTGGTCGACGGGAACGTGGCAATTGACGTCGCGCCCACGATGCACTGCCGGTGGCCGGAAGGGGCCGGCGGCCGGCGGAGCACGCGCCGCCGGCACGTCAACGTCTCGGCGTGCGCAGGCCGTTGAGGACGGCACGCAGTACCGCGAGGCGGTGGGCGCGCAGCCGGTCGGCGGCTCTTGAATCGGCGGACGGCTCGAGAGCCTTGCCTGCCGCGTGAGCCGCAACTACGGCGAGGATCAGCCGGACCAGCGCCCCGCTGACAACGACGACAGCCAGTACCCACACCGCGTCTGCGGCGGTCATCTGAGTCGTGAGCATGTCTCGCTCACCCCTTCACAGGTTCGGAGAACACCTGTGTAGCCCGGTGACGGGAGACCCCGCTGCAGCGCACCCGCGCCGTATCGGCGAGTTCGTTCAACTGCCGCGCATCCGCGCCGTATCGGCGAATTCGTTCAACTGCCGCGCACCTGCGCCCCTTTCTGCCGGGACGGGCTCCGGGAATCATGCGGGCATGACAGATGAGAACGAGCCTCGGCCTCCGGGCGGCACAGCCAGATTCCGGCCCGGGAAGCGTCTGCTTCCGTATCCCTACAACCGCGACCTTTCCGGGGTGCTGCGCCATCTCAACCGCAGCAGACCGGAATACCGCGCGAAGCTTGCGAACGACCCCTTCACGGCCGCGTACTTGGCGGCAGGAATGCGTCTGCTGGAACGGCACCTCGGCCCGGGAGCCCAAGGCGGCCCCCACGGGAAGCCCTTCCTCCTCAGCTTCCTCTCCCAGCGCACCGTTGCCGACGAGGTTGCCAACAACCCCCGACCCTTTCCCAGGCGGGGGAAACCCAGATCGCTGCGACACGTGTGGAAGTCGCAGTCGGACTTCGTCGCCGACCTGATCAACTTCGCGGTGTGGGAAGAGAATTATCGCCCGAAGTACCGTCGGCAGCGTGTGGCGAACACCAAGAGGCTGGTGAAGGGACCGGACTTCGTGCACGCCGTGCACGAGATTGCCTACGAGCACACCGCTGACGGCATCGAGACTCCCTCCGTTCGCCTCGCCCTGGCCCTGATGACGTCGGCCGACGGGGACGTGGAGGTGAAGCGTGCCATCTCCAGCATGTACGAGGAGTACCTCGGCACGTGGAAAGAGCTCTACGCGGACGTCTTACGCGAGCGCGGCCTGCGTCTGCGCCCGGGGCTGACACTGGACGACCTGGCCAACGCGCTCTCCGCAGCCACCGACGGCATGATCCTCCGGGCCATCGGGGATCCGGAAGCCGATGTCGTCGACCACGACGGACGGCGTTCCCTCTTCGGCACGGTGGCTCTTGCGATCGTCCACTCGTTCCTGGAGCCGGAAGGGGACGAGAGCGGTCTCACGCTGGAAGAGGCCGTCTCGGCGAGGTTCGACAACGGGTCCCGCTGAACCGCTCGCGCCGGCCCCTGCGTCGTCATGACGTCAACGGACAGCTGCACCAAGGGACTTGGGGATGGCCGCTCCGCCCTTCGTCTCCGGATTCCAGTCCTGGACCAGGAGTCCGAGCAGCACCTCGTCCAGGAACTCGCCCATCACACAAGCCGAGGAGCGGAGCACGCCCTCGCGGACGAAACCGTTGCCTTCGGCGGCGCGCAGCATCGCTGCGTTGTCCGAGGGCGTCTCGATCTGCAGCCGGTGCATGCCGCGCACGACGAACCCGGCAAACCAATCAGCCGCTGGCCCCGGTTGGCGAGGAGGCCGTTCCTCCGGCTTCGCCGGGCAACGGCAACGGCAACGGGCCACGGTCGATGGGGGATGCCGTCATATTCGGCTGCGTCCCTGCTGTGCCCGGAGTTACGGTGCCTGCATGGCAGTTGGCAGTCTCTTTCTCTGAGGGCCCGTCGAGGCAGCATCCGCGAGGCGTGTGCGCAGACGCCGGCGCCGGTCGGCGCTGCACGCGACCGAGTTGCCGCGCCCGTCGTGACGGCGCGGCCGTGTCCCGACCCCCTGAGCCGAAAGACGGTCCCGACCCATGGCTGATCAGTCCTCCTCCCGTGACGTACTTGCCGATTGGTTCCGCGAGCACGCCACCACTCTTGCGACCCTCGATCCGCGGCAGCCGCTGGACGATCTCGAGCCGCTCCGCGACATCGTGGGCGAAGCCCGCGTCGTGGCGGTGGGCGAGAACGCCCATTTCGTCGAGGAGTTCTCCCTCGCTCGCCGGCGGGTGCTGCGCTTTCTCGCGGAACGGTGCGGATTCTCCGTCTTCGCCTTCGAGTTCGGCTTCAGCGAGGCCTTCGCGCTCGACCGGTGGCTCCAAGGGGAAGGTGACGACGGCGACTTGGCGAACGTGAGCCGGAGCGCGGCCGATTGGGGTGCTGCGGACCTGATGCACTGGCTGCGCCGCCACAACCGCACCGGCCGCAGCCCTCTCCGGTTCGCCGGCATCGACCTCCCCGAGGCCGGGGGTGCCCTGCGTCCGGCCCTGGAACCGGTGGCCGAATACCTGCGCGAGGCCGACCCCGCTGCTCTCCCCGTACTGGAGACCGCTCTGGAGATCAGCGACCGGTTCCTCGACGGAGCGGGCTCCGGGGCCGCCGCAGCCCCCGCGTGGGCAGGTCTTCCCGTCGCCGAACAGGACGCGCTGACCGCCTCGTTGGCGCGTCTGCTGCTTCGCCTGCGTGCGGTCGAACCGCTCTGCGTCTCCCGAAGCAGTCAGAGCCGCTTCGACATCGCGCTGCGCCGGGTGGAGGCGGCATGCCACACCGATCACATGTTCCGGGCGATGAACGGCCTGATGTCCGGGCATGGCGCGGCGGCCGATCTGTCGGTGCGGGAGACCTTCATGGCCGAATCGGTGCGCTGGCACCTCGATCACGCCGGGCCGGACGCCCGGATCGTGCTCGCCGCCCACAACAACCACATCCAGACGACGGCGCTGGAGTTCGACGGTGCGCTCACAGCGCTCCCCATGGGACAGCACCTGCGGCGCATGCTCGGCCGGGACTACAGGTCGGTCGCCCTCGTCCACACCGCGGACCACGTCCCGGAGATGTTTCCCGACCCGAGCGCCGAGGTCGGCTTCACCCTCGCTGACGCCGATCTCGAACCCGCCGAGGAGGGCAGCGTCGAGGCCGCACTCATCGATGCCGGGCACGGCGACGACATCACGCTCACCGATCTGCGCAGGTCACCGCGGGACGCTGAGCAGAAGCCGCTGCTCCGGCGGATCCGCACGCAGAGCGCCGTCCTGTCCACCCCGGTCCTCGACGCGTTCGACGCCGTCCTCGCCGTTCCGACGGTCACCCGGGACCGGACGGTGCGGTTCTGACCGCCGCCTCCCTCGCTTGCCGGGAACCCCACAACTCCCTGGCCGGCATGGGTGGTCGGGGCCGCCGCCCTCCGTCTCGGCGGCCCCTCCGCACCGGACCGTCGCGTTTTCTTCACCCCAGCCGGGGCAACCGCTGAACCGCCGGGTGCCCGACGCCCGGCGTGATCCAGGGCAGGGGAGGCGGGCAGCCATGAACGCACCGGCAGTGATGAGACGGGGGCGGCGGAGCGCGAAGCGGGCCGCCGACAGCTCGATGCTCGAAGGCGTCGCCCGTGCGGGCATGGTCGCTCAAGGCGTGCTGTACATCCTCGTCGGGCTGGCCGCGCTGCGGATCGCCTTCGGCGACAGCGGTGGAAACCAGGCCGATCAGAGCGGTGCGCTGCGGGAGCTGGCGGCGCGGCCCTTCGGCCTGCTGCTCGTGTGGGCCGTCGGAATCGGACTGGCGGGGCTCGCCGTGTGGCGGTTGTCCGAGGCCGTGTTCGGCGCTTCGGAGAAAGGCGGCCGCAAGAAGCGCAAGCGGCTGATGTCGGCGGGACGGTTCGTGGTGTACGCCGTCCTGGCCGTCTCCGTGCTGTCGTTCGCCAACGGGGCGAGGAGCAGCGGCTCCAGCGACGCGAAGTCGGAGGACATCACCGCCCGGGCGCTGTCCGTACCGGCGGGGGAGTTGCTGGTCGGCGGAGTCGGGGTGGTCGTCGCAGCGTTCGGCGCCTGGGGTGCCGTACAGGCCCTACGGCGCAAGTATCACGACCAGTTGAGGATGTCGCGCATTCCGCGGCGGAACCGCAAGTGGGTGGACCTGCTGGGGGTGAGCGGAGGCGTCGCCCGCGGAGCGGTCCTCGTGGCCCTGGGGTTCTTCGCGATGGAGGCGGCCTGGTCCTCCGACGCCGACGAAGTCAAAGGCATGGACGGCGCGTTGAGGTCGTTCGCGGACACGCCCGCGGGCCCCTGGCTGCTCGCGGCCATCGCCCTGGGCGTCGCCCTCTACGGCCTTTTCTCCCTCATGCTGGCGCGCTGGCGCCGCGTTTGAGCGTCCTGCCGAAGGCGAGACGGTACACCGCGGGGGCCTCAAGTCCCGCTCGGGCCAAGGAGCTTCGCCATGACCAGTTCGTGCTGCCCGTCGGGGAGCGGGGCACCGGGCAGCCCGGTTTCCTCGAAGCCGTGACGGCGGTACAGGGCGATCGCGGGGCGGTTGCTTGGCATGACGGCAAGGCTCAGCAGCCCGGCACCCGACCTGACCGCCCACAGCTCCACAGCCCGCACCAGTCGGTCTCCCACGCCGTAGCCCCGCCCTGAACCGGCCACCCACATGGAGTGCAGCCAGGCTGCGCCGGTCTCGGTACCGGGGACTCCCCGCGCCATGCCGACGGGCTTCCCGCCGAGTGCGGCGACGAGGTTGTACGAGCCGGCGATACCCAGCAGATCCCTCCACCGCTCCTCGCGGTCGCCGTCGCCCTGCCAGTCCGCAAGGCGGGACTTGAAGGCGTACGGCGCGTCCGCGAGCGCCGCATGGCGCAGGGTGCGCCAGGTCTTCCAGTCGTCCGGCGTCAGTACCTCGAGCTCGATCACGCCGATGAGCCTGCCGTTCGCGGGAGCAGTACGCCAACGGGAAAACCGGGCGGGCGGCGCCCGGCGGCTCCGGAACGGGCGCGCGGAGCGCCGCACGGCCCTGCCGTCAGCGACGGTCCCTGCCGAGCTCCGCGACCGCACGGTCGAAGGCCGAGTCCCGGTCGTGCTCGAACTCCTCGTCGGTGAAGACGGGTTCGGCGATGTGCGGCGGGATGCCGGTGCCGTCGAAGGTGCGTCCGTCACGGGTGCGGAACTCCTCGTTGGGGAGCAGGAAGCTCCAGCCGTTCGGGAGGCGCCGCTCGAGCGTGTCGGAGAAGACGCCCTGCGTGTGCTCGCCGATCCGCACCGTCCGTCCCGGCCGCTCCATCAGCGCCTGTGTGAAGGTCTCACCCGCGCTGAGCGTCGAGCCGCCCGTCAGTACCGCCACCGGGCCGGTGTACCGGGGCCGTTCGGGTACCGGGCGCACGTACACGGGTTGCGGCCCGGTGAAGTGGGCCGGGTCGGCAGGGTCGTTCCGTGCGGCCTTGGCGTAGGCGAAATGGGGACGGCCGGTGAGCCGGGCGGCCAACTCCAGGCCCAGGCTGTCCGATCCGCCGCCGTTGATCCGCAGGTCGACGATCAGGCCCTGGAGGCGTGCCGTGCGGTCCTTCGTCAGGACGGCGTCGAGCGCCCGCCCCAACTCGGCGCGGTCGGCCGCGTGGTCGCCGTCCTCGGTGTAGCCGGTGAAGCCAGAGACGCGCAGATAGCCCTGCCCGCCGGGCAGATCCGCGTAGCCGATGCGGCCGCCCGCGAACTCCCGCAGCCCGCGCCCCTCCAGGTCACGCTGCTCGATGAACTCGCGGACTTTGGCGTCCAGTTCGGCGGTGGGCATGCGGGTGCCGGGGCGGACCTGGGCGAACGAGCCGGTGTCCCCGGCGAGTACGGCCACGTGAGCGTCGTGAAGCGGTGCGACCATCTCACGGAAAACGGCGAAGAGTTCCTTGCGTGACGTGTGCTCGTCGATTCGCGGGCGGAAGCGGTCGCGTACGGCGTGCCAGTCGATTCCCTTCGCGGCGAAGAACGGGTAGTTCTCCTCGAAGGTCTGCCAGAAGACGTCGAAGGTCGCGACCGGGTCGTTGCCGGGGACGTCGATGCCGCAGCGGCCGGGCAGTTCGCCGACGCGGCGCAGATGGCGGTCACCGGGAGAGCCGTCCACGTGCATCGACGCCCGGTGCCCGCCACCCCCGACGCCTCGCAGCGTGAAGCTCTCTCCGTCGCCGGTCTCGTAGCGAGCCGCTCCACCGCCGCCGCGTACGCGCTCGGCCGAAGCGCCCTTGAGGCAACTGACGCCGGTGGTCTGGTACTCCTGCACACGCTTGCCGCCGCGCCCGACCGTGAGCACCGTGCCGTAGCCGTCCATGCGCCACACCCCTGCCGCCGGACCCTTGGCGTGCCGGTCAGCCCCGGCGGAGTGCCGGGCCTCCTGGGCGGAGGCCACGCTGAGCGCGGCGCTGCCCGTGAGAGCCAGCACGACGGCCGCGGCGGTCATGGCCTTCGCGGCGGTGCCGAACGAACTTCCTGCCTCCATGGTCAAGCCTTCCCCCGTCGGTCCTCGGATGCCCGACGCACACGATCGCCGGATCCGCCCCGCAGGCGACATCCGGCTGGCGGCCCGCCTGGGGTGGGGGAAACCCGAGGGGACGGGGGGGAGACGCAGGTCAGCCGCCTCGCCGCTCGATCAGCACGCCCAGTCCGTCCAGGATCCGTTCAAGGCCGAACTCCCATGCCTGGTCCATCTCTTCGCGCCGCTCGGCGGCCGAGCCGAGCGCGGAGGCCAGGGCGGGGAAGCGTTCGCCGTGCGTCTCCAGCAGCTCGGACAGAACGGTGCTCAGTTCCCCCTCCTGGCTCGCTCCGGGGGTCGAGGCACGTGCCTGCTCGCTGATGCTGCGGGCGTGTCCGACGAGCAGCACGGCGGCATCGAGCCGTTCCGCCCCGGTCAGCGGCGTGCCTTCCAGCGCGGCGACGGGGCGTTCCATCCAGGCGAGTTCCGAAGGGCCGAGCGGACGCGGTCCCACCGTGCCGTCCAGCACCCAGGGACTTCGCCCGAAGACGACAAGCAACTGCTGGGCCCATGCGGTCAGTTGGGCCCGCCAGTCGCCGCGCGGCCCGGTCTCTTCCGGATAGGGCCCGATGGCGGCGTCCACCATCAGCGCCACCAGCTCGTTCTTGCCCGGCACATACCGGTAGAGCGCCATCTTGGTGACACCCAGGCGTGCGGCGACCCGCTGCATGGACACAGCCGACATGCCTTCGGCGTCTGCGATCTCGACGCCCGCGCGGGCGATGTCATCGGTGCCCAGCGTCGGCTTCGGGCCGCGGGCACGTCCGCGGGGAGCGCCCCACAGGAGCCGCGCCGTCTCGGCGTGGACGCTGCCGCGTCCGGACCCGCTCATGCGCTCACCGGCTTTCCGGTCGACAAAACCGTGTCCATGGTACACAGTAAATAAACCGTGTCCGTCAGACACGGTTTCAGCGGGGAGGGAAATGTGAACAGGACAGTCCTTGTCTCGGGTGCGAGCATCGCAGGCCCGGCGCTGGCCTATTGGCTGCGGCAGTACGGATTCGAGCCCACCGTCGTCGAGTTGGCACCGGCCCTGCGCGGCGGAGGCCAGGCTGTCGACTTCCGTGGCGAGACCCACTTCACGGTCCTGGAACGCATGGGCGTGCTCCCCGAGCTGCGGCGCGTCAGGACCGAGGGCAGCCCGATCCGGTTCGTCGACGAAGCCGGCAGGACGCTGCTGCACCTGCCCTCCGACTTCGCGGGCGGCGATCTGGAGGTGCTCAGAGGGGATCTGGCCAAGGTGCTCTACGAGCACAGCCTGCCCGGTACCGAGTACGTCTTCGGTGACACGATCACCGCCCTCACCGAAACCGCGTCGGGCGTGCGGGCCGAGTTCCGGCATGCCGCGCCGCGCGAGTTCGGGCTCGTGATCGGCGCGGACGGGCTGCACTCCCAGGTCCGGCGGCTCGTCTTCGGCCCCGAGGAGAACCATGTTCGTCACCTCGGCTACTACGTCGCCGTCTGGGAGCTCGCCGACACCCTCGGCGTGACGCACGGTTCGATCGCGCACAACGCACCGGGGCGCATGGCCTCCGTCGGCGCCGACCACCGCCACCGGGGACGCGCGGGAGCCATGTTCATGTTCGCCTCGCCCCGGCTCGACCTCGACCGCCGGGACACCGGGCAGCACAAGAGACTTGTCGACGAAGCGTTCTCCGGGATGGGCTGGGAGGTGCCCCGGCTGCTCCGTTCCCTCGACGAGGCGCCGGAGCTGTACTTCGACTCCATCAGCAGGGCGGACGTGAGGTCCTGGTCGAAGGGCCGGGTCGGCCTTGTCGGAGACGCGGCCTGCGGAGCCACCGTCGGCGGGATGGGCACGGGCTGCGCCATGGTCGCCGCCTATGTGCTGGCCGGCGAACTGGCCCGCGCGGAAGGCGATCACCGGGCGGCTTTCGCACGGTACGAGAGCAGGCTGCGCGCCTACGCCACGGGTTGCCAGCGAGGAGGCGGCCGGGTGGGCAAGTTCCTCGCGCCGCGCACCCGCGCGGGCGCACGCTTCCGCAACGGTCTGCTCTCCAGGCGGCTCTGCATGGACGCCATGATCCGCGTGGGCAAGAAGGTGAGCGGCATCGGCGACCTGCCCGACTACGCCGTCCCCACGGAGGGTGCGGTCGGCTGACTGGCTGCCGGCTTCCGACCGGTGAGCAGCGGAGACCGCCCGCGGTCAGGGCCGGGCGGCGGCGACCCGGCATACGGCCGGGCTGCGAAGCGCCCCGGGAGGCATTCGCCTCCCGGGGCCTCGTCAGGGTGTGCCGCCGTTCTCAGGCGGCGCCCTTCTCCTTCAGCGTCCGCAGAACCTGCCGCGCGGTGTCGGCGCTGGACTGCGGGTTCTGGCCGGTGACCAGGTTGCCGTCGGCGACGACCTTGCTCGTCCAGGCCGGACCGGTCTCGACGAGGGCGCCGAGCTCACGGAGCCTGCTCTCCACGAAGTACGGCACCGACTCGCCGAGTCCGCCCTGCCGCTCCTCCTCGTCGGTGAAGACCGTGAGCCTGCGGCCCGCGAAGGGAAAGCCCTCGCCGGCCTCCTCGCCGCTGGTGCTGAGTACTCCCGCGGGACCGTGGCACAGCGCAGCGACGACCTTGCCGCTCCGGTCCGTCTCCCTGAGCAGACGGGCGAGGTCCGCGTCCTGAGCCAGGTCCTCCATGGGGCCGTGACCGCCGGGGATGTAGACCCCGTCGTAGTCGGCGGCCCGCAGGTCGCCGAGGGCGAGCGGCTTGTCCAACTGGTCGGAGAGGCCCTCCAGATAGGCGCGGAACTCCTTCGCGGAGGGCTCGTCCACGTTGCCGCGCTCGTCGAGGCTGATCGGGTCGACGGTGGGCGGCACGCCGCCGGGAGTGGCGATGTCCACGTCGATGCCTGCCTCACGCAGCACGCGGTGCGAGACGGCGACCTCCTCGGCCCAGAAGCCGGTGGGGTGGGTCGTGCCGTCGGCGAGCGTGAGCCGGTCGGCGGCGGAGACGACCATCAGGATCTTTGCCATGGCGGAAACTTCCTTCTCTCGCTGTGTGGGTGTCCGTCCGTCGTCCACCTCAACACTCACGTCCCTCGGAATTCCTTCGCTAATCTGCGCTCTGCCATCAGTTTTCTTATGACAGGAGCTTGCGTGCCGGACCTCGGCCTGCTGGCCACCTTCCTGGAGATCTACCGGGGCGGGTCGATCACGGCCGCCGCGGCCCGGCGCGGACTGAGCCAGCCCGCCGTCAGCGGCCAACTCGCCCGCCTGGAGGAGCAGTTCGGCGAGCCGCTGTTCGTACGGTCACGCCGCGGTGCCGTCCCCACCGAGCGGGCCTACGAGCTGGCCCGGCGGATCGGCACCCACCTCGACGAGCTCAACGACGCCCTCGGCTCGGCGGGCGAGGGCCAGGCCGGCCACCGGGGCACGGTGCATCTGGCCGGACCGTCGGACCTGATGGCCATGCGCGTGGTGCCCGCGCTCGCCCCGCTGACCGCCCGTGGCCTGCGGCTGAGGATCACCCTCGGTCTGGCGGAGGAACTGCTGGCGGCGCTCGCCGCGGCCCGTGTCGACTTGGTGGTCTCCGCGGTGCGGCCACGGCTGGAGAACGTGGTGGCGACCCCGTTCGCGGACGAGGAGTTCCTTCTGGTCGGGCCGCCCGGCCTCGCCCGCACCGTCGACCAGGGCCGCCTCGCCGAGGAGCCGGTCCGTGCGCTGGCGCACCTGCCGCTCGTCGCGTACGGGGAGGAGCTGCCCATCGTCCGCCGGTACTGGCGCAGCGAGTTCGGCCGCCGCCCGCCGAACCCTCTCGCCGTGACGGTTCCCGATCTGCGCGCGGTGCTCGCCGCCGTGATCGCGGGCGCCGGAGTGTCCGTGCTTCCGCGCTATCTCGCCGAACCGGCGCTCGCGTCCGGCTCCGTGGAGACGCTGCACCAGCCGCAGGTGCGCCCGCTGAACACCCTGTATCTGGCCGCACGCGCCGGGGCCCCCGCCAATCCCGCCGCGGCCGTCGTCCGGCGGCAGCTGGCCGAGCGTTCGCGGGAGTGGGATCTGCTGTAGGCGCGGCGCCGGACAGCACGGGCCGCCGTCCCGGCGGGGCGGTGAGTGGCCGCCGTGGGCGCTCCCTCCCTCCCGTACGACGAAGGTCCCGGGACGCTCGGTGAGCGTCCCGGGACCTCCGGACGAAGCGGATGAGGCCCTCAGGCCGTGACCTGGTCGGCCTCCTCCGGGTCGGCAGGGATCCCGCCGTTCCCCGCGGCCTCCAGCTCGGCTTCCTCCGCCGCCTCCTGGGCCTCGGTCTCGCGCTGCCCGGGGATGTCGTTCGTGCGGCGGGCGACGCGCTCGTTGCGAGCCGTCGTGGCCTCGCACAGGTCGGCCGCCGCCTTGTTGAAGCGAGCCATCGACGGCGGGTCCGAGGGACCGAGAAGGTGGACCTTCAGCTCCGCACGGGCCTTGGCGAGAGCGTCCTTGGACGTGTCGCGCACCGCCTCCAGCAGAGCGGGCACCTCCTCCGCCCCGGGGGAGAGGATCGTGGCGGCACGCACCGTCGGGAACCCGGCCCGGAACTCGTCCTCGGTCAGACCGCTGGTGTTGGCGACCGCGTAGGGCTTCTCACTCGTCAGATAGTCCGAGACGACGGACGAGACGTCGGAGATGAGCAGGTCGGACTGGTTGAAGCAGGTGTAGATCGTCGGCCGCGGACCGGTGATGATCTGGTGCTCCCACTCCGGCAGCGAGGCCCAGTTGGCGGCCTCCCAGGCGGCGGTGGCGGCCGCCACACGCTCGGCCCTGTCCGTCTCCGGCGTGGACTGGAGCATCATCCGCTCCACCTCGTCCGCGCCACGGCGGAAGGCGGTGGTCGTCAGCTCGTCCAGTTCGCGCACGCGGCGCTCCAGTTCGGCCCCGGTCTCGGGGCCGGGACGCTCGCCGGAGCGCTTCGAGTTCGCCTCGACGATCATCTCCTGGATGCGGGCGTTGGCCGCGCCCGCGCGGGGGTCGACCGAGCCGGTCATCGGGTGCGGCTTGTACAGCAGCCGCACGCCCGGGTCCGCCAGCAGGGCACGGACGATGTTCTCGCCGGCCAGGATGATCGAGGTGTTTCCGGGGTCGTTCGTCCAGCCTTCCCAGGTGGGCGCGTACAGGACGGTGGTGTACTTGCCCGCCGGCGGGCCGGAGTACGGCTCGATGGGGGAGAGCTGCGGGCGGCCGACCTCGACCACGTCACGGTCGTCCACGCCGATGTCGGCGAGCTGGTAGCGCTCGCGGGCGGCGGGCCCGGCGACCCAGACCTCGTCGTAGGCCTTGGCGTAGGGGTTGCAGGAGGAGAGTTTGTCGCTCTCACCGTGGTTGATGAAGGCGTGCTTGATCGTGGGGATGCGCAGCACCTGCGACGTCTTGCCCGAGTTCGCCGGGTGCAGCATCACCTTCAGCGTCGAGTGCTCCAGGTGCATCAGGTGAGCGACCTTCGGGATGCAGATGATCGGGACGTCCGTCGCCTCGATCTTCTGCACCATGAAGCGCTCGCGGAGCACGATGATCGGATTCCCGTCGAGCTGGGCGAGCGTGGAGAGCCACATGTTCGCCTGGTACGCGGAGGTGGTGCCGCCGGAGAAGTACATGCCGACGGTGGGCTTGTACTCGGCCAGCCAGCGGCCGAGCCACTCCAGCGCCTGCTGCTCGTTCGCGTGCCGCTTCTTCGGCAGCATCCAGGTGCCCAGGTAGACGGCGCCGCCGAGGGAGAGCGCGATGCTCAGGCCGAGGCCGATGATGCCCCAGACCTCGGAGGCCAGGGCTGCGCTGAGCATCAGCCCGACGGTGCCGGGGATGGAGAACCGCAGCAGGCGGCGGCTGGGCTGGCGGGCCAGCAGACGCGGCGGCGCGATCGTCAGCCGCAGGTCCGAGGCGTCGATGTTGCGGGTGAGGATCGGCAGAGTGCGGCTGCGTCGCACGAACTGGGCGACGGCCTGGCACAGGAAGTGGGTCGCGTAGGCGGCCAGCAGCAGAAGCGTCAGGGGGCGCTCGATGTCCGGCGGGACGTCGGGGATGCGCACCAGACCGATGACGATGAGCATGTCGCGCAGCAGCTGGCGGGTCGTGACGTCGAAACGGACCTTGCCGAGCAGGGCGAGCAGGCCGGGCTGTTTGTGCGTGAGATAGATGTCGAGCGTGATCCCCGCCAACGAGGCGACGATGAAGACGGGCACGTTCGGCAGCAGCGCGCCCGCGAGCTGTGCGGCGTAGAAGACCGACAGCGCGAGCAGCGCCGTCAGCTGGACGGCGCGTCGGGGGGAGAGACCGGCAGAGGGCACGGGACTGGACTCCTGGCAGGAGGTCGAGGGTCTGGACGGAAACCGGCCGGTGGGGGTGGCGGCCGTGGTCGACCACTGACCGTATGCCGGGCACGGGTGCGGTGACAATCTGCGTCGGGGTGTCCGGAGCCGATACGCGGACAAAGGTCATTATCCCCACCCGTCCACTGGTCGGAACGGATGAGCGGACCCGGCCGGTACTCCCGTAGATTGCGAAGACGGGGCTCCGGAACGCGTGTGAGGCGGCGCCGTGCGGAACGCCGCGGAATCAGCGGCACATCGGGACCGTACGTGACGCATCCGCACGGTGCGGGCCATACGGGGCGCAAGAAGCTCAAGAAGAACGGATACGTCTGTGCGGCACGGAACGCCCAGGCGTGACAGAGGAACAGGCAGGCAGCGGGACGTGGGCACCAGTACGGCAGCGGGCTCGGGCGACTCCGGCAGGGACGACTCCGCGACGGGCACCCGTGGCGCACCGCACGGCGAGGGAAGCGGGGGACGCGCGGACGTGACGGGTGCGCGGCGCATCGTCGTCAAGGTCGGATCCTCCTCGCTGACCACGGCCGCCGGCGGCCTGGACGCGGACCGCGTCGACGCGCTCGTCGACGTACTGGCCAAGCATGCAGGACCGGCGGACGGCGCGACGGGCTCCCCGCAGCGGGAGATCGTCCTCGTCTCCTCCGGCGCGATCGCGGCGGGTCTCGCGCCGCTGGGCCTGCCGAAGCGTCCCCGCGATCTGGCCCGTCAGCAGGCGGCGGCCAGCGTGGGGCAGGGGCTCCTGGTCGCCCGCTACACCGCCTCGTTCGCGCGCTACGGGCGCCGCGTCGGGCAGGTGCTGCTCACCTCCGACGACACCAGCCGGCGTGCCCACTACCGCAACGCCTACCGCACGTTGGAGCAGTTGCTGGCCATGGGCGCGGTGCCCGTCGTCAACGAGAACGACACCGTCGCCACCGAGGAGATCCGGTTCGGCGACAACGACAGGCTCGCCGCGCTCGTCGCCCATCTCGTACGGGCCGACCTGCTGGTGCTGCTCTCCGACGTCGACGGCCTCTACGACGGCAACCCGGCTTCACCCGGCACCTCCCGCATCACCGAGGTGACGGGCCCGGGGGACCTGGAGGGCGTCGAGATCGGCAGCGCGGGCAGCGCGGGCCTCGGAAGCGGCGGCATGGTGACCAAGGTCGAGGCCGCCCGCATCGCCGCGGCGGCGGGTGTGCCGGTGGTGCTCGCGTCCGCCACGCACGCCGCGGACGCGCTGGCGGGCCGCGGCACCGGCACGTACTTCCACCGGACGGGCCGCCGAGCCGCCGGCCGGCTGCTGTGGCTCGCGCACGCCTCGACGCCGCGGGGTGCGCTGACGCTGGACGACGGCGCCGTACGGGCGGTCGTGCAGCGGCGCAGCTCGCTCCTGGCGGCGGGAATCGCGGGGGTCGAGGGCGATTTCGCGGCGGGTGACCCCGTCGAACTGCGCGACGAGCGCGGGGTGGCCGTCGCCCGGGGCCTGGTCAACTTCGACGCCAAGGAGATCCCGCAGCTGCTGGGACGCTCGACGCCGGAGCTGGCCAGGGAGCTGGGCCCGGCGTACGAGCGGGAGATCGTGCACCGGGACGACCTGGTGCTGCTCGACTCCTGAAATCCCCCGCCACGTGCGCGAACCCGACCCGCAGCCGCCCTGAGGAACCCCGGTCCGCGCACTCGCGCGGGCGCACGCCCGCTCTCCGCGCCGTGGCGTGAAATGTTCGTGTAAAGGGCGGGGGAGTGGTGTCCGAACCGTCATCGGCCGGGAGAAAAGACCAGCCTTTCCACGGACACCTTCCCGAAAACGGCCACGCGGCCGGTCCCGGGCTGGTCAACTTTGTAGAGGGGGTCGTGCAGCAGGTGAGCGACGCCCGGAACCGAGAGCATCCACCGGACGAGGAGGCCACCCGTGAGACGGCTGGTCAGCGTTGACACAGAGCAGCGGGCCGAATCACGTGCGGGCGCGGGTGTGGAAAGGCGTGAACACGCCAGGTTGTGGCACATCACACTGAGCGTTGCCGGCGAGGAGGCGCCGCTCAAAGAGGTGCGGCGCGCTCTGGAACAGCTTGCTTACGACCATCCTTTCCTTCTGAACAGCCGGTATGCGAACGATCACGCTGAGATCCGCTACTGGGAAGAGGCCCGCGACCTGCACGACGCCGCCGCTGTCGCGCTGCGGCTGTGGGGGGAGCACCGCAATTCGGCGCAGCTTCCGCCGTGGGAGATCGTCGGCCTCGAGGTCATCGGGCGCGAGACGTACCACCAGCGGGTGGCCGAGGGGTACGGCCCGCCGCCCGCCGCCTCCATGGGAGTTCACCCCTTCTAGGCCCACGCGCCCGTGCCACGCTTCCGGGCGACGCGCCGCAAGGCCGTTTCAGGCCGACCTGCGTGCCCGCCCCAGGTCAAGAAGTGACGGCCCTCTGGTCATCACGCGCCGACGACGCCGGCGTCGTGGGCGATCAGTCCGGCCTGCGTCCGGTTCACACAGCCCAACTTGTCCAGCACGCGCGAGACATATCCCTTGACCGTGGCCTCCGAGAGGTACAACCGCGCCGCGATCCGCGCGTTGGGCATCCCCTCCCCGAGGCAGGCGAGCACCTCGGCCTCCCGCTCGGTCAGGGAACCAATGAGCTCGCGCGCCCGATCGCGTGCCGAGTGGCTGTCGGAGGACGCCGCGACCAGCCGCCGTGCGGCAGCGGCGGAGAGCACGGTGTGCCCTTCGGCGGCCACGCGTACGAGTCCGATCAGATCCTCCGGCGGCGTGGACTTGACGAGGAACCCCACGGCGCCCGCCCGCAGCGCGCGCAGCACGTACTGGTCGGCGTCGAAGGTCGTCAGCACCACGACGGCCGGGGCGTCGGCCAGTTCACGGATCCGCTCGATCGCTGTCAGCCCGTCGACGCCAGGCATGCGCAGATCCATGAGCGCGACGTCGGGTCTGCTCCGTACGACCGCCTCGACCCCCGCCGCTCCGTCGTGCGCCTCCTCGACCACCTCGATGTCGTTCGCGGAACCGAGGATGGTCCGCAGGAAGCCGCACACCATCGGCTCGTCGTCCACGACGGCCACGCGGATGGTCCGTCCTGCGGCACCGGTTCCCGTCACGCTGCTACACCGCCGCTTCGACGGTCGGCACATACGCGGGCAACGTGGCCTCGACGCTGAAGCCGCCGTCCGGTGACGGCCCGGCCCGCAAGGTGCCCTGCACCAGTTCCAGGCGCCGACGCAGGCCCGCGAGGCCGAGGCCGGAGCCCGTGCCGACGAGCGCGGCGGCGGTGGCGGCGACATCGGCGGTGGCCGCCGCGGATGCTGGCACCGGGGCCGCCCTGACTGCCTCGGCCGTGGCGCCGCAGGTGGCGCCCGTGCCGGCGCCGGCGAGAGCACCTTCCGCGCTTTTCCCCGGGGGTGGTGTGTTGCGGATTGTGAGCCGCACCTGCGTCTCGCGGTACTCGACATGCACGGTCACCTGTGCGCCGGGCGCGTGCTTGCGGGCATTGGTCAGCGCCTCCCGCACCACGCGGTACGCGGTGCGCCCCACGACGGGTGAGGCGAGCGTCCTGTCCCCGTCCTCGACGAGTTCGGCCGGAGTTCCCACTGCCGCGGATTCGGCCACCAGCCCGGCGAGACCCGCCACCGACTCCGTCGAGGAATGCTCGTCCGGGTCCCTGCGCAGGATGCCGACCAGGTCGCGCAGTTCCTCCAGCGCCTGGCAGCCCGCCGCGCGGAGCTCTTCTGCGGCCTGCCTGGTCGCCTCGTCCGGGGCCGTCATGCGCAGGGCACCGGCCTGCAGCGCCATCAGGCTCACCCTGTGCGTCACCACGTCGTGCATCTCGCCGGCCAGCCGGGCCCGTTCCTCGGCGCGGGCACGCTCGGCCAGGAGGTGACGCTCCCGCTCCGCGCGCTCGGCGCGTTCCGTCAGCGCCCGCACCAGACGCCTGCGGGCCTCGAAGTACAGCGCCAGCAGAGGTCCCACAGCGGTGCGCAGCAGGCCGATCGTGACGACCGTGAACGACGCCTCCCACGGGCGTGCGACGACGAAGGTGAAGAGGGCGAGGGCAAGGAAGGCGGTGCGGCGGTCTCCTGGCCGGTAGAAGACCGGACCGTATGCGGCCAGCGCCGTCGAGAGGGGCGCCCACACGTTCCACTTCTCCGCGGGCGTCAGAACCCCTGCGGGCGAGATCAGCAGCGTCACGGTGAGCGTGAACCCGCCCAGGACGGCGACGACCGTGATCGGAGCGCGGCGGCGGAAGACGAGCGAGCCGCACGCGGCGGCCTGTACACCCAGCAGGATCCAGGCCAGGGTCCCCGGACGCCGGGGCCACCAGCTCTCACCGGCGAGCGTCAGCCCGGTGTCCAGCAGTACGAAGAAGACCGCGAGGCCGGCGTCCACAGCCCGGCGGTGACGGCTCAGGCTGTGCCACGGTCCACACCGCCCCTTTGTCATGGCAACACGGTATGTCAGCCCGGCGCGCAGGGAGTTCGCCGTGGGGCGACCCGGAACGATCGGCGGGTGAGGCACCCTACGAAAGTCGTATGCCTCCCGCGGCGGGCGGCCTTCCGTCTCACGAGGAGCCGACGGTCCGCCCTGCCGCGGCATGGACCCGCCGGCGTCCACTAGGGGCATGGAAACCGAACAGGAACGCAGCAGGACGGCTCCCAGGGCGCCCCGGGCGGGCCGCTACGAGATCGACACCGGCAGCTCCGTGCTCGAGTTCACCACCCGGCACGTCTTCGGGCTTCTGCCGGTGAGGGGCACGTTCGCCATCCGGGCGGGGACCGTCGACGTCACCGAGCCTCTCGCCGCCTCCCGGATCCACGCGGAGATCGCGGCGGCAGGATTCGACACGGGGAACCGCTCACGGGACGCCGCCGTACGGTCGCGGCGGTTCCTCGACGCCGATCGGCACCCTCTCATCACCTTCGACGCCGACGCCCTGGAGGAGACGGCGGACGGGGCGCGCATCACGGGGACGCTCACAGCGTCGGGCGTCAGCACGCTCGTGAGCCTGACGGCCGGGGAGTGCACGGTGACGCCGCGGGGGTTCACCGTCCGCGCCACGGCCCGTGTCGACCGCAAGGATTTCGGGGTGACCGCGTCTCCCGGGATGGCCGGGCGCCACCTGGACGTCGTCCTGCGCATCAGGTGCGTGCAGGTCTGACAGGGGGCGCAGCCAGGGGGAAGGGGGCGGTCGCCGGTACGGGGGTCCGGCGGCCGTCCCGCACGGTGGACGGCGGGGCGCCTCCGCCGCGCCCGTCGTTAAGCTCGGAGACATGAGCGCAACGCAGAATTCGCCCGTCACCGAGACCGCCCGCCGCGCGAAGGAGGCCGCCGCCGAACTCGCCCCGCTGCCGCGCACGGCACGGGACGCGGCGCTGCTCGCCGTCGCCGACGCGCTCATCGCCCGTACGGACGAGATCGTCGCCGCCAACGCCGCCGACATCGACAAGGCCCGCGCCGCCGGGACGCCGGACGCCATCGTCGACCGCCTGACGCTCACCCCGGAACGCATCGCGGCCATCGCCTCCGACGTGCGCGACGTGGTCGCCCTTCCCGACCCCGTCGGCGAGGTCGTGCGCGGCTCGACACTGCCCAACGGGCTCGAACTGCGCCAGGTGCGCGTGCCCCTCGGCGTCGTCGGGATCATCTACGAGGCACGCCCCAACGTCACCGTCGACGCCGCCGCGCTGTGCCTGAAGTCCGGCAACGCGGTGCTGCTGCGCGGCTCCTCCTCCGCGTACGCCTCGAACGGTGCCCTCGTCGAGGTGCTGCGTGACGCCGTCGCGGGTGCCGGCGTGCCCGCCGACGCCGTGCAGCTCGTACCGGGCGAGAGCAGGGACAGCGTCCGTGAACTCATGCGCGCCCGCGGCCTGGTGGACGTGCTGATTCCGCGCGGCGGGGCCTCGCTCATCCGTTCCGTGGTCGAGGAGTCCACGGTCCCCGTCATCGAGACCGGTGTCGGCAACTGCCATGTGTACATCGACGAGGCCGCCGACCTCGAGACCGCCGTCGCGATCCTCGTCAACTCCAAGGCGCAGCGCCCAAGTGTCTGCAACGCCGCCGAGACCGTCCTCGTACACGAAGGTGTGGCGGCGGAGTTCCTGCCGCTCGCCGTCGAGGCCCTCGCCGAGGCGGGCGTGACGGTGCACGGCGACGAGGCGTGGCAGAAGGCGGGCGCGCAGGTCGTCCCCGCCACCGACGAGGACTGGGGCACCGAGTACCTCTCGTACGACATCGCCGCGGCCGTCGTGCCGTCACTGGACGCCGCGGTGCGGCACATCCGCGAGTGGAGTTCGGGTCACACGGAGGCGATCGTCACCGGCGACACCGCGGCCGCGCGCCGCTTCACATCGCTGGTCGATTCGACCGCCGTGATGGTCAATGCGTCCACACGTTTCACGGACGGCGGCCAGTTCGGTTTCGGGGCCGAGATCGGCATCTCCACGCAGAAGCTGCACGCACGCGGCCCGATGGGCCTGCCCGAGCTGACCTCCACGAAGTACGTGGTCACGGGGGACGGTCACACCCGCGGTTAGTGCATGCGGCGCCGTCATGGGGGGCGGTTGCGCATGTTCTGACGGAATCCCGCTTCTCCCTGCCCTTATTGACCACAAAGGTCTACGCTGACAGCGTGCCGGACGACGTGGGGGGCCAGCCGTTCCCGGACGGCGAGGAGCCCGAGTACCGCTACGGGGCCGCGGACGAGGAGTTCGCCGCCCTGGTGCTCGACGAGGACTTCGTACGGTCAGCGGTCATTCACGAGCCCACCGCCGTCGAACGCATATTGGCGGCCGCGCAGTCGCACGCCGAGAGCGAGACTGTCCGCGGCTTCGAGGACGGCTATGGGTACGGGCCGGGCACCGAGGGCGAGTTCGGCCTGGACGAGGACGATCCGGACGGAACCGGAGACCCGGACGGGCTGGCCGGCGCGGAGGATCCGGACGACGACGATGACGAGGGGCGTTTCGACCGCTCCGACTACACCGAATACCTGGAGTCGTCCGAGGGGGACGAGTACGACCACTACGGGCCGCACGAGTCGTACGGGCCGTACGGGCCGTACAACTACAACCCCAACTCCTTCGGCGACACCGGCCATTACGCCCCGTACCAGTACGGCCGATTTGTCGACTACGACCAGCAGGACCAGTACGGGCAGTACATCCGATTCGGCATCAACCGCCGCTACGACCCCCGTTTCGACCTGGGGGAGGAGCACGGTTCCGACTACCGCCGCCAGGGCGAACGCCGCTCCGAAAACCGCCGCTCGGGGCGCGGGAAGCACGGTGCCGCCCCGCGCCGCCGCGTCTACCGCGGCCACATGCGGTGGCAGCGGCCCGTCGCGTGGCTGCTGGCCCTGGTGATGGGCATCGGCATGGTCGCCCTCGCGCTCGGCGCGGTCTACCGGGGGACCTCGCAGCAGCGGCAGGACCCTTCGCCTCCGCCCGCGACGACCGATGTCGACTCCTCCGGCAAGGACCAGGACGGCGCGCAGCGGACACCGGACGTCCCCGCGCAGCCCAAGTCCGGCTGAGACCCGCCACCCGGCGCGCGTACGGGTGCACGCCGCGCGGACCGTACGGTCACCGGCTCGTCACGCCGGGGCGACAAGGTGTTCACGAACACGCGCATCCGCCAGGTTGTCGGCGCACAGAAGCGTTTACGGAGAGCCGGGCGGACCTACTCTGTTGGTATGGCCGGGCGAGGCAATCCCCCCGAGGGAACACCCGACGACGCGTCCGGGGGCGACGACGAGTATCGCGACGACTACCGATCCGTCGTCTTCGATGAGTCCTTCATCAAGGCTGCGCGGCTCCAGGAGTTCTCCGCGCGCGAGCGCATGGAGGACGAGGAGCACGCCGCCGTACGCAACCGTGCCTTCACCCCGCCCGGCGACGCCACCGACGAGGAGCAGAACGGCACTTACGTCCGGGGTTCCATCACCGCCTCCCGGCAGGGCATCGTCCTGGTGCTGCTGATCGTCCTCGCCTTCGGCACGGCGATCTACATGGGAATCCGAAACCCCTACCAGGCTCCGCCCGAACCGCCCGCCGAGCCGATGCGCAACGCGCTGCTTCCCCTGGCGCCCCGCGACGAGGTGCCGGGCGCCACGCCCGCCGACCTCTTCCAGCACAGCCCGGCCGCACAGTTCCGCGCCGGAGCCGACGGCGTGACGCTGCCGCCCGTGCGCCGCACCCGGCACTTCTCCGAGAGCCAGGTGCTCTCGTCCCTGACGGCCGCCAAGGAGTACATCGTCACCAGCTCGCTCGACCCGTCCGTGCTGAGCGGGAACAGCGTCCGTGACGTGCGGATAATGCTCGACCCGGTGCAGCACGAGCAGTTCGACCAGAGCATGGACCACCCGCGCAACGACGGGCGGCACTCCGCTACGGGCTGGATGGTCCGCTTCGACCCGTCGAAGACGGCGCTCGCCGACGCGGGGATCCGGGTCAACGGCACCATGACCGTGCAGGAGGCGGGCCCCGACGCGCTGGAAGTCGTCGCGGACCACGTCTTCGTCTACGCGGTGCGGGCGACGGACGAGGGGGAGGGGCAGAAGGCCGCGAAGAATTCCTCCCTCTTCACGGTGCGTCGCGAAGTGCGTTTCCAGGTCGACCGCGAGGACCTGAGGCGGCAGCAACTGAGCGTGCTTCAGGTCTCGATGCGTGCCGGGCCGCTGCCCTGCTCCGCCGACATGTCGGGCGCGCTGGCGCCGCTGCTGGCAGGCGAGAAGGCCAAGGACGACGGGGCGGCCGGCACCGACCCGTACGCGCGCGGACGGACCTCGGCCTCGTTGTGCGGTCTTCTCTCCACCAGCTCGCAGCCGAGCCCGGCCGCGAAGAAGGACGATTAGCCACACCGGCGGACTTCAGGCCGGTACGGCCAGTACGAACTCCCGCGTGCCGGGCCCGTGCTGACGGAGATTCGAGCCGCGGCCCTAACTGGAGCTGCCGCCGCCCGAGTTGTTGCCACCGTCCTCGCCGTTGCCGTTGCCTCCGCTGCTTCCCGTGTTCCTTCCGGTGAAGGTGTCGCGCAGCTTGCCGCCCAGGTCGCCGGCGCCGCCCGCGATGTCGCGGACGAGACCCATCAGCGGGTCCTTGCTGTTCTTGAACGACTCCGTGTAGTGGCCGGCAGACTGCTTGAACGAGTCGGAGACCGACGTCTGCTTGTCGTCCTCACGCCGGTCGTAGTGGCCGTCCATGATGCGCTGGTGGTCGCGGCTCTCGGCCCACTTCTTCAACTCGGCCGCACGCACCGCGGTGAAGGGGTGGCTGCGCGGCAGCACATTCATGATCTTCAGCACGGAGTCGCGGATGTCGCCGCCCGACTCGTACTCCTCGGCCTGCGCGAGGAACGAGTCCACGTTCATCGAGTGCAGGTGGTTGCCGCCGGCGAGCTTCATCAGCCCGCGCATCGAGGCCTGCAGATCCTGCCCGACAAGCAGCCCCGCACGGTCCGCCGACAGCTCCGACTTGCGGAACCACTCGCGCAGCGCGGTCACTATCGCCATGATCGCGACGTTGCCCAGCGGGATCCACGCGACCTTGAGCGCGAGATTCGTCAGGAAGAGCAGGATGGTGCGGTAGACGGCGTGCCCCGAGAGGGCGTGGCCCACCTCGTGGCCGATGACCGTCCGCATCTCCTCCTCGTCCAGCAGCTCCACGAGACCAGTGGTGAGGACGATGACGGGCGCGTCGAGCCCGATGCACATCGCGTTCGGATTCGGGTCCTGACTGACGTACATCGGCGGGACCTTCTCCAGGTCCAGTATGTAACAGGCGTCCCGCAGCATCGAGTTGAGATGCGCGAACTGCTCGTCGTTGACGCGCACCGAGTTGGCGAGGAAGAGCAGCCTGAGGCTGCGCTCGGTCACCAGCCCGCTCAGTGCCTTGAAGACCGAGTCGAAACCGCTCAGTTTGCGCAGCGCGACGAGCGCCGAGCGGTCCGAGGGATGTTCGTACGCCCGGGAGGAGATCCCCGGGAAGCGGCGCCGGTTGCGGCCGGGCAGCCGCTCGGTGCCTGCGTTGTCGCTCATTGCGTTCCCCCTGTCGCTTCATCACCGTTCGCGGTGGATTGAGGTCAGCCTAGGCGCTCGGAACCGGAATGCCCGGGGCGAACGCGTCCGAGGGGAAACCCCGGACGTGGGGAGGAGACGTCGCCGGGCCCCCGGAAGGTTGCGTGGAGGCGACGGACGGGCGCGATGCGGGGCCGCGCACGGCGCCGGCGAAGGCGAGTTCCCCGAGGACAGACAGGCGACGGCCGGGGCCGGGAGAGGAAGCGAGAGGTGCCGTCGGCCCGCCGACGGCCCCCGCATACGATGTGCAGCACACAACGTACTGTCCGGCTCACACGTGGATAGGTCCTGCCGAGATGACGCTTCCCAGCACCGCCCACCACGCCTTCGCCGCTCTGGCCTCCGAGGGGGGCGAGCACGCGGGCGGGCACGACCCCGTGCTCCCCTACATCACCGGTGGCGGGGCGCTGCTGGCTCTGCTTCTCCTGCTGTGGATCACCACTCGCTTCAACCGGGACCGCTGACCCTCACGCGATCCGCAGCCCTCCCGGGCGTCCCGTGTCTCCTGGACGTCGCCTCGCAGTGTCGTGCCCGTGGCCCACGCGTCGTACGGGCGGAGCAGCGGAGCGCGGAACGAGGGGATAAGGTCGGCTCGCATGGGAGAGGACATAGTGCCCGGCACCGGCAAGCGGCGGCTGGGAGTGATGGGCGGGACATTCGACCCGATCCACCACGGGCACCTCGTCGCCGCCAGCGAGGTGGCCACGCGCTTCCACCTCGACGAAGTCGTCTTCGTACCGACCGGGCAGCCGTGGCAGAAGAGCCACCAGCACGTCTCGCCCGCCGAGGACCGCTATCTGATGACGGTCATCGCGACGGCCTCCAATCCGCAGTTCTCGGTCAGCCGCATCGACATCGACCGCGGTGGCCGCACCTACACCATCGACACACTGCGTGATCTGCGAGCCGCCAACCCGGAGACGGACCTCTTCTTCATCACCGGGGCGGACGCCCTCGCCCAGATCCTGGGCTGGCGCGACGCCGACGAACTGTTCTCCCTGGCCCACTTCATCGGCGCCACCCGGCCCGGGCACACGCTGACCGATCCGGGCCTGCCGGACGGAGGGGTGTCGCTGGTGGAGGTCCCGGCGCTGGCCATCTCCTCGACGGACTGCCGTGCGCGGGTCCGGCGGGGAGATCCCGTCTGGTACCTGGTCCCGGACGGCGTCGTGCGCTACATCAACAAGCGGGGACTGTACGGGGAGGAGGCGCCCAACCCATGAACGAGCGCTACGGATACGACCCGTACGGGCAGCAGCAGGGCCAGCAGCCGCCCGAGGAGCCCCGGTTCCTCGGCTACGACGAGTACGGGCAGCCCGTCTACGGCTACGAGGAGAGCGGGCCGTACGGGCAGCAGACCGCACAGCCGGGGCAGTCGACGCAGCCGGGGCAGTCCGGGCAGCAGGGCTACGGCTACGACGCCTACGACGGGCGCGGCGGACACGAGGGCTACGGCGCGTACGGACAGCAGGCGCCGCCGCAGCCGTACCCGCAGAACCCGATGCCCCAGCCGCAGACGCAGCAGCACACACAGCAGGAGTGGATCCCGCAGCAGCAGTCGGCCGCCGGCGCGGGCGTCACGGGTGACCGCGGCCGGGCGGGCGGCCAGGGCCAGGATTCCGACGGCGGATACCGCACGGAGGAGTTCTCCTTCGTCGAGGAGCAGGCGGACGACTCCGACGACGTCATCGACTGGCTCAAGTTCAGCGAGAGCCGCACCGAGCGCCGCGAGGAGGCCAAGCGCCGCGGCCGCAACCGCATCGTCCTGCTCGTCGTGGCCCTCGTCATGATCGCGGCCGGCGGCGTCGGCTACCTCTGGTACGCGGGCAAGCTGCCGGACCTGAACGGCGACAAGGGCGGCGCCGCCACGGCGGCCGGCCAGCAGCGCGACGTGATCGTCGTGCATCTGCGCTCGCTGAACGGCGGCGGCAGTTCGACCGCGCTGCTCGTGGACAACGTCGACGCCAAGCGCGGCAACACGGTCCTGCTCCCGAACTCGCTCGCCGTCTCCGGCGAGAACGGCACCACTACCACCCTGGCCAAGGCCGTCGAGGACGAGGGCACGGCCCCGACCCGGGAGGCCCTCGGCACGCTCCTGGGCGCCGACATCAAGGGCAGCTGGCGGCTGGACACCCCGTACCTGGAGAACCTCGTCGAGCTGGTCGGCGGTATCAAGGTCGACGCGAATGCCACCGTCCCCGGCGAGAAGAAGGGCGACGAACCGCTGGTCAAGCGCGGCAGGGCGCAGACCCTCGACGGGCGCGCGGCCGTCGGCTACGCGACCTACCGCGGGAAGGGCGAGCCCCAGACGCGTCAGCTGGAGCGCTTCGGCGAGGTCATGCACCAGACGCTGCGGAAGCTCTCCAGCGACTCCAAGTCGGCGACGAAGACGGTGGAGACCCTCGGCCAGATCCCCGACCCGTCGCTGCCGGAGCCCGAGCTGGGTGCCTCCCTGGCGAAGCTGGCGAGCCAGGCGAAGGGCGGCGCGTACAAGACGCAGGTGCTGCCCGTCAGGGCCAACGGCACGCTCAGCGAGGGTACGAGCGAGGGCCTGGTGAAGCAGGTGCTCGGCGGCACGGTCAAGAACACCGACCCGGACGCGGCGCCCAGGGTGAAGATCGTCAACGCCAGCGGCAAGGGCGGCAGCGACGACACGGCGTCCGCGGCCCTGGTCAACAGCGGCTACACCGTCGTCAAGGGCGGTGCGGGCGACAAGGCGCAGGCGCGCTCCCAGGTGACGTACGCCGACGGCAAGTACAAGGCCAAGGCGCAGGAAGTGGCCAAGACCCTCGGCCTGCCAGGGAACGCCGTACGCAAGGGCAAGGGAGCGGCGAACGCGGATGTGGCGGTCGTGCTGGGCCGGGACTACAAGGAGTGAGAGCCCCCGGCCGGGCGTGAGATCCTTGTTGTGATACGCACACATGACCGCTGCTTCCGATTCGAAAGCTTTGCCTGTGACCGCCACGGACCGTTCCATCGAGCTGATCGACGCCGCCGCCCAGGCGGCCGCGGACAAGCTCGCGCACGACATCGTCGCCTACGACGTCAGCGACGTGCTCGCCATCACCGACGCCTTCCTGCTCGCCTCCGCACCGAACGACCGCCAGGTCAAGGCCATCGTCGACGAGATCGAGGAGCGGCTGCTGAAGGAGCAGGGCGCCAAGCCGGCCCGCCGTGAGGGGGAGCGCGACGGGCGCTGGGTGCTCCTCGACTTCGTCGACATCGTGGTGCACGTCCAGCACAGCGAGGAACGGGTCTTCTACGCCCTGGAACGGCTCTGGAAGGACTGCCCCGAGATCGACCTGCCCGACGACGCCAAGGCGACGCACGGCAAGGGCCGCGAGCACGCCGTGCAGGAGGCGGCGGCCGGCAGGGGCGACGGTGACGGCCAGGACGGCACCTCCGCGCCGTACGGGGCCGCGTCGGAGCGGAACGGAAGCGAAGGACTGCGGTGACGGCGCCTGCCGTGACCCCCGGGCCGACGGTGCGCCGCGACCGCAGGGTCGTGCTCTGGCGGCACGGGCAGACAGCCTGGAACCTCGAGCGCCGCTTCCAGGGCTCCACCGACATCGAGCTGACCCCGGCAGGCCTTGAGCAGGCGCGCCGCTCCGCCCGTCTGCTGGCCGCCCTGCGGCCCGACGCGATCCTCGCCTCCGACCTGCGCCGTACCGCCGACACGGCGGCCGAACTCGCCTCCATCACCGGCCTCGACGTGACACACGACGAGGCACTGCGCGAGACGTACGCGGGCGCGTGGCAGGGCCTCACGCACGAGGAGATCGTCGAGCGGTACGGCAACGAGTACGCGGCGTGGAAGCGCGGCGAGCCGGTGCGGCGCGGCGGCGGTGAGCTGGAGACCGAGGTCGCGGACCGGGCCGCGCCCGTCGTGGAGCGGAACGCCGAGAAGCTCCCGCCCGGAGGCACGCTGGTCGTCGTCAGCCACGGCGGCACCATCCGCACGACCATCGGACGGCTGCTCGGCCTCGTACCCCAGACCTGGGAAGCGCTCGGCGGGCTCTCCAACTGCTGCTGGTCCGTGCTCGGCGAGGGCATGCGAGGCTGGCGGCTGCTGGAGCACAACGCGGGCACGCTGCCGCAGCCGGTGCTCGGCGACGACGACTGATCCGGACCCGGCCGATTTCCCATCCGGCCTGGTCACGGGTTAGGCTTCCTCCCGTTCACGAGGCCGTGCGGATGTCCGGCCGGTGCGTGAACTGCCCGGGGCTATAGCTCAGTTGGTAGAGCGCTTGCATGGCATGCAAGAGGTCAGGAGTTCGATTCTCCTTAGCTCCACGAGTGCGAGGGTGATCTGTGTCCGCGGAAAGCGCGGACCTGGGTCGCCCTCTTTGTTTTTGCGAGGCTTCGCCTCGCGGGGCGGGGGCTCCGCCACCCGCACCCCCGGCGGGGGCTTCGCCCCCGGCACCCCCCTTTTGCGGGGGCTGCGCCCCCTGCGGCCCCGTTGTGGCTGGGGTTTCGCGTCTGGCACCTCCGGCGGGGGCTGCGCCCCCTGCGGCCCCGTTGTGGCTGGGGTTTCGCGTCTGTCTGCGCCGGGGTGGCAAGGGTTTGATGCTCGCTTTCCGTTGTGGGGGCTTCTGTCACCCTGCGGCCAGGGGTGGCTGGGGGCCGGGGCGCCGCGGGTTCGTGAACACATATGTGGGGTTCTCGTGGGGTTCGGGCGCGGAACAACCAGGGGGGTGCCGGGTGTTGCCCTATCGGCCCGCCACCGCGGGCACGGTCGGTGAGCCGCAGGCCGGAACCGGAATGCGGCCGGATCCGTCGACTCTGCGAGGCTTCGCCTCACAAACTCGGTCCACCCCCTATCGCCGACCAGGTCTCCTGAGCAATGGGAGAACGTGGCAGAATCGTGATGGCCGGAGGGGGGAAGGCCGAGGGGAGGGCGCGTGCGATGTCGGCAGGAGTCCTCGTCGAGGGCAGTCGGCAATCGGTTCGCCCACGCACAAGCCCAGCCATCGGTCCGGCAGCGGTGTCATCACGGACGTTGCTGTGTCCGGCATGCGGTTCATCGGACGTTGCCCAGATGCTCGGCGACAATGGAGGAGTTTCCTACGTGTGCACGACCTGCGGCCACAGCTGGGGCTGATGACTGATGGGTGCACACAGCCGGAAGTGCGACTGGTGCGGCAGCGGTACGCCCGTTGTCCGCGACATGGAGCCGGTCAACCCCGAGTTCCAGTTCTGGTGTGAGGACTGCGCGCGGGCGCTGATCATAAAGGGCGATCCGATCGAGACGTACCGGGAGCTGGACGGCGAGCCCATCTACGGACGCCTGCTCGACGAGCACTGCACCCTGAAGCGCTTCTACTCCTTCGTCACCGCCTGACACGCGGCCCCGACGGTCAACCTGCCGGTGACGCGGCGGGGTTGGCAACACGGTCCGGCTCGTACGGAGCAGGCTTGCGCAGGGCCCGGACGGACAGCACACCTGCCAGCGCCAGAACGCCCAGGCCACCTGCCGGATAGAGCGCCGAGAGGGCCATCTCGCCCACCGTCTGGTGGAGTTCCGGCTTCACCGGACCCGGTTCACCGTGCGGGACCAACCACAGCGCGTACGAACAGAACAGCAGCATCGCGCCCACGGCCGACGCCCGCCAGAACAGGGCCCGTTCGCGCTCCAGCGCCTCGGTGACCAGCAGCATCACAAGCGGAACGCACCACACCCAGTGATGCGACCAGGAGACGGGACTCACCAGCAGAGCCGTGAAGGCGCACGCCAGAGCCGCCCACGCCGGTGCGTACGGCAGCCGGCGGCTGCCCGCCGAGGCCGCCGCGACGGCGACGGCCAGCCCGGACAGGGCCACGAAAGCGGCGACCACGAGCCAAGGCCATCCCGGGTCGCCGGTGTGCAGCAGCCTGGCGACGACCCCGCGCAGCGACTGGTTGTCCGTGATCTCCGTATGCCCGACGCGGTCCGACCGGAAGAGGGCATGGAACCAGAACCGCCGTGAGTCGTACGGCAGAACCAGCGCGCTCAGCAGCACGGTGCCGGCGAACGCCCCCGCGGCGACGGCGGATTGCCGCAATTGGTGATTCCACACGGCGGCCCGGCCGCCGCCGGCGCGCATGCCGTGCACGGCCCGCACCGTGCCGTACAGCGCGAGGAAGACCGCGAACAGGGCCGGCGTCAGCTTGATCCCCGCGGCGATGCCGATGCCCGCACCCGCGAAGCGGTGGCCGGGACGGCGCGAGAGGTCCCACAGCACAAGTGCCGTCAGCAGCAGGTTGATCTGCCCGTAGCGCAAGGTCGTCCACAGCGGTTCGCACCAAACGAGCACGGCCGAGATCAGCAGCACGGCGGCGGGACGCGGCAGGTCGGCGAAACGGGACGACCGGGAGGAGCGCCCGATCAGCCGGAAGGAGAGATGGACGACCGTCACCAGCAGGATCAGGTTGCCGGCGGTCGCCGCCGTCCGCATCGCCGGGACGTCCAGCAGCGTCAACGGCACGAACAGCAGTGCCGCGAAAGGCGGATAGGTGGTGGGGAGATCCGCGTACGTGGCGCGCATCTCGTACAGATCGCCACCGGTGCGTACGGTCCAGCCCTCCGCCCGGTAGACCATCACGTCGATCAGGGACACGCCGCTGATCCGCTGGGCCGTCCAGAACGCGGCGAAAGAGAGCAGGCAGACACCGGAAGCGATCAGTACCGGTCGCCGCAGTACGACGGCCATGAGCGGGCTACGGCCTCGGGACCGGCTCTGTGCGAACTGCTGCAGTGCGCTCACGGCGGTGCGGGCTCCGGAGTCGTGATCGTGGCGGGACGGGCGGCGGGCGGGCGAGGGCGTCGACAGTACCCGTCGGCGAGTCGGGCCGCGGCCGGACCGCAAGAGGCCCCGGGAAAGGGATTTGGCGGAACGTGGCAGAGGCCGTGTAAGGTTGGCGACGCCGCCGAGGGGCTGACCCCGGCGGACCAGTATTGGGGCTATAGCTCAGTTGGTAGAGCGCTTGCATGGCATGCAAGAGGTCAGGAGTTCGATTCTCCTTAGCTCCACGAGTGCGAGGGTGATCTGTGTCCGCAGGAAGCGCGGACCGGGTCGCTCTCTTTGTTTTTGCGAGGCTTCGCCTCGCGGGGCGGGGGCTCCGCCACCCGCACCCCCGGCGGGGGCTGCGCCCCCTGCGGCCCCCTTTTGCGGGGGCTGCGCCCCCTGCGCCCCGTCGTGGCTGGGGTTCGCGCCCTCCTCCGGTCGTGGCTGGGGTTCGCGTCTGCCTGCGCCCAGGGGTGGCTGGGGTTTGATCTTCGCTCTCCGTGGGGGGCTGCGCTCCGTGTGGCTCGGGTTGACCGTCAGGCTTCCTGGTGGGGGTGCGCGCTCTGGATGGCCGGCCGGGTTCGGGTTCGGGTGGGCAACTCGGTGGTCCGGGCACGGACTTCGTGGGCGGGGCGGCGGAGGGGCGTGAAGCAGGTCACTGGTGCGGGCGGAGGCCGGGGGAATCCCGTACGACGGGGCACAGCCCTTGCGGTACCCTGACCGCATGCGTGCCGTACGCCTTCTGCTTAGCCGGCCGCGCTGATCAGTCCCGGTCCCCGGATCCGAAGATCGGAAGGACCGGAATCGGCGCGGCGTCCCCTCCTGTGCGAGGGGTTTTTTCATTTGCGCTCGGCAGAGACGACCGATGGAGCTTTGAGGACGATGAGCGAGACCACGAACGCCGCGGAGAACGCGGCTCCCCATCGCTACACGGCGGCACTGGCCGCCGACATCGAGGCGCGCTGGCAGGACTTCTGGGAGAAGCAGGGCACCTACGAGACACCGAACCCCGGCGACGGCGACCTGTCCGGCGACCCGGCGGTGGTGGCCAAGCCCAAGAAATTCATCATGGACATGTTTCCGTACCCCTCGGGTGCGGGCCTGCACGTGGGTCACCCGCTGGGATACATCGCCACCGACGTCTTCGCCCGCCACCAGCGGATGACGGGGCACAACGTCCTGCACACCCTGGGCTTCGACGCCTTCGGCCTGCCCGCCGAGCAGTACGCGGTGCAGACCGGCACGCACCCGCGGGCGTCCACCGAGGCCAACATCGTCCAGATGAAGGCGCAGCTGCGTCGCCTGGGCCTGGGCCACGACCAGCGCCGCGGCTTCGCGACGATCGACCCGGATTACTACAAGTGGACGCAGTGGATCTTCCTGCAGATCTTCAACTCCTGGTACGACCCCGAGGCGGACAAGGCGCGTCCGATCGGCACGCTGATCGACCAGTTCGCGTCGGGGCAGCGTGAGACGCCTGAGGGCTTCGGACGCTGGGACGAACTGAACGACGTGCAGCGGGCCGAGGTCCTGGGCGAGTACCGCCTGGCGTACGCCTCCGACGCCCCCGTCAACTGGTGCCCCGGACTGGGCACCGTGCTGGCCAACGAGGAGGTCACGGCCGAGGGCCGCTCCGAGCGCGGCAACTACCCCGTCTTCAAGGCCGAGCTGCGCCAGTGGAACATGCGCATCACCGCCTACGCGGACCGGCTGCTGACCGACCTGGACGGCCTGGACTGGCCCGAGGCGATCAAGCTGCAGCAGCGCAACTGGATCGGACGGAGCGAGGGCGCCCGCGTCGAATTCCCGCTGGGCGACAGCACGATCGAGATCTTCACCACCCGGCAGGACACCCTGTTCGGCGCCACCTACATGGTGCTGGCTCCCGAACATCCCATGGTCGACAGCGTCGTGCCCGTGGAGTGGCCCGAAGGAACCCACGAGGTATGGACGGGCGGCCACTCCGACCCCGGCGCGGCCGTCGCCGCCTACCGCGCGCAGGCGGCCTCGAAGTCGGACGTCGAGCGGCAGGCCGAGGCCAAGGACAAGACCGGTGTGTTCACCGGCGCCTACGCCACGAACCCCGTCAACGGCGAGCGGATCCCCGTCTTCATCGCCGACTACGTGCTGATGGGTTACGGCACCGGCGCCATCATGGCCGTCCCGGCGCACGACCACCGCGACTTCGCCTTCGCTCGCGCCTTCGAACTGCCCATGCGGTGCGTGGTGGAGCCCTCCGACGACCGCGGCACGGACACCGACCGGTGGGACGACGCCTTCGTCTCGTACGACGCGAGGATCGTCAACTCGGCCGGTGACGTCTCGCTGGACGGGCTGGGCGTGACCGACGCCAAGGCACGGATCACCGAGTGGCTGGAGAGCCGCGGAATCGGCGCCGGCACCGTCAACTTCCGTCTGCGTGACTGGCTGTTCAGCCGCCAGCGATACTGGGGCGAGCCCTTCCCGATCATCTACGACGAGGAAGGCGTCGCGCACTCGCTGCCCGAGTCGATGCTGCCGCTGCAGCTGCCCGAGGTCGACGACTACTCGCCGCGGACCTTCGAGCCCGACAACGCCGACACCGTTCCCGAGACGCCTCTGTCGCGCAACGAGGAGTGGGTGAACGTCACCCTGGACCTGGGCGACGGCAAGGGCCCGCGACGCTTCCGCCGCGAGACCAACACGATGCCCAACTGGGCCGGTTCGTGCTGGTACGAGCTGCGCTACCTGGATCCGCACAACCGCGAGCAGCTGGTCGACCCCGGGGTCGAGCGCTACTGGATGGGCCCCCGCGAGGGCATCCCGCACGGTGGTGTCGACCTGTACGTCGGCGGCGCCGAACACGCCGTGCTGCACCTGCTGTACGCGCGTTTCTGGTCGAAGGTGCTGTACGACCTGGGGCACGTCTCCTCCGCGGAGCCGTTCCACAAGCTGTACAACCAGGGCATGATCCAGGCCTACGTCTACCGCGACAGCCGCGGCATCGCCGTACCGGCTGCCGAGGTGGAAGAGGCCGACGGCGAGTACTTCCACAACGGCGAGCGGGTCAGCCGGCTGCTGGGGAAGATGGGCAAGTCCCTGAAGAACGCCGTCACACCGGACGAGATCTGCGCCGAGTACGGTGCGGACACGCTGCGTCTGTACGAGATGGCGATGGGCCCGCTGGATGTGTCGCGGCCCTGGGACACGCGTGCGGTCGTCGGCCAGTACCGGCTGCTGCAGCGCCTGTGGCGCAACGTGGTCGACGAGACGACCGGCGAGGTCACCGTCGTCGACGCCGAGCCGGACGAGGACACGCTGCGTGCGCTGCACAAGGCGATCGACGGCGTCACGCAGGACATGGCGGCGCTGCGGTTCAACACGGCCATCGCGAAGATCACCGAGCTGAACAACCACGTCACCAAGGTGCGTGAGGTTCCGCGCTCGGTGGCGGAACGGATGCTGCTGCTGATCGCCCCGCTGGCACCGCACATCGCCGAGGAGCTGTGGCGGAGGCTGGGCCACGAAGAGAGCGTCGTGTACGAGGACTTCCCCGTCGCCGACCCCGCATATCTGGTCGACGAGACCGTGACCTGCGTGGTGCAGGTGAAGGGCAAGGTCAAGGCGCGGCTGGAGGTCTCCCCGTCCATCTCGGAGGCAGACCTGGAGGCGCAGGCGCTGGCCGAGCCGGCGATCGTCGGCGCGCTGGGCGGCGCGGCCATCCGGAGGGTGATCGTGCGGGCGCCGAAGCTGGTGAACGTCGTACCGGGCTGAGCCCTGGCACGCCGGGGTCCGGGCGCTCACGCGTCCCGGGCCCCACGGTCGTGCCGCATCGCTGCCTCGTGCGGCCACCCCGTACGGCCGTCCCCTACGGGACCGGTGAGGGGAGGGTCCGGGCTTCGTGGAACGCCTGGCCCGGCAGGTCCGTTTAGGCTGGAGAAAGACGGCCCGTGGTGGACGGATGAAGGAGCTCGCTCGTGGAATTCGTCATCGGCGTTCTGGCGCTGCTCTTCGTGCTCTTCGTGACCTTCGGCGTCATCGCCGCGGTGCGGGTGACGCGGGCGGTGCAGCGCGGCGTCGAGCGTACGGGCACGCAGGTGCGACGCACGGTCGAGGAAACGACGCTGCGGGCGAGGAGCGCACAGCCCGGCCCGGTCGGGGAGCTGGCCCGCCGGCGGCTGGAGCTGCGCACCACCATCGACGGAACGCGCAGGGCCCTGGAGTCGGACATCTCGCGGGATCCGTCCCTCCAGGAAGCACTCGGTCTTCTCGACCGTCTGCACGAGCACGCGCGGCAGCTCGACGGAGAGATGCAGCTCCTGATGGAGCGCGAGCCCGACAAGGCACGCACCGCTGCCCTGCTGCCGGAGGTGCGTGAACGCGTCGCACGGATCAAGGAGTCCGCGGACTCGCTGCGCTTCGCGGCGCAGGACCGTGCCAGCCGCTACGACGCCGAGGCGCTGGGCGCGCTGCGTGAGCAGATCGAGATCGAATCGGGCGCACTTCGCCACTGGCACAGCGAGCGCTCGACCGCCGCCCGTGAGGTCGAGGGGGCCGCGGAGCCGCAGCGGAGGGACGTGCCTCCCGGGATCGAGAAGGGCCGTCCGCAGAGCGCCTCCTGAGACGGCGGGTAGCCTCCCTCCATGTCCCGCACCACCTCACGCCAGGTCGCGATCGTCACCGATTCCACGGCCTACCTCCCGGCGTCGGCTCTGTCGCAGCACAGGATCGACGTCGTGCCGCTGACCGTGGTGCTCGGCGACAGAGCCCTGGAGGAGGGCAACGAGATCTCGGCGCGTTCGCTGGCCGAGGCGCTGCGAGAGAGGCGCCCGGTGACCACGTCAAGGCCCAGTCCCGCGGTCTTCGCGGAGCGCTACCGGGCCGCGGCGGAAGCCGGTGCGGAGGGCATCGTCTCGCTGCACCTGTCCAGCGAGATCTCCGGAACCTATGACGCTGCCGTCCTCGCAGCCCGCGAGGCACCCGTGCCGGTGCGAGTGGTGGACAGCGGTCTGGTGGCCATGGCTCTGGGCTTCTGCGCGCTCGAGGCTGCCCGCACGGCCGAGGGCGGCGGATCCCTCGACGAGGCCGTGGCGGCCGCGGAGAAGCGGGCCGAGGGGATGTCTGCCTATTTCTATGTCGACACCCTCGAGTATCTGCGCCGCGGCGGCCGCATCGGCGCCGCGCAGAAGCTCCTGGGCTCGGCGCTGGCCGTCAAGCCGCTCCTGGAACTGGCGGACGGCCGGATCACGATGCTGGAGAAGGTGCGCACGGCGTCGAAGGCGATCGCCCGGCTGGAAGAGATCGTCGTGGAGAGGGCGGGCGACGCGAACGTCGACATCGCCGTGCACCATCTTGCGGCGCAGGACCGTGCCGACCAGCTGGCCGAGCAGCTGCGCGAACGGGTGCCGGGGCTGGGGCAGATGCACGTGAGCGAGGTGGGTGCCGTGATCGGTGCACACACCGGGCCGGGGCTGCTGGGGACGGTCGTTTCAGTGAAGTGAGTGACGCCGTTATCCACAACTGATGGGTTGTCCCCGGGAATTGAGCAAGATCACATTGGGTTGCTGATCGTCTCTACCGTCTGTCGGCATGAGCACTCGATCCCGTCTCGTCTCCCGTCACCGCTCCGGTCGTCTTCAACGCAGGGCCGCTGTCCCCGCGGATACCGGTGTCCGGTCCCGTCACCGTTCCCGGAGCCGGCCCGGATCCCCGGTCGGCGCGGTAGCCGGGGCGGACTCCACGCGGCGGCCCGGTGGGGCCCGAGGTCATGCTTCCCGGCCGGGACGCGGGCGCCGCTCCACGTCGGAGGCGCCCGGCAGTGCCGCCGACGACGCGCTGCCGTACGGGCCCGGGGAACGGGCCGCGTCACTGCTCGCCGATGGCGGGGCGGAGGACGGGGCCCTCGCAGGGAGCAGTGGTCCCGGCGGCGGAACGGGCCTCGATCCTCCGGTGTCCAGGGCCTGCGGTACATCGGGCGCGGCGGTGCTGCCGCGCGCCGCCGCCATGGCAAGCGCACGGGAGTCCGTACGGCGCAGCCGCGCCCGGCGGGCGGCGATGCGTCCCTCCGCAGTTGCTCCAACTGCCGCTGCCGCAAGGGAATTCGGTGATGCGGCCCGGCCCACGCCGGAGTCGGCCGGGCCCGCGGGTGCGGACGTGGCCGGGACGCCCGGCGCGTGGGGGAGGGCCCGGCTGGCCCTGTGCGAACGGCTCCCGCTGTGGGTGCAGTTGCGCTGCGGGATCGAGCCGAGGACATTGCTCGCGCTCGCCGTCGTGCTGGTCGTCGCCGTCGGATTCGCCGTCCATCACTTCTGGACGGGGCGTCCCGAGGCGGTGCGGGCACCCTCGGCGGAGCGGGCGCCCGCCGGTTCCGCGGCGGAAGCGCCGGATTCTGCGGGCCCTGCGGCGGGTGCTGCGAAGGTCCCAGGTCAACTGGCCGGCGGGCGGCTCGTGGTGGATGTCTCCGGCAAGGTACGCAGGCCCGGCATCTACAAGTTGCCGAACGGCGCCCGGGTCGCCGATGCCCTTGAGGCCGCGGGCGGCGTCCGCCCCGGCACCGACGTCAGCGGTCTCAACCGTGCCCGGCGCGTGGTCGACGGGGAGCAGATCGTCGCCGGGGGAGCGTCCCCGGGAAGCGGTGCGCGGCCAGGTGCAGGGGCTGCGGGCGCGGACCCGAGCGGTGGACCGGCAGCGGGTGGCGCCCCGCCGGGAGGGCTCATGAGCCTCAGCGCCGCGACCACCGAGCAGTTGGAGACGCTCCCCGGCGTCGGCCCCGTCCTCGCGCAGCACATCGTGGAGTACCGGGAGGAGCACGGCGGCTTCACCTCCCTGGATCAGCTCAAGGAGGTCAACGGCATCGGCGAGCGCCGCTTCGCCGACATCCGGCCGAAGGTCAGCCCATGACCGGCGGCGTCGTGTCCGTGACCGGCACCCTCGCGGCGGGCCCAACTCGCGTCGGGACCGCTCCGGGGCGGGATGCCGCGGACCTGCGGCTCGTTCCGCTCGCGCTGGCCGCATGGGCAGCCGCCGCACTGGCGTGGGGCGTCTCCGGTCCAGCGGCCACCGCGGGGGTGGTGGCATGCGTTCTGGGAGCGGCCCTGCTGCTCTTACGGGCGGGACGCGGGGTGGGCGGAATCGGGTCGACTTCCCCGTTCCTGTCGCGGTTCCGCACCGGCTTGCGAGAGGGGCCGGGTGGTCGCTCGCCGATCCTGTTCACAGCCGCCGCGGCTCTGCTGTGCGCGGCGGCCGGGGGCGGGGTGGCGGCTCTCCATTCGGCGGACCTGCGCCGGGGGCCGCTGCCACGCCTCGCGGAGCAACACGCCACGGCAACTGTGGACTTGACCGTGAAGGAAGACCCGCGGCGGATCCGGCCACGGGTGCGCGGAGCCCAGCAGACCCCGGGAGCCCTGCTGTTCCGTGCCGAGGCCACGCACGTCACAACCCGGGGCTCTCCGGAATCGGCCCACGACACATCTCCCGGGCCCCTCGACCGCTCCGTGCGCACGCCGGTGCTCGTCATCGTCCAGCAGCGGGACGGGCCACCGCCCGCACGGTGGCAACGGCTGCTGCCCTCGACAGGGTTGAGGGCCGAGGCGCGGCTCACGATGCCCCTGCGCACGGGGCACGGACAGGACGTCGCCGCTGTGGTCCGCCTGACGGCCGACGGGCCGCCTCCCGTGGTCAGGGGCCCAACGGAACTTCAGCGCGTCGCCGGCAGCCTGCGTGCGGGCCTGCGGGAAGCGGCGGACGGCCTCAGCGGGGACGCGCGCGGTCTGCTGCCCGGCCTGGTCGTGGGCGACACCTCGCGGCTGCGGCCGGACCTCGAAGAGGCCTTCCGCGTCACGGACATGACGCACCTGCTGGCGGTCAGTGGTGCAAACCTCACGATCATGCTCGCGGTGCTCATCGGGCCACCGGGAACCGCTCATCTCGCCGAGCGCGGGGGCCTCGCCCCACGGCTGGGCATCCCGCTGCGCACCACGGCCGTCCTCGGCGCACTGGTCACACTCGCCTTCGTGGTCGTCTGCCGCCCGGAGCCGAGCGTCATACGGGCCGCGGGCTGCGGCCTGATCACGCTGGTCGCCCTCGTCACCGGGAGGCGCCGCTCCCTGCTGCCGGCGCTGGCCGCGGTGGTGTTGCTGCTCGTGCTCCACGACCCTGGTCTGGCGCTCGAGTTCGGGTTCCTGCTGTCAGTGCTGGCCACCGGCGCGCTGCTCACCCTGGCGCCGCGCTGGAGCTCGGCCCTGAGGCGCAGGGGAATGAACGGACGCCTGGCGGAAGCTCTCGCGGCGGCCGCTGCCGCACAGGTCGTGTGTGCGCCTGTGGTGGTCGTTCTGGCGTCGCATGTCAGCCTCGTCGCCGTACCGTGCAACCTCCTCGCGGAGTTCGCCGTCGCTCCCGCGACCGTGCTGGGCTTCGCGGCACTGGCTGCGGCGCCGTTCGCGATGCCGGTCGCCAAGTCGCTGGCGTGGCTCGGAAGTTGGCCCGCCGAGGGCATCGCCGAGCTCGCACGCACGGGTGCCGCCCTGCCGGGTGCGGAGATCGGCTGGCCCGGCAGCTGGACAGGTGCGCTGCTGCTCGCGGCAATCACCGCCGCCGTGCTGATTCTGGGCAGGAGAGCGGGGCCGGCGGCGCTGCTGAGGCATCCCTGGCTGTGCGCGGCGTGCGTGGTGCTCCTGCTGCTCGCGGTGGTGCGTCCGGTGCCGCTCGTGCGGCCGTTCACCGGCTGGCCGCCCTCCGGGTGGCGGCTCGTGGCCTGCGACGTCGGACAGGGCGATGCGCTGGCTCTTGCGACGGGCGAGGCGCACCAGGCGGTGGTCGTCGACGCGGGCCCGGACCCGGCGGCCGTCGACCGGTGCCTGCGCACTCTCGGTGTCACCTCTGTCCCACTGCTCGTTCTGAGCCACTTCCACGCGGACCACGTGGCGGGACTGTCGGGCGTCCTCAAGGGCAGGGAAATCGGGGCGATCCAGACGACGTCGCTCGAAGAGCCGCCGGGGCAGGCGGACTTCGTGCGCCGCACGGCCGCCCGTGCGGGTGTCCGCGTCATCGGCTCGACGGCGGGCGAGCGACGGCACGTGGGGGGACTGTCCTGGCAAGCACTGTGGCCAGGTCCGCCGGGGGCCGCTCCGGCCGCGTCGCGTCCCGAGGGTGCCAACGACGCCAGCATCACGCTGCTCTTCCGCACGGGCGGAATGACCCTGCTGCTTCCCGGAGACCTCGAACCGGGCGCACAGAGCGGCCTGTTGGCGGCCTACCCGGCCCTGCCGTCCGTGGACGTCCTGAAGGTCGCACACCACGGCTCCGCCTACCAGGACCCGGGGCTGCTGGCGCGGCTCCGCCCCCGCATCGCCCTGATCAGCTGCGGTGCGGACAACCCGTATGGTCACCCTGCGCCGCGTACCGTGGCCGCGCTGCAAGCGGCGGGCGCCCTGGTCCGCCGTACGGACCGCAGCGGCGCGCTGGCGGTGACCGGCTCTCGGATACGGGGCGGCGCCGCGAGCGGCGACGGGGGCTCACCGGCGGTCGTCACGGAGCGCGCGACGGGCGCCGAACCGTCCGCGTCCCGCTCGCCTCCCCAGCGGGCGTGGTGACGTGCGTGCGGCTCGTGCGGGGCCGGGCGGCTTCCTCGCCGTCAGCCGGGGCCGACGGTGTCCCGAGACCGGTGGTGGCGGCTGGTCGCGCCCGGCGTCCTGGCTGGCCGCTCGCCCGCGTGCCCTGCCCCGGTTGCGGTGTGTTCCGTGCCTTGGGCACCCCGCGCCTGGGCACCCCGCGCCTTGGCTTCCAGGGCCTCGGGCGTCCCGGTTGTGCCGAGGCGCCCCTGCCGGCGGCCGACGGCCGACAGCCGACGGTGACCGGCTGCTGGCGGAGGGGCCAATGCGGCCCCGCAACCCGCCCCTGCCGAGCCGTGAGGGCACGGGACGTGCCCGGCAAACCGTCGCCCGAGGGACGGTCAGTCCCACTCCAGCCAGCCGTCGTACTCGTCGGCGAGCGCGTCCAGCAGCTTCGGGTCGTACCGCCCCTGCGCGGCCTCGAGGACCACCAGCCACTGGGCGTCCTCGGCGTCGTCCTCGCCCGCCAGCGCCTCCCGTACCAGCTGCGGCTCCTCGTGCGGCCCCTCGAAGCGCTGGATCAGCTCCTCAGCGACCTCTTCGGCGGCGTCGCGGTCGGGCAGCACCAGGATGTGTCGTACGTCCGTCACACCGGCATTCTGCTCCGGCCAGCAGTGTCAGTGCGCCGTGGGATGCTGTTCGGCGATGGCTGGCACGCAGAAGAAGACGACGGACGACCCGCTGACCGCTGTCACCCTCGCGGTGGGGCAGGAGGAGCTGCTGCTGGAGCGGGCGGTGCGCGAGGTGGTCGCCGCGGCGCGTGCCGCCGACGCGGACACCGATGTGCGCGAGCTCGCCTCCGCGGACCTTCAGCCGGGCACGCTCGCCGAGCTGACCAGCCCGTCCCTCTTCGCGGAGCGCAAGGTCGTCGCCGTGTACGACTCGCAGGATCTCTCGGCGGAATCCGTCAAGGACGTGAAGGCTTATCTCGCCGCCCCCGCCGAGGAGATCACGCTCGTCCTGCTGCACGCGGGAGGAGCCAAGGGCAAGGGACTGCTCGACGCGGCCCGCAAAGCCGGTGCTCGCGAGGTGGCCTGCGCCAAGCTGACCAAGCCGGCCGACAGGCTCGCGTTCGTACGGGGCGAGTTCCGCCGGCTCGGCAGGTCGGCGGCACCGGAGGCGGCCCAGGCCCTCATCGACGCCGTGGGCAGCGATCTGCGTGAACTGTCGTCCGCCTGCACCCAGTTGGTGGCGGACGTCGAGGGCACCATCGACGAGGCCGTCGTCGCCCGTTACTACACGGGGCGGGCCGAGGCCTCCGGCTTCACCGTCGCCGATCGCGCAGTGGAGGGCCGCGCGGCAGAAGCACTGGAGACGCTGCGCTGGGCGATGGCGACCGGCGTCGCTCCCGTACTGATCACCAGCGCGCTGGCGCAAGGCGTACGCGGCATCGGCAAGCTGGCCTCCGCCCCTCGCGGTATGCGGGTCGGTGACCTGGCACGCGAACTGGGCATGCCGCCCTGGAAGGTCGACAGGGTGCGTCAGCAGATGCGCGGCTGGTCGGCGGACGGAGTCTCCACGGCGCTGCGCGCTGTGGCGGCAGCCGACGAGGCGGTCAAGGGCGGCGGCGACGACCCGGAGTACGCGCTGGAGCAGGCTGTGATCGCCGTCGCGCAGGCTGCCCGCTCCCGCTGACCGGAGGGTCGAGCCTGGGCCGGTGGCGTCGCGGCCCCCGGCCCCCGGACCCCCGCCCTCGGCCCCCGGACCCGGGCGACGATCGTGCCCGGCGCACGCCTCCACCACCCGCCATGTTGACCGGTGGACCGGTGCACGCCTGACCCTCTGCCGTGCCGGACCTCGTCCTCACGAACTGCCTTCTGTGGACGGTGAATCCCGGGCCGGGCCCTTCCCGGACGCATGCTCAGAACCTGGAGCCCCCGACGCGCCGAGCGCCGAACTGCGCCGCCGGGAACGGCAGCCCTCCGGGCCGACCCCGGGGGTCACCCGCGCCCTCCCGCCTCAGCCGTTGAGCCGACACAGGCAACAGCGCACCCTCCTGCACCTCGGCCGAATGGCCGAGGTGCACAGCCCTGAGGCTCCCGTACCGTTCCGGCATGCTCAGAGCCTTCAGCTCCCTCCCCCTCCACCGTCAGGTCCTCCTCGTGACCACCGCCGGGGTCCTGCTCGGTTTCATCGCCCTCGAAGGACGGGACACGGAGTTCATACCGACGGCTGCGGCCACCGTCGTGACCGGTGCGCTCTGCTGGGCGGCGCTTGCCGTGCCTCTGGAACTGCTGCCGCGCTGTGCTGCGCTCGCTGTGACGGCGTCGGCGGCGCTCTCCGTCGTCTCCGCGAACCTGTCCCAACGCCCCGAACACACACCGGGGTTGCTGGAGCTCTGCGCCTTGCTGGCCCTTGTCGCCCGTGCGGTCCGGCACTTGAGACCGGTGAAGGCGCAGACCGTCGTGGCCGCGGCCGGTATCGCCGCCGGGCTGGTGCCGCTGCGGCTGTCGGACGTCAACGCCGAGCATCTGAATCTGCTGGAGACCGCGCTGTTCTTCTGCGTTCTGGTCGCGATCCCGGCCGGGCTGTCTCTCCGGTTGAGGGACCGGCTGCGGGCGCGGGAGCGGGAGAGCATCCGGGAGGCCCAACGGCTCGAATACGCACGCGACCTGCACGACTTCGTCGCCCATCATGTGACGGCGATCGTGACGCAGACGAGGGCCGCCCGGTTCACCGCCAAGCAGGGCCGCGAGCAGGACCCCGCGGAGCTCGACGAGATGCTGGCGGGAATCGAGAACGCGGCCTCGCAGTCGCTGAGTTCGATGCGCGGCATGGTCTCCGTGCTGCGCAGCACCACGCCGCCGCAGGCACCGCCCGAGGAGGAACTGCCGCAGGTGCTGGGGCGTGCCGCGGAGGCGTTCTCCGCGACCGGTCCACCGCCGGTGAAGGTCGACGTGGACGCCGGGCTCTCCGCGCGGCCTCTGCCGCCCTGGCTCGTGGGCGTCGCTCACGGGGTCGTACGGGAGGCGCTGACCAACGCCCGCAGATACGCACCCGGTGCCACGTCCGTGGTCGTAGCCGCCCGTCCGCGACCGGACTCCCCGCACATGCTCGAGCTGACCGTGACGGACGACGGCGGCGCATCCGGCGAACCGTCCGACGTCGGTGGCGGGTTCGGCCTGAAGGGGCTCGCCGAGCGGGTCGAAGGAGTCGGTGGCAGCCTCACCGCCGGGCCCAGGGAGGACGCCGGCTGGAGCGTCGAGGCGTGCCTGCCGCTGCCGTCGGCGACCTGAACGCGTCCGCCGCTGGCGGGCCTTCTGACACCATGAGCGGAATGACGATCCGGCTGCTCATCGCCGACGACCAGGAGATGGTCCGGTCAGCCTTCCGCATGATCCTGAGCTCCCAGCCGGACATGGAGGTCGTGGCCGAAGCAGCCGACGGCGTCACTGCCGTCGAGGAGGCCGAGCGACTGCGCCCCGATGTGTGCCTCCTGGACATCCGCATGCCCGGGCTCGACGGTCTGGAGGCCACACGTCTGCTCGCCGGTCCCGGCGTCACCGACCCGCTCAACGTCCTGATCGCCACGACCTTCGACCTCGACGAGTACGTCTACCGTGCCCTGCGCAACGGAGCCTGCGGCTTCCTCCTCAAGGACGGGTCGCCCGCGCTGCTGACCGAGGCCGTACGGGCGGCGGCGTCGGGGGACGCCATGATCGCGCCGTCGGTCACGGTCCGGCTGCTCTCCCGCATGGCGGCCGGCGGTGCCGACGGCCCCGAAGGGGGACGGGCGGACACAGCGAGGAGGCAGAAGCGGCAGAGGAAGGAGGCGCGGGAGTCCCGGGGGAGGGGTCCCACCGAGCCGCTGACGCCGCGGGAGCTGGATGTGGTCCGGCTCGTCGCCCGCGGCCGCACGAACGAGGAACTGGCCTGTGAGCTCCACGTCAGTCTCTCCACCGTCAAGACCCACCTGGCCAACGCGCAGCGCAAGCTCGCGGCCCGCAACCGGGTCGAGATCGCCGCCTGGGCCTGGGAGAACAACCTCTGCTCCGGCTGACGGGCTGCGCCCACCGGCCCCTGCTCCGGCGGCCTCCTGCCCGGTCGACCCTCCAGCCCCCGGAGCGCGGACGCCCCGCCCCGTAACACCGCGAAGGCCCCGCGGACGCTGGGGAAAGCGTTGCGGGGCCTTCGTCGGTTCTGTGAGCGATCGCGAAGCGATCTCCCGTGCCGCACCCGCGTGGCGAACGCAGGCCGCGTGCGGCGCGGGAATCACAGCGTGAGGTCCGTGGACCACGAGAAACGGCCACGAAGCCGGCTGCACGCTGTGAAGGCCGGTACGGAACGGAATGAGAGGGCCCGTCGGACCCGCACCGGCTAAGAGGCTGGTGTCAGCCCTTGAGGCCGGAGACGCGCTTGGCGAGCGCGGACTTCTTGTTCGCCGCGTTGTTCTTGTGCAGCACGCCCTTGCTGACGGCCTTGTCGAGCTTCCGGGCGGCGGCGCGCTGGGCCTCGGTGGCCTTCGCCTGGTCGCCGGCGGTGACGGCCTCGTGAGTGCGGCGGATCGCCGTCTTGATCTCCGACTTGACCGCCTTGTTGCGCTGACGCGCCTTCTCGTTGGTCTTGATCCGCTTGATCTGGGACTTGATGTTCGCCACGAAAAAGAGCCTTTACGGGTTCGGTGATGATGCCTTCCGTACCACCGTGAGCTTCTGCTGCGGGCGCCGGCTTCGAGCCGTCGCCGCGACCGGAACGATCCGCGGGAGCCACGACCGGAGTGATCGGCGTGATGAAGTGATCAGTCCGGCCGGCTGCAGAGCGCACGAGGCACAGTCGGTCAGGCTACCAGCAGGCCCCTCGGCCTCCCAATCCGGCCCGTACCGCACGCGCATGGGACGATGGAGGCTGCGAATTCGTACGAGAGCTTCCCGGAGAGCCTCGCTGAGGCCCTTCCCGCCGACCCCCGAAGACCCGACAGGACCTTGCGTGCCCGCGACCCCTTCGAACGTGCCGGAGCCGAGCCGCACCGACCCGGCGCTGATCCGTAACTTCTGCATCATCGCGCACATCGACCACGGCAAGTCGACGCTCGCCGACCGCATGCTCCAGCTGACCGGCATCGTCGAGGACCGGCAGATGCGCGCCCAGTACCTCGACCGCATGGACATCGAGCGTGAGCGCGGCATCACGATCAAGTCGCAGGCCGTGCGCATGCCCTGGGCGCCCACGGAGGCCAAGGACACCCCGCACATCCTGAACATGATCGACACCCCCGGCCACGTCGACTTCACGTACGAGGTCTCCCGGTCGCTCGCCGCGTGCGAGGGGTGCATCCTGCTGGTCGACGCGGCTCAGGGCATCGAGGCGCAGACGCTCGCCAACCTGTATCTGGCGATGGAGCACGACCTCACGATCATCCCGGTCCTCAACAAGATCGATCTGCCGGCGGCCCAGCCGGAGAAGTTCGCCGCGGAGCTCGCGCACCTCATCGGCTGCGAGGTCGAGGACGTGCTGAAGGTCTCCGCGAAGACCGGCGAGGGCGTGGAGGAGCTGCTCGACGAGGTGGTCCGGCAGGTGCCGCAGCCCGTCGGCGTCGCGGACGCACCCGCTCGCGCGATGATCTTCGACTCGGTCTACGACGCGTACCGCGGTGTCGTCACGTACATCAAGGTCGTGGACGGACACCTGGGCAAGCGCGAGCGCATCCGCATGATGTCGACGGGCGCCACCCACGAGCTGCTGGAGATCGGCACCAACTCACCGGAGATGACGGCCTCCGACGGTCTGGCCGTCGGCGAGGTCGGCTATCTGATCACCGGTGTGAAGGACGTGCGCCAGTCCAAGGTCGGCGACACCGTGACCAGCCTCACAAAGGGCGCCGAGCAGGCGCTCCCCGGATACAAGGACCCGAAGCCCATGGTCTTCTCCGGCCTGTATCCGTTGGACGGCTCCGACTACCCGGAGCTGCGCGACGCCCTGGACAAGCTCCAGCTCAACGACGCGGCGCTGTCGTACGAGCCGGAGAACTCCGTCGCGCTCGGCTTCGGCTTCCGCGTGGGCTTCCTCGGGCTCCTGCACCTGGAGGTGATCCGGGCCCGCCTGGAGCGGGAGTTCGGCCTCGACCTCATCGCCACCGCTCCCAACGTCGTCTACCGCGTGGAGATGGAGGACGGCAGCGAGCACACCGTCACCAACCCCAGCGAGTTTCCCGAGGGCAAGATCGACAAGGTGCACGAGCCGGTCGTACGGGCCACGCTCATCGCGCCCAGCGAATTCGTCGGCGCGATCATGGAGTTGTGCCAGTCGCGGCGCGGCAGCCTGCTGGGCATGGACTACCTCTCCGAGGACCGGGTCGAGCTGCGCTACACCCTCCCGCTCGCGGAGATCGTCTTCGACTTCTTCGACGCGCTGAAGTCCCGCACCCGCGGCTACGCCTCGCTCGACTACGAGCCGACGGGCGAGCAGTCGGCCGACCTGGTCAAGGTCGACATCCTGCTGCAGGGCGACCAGGTCGACGCGTTCTCGGCGATCGTCCACAAGGACAAGGCGTACTCCTACGGCTCGCGCATGGCGAACAAGCTGCGTGAACTCATTCCCCGCCAGCAGTTCGAGGTGCCCATCCAGGCCGCCATCGGTGCGCGCGTCATCGCGCGCGAGACCGTCCGCGCGATCCGCAAGGACGTGCTTGCGAAGTGCTACGGCGGTGACATCTCCCGCAAGCGGAAGCTTCTGGAGAAGCAGAAGGAAGGCAAGAAGCGGATGAAGGTCGTGGGCCGCGTCGAGGTGCCCCAGGAGGCATTCATCGCCGCGCTCTCCACCGACGGTGCGGGCACCGGAGCAGACGGTGCCAAAGCGAAGAAATGAAAAATAACGAAAGGGCTACTTGAGCGGCCCCGAAAAGACGCAGAAACAGGGGTGAGACGGGCCGTTCGCGGCCCGTCTCTCTGTGTTTCCTGGGGAGCCTGTGACGATCGCGAGGTGATCGACGCATTGCGAGCCACGACCCCCTTACGTTGGGGAGCGACGGCCTCTAGGCTGGCCGCTGTTTCTAGTTACTCGTGAGTCAACAAGCACTCACCCCCACGCAAATCACACCGACCTAAGGTGCGGGCCAGCGGAGGATGTCGTGAGCGACACACAACCCCTGATCGAGAACCGGCCGCCCTCCGTGGCGACACTCTTCCTGGAAAGGGTCGAGGCCACCCCGGATGCCGAGGCATACCGCTATCCGGTGCCCTCCGCCGCGGGCGAAGGACCCGACGACTGGCGCAGCTACACCTGGGGCCAGGCCGCGAAGCGCGTCTTCGGAATCGCCGCGGGCCTCATGACCCTCGGTGTCGCCCCCGAGGAGCGCGTGGCCATCGCCTCCGGCACCCGGGTCGACTGGATTCTCGCCGACCTCGGGATCCTGTGCGCCGGTGCCGCGACCACCACGGTCTACCCGAGCACCAACGAGGAGGAGACCGCGTACATCCTCGCGGACTCCGACAGCCGTGTCCTCTTCGCGGAGGACGCCGAGCAGCTGGCCAAGGTGCGGCAGCGCCGCGCGGAGCTGCCCAACCTCAAGCACGTCGTCGTCATCGACGCCGGTGACGTCTCCGAGTCCGGCGGCGTCTCCGGAGCGGGCCCCGAGTACGGCGACCCCGAGGGCTGGGTGATCAGCCTCGACGAGCTGACCAGGCGCGGCAACGAGCACCTCCTGCAGAACTCCGACTGCGTCAAGAAGACGGTGCAGGCGCTGCGTTCGGACCAGCTCGCCACGCTCATCTACACCTCCGGCACGACCGGCAAGCCCAAGGGTGTGCGGCTGCCCCACGACTGCTGGTCGTACATGGCGAAGGCCATCGCGCAGTCCGGCCTGGTGACGGTCGAGGACGTGCAGTACCTGTGGCTGCCGCTGGCCCACGTCTTCGGCAAGGTGCTCACGGCCGGGCAGATCGAGGTCGGGCACGTGACCGCGGTGGACGGCCGCATTGACAAGATCATCGAGAATCTGCCGGTCGTGCAGCCGACGTACATGGCGGCCGTCCCCCGGATCTTCGAGAAGGTCTACAACGGTGTCGCCTCCAAGGCGAAAGCCGGCGGTGCCGCCAAGTTCAAGATCTTCCAGTGGGCGGCCGGCGTCGCCCGCGAGTACGCCAAGGTCACGCAGGAGAACTTCCGCCGCACCGGCAACGCCACGGCGCCCGCGGGCCTGAAGGCCAAGCACGCCGTCGCGGACCGGCTCGTCTACGCCAAGCTGCGCGACGCGTTCGGCGGGCGGCTGCGCGCCTGCGTCTCCGGTTCGGCCGCCCTCGCCCCCGACATCGGCTTCTTCTTCTCCGGTGCCGGCATCCACATCCTCGAGGGGTACGGGCTCACCGAGTCCTCCGCCGCGAGCTTCGTCAACCCCGGCGAGGCGTACCGGACGGGCACCGTCGGCAAGCCGCTGCCCGGCACCGAGGTGCGCATCGCCGAGGACGGCGAGATCCTGCTGCGCGGCCCCGGGATCATGGAGGGCTACCACGGGCTGCCGGACAAGACGGCCGAAGTCCTGGAGTCGGACGGCTGGTTCCACACCGGCGACATCGGCGAGCTGTCGGAGGACGGCTACCTGCGGATCACCGACCGCAAGAAGGACCTGATCAAGACCTCCGGCGGCAAGTACATCGCGCCGGCCGAGGTCGAGGGCCAGTTCAAGGCCCTGTGCCCGTACGTCTCCAACATCCTGGTGCACGGCGCCGACCGCAACTTCTGCACCGCCCTCATCGCGCTCGACGAGGTGAGCCTCACCGCGTGGGCGGAGGAGCAGGAGTCGCTGAAGGGCAAGCCCTACGGCCAGGTCGTCACGAGCGACGAGGTGCGGCAGATGGTCGACGGCTACGTGGAGGAGCTCAACGGCACGCTCCAGCGCTGGCAGACCATCAAGAAGTTCCGCGTGCTGCCCCGCGACCTGGACATCGAGCACGGTGAGCTGACGCCCAGCCTGAAGCTCAAGAGGCCAGTGGTGGAGCGGGAGTTCGGGCACCTGATCGAGGAGATGTACGCGGGGACCCGCGAGGCCTGAGGGCGCGGTCCGCGTGATGTGAGCCAGACGGCGTGAGCCGGGCGGTGCGTACGACGGCCGCCCGGCTCACGCCGTTCCCGTGCCGGGGTTTCCGCGTCGGTCCGGGTCCGTGCCGGGTGTGCGCGTCCGTTCTGCGTGCCGAGCCGGCCGGTGTTCTGCGCTCAGGGCAGGTCGCTGCGCATCTGGTGCAGCGCGTCGGCCAACTCGCCTATGCGACGCGCGAGTTCCGGCACATCCGGCACGGCCGGTGAGTTCCCGGTCTCCCCGCTCTCCGCGGTCTCCGTCGAGCCGGCGGCATTGGCGCCTCCCGGATCCAGGCAGCGCTCCAGGGCCTCGAGCCGCACCGCGAACTCGCCGAGCCGGTCGCGTTCGCCCGCCAGCAGCTGCTGCAACTGCTGGTTCTTGCGGTGCAGTTCGAGGAAGACGGACACCTTCGAGCGCAGCATCCACGGATCGAACGGCTTGGTGAGGTAGTCGGCCGCTCCCGTCGCGTACCCACGGAAGGCGTAGCCGGCCTCGGCGGCCGCGTCGGCTCCGGTCAGGAAGATGATCGGCACGTCCCGGGTCTGGTCCAGACGCTTGATGTGGCCCGCGGTCTCGAAGCCGTCCATGCCCGGCATCAGCACGTCCAGCAGGATGACGGCGAACTCCTGGCGCAGCAGCGCCTTCATCGCCTCCTCGCCGGACGTCGCCCGCACCAGCGGCACCTCCAGCGTGCCCAGCACCGCTTCCAGCGCGACGAGATTGTCCTCGCGGTCGTCGACCAGGAGGACGCCCGCCTCCTCGGAGCCGCCTCTGTACGAGGAGTGCGGTATGCGGGTGTGGAGTTCGGGTGTCATCGCGGCCTCGGTGAGGAGTGTCGGTCGAGCAGGGAGAGCAGCGTGCCGAGTAACGCTTCGACGGCCACCGGCTTGGGCACATATGCGGAGGCTCCCGCGGAGAGCGACTGCTCCCCGTCCCCGGGCATGGCCTGTGCGGTGAGCGCGACGACGGGCAGCGCCTCGAAGCGCGGGTCGGCACGGAGGTTACGGATGGCTTCGTAACCATCCATCTTCGGCATCATGATGTCCATGAGCACGACATCGACGGATGGTCCGCCCTCCAGAGTGGTCAGCGCCTCGGATCCGTTCTCCGCGTAGCGGACGGACATCCCGACCCTGCCCAGGAGATGGGTCAGCGCGTAGACGTTGCGGATGTCGTCGTCCACGATCAGCACGCGTTTGTCCCGCAGCACGCGCGCGGCGTGCCCGCTCTGCCAGGCCGTGAGACCGGACTCCGGCGCCTGCGCCACCGATTGGACGCTCTCCGTACGGGCGCGGTCGGCAGGGGAGCCGCCACCGCTGCCGGTCGAGCAGCCGTTGCTGCGGGGCGGCGGCAGCTGGGCGGGCACGACCGCGGCCGGCGGTTCGGCTGCCTGCGGTGCGCCACCGGCGGGCGCGGCCGGGGACGAGGCGGGTACGTACAGCGTGAAGGTGCTGCCCGCGCCCGGCGTGCTCTCCACCGAGATGCGCCCGCCGAGCAGCTCCGCCAGCTCCCGGCTGATGGCGAGGCCCAGCCCGGTGCCGCCGTAGGTGCGGTGGGAGGAGCCGTCGCCCTGCTGGAACGCCTCGAAGATGCGCGGCAGTTGCTCCGGCTCGATGCCGATGCCGGTATCCCTGACCCTGAACGCGATCAGCGGTTCGCCGTCGTTGCCGCGCTCCGCCGCGGGCTCCGCGTGCAGTTCGACGCTGCCGTCGGCGGTGAACTTCATCGCGTTGGACAGCAGATTGCGCAGCACCTGCTGCAACCGCCGTTCGTCGACGTGGAGTTCGCCGGGCGCGTCGTCCGCGGACGTGACCGAGAACCGCAGACCGCGGTCGTGCGCGATCGGACGGAAGGTGTCCTCGACGTACGTGAGCAGCTTGGTCAGCGTCAGATTGTGCGGACGGGCCTCCATCCGGCCGGACTCGATCTTGGCGAGGTCCAGCACATCGTTGATCAGCGAGAGCAGGTCCGTGCCCGAGCGGTGGATGGTCTGCGCGAAGCGGACCTCCTCTTCCGAGAGCCGCGCCCCCTCGTTGTCCGCGAGCAGCCTGGACAGGACCAGCAGCGAGTTGAGGGGAGTGCGCAGCTCGTGCGACATGTTCGCGAGGAACTGCGTCTTGTACTGGGAGGACGCGGCCAGCAGCGCGGCCTTCTCGGAGAGTGCGGTGTTCGCCCTGATGGTGTGCAGGGCGACGCCCATGGTGTGGACGAACTGGTCGAAGAAGGCCAGGTGGATGTCGCTGAACGTGCTGAACGAGGCGAGTTCCAGCACGCCCAGCAGGGTGTCCTCGTACAGCACCGGAAGGATCACCACGCACGCCGGCCGCGCCTCGCCGAGGCCGGAGCCGATGGGCAGGTAGTCCGGCGGAAGGTCGGTCAGCAGCAGCCGCCGCTTCTCCGCCGCGACCTGGGCGATCAGGCTGTGCCCGTGGACGCCGCCGCGCGGGCGTGCGCCGGGCGAGTAGGCGGCGGTGCCGTAACCGGCGACGTACGACAGCTCCCCGTCGCCAGGGGGAGCGCCCTCCTCGGGATTCCCGGCGAGGAAGAACGCGCCGAACTGGGCGCCCACCAGCGGCGGCAGCTCCCGCATGATCGGCTCGGCGATCTCGCGGATGTCCCGGCGTCCCTGCATGAGGGAGGCGAGACGGGTGAGGTTGGACTCCAGCCACTCCTTGGCCTGTGTGGTCTCACGCAGGTCGGAGACCATCCTGTTGACGGCCTCGGCCGCGTCCCGCCAGCTGCCGGACAGTCCGCTGACGGTGGTGTGCGCGGTGACCGGGCCGCCGTGCTTGCCGCCCGGTCCGCGGCCTGTGCCCTCGCCGTCCTCGTCGAGCGCGGCACGCGTCACCTCGTCCGTGAAGAGGGCGAGTTGATCGGTCATGCGGTTCACCGTGCGTCCCAGGCGGCGCAGTTCGCCACGCAGGGCCCTGCCGTCCTCGTGCAGGTCGACCCGGCGCGAGAGATCGCCGTCGGCGACTGCCGCAAGTACACGGGTGGCCTCCGCCGTCGAGCCGAGGAGCGTCTCCAGCAAGGTGTTGGCCGCGTGTACGGAGTCCGTCCACATGCCCTGGCCGGGACTTGCCGTAAGGCGCTCGTCGACACGGCCGCGCCGCACCACGTTCGCGCGCACCCGCGTCAGCTCGCCCGCGAGGTGTTCGGCGCGCGTCGCGAGCTGGTTGACCGTATCGGCGAGTTCGGTGTGGACGCCGGGGACGGCGTCCGCGGCCACCTGGACCCTCGCGGTGAAGTCCCCGTCGCGCAGCGCGCGCAGAGCGCGGAGCACGGGGTGCAGTCCCGCACCCGCGTTCGAAGAGTCCTCCGGAAGTCCGGACACTTCACCACTCATTGCAGTGCCGCCCCATCGGTTTCGTCACCCGACGCATATGGATCAGCTCAGTCTGTCACCCTTGCGATAATGCCGTGGGGAGTAACCGTTAGAAGTGGTGGGGGCAGACACAGTGGGGACGTCGTTGACGCGGTGGGGGGAAGCGGACGAGGCGGGGCAGAGGGCACGGCACGACGCCGGCCCGCCACCCGGGGCGCCAGGATCCGCGCTGGTGAGGGCGTCGTTGGCGGGCAACGCGCGAGCGCCTGCCGCGGCTCGCGCCTACGTGCGTGACGCGCTGCGCGGCTGGAAAGTGCCGGACGGCACCGCGGAGGACGTGACGCTGCTGGTCAGCGAGCTGGTGACGAACGCGGTCGTGCACGCGGGCACCTCGGTGCGCCTGGAGTGCCGGCACGAGGGCGGCACGCTCTCCGTCGAGGTCGCCGACAGCCACCCGACGCGTGCGGTGGAGACCCGGGCCGCGAGCGAGGATGCCGACGGCACACGCGAGGGCCACCAGGGCCACGGCCTGCGGCTGCTGTCAGCTCTGGCCGGCGAGTGGGGCGTCACGTACAGGCGGGACGGCAAGACGGTCTGGTTCCGGCTGCCGTGCGGTCCCGCGGCGGCGTCCGGCCCGTCGGTTCCGGCACAGGCTTCCGCGGCCGCGGACGAGTCCGGTGAGCCTTCAGCAGGCAGCCTGACCGGGAGCCTCGCGCCCGCCCCGCAGCGATCCACGGCCGTGCGCCGCCACGACCCCGACTGGATCGACCACGGCATCCTCTCCTTCCTCGCGGAGGCATCCGACCTCCTCGCGGGCCAGACCGACGAGGACCGGGTCGCCTCGCTGGCATGCCAGTTGCTGGTGCCCCGCTTCGCCGACTGGTGCGGCGTCTGGCTCACCGATCCCGACGCCCCGAACCCGCTCCGGCTCTCGCGCGTGTGGCACACGCAGGAGGAGCGGATGGACGAGCTGCGCAGCGAGTTGAAGAAGACGCCGCCCGTGCTCGGAGGGCGCGCGCCCTCCGGGCGTGCCGTCCCGTGGACATGGCCCGGCAAGGAGGCCGCGTACGGGCCCGGCGGCGCCGCGGTCGGCTGCAGGCTCGTCGTCGGCGGACGGACCGTGGGCACGCTCGTCATCGGGCGTGCCGGTCTGCACCGCATCCCCGGCGAAGTCGTCGGCATCGTCGAGGACTTCGCCCGCCGCGTTGCCCAGGCGGTGCTCTCGGCACGCCGCTACACGCGTCAGGCCACCATCAGCCGCGTCCTCCAGCGCGGGCTGCTGCCCTCCGGCGACGTGGCCGTACCGGGCGTGGAGACCGCCGTCGTCTACGAACCGGCAGGAGAGGGCTCCTGGGCCGGCGGCGACTTCTACGACTTCTTCGAAGGCACCGACGGGCGCTGGAGGTTCGCGCTCGGCGACGTGTGCGGCAACGGCCCCGAGGCGGCCGTCGTCACCGGTCTCGCGCGTCCCGTGCTGCGGCTGCTGGCCCGCGAGGGCTACGGCGTTCCCGAGGTCATGGACCGCCTCAACCGCGAGGTGGGAGAGCAGACCCGCTTCCTGTCCCTGATCTACGGGGAGTTGACGCCGCGGTCCGCAGCCGAGGGCGGCGGGACCCTGTGCACGCTGGTCTGCGCCGGCCACCCCCTGCCGCTGGTGCGTGACGTCTCCGGGAAGGTGCGTCCCGCCGCCGAGCCCCAACTCCTCCTCGGTGTCGAGGAGGACGTCTCGTACGAGAGCCAGAGCGTCGTTCTGGAGCCGGGCGAGACGCTGCTGTGCGTCACGGACGGAGTCACCGAACGCCGTTCCGGCCAATGGCAGTTCGACGACGACGACGGACTGGCGGCGGTACTCGCCGAGTGCAGCGGCCTCGACGCCGCGCAGACGGCGGAGAAGGTGCGCCGCGCGGTGCACGCCTTCGGCGACGGCGCGGCGGCGGACGACCTCGCCCTGCTGGTGCTCCAGGCGCGCGGGGACGGCTGAGCGTCGTACCGCACGACGGTCTGAGTGCCCTCGCCCGGTGTTTCATGTCCGGTTCCCGCGCGCAGTCGGCCGGTGCTGTCCGGTCCTCGTGCGGGACGGTCGCCCTCGGCCGGCTTCGCCGGGGGTGCCCCCGGTTGCGGCGCTGGGGGCGGGCTGTGTGACGGCGGCCGGGACCTTCACGTGCGGTTGAGTGGCCCCTGCTGGTAGGCCGGTTTCCGATCACCGCGCGGATCCTGCATCGCTGGGGCTATGTTGCTAGCATCCTAACCATGGCTGCCGAGAAGCAGGTGAAGCAGTTCAACGTGTACCTGCCCGTCGACCTCATCCGTGAGGTCAAGCATCACGCCGTCGACACGGAGCGGTCACTCTCCGCGATAGTCGAGACGGCCCTGACCGAGTACCTCCAGCGCGCCGGTAAGGAGAGCAGGCATGACTGACGGCATCGAGGGGTTCCTCGTCGAGACCCGCAACTACGGTGCGACCGCCGCGTTCTGGAAGTCGCTCGGCTTCGAGAGCGTGCTGGAGACCGACCACGGCTCCGGACACTGGTCCCATCCGGGCGGCGGGCCCTACGTGTTCATCGTCGAACAGCACGAACGCGAGCTCACCACCCACCCCGTGCTCAAGGTGGCCGACGCCGAGGCATTCGCGCCCGCCCGCACACCGGAGTTCGCCCAGCCGTTCACGCCCACGCACTGGGGTACGCGGCAGGCGCTGGTCCGCGACCCCGACGGGCGGATCGTCGCTCTCGAAGCCCCGCTCCCGGACGGCGACCCCGGCGACCACGGCAACAACCACGGCAGGCACGGCCGCCACGGTACGGAAGGACCCCACCGTGGCTGACGGACAGCACCGCACCGGCCGGCACGAACCCGACCACACCGCCGTGCGCGTCGCCCTGTGGCGCGCCCTTCATGTCCAGGCCGATGCCCCGCCCCACGTGTTCGACGACGAGATCGGGCTGAAGCTCGCCGACCCCGGACAGGACTGGCGTGAGCGCGGCGACATGACCATGCCGGGCGTCAGCGGCGTACGAGCGTCCATCGTCGCCCGCGCCCGCTTCATCGAGGACCTCGTCGCCGAACGCGTCGACGCCGGCGTGGCGCAGTACGTCATCCTCGGCGCGGGCCTGGACACCTTCGCTCAGCGGCGCCCCGAACTCGCCTCCCGCCTCGGCGTCTTCGAGGTCGACCAGCCGGGCACGCAGTCCTGGAAGCGGCAGCGCCTGGCCGAACTCGGCTACGACGTCCCGTCCTGGCTGACCCTGGTACCCGTCGACTTCGAGTCCGGCGACTCGTGGTGGGAACGGCTGACCGCCGCCGCGTTCGATCCGCGGAAGCCCGCGGTCGTAGCGTCGACCGGCGTCAGCATGTACGTCACGCACGAAGCCAACACCGCGACACTGCGCCAGGTGGCCGCCCTCGCGCCCGGCTCCGTGTTCGCCACGACGTTCCTGCTGCCGCTCGACATGCTCGACCCCGGCCAGCGGCAGGTCCAGGAGTCCTCGATGCGCGGCGCCGCCGCGTCGGGCACCCCGTTCATCAGCCTGTACTCGCCTGACGAGATGCGGCAGGCAGCCCTCGAGGCGGGGTTCACGAAGGTCGTGCACATAACCCCCGACGACCTGGCCGCCCGGTACTTCGCCGACCGTCACGACGGCCTGCGCCCGCCCAGGGCCGAACAGTTCCTCGTCGCGGAGGTGTAGACGGCCCGGCCGGCTTGCACCGGGGACGGGCGCGTCAGTCCACGAGGTCGCGTACCACCGCGTCGGCCAGCAGGCGTCCGCGGAGCGTCAGCACCGCCCGCCCCTGCTCGTACGGGCCCGGTTCCAGCAGCCCGTCGTCCAGCGCGCGGCGCGCGGCCTCCGCCCCTGCGGGCGCGAGCAGCCCGAGCGGGCACCCCGCCGCCAGCCGCAGCTCCAGCAGGATGCGCTCGACACGCCTGTCCTCGGGCGTCAGCACCTCGCGGCCCGCGCCGGGAGAACGGCCCTCGGCCAGGGCTCGCGCGTAGGCGGCCGGGTGCTTCACGTTCCACCAGCGCACCCCGCCCACGTGGGAGTGCGCACCGGGCCCGGCACCCCACCAGTCGCCGCCCGTCCAGTACAGCTCGTTGTGGCGGCAGGGGGCCGAAGGGTCCGACGCCACGGCCCAGTTGGAGACCTCGTACCAGCTCATGCCGGCGGCGGAGAGCGTCTCCTCCGCGATGAGATAGCGGTCCGCGTGCACGTCGTCGTCCGTCGGCGGCACCTCGCCGCGTCTGATGCGGCGCGCGAGCCGCGTGCCCTCCTCGACGATCAGGGCGTACGCGGAGACGTGGTCGGGTCCCGCGGACAGGGCGGAATCCAGGGAGGCCCGCCAGTCGTCGTCGCTCTCCCCGGGCGTGCCGTAGATCAGGTCGAGATTGACGTGCGGGAATCCCGCGGCACGGGCCTCCGCGACGCATTCCTCGGGCCTGCCGGGCGTGTGGCTGCGGTCGAGGACCTCGAGCACGTGGGCGCGTGCGCTCTGCATGCCGAAGGAGATCCGGTTGAAGCCGGCCTCACGCAGCCGCTCCAGGGAGGCGGGGCCGACGGACTCGGGATTCGCCTCGGTGGTCACTTCCGCGTCCTCGGTGAGCCCGAACTCGTCCCGCACGGTGGCGAGCATCGAGCCGAGGTCCTCGGGGGGCAGCAGCGTGGGGGTGCCTCCTCCGACGAAGACGGTGCTGACGCGGCGCGGGTCGTCGCCGAGGACCTTGCGGGCGAGCCGGATCTCGTCGGCGAGCGTGGACGCGTAGTTCTCCCGCGAGGCCAGTACTCCGCCGGAGTCGCGCAGCTCGGAGGCGGTGTAGGTGTTGAAGTCGCAGTAGCCGCAGCGGGTCGCGCAGTACGGCACGTGCAGGTAGAAGCCGAGCGGCCGCGAGTCGCGGCCCGCCAGGGCGTCGGACGGCAGCGACCCGCTCTCGGGCACGGGCTCGCCGTCGGGGAGTGCGGAGGGCATGCGTCCCATTGTCCGCGATGCCGCACGGCGCCCGTCACGGCGGCGGACGTCGGAGCTCCGCCCGGTACCGCCCCTCCTCCCCGCAGCCGTGCGGACCCGGCTACGAGAACCCGACCGTCACATGGTCGATGAGCTGCTCCACGCGCCCCAGCAGGGCGGGCTCCAGGTCCCGGTAGTCGTGCACGTGGCCGAGGATCCGCTGCCAGGCCGCGCCGGTGTTCGCGGGCCAGCCCAGCGCGGCGCACACGCCGCTCTTCCAGTCCTGCCCGTGCGGCACCCGGGGCCAGGCGTCGATGCCCACGGAGGACGGCTTCACCGCCTCCCAGATGTCGATGTACGGGTGGCCCACCACCAGCACGTGCTCGTCCGTGACCTCGGCCGCGATGCGGGACTCCTTCGAGCCCGGCACCAGGTGGTCGACGAGGACGCCGAGCCTTGCCTCCGGGCCGGGGGCGAAGTCCCGTACGACGGCGGGGAGATCGTCGACACCCTCCAGGTACTCGACCACGACGCCCTCGATCCGCAGGTCGTCGCCCCAGACCTTCTCGACGAGTTCCGCGTCGTGCCGTCCCTCCACGTAGATCCGCCCCGCACGTGCCACACGGGCCCGCGCTCCCGGCACGGACAGCGATCCGGACGCAGTGCGCCGGGGGCCCTGCGCGTCGCCCGCCGGGGCGGACTCCGGCGACCGCGCCGGCCGCACGAGCGTGACGGTGCGGCCCTCGAGCAGGAAGCCGCGGGGCGCCATCGGGAAGACACGGTGCTTGCCGAACCGGTCCTCCAGCGTGACCGTGGGGCCCTCGGCGGTCTTCTCGGTGCGGATCACGGCGCCGCAGAAGCCGGTGGTGATCTCCTCCACCACCAGGCCGGGGTCGGCCGGCACCTCCGGCACGGGCCGCTGCTTCTTCCACGGCGGCGTCAGATCGGGATCGTAGGAACGGCTGCGCATGGCTGCATTCTTCACGACCGCCGTCAGTTCATGACAGCCCGAAACGGTCTGCCAGGGCCTCCCGTTGGGCCCGTACGAAGTCCGCACCGACGACCGCGCCGTGCCCAGGCACGTACAGCGCGTCCTCGCCGCCGAGCGCCAGCAGCCGGCCGAGGGCCTCCGGCCACCGCGACGGACTGGCGTCGGGCCCGGCCTGCGGTTCACCGGACTCCTCGACGAGGTCGCCGCAGAAGACGACACGGGGCCCGCCGTCCCGGTCGCTCACGACCACCGCCAGGTCGAACTGGCTGTGTGCCGCGCCCATGTTCACCAGGCGCACTTCCCGCTCGCCCGGCGTCATCGTCAGCTGCTCGGAGATGCCGTGCTGCGGCGGCACCAGCCCCGCCGCCGACTCCGCCGCCGCGTCCGGGGCCATGCCGTGCCGCACCGCGTCCTGGCGCAACTCCTCGCGCGCGTCCGCGAGATACTCGCCCAGCCCCTGCGCCCCGTACACGTGGGCGCCCTCGAACGCCGCCGTGCCGAAGACGTGGTCGAAGTGCGAGTGCGTGAGCGCGGCGTGCGTCACCGGCAGGCCGAAGACGCCGCGCAGCCCGTCGCGGATCTCCGCGCCCTCCGCGACTCCGGAGCCGGTGTCGACGACGAGCACTCCCTTCGTGCCCCGCACGGCGCCCACCGTCGCGTCCCAGCCGGGCAGCCTGCGCCGTGCGACGCCGGGCGCCAGCTGCTCCCAGAGACCCTCTCCGGGTGGTCCTTCGCGGTGTTTGTCCCTGTTCCAGGCCATGTGACGACGCTACTGGGACGTACCCCGCGGCGCGCCACCGCGATACGGTCAGAACTGACGGCTCTTGCCCATGCCCAGGCAACCGGCCGTACACTTACCCGGGGGATCTGGCACTCCGTCCAGGAGAGTGCCAGGGACGCCGGAGAGACGCCGGGGGAGCGAGTGGCGCCGGCGGCCCCGGATCGAAATGTCGCAGGCAGAGGCAAGGCCGGACGGGAGGTGCGCGATGCTGAGTGAACGCAGGCTCGAAGTGCTGCGCGCGATCGTCCAGGACTATGTCGGTACCGAGGAGCCCGTGGGCTCCAAGGCCCTCACGGAGCGGCACAACCTCCAGGTCTCCCCGGCCACCGTGCGCAACGACATGGCGGTTCTCGAGGACGAGGGCTACATCGCGCAGCCGCACACCAGCGCCGGGCGCATCCCGACCGACAAGGGCTACCGCCTCTTCGTGGACAAGCTGGCCGGCGTGAAGCCGCTCTCCTCTCCCGAGCGCCGCGCCATCCAGAACTTCCTGGAGGGCGCCGTCGACCTCGACGACGTGGTGGGGCGCACGGTGCGGCTGCTCGCGCAGCTGACGCGGCAGGTCGCCGTCGTTCAATACCCGTCGCTGACGCGGTCGACGGTGCGGCATGTGGAGTTGCTCTCCCTCGCGCCCGCCCGGCTGATGCTGGTGCTGATCACCGACACCGGCCGCGTCGAGCAGCGGCTGATCGACTGCCAGGCACCCATCGGCGATTCCGCGCTGGCGGACCTGCGGGCCCGGCTCAACAGCCGTGTGGTGGGGCAGCGTTTCACCGAGGTGCCCTCCCTGGTGCAGGATCTCCCGGACGCCTTCGAGGGTGACGACCGCGGCACGGTGTCGACGGTGCTGGCCACCCTGCTGGAGACACTCGTTGAAGAGACCGAGGAACGCCTGATCATCGGCGGCACCTCCAACCTCACACGCTTCGGCCACGACTTCCCGCTGACCATCCGGCCCGTGCTGGAGGCGCTCGAGGAGCAGGTCGTGCTGCTGAAGCTGCTCGGAGAAGCCAAGGACCCGGGCATGACCGTACGAATCGGGCATGAGAATGCCCACGAAGGACTGAGTTCCACATCGGTGGTTTCGGTCGGCTACGGTTCGGGCGACGAAGCAGTCGCCAAGCTCGGCGTGGTCGGACCGACCCGCATGGACTACCCCGGAACGATGGGAGCTGTACGCGCAGTGGCACGGTACGTCGGACAGATCCTCGCGGAGTCGTAAGTGGCGACGGACTACTACGCGGTCCTCGGCGTGCAGCGCGACGCCTCGCAGGACGACATCAAGAAGGCCTTCCGCAGGCTCGCGCGCGAGCTGCACCCTGACGTCAATCCGGACCCGAAGACGCAGGAGCGGTTCAAGGAGATCAACACCGCCTACGAGATCCTCTCCGACCCGCAGAAGAAGCAGGTCTACGACCTCGGCGGCGACCCGGCGGCCGGTGCCGCCGGGGGAGCGGGCGGCTTCGGCGGAGCGGGCGGCTTCGGCAACTTCTCGGACATCATGGACGCCTTCTTCGGCACCGCCTCGCAGCGCGGGCCGAGGTCGCGCACGCGGCGGGGCCAGGACGCCATGATCCGGCTCGACATCGAGCTCGACGAGTCCGCCTTCGGCACGACGAAGGACATCCAGGTCGACACGGCCATCGTCTGCAACACCTGCAACGGTGAGGGCGCGGCGCCGGGCACCTCGGCGCAGACCTGCGACATGTGCCGCGGCAGGGGAGAGGTCTCCCAGGTCACCCGGTCCTTCCTCGGCCAGGTCATGACTTCGCGTCCCTGCCCGCAGTGCCAGGGCTTCGGCACGGTCGTGCCCAGCCCCTGCCCGGAGTGCGCCGGGGACGGGCGCATCCGCTCGCGCCGCAGCCTGACGGTCAAGATCCCCGCCGGTGTCGACAACGGCACCCGCATCCAGCTCGCGGGCGAGGGTGAGGTCGGCCCCGGCGGCGGTCCCGCCGGCGACCTGTACGTGGAGATCCACGAGACCGCGCACCCCGTCTTCCAGCGCCGCGGTGACGATCTGCACTGCACGGTCACCATCCCGATGACGGCCGCCGCCCTCGGGACGAAGGTGCCGCTGGAGACGCTGGACGGCCTGGAGGAGGTCGACATCAGGCCGGGCACGCAGTCCGGGCAGTCGATCCCCTTGCACGAGCGCGGCGTCACGCATCTGCGCGGCGGCGGGCGCGGGCAGCTCATCGTCCACGTCGAGGTGACGACGCCCTCCAACTTGGAGCCGGAGCAGGAGGAGTTGCTGCGGCGGCTGGCGGAGATGCGCGGTGAGGAGCGGCCGACGGGCCAGTTCCAGCCCGGGCAGCAGGGGCTGTTCTCGCGGCTCAAGGACGCGTTCAACGGCCGCTGAGGCAGCGGTTCCTGGCTGACCCGGCGGATCCGGTGCGGGCCGTCCGCACCTACGCTCCGAGGCCCCTCCGCACGCCCGCTCCGAGCGGGCCACGTACTTCGCAGTACCCGCCGGATCGGCCGGACCTGCCGGTTCTTCACGCCGGCCTTGTCCGCCGGTATGCCGGTCCCTCGGCATCCGGCTCGGCTCCCTCGCTCACCGGCGATCCCTTCGCTGCCGGTGGCGTCACCGCAGGACAGGTCCGGGCCGGGGCGGCCGCGGGCCCCGTGACAGGATGTGCGCATGCCCTCCGCATCGATCCCGTTCTCCGACCTCACGGAGCATCCGATTGTGCAGGCCCCCATGGCGGGCGGGCCCTCCTGTCCGGAGCTGGCCGGAAAGGTGAGCGAGGCGGGCGGCATGGGCTTCCTCGCCGCCGGCTACAAGACGCCCGAGGCGATGTACGAGGAGATCAAGCAGCTGCGCGGGCAGACCCAACGCCCCTTCGGCGTCAATCTGTTCATGCCGCAGCCCGACAACGCCGACGCGGGGGCACTGGAGCGCTACCGGGCACAGCTCGCGGGCGAGGCGATGTGGTTCGAGACCGAACTCGGCGAGACCGACCACACGACCGACGACGCCTACGAGGCCAAGCTCGCCATACTCTTCGACGACCCCGTCCCCGTCGTCTCCTTCACGTTCGGCTGCCCGACCCGGCATGTCCTGGAGCGGTTCGCCAGGCGCGGGACGTACACCGTCGTCACCGTCACCTCCGCCGGCGAGGCGGAGACCGCCGAGTTCCAAGGTGCGGACGCGGTGTGCGTACAGGGCGTCGAGGCGGGCGGCCACCAGAGCACCCACCGCGACGACCCGCAGGCGGACGGCACCGGCAGCGGCCTGGGGCTGCTCTCCCTGATCACCCAGGTCAAGGAGACCGTGCGGCTGCCCGTCGTCGCCGCGGGCGGGCTGATGCGCGGCAAGCAGATCGCGGCGGTGCTGGCGGCGGGCGCGAGCGCCGCCCAGCTCGGCACGGCATTCCTCGTCTGCCCCGAGTCGGGCGCGGACATCGTGCACAAGCAGGCCATGACCAACCCCCTCTTCGCACGCACCGAGTTGACCCGTGCCTTCACGGGGCGGCCCGGCCGTGCCCTGGTCAATCGCTTCCTGCGGGAGCACGGCCCGTACGCTCCCGCCGCCTATCCGCAGGTGCACCACCTCACCGCCCCTGTGCGCAAGGCCGCGGCCAAGGCGAAGGACCCGCAGGGCATGGCCCTTTGGGCGGGCCAGGGGCACCGGCTCGCGCGGGATCTGCCGGCGGAGCAGCTGATGGACGTACTGGTCACGGAGTTGGCGATGGCCCGCGAGAGGCTCGCGAAGCAGGGCGGGACGGCAGCCGGGGGCGGCCCCGTATGACCGCTCCCGTCTTCCTGGCGGACACCGCTCAACTCGCGGACGCCGCAGGGCGGGAGGGCGGCACGGTCGTGCTGGAGGGCCCCGAGGGCCGGCACGCGGTGTCGGTGCGGCGGCTGCGCCCCGGCGAGGAGATCGTGCTCACGGACGGCGCGGGCACCGGCGCCCACGGCACGGTGACTGCGGTCTCCGGCAAGGACCGCCTGGAGGTGGCCGTCACGTCGGTACGCACGGAGACCGAGCCGCGCCCCCGCATCACGGTCGTACAGGCGCTCCCCAAAGGCGACCGCGGCGAGCTCGCCGTCGAGACGATGACGGAGACGGGGGCCGACGCGATCGTGCCGTGGGCGGCGTCCCGCTGCGTGACGCAGTGGAAGGGCGAGCGGGGCCTCAAGTCGCTTGCGAAATGGCGCTCGACGGCGCGGGAGGCCGGCAAGCAGTCGCGCCGGCTGCGCTTCCCGGACGTCGCGGAACTCGCCACGACGTCGCAGGTCGGCGAGCTGCTGCGGGAGGCCGCTCTGGGCGTCGTCCTGCACGAGGAGGGAGACCTGCCGCTGGCCACCGCCGAACTGCCTTCGGACGGCGGCATCGTGCTGGTGGTCGGCCCCGAAGGCGGCGTGTCCCCGCAGGAGTTGACGGCCTTCACCGAGGCGGGAGCGCGTACCTGCCGGCTCGGCCCGAGCGTGCTGCGCACCTCCACCGCCGGTACGGCGGCGACGGCCCTGCTGCTGGGCCGCACCGGACGCTGGGACTGATGGCGCGCCCCGGCACCGGCGGCCCGTCCCGGCCTGCGGCGGGCAGTGGTGATTCGGGAGGGTGCGGCGGCGGCGAGCACAGGTAGCATCCCGGCATGGCTGGAGAACCGCAGGCCGACTGCCTGTTCTGCAAGATCGTCGCCGGTGAGGTCCCGGCGACGGTGGTACGGGAGTCGCAGACGACCGTCGCGTTCCGGGACATCAACCCGCAGGCGCCCACGCATGTCCTCGTGATCCCCAAGGCGCACTACCCCGACGCGGCCTCCCTCGCCGCGGCCGAGCCGCAGCTCGCCGTGGACCTGCTGCTCGAAGCGGGCGAGGTCGCCGCCGAGGAGAACATCGTCGCCGACGACGCCGGGCCGGGCACGGGTTACCGCGTCGTCTTCAACACCGGCTCCGGCGCGGGACAGACCGTCTTCCACGCGCACGCCCATGTGCTGGGGGGCCGGGGCTTCAACTGGCCGCCCGGCTGACCCGCCGCCCGCTCAGAGATGTCCTCGCGTGAACTGGTCGTGCTGGGCACCGCCAGCCAGGTCCCGACCCGGCACCGCAACCACAACGGTTACGTGCTGCTCTGGGACGGCCACGGCATCCTCTTCGACCCCGGCGAGGGCACCCAGCGCCAGATGCTGCGCGCGGGCGTCTCGGCCCACGACCTGACCAGGATCTGCGTCACTCACTTCCACGGCGACCATTCCCTGGGGCTGGCGGGCGTCATCCAGCGCATCAACCTGGACCGGGTACCGCACACCGTGACGGCGCACTATCCGGCGAGCGGCGAGCGCTTCTTCGAGCGGCTGCGGTACGCCACGGCGTACCGCGAGACGGTGGCGCTGCGGCAGGAACCCGTCGCGGCCACGGGCGAGTTGGCGGCACCAGCACCAGCACCAGCACCAGCACCGGCACCGGCACCCGCCGCCGGGCCCTTGGGCGCCGGCACGTGGGCTGACCCGGGATCCGAGGAGCCCCCGCCCTTCACGCTCTTCGCACACCGGCTGTCGCACCCCGTCGACGCGTACGGATACCGGCTCACCGAACCGGACTCGCGCCGCATGCTCCCCGAGCGGCTGGAGTCACGCGGCATCCGCGGCCCGGACATCTCCCTCCTGAAGCGCACGGGCGAACTGCGCGGCGTACGGCTGGAAGAAGTCAGCGAGCCCCGGCCCGGGCAGCGCTTCGCGTTCATCATGGACACCCGGATGTGCGACGGCGTCCTCGCCCTGGCACAGGACTGCGACCTGCTCGTCATCGAGTCCACGTTCCTGGACGAGGACGCGGCGCTCGCCGAGGAGTACGGCCACCTCACGGCCGGTCAGGCGGGCCGGGCGGCGGCGGAAGCGGGCGTGCGCAGCCTCGTCCTCACTCATTTCTCTCAGCGGTACACGGACGCCTCCCTCTTCGCCCGGCAGGCCCGACAGGCGGGTTTCGAGGGGGAGTTGACGGTGGCGGAGGACCTGACGCGTGTCCCCGTGCCGAAGCGCCGGGCCTGAGCAACGCCGGAGTGCCGCCGCCTCGCTCGGGGACTCTCCCGGGTCGGCGGCCGGAGTGGACACGCACCCGCCTCGTACACATCGTGCGCCCGCGTCAAGTTCCTTGCTGATCCCTGATAACAACTCTGCAACGCCCGAAATTTGTACGTACCTTCGGCATCGGTGTGGGGCGTTCCTCTCAGAACTGGAGCAGTCAATGTCCCGGAAGCGGAAGAGCAGTCTGGCGGTCAAGGCCACTGTCGGGTTCGGTGCAACCGTCCTCGCGGTCGGCATCGCCGCGGTGGCTGTCGGCACGAGCCAGGCGGCGACGGAGAACTGTGCGGGCCTGGAGCAGGCGCTGAAGAACAACCAGAACTTCATCGCCGGGCAGAAGGCCAACCCCGATGCCCAGTCGGAGGCGAGGATCGCCAACCGGCAGGCCGTCATCGACAACATCCAGCAGCGCCTGCAAGCGGCGGGCTGCCAGTGACCCACTGGGCCCACGGAGCCCACTGACCGATCACAACCGGAACGAGCGGAATCGCGCGTCCAAGATCCTCGGCGGCACAGGGCGGCTCGCCGAGTAGGAACGGCCGGCACCTCCTGCCCAGGTGCCGGCCGTTCGCAGTCCCCTCGAAGTGATGTGCGCGGGGCCGCCCACGACGGCCCGGCGCAGTCAGGTCCCCTCAGGGCCCTCCTGCATCAGCTCCAGGAAGCGCTTCGTGCCCACGTTGCCACCGGAGATGATGACGCCGACCCGTGCTGGAACCGGGTCGATCCGCCCGGCGATCAGTGCCGCCAGCCCCGTCGCCCCGCTCGGCTCGACCACGATCTTCAGCCTCTCGAAGGCGAAGCGCATCGCCGCGCGGATCTCCTCGTCGCTCACCAGCTCCACACCCGCCAGCAGGCGCCGGTTGACGGAGAAGGTCAACTCGCCCGGTGTCGTGGCGGCCTGACCGTCCGCGATGGTGCGCGGTACCGCGTCCAGCTCGATGCGGCCGCCCGCGGCCAGTGAGCGGCGCGTGTCGTCGCCCGCCTCCGGCTCGATGCCGATGACGCGCAGCCGCGGGTGGAGCGCGGCCGCCACGGTCGCCGTGCCGGCCGCGAGTCCGCCGCCGCCGACCGGGACGAGCAGGGCGTCCAACTCCCCTGTCTCCTCCAGCAGTTCCAGCGCGGCCGTGCCCTGACCCGCGATGACGTGCGGGTGCTCGTACGGAGGCACGAGCGCCAGCCCCCGGTCCCGCGCCACGCGCCCGCCGATGTCCTCACGGTTCTCGGTGTAGCGGTCGTAGGTGACGATCTCGGCGCCGTAGTCGGCCGTGGCGTCCATCTTGGACGGCGGGGTGTCCTCGGGCATCACGATCACGGCCCTGCTGCCCAGCTCACGGGCGGCGAGGGCGACGGCCTGCGCGTGATTGCCGGAGGAGTAGGTCGCGACGCCGTTCGCCAGCTGCTCGGGCGGCAGTTGGGAGACGGCGTTGTAGGCGCCGCGGAACTTGAACGCGCCGATCCTCTGGAAGTTCTCGCACTTGAGGTGGACCTCCGCGCCCACCATCCGGTCCAGGGTCCGGGAGCGGAGCACCGGTGTGCGGTGCGCCGCTCCCTTCAGCCGGTCCGCCGCTGTGCGCACGTCCTCGAGCGTCACGGGTCCGGTGCCCGGGGCTGCCGGGCCGTCCGTCGTCGGGCTGCTGCTCATGGATGCTTCGCTCCTCCTCCGGGGGCGGCGGACTCCTCCCGCCCGCACGTGTGCCCCCTGGCAGCTACATCCTCGCCCGCTTTGCCCGCGAATCCGAGTGTGCGTTTCTACGGGAGGAAGTACATCGGGTTCGGCAGCTTGTACGTGCGCTCGGCGTGGCCGCCCTTGAGGTCGCTGAACTGGTCGCCGAAGTTGGCGAGGATCCTGTAGCCCTTCGACTCCAGGTGCTTGCGCGTACCGGACTTGTACTCGACCGTCGTGCAGTCGCTGCCGCACTCCAGGTACGGCGGCGGGTGCTCCTTGTCCTTGAGGTAGAAGTGCTTGGTGTCGACCGGGGCCTTGTAGCCGACGTTCTTGAGGTTGCGGACGCTCCAGTCGCGCTGGTGCTCGGCGCGGCCGGTGAGGAAGAAGACCGTGATGCCGCTCTTGTGCGCCCAGTTGACCAGCTTCTTCATGCCGAAGACCGCGTCCATGTCGGTGGTGCGCAGGTACTCGTCCTGGAGCTTCGGGTCGAAGTTGTAGCCGATCTGCCGCTCGAAGTTGTAGGTGAGCAGCGTGGTGTCGTCGACGTCGAAGACGACGGCCGGCTTGTGGTCGTGGCGCGACTTCTCGCTCTCCTTGGCCATGGAGCGCTTCAGGTCGCGCTGGGCGTCGGCGGCGATGCCGCGGACCTGCTTGGCGTAGTCGCTCTTCGGGGAGGCGTAGTGCTCACCGTCAGGGGTCTCGATGTCGCCGTAGTAGTCGGCGATCTTCTCCTTGACCTTGTCGATGTTGGGGATCTCGCGGTCCGTGCCCGGCGTGGAGCGCTCGGCGGTCGCCTGCCCGGCACCGAAGAGGGCGGTGCCGGCGAGGGCGGCGGAGACGATGGCCGCGGCTGCGGCGGCGCGGCGCCCGCGGAGGAGGGTGAACGGGCGGCGTGTGCTGCTGTCTTCGGTGGGGGGCATGGGGGGCTCCAAGAAATGTGCGGGCGGGGCGGGGCCCCTGCTGTTCGACGGGATGCAAGTCGGCGCGGTGCAGGGGGAAGCTAACAGAGACCCGGCCATCGTTCTACGCGCGGAGATGGAACCTTGCCGTGAACTTTGCCGAACGCGGGCACCGACAGCACGGGCAACACCCCGTCGTGTGGTCGACGGTTCGCCTCCCGGGCGGCACAGTTGGGCGCAACCGACAATCCGTGGTCACGACGGGGTGACCGCGGGACGAGCACGGAGGGTCCGGATGTCACAGGAGGTGCGCGGCGTCATCGCGCCGGGCAAGGACGAACCGGTACGCGTGGAGACCGTCGTGGTGCCGGACCCCGGCCCCGGGGAGGCCGTGGTGAAGGTGCAGGCGTGCGGCGTCTGCCACACCGATCTGCACTACAAACAGGGCGGCATCAACGACGACTTCCCCTTCCTCCTCGGCCACGAGGCCGCGGGAGTCGTCGAGTCCGTGGGCCCGGGCACGACCGAGGTGGAGCCCGGCGACTTCGTGATCCTCAACTGGCGTGCGGTGTGCGGTCAGTGCCGCGCCTGCAGCCGCGGACGCCCCTGGTACTGCTTCGACACGCACAACGCCCGTCAGCCGATGACCCTGACCGACGGGCGGGAGCTCTCCCCGGCGCTCGGTATCGGCGCCTTCGCGGAGAAGACGCTCGTGGCCGCGGGCCAGTGCACCAAGGTCGACCCTGAAGTCGACCCCGCTGTCGCGGGTCTGCTCGGCTGCGGCGTGATGGCGGGGATCGGTGCCGCCGTCAACACCGGCCAGGTCGGGCGCGGCGACTCCGTCGCGGTCATCGGCTGCGGCGGAGTGGGCGACGCCGCCATCGTCGGCGCACGGCTCGCGGGAGCCGCCCGAGTGATCGCCGTCGACATCGACGAACGCAAGCTCCGGCAGGCCGAGTCCATGGGCGCCACCCACACCGTCGACTCACGTAAGGCCGACGTGGTCGAGACGATCAGGGAACTGACCGGCGGCTTCGGCGCGGACGTGGTCATCGAGGCCGTCGGCCGTCCCGAGACCTACGAACAGGCCTTCTACGCGCGGGACCTGGCGGGCACCGTCGTGCTGGTCGGGGTGCCGACACCGGAGATGCGCCTCGATCTCCCGCTGCTGGACGTCTTCGGGCGCGGCGGGTCCCTCAAGTCGTCCTGGTACGGGGACTGTCTGCCCTCCCGCGACTTCCCGATGCTCATCGATCTGCACAAGCAAGGGCGCCTGCCCCTGGACAAGTTCGTGACGGAGCGGATCGCCCTGGACGAGGTCGAGCAGGCCTTCGACCGCATGCACGCCGGGGACGTGCTGCGTTCGGTCGTCGTGTTCTGACGCGGGGGCCGCGGGCCCGCGGGGCGTCGCGGCGCGGGCAGTGTGCCGGCCGTCGGGGCGGTGGCGCGGGCCGGTCGCCCGGGCCTCGGCGGCCCGGCCGGCGACCGTGGCAGATGTCGTCCCGGCATCTGTCACGGTCCTTCCGTGGACCCGCCCGACCGCGGACGGGAATCCGCGTTGCGGCGTGCCCGTGCGCAAGGGCAGAGTTCCGCCCGAACGCACCCCGAAGGGAAGCCCATGTCGCTGCGCCACCATGAGATCGCCGAAGCCGGGAACCGCATCCTCAATCCCTTCACCGAGGAGAAGCTGCGGCTGCTCGGAACGGTGACGGCGCCCAGGCCCGGCGCACGTCACCTCGATCTGGCCTGCGGCAAGGGGGAGATGCTCTCGACCTGGGCACGTGACCACGGCACCGAAGGCATCGGCGTGGACATCAGCCGGGTCTTCCTCGAAGCCGCCCGCGAGCGAGCGGCGGAATTGGGAGTCGCGGAGCGGCTGCACTTCGAGCGTGCGGACGCGGGATCGTACGAGGCCGAGCCCGGCGGCCACGACCTGGTGACCTGCCTGGGCGCGACCTGGATCGGCGGGGGCCTCGCCGGCACGCTGGAGCTGATGCGCCGCGCGCTGCGGGCGGACGGCACGATGGTCGTCGGTGAGGTGTTCTGGCGGTCCGAGCCGTCCGACGAGGCGTGCCGCGCCCTGGAGATGGAGCCGGACGACTTCGCGAGCCTCGCCGGCACCAACGAGCGCTTCGAGGCAGCCGGCCTCGAACTCGTCGAGATGGTCCTCGCGGATCCGGACAGCTGGGACCGGTACGCCGCCTCGCAGTGGCGCACCGTCAGCGACTGGCTGTGCGCGCACCCGGAGCACCCGGATGCCCCGGACATGCGCGACTTCCTCCGGCACTCCCGCACGTCGTATCTCGCCCACGGCCGTGACCTGCTGGGTTGGGGCGCCTTCGTGCTCCGCCCGGTGAGCTGAGGGGGTACGGAGCGTCCGCCCGGCCTGCCTTCGGGAACGCCACGCCGGGGAGGACTGACGCCGCGAGTGGGCGGCGAGGCCGGACCGCGAGCGAGGTGTCAGCGCCAGTCGGGGGCGCCGCTGCCCGCGGCCAGGCCCGCGGACTCGATCCGTTCGCGGATCTCCCGCATCACGGTCACGATGCGCTGCTCGTGCTCCTCGCTGAGACGGCCGACCGGCACCGAGCAGCTGACCGCGTCGGTCGCGGGGGATTCCCCCGCAGCGTCGCGCAGCGCGAAGCCGAAGCCCGCGATGCCGACGACTCCCTCCTCGCGGTCGATGGCGTAGCCGCGCTCCCGCACCCGCGCCAGGTCCGCCAGCAGCGAGGCACGCCGGGTGTGGCTGTGCGGGGTCAGGGCGCGCAACGGGTCCTCGGGGAGCGGGAGTTCGGAGTCCGGCCGCTCGGCCAGCAGCGCCTTGCCGAGGGCGCCGGCGTGCGCGGGCAGGCGGCGGCCGACGCGGCTGAGCGTGCGCTGGTACTCGTGCGACTCCCGTGTGGCCAGGTACACGACGTCGCCGCGGTCCAGCCGGGCCAGGTGGATGGTCTCGCCCAGTCGCTCGGAGGCCTCCGCGAGATACGGGCGGGCCGCCCGCACCCTCGGGTCGCTGTCGAGATAGCTGGTGCCGGTGAGCAGGGCGCGGATGCCGATGCCGTAGAGGGAACCGGTGGCGTCCGTACGTACCCAGCCGCGCTCGATGAGGGTCTGCAGCAGGGCGTACATGCTGCTTCGCGGCACTTGGAGTTCCTCGGCGAGCTCACGCAACCGGGCGGGCCGGTCGCCTCGCGCGGCCAGTACCTCCAGCAGATCGACGGCGCGGGAGGCGGACTTCACGGCGCGTACGCCTCCGGGCTCCGGCATGCGCTGATCGTAGGGCATGTGCGGTCGTGCGCCCGGGGGTTGCGGCGCGAAGGCTGAGCTGCGGAAGTGGGCGGTGCGGCCGCCCGCCGGCGGCCATCGGCTTCCCGGCGGGAGAGGCGGCTGACCGCACGCCCGATCCGTCGTCGCAGCACGCCGGACGGTCCCGCTTTACCCCGGCAGCAGGATCTCTTTACCGAGCGATTACCCTGGTGCGGGTGATCGCCCATCGCAAGGACCGGCTCCGACGCCGGTCCTGAAGCCGACGTGACGGGGGCCAAGATGCATCCGACCCACCGCCGGTCCGTGAAGCCGCCCTCGTCGGCGTCGCCCACACGCCGCTCCCGCAGCCCGCGAGCCCGGGCATGCGCGGGCGGATGCCGCCGCCCGCGGCAGCGTGCACGGCAGCAACGGCACAGACCGCTCCGGCCTCCCACGCGCACGGGGGGATCGACCCGCCCCCGCGTGCCGGTCGCCGCCGGCCCGTCGCCACATCCGGCACCCCTCCCGTACGTGACCACGTCACCGGGCCCGTACGTGACCACGTCACCGAGCCGTCGCGTACGAGGACGAGCCGGACGCCGCTGCTGAACCGACCCGGAGGTCAGACGCCCGTGCACGACACCACCGCCATGCTCATCGAACTCGGGGCGATCATCCTGGCCCTGGGCCTGCTGGGGAGATTCGCCGGCCGCATCGGCTTCTCGCCGATCCCCCTCTACCTCCTCGCCGGGCTGGCCTTCGGCCACGGCGGCATCGTTCCGCTGCAGGCGAGCGAGGAATTCGTCGCCACCGGGGCCGAGATCGGGGTGATCCTGCTGCTGCTCCTGCTCGGTCTGGAGTACAGCGCCTCCGAACTCGTCACCAACCTCAAGACCCAATACCCCTCCGGCGCCGTCGACTTCGTCCTCAACGCCCTGCCCGGCGCCGCAGCAGCACTGCTGCTGGGCTGGGGTCCCGTCGCCGCCGTGGTCCTGGCCGGAGTCACGTGGATCTCCTCGTCGGGCGTCATCGCCAAGGTCCTCGGCGATCTCGGGCGCCTCGGCAACCGCGAGACGCCCGTGATCCTCGGAGTGCTGGTCATCGAGGATCTCGCGATGGCCGTCTATCTGCCCATCCTCACCGCGATCCTCGCCGGTGTGAGTCTCGCGGGCGGGGCGGTGACGCTGCTGATCTCGCTCGGCACCGTCGGCGCCGTGCTCTACCTCGCCCTGCGGCACGGCCGTTTGATCAGCCGCGTCGTCTCGTCCGACAGCGCGGAGATGCTGCTGCTCGTCGTGCTCGGCCTCACGCTGCTGGTCGCCGGGATCGCCCAGGAGCTCCAGGTCTCGGCAGCCGTCGGGGCGTTCCTCGTGGGGATCGCGCTCTCGGACGAGGTGGCCGAGGGCGCCCACAGCCTGCTCACTCCGCTCCGCGACCTCTTCGCCGCCGTCTTCTTCGTCTTCTTCGGCCTGTCCACCGAGCCGTCCGCGATCCCGCCCGTGCTGCTGCCCGCGCTGATCCTCGCCGTCGTCACCGCTCTGACGAAGATCGCCACAGGCTGGTACGCCGCACGCCGTGCCGGCATCAGGGCCCCGGGGCGCTGGCGGGCCGGCGGCACGCTCGTGGCACGGGGCGAGTTCTCCATCGTGATCGCGGGGCTCGCGGCGGGGGCCGAGCCGCGCATCGGCCCGCTGGCCACCGCGTACGTCCTCATCCTCGTCATCGTCGGACCGCTCACCGCCCGTTGGGCCGAGCCGGTGGCGCGGCGACTGACCCGGCGCAAGGGCTCGGCCGGGGCGGCAGCCGCGAAGCCGGCGACCGCTTCGGAGGGTGCGGGCCAGGCGGATGCCCTCCCGGAGGGCGAGGGCTCGCGGGCCGAGGGGCCGGACGAAGCCGCCCCGGCGGATGTGCGCCCGGAGGAAGAGGCCCCGGGCCCTGGCGTGGAGGAGTCCGACCCCGCACGCACGTCCCGGTGACCGTCTTCGTGCGCAGGCCCTGAGCACCGGCCCGCTCCTCGCAGCCCGTGCCGCCCTCGCATCAGCGACGTTGGGCGGCGGTGCGTGCCGGTGCCGGTGCGTGCCGGTGCCGGTGCGTCGCAAGCGGAGTGCCGTGTGCGAAGTATTGACCGGTGATGTTCAGATCCTTAGCCTCCATCTCCGTACATAGACGCCATCTACGTACGGAGACATTGGCGACATGAGCCGAACGGATGCGACGGGAGCCGCCCCATGACCGCCGACCTGACCATCACCGATGTACGGCTCACACCCGTCCTCGTCTCCGATCCGCCCCTGCTCAACACCCAGGGCGTGCACCAGCCCTACGCGGCGCGGCTCATCGTCGAGATCGTGACCGCGGGGGGCATCACCGGTTTCGGCGAGACCTACGGCGACACCAAGTACCTGGATCTGGCCCGCCCACTGGCGGAAGCGCTGCCGGGCCGCCAAGTCACGGACCTGAACGGGCTGTTCGCGCTCGCCGCCACCGTCGAGGTCGACGCCGCGCGCATGGGCTCCGCCGACGTCGGCGGACAGCGCGGAGTGCAGACCGCCGACAAGCTCCGGCTCTCCGTCGTCTCGGCCTTCGAGGTCGCCTGCCTCGACGCGCTCGGCAAGGCCCGGGAGTTGCCCGTGCACGCGCTGCTGGGGCACAAGGTCCGCGACCGCGTCGAGTACAGCGCATACCTCTTCCACCGCTGGGAGCAACACCCCGGCGGCCAGGGCGAGTCCGACGACTGGGGAGCCGCGACCGACCCCGCCGGAATCGTGGCGCAGGCCCGCCGCTTCGCGCGCGACCACGGCTTCCGCTCCTTCAAGCTCAAGGGCGGCGTGTACGAACCCGCCGAAGAGATCGCCGCCGTCCGCGCACTGGCCGCGGCATTCCCCGACGCGCCGCTGCGCCTGGATCCCAACGGCGCCTGGTCCGTGCCCACTTCGATCGAGGTCGCCGAGGAACTGCGCGACGTCCTGCAATACCTGGAGGACCCGACGACAGGGACTCCCGGCATGGCGGAGGTCGCGTCCCGTACGGGAGTCCCGCTCGCGACCAACATGTGTGTGACGACGTTCCCCGAGATCCCCGAAGCGTTCGCCACCGGCGCCGTACAGGTCGTGCTCAGCGACCACCACTACTGGGGCGGGCTGGGCCGCACCCGCGAACTGGCCGCCGTCTGCCGCACGTTCGGCGTCGGCCTGTCCATGCACTCCAACACCCACCTGGGGATCTCGCTCGCCGCGATGACCCACGTCGCGGCCACCGTCCCGAACCTGGACTACGCCTGCGACAGCCACTACCCCTGGCAGTCGGAGGACGTCCTCACCGGCCGGCTGACCTTCCGCGACGGCTGCCTCGATGTCTCCGACGCACCCGGCCTCGGTATCGAGGTGGACCGCGACAGGCTCGCCGTCCTGCACCGCCGCTGGCTCGACGACGACGGGACGATGCGCGACCGCGACGACGCCGCCGCCATGCGCAGGGCCGATCCGGGCTGGGTGGCCCCCAGCGTTCCCCGCTGGTGAACCCGCCCCCGCCCTTCCCGTGAGCTGCCACCGACCGGACCGACCCCGCGAACGTCGGCGCCCTCCCTCGTGGCCCCGGCCCGCTCGTGGCCCCTGCCCCACCCCTGGGCCAGGGACACGGCCACGCGAAGCGCGGCTCGGACTGGCCCCATGTCCGAGCCGCGCGGTACACCGGAGACACCACTCGAAGCCGTACAGGTGCCGAAGGAGTACAAGGTGAGCACGGGCGCGGTGAACAACCAGGGGGAGGAGCGGGAGCCGGAGGCCGGTCGCGGCGCCGCCGTCCGGCCCGACGGCGCCGGCGCCCGCACATACGGCACGCTGTCCGCGCAGCCGCACCCCTTCGACCCGCTCGCCGCGCTCCGCGCCCCCGGCGACCCTGCCTGCGACGTCTACCTCGCCGGCACCGTCTTCCTCGACATCATCTTCACCGGCCTCGACTCCGCCCCCGTACGCGGCACCGAGTCCTGGGCCCGCGGCATGGGCTCCAGCCCCGGCGGCGTGGCCAACATGGCCACCGCCCTGGCGCGTCTCGGTCTGCACACGTCCCTCGCCGCCGCCTTCGGCGACGACATGTACGGCGACTACTGCCGCGAAGCCCTCGACAAGGGCGAAGGCATCGACCTCGCCCTCTCCCACACCGTCCCCGGCTGGCACTCGCCGGTGACCGTGTCCATGGCGTACGAGGGCGAACGCACGATGATCTCCCACGGCCACGAGGCGCCGCCCCGCGAGCCCACGGCATCCCCCACGGCGCTCGGCCTGGGCCGGGCGCCCATCGACCCCGAGGCCCCGGGGTGCCCGCCGCCCGCACGCGCCTGCGTCACCTCGCTGGCGCCGGGCGACGGCCAGGAGTGGATCGCCATCGCCGCCCGCCACGGCAGCCGCATCTTCGCCGACGTCGGCTGGGACGACACCGGCCGCTGGGACCTCGGTGCCCTGCCTGACCTGGAGCACTGCGAGGCCTTCCTCCCCAACGCCGAGGAAGCCATGCGCTACACGCGCACCGACTGCCCCCGCGCCGCGGCCCGCGCGCTCAGCGAGAGGGTGCCGCTCGCGGTCGTCACGCTGGGGGCGCAGGGCTCGTGCGCGGTCGACGGCCGTACGGGCGAGAGCGCGGAGGTCCCCGGCATCCCCGTCGACGCCCTCGACACCACGGGCGCCGGCGACGTCTTCGTCGCGGGCTTCGTCATGGGCTCCCTTGCCGGCTGGCCCCTCGCGGACCGGTTGGCCTTCGCCGGGCTGACGGCGGCGCTCTCCGTCCAGGAGTTCGGCGGATCGCTCTCCGCGCCAGGCTGGTCCGAGATCGCGGCGTGGTGGAGCCGGGTGCGGGCCGGCGGCCCGCGGGCCGGGGCGGCCGGGGGAGCGGGGGCACAGCAGGCCGACGGGCCGTGCGAGGGGACGTACGGATTCCTGGACGCCGTCCTCACCGGATGCCCCGGCTCCGCCCCCCGCCGCCGGGCGCTCCCCACGATCGGCTTCGGGCGCACGACCGGGGCCCGATAACCGCGCACGGACACCGCCGCGCCGCACCCGCGAACGGGCCGAAGCCCGGGCCCCGCACGGAAATCGCGTTCTTGCTTGTCAGTGCCGCGTCGTATTCTTGAAAGCCAACCGCCAGGAGAGACAGAGAGGGATGAGGAAGGCCCGACCAGGGTCACCCATGACGCAGACAACGACGAATCAGGCGGGATCCCCGCAGGCACCTCAGGCCACGGCCCGCTTCACCGTCCCGGCCAAGCATCCGATGGTGACGGTGCTGGGTTCCGGTGACTCCCTGTTGCGCGTGATCGAGCAAGCGTTCCCCGCCGTCGACATCCACGTGCGCGGTAACGAGATCAGTGCCTCGGGCGAGGCCGCGGAGGTCGATCTCATCCAGCGTCTCTTCGACGAGATGATGCTGGTCCTGCGCACCGGTCAGCCCATGACGGAGGACGCGGTCGAGCGCTCCATCTCGATGCTCCGTGACCAGCAGGACGGCTCCGCCGGCGAGACCCCGGCCGAAGTGCTGACGCAGAACATCCTCTCCAGCCGCGGCCGCACGATCCGTCCGAAGACGCTCAACCAGAAGCGCTACGTCGACGCGATCGACAAGCACACGGTCGTCTTCGGCATCGGCCCCGCAGGCACCGGCAAGACCTACCTCGCGATGGCCAAGGCCGTCCAGGCGCTGCAGTCCAAGCAGGTCAACCGGATCATCCTGACCAGGCCGGCGGTCGAGGCGGGGGAGCGGCTCGGCTTCCTGCCCGGCACCCTCTACGAGAAGATCGACCCGTATCTGCGCCCGCTCTACGACGCCCTGCACGACATGCTCGATCCGGATTCCATCCCGCGCCTGATGGCAGCGGGCACGATCGAGGTGGCGCCGCTGGCCTATATGAGGGGTCGCACCCTCAATGACGCCTTCATCATCCTGGACGAGGCGCAGAACACGAACCCCGAGCAGATGAAGATGTTCCTCACCAGGCTCGGCTTCGACTCGAAGATCGTGATCACCGGGGACGTCACCCAGGTCGACCTTCCGGGCGGCACGAAGAGCGGTCTGCGCCAGGTCCGGGAGATCCTGGACGGCGTGGACGACGTGCACTTCAGCATGCTCGACAGCTCCGACGTGGTGCGGCACAAGCTCGTCAGCCGCATCGTCGACGCCTACGAGCGCTACGACGTGCGGAACGGGGCGGACCCAGCGGCCCAGGGTTCCTCGGGCGCGCCCGGAACCGGCGGCAGGTCCGGAGACCGTCACGGCCACGGAAAGCGCTGAGCCTGCCCCATGACGATCGACGTCAACAATGAATCCGGGCGGACCGTCGACGAGCAGGCGCTGCTCGACATCGCCCGCTACTCGCTGAACCGCATGCGGATCCATCCCCTGTCGGAGCTCTCGGTGATCGTCGTCGACGCCGACGCGATGGAGCAGCTGCACCTGCAGTGGATGGATCTGCCGGGGCCCACCGACGTGATGTCGTTCCCGATGGACGAGCTGCGCCCGCCCGTGCGGGAAGAGGAGGAGCCGCCGCCCGGGCTCCTCGGTGACATCGTGCTGTGCCCCGAGGTCGCCGAGCAGCAGGGCGCCGACGCTCCCACGCAGCACTCGATGGACGAGGAGCTCCAACTGCTCACCGTTCACGGGGTGCTGCACCTGCTGGGATACGACCACGAGGAGGCAGCCGAGAAGGCCGAGATGTTCGGTCTGCAGTCGGCGATCCTGGACGGCTGGCGCGGCGAGCGCGGGCTGACGGGGCCCTCTCCCGCTCCCACGACGACGTCGTGACGGCCCGGCTGATCGCTGCGGCGGTCCTGTTGCTCGTCGTCGCCTGGCTGGCCGCGTGTGCGGAGGCCGGTCTGGCCCGTACGACCAGCTACCGCGCGGAGGAAGCGGTCCGCCAGGGCCGGCGAGGCGCCGAGCGGCTGGCGGTCGTGGCCGACGACCCGACGCGCTATCTCAATCTGGCGCTGCTGGTGCGGGTGGCGTGCGAGGTCTCCTCCGGTGTGCTGGTGACGTACGCGTGTCTGCGGGCCTTCGAGGACACATGGGAGTCGCTGGCGGTCGCGATGGGCGTGATGGTGCTGGTCAGCTATGTGGCCATCGGCGTCTCGCCGCGCACCATCGGCCGTCAGCATCCGCTGAACACCGCCACGGCCGCGTCGTACGTGCTGGTTCCGCTGGTGCGCATCCTCGGGCCGGTGCCGCAGCTGCTGATCCTCGTCGGTAACGCGCTCACGCCCGGAAAGGGCTTCCGCAAGGGCCCGTTCGCGAGCGAGGCCGAGCTGCGCGCCCTGGTGGACCTGGCCGAGCAGGAGTCGCTGATCGAGGCCGAGGAGCGGAAGATGGTGCACTCCGTCTTCCAGCTCGGTGACACGATCGTGCGTGAAGTGATGGTTCCGCGTACCGACTTGATCACCATCGAGCGGTTCAAGACGATAAGGCAGGCGCTGACCCTGGCCCTGCGCTCCGGTTTCTCCCGCATCCCCGTCGTCGGGGAGAGCGAGGACGACGTCGTGGGCATCGTCTACCTCAAGGACCTCGCGCGAAGGGTGCACATCAGCCGCGAGGCCGAGACGGAGCTGGTCTCCACGGCGATGCGCCCGGCGGCGTTCGTGCCGGACACGAAGAACGCGGGCGATCTGCTGCGCGAGATGCAGCAGGACCGCATCCACGTGGCCGTCGTCATCGACGAGTACGGCGGCACGGCCGGGATCGTGACGATCGAGGACATCCTGGAGGAGATCGTCGGCGAGATCACCGACGAGTACGACCGTGAGCTGCCGCCCGTTCAGGAGCTGGGCGAGGGCCGCTACCGCGTCACTGCCCGCCTCGACATCGGGGACCTGGGTGAGCTGTACGACCTGGTCGGGCTCGACGACGAGGACGTGGAGACGGTCGGCGGTCTGCTCGCGAAGTCGCTCGGCCGTGTGCCCATCGCGGGCGCCACGGCGACGGTCGACGTCACCGAGGACCGTTCCGACCCGGAGCTGACGGCGCTGCGGCTGACGGCGGAAGCCCCGGCGGGGCGGCGGAACAGGATCGTCACGGTGCTGGTCGAGCCGGTCCGCTCCGCCGAGGACGCGGACGAGTCCTCCACGGACGAGCCGGCCAACGCGTGAGCCGGCCGCCCTGCCGGGCGGGGCGGATCCCGAAGGGGGACCCTGAACACATGACTCCGGATGAGCTGCGCACGTACTGCCTGGAGCTGAACGGGACGTTTGAGGACTTCCCGTTCTCCCCGGAGCTGTCGGTCTTCAAGGTCGGCGGGAAGATCTTCGCAATCTGTCCGCTCGATGAGAGCCCGCTGCGGGTGAGCCTGAAGTGCGAACCGGAGCTGGCCGTCCAGCTGCGCGAGGCCCATCAGGCCGTCACACCCGGCTACCACCTCAACAAGCGGCACTGGAACACGGTCACGCTCGACGGCTCACTTCCGGAGCGCATGGTCCGGGACATGATCGAGGACTCCTACGACCTGGTGGTCGCCGGGCTGCCCCGCCGCGAGCGGCTCCGGCTCGACCGTTCCTGAACGCCTCCCGGCGGGACGGGGGTTCTGGACGGCAGCCCCCGGCCGTGCCTCGCACGGCGCGACATATGCTCGGGCGTATGAGTGACCAGAGTGATCAGGCACTGGACCCCGAGGACCGCAAGCTCCTCACGCTGGCCCGCAGCGCCCGCGCGCGCAACGGCGTCCCGGAGGGCGCGGCGGTACGGGACGAGACGGGCCGCACATACGTGGCCGGTTCGGTGGCCCTGCCCTCTCTGCAGCTCAGCGCCCTTCAGACGGCGGTCGCGATGGCTGTCGCGTCCGGCGCCGAGTCGCTGGAGGCCGCGGCGGTCGTCACCGAGTCGGAGCTGATCCCGGCCACGGACCTGTCGGCCGTGCACGACCTTTCCGGCCAGGCGACGACGGTGCTGCTGGCGGGACCCGACGGGCAGCTGCGCGCGACGGTCGCGGCCGGCTGACCCCCGGCGGGGGCCGTGAACGTCCCTGGGGCGCCCGGCCTCACCACCGGTCAGGGGCACTCACCCGATCGGGGACAATGGTCGCCATGGACGTACCTTCCTCCCCGGCCGACTCCTCGCAGGCACCGCACCGCTCCGGGTTCGCGTGCTTCGTCGGCCGTCCCAACGCGGGCAAGTCGACCCTGACCAACGCGCTGGTGGGCACGAAGGTCGCGATCACCTCCAACCGTCCGCAGACCACCCGGCACACGGTGCGCGGCATCGTGCACCGTCCCGAGGCGCAGCTGGTGCTCGTGGACACCCCGGGTCTGCACAAGCCGCGCACCCTGCTGGGGGAGCGGCTCAACGACGTCGTCCGTACGACGTGGGCGGAGGTCGACATCATCGGCTTCTGCCTGCCCGCCGACCAGCGGATCGGCCCGGGCGACCGCTTCATCGCCGCCGAACTGGCCGGCCTCAAGCGGACCCCGAAGGTGGCCGTGGTCACCAAGTCCGACCTGGCCGACTCCAGGGCGATGGCCGAGCAGCTGATCGCCGTCGACCGGCTCGGCAAGGAGTGCGGGATCGAGTGGGCGGAGATCGTGCCGGTCTCGGCCGTCGAGGACCGGCAGGTGTCTCTGCTGGCCGACCTGCTGGCCCCGATGCTCCCCGAGGGTCCGCCGCTCTACCCGGACGGCGACCTGACGGACGAGCCGGAGCAGGTCATGGTCGCCGAACTCATCCGTGAGGCCACGCTCGAGGGCGTGCGGGACGAACTGCCGCACTCCATCGCGGTCGTCGTCGAGGAGATGCTGCCCCGTGAGGACCGGCCCGCGGACCGGCCTCTGCTGGACATCCACGCCAACATCTTCCTGGAGCGCCCCAGCCAGAAGGGCATCGTCATCGGTCCGAAGGGCAAGCGGCTCAAGGACGTCGGCACGACGTCGCGCAAGCACATCGAGGCACTGCTGGGCACGCCCGTGTATCTGGACCTGCATGTGAAGGTCGCCAAGGACTGGCAGCGCGACCCCAAGCAGCTTCGCAGGCTGGGGTTCTAGCGATCCGTCGGGCCCGCGGGCCCGGCGTGATTCCAATGCCCGGCCTGGGAGGGGCGGTTCGGTAGCGGCGCGGTTCAGTAGAGTCCGCCGCCCGCGTTGATGGACTGCCCGGTGATCCAGCGTCCGGCGTCCGATGCCAGGAAGGCGATGACGTCGGCGGCGTCCTCGGGTTCCCCGATGCGCCCCAGAGGTGTCTGCTGCGCGATGCCCTCGGCCGCGCCGCCCGGCCGGTCGTCGAAGGACGCGCTGCGTATCGGGCCGAGGACGACGCTGTTGGCCGTGACGCCTCGGGCGCCGCACTCGTGGGCGAGAGTGCGGATCATCTGCTCGCCGGCGGCCTTGGTCGCCGCGTAGAGACCGAACTTCGGGATGTGCATCTTGGTCACGCCGCTGGAGACGAAGATGATCCTGCCGTCGCACCGTAGCCGCCGGGCGGCCTCCCGCAGCGCGACGAACATGGAGCGGGTGTTGGTGAGGAACGTCTGCTCGAAGTGCTCGTCGGGGGCGTCGGCGATCGTGGAGAAGGTGGCTGCGGTGTTGGCGTTGTTGACGTAGATGTCGAGCGCCCCGAAGCGGTCCTCCACGGTGTCGAACAGCGCCCGCACCTGAGCCGGGTCCCCGATGTCCGCCTGCACGGGGACGGCTTCGCCGCCGCCCTCGCGGATCTCGTCCACCACCTTCTGCGCGGCCTCGGCATTCGTGTGGTAGTTGACGACCACCGTGACGTCGTCGGCGGCGAGCTGCCGCGACGCGGCACTGCCGATGCCCCGAGACCCGCCGGTGACGAGCGCGATCCTTCGTGCGGTCATGGTTCTCCCCTTCGGTCGACTGAGCCTGAGAGTTCCGGGCCGCACGGTCCGCGGGCGGGACGGCCTTCCCCGCTGCCGGAGCACGCGCACGCGGAGCGTTCAACAGGCGCTGGGCACATCGCGTGATCATGCCGGAGGGCGAGTGAGCACCGCTGGTGTCCTGGTCGTGCCAGGGCTCACCCGTCGCCGGTCCGGGTCACCAGCCCGGTTCACGAATGGTTCAAGGCGCCGTCCCTAGCGTTCCTGTCGCAGCGCAGCAGTGTGCGAACCGCCGGCGCGAACTGCCGGCGCGTGGCGACGTATCCGGCATCCGAAGGGGAAGACGGTGTCAACTGGCAATGCGCCGAAGGTAGTTGCGGCAGACGTAGCGTCCAACAACCGGCAGGGCGGCGAGATCAAGGCTCTGCTCACGCCTCACTCGGTGGGTGCGACGGCGGGATTCACGGGCACACAGCGGATCCGTCCCGGCGACAGGATCGCCGAGCACTACCACCCCTATTCCGACGAGTTCATCTACCTTGTCGAGGGAGAGCTGCGGATCACCGTGGACGGCGAGGAGCAGGACCTGGCCGCCGACGAGGCGGTGATGTTCCGGCGGGGCCAGCGGCACCGTCTGGTCAGCACCGGTTCCACGCCGGCCTTCCTCGTCTACCACATCAGCCCGCTGGCCCCCCGGCCCGAGCTCGGGCACGTGGACACCGAACCGGTGCCGAACCCTGATTCGCAGCCACCTCGGGTGGGTGGTCCGCGATGAACCGCAGGGTCGTGATCACAGGCATGGGCGTCGTGGCGCCGGGCGGCGTCGGCAGGGACGACTACTGGAAACTGATCTCCTCGGGCACCACCGCGACGCGGACGATCTCCCTCTTCAACGCGGACGGTTACCGTTCGCGGATCGCCGCGGAGGTGGACTTCGAGCCGGAGTTCCACGGGCTGACGCCGCTGCAGACCCGACGCCTCGACCGCGCGGGCCAGTTCGGGCTCGTCTGCCTGCGGGAGGCCCTGGCCGACAGCGGCATCGAGATCGACGAGGCGCTCGCCGCCCGCACGGGCGTGACCATCGGCAGCGCGATCGGCGCGAGCACCAGCCTCGACCAGGAGTACTCGGTCGTGAGCGACTCCGGGAGCGACTGGCTGGTCGGGCACACCGACGTCGTACCGCAGCTGTTCGAGTACATGGTGCCCGTCCGGTTCGCCGCCGATCTGGCGTGGGAAGCCGGGGCCGAGGGGCCGGCGACCGTGGTCTCCACGGGCTGCACCTCCGGACTCGACGCCGTCGGCTACGCGTACGAGCTGGTACGCGAGGGTTCCGCGGACGTCATGCTGGCCGGGGCCACCGACGCGCCGATCACGCCGATCACCGTCGCCTGCTTCGACGCGATCAGGGCGACCTCGCCGCGGAACGACGACCCGGCGCACGCCTCACGGCCGTTCGACCTCGACCGGGACGGATTCGTGCTCGGCGAGGGCGCGGCGGTGTTCGTACTGGAGACGCTGGAGTCCGCCCTGCGGCGTGGAGCGCACATCTACGCCGAGCTCTCCGGCTTCGCGGGACGCAGCAACGCGTACCACATGACCGGACTCAAGGCGGACGGCCGCGAGATGGCCGAGGCGATCGACGCGGCGATGCGGCAGGCCCGCGTCGCTCCCGACGACGTCGACTACATCAACGCGCACGGTTCCGGCACCAAGCAGAACGACCGTCACGAGACGGCGGCGTTCAAGCGCAGCCTCGGCGACGTGGCCTACCACCGGCCCGTCAGTTCGCTCAAGTCCATGCTGGGGCATTCGCTCGGGGCCATCGGGTCGATCGAACTGGCCGCCTGCGCACTGGCCATCGAGCACGACGTCGTGCCCCCGACCGCCAACCTGGAGACGGACGACCCCGAGTGCGATCTGGACTACGTGCCGCTGACGGCCCGTGACCAGCGGGTCGACACCGTACTGAGCGTCGGGAGCGGCTTCGGCGGCTTCCAGAGCGCGGCGGTACTCACCGCGTACCGGGGAGACAAGCCGTGACCGGGTCGGCGGCCGTCGTGACCGGTCTGGGTGTGATCGCCGCCAACGGCACGGGTACGGAGGCGTACTGGGAGGCGCTGCTCGCGGGGAAGAACGCGATCGCCGAGATCTCCGCCTTCGACGCGGGCGGCTACCCGATACGGCTCGCCGGCGAGGCCCGTGACTTCGAGGGCTCGGACCACCTGCCGTCGCGGCTGCTGAAGCAGACCGACCGCGCGACGCAGATGTCCCTGGTGGCCACGGAGTGGGCGCTCGCCGACGCCGGGGCGGACCCCGAGTCCTTCCGCGACTACGACATGGGAGTCGCGACGTCCAGCGCCGCGGGCGGCTACGGCTACGGCCAGGCCGAACTGCAGAAACTGTGGGGCCAGGGCTCGGAGTTCGTCAGCGTCTACCAGTCGTACGCGTGGTTCTACGCCGTCAACACCGGCCAGGTCTCCATCCGGCACGGCATGCGCGGATCCAACAGCGTGCTCGTCGGCGAGCAGGCCGGCGGCCTCGACGCGGTCGCCAACGCGCGGCGCAGCATCCGCAACGGCGCGACGACGCTCATGGTGACCGGCGGCACCGAGACCACGCTCTGCCCCTGGGGCTGGGTGGCGCACGTGGCCGACGCCCGGGTGAGCCGCAGTGCCGAGGCGAGGACGGCGTACATGCCCTTCGACGCCGAGGCGAGCGGGCACGTGCCGGGCGAGGGCGGTGCGATGCTCATCGCCGAGGACGCCGCCTCCTGGCGCGCCCGGGGCGGCCGGAACGTCTACGGCGTGCTGGCCGGACATGCCTCCACGTTCGACCCGCCGCCGGACAGCGGCCGCGGATCCACGCTGGGGCGCGCCGTGCGCAACGCCCTCGCCGACGCGGGCATCGGGCCCGAAGAGGTCGACGTCGTCTTCGCCGACGCGGCCGGGGAACCCGAGGCCGACAGCGCCGAAGCGCGCGCCCTGACCGAGGTGTTCGGGCCGCTGGGAGTGCCCGTCACCGCCCCGAAGACCATGTTCGGCCGACTCTACGGAGGCGGAGGGCCGCTCGATCTCGCGACGGCTCTGCTGAGCATCCGTCACCGCACGATCCCGCCCACCACCAACACCCGGGTGCTTGCCGGGGATTGCGCCGGACTCGATCTCGTCCTGGGCGAGCCGAGACAGGGCGCGGTCCGCACAGCACTCGTACTCGCGCGCGGCTACGGCGGATTCAACTCCGCGACCGTGGTCCGCGATCACCCGACCGACAGTCAGTGAAGGAGCCATGACCGCGATGACCTTCGACGAACTGCGCATGATGATGCGCGAGGCCGCAGGCGAGGGTGACGGCGTCGACCTCGACGGCGACATCCTCCAGACCCCCTTCGCAGAGCTGGAGTTCGACTCGCTGGCTCTGATGGAGGTCGCGGCGAGGATCAAGCAGGAACACGGCATCGAGATCACGGACGAGGTCCTCGGGGACCTCAAGACCCCCCAGATGATGATCGAGTACGTCAACGCCCAGCCGGCAGTGAGGTGATCGCAAATGCCCGCCAGGACCGACAACAGTGTCGTGATCAACGCGCCCTTCGAACTCGTGTGGAGCATGACGAACGACGTGGAGTCGTGGCCGCAGCTGTTCAACGAGTACTCGGACGCGCAGGTGCTGGAGCAGAACGACGAGCGGATCCGCTTCCGGCTCTCCACGCACCCGGACTCCGAGGGCCGCGTGTGGAGTTGGGTCTCCGACCGGTTCCCCGACCGCGACTCACGGACGGTGCGCGCCGTGCGTGTCGAGAAGGGGCCCTTCGAGTTCATGAACCTTCGCTGGGAGTACGCGGAGGTGGACGAGGGCACGAAGATGCGCTGGCAGCAGGAGTTCGACATGAAGCCCGAAGCGCACATGGACAACGCGCAGATGACGGCTCATCTCAACAACGCCACGCAGAGCAACATGGCGCACATCAAGAAGGTCGTCGAGGAAGCCGCGCGTGCGCAGGGAGGGGCCTGACATGAGCGCGATAGAGAACGACTCGGTGGTGGCGACCATCCCGATCCAGGACGACGACCTGCACGCCTGGCACCAGGTGATGCTCTCCTTCGGCGGCAGGCTGCTGAAGGTCGTCCAGGTGCTCCTGGAACTCGACATCGCCGAACGCGTGGCCGACGGCCCCCGCCCCGTGTCGGAACTCGCGAGCGAATGCGGCGCCGACGAGACGGCGCTGTACCGGCTGCTGCGGTCCTCGACCGCGCTGGGCATCTTCCGCGAGACGCAGGCCCGTCACTTCGAGAACACCCCGCTCTCCAGCGGGCTGTTGAGGTCCTCCGACGTCGTGCCCCTCGTCAAGTACAACACGATGGACATGACGACCCTGCCGTACGAGGAACTGATGCACAGCGTGCGGACGGGCGAGCCCGCGTTCGAGCACCGGTTCGGCAAGCCCTTCTACCAGTACCTCGAGGACAACCCCGCCGAGCGGGAGTTCTTCGAGGGCTTCATGAGCCACTGGGCCCGCCAGATGACCGATGAGGAGATGAACTCCTTCGGCTTCGAGCGGTTCACGAGGATCGCCGACCTCGGCGGCAACGACGGCTACTTCCTCGGCCAGGCGCTGAGCCGGCATCCGGGGCTGAACGCCGTGCTGATGGACCTCCCCGAGGTGGTCGGCGCGTCCGACAAGGTGCTCGACAAGCACGGCGTCACCGAGCGGGTCGAGGTGCGCGCCGGAGACTTCTTCAAGGATCCGATCCCCGACGGCTGCGACGCCTATCTGCTGAAGGCCGTACTGCACAACCAGTCCGAGGAGCGGGCCGAGCGTCTGCTGCGCCGGGTGCGGGAGCGGATCGGGGACAGCGGCGCGACGCTCCTGGTGTGGGACCTGGTCATGGCACCGGCGAACCACTGGGACCACGGAAAGCTGCTCGACCTGGACATGCTCGTGCTCTACGGAGGCCGCGAGCGAACCCTCGAGGACTGGCGCGAACTCTTCGAGCGCACCGGCTTCGAGCTGGTCAACGACCCCATCGAGCACTGGACGCTCCTGGAGTGCAAGGCCCGGTAATCCGCCGACGCAGAATTGGTTCTCGGTCATGATTCATGATCAGGTCATCTCCCTCGCCGAGTCCGAGTGGTCCGCGTGCCGCTCGTGCGGCCGGCTGGTCTACTGCCGGCAGTGGCAACGGTCGTGGGGCGTGTGTCCCCACTGCTCGCACCACAGCCGGCTGTCCGCCCCGGACAGGCTGGTCCAGCTGGCCGACCCGGGCAGCGTCCAGCTGCTCGGCTCGGACGTGGGGGCGCACGATCCTCTCGGGTTCACCGACTCCGAGCCCTACGCGGCGCGCTTCCGGCGGGCCCGGGAGAGCACGGGGATGGACGAGGCGGTGGCCTGCGCCCGTGCGGAGATCCTCGGACGGCCGCTGGTCATCGCCGCCATGGACTTCCGCTTCATGGGCGGCAGCCTCGGAAGCGGCACGGGTGAACTCGTCACCCTGGCCGCCGAGGCCGCCCTGCGCGAGCGGGTGCCGCTGCTGATCGTGCCCGCCTCCGGCGGGGCCCGCATGCAGGAGGGCGCCCTGTCCCTGATGCAGATGGCGAAGACGAGTCAGGCCCTGGCCGCGCTCGACGAGGCCGGGATCCTGACCGTCTCGCTGATCACGGACCCCACGTACGGCGGCGTCGCGGCCTCCTACGCCTCGACGACCGACGTGATCCTCGCCGAACCCGGTGCCCGCATGGGCTTCGCCGGGCCCCGCGTCATCCGGCAGACCTTGCAGCAGAGCCTGCCGGAGGGCTTCCAGACCGCGGAGTTCCTGCTGGAGCGGGGCTGGATCGACGACATCGTGCCGCGCTCCTCGCTGCGCGGGGCGATCGGTGCGCTGCTCGCGGCCCAGGTGCCGCGCACGCCGGCCGTCGAGGGCGAGGTGGAGCTGGTGACCGACCCGCTGCGGCTTCCCGAAGTCGATCCGTGGGAAGCCGTGAAGCGGGCGCGGGACCTGTCCGGGGCGACCACCGCCGACTATGTGCAGCGCTCCTTCGACTCCTTCCACGAACTGCACGGCGACCGCGTCTCGGGCGACTGCCCCGCGGTGATCGGTGGCCTGGCGGTACTGGAGGGCGCGCCCGTCGTCGTGGTCGGGCATCAGAAAGGGCACGACTCCGCGGAGTTGGCGGCACGCAACTACGGCATGGCCTCACCGGCGGGCTTCCGCAAGGCGGCACGTCTGATGAGGCTGGCCGGCAAGCTCGGCCTGCCCGTGATCACGTTCATCGACACGCCGGGCGCCTATCCGGGCGTCGCTGCGGAGGAGAGCGGACAGGCGGTCGCGATCGCGGAGAACCTGGTGCTGATGTCGGGCCTTCCGGTGCCCGTCGTCACCGTCGTCATCGGCGAGGGCGGCAGCGGCGGCGCCTTGGCGCTCGGCGTCGCGGACCGCGTGCTGATGTGCCCCGGAGCGACGTACTCCGTCATCAGCGCGGAGGGCTGCGCGGCGATCCTCTGGGACGACGCGGCCAAGGCGCCCGACGCGGCGCGGGCCCTGCGGCTCGACGCCAAGTCGCTGCTGTCGCTGGGCGTTGTGGACGCGGTGCTCCCGGAGCCGGCGGACGCGCACGACGGCGCCGGCTCCGTACCGGACGACGTCATGCGCGTCGCCCTGGCGAGCACGGTGAGCGAACTGTCGTGCGTCGCGCCGGACGTTCTGGTGGAGCAGCGCAGGAAGAGGTTTCGAGCCTTCGGGGCCGATGCGACCCCGGTGATGCAGGAGGTGGCCGGGTGACTGACACGGCAATGGACACGGCAACCGGTACGGCGACGGGCACGGCGACCGATACCGAGCGAGCGGCACAGGCGAAGCAGGACGAGCTGCTGCGGTCGGTGTGCGCCCGTGTGGCACAACTCGCGGAGTCCTCGCAGACCGGGCCCCGGGTGATCCGGATGAGCGTCTCGGGGATCTCGGTCGAGGTCGAGTGGCCCGAGCCCGGCCAGCTGGACACGGTGGTCGCGCCGGTGGCGATACCGGACGGGTCCGGTCCGGACCCCACGGAGGAGTCGGACCTGCACCACGTCTGCGCTCCCACGGTCGGGCGCTTCTACCACTGCCCGAATCCCGGCGCACGTCCCTTCGTGACGGTGGGCGACCGGGTCGAGGAGGGCCAGCAGGTCGGAATCCTGGAAGCGATGAAGCTGATGATGCCCATCCACGCGGAAGTCACCGGCATCGTCGAGGAGATCCTGGTCCCCGACACGGCGTCGGTGGAGTTCGGCGAGCCCCTGCTGGCCGTCTCACCGGCCGGCGGTGAGGAGTGATCAGACCATGTTCGACACCGTTCTCATCGCCAATCGCGGCGAGATCGCCCTGCGCATCGCGCGGACGTGCCGGGAGCTGGGAATCCGCGTCGCCGCGGTGCACTCCACGGAGGACGAGGACTCCGCGGTGGTGCGTTTCGCGGACGAGGCCGTCCGGATAGGGCCCGCGGACGCGAAGCAGAGCTACCTGCTGATCCCGGCCCTGATCGAGGCGGCGAAGAAGACGGGCGCGCAGGCGATACACCCCGGATACGGATTCCTTTCCGAGGACCCGGACTTCGCCGAGATCTGCGCCCAGGACGACCTGAAGTTCATCGGCCCGTCCGGCACGACGATGCAGCAGCTCGCCGACAAGTCCCGCACCCGCGGACTGATGCGCGACGCGGGCGTGCCCGTCCTTCCCGGGAGCACGGAGCCGCTGGACGACTGGAAGGAGGCCAAGGCACTCGCGGACGAGATCGGCTACCCCGTGCTGCTGAAGGCCGTCGCCGGCGGCGGCGGGCGCGGCATCGGGCTGGCGCGGGACGCGGCGGAGCTCCGGCGCGTCCACCGGGAGACGCGCACCCAGGCACAAGCGCTGTTCGGGGACGGACGCGTCTACCTCGAACGCTTCGTGGAGCGCGTCCGGCACATCGAGGTGCAGGTGCTGTGCGACGCGCACGGCAATGGCGTACACCTCGGTGAACGGGACTGCTCGTTGCAGAGGCGCCGGCAGAAGCTGGTCGAGGAGTCGCCCGCCCCGGGGCTGCCGCCCGGTGTCGCCACCAAGATGGGCGAACTGGCCGTGCAGGGCGCGCTGGCGGTGGGCTACGAGGGCGCGGGAACCTTCGAGTTCGTCGTGGACGAGGAGGGCTCCTTCCATCTGATCGAGGTCAACTGCCGCCTCCAGGTGGAGCATCCGGTGACCGAGATGGTGACGGGCGTCGACATCGTCGCCGAGCAGCTTCGGATCGCCGCCGGCGAGCCGCTGAGCCTGCGTCAGCAGGACGTGCAGTTCCGCGGGGTGGCCATCGAGGGCCGCATCAACGCGGAGAACCCGGACCTGGGCTTCGTACCGACGCCGGGTCGCCTCGACGTCTTCGAGCCTCCTGGCGGCCAGTTCGTACGGGTGGACTCCCACGGCTACCCCGGCATGGTGATCCCCTCCTCGTACGACTCCCTGCTGGCGAAGCTGATCGTGTGGGCGCCCGACCGCGACGGTGCCATCGCACGACTCCGCAGGGCCGCGGGGGAGTTCCGCATCGACGGGCACGGCGTGAGCAGTACGACGTCGTTCCTCTCGGGAATCGTCGACCACCCGGTCTTCCGCAAGGCGGAGCATCACACGGACTCCGTCGAGCAGTTGCAGCAGGACCTCTCCGGGACCCGATGAGCCGGAGCCCACCGACCACCCCTCCACGTACGGACACCACAGGAGAACCCCCATGCACGCAGACAAGACGGCCGCGTCGTCGCCGGCCCCCGTGCTCCAGCTCACCATGGCCTTCTACAGCTCCCAGGCGCTGATCAGCGCGGTTGAACTCGACGTGTTCACGAAACTCGCCGACAAGCCGCTGCCCCTGGAGGAGGCCCGGCAGGCTCTCGGGATCCACTCCCGCGGCGCCCGCGACTTCCTCGACGCCCTGGTGGCACTGGAGTTGCTCGACCGCGACGAGTCGGGATACCGCAGCAGCGCCGTCGCCCGTCAGTACCTGGACCGGCGCGAACCGACGTTCGTCGGGGGGTACGCCATGATGGCCAAGCACTACCTGATGCCGGTGTGGGGCAAACTCACCGACGGGCTGCGCACCGGCGAGCCCCAAGTGCCCACCGGCGGCGGCTTCTTCGACGGATACCAGGACTCGAACGCCGCGCGCCCCTTCCTCGGGGCGATGGACGCGGTCAACGGCCAGGTCGGCCGCGAACTGACCGAACTGGTCGACTGGGACCGCTACTCGTCGTTCGTGGACGTCGGCGGCGCGCGCGGCAACCTCGCGGCCACGCTGGTGCAGCGTCACCCGGGCCTGTCCGGCACCGTCTTCGACCTCCCGCAGATCGAGCCGTACTTCAAGGAGCACATCGAGGCGCTCGGCCTGCTGGACCGGATCGGCTACGTCGTCGGCGACTTCTTCGAGGAGCCGCTGCCGAAGGCCGACGTGCACATCCTGGGCCACATCCTCCACTACTACGGCGAGGAGCAGCGGCGGCACATACTGGCGTCGGTGCACGAGGCGGTGCCCGCCGGTGGCGGGATCGTCATCTACGACAGGCTGATCGACTCCGACCGGCGTGAGCGGCCGCTGAGCCTGCTGGGCAGCCTGAACATGCTGCTCACCTCCGACGGCGGCCGGGAGTACACGCTCTCCGAGTGCCACGAGTGGCTCGCGGACGCGGGCTTCGAGGTGCGGATGTCGCAGCCGGTGGGCGGCACGGACGTCCTGGTCTTCGCCACGAAACCCGGGGCCGCCGAGGGGCGTTGAGGCCCTGCCTACTGCGCCCGGTACCGCCGGGGCGCGTCGCCCAGGCCCGGCGGGAGGATTCCGAGCGCCGGGAAGACGACGTGGTCGATGACCTCCGCGATGCGGGCCTCGCTCAACGGGCGCCCGCGCAGGAGCTGTTCCTGGACGACCATCGCGGGACCGGCGGTACCGGCGAGCAGGACGGGAGCCGCGGCGCTGATCTCGCCGCGGTCGGCGGCGCGCCGCAGCACGTCCACGATGAGCTGGATGCGTGGCTGGATGAGCCGCTCGTCGATGGCCGAGACCAGTGCCGGGTGCCTGCCGTCCACGATCATTCCGCGCAGCGCCCTGCCGGGCGGCGCGTCGAGCACGCCGGCCATGCGCGTCAGCAGGTAAAGCAGATCGCCCCGGAGCGAGCCTGTGTCGGGAAGCGGGTCGCCGAGCCGGGGCAGCCCCTGCCGCAGGGCGTCCAGAACCAGTTCCTGCTTGGTCTGCCAGCGCCGGTAGATGGAGGACTTGCCGGTGTGCGCACGCTCCGCGATGCCTTCCATCGTGGCGCCCTCGAATCCCTCTTCGGCGAGTTCCTCCAGCGCCGCAGCGAAGATCGCCTCCTCGAGGGCCTTTCCGCGGCGGCGGGTCCGCGCGGGTTGTCCGCTCCCGTTGCTCGTGCTCACGGCGTCAGCGTAGCCTGCGCAGCATCGGCAGGTGTGCCCGCCAGGTCTTTTGGAATTCAAATGGGAACGTAGCGACTCATTGCCGCGAATTCCGTCGCTACAGGTCAAAACATTCCAGCGACCCGGTTCGGAGAGCTTGATTCCAGCCCTTTTTACGTGGCCTGGCCAATAATCTTGTTCCGTCCCGAACGTCTCGCGTACCGTCCGAGGCGGAAAGTAGCTAACGGGTGGCGGGAGAGATGAGCGTGGCGGTATGTCACAGGCGAAACCTCTGCTGGGAGCACGAGAAAATCTACTTGCCGGAGTCGCACTGGTACAGCGGCTGCGTGACCGGCGGGACTGCACCGTCCAGAAGGTCACCGAGGCACTTGACGAGGCATTTCCCGCAGATCGTGCGTCCCTGAAGGTACGCAGGGTCCGCGACGAATCGGTCCGTTTCGCGGTGACCACGGCACAGGAGCTGTGGGCCGAGGGGAAGGACGTGTCCGACTCCGAAATGCAGGTCTACTGCTCGCAGATGCTGGAGCTGTCCCGGTCGGGCTGCTCGTTCGGCGATCTGACGGCGGGCTGTGAGCTGGTCGGATCCACCATGCTGGCCGACATGTGGTCCGTCGCGGAGGCCGGGGACCTCGCGAGCCTGGCCGATTTCACCAAGTGGCAGGCGGAGCAGGTCGCCCGCATCCTCGAGCGGGTCCAGCAGACCCTGTGCGAGGCCATGCGTGACGAGAGCCGCAGCATCAAGGTGCGCCGCGAGTACGCACAGGCGCTGAGCAAGGGCTTCGCCACCGAAGAACTCGCGGTGGCCGCCGACCTGGGCGCGATCTGCTCCTACGTCGTGATCGTCCCCATCGTGGCGGACCCCGCGCTGCGCCACGAGATCCTGCTGGCCGCGGAGGCGGCCGACGAGGGCGACTGGGGCAGGGTGATGATCTGCGACGGCGAGCCGTACCCGGCGGTCTTCCTCGCCATCGCCGACGAGGCCGACTGGAACGGCGACGCCCCCGTGCGCCGCATGGCACGGGCCCGCGGCCTGTACCGCGCGCTGCGCGGACGGCTTGGCCGCGGCTGGGCGATCGCCGCCGCGGAGGCCGAGGTGCCCGGCGACGTCCCGGCCGCCCTGGAGCGGGCCAGGGGGATCGCGAGCGTGGCCCGCCACTCCAGCTCGTGCGGGGTCATCACCGAGGAGATGATCCCCCTCGACCGCGCCATCGTCTCCGACAAGGACCTGCGCGACTCGCTGTGCCAGGTGATCGCGCCGCTGCGTCCGTACCCCGAGCTGACCGAAAGCCTCGACCTGCTCTACCGCTTCGACCTGGACCGGGGCCGCACGGCGCACGCCCTGGGCATCCACCGCCGGACTCTGGTGCACCGGCTGCGGCGGATCTCGGAGAAGACGAACCTCAACCCGGTCTCCAGCCGTGGCGTGGAAGTCCTGCAGGCCGGACTGGTGGCGGCCCGCGCCGCCGGGCTGCTGGGCATGCCGAAGCCGCCGCGGCCCAAGCGGGCCACGGGCTGACTCCCTGCACCTCCCCGAGGCATCGGCGGCGTTCCGCGCGCCGGCGGTGCCCGGAGCCTGCGTTCTGCCTGCTCCTGGGCGGCCGGACGACCGGCATTCCTTTATCCGGCGCCACCTGTACGGATAATGGAATGCCGTCTTCGTCTGATTTCCCGGCGGTCGCCGCTGAAATGAAATCTGCCGCACCAGGAGGCGTCCATCCTTCGCTGTTCAGGTCGATTTCTGTTGTTGTTCACCGCTTCCAGGCGGCTCTGACCAGGCGTTACATGGGGTGGGTGACAGGATGGGAAACGCTTCGCGCGGCCATGGCGCATTGTGACCACCGAATCGGCTTGACCATTAAACAAACCCCCTTGCAATATTGAATTCGGCGCCGCGTGAACGCGGCCGGACGGTGTGAGTGGATTTCTCCGCGGGTGCCGGCTGTGTGTGGTCGACGGACAAAGGTCTCACGGGGGCGCGTCCACAGTTCTGGTGAAAACAGCCGGAGGGAACGTGATCGGCATCGGAAACGAAATCATGCATTACACGGTGCTACGCGCAGTCGGGGTGCGAGTGCGTAATCACTGCCTTTTCCTCAGTGCAGCCAAGCCCAGATCGGTGCTGGCCCTGCTCATGCTCAACGCCAATGAAGTGGTTCCGAAATCGGTCTTTCTGGACGAGCTGTGGGGCGAGGATCCTCCGGTCAGTGCGCACAACACTCTCCAGACGTACATCTTCCAGATCCGCAAGTGGCTCTCACGGGTGCTCGGCATCGACCCGGCGGACGTCAGCAACGAACGGCTCGTCACCGAGCCCGGCGGATACAGGTTCTGCGTGCCCGACCAACGGCAGCTCGACCTGGGGGAGTTCATGTTCCTCGCCCAGGAGGGCGAGAAGGAGTTCGCGTCCAGGAACTACGCGGACGCCGTACGGCTGCTGAACGCCTCGCTGAGCCTGTGGAGCGGCCACGACACCGTCGAGGCGCGGCCCGGCGGCGTCCTCGAGGCGAAGTTCACGCATCTGCGGGAGCGGCGTCTGCGCGCCCTGGAGGACCGCATCGAGGCCGACCTCATGCTGGGCAGGCACCGCGAGCTCCTCGGGGAGCTGTCCTCACTGGCCATAGAGCACCCGTTGCACGAGAGCCTGCACGGGAAGCTGATGATCTCGCTCGCCCGCTCGGGCCGCGTGCCCGACGCGCTCAAGGCCTATCAGCGGCTCCGCACAAGTCTGGTGGAGGAGCTGGGACTTGAGCCCTCGGAGCAGCTGAGGAGCCTGCAGCAGGCAGTGCTCGCCGAGGATCCCCGTGTGAAGGCCGACGGCGAGCACGAGCTCCTCGAACTCTCCACCCGGTCGGCCGGGTAGGGCACCGCAACGCGGGTCCCGGGGCCGCCCGTCGCGTGAGACATCACGCCACGGGCGGCCCTTCTCGTGTGCCGTCGAGCGCGCCACCGCATGCCGTCCGGACCTCGACCCAGGCTCACGCGGATGTCGACGGCCCTTCGCCACGATGAGGGTGCGTCAAGGCAAAGGCCCTGCGAGGGACCCGACTACCGGACTGCGGAGACTCACTGATGCAGCACCGAACCATGATGGTCAACCGATTCAAGGACCCCTCGGCCCATCTCGAGATCGCCGACCTGTTCGCTGAGCACGACCGCAGCTCGCTGCCGATCGAGCTGGGCGTCTCCCGGCGGACGCTCTTCCGCTACCGCGACCTGTACGTGCACCTCATCGAGACCGATGAGGAGCTCATGCCCAACCTCAACGCGGCGCGGCAGGACCCCCACTTCCAGAAGATCAACGAGCGTCTCGGGCATCTGCTGGACCGCTACGACAGCAAGTGGACGGAGATGGAGGACTCGCGCGCCGAGGCCTTCTACGACTGGGTGCCCGAACACCGGAGGTGAACGGCCCGGTCCTGCACGCCAGTCACCTTCCCGGAAAGGAGCCAGGTGTCCGATATCACCGTTCCCAGGCTCAACAACAACGACGCGTCGTACGTGCTCCTGGAATGGCTCTTCGAGGACGGGCAGGACGTACCCCAGGGCGCCGTCGTCGCCATGGTCGAGACGGCCAAGGCCGTCGAGGAGATCGTCGCGGAGTCCTCCGGGATCATGCGGCAGGAGCGCAAGCAGGGCGACGAGTGCGCCCCGGGCGACGTGCTCGGACGGCTGCTGGACCCGGCGCAGGCCGGTGGAACCGGCGCGAGCGGCACCTCCGGTGGAGCGGGCGAGGATGCCGCGGCCGCACCGCCTGGTGAGTCGCCCGCGGTCCAGGACCCGGAAACCCTCCGGGGGTTGACCATCACCGAGCCCGCTGCCGCGTTCATGGCACGCCACGGCATACCGGCCGGCGGGCTCGCGACGCTCGGCAAGAGCGTCATCACACGCGCCGACGTCGAGCAGCTCGCTGCCGCGCCCGCGGAGGAGGACGGGAAGGTCGTCGACATCGGCCGCCACCAGCAGGCGGTGGCCTCCACCGTCGAACGCTCGATGCGGGAGATCCCGCAGGCATTCGCCCTGATGAAGATCCGGGGGAGCGCGTTGGCCGACCAGCGCAAGGCGGTACGGCTCGAGACGGGACTCATCGTCTCCGCGCTGGAAGTGCTCGTCCTGGTGACCGGCAGGCTGGCCGCCGACTTCCCGATGATCCACGCCCGGCGGATCGACGACCGCCACGTCGCCCTGGCCGACGACATGCACGTCGGCATCACGATCGACTCGGGGAACGGCCTCTACATTCCCGTCGTCCGCTCCGTCGCGCACAAGTCCCTCGGCGAAGTGGCCGCGGAGATCGAGGAGTTCCGCAAGAAGTCGCTGACCGGTGACTTCCGGGCCCGCGACCTGACGGGCGCCCATCTGTCGGTCTCCGTCGCCAACTACGCGGACCTGTCGTGTTCCGTGCCGTTCGTACAGCCGGGACAGACCTGCATGCTCTCGCTCTGCGGCACGCAGTACGAGACCGACCCCGCCGACGGCAGCCGGGTCCCGTTCTTCCACGTCGGGCTCTCCTACGACCACCGCGTCGTCAACGGACGCCTGGCCGCTCGCTACCTCAAGTCCGCGAAGGCACTTCTCGAGAGCCCGGAGTCTCTCGCCGGGATCTGCCGTGCCGCGGAGCAGACCGTGCCCCACCAGACGGAGGAGAGCCGTGATGACGGCTGACACCAACACTTCTCGAATCCCGTCCCTCACGCACAACCGGCTGACGCCGATGATGTCCGCGTACAAGGAGACGAGCGTCCTCAAGGCCGGGATCAAGCTGGGCGTCTTCGACGAGCTCGCGCGCGAGGAGCCGCAGGACGCGGAATCGCTGGCCCGCCGGCTCGGCTCGGACCCGCGCGGCATGCGGATCCTCCTCAACGCGCTCGCGGCCCTGGAACTGATCGAGACGGACGGCCGGCAGTACCGGCTGCCCCCGGGCGCCGCGGAGTTGCTCTCGCGTGACAGCGACGGCTACGCGGGCGACATGATCCACGTCATCGCCAGCGACTACGAGTGGGACGCGCTGAAGAACCTCGACGGCGCCGTGCGCAACGGCGGCACCGTCCTCGACGAACACGCGGAGACCCCCGAGTACTCGTACTGGGAGGACTTCGCCGCATTCGCGCCGCACGTCGCCAGGCCCACCGCCCGCGTGCTGGCCGACGCCCTGGAGCCGTGGGCCCGTGACCGCGAGAGCCTGGACGTGCTCGACCTCGCGTGCGGGCACGGCATCTACGGATACACCGTCGCTCAGCGCTTCGAACAGGCAGCCGTCTGGTCGCTGGACTGGGAGAACGTGCTCGACGTGGCCGCGAAGCACGCCGGATCCATGGGCGTGCGGGAGCGCACGAACTTCATCGCCGGTGACATGTTCGACGTCTCGTTCGGCGGCGAATACGACCTGGTGCTCATCACGAACGTGCTGCACCACTTCTCCGACGAGCGCGCCCGGGAGCTGCTGTCGCGCGCGGCGGCCGCCCTGCGCCCCGGCGGGAAGATCGGCATCGTCGGCTTCACCACGAGCGACGCCCCGCCCGCCCTGGATCCGGCGCCGCATCTGTTCTCGGTGCTGATGCTCGTGTGGACGTCCGAGGGCGAGGTGCACTCGGAGCGGAACTACCGCCGGATGTTCACGGACTGCGGCCTGGAGGAGCCCTCCGTCCACCAGGTGGAGAACCTGCCCTTCCGCGTACTGCTCGCGGACCGGGCCTGAGGCGGGTGGAGGCTCCGACCATGAGCGACACGCAGACCTCTCCGGCCGCAGGAGGCGCCGCGGCGCCGCGCACGGCCCCCGAGTCCCCGCCCGGAACGGCGCTCACCGACGACGATCTCGAACTGCTGCTGCTCATCAGGCACTTCGAGCTCAGCCTGCTCGGCCTCTTCTCAGAGGGGAAGCTGAACGGCACGACACACACGTGCCTGGGGCAGGAGCATGTGCCGGTCGCCCTCGCGCCGTTGCTGGACGAGCGGGACCACGTCTTCAGCAACCACCGAGGCCACGGGCACTACTTGGCGCGCTTCCGCGACCCCGAGGGGCTGCTGGCCGAGATCATGGGCCGGGAGGGCGCCGTCTGCCAGGGCGTCGGCGGCAGCCAGCACATCCTGCGCGGCCGCTATCTCTCCACCGGCGTCCAGGGCGAGAGCCTCCCGGTGGCCGTCGGCGTCGGGCTGCACCTGAAGGAGCACGAGCCGGGCCGTGCCGCCGTCGTCCATATCGGTGACGGCACGTGGGGAGAGGGCAGCGTCTACGAAGCCCTCAACATGGCGCAGCTGTGGCAGGTGCCGGTCGTGGTCGTCGTCGAGCACAACGGGATCGCCCAGTCCACGCCGGCGGAGATGCAGATGGCGGGCTCCATCGAGGGGCGCGCCGCGGGATTCGGCGTCGCGTACCGCAGTGCCGACGCGTGGGACGTGGACACCCTCAGGGCCACCGCCGGTCCGGCCGTCGAGGAGGTGCGCGCGACGGGCAGGCCGCTCGTCCTCGAACTCTCGGTGCCCCGGATCGGCCCGCACAGCAAGGGTGACGACACCCGCAGCGAGGCCGAACTGGCTGCCGCCCGCGCACGCGACTGGCACGCGCGGTACGAGCAGCTGTTCCCGGAGCGCTTCGCACGCGCCGAGGACCGGATGCGGGAGCAGGTGGCGCGGGTGGTACGCGACGTCGACGCCAGGCCACTGTCGGAATGGAGGGACCCATGCCTCGCTCCGAGCGCATAGTCGAGAACCTGAACGCCGCGCTGCACAAGGTCTTCGCCGAGGACGAGCGGGCGTACCTCATCGGTGAGGACCTGGCCGATCCCTACGGCGGCGCCTTCAAGGTGGGCAGGGGACTGAGCACCAAGTATCCGGAGCGCGTGCTCAGTACGCCCCTGAGCGAGAACGGTCTGCTCGGCGTGGCGAACGGTCTCGCGCTGACCGGCAACACCGTGATCGCCGAGATCATGTTCGGCGACTTCGCCTTCCTCGCCTTCGACCAGATCGTCAACTTCGCGGCCAAGTCGGTCTCGATGTACGGCTCGCGGCAGCCGCTGCGGCTCGTCGTGCGGTGCCCCGTCGGCGGGCACCGCGGGTACGGCCCGACGCACAGCCAGGCCGTGCAGAAGCACTTCCTCGGCGTGCCCGATCTGGCGCTGTACGAGCTGACGCCGTTCCACGACAGCGCCGACGTCTTCGCGGAGATGGCCGAACGCCGGGAACCCTGCCTCCACTTCGAGGACAAGACCCTCTACGGCCGTCGCCGCTGGGTTGACGGGACGGACGAGCTCTTCGAGTTCGGGTTCGCCGGTCCCCGGCGGGAGTACGGCACGGCGGTGCCGCGCGTGGGGGCCACCGACGTGGACTGCGTGATCGTCTCGACCGGAGGCACCGCACCGCTCGCCCTCGAGGCCGCCCGCCGGCTGTTCCTGGAGGCGGAGATCGTGTGCCGGCTGGTCGTGCCCTCGCGGCTGTATCCGTTCGACCCGGGACCCGTCGAGAGCATGCTCGCCGGTGCCCGGCGGATCGTCGTCGTCGAGGAAGGCGTCGCCGGCGGTACCTGGGGCGCCGACGTGGCCGACGAGATCTACCGGCGGCTGTGGCCGAGCCTGCGCGACAGGGTCAGGCTCGTCCACTCCCGCGCCAGCGTCATCCCCTCCGCCGCGCACCTCGAACGGGACGTGCTGGTGCAGGCGGAGGACATCGAGAAGGCCGTACGCGAGGCGCCCGAGCGGTAGCGCACGGCACGGCAGCGATCCAGCCGATTCAGGAGGAGGAGCAGCATGGCGACCATCTCGGCGGACGAGGACGTCTTCACGCTGGTGAACATCTTTCCGGTGGAACCGGAGGACCAGCAGCGCCTGTTCGAGGTGCTCACCGACGCGACGGGCATCATCAAACGGATGCCCGGCTACGTATCGGCGAACGTGCATCTGAGCCACGACGGGAAGTACGTCATCAACTACGCGCAATGGCGCAGCGAGGCCGACTTCCGCGCGATGCACGCCAGGCCCGAGGTCCAGGAGCACTTCGACGAGTGCCGGCGGCTGTCGAAGCCCCAGCCCGTCTTCTGCCGCGTGGCCTACACCCACGACGCGGAGAGCGACGTCGAGCGCTGGTCGTGAGCGGCGAAGGACCCGTCACGCGGAATCGCCGCCGTGCCGCGGCTCCTGATGCACCGTAGGAAAAGACGCGGGACAACGGCACCGCGTACGGGCGCCCGCCCGGCGACGGCGGCACAGCACCACCCGCCCCACCCCTGTGAATTGAGGACATCGGAATGCGGAAATCACTCGTACGGACGGTCTTCCGGCGCTTCTCGCCCACGACCGAGAACCGGTTGCTGCGACCGTTCCTCGTGGTCAGCGGGGTCGTGGTCGGCGCCGGCTGGTTCGAGATGCGCGTGGTCATCCCGCAGTGGGCGAAGGCGTCGAACGCCAAGGAGGTGGCCGAGGCCCTGGAGCGGTCCGGGCACATGGCCTCCGGGAAGCAGTTCTGGGCGCTCCTCGGCCCGGCAGCCCTGCCGCTGACGGCCGCGAACCTCTACGCCGCCCTCGGCTCCGAGGGCCCACGGCGCGGACCCTGGCTGCTGTCGGCCGGCACCGCGGCGGCGATGAGCGTTGCCACCGCCACCTACTTCGCACCGGAGCTGCACAAGCTGAGCGACGCCCACCACCTGGAGGACAGCGAGGTGCGGGAGCGGATCCGGCGCCGGGTGCGGCTGGACCAGGTGCGGCTGGGTGCTCTGACGGCCGCCTGGTGGGCCGGTCTCCGGGCGCTCTCCCGCTGACGCGAAACCTGGCTCGGGCTCCTCCGGCGCAGCGGAATCCGAGTGTTCCCGGGTTACACGTGCGCCCAGATTAGATACACTGGCGTTTCTAATAACGTCCAATACGACGCCATGAGCGTCTGCTACTGGTACTGATCCAAGTGGGAGCCTTCAATGGCAACGACGAATTCGGCGCAGGCCGAGGGGAAGGCGAACCCGGCCGCAGCACGCGCCCCCGGGTTGGTGCTCGCGGTACTCGCGGGCGCCCAGTTCCTGGTCGCCCTGGACATCACGATCATCCTGATCGCCGTACCGAGCATCGAGCGCGATCTCGGCTTCTCGCCGGCGGCGCTTCAATGGGTCGTCAACGCGTACACGCTCGCGTTCGGCGGTCTGCTTCTGCTCGGCGGCCGGCTCGGCGACCTGGCGGGCAAGCGCCGCGTCTTCCTCGCCGGCACCACCGTCTTCGTGCTCGCCTCCCTGTGCGGAGGGCTGGCGCAGGACCAGGTGTCGCTGATCGCGAGCCGGGCCGGTCAGGGGATCGGTGCGGCGCTGCTGTCTCCCACGGCGTTCGCGCTCGTCGCGACGCACTTCGCCGAAGGGCCGCAGCGCAACCGGGCGTTCGGGGTGATGAGCGCCACCGCGGGCGGGGCGTCGGCTCTCGGCGTCATCGCGGGCGGTGTCCTCACGGACGCCCTCACCTGGCGCTCGGCCTTCTTCATCAACGTGCCGCTCGGTGCGCTGATCTTCGCCGGTGCCGTGCTGCTGCTCTCCGAGCCGGCGCGGCCCAAGCGGAAGCTGGACGTCTTCGGTGCGGTGACCGTCACCGTCGGCTCCACCGCACTGGTCAACGCGGCGATCAGTGCGTCCGGGGGCGGTTGGGCCTCGGCGCCCACGCTGATCTCGCTCGCCGCCGCCGCCGTACTGCTGACCGCCTTCGTGGTGATCCAGGCGACGCACTCCCAACCGCTGGTCTCGCTCCGGCTGTTCGTCAACCGCAACAGGTCCGGCGCGTTCACCGTCCAGCTGCTGAACAACTGCGTGAACATCGGCTTCTACTACTTCCTGAGCAAGTTCGCCCAGGACGTCTTCCACTACGACCCGCTGGCCGCCGGCTTCGCGCTGCTGCCCGCGCCGCTGTGCGTCATCATCGCCGCGCAGACAGCCTCCAGGCTGCTGGCCAGGACGGGCCCGCTGCCGATCCTCGTCACCGGCGGACTGCTGCTGGGGGGCGGGCTGTTCTACGCCTCGTTCCTCACCTTCGACTCCGCCTACGCCACGGGGATGCTGCCCGCGCTGATCCTCTACGCGTCGGGCTTCGGCAGCATGGTCGTACCCGTGACCGTCACCGCCCTCGCAGGCATCGCCCCGCAGGACTCCGGCATGGCCACCGGCGTGCTCAACGCCTGCCAGCAGGTGGGCACTTCGTTCGGACTGGCCGCGATGGTCACCGTGTTCGCCGGTGCGCTGGGCGAGGCGCCGGGGAAGCCCGGGCCGCAGGTCGTCACCGACGCCTACGACCAGGCGCTGACGCTGGGCGCCGGCATCGCGCTCATCTCGCTGCTGGTGGTCGTGCTCACCATCCGCAAGCGGACCTCGCCCGGAGCGGGCTGACGGAGGGGGCCGGTCCCGCCGCGGCTCCGGAATCCCGGCCTCCCCTCACCCTTCGACCAGACCCCCGCACCTCGATCGCAGTGGAGGCTTCCTCCCATGCAGCGGCCCATGAAGCTCGCGGTATTCGGTGGCACCGGACGCACGGGCCACCACCTCATCCAGCAGGCCCTCGACGCGGGGCACGACGTCACCGCCGTGGTGCGCGACCCCGCGCGCCTGGAGATCCGGCACGAACGGCTCGGCGTCGAGCAGAGGAACGTCTTCGACCCTGACGCCATCGCGGCGGTCGTCGACGGTGCCGACGCCGTCGTCACCTCCCTCGGCAAGACCTCACGGCAGCAGCCCCACGTGCTGCGGGACGGCACGAGAAGCATCGTCGCCGCGATGAAGGCCACGGGCACGCGCAGGCTCGTCGCGGTCAGCAACTCGGTGCACACCGCCGAGGCGGGCGACTCCGCCGGACGCCGGCTCGTCCAGCGCCTGTTGCGGCTGCCGCTGCGGGTGCCGCTCGCCGACGTCTCCGACATGGAGAAGGAGGTCGAGGCCAGCGGCCTGGACTGGACGATCCTGCGGCCCGCCCGGATGAAGGACGGACCCCGCACCGGCCACTACCGCCTCGCCGTCGGCGAGCACGTGCCGGGCGGGTGGTCGATCGTGCGCGGCGACGTCGCCGACGCGATCCTCCAGGTGCTCGACGACGAGCGCGTGATCGGGACGTTCGTCGGCCAGGCCACCTAGGTGCAAGGCGCCCGGGCCGCGCAGGGCGCACAAGGCAAGCAAGACGTGCGAGGCGCGAGGGCAGGCCGCGGCGCTCAGCGGACTCCGTACCTCGACGGCCCGTACACACCCCCACGCAGAATCGGGAGCACACCGTGACGATCTTGGTTACAGGCGCCACCGGCCACGTCGGACGGCACGTGGCCGCCGGACTCATCGAGGCGGGCGAGAGGGTCCGCGTGCTCACGAGGAACCCGCGGGCCGCGTCATTGCCGTCCGAGGCCGCGGTCCACGTGGGCGATCTCGCGCAGCCCGACACCCTCGAAGGCGCACTCGACGGCGTGCGGCGCGTGTTCCTCTTCCCCGTCCCCGAGACCGCCAACGAGGTGGCCGGGTTGCTGGAGAAGGCCGGCGTCGAACACGTCGTGCTCCTGTCGTCGATGTCCATCACCGAGGACGGCGAGAACAATCCGAGCGCCCAGCACCACCTCACGGTCGAACGCGCCCTGCGGGACAGGCAGTTCACGTGGACGTTCGTCAGGCCCACCGGCTTCGCCACGAACACGCTCTGGCGCTGGGGAGACGCCGTCCGCACCGACGGAGTGGTACGGGCGCCCTACGGACTCTCCTCCCGCGCCCTGATCCACGAGGCCGACATCGCCGACGTGGCGGTCGCGTGCCTGCTCGGCGACGGCCACGCGGGACGCGTACTCGACCTGACGGGGCCCGAGTTGCTCACGCAGGAGGAGCAGGTACGGGTGATCGGCGAAGCGGCGGGCAGGGACGTGCGGTTCGTGGAGGTCACACCCGAGCAGGCCCGTCAGGCCATGGCCGGATCGGTGGCCCCCGAGTTCGCCGAGATGGTGCTCGCCGCCCTCGCCCGCCAGGTCGAGGACCCGGGGCCCGTGCTGCCCACCGTCGAGGAGGTGACGGGCCACCCGGCGCGGACCTTCGCGCAGTGGGCGAGCGACCACGCCGGGGACTTCCGCGGAACGGAGGAGCGATGACGAGCGTCGCCCGGGCCGGCACCGCGGAACGGACGGTGGAGGACGAAGCGCTCGTCACGGCTGATCTGCTGAGGGAGTCCGCGGCATACGGCATCGCCGTCGAGCTCTACCAGTGGGTGCTGTCCCGTACGGAGTCCGCGCAGGCCCGCTTCGGGCTCGGGCAGAGCCTGGGGAAGTCCGGCGACCACGGCGGTGCGCTGCAACACCTGGAGCGGGCCTTCGCGTTGGAGCCGGACCGTGAGCTGGGAGCGGGCTATCTCGCCTACGTGCTGGAACGCCGCGGCCGGCTGCGGGAGGCCGGCGAGTGGTACGAGCGCGCGCTCGCGGGTCCCGAGGCGGACGACCTGTGGATCCGGTCCCACCACGCCTGGTACTTGGAGAAGTGCGGCCGCACCGAGGAGGCGCGGGCCGCGTACGAGGACGTGCTCGCACGCAATCCGCAGCACACATGGACGGTCAAGCGCTATGCGCTGATGAGGCGCGGCCTCGGGGACGGGGAGGGCGCGCGTGCGTTGCTCCAGGACGCCGTCGAGCGGGCTCCGGGCAACAAGTTCGCCGAGGCGAACCTCCTCGAATACCTGCTGCTCACCCGCAGCCCGGACTACCCGTCGCTGCGGGCCTCCCTGGCGACCGAGGGCACCCCCGCCTGGTTTGCGTTCCTGCTGGAGCTCTTCGACTTCTGCCGGGACAGCCTGCTGCCCGGCCACCCCGACGCGGAGCGGCTGGATCGTGTGCGGTCGGCGGCGGACGCCCTCCCCGCCACGCTGCACAGGGATTTCGACGACCTCACCGCTCTGCTGGAGGAGTGCGGCGCCGACACCGAGGCATGGCGGGACCTGCTGCGGCGGCTGGTGAAGTAACCGCGGGCCGCGCCTGCCCCGGCGCTCGCCTCACCGGCTCAACTCCCGTCCTGGAACACCCTCTTGATGAGCTTCGACTGGGCCTCCGTGAGGCGGGGGTCGGCGCCGTACGAGGTGCCGTCGTCCGTCTCGATCTCGTACTGGAATCCGTCCGGAACGCCCAGGGGGCGCTGGGAGCCGCCCTCGGAGTGGGCGCTTCTCGCCAGGGCCTCCAGATCGGCGGCGTCCGGTCTGCCGTCCGTGGTGAGTGTCGCCCGGCGGGTGAGGCCGCCGAAGCCGCCGGTTCGGGTGACGGTGATACGCATGTCTCCATCCTCCCGCGACTTCGGCGGCGGCGCCCGCCTACGCCACTTCCGCTTCTGTGGCGTTCGCGGCGTCGGCCGGGGTGACGCCCACCAGGGACCACGACTTGAGCACCGCTTCTCGCTCCGGGCTGCCCTCCCCGTAACGGTCCGAAGCGGCGGTGACGGTGGCGCCCGCGAAGTCCGCGAACTCCGCGTCCGGCGAGAGGCCGCCGGAGGTGAGGGTGTCGTACCAGATCTGTCCCGCGCGCTCCCACGCGTGACCGCCCAGCTCCGTCGCCAGCTGGTAGAAGGCGTGGTTGGGGATGCCCGAGTTGATGTGCACGCCGCCGTTGTCGGAGCCCGTGTGCACGTAGTCCTCCATCTTCGCCGGCTGCGGGTCCTTGCCGAGGACGTCGTCGTCGTACGCCGTGCCGGGCGCCTTCATCGAGCGCAGAGCCGTGCCCTCGACCCGGTCGGTGAAGAGGTTGTCACCGATCAGCCAGTCGGCGGCCTCGGCGGTCTGGCCGAGCCCGTACTGCTTGATGAGGGAGCCGAAGACGTCCGACAGCGACTCGTTGAGCGCCCCCGACTGCCCGAAGTACGCGAGATTCGCGGTGTGTTGAGTGACGCCGTGGGTCAGCTCGTGACCGATGACGTCGACCGGCAGCGTGAAGTCGCGGAAGATCTCGCCGTCTCCGTCCCCGAAGACCATGCGTTCGCCGTCCCAGAACGCGTTGCCGTAGTTGCGGCCGTAGTGGACGGTGGCGTCGAGGGGCATGCCCGCGCCGTCGATCGAATAGCGGGAGAAGACGCTGAGGTAGAGCTCGAACGTGGCGCCCAGGCCCGCGTACGCGCGGTTCACGCTGGCGTCCTCGACGGGCTCCTCGCCCTCGGACCGCACGGTCGTGCCCGGCAGCTGTTCGCCGTGCTCCGCGTCGCTGATGGTGCGATTCGGTTTCTTCTCCGCGCTCGCGTCGCCGGCCGGTCCCGGGCCCGTGCCCGCCGTCATGCGGACGGTGGTGATGCGGCGGCGGGTCCGCTGGAGCGCGTCGTGCTCCAGGGTGCGGCGCGCCGGTTCGTACAGGGTGGGATCGCCGGAGCGGGAGAGATGGTCCAGGAGGTGCGGCGGGACGATGCCGCAGAAGACGGGGTTCACGCGGTGTGACTGACTCGTGTGCTCCGAGTGTGCGTTCATATACAGAACGTGGCACAGGGTCATGGTGATGTCACTCCCTGCTGCGGAAATTGGTCCCGAAAGTCCATGAATCGACGTGAAGGGGGAGTGCTGTGCCCAACTCCCGTGCACTGTCCGTGACTCCGGGGCTCCGTCCGGCCGGAGCGAGGCGTGAACAAATGCCCAGTCCCGCATGGTGATACGGGGCTCGGGGATCCGCGCGGTCTCCGTTAGACTCGCTGATCATGCGTTTCGGGCTGCTTCTTCTTAGCTGCCGCGGCGAGGGTCTGTAGTCGTACGGCCGACCCCCTCCCCGCGGAGACCGGTGCTGCCACCGTCGGCCCTCGAAGCCCACTCGCGCGGAGCCCCCTCCGCGATCAGGAGCCAACGCATCATGACTTCCTCAGCTTCCCTCGGCGCATCCACGCCCATCACCGCGGCGACCGTACGGCAGAAGCCGTCCGGAATGCCTGTGCACAAGTACGGCCCGTACGAGGCCGTGGACATTCCGGACCGCACGTGGCCGGACAACCGGATCACCAAGGCCCCGCGCTGGCTGTCGACCGATCTGCGGGACGGCAATCAGGCGCTGATCGACCCCATGTCGCCCGCCCGCAAGCGGGCGATGTTCGATCTGCTGGTGTCGATGGGCTACAAGGAGATCGAGGTCGGCTTCCCGGCCTCGGGCCAGACCGATTTCGACTTCGTGCGCTCCATCATCGAGGAGGACGCGATCCCGGAGGATGTGACGATCTCCGTCCTCACCCAGGCCCGCGAGGAGCTGATCGAGCGGACGGTGGAGTCGCTGAAGGGCGCCCGCAACGCGACCGTCCACCTCTACAACGCGACGGCGCCGGTCTTCCGTGAGGTGGTCTTCCGTGGCACGCGGGAGCAGGTGCGGCAGATCGCGGTGGACGGCACGCGGCTGGTGACGGAGTACGCGGAGAAGCTGCTGGATGCCCGCACGGTCTTCGGGTACCAGTACAGCCCGGAGATCTTCACCGACACGGAGCTGGACTTCGCGCTGGAGGTCTGCGAGAGCGTCATGGACGTGTGGCAGCCCGAGGACGGCCGCGAGATCATCCTGAATCTGCCGGCGACGGTGGAGCGTTCGACGCCCTCCACGCATGCGGACCGGTTCGAGTGGATGTCCCGCAACCTCTCGCGGCGCGAGCACGTATGCCTGTCCGTACACCCGCACAACGATCGTGGGACGGCGGTGGCGGCCGCGGAGTTGGCGATCATGGCGGGTGCGGACCGTATCGAGGGCTGTCTGTTCGGGCAGGGCGAGCGCACCGGCAACGTCGACCTGGTGACCCTGGGGATGAATCTCTTCTCCCAGGGTGTGGATCCGCAGATCGACTTCTCGCAGATCGACGAGGTCAAGCGCACGGCGGAGTACTGCAACCAGATGGAGGTCCACTCCCGGCATCCGTATGTGGGTGACCTCGTCTACACCTCCTTCTCCGGCTCCCATCAGGACGCCATCAAGAAGGGCTTCGAGGCCATGGACCTCCGCGCCGAGCGTGAGGGCAAGAGCGTGGACGAGCTGGAGTGGGCCGTGCCGTATCTGCCCATCGACCCCAAGGACGTCGGCCGTTCCTACGAGGCCGTCATCCGCGTCAACTCCCAGTCCGGCAAGGGCGGCATCGCCTACGTGCTGAAGGGCGGGCACAACCTGGACCTGCCGCGGCGGATGCAGGTCGAGTTCTCGAAGATCATCCAGGAGCGCACGGACAGCGAGGGCGGTGAGGTCACCCCGGCCGACATCTGGGAGATCTTCCAGCACGAGTACCTGCCCACCCCCGAGAACGCCTGGGGACGCATCGCGCTGCGCACCGGCCAGACGACGACCACGGTGGACGGACAGGACGCGGTCACCGTCGAGGCCGTCATCGACGGCGAGGAGACCGAGCTCGCGGGCAGCGGCAACGGTCCCCTGGCGGCCTTCTTCAACGCCCTGCAGGCCATCGACGTCGACGTGCGGCTCCTGGACTACGTCGAGCACACCATGAGCGAAGGCGCTGGAGCCGAGGCGGCCGCGTACATCGAGTGCGCCATCGACGGGAAGGTGCTGTGGGGCGTGGGCATCGACGCCAACATCGTCCGCGCGTCGATCAAGGCCGTCGTCTCGGCGGTCAACCGCGCCTCACGCTGAGCGCGTTCGCGCTGCGCGTACTCGCGTACAGGGCCGTCGCCCACGTCGCCTCTCCGGCCCCCGGGCCGGCGTCATCGCAGCGTTCCGCGGGCCTCACCCACTTCCGGGTGAGGCCCGCGGCCGTCTCCCGTCCCCGCTGGTGCCGCGTCCGCCGTGAATCGTCCGGAACGGGGTGCTGACGGCGCACTTCCGCTGTGGTTAACATCACGCTCACCGGCAGCGTGGCCGAATCGTGACGGAGGTACGGCGTGGGCGACGCAAGACGTTCCCGTGACCAGCAAGGACAGCGTCCAAGTCTGCGCCTGGCAGGTGTTCGCACCAGCTGGCACACCGTGGACGACGGGGACTTCTTCTGTCCCGGCTGCGGCGGCGACCGCAGCTACCGCCGACGTGCGGGCAAGCGCCGTTTCGTACTGCTCGGTGTGCCGCTGCTCTCCCGCGGCCAGGTCGCCCCGGTCCTCGAATGCGCCGCCTGCCACGGGCACTTCGGCACGGAGTCCCTCGACCACCCCACCACCAACCGCCTCGCCCTGCTGCTGCGCGACGCCGTCCACGCCATCGCGCTCACCGTGCTCACCGCGGGCGGCCGCGAGAACCGTGCCGCCCGCGAGGCCGCCGTGCACTCCGTGCGCAGCGCGGGCTACACCGGCTGCACCGAGGAGCAGCTGCTGACGCTGCTGGCCGCCGTCTCCGCCGAGCGGGACTCCGCGGACAGCGTCTCCGCGGAGATCGAACTGCACGAAGCGCTGGCCCCGCTCGCGCCCCACCTCGCTCCTTCGGGCCGCGAGTCCCTGCTGCTGCACGGAGCGCGCATCGCACTGGCCGACGGCCCGTACTGCTCGGCGGAGCGTGAGGCGCTCGCGGCGGTGGGCAGGTCGCTGCGGATCGACGAGGACGACGTCGACCGCCTGCTCGCCCGCGCCCGCACGCCGTCCTGAGGCGCGGCCCTGAACGGGCCGGCAGGTGACCGGCCCCGCCACCTCAGGGGGCGAGGCGGACCTCTTCGGACGTGGTCGGGGGCTTCACCTCGGACAGCCGTCCCGAAGCAGGGACCCTGCCCGCGTAGCGCCCCGGAGTGGTGCCCACGAGCCGTTTGAAGTGCCGGGTCAGGTGCGACTGGTCGTAGAAGCCGGCTGCGGACGCCACCTCGGCGGGAGGCCGGCCGTCGAGGAGCAGCTGTCGGGCGCGGTCGACCCGGCGGGCCATGAGGTACTGGTGCGGGGCGATGCCGAAGGCGGCGGTGAACGCCCGCACCAGATGCGTGGGGTGGGCGTGCACCAGTGCCGCGGCCTCGTCCAGGCTCACGCCGTGGAGCGATCGTTCGTCGAGGAGCTCCCGCAGGCTGTGGGCCAGGCCGCGATTTGATTTCGGTGCATGGGGGAGGATCCGCGGCCTCAGGTGGCTGCGCAGCCGTTCGCCGATCAGCGCGAGACGGCTCTCCGCTTCCAGCTCGTCGCCCCGGCGTGACAGGGCTGAGTGCAGCTGTCCGATGCGTCGGCGCAGCATGTCGTCGACCATGTCGGGGCCGTCCACCGCCGGGCCGATGAAGCTCTCGTCCAGCTGGGACAGGTCCAGGTAGAGAACCCGCTTGCGGAAGCCCTGTGAGGTGGCCGATGAGCCGTTGTGCGGTACCTGCGGGGGAAGCAAGGACACCGTGTCGTGGGGGGTGCCGTGCTCGCGGCGGTTCAGGTCGTAGCGGACCGCACCGTCGTCGACGATCAGCAACGTCCACACGTCGTGGACGTGCATCGGGTACGCGTGCTCGGTGAAGTGGGCGTGGAAGACTTCCACGACACCCGGGATCCGCGGGCGCCACGCGGAAACCTCTTGCCGTGCCACCATGCCAAGAACGTACAAGAAGGCGCCGCGGAGCGGTCGGCAGTCTCAGAGCATGACGACCGAGAAGACTCCCGTACGCTTCGACACCAAGATCGCCGTTCTGCTGCGCGAGGACCTGGAGCCCTGGCAGCGGCTGAACGTGACCGCGTTCCTGGTCAGCGGCCTTGGCTCGGAGCTGCCTGAAGTGATCGGCGAGAGCTACGCCGATGCCGACGGCACCGACTACCTGCCCATGTTCCGCCAGCCCGTCCTGGTCTTCGAGGGGACGAAGGAGACGCTGACCGCCGCGCACACCCGCGCCTTGTCCCGTTCGCTTCCCCGGTCGGTGTTCACCTCCGACCTCTTCGCCACAGCCAACGACCGGGACAACCGCGCGTCGGTACGGGCCGTGCCGAAGGACCAGTTGGATCTCGTGGGTCTCGCCGTGTACGGACCGCGCAACGGGGTCGACAAGGTGCTCAAGGGCGCTCGCATGCATCCCTGAGCACCGCCGGAAAGCGGGAGAGTGGAGCCCTGCACCGGGACGTGCGCGGGTGCCGGCGTGCCAGGTCCTCGCTCCGGACCCGGCAACGACCCCGACGACGTTCAGGACTGCGTGACCGATCTCCGTGAGGCCCTGGCGGCCCACGGCATCACGCTTCCTTCCATCACCGTCGAACTGCCCGCTTTCGCCGCAGAGGCGCAGCTTCCCCTGATGGCGCTCGGCAACTGCAATGTCGACCCGCACGCAGGCTGGCTGCTGTACTCCGTACCGCGTGGCGCGGGGAAGCACGGCCGTGACGTCTCGCGGCTGGCGCATCGAGCGTCCCCGCCAAGCCCGTAAACCGGGAGGAGGACGGGTGGGTCAGTGTCCCGCTGTGGCTGCTGCGCGACGGCGTGTACCACTCCGACCTCGACCTGCGCCTCTCGCTCGCCGAGGCCGAACTGCTGCGCACCCAGCTCTCCCGCGCCCTCGACGACGGCGGCTCGGTCATCGGCGGATGACGCGCCCGCGACCCTGCCCACCGGGCATGCGGGATACTGAGCCCCATGAGCCTGTTCCGCGACGACGGCATCGTGCTGCGCACCCAGAAGCTGGGTGAGGCGGACCGGATCATCACGCTGCTCACGCGCGGGCACGGCCGGGTGCGGGCCGTCGCGCGGGGGGTGCGGCGCACGAAGTCGAAGTTCGGGGCCCGGCTGGAGCCCTTCAGCCACGTCGATGTGCAGTTCTTCGCACGCGGCAGTGAACTGATCGGCCGCGGGCTGCCGTTGTGCACCCAGACGGAGACCATCGCCCCGTACGGGCAGACCATCGTCTCCGACTACGCGCGCTACACCGCCGGCACGGCCATGCTGGAGACCGCCGAGCGCTTCACCGACCACGAGGGCGAGCCCAACGTGCAGCAGTACCTGCTGCTGGTGGGCGGGCTGCGCACGCTGGCCGCCGGGGACCACACGCCCGGGCTGGTGCTGGACGCCTTCCTGCTGCGGTCGCTGGCCATGGGCGGTTACGCGCCGAGCTTCGACGACTGCGCCAAGTGCGGTCTGCACGGTCCCAACCGCTTCTTCTCCGTCGCCTCCGGCGGCGTGGTGTGCGGCGACTGCCGGGTGCCCGGCAGCGTCGTACCGTCGCCGGAGACGCTGCGGCTGCTCGGCGCGCTGCTGACCGGCGACTGGGAGACGGCCGACGCGTGCGAGGCCAGGCATGCCCGGGAGGGCACCGGGCTCGTCTCGGCCTATCTGCACTGGCACATGGAGCGCGGGCTGCGCTCACTGCGCTACGTGGACCGCACGCAGGGCGGCCGGGGCGGTCCGGACGCCTCCGGCGCGCGGCCTGGGGCGGAACCGGAGGCCCGGCAGTCCTGACCGGCGGCGACGTACCGGCGTCGGCTACGCTCGCCGTGTCCCCGCGCCTCCCGCATCCGATCCGTCCCCTCCCTGGAGCTGAACGACCATGGCACGCCGCGCAATGCTGCAGAGGCAGCGTCGCGAGTACCTCACACCCGAGCCGCACCCCTCAGGCGAACGTCCGCCCGAGATCCCGCCGGAGCTCGTCCCCGGCCATGTGGCTTGCGTCATGGACGGCAACGGCCGGTGGGCGAAGCAACGGGGGTTGCCGCGCACCGAGGGGCACAAGGTCGGCGAGGGCGTCGTGCTCGACGTCCTCAAGGGCTGCCTGGAGATGGGCGTGAAGAACCTCTCCCTGTACGCCTTCTCCACGGAGAACTGGAAGCGGTCGCCCGAGGAGGTCCGCTTCCTGATGAACTTCAACCGGGACGTCATCCGCCGCCGCCGCGACGAGATGGACGAACTGGGCATCCGCATCCGCTGGGTCGGACGGATGCCGAAGCTGTGGAAGTCCGTGGTACGTGAGTTGCAGGTCGCCCAGGAACAGACCGTGGACAACGACGCGATGACGCTCTACTTCTGCGTCAACTACGGGGGCCGCGCGGAGATCGCGGACGCGGTCCAGGCCGTCGCCGAGGACGTGAAGGCGGGGAAGCTCGACCCCTCGAAGGTGAACGAGAAGACCTTCGCCAAGTACCTCTACTACCCGGACATGCCGGACGTGGACCTGTTCCTGCGCCCTTCCGGCGAGCAGCGCACGTCCAACTACCTGATCTGGCAGAGCGCTTACGCCGAGATGGTCTACCAGGACGTGCTGTGGCCGGACTTCGACCGACGCGACCTGTGGCGGGCCTGCCTCGAGTACGCCAAGCGCGACCGCCGCTTCGGCGGTGCGCGGGACGGCGGCGGGAAGAAGCCCTGACAGGCGGCCCATCCGCCCTGCCGGTGCCCGGAGTTCCTTCCGGGATACGTGCCCGGCCCGGCGCCCGGCGCCCCTCGCGGCGCGCTCCCCGGGGGCGCTCGGGCGGGCACGGGGCGCCACCCCGTCGCCTCCCCCCGGGCGGCGGCAGCTCCGAGCCAACTGTGCTGTGCGCCCTGCGAGTTCGGGAAGACGTTTCGGCCTCGCCCGAAGTTGCCGCCGTACTCCAGGTGATCGCCGACGGCGTCTCCACCGGGGAGCCGGCCCGCCGGGCCGGCGTCTCGAACGCGTCCGCCAGCGAGCACGCGACGGTGCTGCGCAACGTGGGGCTCGTGCACACGGAGCGCGCGGGGCGCAGCAGCCGGCACAGCCTCACCCTGCTCGGTGCCGAGCTGCTGGGGGCCGCCGTCACACGGTGAACGGCCGGGGCCTGACCGCGGGAGCGCCGGTCACTTGCCGGCGGCGCAGTCCCCGCACGTACCGAAGATCTCGACGGTGTGGCCGACATCCACGAAGCCGTGCTCCTCGGCGATGGAGTCGGCCCACTTCTCCACGGCCGGGCCCTCGACCTCGACGGCCTTGCCGCAGTGGCGGCACACGAGATGGTGATGGTGGTCGTCGCTGTGGCAGCGTCGGTAGACCGACTCGCCCTCGTCGGTGCGGAGTACGTCGACCTCGCCGGCGTCGGCGAGGGACTGCAGTGTGCGGTAGACCGTCGTCAGGCCGACCGAGTCCCCGCGGTGCTTGAGCATGTCGTGAAGCTCCTGCGCACTGCGGAACTCCTCGACCTCGGCAAGTGCCGCCGAGACGGCGGCTCTCTGCCGCGTCGACCGGCCGCGGACAGGGGGACCTGCGGTGGTCACGCTGTCTCCTTTGCTCGTCTTGCTCGCTCACGGGGCCTGCCCGGTCATTGTGCCAGGCACCGGGGACAGGGGACCCTCACGCCCGGGAACCGGGAGCCTACGCTGCGCCTTCGGCGCCCCTGCCGTCTCCGGAGGGGGCCGGGTTCCCTTCCCGGGCCCTCGCAGACCGGTCGAGGCTGCCGTCCGGCGGTGCGCCACCCGCGACCGCCACCTTGTCGCCGTGGTCGTCGCCGTCTCCGGTGCCGCCGCGGCCGTGCCCGCCGCCGTCGACCGCCCTGCGCTTGGCGAGCGGCGCCGCCAGCACCGTGACCAGCGCGAAGAGCGCGATCGCCAGTACGACGATGCTGGCGCCGGGCGGCACGTCCGCGTAGTACGAGGTGCTCGTCCCGGACAGCGTCACCGCCACACCGAAGATCACTGACAGCCCGAGCGTGCTCGCGAAGCCCCGCGTGAGTTGCTGTGCGGTGGCGACCGGGATCACCATCAGCGCACTCACCAGCAGCAGCCCCACCACCCGCATCGCGACGGTGACCGTCACCGCCGCGGTCACGGCCAGCAGGAGGTTCAGCAGCCGCACCGGCAGCCCGGTGACCCGTGCGAACTCCTCGTCCTGGCAGACGGCGAACAGCTGACGGCGAAGCCCCAGCGAACCGGCCAGGACGAAGGCCGACAGGCAGACGATGGCGACGACGTCCGAGTCGGAGACGGTGGTGATCGAGCCGAAGAGATAAGTGGTGAGGCTCGCGTTGGAGCCGTTCGGCGCGAGGTTGATGATCATGACGCCGCCGGCCATTCCGCCGTAGAAGAGCATCGCGAGCGCGAGATCCCCGCGTGCCTTCCCGTGCCAGCGGATCAGCTCCATCGCGACCGCACCGAGCGAGGCGACGCCGACCGCCATCCACACCGGATTGGTGCCTAGCAGGAAACCGAGGGCGACGCCGGTGAGCGCGACGTGGCCGATGCCGTCGCCCATGATCGCCTGGCGCCGCTGCACGAGGTAGATGCCCACGGCCGGGGCGGCGATGCCGACCAGCAGCGCGGCGAGCAGGGCGCGCTGCATGAACGGGTACTGCAGCAGCTCGGTCATACGTGGGTCCCTGGGTCGGTCTCGCTCACGGACAGTCCGGTCTGGATGGCGGCGGCCACTGCCGCGCCCGGGGTGTCGTGCGGATGGCAGGCGAGGTCGTGGAGGCGGTCCGGGTTCGCGACGAGTTCGACCCGGCCCTCGCGCAGCAGCACCGCGCGGTCGATCAGCGGTGCGAAGGGCCCGAGTTCGTGCAGCACGAGCAGTACGGACGTGCCCCGGCTGACCTGTTCGCGCAGCGCGTCCGCCAGTACGTCCTGGCCGGTCAGGTCCACGCCCGCGATCGGCTCGTCCATGATCAGCAGGTCGGGTTCGGCGGCGAGGGCCCGCGCGATCAGCACGCGCTGGTGCTGCCCCCCGGAGAGCGCGTTGACGGAGTCCTTGGCGCGGTGCGTGAGCCCGACGACCTCCAGGGCCCTGCCGACGGCGGCCTTGTCGGCGCGGCCCAGCGGACGCAGCTTCGTACGGGCGAGACGGCCGGAGGAGACGACCTCCCGCACGGTGGCGGGCACGCCCGCTGCCGCGGTGGATCGTTGCGGGACGTAGCCGATGCGGCGCCAGTCACGGAACCGGGGGAACGGGGTGCCGAACAGTTCCAACTCGCCCCCGGACAGGGGCACCTGGCCGATCACGGTGCGGATCGTGGTCGACTTCCCCGAACCGTTGGAGCCGAGCAGGGCGACGACCTCGCCGCGGTCCACGGTCAAGTCGAGGCCGCGCAGAACGGTGCGCGCCCCGAGGGAGGCGGTGGCGCCCCGGAGGGATATCACTGGCTGAGGCTCGGCCATGCGAAGGGCCCTTCCTCGGTGGTCGGTGCTGGGGATCGGGGTCCGGTGGCGGGAACGGGACCGGAGGGCGGCGGAATGTGGCGGATGCGGCGGCCCTCAGTTGGCGCCGAGCGCGTTCTGCAGTGAGAAGAGGTTCTGGTGCATGACCGAGAAGTAGTCCTCGTTCTTCTTCACGCTCTCCAGAGGGCTGAGGACGCCTGTCTTGAGGTTCAGATCCCCGGCGAGCGTCCGCGCCGTCTTGTCACTGGCGCTCGACTCGAAGAAGACGGTGTCGACTCGCCCGGCCTTGGCGGTCTTGTGCAGCTGCTTCATGCGGGCGCCGCTGGGTTCGGAGTCCGGGTCGATGCCGGAGACGGCGGCCTGGTGCAGCCCGTACCGCTCGGCGAGATAGCCGAAGGCGGCGTGGGTGGTGATGAAGGTGTCGGTCTTCTTGCGAGCCAGACCCTTCTTGAACTCCTTGTCCAGTGAGTGCAGGCGCTGGACGAGGGTCTCGGTGTTCTTCGCGTAGTCCTTCTTGTGGGACGGGTCGGCCTCCGCGAGTTCCTTGCCCACACCCTTGGCGATCTGGGCGTAGCGAAGGGGATCGAGCCAGACGTGCGGGTCTCCGCCCTGCCCGGCGCCCGCGGCGTCGTGGGAGTGGTGCTTTCCGTGGTCCTCGCCGTGCACGTCCGTGCTGTGCTTCTCCAGCGTCGCGTACGAGGAGGCGTCGGCCACGTGCTCCGGCTCGGCCTGCTGCACGCCCTCGTCGACCGCGGGCTGCAGGCCCTTGAGGTAGACGACGAGACCGGCGTCGCTCAGCCGTCCGGTCTGCTGGGGACTGAGCTCCAGGTCGTGCGGCTCGGTGCCGGGCTTGGTGAGGGATTCGGTCTCGACGTGCTCGCCGCCTATCTGCTGGGCGACGTACTGGAGGGGGTAGAAGGACGCGACGACGTCCACCTTCCCGTTCGCCTCCTCGTCGGCGGCCGAGTCGCTCGTGCAGGCGGTCAGGGCGAGCCCGCCGACGCCGAGAGCGGTTGCGGCGGCGAGGACACGTATGAGCCGGCAGGAAGCGTTCATGACACTCATTTTCAACCTACTTGGAAACCATTGTCAAATGGGTCGGCTGGGGGCGGGCTGCCGGTGGTCCGCGAATCGTTCGCCGTACCGATAGCCCGGACCGATTTGATCCGCCCCCCTCATGGCTCGGTAACCTGAAGTATTCCGTCCGCCGTTGATGAAGAGAGCACTGTGGCCGCCGACAAGATCGACACCATCGTCAGCCTGAGCAAGCGCCGTGGCTTCGTCTACCCGTGCAGTGAGATCTACGGCGGTCAGCGTGCCGCCTGGGACTACGGTCCGCTCGGTGTGGAGCTGAAGGAGAACATCAAGCGTCAGTGGTGGCGGGCCATGGTCACCTCGCGCGACGACATCGTCGGCATCGACTCGTCCGTGATCCTGGCGCCGCAGGTGTGGGAGGCCTCGGGTCACGTCGCCACGTTCACCGACCCCCTCACCGAGTGCACGTCCTGCCACAAGCGCTTCCGCGCGGACCACCTCGAAGAGGCGTACGAGGCGAAGCACGGGCGGCTCCCGGCGCAGGGCCTCGCCGACATCAACTGCCCGCACTGCGGCAACAAGGGCGGCTTCACCGAGCCCAAGCAGTTCTCCGGGCTGCTCTCCACGCACCTCGGCCCGACGCAGGACGCCGGCTCCGTGGCCTACCTGCGGCCCGAGACGGCGCAGGGCATCTTCACCAACTTCGCGGCCGTGCAGCAGACTTCGCGCAAGAAGCCGCCGTTCGGCATTGCGCAGACGGGCAAGTCCTTCCGCAACGAGATCACGCCGGGCAACTTCATCTTCCGCACCCGCGAGTTCGAGCAGATGGAGATGGAGTTCTTCGTCAAGCCGGGCGAGGACGAGAAGTGGCACGAGTACTGGATGCAGCAGCGCTGGTCCTGGTACACGGGGCTCGGGCTGAGCGAAGAGAACATGCGCTGGTACGAGCACCCGCAGGAGAAGCTCTCCCACTACTCCAAGCGCACCGCCGACATCGAGTACCGCTTCAACTTCGGCGGCAACGAGTTCTCCGAGCTCGAAGGCGTCGCCAACCGCACCGACTTCGACCTCACCGCGCACTCCAAGGCCTCGGGACAGGACCTGTCCTACTTCGACCAGGAGGCCGGTGAGCGCTGGGTGCCGTACGTCATCGAGCCGGCGGCCGGTGTCAACCGCGCGATGCTCGCGTTCATGCTCGACGCCTACATCGAGGACGAGGCGCCCAACGCCAAGGGCAAGCTGGAGAAGCGCAACGTGATGCGGCTCGACCCGCGGCTCGCGCCCGTCAAGGTGGCCGTGCTCCCGCTGTCGCGCAACGAGAAGCTGTCGCCGAAGGCGCGCGGCCTCGCCGAGGCGCTGCGCAAGAACTGGAACATCGAGTTCGACGACGCCGGCGCCATCGGCCGCCGCTACCGCCGCCAGGACGAGATCGGCACGCCCTTCTGCGTCACGGTCGACTTCGACACCCTCGACGACAACGCCGTCACGGTTCGCGAGCGCGACACGATGAAGCAGGACCGCGTCTCGCTCGACCAGATCGAGAGCTACCTCGCGGGCCGGCTGCTGGGCTGCTGACCCGTACGGAGTGACGAGGGCCGGTTCCGCCAAGGGTGCGGAACCGGCCCTCGTCGTCCGTCAGTTGCCCTCCCGCTGCCCGTCCTGCTGCTCCGCGGGGGCCCCGAAGCCGCTGGTGTCCAGCTCGCAGTCGAACGGCGCGGGGATGTGGAGCGTCTTCCCGAACGGCACCGTCGTGTGCGAGGTGTATCCCTTCTCCGCCGGCGCCCAGAAGACGGTGGCTGACTCCTCCTCCATGTCCAGGAGGAGATACACGGGAACGCCGGCCTTCCCGTAGACCCGGACCTTGTCGTCCCAGTCGGCGTCACGCGTCGAGGGTGAAGTGAGCTCGCAGACGAGCGTGAGCGCCTCGCCGTCGATGTACCGCTTCGCGGTGTCGAAGGCCGCACGTGCCGCCACGTAGAGATCCGGCCCGTAAGCACGTTGCTCGGAGGGGAATGTGAAGAGGAACGGGGCATCGCCGCACGTCTCGCCCTCGGGCAGTTGCTGCCGCAACTGCTCCCGGATGGATTCCATCACTCGGTAGTAGAACCCCCTGGACCACGGTGACACGACGATGCTCCCCCTGATGATCTCCGCCCGGTAGCCGTCGGGCACGTCCATGCTCAGCAAGGTCCGGCACATCGCCTCGAAGTCGGGCGGGCCGTCGGGGGTCTCTATGGGCGTCGGTCGATCCAGCATCACCGTCATGATGCGCCTTTCCTGCCGGGTGATCCAGTGGTCACCCACAGTATTCAACGGGTCTGACAACGGGCGGTCCGCTCAGGTCAGAAGGGCCGTCAGGCGCCGGGCCTGGCGCTCCGCCGTGCCGGGAGGGTTCCGGGGGCGCTGCCGCTCCTCGTCGAAGGAGAGCAGGAACAGCCATACGAGAGCGAGGAGGCGGCGGCAGTCCCGCAGGCGGGCGGACTCCTGCGCCGTCAGGGAGAAGCGGCTCAGGAAGGCGCGGACGTCGAGAGGTTCGTCCACCCAGGAGCCCACATGCTCGGTGATCTCCGCGAGTTCGAACGCCCGGTCGCTGCGGCCCGAGTCCTCGAAGTCGACGATCCTCGCGCGGCGGCCGTCCCAGAGGTAGTTGGCGAGATTTCCGTCCCCGGCGCCGAATACCGGCGGCACGTTGTCCGGTGCGGATTCCACGTCCGACCGGTCCAGCCATCGCAGCCCGAGATCCATCGCGGCGTCGGCCTCGCCGCGGGGCGGAACCCGGACCCGGGAGGCCCAGGAGCGGAGGTGTGCCCTCAGGTCATGGGCGAGGCCGGGCCGGGGAGGGACATCGGCGAGTACGGCGGGCGGGAGCGCGGAGTGAAGCGTCCGCACCGCTTCTGCCAGGGCGTCGAGGGCCGGCCCGTCGTGCGGGCGGCCCCGCAGCCGCTCGCCCGGCAGTCGCGACATCGTGATCGCCGGTTCCTCCGTGCCGAGTCCGGCCGCCAGGGGAGCGGGCGCGAGCCCGGGTGCGTGCTCGGCGAGCAACCGCAGGGCGCGCCACTCCCGTTCGCCTTCCTCGCGGTCACCCGCGCGGAAGCGTTTGACGACCCGGTGAGGGCCCAGCTCGACGGCGTGGGTGCCGTGCGGGCCGCCGGTGCTCAACGGTCCGCGGGGTCAGGCGCGCAGCCCGCGCAGGATCAGGGCGCGCACCGCCGCGAACGCCTCCTCGATCCCGGGGCGCGACCACTCCGGGGCGTACGCGGGGTCGTGGAACCGTCCCGTCGCGTGGAAGACGGCACGCGCGGTCTCGGCGGCGGAGCCGGCGGAGTCGGAGGCGAAGACGCCCTGCGTACGCCCGTCCTCGATGATCCGGGACAGCTGGCCGACCAGCTCGTCGATGTGCCGGTCGACGACGGCGTTCACGTCGTCCGTCAGCACCGAGTAGGTGGCGAACAGCTCCGGATCGTCGCCCGCCTTGTGGCGCTTGGCCTCGAAGAGCGTCGTCAGCCATCTGTCGAGGCGCTCGTCGGCCGGGCCGGGCCCGTCGACGGCGGCGACGAGACGCTCGCTGGTGCGGTCCAGCCAGCGCTGCGTCACGGCCTCGCGGAGGGCGGCCTTGGTACGGAAGTGCCGGTAGACGCTGCCGTGGCTGACGCCGAGGGCGCGGGCCACGTCGACGACCGTGGCCTTGCCGGGGCCGTAGCGGCGCAGCACCTCCTCGGTGGCCTCGAGGATGCGCTCCGGAGTCAGCGCTTCCGACACCATCCGGCCCCCTGTTCTCGCTATTTCTCGCTGTCGAGGTGCGCCATCTGGGCCGCCGGGTAGCGGTCGCCTGCGGCGGAACCGGCGGGCACCGCCTGCTCGATGGCTTCGAGATCGTCTGCGTCGAGAGTAACGTCAAGCGCCGCCAGCGACTCCGCCAGCCGCTCACGGGTGCGGGCGCCGACCAGCGGGACGATGTCCTCGCCGCGGGAGAGCACCCATGCGACGGCCGTCTGGGCGACGGTGATCCCCTTGCCGTCGGCGACCCGGCGCAGAGCCTCGACGAGGTCGAGGTTCCGGTCCAGGTTCTCGCCGGAGAAGCGGGGGCTCATGCCGCGGAAGTCGCCCGGCGCGAGCTCCCGTTCGCGTGACCAGTTGCCGCTGATCAGTCCGCGGGAGAGCACGCCGTACGCGGTGACGCCGATCCCGAGCTCGCGGCAGACCGGGAGGATCTCGTCCTCGATGCCGCGCGAGATCAGCGAGTACTCGATCTGGAGGTCGCTGACCGGAGCCACCGCCGCGGCCCTGCGGATGGTGCCGGCGCCGACCTCCGAGAGGCCGATGTGCCGCACGTGGCCCGCCTTCACCAGTTCCGCGACGGCTCCGACGGTCTCCTCGATCGGGACGGCGGGGTCGAGTCGGGCGAGCCGGTAGATGTCGATGTGGCCGGTGCCGAGGCGCTGCAACGAGTACGCGGCGAAGTTCTTGACCGCCTCCGGGCGGCCGTCGATCCCGGTGAAACCGCCTTCCACGGTTCGCAGTGCTCCGAACTTCACGCTGGTCAGGGCCTGTTCGCGGCGGGCGGCGGGTGCGGTGCGCAGCGCCTCGTTGATGAGCAGCTCGTTGTGGCCCATTCCGTAGAAGTCGCCGGTGTCCAGCAGGGTCACTCCCGCTTCGAGCGCGGCGTGGATCGTCGCGACGGATTCGGCCCGGTCGGTTCGGCCGTAGAGGGCGGACATGCCCATGCAGCCGAGGCCGAGGGCCGAGGTACGGAGGCCGTTGCTGCCGAGGGTGCGGGTCTGCATGGTTTGCGCTCCTTTGGTGCTGCCGGATCTGCCACTGCCGAGAGTAAGAGATGGAATGACAGATGTCAATATCTGTCATTCCATCTCTGTTTCGCGAGGTGGTCTTCACGCTCCCTGCCTCCACCCGGGCCGGGGCGGGACGGCCCCTCGTACGGGCCCGGCGCCGATGCGGGAGAATGGGATGCCGCGCCGCCCGCGCGGACACCTCGCCGCCGCACATGCGAGCGGCACCCGGGCCAGGCCGGCCCAGCCCCGTAAGCCCGTACGTCTCGGAGGACGCCGACGTCATGACGCCGCCGCTCCACATCGGTCCCCACGCCGTCCAGCCGCCCGTGGTGCTGGCGCCGATGGCCGGGATCACGAACGCGCCGTTCCGCACGCTGTGCCGGGAGTTCAGTGGTGGTAAGGGGCTCTTCGTCAGCGAGATGATCACGACGAGGGCCCTCGTCGAGCGCAACGCGAAGACCATGCAGCTCGTGCGGTTCGACGACAGCGAGAGGCCGCGTTCGATCCAGCTGTACGGGGTGGACCCGGTCACGGTCGGCAAGGCGGTCCGGATGATCACGGACGAGGCCCTCGCCGACCACATCGACCTCAACTTCGGCTGCCCGGTGCCCAAGGTGACGCGGAAGGGCGGCGGTTCGGCACTCCCGTACAAGCGGCCGCTGCTGCGCGCGATCCTGCACGAGGCCGTCGGCAACGCGGGCGGGCTCCCCGTCACGATGAAGATGCGCAAGGGCATCGACGACGGCCACCTGACGTACCTGGACGCCGGACGCATCGCGGTCGACGAGGGAATCACCGCGATCGCCCTGCACGGCAGAACCGCGGCACAGCACTACGGCGGCACCGCCGACTGGGACGCCATCGCCCGGCTCAAGGAGGCCGTGCCCGAGATCCCGGTGCTCGGCAACGGCGACATCTGGTCCGCGGACGACGCGACGCGGATGGTGCGTGAGACCGGGTGCGACGGCGTGGTCGTCGGCCGTGGCTGCCTCGGGCGGCCGTGGCTGTTCGGCGACCTCGTCGCGGCGTTCGGGGGCGAGGGCCCGGAGGCGTACGCGCGGCCGTCCTTCGGCGAGGTGGCGCGCGTGATGCTGCGTCACGCGACGCTGCTGGGGGAGTGGCTGGGCGACGAGGCGCGCGGCGTCATCGACTTCCGCAAGCACGTGGCCTGGTACACCAAGGGGTTCTCGATCGGTTCGCAGGCGCGTCAGCGGCTGGCGGTGGCCGCGTCGCTGGAGGAGCTGGCCGGTCTGCTCGACGGCCTCGACGCGGACCAGCCGTGGCCGCACGACGCGGACGGTCCGCGAGGACGCACCCACGGGCGCAACAAGGTCGTGCTGCCCGAGGGCTGGCTCGACGACCCGTACGACTGCGCCGAAGGTGTCGGCGCCGATGCGGAACTCGACACTTCGGGCGGTTGAACATCCTCGTCACAGGGCTTGGTGAAGACCAATCGGACTTTTATCCAGAACGGCTAACCAACGTCCTGTGCAGGTCGGGTGACTGGGAGACTGTGCCCTTGTGAAGGCCATTGTCTACGAGGAGTTCGGGCAGCACCCGGCTCTGCGCTCCGTACCCGACCCCGCTCCCGCCCCGGGCGGCGTGGTGATCGAAGTCGACGCCACCGGTCTGTGCCGCAGTGACTGGCACGCCTGGCGCGGTCACGACCCCGATGTGAAGCTTCCGCACGTAGGCGGCCACGAGTTCGCGGGGACGGTCGTCGCCGCAGGCTCCGGCTCGGCGCTGCCGTGGGTGGGACGGCGGGTGACCGTGCCCTTCGTGTGCGGCTGCGGCACCTGCGCCCAGTGCGTCACGGGGAACCAGCAGGTCTGCGAGCAGCAGACACAGCCGGGATTCAGCCACTGGGGCTCGTTCGCCCAGTACGTGGCGATCGACAACGCCGACGGCAACCTCGTGGCGATCCCCGACTCGATCAAGGCGCCCGCGGCCGCCGCGCTCGGCTGCCGCTTCGGCACGGCCTACCGCGCCGTCGTGCGCCAGGGCCGCGTCACCGCCGGCGAGTGGGTCGCCGTCCACGGCTGCGGCGGCGTCGGGCTCTCAGCGGTGATGATCGCCGTGGCGAACGGCGCGCGGGTCGTGGCCGTGGACATCTCCAGGGCGGCGCTGAAGGTCGCCCGCGACCTCGGCGCGGAGGCGACCGTGGACGTCTCCGACGTGGACGATCCGGGGGCGGCCGTCATCGAACGCACCCTGGGCGGCGCCCACTTGTCCCTCGACTGCCTCGGCGATCCGCGCACCTGCTGCGCGTCCGTACGGAGCCTGCGGCGGCGGGGACGCCATGTGCAGGTCGGCCTGCTGCCGCCCGACGAGGGCTCCCCGGCGATCCCGATGGACCGGATCGTCGCCCACGAGCTGGAGTTGCTCGGCAGCCACGGCATCCAGGCCCACGAGTACCCTGCCCTGTTGGGGCTCGTCGAAGCCGAGGTGCTCCACCCCGAGCTGCTGGTGCGGCGAACCATCGACCTGTCCGAGGCGCCCGCCGCACTGATGGAGATGGACATCCCGGTGCCCGGCACCCCCGGCGTGACGGTCATCAGGCCGGAGTCGCCGAAGTCCTGAACGTGTCCGTGCCGGGCGGCGGTGAGCCGCCCGGCCACAGGCGTCAGGCGGACCCGCCGCCCTCCAGGCGGAACCCGACCTTCATGCAGACCTGGTAGTGCTCGATCCGCCCGTCCTCGATCTGGCCGCGCACCTGTGTGACCTCGAACCAGTCCAGATTGCGCAGCGTCTCCGAAGCACGGCTGATCGCGTTACGGATCGCGCTGTCCACGCCCTCGTGGGACGTGCCGACGATCTCGGTCACCCGGTAGGTGTGCTCGCTCATGAGGACCTCCGCTGGATCGTTCGCCCGGTTCGTCCCTCCCCGGTGCCCGGATACGCCCGGATTACGCAGATCACAGGATTTGGGCGACCCCGCCGGTCACCCCGCACGACGAGGGCCGCCCCCGGCCGCAGGGGGGACGGCGGCCGGGGGCGGCGGGTGAGGGGCGAACGGGGCCGTCAGGTGCCCGGCGCGCCCCCCACGGCTGTGAGCAGCGCGAGCGGCGTGGCAGCGGCCCACGCCTGCGGGGAACAGGCATGCGGATAGGGGACGGGGTCCGGGTGATCGGCGCGGCCGTAGCCGGCCAGCACCTCCGGTAGCCGGTAGTTCTGCCTGGCCGCGGCCTCGACCATTCCGGCGGCGAGGGTGCGGGCCTCCTCGTGCATGCCGTAACGGGCGAGCCCGAGGGCGATGACCGCGTTGTCCTGCGGCCAGATGCTGCCCCGGTGATAGGAGAGCGGGTGGTACGGGGCCTGGCCGGACGCCAGGGTGCGCACCCCCCAGCCCGAGAAGAAGTCGTGGGCCATCAGCCGCCGGCCCACCTGCTCGCCCGCCTCCTGGCCGAGGATCCCCGACCACAGCAGGTGACCCGCGTTGGAGGCGAGGGCGTCGGCGCGCATGCCGTCCCCCGGCCCCCGGCCTGAGGTGCCTTCGGCGAGGGCGAGCAGCGGGAAGTTCTCCTCCGGCATCCAGAAGTCGGATTCGAAGCGTTCACGCAGGGCCGCGGCCGCCTTCGACAGCCGTTCGGCATACGCCTCGTCCTGCCAGGCCGTACGGGCCAGCTCCGCCGTGCGGCACAGCGCGTCGTAGGCGTAGCCCTGGACCTCGGCGACCATGACGGCTCCGGTGGGCCGTGTGCCGTCGGTGCTGCACACCGCTCCCGGGGAGTCCTTCCAGTTCTGGTTGGCCAGGCCGCCCTGGTGTGCGTGATAGGCGAGGTAGCCGTACTCGTCCAGGCCACCGTGGGTGAACATCCAGTCCACGGCGGCTCGTGCGTGTGGCTCCAAACGGCGTGCCAGGGGTGGCCGTTCAGCGTCCTGGCCCTGCCGCTCGTCCGTCTCCCGCGTCAGTTCGCTGTACGCGCCCAGGAGGATCAGGAAGAGCGGTGTGGAGTCGACCGAGCCGTAGTAGCGCCCGTAGGGGACCTGTCCGAAGTGGGCCAGTTCGCCATGGCGCACCTCGTGCACGATCTTCCCTGGCTGGGCGAGGCGTTCGGGCTCGTCCTCGCGCGCCTGGGTGGCGGCGAGTGCGAGCAGCGTGGGCTCGGCGAGCTGCGGGCGGTAGGGGAGCGCGAAGAGCGAGGTGAGCAGGGAGTCCCGGCCGAAGAGGGTCAGGAACCAGGGAACGCCCGCGCCGGGTATGAGCAGTTCCTCGCCGTCGGGGCCGCGTGCGGTCACGCGCAGCCCGGCCAGGTCGGCCAGGCCCTGCTCGCAGGCGCGGGCAAGCTCAGGCCAGTCGGTCATGCGGGCGGGGACGGGGTCGGCCGAAGTGAACTCGCCCGTACGGGACTTGAGCCACGAGGTGATGGTGGCCGGATCGGCGTCCGGTACGTTCGCGGCCCCCCGGCGTTCCGGTGCGCCGTGGGGGTGTGCCGTCACCCGGAGCGTCAACTCGGCCGTGCCGTGCGGCGGCAGTTCCAGCAGCCAGCCCAACTGCCGGGCGGAGCTGCCGGTTTCCTCGACGGTCATGGGGTGGGGCTCGGCGGTGACGGTGGTGCGGGAGTGCCACTCGCCGCGCCGGTACCCGAACTCGACGCCGTCCGGGTGCACTTCGTGCGTGCGTACCGTGTGCGGCTTGTCGTAGGAGCGGTGGTCCGAGCGCAGCTCGAACTGGTCGGCGAAGTCGGCGTCGGCGGTGAGCGTCAGACGTGCCGTCGTGTCCTCGCCCAGATTGCTCGTGAGCCGGATCCGTTCGGTGAACTCGCCACTGACGACGGCCTGTTCCCGGAAGACGGTGTAGGCGGGCGGCTCCTCACGGGTGCCGTGCGGCGTGAGTACGGCGGTGCCGTTGCTGTCGGACGCGGGCACCAGAACGGCTGGGGAGGAGCCGTCGACGGTCAGCTGCCAGCGGCTCAGATGCCGGGCGTCGCGTACGAACAGGCCCTCGGGAACGGTCCCGTCGGACTGTGCGCTGGGCAGCGCCCAGCCGGGCGAGCCGCTGATGTCGCCGGAGGGGCCCAGCACGGCGAAGGTGCCTTCGTGGACGAGCAGACGGTGCTCGGTCGCATTCACAGGTAGGTCAGCGTCCCTTCTCGGGCTCGGATGACTCGGATGCGGACTCTGCTCGGCTCATTGACGTGAATCCGTCCGGTTGAACCTCGAGTTCGGACTCCTGGCCTGAATCCGGTGCCTTCAGCAGATCCAGGGCGAGAGCCGCGGTCCAGCTGAAGTCGCGTGCGCCACGGCCCGCGCCCGTGTACGGGTCGACGTACTCGGCGAAGCGGGACGCCGCGGCGGCGCCGAGCACGTCGGCACGCAGCGTGTCGGCGAGTTCGCTCTCGCCGCAGCGGCGCAGGCCGCGTTCGAGCAGCCAGTTGACGTTGAACCAGGCGGGTCCGCGCCAGTAGCGGTACGGATCGAAGGCCGGGCCGGACAGGTCGTAGCTCGGCAGCAGCCGCACCCTCGTGCCCAGACCGAAGTGCTCACTGGTGACGGTGCGCAGCAGTTCCGCCGTGATGTGACCGGGCAGGCCGGGGGCGATCAGGGGCAGCAGGCCCGTTGCGCCTCGCGCTTCCACGAGCGCCCCGGAAGGTCCGGAGGATTCAGGGGCGCCCGCACCGGAGGCCGCCGGGCCGGTCCCGTCGCGCAGATCCCTGCACAGGAACTGGCCCGCCTCCGGCGACCACAGTCGCCGCACCAGGGCGTCGGTCAGCGCGGCGGCGTGTCCGCCGTGGGGGGCCGGGTCGCCGCCGAGCTCGCGGTCGACCGAGGCCAGCGCGTGCTCGGACACGATGAGCAGGGCGTTGAAGGACGGGTCCTCGACGGCGAAGGGGTGCGGTGCCTCCGCGTCCCTGTACCCGTGGTCCCGGTAGCCGGCGGCGAGAGCGACGTAACGCCCGTAGTCCAGATCGGTCGGCCGGTCGTCGGCAGCGCCGTGCCTGAGGTCGGCCCGCCGGAAGGAGTCCGCGGCAGCCGGTTCGACACGGGACAGCGGACCGTCCCAGCACGGGCTGTTGTCCATGCCCGACTCCCACGGATGCACGACCGCGGCCAGACCCCCTCTGCCGAGGTCGCGTTCGCCGGCGAGGTAGCGGTGCCAGGCCGCCAGCCGCGGCCGGACCCGCTCCAGGAACCCCCTGCGCCGGGAGACCGCCGGATCGGCCAGATGCACCAGCCAGGCGGCGAGCGCGTGCACGGGCGGCTGCACGATCCCTGACGTCTCCAGGCCGCGCGGCGCGCCCGCGCCTCCGCCGGAGGCGGCACCCGCCGTGGAGGAACGCCAGAAGCCGGGCCCGGGGAAGTAGGCGTCGGACGGCACATGGGAGTTGAAGACGATGTGCGGGATCCGTCCGTCGTCCCACTGGCCTCCGAGAAGCGTCTCGAGTTCGCGCTGGGCACGGACGGGCGAGAGATGGCGGAGCCCGACGGCGATGAACGCCGAGTCCCAGCTCCATTGGTGCGGATACAGGCCGTGCGAGGGCACCGTCGATGACCCGGTCCAGTTGCCCAGCAGGACGCGGTGGGCCCCGCGCCGCAGCCCGCTGCGTTCAGTTCGTCCTGGAAACCGGTGCGGGGCAAGGGACTTCGCGGAACCGGGCCCGGTCTCCCGGGACGCGGCTCCCGCCGGTCCCTGTGCCGTCCGCGACGCCGAGGCAGGCGCGGCGGCGTTCACGCGGCGGCCCGCTCGAGGAACGCCGGTATGGAGCGGACCGCTTCGACGGGGTCGCCCGTCAGCCGGCACTCCACGGCCAGTTCGCCCGTGTAGCCGGCCGCGTCCAGCGCCCCGAGCCAGGCGGGCCAGTCCAGGTGGCCCGCGCCCGGCTGGAAGCGGTTGGAGTCGCTGACCTGGGCGTGCCCGATGTACGGGGCCGCGGCGAGGAGCGCGGCGGGAGGATCCGCCTCCTCGATGTTCATGTGGTAGCTGTCGACGCCCACGCGGACGGAGTCCAGACCGGTCTCGCGTATCAACTCCACTGCCTGGTCGAGCCTGTTGACCATGTGGTCCTCGTACCGGTTGAGGGGCTCCAGGAAGAGGACGACCCCCTCGCGGCGGGCGTGCTCCCCGAGTTCCGTGAGACCCGCGAGCAGCACCTCGCGGTCCTCCTCGTCGCTGCGCGGCGGCTCGAAAGGCGGCAGACGACGGGAGAACATCCCGTACGAGGCGGGAGTCATCGCGCCCCGGCCGCCCAGTTCACCGATGACGGACAGCTGGGACTTCATCTGCTCCACGGCGTCGCGCCGCAGTTCGTCGTCGAAGGCGCCGAAGAAGTGCAGCATCTCGACGCACACCGTCGGCATGACGACACCGTCCGCGAGGGCCTTTCGCAGCTCCGGCAGCCGCTCACGGAAGTGGAGACCGCCCTTTCCGCGCAGCTCGATGGCGCCGTAGCCCGCCGACTGTGCGAACTCCCACTTCTGCTGCAGGGTTTCGCCCGGCAGCAGCTGCTCCTGGCAGGCGGTTGTGAACATGGTGGGGCCTTTCGCAGGGTGTTCTCGGTGCGTGGTGCGTGGTGCGTGGTGCGTGGTGCGTGGTGCGGGGTGCGGGGTGCGGGGTGCGTGTGCGTCGGTGTGTCGGTGTGTGCGGTCGCCGGGCCTGGGCCGGGCCGAGGTCCGGTCTCAGAACTCCAGGACCATCTGCAGGGCGTCGGCCGGGCGTTCGTCCAGCAGCGCGTAGGCGTCGCCGGCCTCGGCCACCGGGACGACGTGGCTGACGAGTGACTTCACATCGATCTGCTCCTCGGCGACCAGCCGCAGGAACGTCTGCTGGAGGCGTTCCACGCTCCACCGTCCCGCCAGCTCCTGGGGCACCCCTCCGATCTGCGAGCAGATCAACTGCGCCCGGTTGTGGTGGAATTCGTCGCCGAGCCGCAGCCCCGCGCCTTCCCCCTGGTAGAAGCCCGAGGCGACGACGCGTCCGCCGACGGCCACCGAGCGCAGTGCCTCCTGGAGCGCGGGGTAGGCGCCGCTGATCTCGATGGCGGAGTCCGCGCCCCGGCCCTCCGTCAACTCCCGTATTCGTTCGGCGACATCGTCCTCGCGGGCGTCGAGGGTGACGTCCGCGCCGTAGCGGCGTGCGACCTGCAGCCGCGCCGCGAGCGCGTCGACGGCGATCACACGGGCACCGCTCAGCCGGGCGAGACGCGTGGTCAGAAGCCCGATCACGCCCTGCCCGAACACCGCGACGTCCTCACCGAGGTTGACCGCGGCGCCGAGCACGGCGTTGTACGCGATGGCACCGACACGTGCGAACGCCCCCGCGAGAGGTTCGAGTTCCGCGGGCAGTGTGTGACCGGCGAGCCTCTCGCCCGGGACGATGCCCTCGCTGCGGTGCCCCCAGATGCCCCATGCCAGGTCGCCGACGGCGGGCATCCCGGGAAGCCCGGTCAACTCCGGTGAAACCTCGGTGACTTCGCCGACCTCGGAGTAGCCCCAGCCGGTCACGGGATATTCGATGCCGGCGGCGCCGTCCCGGAAGAGCCGCGCCTGCGGGTCCCAGGTGCGGGTGAGATAGGGGTTCGTCCCCCGGTACGCGGTCAGTTCCGTGCCCGCCGATATGCCGGAGTAGAGCGTGCGGAGCCGCACATGGCCCGACGGCAGCGGCGCACGTTCGTGCTCGGCTATCTCCACCTGCCGCGGTCCGGTGAACTGGACGACTCGCTCCACAAGGCACTCCGGGGGTCTGGCTCTGACGTGGGCTTCCCAAGTTCCGTCGAAGATACATGAGAATTACGTCTTGTTAATAGACAGAAGTGGTGCTGAGATGCATCCCTGTGAAGCGGAAGCCAGGTGAGGACGAAGCAGGCATGGCACGCATGTGGATGTGGGCGCGGCGCCCGCACGCGAGGTACGCGAGGAACGCCGCCGGGAGAACCGCCGCGGCCGCCGTGGCCGTGTCGCTGGGTGCCGCGCTGCTCGCGGGGTGCTCGGCGAACGCCCGGACGGGCCCGGACCGGCCGGACGACAAGATCACCGTGTGGACGTTGGAGAACCTGCCCGCGCGCATGGCGGCCGAGAAGAAGATGGTGGCCCGCTTCGAGAAGAAGAGCGGTGTGCGGGTCGAACTCGTCGGCGTGGACGAGGGCCAGCTCCCGCAGCTGATCATGTCCGCCGCCGCCTCCGGCCATCTGCCCGACGTGATCGGCTCGCTCCCCCTCGGCCAGGCCTGGCAGATGTACGGCAACGGGCTGCTGAACACCAAGGCACCCGCCGACATCGTCAAGGAGCTGGGCCGCGGCACCTTCAACCCCAACGCGCTCGAGCTGACGTCGGACGGCCCGGCGCGGCTCACCGTCCCCTCCGACGCCTGGCTGCAACTCCTCGTCTACCGCAAGGACTTGCTGAAGAAGGCCGGCCTGCCCGCGCCCGACAGCTACGCCACGATGCTCGACGCCGCACGGAAGCTCGACCGCGGCCGCATGCACGGCATCTCGCTGGCCACCGATCCCGCCGACGCCTTCACACAGCAGAGCTTCGAGGACCTCGCCCTTGCCAACGACTGCCAGCTGGTGGGGAAGGGCAAGGTGACGCTGGACTCCTCCGCGTGCCGTCGCACCTTCGCCACGTACGACGAACTGGCCCGCGAGCACGGAGCTCCCGGCACGCAGACCGTCGACACCACCCGTGCCACGTATTTCGCGGGCAGGTCTCCGATGATGGTCTGGTCCTCGTTCCTGCTGGACGAGCTGTCCGGGCAGCGTGCCGACGCGGTGCCGAGCTGCCCGGAGTGCAAGAAGAACAAGGCGTTCCTCGCGGAGAACAGCGGCATCACCACCGCGCTGAAGGGCCCGGACGGAAAGAAGCCCGTGCAGTTCGGCGAGATCACCTCGTGGGCCGTGACGAAGACCGCGGAGACCGGAGCCTCCCGCAAGTTCGTGAAGTACATGCTGAGCGACGGCTACGAGGACTGGTTCGGGATGGCGCCCGAAGGCAAGATCCCGGTACGGCAAGGGACTTCGGACGACCCCCGCAAGTTCACCCGTGCCTGGCACTCCAGCCGGCTCGGCGTCGAGGCGAAGGTGCGCAAGCCCCTGAACTCGATCTATCCCGACGAGCTGCTGGACGAACTGACCGAGGGCATCGGCGTGATGCGCCGCTGGGGCTTCACCCAGGGTGAGGGAGCCCTCGTCGGCGCCACGAACGGCGAACTGCCCGTACCCAAGGCCATCGGAGCCATGACCAGCGGCCAGACCTCGCCGGACGAGGCGGCCCGCGAGTCCCAGGACGAGATCGACGCGCTGCGGCGGTCCCTGCGGTGAGCCGCTCCCGCGCCCAGGGGACCGTCCACGCGGGCCCGATCACCCCCGTCACCCGAGGTACGCACACACCCGAGGTACGCACACCATGACGCATCCCACGACCACCGCACCGGACGGCGTCCCCAGTCCGGACGCCTCCTCAGCAGACGGCGCCGCGGACGGGCGGAGCCCGCGAGGCGCACCCGGCCCTGGCGTCACGCGCCGCCCGCTCACCGCGAGCCGCAGGGAGAACCGCGCGGGGCTGGCCTTCGTCACGCCCACCGTGGTCGTCGTGGGCGTCGTCGTCGTCCTTCCGATCCTGTGGACGGTGCTCCTCGCGTTCCAGAACGCACGGCTCATCGACATCCAGAACATGGGGCTGCTGGGCGACTGGTCGCTGGAGAACTTCCAGTCGGTCTTCGGCTCACCCGGCTTCTGGACCAGCCTGTGGACCACGCTCCTGTACACCGTGGGCTCGACGGCCGGCTCGATCGCGCTCGGCCTGGTCGCCGCGCTCGCGCTGCGCAAGCCCTTCCGGGGCCGGGGACTGGTCCGCGGTTCGATGCTGCTGCCGTACGTCGCGCCGGTCGTGGCCGTCGCGTTCGTGTGGCAGATCGCGCTGAGCCCGCAGTTCGGCATCGTCAACGAGTGGGGCGCCAAGCTGCTCGGCTGGGACGACCCGGTGGCCTTCCTCTCCACCCGTTCCTACGAAGTCTCCCTGCTCGGGCTGGACTTCGAGCTGCCGCTGGCCCTGCTGACCGTCATCGCCTTCGAGACCTGGCGCTACTTCCCGTTCGCCTTCCTCTTCCTGCTGGCCCGCCTCCAGGCGGTGCCCGGCAGCCTGGAGGAGGCAGCGAAGGTCGATGGCGCCGCTCCCACCCAGCGCTTCCGGCACGTGCTGCTGCCGCAGCTCATGCCCGTCGTCGCGCTGCTGTCCGTGCTGCGCTTCATCATGGAGTTCAACAAGTTCGACGACGTGTACCTGCTGACCGGCGGCGGCTCCGGCACGGACGTCGTCGCGGTGCGGGTCTACAACTTCCTCACCGCCCGCTTCGACGTGGGCGCAGCCGCGGCCCAGGCGCTCGTCCTCGCAGTGATCCTGATGGCGCTGCTGGGCCTGTACTTCACGTTCTTCGGCAGGAAGGTCCAGGAAGACTCATGAGCGACGCACGCACAACCACCCGGCGGCAGAGGTACGCGATGCCCGCGCCTCTGACTTGTGCGGGCGGAGCCGGGGGTACCGCCCGGGCTTCAGCTCCGGGGGAGAATGCAGGGAGCACAGCATGAGCCGCGCCCAAGTCCCCATGAGCCGGGCCCAGTTCGAGGAGCGGCTGTTCGGCGTGCTGCGCTGGGTGGTGATCGCCTTCCTCGCGCTGATCACGCTGGCGCCGTTCTACTACATGCTCCTGCTGTCGGTGAAACCCATCGATGCCCTGCTGCTGGACCCCGGCCGACTGTGGGTCTCCGCCCAGGAGTTCACCCTGAGCACGTACGAGGAGGTGCTCAAGCCGACCGCCGAGGGCGGCCAGGGATTCCTGGGCATGCTCTCCAACTCGGCGCTCGCCTCGCTCGGTGCCGTGGTGCTCACGCTCCTGGCGGCCATCCCCGGCTCGTACGCGGTCAGCCGGCTGCGCTTCTTCGGCGGACGGCAGCTGAGCGCGCTCTTCCTCGCCGTCTATCTCTTCCCGGCGACGCTGCTGGCCGTGCCGCTCTTCGTGATGTTCGCGAAGATCGGGCTGCAGGGCAGCATCGTGGGGCTCGCGATCGTCTACATCGCACAGACCGTGCCCGTCTCGGTCTACATGCTGAGGAACTACTTCGCGACGATCCCCTTCAGCGTCGAGGAGGCTGCGGCGCTGGACGGCTGTTCACGCCTGCAGACGATCCGCAGGGTCGTACTGCCCCTGGCCGCACCGTCGTTGATGGCCACCGCCCTGTACATCTTCATGATCGCGTGGAACGAGTTCCTCTTCGCGCTGCTCTTCCTCGCGGCGACGCCGGAGAACTGGACGGTCTCCCTCGGGCTCCAGCAGCTGGCCAACGGCATCGAGGTGTCCAAGACCGTGCTGATGGCAGGATCGGTCGTGCTGACCGTTCCTGTGGTCCTTCTCTTCCTCGCCGCGGAACGGCTGCTGACCGAGGGCCTCACCAGCGGGGCGGACAAGAGCTGAGGAGCGGATGACCGGGAACCAGGCGAGCGCGGGACACCTGCTGCAGCTCATCCGGGAGGGCCGCGCGACCACGCGCGGGGCGCTGCAACGGGCCACCGGGCTCTCCCGGTCCACCGTCGGGCACCGGCTCGACCAGCTCTTCGCGGCGGGCTGGCTGCGGGAGGGCGAGGCGGCACCCGTCGAGGGTTCCGGTGGCGGACGGCCGTCCACACGGCTGGAGTTCGACGCGGAGCACGCCGTCGTGCTCGCCGCCGACCTCGGCACGCACCTCACGAGCGCGGCCGTCGTCGACCTGGCGGGCACCGTACTGGCCGAGCGGTCCGGCGAGATGCTCATCACGGACGGGCCGGACCACGTACTCGACACGCTGGCGCAGTGGTTCGCCGGTCTGCTGAAGGAGACCGGCACACCGCACGGCCGGGTGTGCGGCATCGGCCTGTCCGTGCCGGGCCCCGTCGACTGGGACTCGGGTCTGGTCGTCCAGCCGCCGATCATGCCGGGCTGGGACGGCTTCCCGATCCGCGGCAGGCTCCAGGAGGCATGGGTCCGGCACATCGCCGCCGACGGGCCTGCCGTGCCCGTACTCGTCGACAACGACGCCAACTTGATGGCCTACGCGGAGCAGCGCGCCGGCCACCGGGACTGCGCGGCCTTCCTGCTGGTGAAGGTCTCCACCGGCATCGGCGCGGGCGTGGTCGCGGACGGCCGGCTCTACCGCGGGATCGACGGCGGCGCCGGCGACATCGGCCACATCCGCCTCCACGACTGCCCGGACGCGCTGTGCATGTGCGGCTCGTACGGCTGCCTGGCCGCTGTGGCCAGCGGGCGGGCGCTGGCGGCCCAGCTCTCGGACGCGGGCATCGCCACCTCCTCCGCCTCGGGTGTCCGCGACCACCTCGCCGCCGGGCAGCCGGACGCGGTGCGGCTGGCGCGTGAGGCGGGACGCAAGGTGGGTGAAGTGCTCGTCACCGTCGTCACGTTGCTCAACCCGGGCGTTCTCATGATCGCCGGGGATCTGGCGGGGACGCCGTTCCTCACCGGCGTCCGGGAGCTGCTGTACCAGCGGGCCATGCCGCGCACGACAGCGCATCTGAACGTCGTCACCTCGCGGCTGGGGGAGCGGGCGGGGCTGCTGGGCGCCGCCGCGAGCGTCGTCGAGGAGCTCTACTCGCCGGAGCGGGCCGATGCCCGGCTCGCCGATCCCGGCCGCTGACCCCGACGGGGGTGTTCGCCGTCCCGAGGGCGGTGTGGCGCCCGGTACGGCCCGCCCCATGTCCCGTACGGAAGGAGCGCTCGTGACCGAGCCTTGGACCGCCGACCCGGTACGGGTGGGCCTCGTCGGAGCCGGCCCCTGGGCCCGCACCATGCACGCCCGGATGCTCGCGGCAGGCCCGGAGACCGAGCTGGCCGGCGTGTGGGCGCGCAGGCCCGAGGCCGCGGCGGACGTCGCCGCCCCGTACGGTGCCGCCACCGCGTCCTCGTTCGCCGAACTCCTCGACATGTGTGAGGCGGTGGCCTTCGCCGTACCGCCGTCGGTGCAGGCCGAGTTGGCGCCCTCCGCCGCGCGGGCGGGCCGGGCGCTGCTGCTGGAGAAGCCGCTCGGCCTCGACCTCGCCTCCGCCCGTGGGCTGGCGGACGCCGTGGCCGACAGCGGCGTCGTCTCCCAACTCGTACTGAGCAAGCGTTACCACCCGCGCACCCGTGAATTCCTCGCGCGGGCAAGGCAGTTGAAGGTCGCGGGTGCCCGTTCCTGCTACGTGCACGGCGCCTTCCTCGACGGGGAGATGGCGACCGGCTGGCGCCTGGAGCACGGCGCGCTGCTCGACCTGGGCCCGCATCTGCTGGACCTGCTCGACCTCGCGGTCGGCCCCATCGCCTCCGTGCGTGCCGCGGGGGATTCGCGGCGCTGGATCGAGCTCACTTGTGAGCACCAGAACGGTGCGGTCAGCCAGGCGTCGTTGTCGGGCGCGGTGCGGCTCCCACGGGCGCGGACCCGGGTCGAGCTCTACTCCGAGGAGGAGGAACTCGTCTACGACACAGCGGAGTTCGACCAGGACGAGGGCTGGGCCGTGCTGCGGCGCGAGTTCGCGGAGGCAGTACGCGAGGGGCGCTCACGGGACGTCGACGCGCGGCGCGGGCTGCGTCTCCAGGAGCTGCTGGAGCAGGCGCGGCGGTCGGCCGCCTGACTGGGACCGACAGCGACGGGCTCCGGAGCGGGCCGGGCGACGAGGGCCGACATGTCCGCATTGTGAGACAAGGGCGTTCCCTCGCAGGCGTGATTCTCGCCACCTTGATCAGAGGTGCGCTCAAATGAGCGCTCAACTGTGCGATGCAGACCTCCAAGGAGCAGCCCGTCACTTTACTCGCTCTAGATTCATTGCCCGAAGGTCGGCATGACACAGGGTGACTCCGAGGCCGGGCGAGGTTGCGTCCCGGAGTCGTGAATTCGACTTGTGGAGTCGATCTTTACGGCCGTATGAGGCGACCGCCACCTTCGATCCTCTCCGTCCGGGTGGTTACGGCCCTTTGGCGTACCGCTGGACGTACGTCTGTGCCTTCGATCTGGGTACGCTCCCCGCCGTCAGGGCCAGCCGTCCACGAGGAGTCGAGTCGCGTGCCGGATCACGATGTAGCGCAGAAGTTCGTCTACGACTTCACAGAGGGCAACAAGGATCTCAAGGACCTCCTGGGTGGCAAGGGGGCCAATCTCGCCGAGATGACCAACCTCGGGCTCCCCGTCCCGCCCGGGTTCACGATCACCACCGAGGCGTGCAAGGTCTACCTCGACAGCGGTGAGGAGCCCGACGTTCTCCGCGACGAGGTCAGCGCCCATCTCGAGGCGCTGGAACGGAAGATGGGCAAGAAGCTCGGTCAGGCCGACGACCCGCTGCTGGTGTCCGTGCGGTCCGGGGCGAAGTTCTCGATGCCCGGGATGATGGACACCGTCCTCAACATCGGCCTCTCCGACGACTCCGTGCACGGGCTGGCCGCACAGTCCGGCGACGAGCGCTTCGCCTGGGACTCCTACCGGCGGCTCATCCAGATGTTCGGCGACACCGTCCTCGGCATGGACGGCGAGGTCTTCTCCGAGGCCATCGAGCAGGCCAAGAGCCTCAAGGGCGTGACCAGCGACATCGACCTGGACACGGCGGACATGCAGACCCTGACCGAGAAGTTCAAGCACCTGGTGCTGAAGGAGACCGGGCGGGACTTCCCGCAGGACCCGCGCGAGCAGATGGACCTCGCCGTCACGGCGGTCTTCGACTCGTGGAACGGCCAGCGGGCCAAGCTCTACCGCCGTCAGGAGCGCATCCCTCAGGACCTGGGCACGGCCGTGAACGTCTGCTCGATGGTCTTCGGCAACCTCGGCCCGGACTCCGGCACCGGCGTCGCCTTCACCCGCGACCCCGCGACCGGCCAGCAGGGCGTCTACGGCGACTACCTGCAGAACGCCCAGGGCGAGGACGTCGTCGCCGGCATCCGCAACACGGTGCAGCTCGCCGAGCTGGAGTCGCTGGACAAGGCCTCCTACGACCAGCTGATGCAGATCATGGAAACCCTGGAGACGCACTACAGGGACCTCTGCGACATCGAATTCACCATCGAGCGCGGCAAGTTGTGGATGCTGCAGACCCGCGTCGGGAAGCGCACCGCGGCCGCCGCCTTCCGCATCGCCACGCAGCTCGTCGACCAGGGCCTCATCGACGAGGCAGAGGCGCTGCAACGGGTCAACGGCAACCAGCTCGCGCAGCTGATGTTCCCCCGGTTCGACAGCAACGGCGGAGTCAGGGACGCCGACGAGATCGGCTGGGGCATCGCCGCGTCACCGGGGGCGGCCGTCGGCAAGGCGGTCTTCGACTCCTACACCGCGATCAAGTGGTCCCGGTCCGGTGAGAAGGTCATCCTCATCCGCCGCGAGACCAACCCCGACGACCTGGACGGCATGCTCGCGGCCGAAGGCATCCTCACCTCCCGCGGCGGCAAGACCTCGCACGCGGCCGTCGTCGCCCGCGGCATGGGAAAGACCTGCGTGTGCGGCGCCGAGGAGCTGGAGGTCGACACCAAGCGGCGCCGCCTGAAGACCCCCGGCGGGCTGATCATCGAGGAGGGCGACGTCGTCTCGATCGACGGCTCCACCGGCAAGGTCTACGCCGGTGAGGTGCCGGTCGTGCCGTCGCCCGTCGTCGAGTACTTCGAGGGCCGCATGCACGCCGGGGCCGACGACGCCAACGAGCTGGTCAAGGCCGTCCACCGGATCATGGCGTATGCGGACCGGGTGCGCCGCCTGCGCGTACGGGCCAACGCCGACAACGCCGAGGACGGCGCGCGCGCACGGCGCTTCGGAGCGCAGGGCATCGGCCTGTGCCGTACCGAGCACATGTTCCTCGGCGAGCGGCGCAGCCTCGTGGAGCGGCTCATCCTGGCGGAGTCCGAGGAGGAGCGGGAGGAGGCCCTGGAGGGTCTGCTGCCGCTCCAGCAGGGCGACTTCGTCGAGCTGCTGGAATCCATGGACGGGCTTCCGGTGACCGTGCGGCTGCTGGACCCGCCGCTGCACGAGTTCCTGCCGGACATCACCGAGCTGTCGGTGCGGGTGGCCCTCGCCGAGTCCCGCAAGGACGCCAACGAGAACGACCTGCGGCTGCTGCAGGCCGTCCACCGGCTGCACGAGCAGAACCCGATGCTGGGGCTGCGCGGCGTGCGGCTGGGCCTGGTCGTGCCGGGGCTGTTCACGATGCAGGTACGGGCCATCGCGGAGGCCGCGGCCGCGCGCAAGGCCGGCGGCGGCGACCCACGAGCGGAGATCATGATCCCGCTCGTGGGCACCGTGCAGGAGCTGGAGATCGTCCGCGAGGAGGCGGAGGCGGTCATCGCGGACGTCGAGGAGCAGCACGACGTCGAGCTGAACCTGACACTCGGCACGATGATCGAGCTGCCGCGGGCGGCCCTGACGGCCGGCCAGATCGCCGAGTGCGCCGACTTCTTCTCCTTCGGCACCAACGACCTCACCCAGACCGTGTGGGCGTTCAGCCGTGACGACGTGGAGGCCAGCTTCTTCACGGCGTACCTGGAGAAGGGGATCTTCGGGGTCTCCCCGTTCGAGACGATCGACAGGGAAGGCGTGGGCGAGCTCGTACGCCTGGCCGTGGAGGCGGGCCGCGCCACACGCCCCGACCTCAAGCTCGGCGTGTGCGGCGAACACGGCGGCGACCCCGACTCGGTGCACTTCTTCCACGACGTGGGGCTCGACTACGTCTCCTGCTCCCCGTTCCGCATCCCCGTCGCACGTCTGGAGGCGGGCAGGGCGGCCGCGGCCGACTGATATCGCTGGCTCCGGCCCCGGAAGCGCCCCGGTCCGGCTCCGGTCCGGGCCATGCGCCGGGCACCGGGCCGGACTTCCTGGACCGCCTCGCGCCCGCGCACCCTCACCGGCGGCGGGGCGGGCCCGGGAACCCGAGGGGGTGGCACCTGTGCGGAGGTGCCACCCCCTCATTGGTGCCCTCATGGTGCGGCCCGCGTCCGTACGCCGCTCGCCCCTCCGGGCAGGGGTCGCCCGAAATCCACTGGTTCTCCCTCGTGGAGACCTGTCCGCCGGTGCCCGTGACCGGCTCCCCGGTCAGGGCTCAGCGGGCTGCGCGGCCGCGGACTCTTCCGCCGTACTGTCGCCGTCGCCGTCGGTGCGAGGCCCGTCGTCGCGACGGTGCCGCTTCCGCATGCGCAGCAGCACCGCCGCCGCGGCGAGCAGCAGCGTGAACGCACCGGTCCACAGCGCCAGATGGAGGCCGGTGACGAAGGCGTCGTCGATGCCGCGTACGACGGCGGCGGGCAGACCCGACGTGCTGCCGAGTCCCGTGCTGCCCCCTGCCGTGACGGAGTGGGCCAGCGCGTCCGCGTCCCGCGAACCGGTGGCGGGGAGTTCGTCGCGGAGTGCGGCGGCGAACCTTGCGGAGAGGATCGCGCCCATCACCGCGACACCGGCCACACCGCCGACCTCGCGGAGCATGTTGAGCGTCGCGGAGGCGGCTCCCGCACGTGCCTTGGGCGCCGCCTCCATCACCGCGACGGAGGTGGAGGCAACGGCCATGCCGAACCCCGTGCCCAGGAGCGGCATGAGCCAGCCGAACTCGGCGAACCGGGCCTGCGCCCCGTACAGGGTGAACCCGGCGAGCCCGGCGGCGAGCAGGACCAGTCCGGCGGCCAGGACGAAGCGGTGGCCGAAGCGGGCGCAGAGACGTCCGGTCAGTACGGCCGTGACGGCGGTGAACACGGTGGCGGGCAGCATGGCCAGACCGGCCTTGGTCGGGGACCAGTTCAGGACGTACTGCAGATAGAGCGTGACGAAGACGCTGAGCCCGAAGAAGCCGAAGCCCACGGCGGCTCCGGCGAGGACCGCGGTGCCGGTGGACCGGTCAGTCAGCAGCCGCAGGTCCAGCATCGGCGAGGCCACCCGGCGTTCGGCGACCGTGAAGGCCGTCAGGGCGACGGCGGCGGTGCCGGCTCCGCAGAGGACCGCGGGGTCGCTCCACCCCCGTACGGGCCCCTCGATCAGGGTCAGTACGAGGGCGCCCAGCCCGAGCACGGCCGTGATCTGCCCGGCAGGGTCGGGCCGCGCGCCCGAGCGGGGAACCTCCGGCAGGACGCGCGCGGCGGCCATCAGCCCGGCAGCACCGACCGGGACGTTGATCCAGAACGCGCTCGACCAGCCGAAGTGATCCACCAACGGTCCGCCCAGCGCCGGTCCCAGGACGAGGCCCGCCCCCGAAACACCGCTGTTGACGCCTATCGCCCGGGCCCTCTCGCGGGGATCGGTGAAGACGTGCCGCAGGATCGAGAGCGTGCCCGGCGTGAGGGCCGCGGCGCCCACGCCCTGCACCGCGCGTCCGACAACCAGGACGTCGATGCCTTGGGCCAGGGCGCAGACGGCCGAGCCGGCGGTGAACAGCGCGAGTCCGGCGAGGTAGACGCGACGCCGGCCCCAGCGGTCGCCGAGCGTTCCCCCGGTGAGCAGCAGCGCGGCGAAGACGACGCTGTACGCCTCGACGACCCACTGCAGACCGGCCGTTCCGGTTCCGAGGTCCGCCCCGATGCCGGGCAGGGCCGTGGTCACCACGAGGTTGTCGAGCATCGCCATGAACAGGCCCGTGCAGAGGATCATCAACACCGCCCGCTTGCGGGCCTTCGAATACGGCATGACAGAACTCTCGTGCAGCACCCGGCCGCGCGTCCACGCCGGTGCTGTTCAGCGGCGCTGCTCTCCCGCGGGCTGCTCTGTGCCGCCGCGTTTCTCTGCCGCCGCGATCGCGGCTCTACAGCTCCGAGCCGATGCGCTCGGCGGTCTGCCGCAGCAGCGGGGCGAGTTCGGCGGCGCGCGCGAGGTCGAGGCGGATGCTCGGGGCGGCGACGGTCACCGCCGCCACGCATGTGCCGAACCGGTCGCGTACCGGGACGCCGACGCCGTGCACGCCCATGACGCTCTCGTCGACGTTCAGGGCATAGCCGCGTGCGCGCGTCACGGCGAGTTCGGCGACGAGGGCGTCGACGTCGGGCAGCGTCGAGGCCGTCAGCGCCGCCAGCCCGCGCCGGTAGCGGGTGCGCGCGGCCTCGGGGGACAGCTCGGAGAGCAGCGCCTTGCCTCCGGCCGTGCCGTACGCGGGCACGCGGTCGCCCGTACGCGTGCCCACGCGGAGCGGGTGCGGGCCCTCGACGCCGTCGGCGAAGCGCGAGTCGGGACCGTCGAGGACGAGGAGGTTGGTCGTCTCGCCCGCCTCGTCCCGCAGGCGGGCGAGATGGCTGTGGGCGACCTGCACCAGCGTCGGCTCGTCGACCGGTCCGCGGGTCAGCCCCAGCAGCACGGGGCCGAGACGGTAGCGGCGGCCGCCGGGTTCCTGCTCGACGAATCCATGGCCGCGCAGCGTTGTCAGCAGCCGGTGCGCGGTGGAGCGGGCCACGCCCAGGTGGTCGCTGATGTCCGTGACGCGGGCGCACTGGTGTCCGCGCAGATAGACCAGGGTGCGCAGTGCGTTGTCGACCGAGCTGGCGGCGTAGACGTCGGCCTGCCGATCGTGTTCCTCCCCCTGTTTTTTCGGCATAGCAGAAAAGCTACCGCAACCCGTTCCGCCTACCACTCCGTGAGCCTAGTTTGACCGGCGGCCCGCGCGCGCCTTCGGACGCCGCCCGGCGTCCGGCACTGCACCAACCGCAACGGAGACCCCATGAAGGCTGTACCGGGAGACCCTTCCTCAGTCGAGCCACGCACGGACACCACCGCGGAGGGCCGCGGCTGGCGCTCCTGGCACACCCTGTGGGTGCTGCTGCTCCTGGGCTGGACGGTCAGCGCCGCGGACAGAGCCGTCACCGGTCCCGTCGTCACATGGATGATCGACAACAAGGTCGGATTCCTGGCCGAGGCTCCGCATCCGCACGCCCTCGGCGGCCTGGTCGGCGGGCTGTTCTTCGCCGGCTACATGCTGACCCAGTTCCCCGGCGGCTACCTCGGGGACCGCTACGGGCACCGCACCCTCATCGTGGTCAGCCTGCTGTGGGCGGGTGTTGCCACGATCCTGACGGGCTTCATCGGCGGCCTCGTCGCGTTCATCGTCGTACGCGTGGTCACCGGCCTCGGCGAGGGCGCGTTCTACTCCAACGACCGCAGCCTGATCAGTGCCACGACGCCCGAGCGCAACCGAAGCCTCGGTATGGGCGTGGTCATCACGGGACTTTCCCTCGGTATCACCATCGCGATCGTCTTCACGCCCGAACTCATCGAGTTCGGCAAGCTCTTCCTCGACCACGTCGAGGCGTGGCGGATGGTCTTCTGGGTGCTGGGTCTCGGGACCGTGATCGTCGCCGTCGTGGTCGCCCTCTGGTTCCGCGCGCACCTGACGATCTCCGGGCTGAGCCGCGCGACGCTCCATCTGAGCGCCTACTCCGCCGTCTCGCTCGCCTTGATCATGGGCGTGTACTGGCTCGGCACGAGCGCCGGTCTGAACGAGCTGTGGGTCGCCCTGCTCGAAGTCGGCCTGGCCCTCGGCCTGGTGCTCTTCGTGCTGGTCCGCAAGGGCACGGAGATCGGTCCCGTGGTCAAGAACCGGGACCTGATGCTGATCTACATCGTCTACATCGCGATCCTGTGGAACCTGTGGTTCTTCAGCTTCTGGTCGGTGTCCATCGTGGCCGGGGCGGCGAAGTCGTCGTTCATGGCCGCCGCCCTCACCGCGGGATTCAACGCGGGGGCGGGCATCCTCGGCTTCCCGGCCGGCGGCTGGCTCTCGGACTACGGGCTGCGACGCGGCTGGGGACGCAAGTCGATGATGCTCACGTTCACCGGAATCCAGGCCGTGCTGACCTTGGCGTTCGCCTGGTACCTCAGCGCCGCGGCCAAGCCGTCCTTGTGGGTCATGGGCATCCTGCTCTTCACCGCGAGCCTGTTCTTCAACGCGCTGCAGCCCGTCGGCCAGGCTCTGACCGCCGATCTCGCCCCGGAGTCCTTGCGGGGTTCGGCGTTCGGCATGCAGAACCTCATCGGTGAGATCGGCGCCGTCCTCTCTCCGGCGATCAGCGGCGTCCTCCGTGACAGCACCGGCGGCTGGGAGGCCGCCGTGTGGCTGGACGCGATCATCGTCGTCGCGGGCTTCTTCGTGCTCTCGCAGGTCCGCAGCCGGAAGCAGCCCGCCGCGGCCTAGGGGTCCGCGGCAGCCGTCCGCACACACGGCAGAACGAGGGGCCGGCACTCCGGCCGGCCCCGCAAGTCACCGCAACAGGAGCTCCACTTTCATGCCCACCGTCCGCGAGGCGGCGCTCGACGTGATGCGCCGGCACGACCTGACCACCGTGTTCGCCAACCCCGGCTCGACGGAGGTGCCCTTCCTCGCCGGCCTCCCCGAGGACATCCGCTTCGTGCTCGCGCTGCACGAGGGCTCGGTCATCGGGGCCGCCACCGGATATGCCATCGCGCGCGAGGCGCCCGCGCTCGCGCTGCTGCACACCACCGCCGGCCTCGGGAACGCGGCGGGCGCATTGTCCACGGCACGGGTGAACCGCGCGCCGCTCGTCGTGGTCGTCGGCCAGCAGGACCGCCGCCACCTCGTCCAGGAGCCCTTTCTCGCGGGGCGCCTGGAACAGCTCGCCGGCGACTATCCCGTACGGACCGAGACGCCTCCGCGTGCGCAGGACGTGCCGGGCGCGATCGCGCGGGCCGCACACGCCGCCCGTACGTTGCGCGGCCCCGCGCTGGTCATCGTCCCGATGGACGACTGGGCCCAGCCGGCGGAGGAGTTGCCGCTTCCCGCTCCCGCGCAGCTGCGGCTTCCTGCTGCCGCCGACACCGGCGACGTGGGGGAGGTCGCCGCGCTGCTGGACGCGGCGAGCGCACCCGCGATGGTCGTCGGTGCCGGAGCCGACCACCCGGTGACCTGGGAGGCGCTGACGCTCCTCGCGGAGCGGCTCGGCTGCCCCGTGTGGCAGGAGTCCTTCGGCGCCCGCGCCGGATTCCCGCAGGACCATCCGCTCTTCGCCGGCCATCTGCCGGCCGACCGGACGCGGCTGCGGGAGGTCCTCGGCGCGCACGACCTGGTGCTGAGCGTGGGGGCGCCCGTCTTCCGCCAGTACCCGTACGAGAAGGGTCCGTTGGTGCGGGCGGGCACGCGCCTCGCCGTCGTCACGGACGACCCGGCCGAGGCCCAACGGGCCCCGGTCGCACTCGCCGTGGTGGCCGAACTGCCCGCGTTCTGCACGGCGCTCGCCCAGACCGCTGGCAAGGGCGAAGGCGGTGCCGCACGGACGCCCGACGCCGTGCGGCCCGTCGCCGAGCGGGCCGTTCCGCCCCCGCCGCCCGCCAAGGGGGAGCCGCTGCGTGCCGCACACGTACTGGCGGAGCTCGCGCGGCGGCTGCCGGAGGAGACGGTGCTGGTGGAGGAGACCCCCTCCAGCCGTCCCGATCTGCACGCGCTCGTGCCCGCGCGTCGGCCCCTCGGATTCCTGAGCGCCGCCATGGGCGCGCTCGGGTTCGCGCTGCCGGCGGCCATCGGCGTGCGGATGGGAGCGCCGGAGCGCCCGGTGGTGGCGGTCGTCGGCGACGGGTCGTCGCTCTACCAGATACAGGCGCTGTGGACGGCCGTGCGCTACAAGGTCGGCGTCGTCTTCGTCGTCCTCGCCAACGGGCGCTACGCGATCATGGACCGGCTCGCGGACAAGCACGAAAACACCGCGCCCTGGCCCGACTTCGAGGAAGTCAGCGTCTCCGGCATGGCGAAGGCCCTGGGCTGTTCGGCGCGCCGTGTCACCGGACACGCCCAACTCCTCGCCGAATTGGACGCGCTGCTTCCCGAACTCCCCGACAGCACACGGCCGCTGGTTCTCGAAGTCGCGGTGCGTGCCGAGGAGACATTCCAGCCGTGAAGGGCCGCGGGCGGAATCCGTTGCGCCGCCCGTGACAACGCGGAACAAGGAAAAGCCGATGGCGGCTGGTCCCCCGGAAGGAATCCGGTGAACGAGCCGCCATCGGCGTGGCAATGCGGTGGACAGCCGATTCGCCGAATCGCTGATCCGTGGACGATTCGGAGAATCGCAGGAATGCTGAATCGCACCGCACCTGTGTTGAGTTGTCGCCGGCCTTGTCACCGACCCGTCGGACCGGGTCCGGTGGATCGCTCGGTCAGTACGGTCCGTTGACGTTGTCGATCGAGCCGTACCTGGCGGCCGCGTAATTGCAGGCGGCCACGATGTTCGCGACGGGGTCGGTCATGTTATTGGCCGTTCCCTCGACGTGGTACGAGTCGAAAGTCGGCTTGATGGTCTGCAGCAGACCCTTGGACGGGGTGCCGTTCTGGGCATTGATGTCCCAGTTGTTGACGGCGTTCGGGTTGCCGCCGGACTCCCGCATGATGTTGCGCTTGATGCCGTTGTAAGTCCCGGGAATGTTCTTGGACTTCATGATGTCCAGGGACTCGCGGATCCAGCCGTCGAGGTTGTTCCCGTACTTCGAGCCGGAGGAATGCGTGGCGCCGGCCCGCGGTGCCTTTTCGCTGCGCTGCGGCTGCGAGCGCGAGGCCCGTGCCTCGCCGTCGAGGCTGAGCTTCTGACCCGGGCGGATCAGGTCGGGGTCGGAGCCCACGGTCTTCCGGTTCGCCTTGTACAGGCCCTGCCAGCCGCCCTTGGTGTCGTGCTCGCGGGCGATCGCGCTGAGGGTGTCCCCGGTCTCGACGGTGTACTTCTCGCCGCTCCTCGGGCTGTCCTTCTTCCCGGCCTTCTTGGGCTTGGACTTCTCGGCCTTCTTGTCGGCCTCGCCGGCAGCGGCCTTCGCCTGCTTGTCGGAGCCGCCCGACAGGTCCGGAGCGGCGCTGTCCGCGCTCAGCCCGGCCTTGGCGCCGCAGGAGGGCCAGGCCCCGGGGCCCTGGCTGTCGAGCACCTTCTCGGCGACCTTGATCTGCTCTTCCTTGGTGGCCTGGTCGGCGCGCTGTGCGTATTCCGTGCCGCCGTTGGCGGCCCATGTGCTCTGGCTGAACTGGAGGCCGCCGTAGTAGCCGTTGCCGGAATTAATGGACCAGTCGCCCGTGGACTCGCACTGGGCGACCTTGTCCCAGGTGTCCACGGAGGCGGCGTTCGCGGTGCCCGAGCCGATGAAGGGCAGGGCGATGCCCGCACCGCCCGCCGTAATGGCGAGGGAAGTGCGCGACACTCCGCGCGGGATACGGCGATTGGACTGACGACGGTGTCGACCGCGTCCGGACATAGGGCTGTTCCTCTCCTGCGCCTGCGAGGTGAGCTGTCGGATTCGGGCTGGAGCAGCCCGGCCGCGGCGAATGCGAGGGGGCATTCGCGTGCGGCTTCACCCCAAGCCGTGCGTTTCCAAGGGGGCGAAACGCGCGGCACTTACCTGGGTCCCCCGCTCCTGCCGGGCTGGGATTGCGTGATTTCCGCGGGCCGGTGGCAGGATTCGGCGTTCCGGCAGCGGACCACCGCACGGGAGACGCGGTGGGCTTGCACGTTAATCAGAAGGAATTCGTCACCACAAGAAAGGCGCAGAATCCACGGAAGATGAAGATCGCGGAAATTGGCATGTACGGGTTAAGGCGTGCCGTTCCATTCGCCTTACGGTGCAAGGGAATTGAACGGACCGGGATGAGCGTGAAGTCGCCGATGTGACGCCGGTCACGGGGTTTCTGTGGCGCGAATCACGCTTTCCGCCCGATTTACGGACCGGTCTGCGCGGGGGCCTCGGAGCCGGACGGATCCACGCGGTGATAGCGGCGCTCCGGACGCCCCGTGGTGCCGTACCGCAGGGTGACGCGGGCGGTCCCGACGGAGACGAAGTGCTCCAGATACCGCCGGGCGCTCACACGGGACAGGCCGATGCGCCCGGCGCACTCGGAAGCGGAAAGGCCCGCGGGATCCGTCTCGGCGTCGAGCGTGGCACGCACCAGTCCGGCCGTCTGCTCGGTGAGGCCCTTGGGCAGCCGCGTACGGCCGGCGGCCCCGTCCTCCCTCGCATGCGGGCGGTGCGCTCCGGAGCCCTCGGTGCCGCTGCCGCCCGGGAGGCCGGACGTGCCGGGGTCGCCGGGCTCGCCGCCGGGGGCGGACGCGTCGCCGAACAGCCGGTCCACGTCCCGCTGTTCCGGCGCCTGGAGCGCCGCAAGGGCCTCGCGTCGTTCCGCGAACCGGAGCAGCCGCTCCTTGAGCAGCTGCCCCTCGAAGGGCTTGATGACGTACTGCACGGCGCCGCCGCGCTGCGCGCCCCGCACGGTCTCGGCATCACGGGCGGCGGTGACCACCAGCACGTCGGGGCCTTCCTCCGGCCCGCCGGTGCCGCGCAGCTCCCGCAGGACCTCCAGGCCCGGCAGGTCGGGAAGGTACATGTCCAGCAGCACGAGGTCGGGCCGCAGCTCGCGCACGGCCGCCAGGGCGTCCTTGCCGCTGTGCACGGCTCCCGCCACGGTGAAGCCCGGCACCTGCTCGACGAGGGTGCTGTGCAGGCGGGCAACCATGAAGTCGTCGTCGACGACGAGTACGCGGATCACGGCTGCCTCCTCCCGCCGCGCCGGGCGGGCGGCTCCGGCGTGAACGGACGAACAAGAAGTACGGGATGTATGGGGTGTACCGGACGCCGGACCGGCGGGCGGGCGGCGGTCCTCCCCGGTGGCACCGCACGGACGCAGGAAACCATGCCCGATCCCGAGGTCACGCACAAAGGCTCCGACCGAGCCGACGGCGGAGGTACGGGGGCAGTACGGCGGCGAGAGGCGGTTGAGCGGCACCCCCCGGCCGGCACCGGAGGAGGCCCCGCGTCAGGAGCGCCGGCACCGTCCCCGCTCAGGGCCCCGGGTCGGAGCACGGGGGTCACTTCACTGCGTAGGTGACCCCCGTCAGCCGTTCCGAGACCGCCCAGAGCTGCGCCGCCGCGATGTCGTTGCGCGTCCACGGGGCCCGCCAGGCCGGACCGGGGCCGCCTCGCACGCCCAGGATGCGCGGACCGTAGAAGGTGTCGCCGTGCACGTACGGCGCGGTCGCCGCGTACAGGACCGGCGCCGCACCCTGGTCCGCCGAGGCGCCCACCGCGTCGGTGAACAGCTGCGTCACCCGCTCGCGCCCCGCCTTGCCCGCCAGCCGCGGGCCCTTGGCCTGCAGTTCGGTCCGCGCATAGCCGGGGTGGGCGGCCGTGACGGTCAGATCGAGGCCCTGGTGGTCGGCACGGTGCGCAAGCTCCCGCACGAAGAGCAGGTTGGCCGTCTTCGAGGCGCCGTAGGCGACCATCGGGCGGTAGTGGCGCTCGCTGCCGAGGTCGTTCATGTCGATGTTGGACAGGAAGTGGGCCATGCTGGCGACCGTCACCACGCGGGCGCCGGGCGCGGCGAGGAGCCGCTCCAGCAGCAGCCCGGTGAGGGCGAAGTGACCGAGGTGGTTCACGCCGAACTGCGTCTCGAAGCCGTCGGCGGTACGTCCGTAGGGAACCGCCATCAGGCCACCGTTGTTGACCAGCAGATCGAGCCGGCGGTAGGGCAGCGTTCTGGCGAACTCCCGTACGGACGCCAGGTCCGCCAGGTCCAGCAGGCGCAACTCCGCGCGGGCCTCGGGCACTTGGGAGAGCAGCCGGTCCAGAGCGGCGGCGCCGCGCTGCTCGCTGCGGCACGCCAGCACCACCCGGGCGCCGCGCCGCGCCAGTTCGCGCGCAGTCACGTAGCCGATGCCGCTGTTGGCGCCCGTCACCACCGCGGTACGCCCGCTCTGGTCGGGGATGCTGCGCGCTGTCCAGCTCATGCGACTCAGCGTATGGCGGCCGGACGGACCGCGCGAGGGAGCCGCAGGGGGGTTGCGAGGCTCACGGGGTCGCCGCCGGCCGCCCGCGCCGGGCTCACCGGCGGTCCGCCTGGCCGGGCACGCCTTCGTGGTGGACGAGCAGGGCGGAGGTGACCGGGTCGGGACACTCGGCGTTGGCCAGATGCGCGGCCCCGGCGACCTCCACCAGGGCGGCGCCGGGGATGCCGTCGGTGATCTCACGGGAGTGCGCGGGCGGCGTGGCCGGGTCGAGGCGTCCCGCGACGGCGAGGGTCGGCACCGTCACATCGGCGAGCCGGTCCCGCAGGTCGAACGACGCGAGGGCGTCGCAGCAGGCCGCGTACCCGGCGGCTTCCGTACAGCGCAGATCCTCCAGCATCGCCGCACCGTGCGGCGTGCTCCCGTACTCGGGCGAGAACCACACACCGGGGCGGGACGCGATCATGGACTCGGTGCCGTTCGCACGCACGGCCGCCGCACGCTCACGCCAGGCGGAGGGCTCTCCGAAGCGGGCCGAGGAGCAGACCATGGAGAGCGTCGTGAGCCGCTCGGGGTGGTGCACCGCGAGGTACAGGCCGACGGCGCCTCCCAGCGACACCCCGGCGTAGGCGAACCGCTCCCAGCCCCGGGCGTCGGCCGTGCGGAGCACCAGTTCGGCCAAGTGCCCCACGGTGGCGCTGCCGTCGTTGGGGATCAGTTCGCTGGAGGAGCCCGCCATCGGTTCGGCCGGGGAGGCCCCGTGCCCCGGAAGGTCCCAGCGCAGCACGTGGTGGGTGCGGATCAGCGAGGGAAGCTGCGGCTCCCACACGGCCAGCGAGGTGCCCAGGGACGGCCCGAGGATCATCGGCCTGCCGTCGGCCGGTCCGTCGACCCGGTGGTAGGGGAGCGGCTCGGCAGCGGGCCCGCCGAGAGCGGTCACGGTGATGTCCCCGGGACTGCTCGACCTGCGGGGTGTATCGCTTCCGCTGTCGCCGGGCGAGGCGGGAGGTGGGATTCCGATGCCGATGGTCTGTCACCGCTCTCGGTCGGGGGCTGCTGCGTCGTCTGCGTCATCGGGGCTGCTTCTGCGCCAACTTCCCTGATTCTCCGCGTCCTGTGCGGTGCCGGGCGGCTGTGCGGGCCCGTGCGCCGGAACGGACGAACGGACGGGCGTCGGGCCGCGCCGCAGCGCGCGGTCGGTGAGGGCGGGCGCGGAGCCCGTGTAGTGCGTCGGGTCCGTCAGGTCACGCAGCCGGTCCCTGGAGAGCATCTCGTGCAGGGTCGGCTCCTCCTCCTCGAGGGCCTCGTCCAGCGTGATGCCCTCGTCCACGGCCATCCGTGAGGCGGCGTCCAGCAGCTTGCGCGCGCGGGCGCGGCCGAGGAGCGGCCCGAGGGCCACGGTCAGGCGCTCGCTGACGATCAGTCCCTCGGTGAGGGCGAGGTGTTCGTGCATCCGGTACGGGAAGACCTGGAGCCCTTCGGCGAGTTCGGCCGCCTCGTGTGCCGCGCCGCCGGTCAGCCGCAGCAGGTCGCGCACCGGCTGCCACTCGGCGTGCCAGGCGCCCGCGGGGCGCTCGTCCTCTGCCGTGAGCGAGGACAGCAGCGTCGCGGCGAGGGCCGGGGCCTGACGCGCGCTGGCGGCGACGAGCGTGGCACGCACGGGGTTGGTCTTGTGCGGCATGGCGGACGAGCTGCCTCCGTCGCCCTCGCCCACCTCGCTGATCTCGCTGCGCGAGAGCACCAGCACGTCCGCGGCGAACTTGCCCAGGGCGCCGCAGGCGAAGGCGCAGGCCGACCCGAGATCGGCGACGGGCGTGCGCAGCGTGTGCCACGGCAGCGGGGGTTCGGCCAGTGGGAGCTCACGCGCGTAGGCGGCCAGCAGCCTGAGGCCCAGGTCGGTGGCGGGAACGCCGTGCGCTGCCTCTTCGGGGGACTCCGACTCCGGCCCGTGGCTGCCCGGACCGGTCCTCGGGCCCGTACCGTCGCCGTCCGTTCCCGCGTGGGCGTCCGCCTCGGCGTAGGCCGCGAACGCCGCCAGCGTGCCCGCCGCGCCGCCCAGTTGGACGGGGAGGCCGGCACGTGCCGCCGAGAGCCGGTCACGGGCGTCCAGCACCAGGCTGCGCCAGCCGGCGACCTTCAGGCCGAAGGTCGTGGGCACCGCGTGCTGGGTCAGCGTCCGCCCCGGCATGGGGGTGTCGCGGTGCTCGGCGGCCATCAATGCCAGCTCGCGCGCCGTGCGGTCCAGGTCGGGGAGGATCGTGTCCAGCGTGCGGGCGGCGACCAGCATCAGCGCCGTGTCGAGGATGTCCTGGCTGGTGGCGCCCCTGTGCACGTACGGCGCGGCGTCACGCCCGACGGCGTCGGTCAGGTCCGCGACCAGCGGGATCACCGGATTGCCGCCGGAGCGGGCACGCAGCGCCAGCCCGCGTGCGTCGAAGCGTTCCGCACGGGCGGCTTCCGTGACCGCCGACGCGACGGAGCGGGGCGCCAGCCCCACGGCGGCCTGCGCCCGCGTCAGCGCGGCCTCGGCGTCCAGAAGTGCCTGGAGCACCGCCTCGTCCCCCGTGCCGGACTCCGCGCCCGAACCGGCCCGTGCCGGTGCGAGAAGTCCGACGTCCTCCGGTCCGGGGCCAGGGCTGCTCCCCGGCCCCGTACCGGAGCCTCGTTCATTGGAAGTCAAGGAAAACGGTCTCCTTCTCGCCCTGAAGCCGGATGTCGAAGCGGTACGAGCCAGTGGCACGTTCAGCCGTTGCCACCAGGGTCTCGCGCCGTTCTGCATCGAGCGAGGCGAGAAGCGGGTCGTCGGCGTGCGCTTGAGTGTCTCCCGGAAAGTACACGCGGGTGAAGAGGTGGTGCAGGAGCCCGCGCGCGAAGACACACACACTGATGTACGGGGCGTGGCCCGCGCGTGCGCCGGGCCGGAAGGTGTGCGCGGTCCAGTGGCCGTCCGCGTCCGTCGCCACTCGTGCGAAACCGGTGAAGTCCACGCCGTTGCGCCCGAGATGACCACCGTTCACCGGGTCGCGCCGCATGGAGCCGGGCGCCCCCGCGAGGTCTCCGTCGGTGTCGGCCTGCCACAGCTCGATGAGCGCGTCCGGTACGGGCGCGCCCGAACCGTCGTAGACGTGTCCGTGCACGGTGACGGTGCCGTCGCGGCCCGCAGGGGCGACGTCGCCGCCGCCCGGGAAGGGAAGGGCGTAGCCGTAGAAGGGCCCCACCGTGTGGGACGGGGTCGGCTGCAGGGATGTGTGTTCGTCCGTCATCAGCGGCCCTCCTCGATCCAGGTGGCGGACGGTCCGTCCAGGACGATGTCCCAGCGGTAGCCGAGGGACCATTCGGACCGGGACAGCTCGTGGTCGTACCGGGCCACCAGCGCCTGCCGCGCGGATTCCTCGGTGACGGACTGCAGGATCGGGTCGTGGGCGAAGAGCGGGTCGCCCGGGAAGTACATCTGGGTCACCAGGCGCTGCGTGAACGCGGTGCCGAAGAGCGAGAAGTGGATGTGGGCGGGGCGCCAGGCGTTCTCGTGGTTGCGCCAGGGGTAGGCGCCGGGCTTGATCGTGGTGAAGGTGTAGCTGCCGTCGTCACCGGTCAGGGTGCGTCCGACACCGGTGAAGTTCGGGTCCAGCGGTGCCGGGTGCTGGTCGCGCAGATGCGCGTAGCGTCCCGCCGCGTTGGCCTGCCACAGCTCGATGAGCTGCCCGCGTACGGGGCGCCCGGCGCGGTCCAGCAGCCGTCCGGAGACGGTGATGCGCTCGCCGAGCGGCTCGCCGGTGTGCCGCGTCGTCAGGTCGTTGTCGGTGTCCGTGACATCGGTGGTACCGAAGACGGGGCCGTGCAGCTCGACGGTTTCCGGGTCGGACTTCACGGGGACGAGCGGCTGCTTCGGGTACCGGAGCATGCTGCTGCGGTACGGGGCGTAGTTCCGGGACGGGTGGTGGGAGGCCGGCGCTCCGGCGGCGCGTGACTTCTCGTACGCGTCGCGCAGTTCGGCGATCTCGCGGTCGATGTCTCGCTGGGTGAGGGGCATGGACGGCTCCTGTCGGTCCTCCTCGTGGACGGAGGCGAGGACGCGGACGGGGACGGGGACTGGGACTGGACGGCGCGGGTGATGTGGGGCCGGGAGGTGCTCCGGCGGTTGTTGCTCGACCTCGAATTGCTCAGTGTGCTGATTATTTTCGGGTGAGGTTTCTGACGCTGCCACTACCCGTTCGGACTCGTCAAGGGCACGGAACGTGCAGGATGACGTGGGGAGGGCTCGACACCCTGTGGCTCGCGGCGCCAGAATCAGTCAGTACACGATCGGAAATCGTGCACGGAGGAACAGGACGAGGGAGAGCTGGGAGCGCATGGCCGCGGTCGATCTGAGCACGCACCCGGGGCATCTCGCCCGCCGGCTCCAGCAGGCCCATTCCCTGCTGTGGGGGGCGATGGTCTCGGAGGAGACCACGTCGCCGCAGTTCGCCGTGCTCAACGCGCTGGAGGAGAAGCCGGGCATGGACCAGCGCACCCTCAGCGAGCACGTCCACCTCGACCGTTCCACCATCGCCGACCTCGTGGCACGCCTCGCCGGGAGGGAACTGGTCGAGCGGGTGCGCGATCCGGACGACGGGCGCCGCAACGTGCTCAAGCTGACGGAGGAGGGCCGCAGGCTGCACCGGAAGCTGGTCACGCGGACCGCGCGGATGAACCGGGTCTTCCTGGCGCCCTTGAACGGTGAGGAGCAGGAGACCCTGCTGCGGCTCATCGCCAGGGTGGCCGGGGCCGCGGAGGAGCTGCGCGGCTGAGCGCTGCCGCCCGCCGGGGCCGCCCGCCGGGGCCGGCCGCGATGACCGGGCCCCGGGCCGGGTGAGGGGTTCAGCGGGTGCGGGAGCGGAAGACCGGGACGCTCACCGTCCCGTCGTCCAGGCAGCGTCCCGTCCGCAGGTCGAAGCGCTGCTTCAGCAGCGGCGAGGCCACGAAGGGGGTGCTGCCCGAGTGGCCGGTCTCCGGGGCCTCCGTCGCGGCCGGGTCGCCGGGCGCCGAGCCCAGCAGTCCGCGCGAGAGAACGTAGGCGCCGGTGAACGGGTCCCGGTTGCCGATGACGTACGTACGGCCCGCACGGTCGACGAAGACCGCGGCCTGGGAGCCGTCGCGCAGGAGGGCGGCCACGCCCCGCCCGGGGGTGAGGTCGTCCAGGCCGCAGACCGTGAACCACCCCTGATCGTCACGCACTTCGACGCGGGGACCGTCGAACTCAGCCGCCGTGACGGAGCCTTGCGCGGACGCGGCGTTCGCCCCGTGGGCCTCCCTCGTCGTCGCCGTCATCGGACCGGTCGTCGCTGTGATGGTCACCGGGTGGCCGTCCCTTCGAGTTCGGGTGTGCGCTCCGCCGCGTTGCGCACGGGGATGTCGGGGCCGGACAGGAGAGTCAAGTCCGGCTTCATCTGCTCGCGTTCGGCGACGAATCGCACCGTCGGATCGGGTACGCCGGGAGCGTTGACGAACGAGACGAAGCGGGAGAGCTTCTCCGGATCGGCCAGGGTCGCGGACCACTCGTCGCGGTAGTGCGCCACGTGGTCGGCCATCAGCGCCTCCAGCTCCTCGCAGAGCCCCAGCGAGTCGTGCACGACCACGTCCCTGACGTGCCCGAGCCCGCCCTCGATCCGCTCCAGCCACGCGGAGGTGCGCTCAAGCCGGTCCGCGGTGCGGATGTAGAACATCAGGAACCGGTCGGTCAGGCGCACCAGTTCGGCATCGCTCAGATCCTGCGCCAGCAGATCCGCGTGGCGTGGTGTCGCGCCGCCGTTGCCGCCGACGTAGAGGTTCCATCCGGACGAGGTGGCGATGACGCCGAAGTCCTTGCTCATCGCCTCGGCGCACTCACGCGCGCACCCCGAGACCGCCGACTTCAGTTTGTGCGGGGAGCGCAGACCCCGGTAGCGCAGTTCGAGGTCGATGGCCATGCGCACGCTGTCCTGCACGCCGTAGCGGCACCAGGTGCTGCCCACACAGGACTTGACGGTGCGCAGCGCCTTTCCGTACGCGTGGCCGGACTCGAAGCCCGCCTCCACCAACCGCGTCCAGATCGCGGGGAGTTCGTCGACCCGCGCGCCGAACATGTCGATGCGCTGCCCACCGGTGATCTTGGTGTAGAGGCCGAAGTCCCGTGCCACCTCGCCGATGACGATCAGCTTCTCGGGCGTGATCTCCCCGCCGGGGACGCGTGGGACGACCGAATACGAGCCGTTGCGCTGGAGGTTGGCGAGGAAGTGGTCGTTGGTGTCCTGCAACGCCGCCTGCTCGCCGTCGAGTACGTGGCCCTCGGCGCCGATGGACGGTGCAAGCGAGGCGATGATCGAGGCCACGGCGGGCTTGCACACCTCGCAGCCCTCGCCCTGCCGGGCCTGCTCACGTCCGTGCGAGTCGAGAAGCCCCGCGAACGACGTCACCCGAAGAGTGCGCACGATCTCGTACAACTCGCTGCGCGTGTAGGCGAAGCAGCCGCACAGGCCCTTGTCGACGGTGACGCCGTTCGCCTCCAGCTCGGCGTCCACGATCTGCCCGAGCACCTTGACGCAACTGCCGCAGCCCGTCCCGGCCTTGGTGCACTTCTTGACCGATGGTACGTCCGTGCAGCCGTGTTCCGAGACGGCCGCGCGGACTGTTCCTTTGTCGATGTTGTGACAGTTGCAGACGACGGCGTCGTCGGGCAGTGCGGCGGGACCGAGGGCAGTGGTTGAGCTGTCGCCTGCGCCCGCCGGGAGCACCAGTGACTCCGGCGGCACGGGCGGCACCGAACCGGTGAGAGCCCGCAGCGTGCCGTACGACTCGGCGTCGCCCACGAGAACGCCGCCGAGCAGCGTGCCCTCGGGGGAGACGACCAGCTTCTTGTAGACGCCCGCGCGGGAGTCGGAGTAGACGACGTCGAGGCTGTCCTCCGCGGTGCCGTGCGCGTCGCCGAAGGAGGCGACGTCGACACCGAGGAGCTTGAGCTTGGTGGAGGTGTCCGCGCCGGTGAAGGCGCGGGACTCCTCCGGTGCGGGCGGCGCCAGGCGGGCCGTGACGGCGTCGGCAGCGGTCTCCGCCATCTCGTAGCCGGGCGCGACCAGGCCGTACACCGTCCCGTCGGCGGCCATGGCGCACTCGCCGATCGCGTACACATCCGGGTGGTCCGTGCGGCACCGGTCGTCGACGACGATGCCGCCGCGCTCGCCCACGGCGAGCCCGGCGTCGCGTCCGAGCTGGTCGCGTGGGCGTATGCCGGCCGCAAAGATCACCATGTCGGCGGGGATATGCGAGCCGTCCGAGAGCGCCATGCCCGTCACCGCTCCGGCCGCGTCCGCCTCGATCCGCTCGCCCGCCACACCCGTGCGGACGTCCAGCTCCATGCCCTCCAGGGTGCGGCGCAGCGCCGATCCGCCGCCCGCGTCCACCTGGAGCGCCATCAGCCGGTCGCTCAACTCGACGATGTGCGTGCGCAGTCCGAGCCCGCGCAGCGCGCCTGCCGCCTCCAGGCCGAGCAGCCCGCCGCCGACGACCACTCCGGCGCGTGCCGCGCTCTTCGCGTACGTCTCGATGGCGAGGAGATCGTCAAGGGTGCGGTAGACGAAGCACCCCGTGCTGTCCCTACCGGGGACGGGCGGCACGAACGGGGAGGACCCGGTGGCCAGGACGAGCGCGTCGTAGTTGATCGTCCGCCCGGAGCGGGACGTGACCGTCCGCCGGTCGACGTCGATGCCCGTCGCCGGGTCCTCCAGATGCAGTTCGATGCCGTGCGAGGTGATGAAGTCCTGCTCGGCGAGGGCGAGTTCGTCGGGGGCCGTGCCGGAGAAGTACGAGGTGAGCCGCACGCGGTCGTACGCGGGACGCGACTCCTCGCACAGCACGACCACCCTCGCTGTCGCGGTGGTGCCGCGGGCGGCCAGAGCCTCCAGGAAGCGCTGGCCGACCATTCCGTGACCGATCAGCACGATCGTCGGCGTTGTCATCGAAGGGTCTCTCCGTCTCGGGTGAGCAGGTGGAGCAGCGGTTCGGACGCCAGCGGTTCGTCGCTCTCCCAGGTGCGGGCGAGGGCGCCGACCGTCGTGAGGTCGCCGAGGAGGATGCCGCCGGCGAGCCGGCCGTCGCGCACGACGACCTTGCGGTAGGTGCCGCGGGTGGCGTCGGCGAGGTGGACGACGTCGTCGTCCGCCCGCGGCAGCGGGTCGCCGAAGGCGGCGAGGTCCAGGGGGTGGGGCGGGGCCTGCGTCCGTGTCCGCGCGGGCGCCGCGGGGCTGCCGGCGAGTGTGAGGCGGGTGAGGGCGCGCGTGCCGCGGTAGTGCGGGGCGCCCGAACCCCTGGTCAGGACGCGGGCGAGGGCGTCGGCCTGTTCCTGTGCGGGGCCGGCGAGACCGTAGAGGACGCCGTCGTGTTCCGCGCAGTCGCCGATCGCGTACACGTGCGGGTCGTCGGTGCGCAGCTCGTCGTCGACGACGACGCCGCGCGACACGGTCAGGCCCGCGGCCTCGGCGAGCCCGGTCCGGGGGCGGACGCCGCAGGCGACGACGACGAGACCGGCGTCGAGGGTGCAGCCGTCGGCGAGTTCGACGGCGCGGACCGCCCGGCCCGCTCCGTCGCCACCGGCGCCACGAACCGCCTCGCCGGGAGGGTGCGGCCGGGTGAGCAGTCCGCGTACCCGGCACTCGGTGTGCACCTCGACGCCCAGTTCCTCCAGGTGCCGCCGCAGCAACGCGGCAGATCCCGCGTCGAGTTGGCGCTCCATGAGACGTTCGCCCTGGTGGGCGAGGACGACCTGGGTCCCGCGGCGGGCAAGTGCGCGCGCCGCTGAGACGCCGAGCAGCCCGCCCCCGATCACCACGGCGTGCACGTCCGCCCGTGCCTCCCTGCGGAGGGCGAGGCAGTCGTCCATCGTCCGGAAGGCCCGTACCCCGTCCGGGAGTTCACCGCCGCCGGGGGTGAACAGGCCGCGCAGCGGCGGCAGTACGGGGTTCGCGCCGGTGGCCAGCACGAGCTTGTCGTAGGGGACGGCGCCGCCGTCGTCGCACATCACGCGCCGGTCGGCACGGTCGATGCGGACAGCTCGCACTCCCGGCAGCCGGCGGGCAGGACCCGCGGGCAGCGTGATGACCTCCGGCGGGTACTGGCCGGCGAGGACGTCCGCCAGCAGCACCCTGTTGTACGGGGCGTGTGATTCCTCGCCGATGACCGTGACGTCCACGGGCGCGCCGACGGCCCCGAGCTGCTGGGCGAGCCTGGCGCCGGCCATGCCGCCGCCGATCACCACCACGCGTTCACGCTCTCGCAAGGTCATGGCATGAGCGTGGGTCCTGCCTGTTTCCCGGCCGCATCGCGGTTGTTTCCCCGGAGGAACGGTGCCCTCAGCGGACGGCCCGGCGGGGTGTGAGCGGCGAGGTCCTCGTCCTGCCGGGGCCGATTGTCGGTGGCGGACGGCATGCTGTGGACATGTACCGGGAGCGGCGGTCGCTGGTGGACGGTGCCGTGGTGTGGACGCACGGCACCATGCCCGACGGGGAGGGGCGCGTGCTGCCCGACGGGTGCATGGATCTGCTGCTGTGGGACGGTGCGCTGGTCGTCGCGGGACCCGACACGCGGGCGCATCTCTTCACGCGGGCGGCCGGGTCCCGTATGACGGGCCTCCGTCTCCCGCCCGGCACCGGCCCGCTCGTCTTCGGCGTACCGGCCCACGAGCTGCGCGACCGGCGTGTGCCGCTCGGCGAGCTGTGGCCGTCAGCGGCGGTGCGGGTCCTGGAGGAGCGGATCGCGGAGGCCCCGGCTGCGGGGCGGGCCCTTGAGAGCATCGCGGCCGAGCGGCTCGCCGGGCGGGAGCCGCTCCCCAGCGGCGAGGTGGCCGAACTGCTCGCGCGTGGCAGGGGAGTGGCATCGGTGGCCCGGGCCCTTGGCCTGAGCGAGCGGCAGTTGCACCGGCGTTGCCTGGACGCGTTCGGCTACGGGCCCAAGACCCTCGCGCGGGTGCTGCGCATGCAGGGCGCGCTGCGCCTCGCGGCCCGGGGCATGCCGCCCGCCCAGGTGGCCGCCGTCGCCGGGTACGCCGACCAGGCCCATCTCTCGCGCGAGGTCAGGGCTCTGGCCGGGGCGACCCTGCGCGAGCTGTCGCCTCAGGGGAGCGGGGCGAACAGGTCGACCCCGTTGCCGTCGGGGTCGGCCACGACGGCGTAGCGCTGACCCCAGAAGGCGTCCCAGGGTTCCTTGTGGCTCTCGTATCCGGCATCGGTCAGCTCCGCGTGGAGCCGGTCCACTTCGGCGGGGGAGTCGCACACGAACGCCAGGCCGATGCGGCCGCTGCCCTTGGGGCCGGGGTCCCAGCCCGGGTCGAAGGAGCGGATGGTCTCCTCCGTGTCCCAGGCGATCCGCAGCCCGCCGGGCAGCGCGGCCTCGACGTGCGGTTCGCCGTCGGCAGAGGCGGGGATGTCGAGGCCGAGTCGGCGGTAGAAGGCGAGGGTGGCCGCCATGTCGGCGGCGACGAGCCCGATGAGATCGAATCGTGGTGTCATGCGCCGCACGTTAGGCGGGGGACCGACCGGAGGTCTTGAACGAATCGGACGTGCCGCGTGGGCGACGGGACGGCGCAGGGGCAGACGGCAGTCGGCAGGCACCCCATGGCTTCGCCCCACCTGGATGGGTTCCATGGCCGGTTTGTATCCGGCTCTGCAACGTCGCAGGTGGGCCTTCCCTGGCGCTCTCCGCTCGCCAGGACCCGCCGGGACGGACCCGGCCGGGTCCGTCCTATCGGACCTGGAGGAACTCTCGAGCACCACGCAGTCGTGTGCGTATGCGCCGCTGGGTGGCGCCGCTGTCGAGGCGGGCGTCGAGGGCTCCGAGCATGAGGGTGTCGGCCCGGCGCCCCGCGCGCAGCCGGGTCGCGTCCAGCCCGTCGCGTCGGGCGACAAGAGCACCGAGTTCGTGACGGCTGAGCGCGTCCGTTCCGCCGAGATGGAATGTCCCGGCCTGGTCGGACACCGCCAGTTCCCGCAGGGCGGAGGCCAGATCTTCGACATGCACGGGGCACCTCACGTCGTCGGTGAACAGGACGCCGTCGCGCGTGCCGGCGGCCAAGCCGTGGACCATGTGCTCTTGCACGGACCCGCCGTCCCCGATGATCAATGAGGTGCGTGCGACCGCGGCCGTCGGCGCCAGAAGCCGCACAGCTGTCTCGGCGGCGGCCTTTGCCGCGCCGTGCGGCGTGACCGGGTCGGGCAGGCAGGTCTCGTCGTAGTGAATCCGGGAGCCGGAGAACACGGCATCGCCGGAGACGTGGACCAGGCGGCAACCGCGTTTCGCCGCAGCCATCGCCACGCGGATCGAGCCAACGGCGGTGACCGCCCAACTGCTCTTTCCGCTCGTGGTGTTGATGACCGCGCTGGGGGCCACCGCCGCCAGCACCTCGTCGATGTGCCCGGGCGCTCGGAGGTCGAGCCGGTACCAGGAGACTCCGGGCGAGCTGCCCGGACGGGAACAGTACGTCGCGGCCGTCTTCCATCCCGCGGCCGTCGCCTGGCGCACAACTTCCGTCCCCAGGAACCCGCTACCGCCGATGATCAGGACCTTCACAGCGTCCCACGGTAGACAGCCCAGGCCGCTCCGCGTGCCGGAACCAGAGCGGTCGGCCGGGGCGTCGACGCGCCCCGCGAGCGCAAGAGCGGAGCTCCGGTCCCGACTCGCTCGGGACCGGAGCTCTTCCGCTGAGTGGGCGGCACTCCGGCGGGGCAGGCCCGTGTGTTTGCCGGGCCGACCGCCGGGTGACGGCGGCCCGTTCAGGCCTGCTGCTGCTCGATCGCCGCCGGGTCCATCCACACGACCTCCCAGTGGTGGTCGTCGAGGTCGTAGAAGCTGCGCCCGTACATGAATCCATGGTCCTGCGGGTCGCCCGCTGGGCTGCCGCCCGCGGCCAGGGCCTTGTCGCACAGATCGTCGACCTGCGCTCTGCTCTCGGCACTCAGCGCGATCATCGCTTCGGTGCTGGTCCGGGAGTCGGCGATGTCCTTCTTCGTGAACGACTTGAAGAAGGGCTCCGTGAGCAGCATGGCGAAGATGTCCTCGCTGATCACAAGGCAGGCGGCGTTCTCGTCGGAGAACTGGGCGTTGAAGCCGTAGCCGAGCTGGGAGAAGAAGTCCCTGGACTTGGCGAGGTCCTTCACGGGGAGATTGACGAAGATCTTCGTGGACATGAGCCGCCACCTTCCGCTGGTTTCCGTGCGCTGCCCGGGTTTCTGCCGGGTTGCGGGGCTTTCCCCGCTGTTGTGTGGACCATAGCGGTGGCGGCAACTCATCGGTGCCGGCGGAGTTTTCCGCGCGCTACTTCTGCCGGGGCGGCGGGGAGGGGCGCAGCAGCAGCGTCACGAAGCCGAGCGTCCCCCGGTAGCCGCGCAGCCAGCCCTCGCGGTGTTCGGCCGCGGCTTCCAGCGCGTGGGCACTGTCCGGGTGCCCGGGGTGGTCCAGGGCCCAGGCGGAGAGCGAACCCGTCCACGCCCATTCGTAGTCGTCCCACTCGCCGGGTGTGCTCACGTGCGCGTGGACGGGGGTCCAGCCGGCCGCCGTGACGCGGTCCACGGTTGTGGCGAGATCGTCGAAGTCGCCGGGCGAGGCGTCGAGTCCGGCCAGGGCGGCGGGGGAGGGCTCGCGCTCCCAGAAGCCCTCACCGATCAGGACGCGGCCGCCTTCCGCGAGCAGCTCGCCGGCCGCGGCCAGAGCAGGCATGAGACCGCCGAAGGCGTGCGTGGAGCCGACGACGGACACCAGATCGAAGGCGTGGGGCGAGGTGAACCGCGCCGCGTCCTGCTCGTGCAGCGTCAGCCGCCCGTCCAGTCCCGCGGCGCCGGCGGTTTCATGTGCCCTGGCCAGCGCCGTCGGTGAGACGTCGACACCCTCGCCGCGTGCCTGCGGGCGGGCCCTCAACGCCCGTACGAGCCAAGCAGCTTCGCCGCAGCCGAGGTCGAGCATCCGCTCGTCGCCGCGCGGCAGCGCCCGGACGAGGAGCCGGTCCACGGACGTGTCGTGGAGCGGTGCGGCGATGGGATGGTCCCGGTGGGCGAGGCTGCTGATCACTTGACGGTCCATGGCGGGCAGTGTGCCGTCCCGCCCGTCCGGCGTCGTGCGAATTTCTCATCGGTCCGTGCCCCGGCGGGCGTCCGCCAGGGCCTCGTCCACGCCGCGTTCGTGCGGGCCGAGGAAGTGCGGGTCCGGCGTGACGCCCGCGTCGAAGGCGGCCTTGGCCGCGCCGGGGATCTCCCGCAGACCGCCCGCGTACCAGGTCGCGTCGCGGGGCTCGGGCACGGCCACACCATAGGAGTCGATGCCCGCCGCACGGCACAGGGCGGTGGCGCGGCGGATGTGGAAGTCCTGGCTGACCAGGAGCGCCCGCCCGACGCCGAAGACGCGGGACGCTCGCGAGCAGGAGTCCCATGTGTCGAAGCCCGCGTAGTCGGCGGCGATGTGCCGCTCGGGGACGCCTCGTTCGGTCAGGTAGGTGCGCATGGCGTCAGGTTCGTCGTACTCCTCGCGGCTGTTGTCGCCGGATACCAGTACCGCCCGCACCTTCCCCCGTTCGTAGAGGTCGGCGGCCGCGTCGAGCCGGTGGGCGAGGTACGGGGAGGGCTCGCCGTCCCACAGGCCGGCGCCGAAGACCAGGGCGACGGGCGCGGACGGCGCGGCGGCGACCGCGGCGTTCGGGCGTACGTCGTCCGTGGAGAGCCGCAGCCAGGTGGCGGGCAGCAGACCGAGGACGCAGCACACCATCGCCGCCTGCACGGCACGTCTGCGGCGGGCGGTCAGGCCGGCGCGGAAGGCATGTCTGTCGGGCACGTCTCCTGCGACGCGTCAGTGGCACCGCCCGGTTGCGCACTCGGCCGCCGAGGGCGGGCCGGACCGGGCCGGAGCCCGGGCCCGGCGTGGACGGGGATGCCGCGGCTCGTCTCTCATGGCGCATGCTGCGCCACGCCCTGCGATCCCCGACGTCCCGAACTTCCCGGGCGCGACGGGCTGTCCGGGCTCTGCGGGCCTCACGGTCCGGTAGGGCCTGCGAGTTCCACGCGTACCGCGCAGACCTTGAACTCCGGCATCCGTGAGACCGGGTCGAGCGCCGGGTTGGTGAGGGAGTTGGCCCGGCCGTCGCCGTCCCAGTGGAAGGGCATGAACACCGTGTCGGGACGGATGCCGCGTGTGATGCGTGCCGGTGCCACCGCACGTCCGCGGCGCGAGACGACCGTCAGCGGGTCGCCCTCTCCTGCACCCAAGCGGCCCGCGAGCGACGGGTGCAACTCGACGAACGGGCCCGGGGCGGCCTCGTTGAGCGCGCCGACACGCCGCGTCTGCGCACCCGACTGGTACTGGGAGAGCACGCGGCCCGTGGTCAGGCGGAGCGGATAGCCCTCGTCGGGTTCCTCGTCGGCCGGACGGTGCATCACGGGGACGAAGCGGGCCCGTCCGTCCGGCGTCGCGAAGCGGTCGAGGAAGAGGCGCGGGGTTCCGGGATGCGGGGACCGTGAGCCGTCATCGCCGGTCTGTTCCGGGCAGGGCCAGAAGACGCCGTCCTCGGCCGCGATGCGCCGGTAGCTGATGCCCGAGTAGTCCGCGGGGCCGCCCGCCGACGCGCGGCGCAACTCGTCGAAGACCTCCTCCGGCCCGGCGGGGAAACCCTTCTCCCAGCCGAGACGCGCCGCCAGTTCCTCCAGCACCTCCAGATCGGTGCGCACGCCCGCGGGCGGGTCGACCGCCTTGCGCCGCAGCAGCACGCGGCCCTCCAGGTTCGTCGTCGTACCCGTCTCCTCCGCCCACTGCGTCACGGGAAGCACGACGTCGGCGAGGCGCGCCGACTCCGACAGAACGACGTCGCACACGGCGAGGAAGTCCAGTGAACGCAGCCGCTGTTCGACGTGTGCGGCGTGCGGGGCGGAGACGACGGGATTCGAGCCCGCCAGCAGCAGAGTGCGCACATCACCGCCGAGCGCGTCGAGCAGCTCGTACGCGCTGCGCCCTGGGCCCGGCAGGGACGCCGGGTCGACGCCCCACACCTGGGCCACGTGTTCGCGGGCCGCGGGGTCGTCGAGCCTGCGGTAGCCGGGCAACTGGTCGGCCTTCTGGCCGTGTTCGCGGCCTCCCTGCCCGTTGCCCTGCCCGGTCAGGCAGCCGTAGCCGGACAGCGGCCGCCCCGGACGTCCCGTCGCCAGGCAGAGGTTGATCCAGGCGCCGACCGTGTCGGTGCCCTTCGACTGCTGCTCGGGTCCGCGCGCCGTGAGCACCATGGCGTTACCCGCCTCGCTGAACAGCTTTGCCGCGCGGCGCAGTTCGGGCACGGATACCCCGGTGACGCGCTCCACCAGCTCCGGCCAGTGAGCCATGGCCGCGCTGCGGGCCTCGGGCCAGCCGGTGGTGCGGGCCTCGATGTACCCGGTGTCCACCCCGCCCTCGGCGACCACCAGATGCAGCAACCCCAGCGCGAGTGCCAGATCCGTGCCCGGCAGTGGCGCGAGGTGCAGGTCGGCATGCTCGGCCGTGCGGGTGCGGCGTGGGTCGACGACGATCAACGTGCCCCCGCGTTCGCGCAGTTCGGTCAGGTGGCGCAGCGCGGGCGGCATCGTCTCCGCGAGGTTCGAGCCGACGAGCACGACGCAGTCCGTACGGCCGACGTCCTCCAGCGGGAACGGCAGTCCGCGGTCGAGGCCGAAGGCCCTCGTTCCGGCTGCGGCGGCGGAGGACATGCAGAAGCGGCCGTTGTAGTCGATCTGCGACGTGCCGAGCACGACGCGGGCGAACTTGCCCAGCGCGTAGGCCTTTTCGTTCGTCAGCCCGCCGCCGCCGAAGACGCCCACCGCGTCCGGGCCGTGCTCGTCACGCGTACGAGCCAGGGCCGCGGCGACGAGATCCAGGGCCTCCTCCCATTCGGCCGGCTCCAGTTCACCGGAGGACGAGCGGCGCACCAGGGGCCGTGTGAGGCGGGCGTGCGGTGCCAGGACCTCGGTCGCCGTGCGGCCCTTCACGCACAGCGCGCCCCGGTTCACGGGGAAGTCCGGGCGCTCCGCCACCTCCAGGCCGGGCGGCCCTCCGGCCTCGTCGCCTCCGTCCGCGCGGCGCAGCGTCATGCCGCACTGCAGCGCGCAGTACGGACAGTGGGTGTCGGTCCCGGAGCGGGCGGCGAGGGGTTTCGCGTGCATGGCACGAGTGTGGGACCCGCCTGTTACGGACGGCCGCGGCCCAGGTAACGGGCCGGGCAAGGCGTCCTCAGCGCAGCGAGGTCCCAACGGTGAGGTCGCAGCTGTGAGCGCGACGAAACGAAGCGGGCGGGCCGGCGCAACAGGACGGCAAACACCACGCGGCACCCTCGCTCCATGAAGGCGTCGCCCACATCGGAACCCGCACAGGGAGCCGGACCCGAACCGGGACCGGCCCTCGAGCCCGTATCCGGACCGCTCCACGGCCTCGACAGCACGGCGCAGCTCATGACCCGACTCACCGCACAGCTCCACACCCAGCTCACCGCGGTACGCCGGCCCGCCGCTCCGGCACTCGTCGCCGTCGCGCACGGCTCCCGCGACCCCGGCGCGTTGGCCACGGTCACGGCACTCCTCACGTCCGTACGGGCCCTGCGCCCCGGACTCCGCGTCGAACTGGGCCACATCGAATTGAACGAGCCGCGGCTGTCGCAGACCCTGTCCGCGCTTCCGGCACGCGGCGAAGTGGTCCTCGTACCCCTGCTGTTCGGGCCGGGACACCACGTCAAGCACGACATCCCGCGCGCCCTCGCCGCCGCTTCGCACCTCCGGGGTGTCGTCTCCGATCCCCTGGGGCCCCATCCGCTGCTCGCCGAGGCGCTGCACGACCGGCTGAACGAGGCGGTCCGGCGCGAGGGCGCCCTTCCGGGCGAGGACGGCCTTCGCGGTGGGGAGGCCGCCCACGGGCAGGCCGGGCCGGACGCCGTCGTGCTGGCCTCCGCCGGTTCACGCGACCCCGAGTCCGCCGAGGGCTCACAGCGCATCGCGGCCGCGCTGCGCGAACGGCTCGGCGGCACCATCCCTGTGCTCCCGGCGTACGCCTCCGCCGCCCGGCCGACCGTCGCCGAGGCCGTACAGATCCTGCGCGCCGCCGGGCACAGCCGCATCGCCCTCGCCTCCTGCTTCACGGCTCCCGGCCACTTCGCCGCCCGTTGCGCGGCCGCGGCCCCGTGGACCGCCTCGGCGCCGATCGGTGCGCATCCCGCGCTGGCCCGGCTCGTCCTGCACCGCTACGACGAGGCGCGCGCGGCAGCAGCCGCGGGACGGCGGCTCGTGCACGCCTAGGTCCGTCCGGCGGATCATGCGCGGACTGCTTCACGGGTGATGTCAGTGGCGCGGCCCGGTCAGGGCCGACCGGGCTTGATGCGGCACCCGCAGGACCGGTGGAGGGAGAGGAGGGCCGGCGATCCGGGCCTCCTCTCATTCGAATCGCGGTACGGAGCAGGAGAGTTGCCGAAGCAGCTCACTCACGCCGCTTCAGAACGCGCCGGGGTCACCACCGCCGACATCGCCACCACCGACATCGCCGCCGCCGACACCACCGGAGTCAGCAGGTGCCTCAGGCGCGGGAGCTTCAGCCGGGGGCGCTTCGGGTGCGGGAGTTTCCGGTGCGGGCGGAGGAGTCTCCGCTGCGGGTGCCTCAGCCGTAGGCGGTGCGGGTGCTTCGGCCGGGGGTGCTTCGGGTGCGGGCGCAGGCGCCTCGGGTGCGGGTGCCTCAGCCTCAGGCGCGGGTGCTTCGGCTGGGGGTGCCTCGGGTGCAGGCGCGGGAGCCGCGGGAGTCGCGGGCAGAGCGGACTCCTCCAAGCCGGGAACCTCGGGCACGGCAGGTGCCTCGACCGCACCGGGAGCGGGCACGCCCGGCATGGCGACGCCGTTGGCCGGGCCGAAGGGACCGTCCGTCAGACCGGGAACACCTGGGGTGGCCAGCTCGTCCACAGGCTGGTTGGACGTGAGATCGAACTCGACCCGCCCGTCCGCCTTGAAGGTCCTGGGGTCCGCCGGTCCGCCTCCCGGGAAGCCGACCTTGGCCGAGGGCGAGGCCTGACTTCCGTCACTGGACTCTTCCGGGACCTCGACGGAGAAGTTGCGGCCGTCGCCGAGATCCAGCTCCTTACCCTCGGTGAGGGTGGTCTTGATCTCGCCGTTGGGCTTTACTTCGGCGGCCCCCTTGCCCGAGAACGGACCCGCGAACGGAATGTTCGCCTGGATCCCTCCGGCAGCAGCAGCGGAGACTTCTCCGGTCGCGGGGTTGAAGTTGGCCTTTACGTCCGCCTTCACATCGATGATCGACGCCGACAATGTGAGATCGCCACGGACGTTGAAGCCGTTCGGGGGTGCGCCGAACGAGCCCACGAACGACCTGTTGGGGACACCGACGCCGGCTCCGACAGTTCTCGAGACGAACTCGTCGTTGGCGCCTCCCTGAGCGAAGACGAACGACTCCGGACTGGTGGGAATCTCGGCCCTGCCACCGACCACCGGAGTGGTCGGATTCTGTGTACCTGCCTTCGGCGCCTCGTTCGAGGCCCCCGGCGCCGGGGCCGGGATCGGGGCAGGCGGGATCTCGGCCGGCGCCTGTTGCGGTGCCTCCTCCGGTTCCGGTTCCGGGGTCGGGACCGGAACCGGAACCGGCGCGACCAATTGGTCCGAACCCGGAGCCTTGGGCAGAGCAGACTCGTCCGTGCCGGGAGCCTTGGGCACGCCGATCTGGCCTGGGCCCGGAGCTTCAGGCACACCGACCTGGCCCGGAGCCGGCGCCGTGGGCAGACCAGGCAGACCAGGCAGGTCCGGAGTCAGACCGGGCAGACCGGGGGCCGGAGCCAGACCGGGCAGGCCAGGGGCGGGAGCCAAGCCGGGGAGACCCGGAGCCGGAGCGGCGGGCAGGGGGAGTTGGGGACTTCCCGCCGGCTCGGTGTCCTCCGCATACGCCACGTCGGCACGCGAGTTCAGAGTGCCGGACGCTTGGCTGTTCCCGGCATCGGCTGCAAGGGCCGTACCTGCCCCGCCCGCCACGGCCACGCTGGAAACCAGCCCGACCACGGCCTTGCGCACGGCCGTGGCCCCCGTCGCCTCGGGCGGCTTGACGCGTCTGTGCTTCCCCTTGGCCATATGCTTTTGTCCTCATCTGCCCAGCCCTCGCACGGAGGGAACAATGGTCTGCGAAGCGCCGAACGGCAGGACGCCCGGCTCTCACGCCTGAGCTGTCTGAACCCCCCTACCGGCAGCAACTGCACGCTGGCATGCGCGGTTCAATGGTTCGCAAATTTCTCCCTATCGCGCTAAGAAACGGCCCGTCCCGGGCACGGCCGCCCCGGGACGGCCCCCCGTGTGGCCGCCCCCGCCCCGGGGCCGCTCCGCCGCCCGTGCCGCTACCGTCGGCGTATGCACGGCACGTACGACACAGAGGCTTCCGGCCCCGACGGCGCTTCCGGCCACTACGGCCCGTCCGACATCGAGCGCTGGGCGCCCGAGCCCGACAAGCGGCCCGGACGCACCGCCTTCCAGCGCGACCGGGCGCGCGTGCTGCACTCGGCCGCGCTGCGCAGGCTCGCCGGCAAGACCCAGGTCGTCGCGCCGGGCACCAGCGCGCAGGCGTGGGACGCCAGTCCGCGCACCCGCCTCACGCACTCCCTGGAATGCGCACAGGTCGGAAGGGAACTGGGCGCGGCGCTCGGCTGCGACCCGGACCTGGTCGAGACGGCCTGCCTCGCGCACGACCTCGGGCACCCGCCCTTCGGGCACAACGGCGAACGCGTGCTGAACGAGATCGCCGCGCCCTGCGGTGGCTTCGAGGGCAACGCACAGTCGCTCCGCCTGCTCTCCCGGCTGGAGCCCAAGCGCTTCCTGGACGTCGACCCGGGCCCGCACTCCGGCGGGGGAGCCGCATCGGCGGGTGGTCCGGCCGAGGGTGCGGCCACGGCCCCCGACGGTTCCGGCGGCCGTTCGTTCCGCATCCCCGTCGGCCTCAACCTCACGCGTGCCGCACTCGACGCCGCCACCAAGTACCCCTGGACGCTGGGCTCCCGGCCCGGCGACCCCTCGTCGCCGAAGTTCGGTGTCTACGAGGACGACCTTCCCGTCTTCGACTGGATCCGCCGCGGTGCCCCCGGTGACCGCACGTGCTTCGAGGCGCAGGTCATGGACTGGTCCGACGACGTGGCCTACTCCGTCCACGACGTCGAGGACGGCCTGCACGCCGGCCACCTCGACCCCAACGTGCTCCTCGCCGAACCCGAACGCCGCGACATCCTCACCGTCGCCGCGGAACGCTACGCACCCGACGCGGGCCACGGTGAACTCGCCGAAGCCCTCGACCGGTTGCTGGACCAGGAGTGGTGGCCGCACAGCTACGACGGTTCCGCCGTCGCGCAGGCCCGCCTCAAGGACGCAACGAGCCAGCTCATCGGCCGCTTCTGCCTCGCTGCCGAGGGCGCGACGCGGGCCGCGTACGGATCCGGACCGCTCACCCGCTACGCCGCCGAACTCGTCGTGCCGCGCGGCGTCCGGCTGGAGTGCGCGGTGCTCAAGGCCGTCGCGGACCGCTATGTGATGCAGCGTCCGGACCTGGAACGTCTGCGGGCCGACCAGCGCGTCGTGCTCGGTGAGCTCGCGGACGCACTGGCCAAGCGCGCACCCGAAGGTCTCGACCCGCAGTTCCGTGCGCTGTTCGGAGAGGCGGAGGACGACGCGGCGCGGCTGCGCGTCGTCGTCGACCAGATCGCGGCCCTGACCGATGTCTCGGCGCGGTCCCTGCACAGACGCCTCACGCAGGACCACTCCTGGGCACCGCCCGGCCGCCGCGGCGGCTGAAGCAGCCCCCGGCCGTGGTCCGTTCGTGTCCGGTTGTGCCCGCCACCTGCCCGGGGCCTCTTCCCGCTGCCCGTTCTTTGCGGGACGCTCGCTCCTGGATGTTTCCGTCGGGGGGTCAGGTCAGCGAGGAGGAACCAAGTGGTCGACGCACACCGGACGTTCGTCATCGTCGGTGGAGGGCTTGCCGGGTCGAAAGCCGCCGAGGCCCTGCGAGCCGAAGGCTTCACGGGCCGGGTCATCCTGATCGGCGACGAGCGCGACCACCCCTACGAACGTCCGCCCCTGTCCAAGGGGTATCTGGCGGGCTCCGACGAGCGCGAGAGCGTGTTCGTGCACGAGCCGGCCTGGTACGCGGGCGCCGACATCGAACTCCACCTGGGCCAGACCGTCGTGCGCCTGGACCGCAGCGCCAAGAGCCTGGAACTCGGCGACGGCACCCGCCTCAACTACGACAAGCTGCTTCTCGCCACCGGCGCCGAACCGCGCCGCCTGGACACCCCCGGTACCTCGCTCGCCTCCGTGCACCACCTGCGGCGCCTCGCACACGCCGACCGTCTCCGCGGCCGGCTGACGGCACTAGGCCAGGAGAACGGCCACCTCGTCATCGCCGGGGCCGGCTGGATCGGGCTGGAGGTCGCGGCGGCCGCACGTGAGTACGGGGCGGAAGTCACCGTCGTCGAGCCCGAACCGACCCCGCTGCACTCCGTGCTCGGCCCCGAGATGGGCATGCTCTTCGCCGACCTTCACCAGGAGCACGGCGTGCGCTTCCACTTCGGGGCGCGGCTCTCGGAGATCGTCGGAACGGACGGAATGGTGCAGGCCGTACGGACCGACGACGGCGACGAGCACCCCGCGCACGATGTGCTGGCCGCCATCGGCGCCGCACCCCGCACGTCGCTCGCCGAAGCCGCGGGGCTGGAGCTGGCCGAAGGCCGCGGCGGCGGAGTGGCCGTGGACTCCGCGCTGCGCACCTCCGATCCCGATATCTACGCGGCAGGCGACGTCGCCTCCCTGCGGGAGACCCCATGGGGGACGTCGCTGCGCGTCGAGCACTGGGCGAACGCCCTCAACAGCGGCCCGGCAGCGGCACGTTCGATGCTGGGGCGGGACGTCGTCTACGACCGGGTGCCCTACTTCTTCTCCGACCAGTACGACGTGGGCATGGAGTACTCCGGCTACGCCCCGCCCGGCACCTACGACCAGGTGGTGTGCCGCGGGGACGTCGCCAAGCGCGAGTTCATCGCGTTCTGGCTGCGCGACAACCGCGTACTGGCCGGTCTCAACGTGAACGTGTGGGACGTGACCGGCGCCGTCCAGGACCTGATCCGCTCCCGCGCGCCCGTCGACCCGGACGCGCTCGCCGACGCGGCCGTCCCGCTGAGCGACCTCGGCCGCGGCGATCGCAAGGAGAAGGGATGACGGCCGCCGCGCGGCGGCTCTGAACCCAGGACGCCGCAGGCGGCGAGCGGTTGGGGCGGGGTCCACGGCACCCCGCCCGGGCAGGCGGGGGTGTCGGCGGCCCGCCGTACAATTCCGGTGTGGCGGGCAGGATCAACGACGAGGACGTGAAAGCGGTGCGGGGCGCGGTCCCGATCGACACCGTGGTCTCCGAGTATCTCCAGCTGCGCAACGCCGGCGGCGGCAATCTGAAGGGCCTGTGCCCCTTTCACGACGAGAAGTCGCCCTCGTTCCACGTGAGTCCGGCCAAGGGCCTCTTCCACTGCTTCGGCTGCCAGGAGGGCGGCGACACCCTCGACTTCGTCATGCGGGTCGACCACCTCTCCTTCTCCGAGGCCGTCGAGCGCCTGGCGGGCCAGGCCGGCATCACGCTGCGGTACGAGGAGGGCGGCTACGGCCGTGCCAGCCAGCAGGGCGAGCGCACCCGCCTCGTCGACGCGCACAAGGCGGCCGCCCAGTTCTACGCCGAGCAGCTTCAGGGCGCCGAGGCCGAGACGGGCCGCCGCTTCCTGACCGAGCGCGGCTTCGACCAGTCCGCCGCCGAGCACTTCGGTATCGGCTACGCCCCGGCGGGCTGGGACCACCTCGTGCGGTTCCTGCGCGGCAAGGGCTTCTCCGACAAGGAGCTCACCGCCTCGGGGCTCGCGCAGGAGGCACGCAACGGGCGCCCCATCGACCGGTTCCGGGGCCGGCTGATGTGGCCCATCAGGGACATCACCGGAGACGTCGTCGGCTTCGGCGCCCGCAAGCTGCGTGACGACGACAACGGCCCCAAATACCTCAACACCCCCGAGACGGCGATCTACCACAAGTCACAGGTGCTCTACGGCATCGACCTCGCCAAGAAGGACATCGCCAAGGGCAACCGCGCCGTCGTCGTCGAGGGCTACACGGACGTCATGGCCTGCCACCTCGCCGGCGTCACCACGGCGATCGCCACCAGCGGCACGTCCTTCGGCGAGGGCCACATCAAGATCCTCCGCAGGCTCCTGATGGACAACTCCGGCTCGGAGGTCATCTTCACCTTCGACGGTGACGCGGCCGGGCAGAAGGCGGCGCTGCGTGCCTTCGAGGACGACCAGAAGTTCGCCGCCCGTACCTCCATCGCGATCACACCGCAGGGCATGGACCCCTGTGAGCTGCGGATCGCCGAGGGCGACGAGGCCGTGGCGAAGGTCGTCGAAGGCCGTTCCCCGCTCTTCGAGTTCGCGATCCGCTCGATCGTCGGGCAGCACAACCTCGATACGGCGGAGGGCCGTTCGGCCGCTCTGGAGCAGGCGGCGCCCGTCGTCGCGCAGATCAAGGACCCCTCGATCCAGCACGAGTACGCCGTGCGCCTCGCGGGGCTCCTCGGCATCCTGGACACGCAGTTCGTGGTGCGCCGCCTCGGCCAGCTCGCGCGGCGCCGCGCGGCAAACCCGTCCGCGCCGCGGGCGGGCACGCACGCGCCGGGCTCCACACCCGCGGGCGCCGGGTCGGGAAACGCGGCGCCGTCCGCAGCCGCACGCGGGGCCGGCCCCGCCCTGAACCTGCGCAGCCCCGCCCACCGCGTCGAGCGTGAGCTGCTCAAACTCGCCCTGCAGCGCCCTGAGTTGGTCGCCCCGGCTTTCGACGCCTACGAGACCGACGAGTTCACCGCACCGCCGTACGCGGCGGTGCGCGAGGCGGTCGAGGCGGCCGGCGGCGTCACCGGCGCCGACGACGAATTCGTCGCCAGGGTGCGTGCCGCCGCTCCCGACGACACCGTGCGCGCGCTGGTGCACGAACTGGTCGTCGAGCCGCTGCGCAGCGCCCGCGGCCGCGAACCGGACGAGATGTACGCGGGGATGCAGCTCGTCGCGGTGCGCCTCGCGGCCGTCAACGCCCGCATCGCCGACCTCGAAAGCAGCGCCCGGCGCCTGGAGGCCCAGCGCGACGACGAGCGCTCGGCGGCCGTGCGCCAGGAGATCTGGACGCTCACCCAGTACGGCCGCTCCCTCCAGGAACGGGGCGCCGCGGCCCTCTGACGCCGTAGGGCATCCCGCGGCGGCCCTCTGACGGCGTCGGCCCCGAAGGTGACCACCTCGATGCTGCCCGGACCTCGCACGAACCGGCGCATTGCCTCCGTCATCAGCGCACGGCCGGTGCCCGTGCCACGTTCGTTCGCCAAGACGACGAGACGGCGGACGTGGTGAACGGGGGCCTCTGCAGAGGACAGCGGGCCTCCGAGAGCATCCGGGTCCGAGGAGACTGCGACGAGCGCCGTGGACCGGCCAATGTGCTTGTTCACGGCGATGTGGAATCCGGGATTCCCGACCATCGGGCCGAACCAGTGCTCCTCCTGGGCCGCCAGGCCGAAAAAGCCGGCGAAGTCCTGCTCCCGCGCGAGTCCGACGATCACGCGAGCAGTCCGGCGTACCGGGCGATCGTTTCTGATGCGGCGTCGGCACCAGAGAACTCGTCCGCACGCAGGCCGTCATCAACCGCAAACACCTCGGTCTCTCCCGGTCCGGCCGGGACGCCTGTGCGCTGCGGGTCTGGCCGGAAAAGGCCGGCCGGCCGTAGTGGTACGTATGCGACAAGTGGCGCCCATCTCAAAAACTGGGCGCACGACCCTCGTGGCCGGAGTGTGTCGTACCCCACACTGGTGGGCGGTGCTTGAGTCCTCGGAGCGGGGCGTGCCGGCCGCACTTGCCGGAGAGCCCCCGCGGCTCCGAACAGCATGTACGCCGCCCCCCGAACCGGCAGCGAGCACACTGGAGGTCGCCCCCGTGCAGACCCGGACCCTGACCAGCGCGGCTCCTCCGGCCGCCCCGACGGTTCCAACCCTGGCCGCCGCGCCCGCTCCTGCGGCGCCGCCCGTCCGGCCTCCGTCCGCACGCCCCCCGGCGGCCCCGCCCGCCGGCACGCAAGTCGCTCCCGACCCGCCGGTCCCGCCGTCGACGGAGCCGGAGACCGACATCCCCGTCAGGCAGGAGAAGCGGGAGGCCGCCGGAAGCGGTGCCTCCGCCGACCTGTTCCGGCAGTATCTGCGCGAGATCGGCCGCATCCCGCTGCTGTCCGCCGCCGACGAGGTCGAACTCGCCCGCCGCGTCGAGGCGGGTCTCTTCGCCGAGCAGAAGCTCGCCGAACCGGCCACCCACCCCGACGGACGTCTCGCGCACGAGCTCGACCAGCTCGTCGTGATGGGCAGGATCGCCAAGCGGCGCCTCATCGAGGCGAACCTCCGCCTCGTCGTCTCCGTGGCGAAGCGGTACGTCGGCCGCGGGCTGACGATGCTCGACCTGGTGCAGGAGGGGAACCTGGGGCTGATCAGGGCGGTCGAGAAGTTCGACTACGCCCGCGGCTACAAGTTCTCGACGTACGCGACGTGGTGGATCCGGCAGGCGATGTCCCGCGCGCTGGCCGACCAGGCCCGCACGATCCGCGTGCCCGTGCACGTCGTCGAGCTGATCAACCGCGTCATACGCGTCCAGCGCCGGCTGCTCCAGGAGCGGGGCGAGGAGCCGACGCCGGACGAGGTCGCCGCGCAGCTGGACCTCACCGGAGAGCGCGTCACCGAAGTGCTGCGGCTCGCACAGGAACCGGTGTCGCTGCACGCGCCCGTCGGCGAGGAGGAGGACGTCAACCTCGGTGACCTCATCGAGGACGGCGACGCCCCGTCACCCGTGGAGTCCGCCGCCTTCCTCCTGCTCCGCGAGCATCTCGAGGCGGTGCTCTCGACGCTCGGCGAACGTGAACGCAAGGTCGTGCAGCTGCGCTACGGGCTGGACGACGGGCGGCCGCGCACCCTGGAGGAGATCGGCACCCTCTTCGGCGTCACCAGGGAACGCATCCGCCAGATCGAGTCCAAGACCCTCGCCAAGCTCCGCGACCACGCCTTCGCGGACCAGTTGCGCGGCTACCTGGACTGACCGCTCGACTCGGCAGGGCTTGTGAGGGGACTTCAGTCGACCTCCGCGACGGCGGCGGCGAACTGCGAGCGGTACAGGCGGGCGTAGGCACCGTCCGCCGCCAGCAGCTCGCTGTGCGAGCCCTGTTCCACGATCGACCCGTTCTCCATCACGAGGATCACGTCGGCGTCCCGGATGGTGGAGAGGCGGTGAGCGATGACGAAGCTCGTACGGCCGTGCGCCAGCCGCGCCATGGCCTGCTGTATGAGCACCTCCGTGCGGGTGTCGACGGAACTGGTCGCCTCGTCCAGTACGAGGATGACCGGGTCGGAGAGGAAGGCGCGGGCGATGGTGATCAACTGCTTCTCACCGGCGCTGACGCCCGTGCCGTCCTCGTCGAGGACCGTGTCGTAGCCGTCGGGCAGGGTGCGGATGAAGCGGTCGGCGTGTGCCGCGCGCGCCGCCGCCTCGACCTGTGCGCGGTCGGCGCTCTGCGCGCCGTAGCTGATGTTCTCCGCGATGGTGCCGCCGAAGAGCCAGGTGTCCTGGAGCACCATCCCGATGCCGGCGCGCAGATCCTCGCGGTTCATTCCGGCCGTGTCCGTGCCGTCCAGCAGGATCCGTCCGCCACGCGTCTCGTAGAAGCGCAGCAGCAGATTCACCAGCGTGGTCTTTCCCGCGCCCGTCGGTCCGACGATGGCGACCGTGCTGCCCGGCTCGACGGTCAGCGACAGATCCTCGATGAGCGGGCGGTCCGCGTCGTAACGGAAGGAGACCCGGTCCAGTTCGACACGGCCGCGCACCTTCTCGGGGCGGGCCGGGTGAGCCGGCTCGGGCGTCTGCTCGTCCGCGTCGAGGATCTCGAAGACGCGCTCGGCCGACGCGACCCCGGACTGCACCATGTTCGCCATCGAGGCGATCTGGTTGAGCGGCTGCGTGAACTGCCGTGAGTACTGCACGAACGCCTGCACGTCGCCGATCGACAGCGCACCCGAGGCGACCCGCAGACCGCCGGCGACGGCCACCAGCACGTAGTTGAGGTTCGCGACGAACATCATCGCCGGCTGCATGATGCCGCTGACGAACTGCGCCTTGTAACTCGCGTTGTACAGCGCCTCGTTGTGCTCGCGGAAGGCCGCTGCCGACTCCTCCTGCCGCCCGAAGACCTTCACCAGCGAGTGCCCGGTGTACATCTCCTCGACGTGGGCGTTGAGCTTGCCCGTCTCCGACCACTGCCGAATGAACTGCGGCTGCGCGCGCTTGCCCAGCCGCGTCGCCACCAGCAGAGACATCGGCACCGTCACCAGCGCGACGAGCGCCAGCAGCGGCGAGATCCAGAACATCATCACCAGCACACCCGCCACGGTGAGCACGGAGTTGACGATCTGTCCCAGCGTCTGCTGAAGGGTCTGGCCGATGTTGTCGATGTCGTTGGTCACGCGGCTGAGGACCTCACCGCGCGTCTGCTTGTCGAAGTAGGACAGCGGCAGCCGCGAGAGCTTCGCCTCGACCTGCTCCCGCAGCCGGAAGACCGTCTGGTTGATCGCCCGCACGGACAGGCGCCCGCTGACGAACATCATCAGCCCCGCCGCCGCGTAGATCGCAAGCACCAGAAGCAGCACGTTGCCCAGCGCACCGAAGTCGATGCCCTGGCCCGGCGTGAAGTCGGTGCCCGAGAGCATGTCGGCGACTCGGGAGTCCCCCTCGCTGCGCATGCCGTCGAGGACCTGCTCGCGGCTCGCGCCCTCGGGCAGCCGCTTCCCGATGAAGCCCGCGAAGATCAGGTCGGTGGCGTCCCCGAGGATCTTCGGGCCGAGCACGCTGAAGCCCACACCGATCAGCCCGAAGGCCACCATGCCGGTGAGCGTGGCCCGTTCGGGCCGGAACTGCCCGAGAAGGCGTTTCGCCGAACCGCGGAAGTCCGTGGAGCGACGGGGCGGTGCGCCGCCGCCGAGCATCCGTGCGCCGGGGCCACTCACGCTGCCTCCTGCTCGGTGAGCTGGGAGAGGACGATCTCCCGGTACGTCTCGTTGCCCTCCATCAGTTCGTGGTGCCGGCCGGTGCCGGCGACGCGGCCCTCGTCCAGCACGACGATCCGGTCCGCGTCGCGGATCGTGGAGACCCGCTGGGCGACTATGAGGACCGTCGCGTCCGCCGTGCGGTGGGCGAGGGCGGCACGCAGCGCGGCATCGGTCGCGTAGTCGAGAGCGGAGAAGGAGTCGTCGAAGAGGTAGACCTCCGGTCGGTGCACCAACACCCGTGCGATCGCGAGGCGTTGACGCTGGCCGCCCGAGACGTTGTTGCCCCCCTGCCCGATCGATGCGTCGAGCCCGCCGTCCATGGCGGCGACGAACTCGCGCGCCTGCGCGGTCTCCAGCGCGTCCCACAGTTCCTCGTCGGTCGCGTCGGGGCGCCCGTAGCGCAGGTTCGACGCGACCGTCCCCGAGAACAGGTACGGATGCTGCGGCACCAGGCCGACCGTGCGTGCCAGCAGCTGCGGATCGAGCGTCCGCACGTCCTCGCCCCCGACGAGCACGGAGCCCTCGGTGACGTCGAACAGCCGCGGCAGCAGGCCCAGAAGCGTCGACTTGCCGCTGCCGGTGGAACCGATCACCGCCGTCGTCTCGCCCGGGCGGGCCATCAGATCGACACCCTGCAGGACCGGCGCCTCGGCCCCGGGATAGCGGAACCCCGCGCCCCGCAGCTGCAGCACGCCGTGGCGGCGCAGTTCCCGCACGGGCGCGTCGGGCGGCACCACGCTCGAAGAGGTGTCGAGCACCTCCGTGATGCGGTCCGCGCACACCTCCGCACGCGGAACCATCATGAACATGAAGGTGGCCATCATCACGGACATCACGATCTGCATCAGGTACGACAGGAACGCCGTGAGCGCGCCGATCTGCATCCCGCCGCTGTCGACACGGTGCGCGCCGAACCAGACGACGGCGACGCTGGAGACGTTCACGACGGTCATGACGGTCGGGAACATCAGCGCCATCAGCCGTCCGGCGCGCAACTGCACATCGGTCAGCCCGCTGTTGTGCTCGTGGAAGCGCCGCCGCTCGTATTCGTCCTTGACGAAGGCCCGGATGACGCGGATGCCGCCGATCTGCTCACGCAGCACCCTGTTCACGCCGTCGAGCCGCTCCTGCATGGTGCGGAAGAGCGGACGCATCCGCCGCACGATCAGGCCCACCAGCACGGCCAGCACGGGTACGACGCCCACCAGCACCGAGGAGAGCGGCACGTCCTGGTCCAGTGCCATGACGATGCCGCCGACGCACATGATCGGCGCCGAGACCATCAGCGTGAAGGTCAGCAGCACCAGCATCTGCACCTGCTGGACGTCGTTGGTGGTGCGGGTGATCAGGGACGGGGCGCCGAAGTGACCCAGCTCGCGTGAGGAGAACGTCTGCACGCGGTCGAAGACCCTCGCCCTGATGTCCCTGCCGGCCGCGGCGGCGGTGCGTGCCGCGAGGAGCACGGCACCGATGTTGCAGACGACCTGCGCGAAGGAGACGCCGAGCATGACGGAGCCGTAGCTGAGGATGTTGCCGGTGTCACCGATGACGACACCGTTGTCGATGATGTCGGCGTTGAGCGTGGGGAGATAGAGCGTGGCGGACGTCTGCAGCAGCTGAAGCAGCACCAGTACGGCCGCCGGGCGCCGGTACGGGCGCAGATGCTCACGGAGCAGGCGTATCAGCACAAGGGTCCCCCGTACGGAAAAGAAAGCCGAAGCAGAGCGAAAGCGGCGATCGACACTACTCGTGGTGGGAGTGGCGTGTACTCCTATTTTCGAAGCGCCGCCCGGCGGGCGCCCCCAACTCCTGGCAAAGACCGTGATGATCGCTGCCGGCTGAATCCGCTCTCCGCGCCGGTCAGGCGTCGAAGGCGCCGGGGTGAGTCTCCTCGCGTACCGCCATGTACTGCTGCCGGACCGCCTGCCCGGCGGCCAGGTCCTCGCCCGGGTCGAACACCTCGCACTCCGGGGCGGGCCACTGCGGCGGTTGCGCACCGCCTCTGAGGGCCCAGGCCGCCTGCCGTGCGGCGCCGATCGCGGTGTAGTCGGCCGGCCGGGGCACCACGACCTGCGTGCCGAAGAGAGCCGGTGCGGCCATGTACACGGCCGGAAGGCCCGCGGCCGGTCCCAGCAGGAAGAGTCTTCGTACCTGAACGCCTCTGTTGCGCAGCACGTCCAGCGCGTCGGCGAGTCCGCATAGCATGCCCTCGACGGCTGCCCGCGCCAGATGCTCCGGCCGCATGCTCTCCAGACGCAGCCCGTGCAGCGATCCGGCGGTGTGCGGCAGATGCGGGGTGTGCTCGCCCGCCAGATACGGCAGCAGAACGAGCCCGTACGCACCGGGGCTCGATCTCTGTGCCAGGTCCGAGACCCCCTTGATGTCCGTGCCGAGAAGCTCGGCGGCGCCGCGCAGCACACGCGTCGCGTTGAGGGTGCGCACCGCGGGCATGTGCAGGCCCGTGCCGTCCGCGTACGACGTGATGATGCCGGTCGGATCGCTCAGCGCCTCGTGGTGCACGGCGCACACCGAGCCGGATGCGCCGAGGGAGAGCACCGCGTCCCCCATGCCCAGTCCCAGTCCGAGCGCCGCGGCCATCGTGTCGCCCGTGCCCGCGGAGATCAGCAGGCCCTCCGGGGTGCGCCCGGCGGGCTCGGCGGGACCGATGACCTCGGGCAGCGCGATCCGGTGTCCCAGGGCGAGTTCGACGAGGTCGGGCCGGTAGTTCTCCAGCGCCGCGGACCAGTACCCGGTGGCCGACGCCTCCCCGCGGTCGGTCGTGCGCCGCGACGGCCGGTCCATCAGCTGCCACACGAGCCAGTCGTGGGGCTGGAGCACCTCGGCGACCCTGGCCGCGTTCTGCGGCTCGTTGCGTGCGAGCCAGCGCAGCTTGGAGACGGGGTGGCCGGCCTCCGGCACGGAGCCGACGGCCTCCGCCCACGCGTGGCGGCCGCCCAGCGCGTCGACGAGGTCCGCGGCCGCGGGCTGCATCCGTCTGTCGTTGCCGAGCAGGGCCGCCCGCACCGGATTGCCGCCGGAGTCGAGGGCTATCAGCCCCTGCTGCTGACCGGCCACTCCGATGGCCTCGACCTCGGAGAACTGCCCCGAGCTGGCGGCGCGGCCCATGGACAGCAGCCACGACTGGGGATCGTCGCGATCCGCGGGATGCTCGGCGTAGCCGTGCTTCACCACGGCTCCGGAATCCACGTCGCAGACGATGATGCGAGTGAACTCGGCGGAACTCTCCAGACCGGCGACTATCCCCATGCCGGAATGATGCCCTACGTGCCGCGGCACCCGGCTGCCACCCTCGGCCCCGCGGCCCCTGGCCGGACGCGGTCTGCTCACGGGAGCGGATGCGCCCTAGCGTGGTGGGGGTGGAGACCTATGTGAGCAACCCCCTGCGGCAGTGCTCCGAGGACGAGCTCAGCCGCCGTACGAGCGCGAAGTGGCGTGTGCACCCCGCCGACGTGCTGCCGATGTGGATCGCGGAGATGGACGTGCCGCTGGCGCCTCCCGTCGCCGATGCCCTGCACGCCGCGGTCGACGCGGGAGACACCGGCTATGCGATGGGGGAGCCGTACAGGGAGGCACTGGACGGCTTCGCCGTGCGGCACTGGGGCTGGAGAGTGCCGCGGGAGCGGGCGGCGATCGTCCCCGATGTGATGGCCGGGGTCGTCGAGGTGCTCAAGCTGATCACTTCGCCGGGCGACGCCGTCGTCATCAACTCGCCCGTCTATCCGCCCTTCTACCAGTTCGTCTCGCACATGGACCGTCGCGTGGTGGAGGCGCCGCTGACCGCTGATGGCCGCCTGGATCCGGAAACCCTCGCCGCGGCGTTCCGTACGGGCGCGGACGGTGCGGGTGCGGCTGCGTATCTGCTGTGCAGTCCCCACAACCCGACCGGCACCGTCCACACCGCGGAGGAGCTGGCGGCGGCGACGGAGCTGGCGAACGCCAGCGGCGTACGCGTCGTCGCCGACGAGATCCACGCACCGCTCGTGCTGCCCGGCGCCCGGCACATCCCCTACCTGTCGGTGCCCGGGACGGAGCGGGCCTTCTCGCTCATCTCGGCGTCCAAGGCGTGGAACCTGGCAGGGCTGAAGGCGGCGATGGCCGTCGCCGGCGAGGAGTCCGCCGACGAACTGGCCCGGATGCCCGAAGAGGTCAGCCACGGCCCCAGCCATCTGGGCGTCATCGGGCACGTGGCGGCGCTGCGGCACGGCGACGCCTGGCTGGAGGCGCTGCTCGCAGGACTGGACGAGAACCGCAGGCTGCTCGCCGGGCTGCTCAAGGAGCACATGCCGGAGGTGGGCTACCGCTCCCACGAGGGGACGTTCCTCGCGTGGCTGGACTGCCGCGCGCTGGGCCTCGGCGACGACCCGGCGGCCGCGTTCCTGGAACGGGGCCGTGTGGCGCTCATCCCCGGACCGGCGTTCGGCACCGGCGGCGCCGGATACGCGCGGCTCAACATTGCGACGTCGCCGGAGACCCTGGAGGAAGCGGTTCGGCGGATGGCGTCCGCCGTCTGACGATCTGCCGTGTCCGGCGCCGCCGGACGGACCAGGCAGACGAAAGCTCCCCGTACGGCGATCCGTACGGGGAGCTTCGTCACCCCCCGTCAGCCCGGCAGGCTCAGCAACGCTTCGACGAGGCGCCGTTGTTGGGCAGCGGGTCGCCCGCCTTGCGGACGGAACCCACGGCGGCGGTGCACTCGGAGACCGTGTCCGTGCCGTAGGACCAGAACTCCTGGCCCGTGGTGTTCAGCCAGGACCTGCCGCCGAGCACCTCGTCCTGGGAGTAGCTGTAGACCGCCGCGGTGACGTCGTAGTCGCCGGCGGTCTCACGGAAGCTCTCCCAGACCCACACGTAGCTGTAGTTCTCCGCGCAGTCCGGCGAGTAGAACTGCTTGACCGAGGCGATGGTGACGCCGCCGCGCTTGACGTACCCGGTGGTGCCGATCTGGTACGCGTCGTCACAGACGTCGGCGGCCTCGGCCGCCCTGCTGTTCGGGTTGCCCTTGGCGGAGGGCGCGGTGGACTTGGCCGCGCTGCGCTCGGACGGCTTGGGTGCGGGCCCGCTGCCTGCGTAGGCGGCTCCCGCCGGGACCGCAAGCATCGCGCAGGTCAGCGCGGCGATCGCGGTCTTGGCGTAACGAATACGCATTACTCCCCCTCTTGTGTTGCAAACCATGACTCATCAGGACACAGGATCCTTGTGGGCTATTGCCCTGAAGAATCCGACATCCAGAAAGACACCCGGAGTGGCCGAGGGGTTGTACGGGACTTTCAGCCGGCCCACTCGGCGCCCCTGTCGTGACGCTCAACGGCCCGTTCCCGCCGTGCTGATGGGTTGCTCCACGACGGGACGCGGCTCAAGTTCGCTGACAGGCGGGGGAGTTGCGCTCGGTACGAGGTTGCCGACCGGTGGAAGGGAGGGCGGCGAGGGGGTTCGGGGCGCTCCGCCTGCCGGAGGGTGAGCCGCCGGGCCGGTGCGTTGCCCGGCCGGTGCCGCCGGGAGGGCGGCGCTCCGTGTGCACCAGAGCGCCGCCCCGCCCGGCCTGCGTCACGCCGCCGGCCGCAGATCCGCGAGGACGCGGTCGCGCATCTCCTTCGGTGCCACCCCGAGCTGCTGGAACAGCCCCTGCGAGATCTTGTCGTCCCCGCGCAGCAGCGCCAGCACGAGGTGTTCCACGCCGATGCGGCGGTCCCTGCGCGCGATCGCTTCCCGCAACGACAGTTCGAGTGCCTTCTTCGCCCGGCCGGTGAAGCGGATGTGCCCCGAAGGCCCGGGGACGGCTGCCGGTACGCCCAAGCTGCCCGCGCTCTCGGGGCGAACACGCTTGAGGAAGCGGCGCCTTCGGGGCGCGCCCGCCTCGGGGTCGCGCGCCGGGGTGTCCAACGCTCCGTCCCCGAAGGCGTTTTCGGCCCGTCGGCGGATCTCGTCCAGGTCGATGCCGAGCGCCTTGAGTGCTTCCGCGTCCTGTGGCCCCAGCGCGTCACTCCCGGCGCCTCCGACGACGCCGGAGACCGCGGTGCGGCAGCTCTCCGCGCTGACGCCGAGCCGGACGAGCGTGGCGGCTCCCGGCTGTTCGGGCAGGCGCAGGGCGGCGAGGAGAAGGTGCTCCGTGCCGATCCAGTCGTGGCCGAGACTCCGCGCCTCCTCCTGAGCTCCCACGACGACCTCCCGTGCCTGCCGGCTGAAACGTTCGAACATCGCCGCCTACCTCCTCGCGTGCTTCTTGTGTACGGCCTGCCGGCTCACGCCGAGCGCGGCCCCGATCTCGTCCCAGGACCAGCCCTGGGCGCGGGCGTTGTCGACCTGGAGTGCCTCCAGGCGTTCGGTCAGCCGCCTCAGTGCCGCGACCGCCCGCAGTCCTACGCGGGGATCGCTGTTCAGGGCGGCCTCGGCTGTGTCCACTGCTTCACGTGCGTCCGATGCGGCCATGTTGTCAACCTAGGATGACAAGCCTCGTTCTGTCAATCAATATTGACAATCTGATGGGACGGGCGCTGATTCACGGGACGGTGTGCGGTCCGGTGGCTCTAGCATGGAGTGAAGGCAGTCGGATGTATTGAAACAATCGCCGGACGAGGAGCAGTTGTGCCGAAGCAGGTGGATCACGACGCGCGCAGGACGGCGATCGCCCAGGCGCTGTGGAGGGTCGCGCGCGTGCGTGGGCTGGAGCGGGTGAGCCTGCGCGAGGTGGCCACCGAGGCGGAGATGTCGCTGGGGCAGCTGCAGCACTACTTCGCCAACAGGCAGGACCTGATGAAGTTCGCCATGGAGTTCATGAGCCGCAAGAACGTGGAGCGCGTCACCGAGCGGCTCATCACGGTGGGCGGCACGGAACACACGGCCAGGCTCCGCGCGATCGTCATGGAGATGCTGCCGATCGACGAAGACGCCCGCGTGGGAAGCCTGTTGAACATCGACTTCCTGCTGGAGGCCGCTCGCAACGACGATCTGCGTGATCACGTGAAGCAGCGGACGGCCGCCCTCCGGGGGCTGCTGGAGGGGCAGATCGCGCTGGCCGTCCAGGCCGGTGACATCTCTGCCGATCGCGACGCCCGCACCGAGGCGGCGCTGCTCATCGGCCTCGCCGACGGGCTGCGCACCCACTTCCATCTCGGTACGCACACCGCCGACGAGGTGGTGTCGCTGATGGAGCAGCACCTGGCGCGGCTGTTCGGCGGCCCCGGCGAAGAGAAGCGGCGTTGATTCAAGTCAACTGTCTTGCTACGTTGTTTCCATACAAGCGACCTGAAAAGAGGCCGCGATGACGGAGCAACGGCACCTCCCGCTGTGTCCCGCCCATGCGCCCGGCGACCGCACCGTGTCGCGCGCCGGGTGCGGCGGACACGCGTCAAGCGACGCCGGAGGCCGCCACCGCTCACGGTGCGGCGACACCGAGACCGGAGGTACGACATGTCCAGCCACCCCACTGTCCAGAGCCCCGCACACCCGGCCGGCACCGCCTCGGCAGACGGCAGCCGCAACGACGCGGGCGGCGGCACCGCCCCCGGCTCCGCTGCCGCCGAGCCGGAGGGCACCGCACCCGTCGCCACCGTCCGGCCCCTGGCGGTGATCGCTTCCATCGCCCCGGACATCGGTCTGCCCCTGGCCGGCTATTACGGCCTCCACATGCTCGGAGCCGGCGACCAGGGCGCGCTGCTGACCGCCACCGGACTCGCAGGGTCGCGCGTCGCGTGGAGCGCGGTCCGCGACCGCACCCTGAACCTGTTCGCCACGGTCATACTCGTCGCCTTCGGTGTCGGGACCGTCCTCACCCTCGTCAGCGGAGACACGGAATTCCTCCTGCTGAAGAACTCGTTCACCACCGGCGCGATCGGCCTGGTCTTCCTGGCCACGGTCCTGTGGGGCCGTCCGCTCACGCTGGCGGCCGCGGAGAGCTTCAACCCCGCCCGTGGCGCCGAGTTCCGCGAGCAGTACCGCACCGACCCGCGAGTGCGCCGCGGGCACCGCCTCTCCTCCGCCGTCTGGGGTGCCGGACTGCTGCTGGAGGCCCTGGTCCGGGTGCCGCTGGTGCACCTGCTCCCGGTCAGCGTGATGGTCGGTCTCAGCGAAGCCCTCATGATCGCCACCTTGGCCGGCCTCACGACGTGGAATGTCTGCTACGTACGGCTGGCCCGCCGTCGCCGCTCAAGGGCTCTCACGGCGGAGCGGGCCGCCACCGCGGGCTGAACGCTCCGGCTCCGGCCCGCCTACGTCGGGCGCCTCGTATCCGGCGCCGGAGACCACGCCGGTGAACCCTGCGGCGCCACCGGGCAGTTGGGAGAGTCGCCGCGCGAATCGCACAGCGCCGATCACGGTTCCGGCACCGTCCGGCACCAGGAGCGCGGTGCAGGAGCAAACGGCGGGACCGGCCCGGCAAATCCGGCGGCCGGCTCGGCGAGCGCCCGTCGCGACCCATGGGCCGGGAGAGGGGCCGGAGAGCGCACCGCGAGCAACTGTCCGCCGGGAAAGCCCTGTTGGCCTCATCCACCGGCGCGGACGCTGTGCGCGGGCGTCGCCTCAGGACGGAGGCCCGGCCGACCGCGGCCGTCGGTGAACCGCGCGTCGAGGACGGATGCGGGACCGTCCAGGCCGTCACCCCTGGTCGGGCAGGAGCGCCGGAGTCGGCAGGCCGACGGCCCGGCAGGCAGACGTCCCGTCGGATGACATGGCTTCAGGGGCCGCAGGAATTGCGCCCGGCGCCCGCTTCCGGGCGCCTCCTCGGGCATGTTGAGTGGGGCGGGTGGGACTCGAACCCACGGCCGACGGATTATGAGTCCGCTGCTCTAACCGGCTGAGCTACCGCCCCGTTCGCCGGGTCACGCACATGTGTGCGCGCCGCGTCTGCCGCAGCATAGCTGCTCATACGATCTCCCGCCCCTGCCGGGTGGTGCCGTACGGGAGGGAGGACTACGGGCACCCGGTGATCGGTTCCCGCCCGCCCCAACGGACTTGCCCGGCAAAGAAAAAGAGCCCCGGGGAGGGCTCTTTCGGTTGCTCCCGCGACTGGACTCGAACCAGTAACCTGCCGGTTAACAGCCGGCTGCTCTGCCGATTGAGCTACACGGGAATGCGCTGCTCGGACGCGCCCACTTGGTCATGGGCCGCGTTCCTTGGCCGCGGGCATACATTAGCGCATGCCAGGGGGTACTCCGAAATCGGTATCGGTTCGGCCTCGCGTCCGCGGGTAACCGATGGAACCGAGAGATCCGAGAGAAGGGTGGAGCCATGCGCTACCGGCTCACGTTCGTTGCTGGACTGGCCGTCGGGTACGTGTTCGGTACGCGTGCCGGCCGCGAGCGCTACGAGCGGCTGCGGCTGACGGCACAGCGCCTGTCCGAGAATCCCGCCGTGCGCAACGCCACCGAGAGCGCGGCGCAGACCGGCCGTGAAGCCGCGTCCAAAGCGGCCGGGATCGTGACGGAGAAGGTCGGTCACCGGCTGCCGGAATCGGTCAGCGAGCGGGTCCGCTCGCTCCGCGACCACAGGACCCCCATGGACGACGACTGGGGCTCCGGCAGCAAGTAGCCCGTACGGAAGAGCGCCGCGGTGGGCGGGCGGAACACACTGTTCCGCCCGCCCACCGTCGTGTGCGGACGGCGCTGTGGATCCGGATCCCTCCCCGGCGCGCCGGAGCGAAGGTGACGTCGCTCAGGAGCCCGGAACCGGCCGGACCAGACCGGGATCGAGCAGCGGGGCCATCAGATCCCCGTTGTTCTCCAGCCGCAGGGGCAGTTGTTCGGCCAGGAAGACCAACTCTTCCGCGCTTCTCGCCGCGCTCAGCTCCTCCCAGGTCAGCGGGGTGGAGACGCTGGGCTGCTGCTTGGCGCGGAGCGTGTAGGGGGCGGCGGTGGTCTTGGCGGCGGCGTTCTGCGAGTGGTCGACGAAGACCTTGCGGGGGCGCAGCGCCCTCGCCATCTTGCTGAGCGCCAGATCGGGCATGGCCGCCTCGGCCTCCAGGGCGATCTTCTTCGCGTACGCGGAGACCGCCGAGGACGAGGTGACCTCGACCGGTGCCAGCAGATGCAGCCCCTTGCCGCCGGAGGTCTTCGGGAGCACAGTGATGTCGTCCGACGCGAGCCGTTCCCGCAGCCAGAGTGCGACGGTGCGGCACTCGAGGACGCCGGCTCCCGGGCCGGGGTCGAGGTCAAAGACGAGCCGGTCCGCCCGTGCCTCGTGTTCGACGCGCCACTGAGGGGTGTGCAGCTCCAGCCCGGCGAGATTCGCCGCCCACACGAGGGTGGCGAGATCGTGGATGAGTACCTGGTGCAGCGGGGTGCTGCTGACCTGGGTGATCTCGTGGACGGTCACCCAGTCAGGGGCGCCGGGCGGCACGTTCTTGGCGAAGAAGGCTGCGGAGTCCACACCGTCGGGATACCGCAGGAAGGAGACGGGGCGACCCCGCAGATGCGGGAGAAGCGCCTCCGCGACGGTCACGTAATAGTGCAGTGCCTCACCTTTGGTGAATCCGGTGGCCGGATAGAGCACCTTGTCGAGATTGCTGAGAGCGAGACGGCGGCCCTCGACCTCCGTGTACGGCATACCCTGAGAGTCCCATAGAAGGGACGAACCATGCGATCCATCTGGAAAGGGTCCATTTCCTTCGGGCTGGTCTCCATACCGATCAAGGTGGTTTCGGCCACCGAGAGCCACAGCGTCTCCTTCCACCAGGTGCACACGGCCGACGGCGGCCGCATCCGCTACCGCAAGGTGTGCGAGCTGGAGGAGCGGGAGGTGCCGCGGGAGGAGATAGGCAAGGGATTCGAGACCGGCGACGGCACGACCGTGCAACTGACGGACACCGACCTGGCGGCGCTGCCGCTGCCGACCGCCAAGACCGTGGAGATCCTGGGCTTCGTCCCCTCGGAGGACGTGGATCCGATCCAGCTCGACCGCTCGTACTACCTCGCAGGTGACGGCCGCTCCGCGACCAAGCCGTACGCGCTGCTGCGGGAGGCGCTGAAGCGCTCGGGCAAGGTGGCGGTCGGCAAGCTGGCCATGCGCGGGCGGGAGAGCCTCGGGCTGCTGCGCGTGTACGAGAACGTGATCGCGCTGCACACCATGCTCTGGCCTGAGGAGATCCGTTCCGTCAGCGGCGTCGCGCCCGAGGAGGACGTCACGATCCGTGACGCGGAGCTGGATCTCGCGGACACCCTGATGGAGACGCTGGGGGAGCTGGACTGGTCGGAGCTGCACGACGAGTACAGGGAAGCCGTGGAACAGCTCGTCACGGCCAAGATGGAGGGCGTCGACACCTCGGCGGCGGGCAAGGAAGCGGCAGCGGCCCCCGGCAAGGGGCAGGTCGTGGACCTCATGGCCGTGCTGGAGAGCAGTGTGCAGGCAGCCCGGCAGTCCAGGGGGGAGGGCGGCGAGGCGGCGGCACCTGACGCCACGGTGCACGAGCTGTCGAAGCAGCGGGGGACCAAGAAGTCCGCCGGTACGAAGAAGGCCCCCGCGAAGAGCGCGGCGAAGAAGACCTCGGGAGCGAAGAAGACCGCTGCCAAGAAGACGCCGGCCACGGCGAAGAAGGCGGCGTCGAAGACGGCGGCGAGGCCGGCCGCGAAGAAGACCGCCGCGGCGAAGAAGACCACGGCGGCGGCGAAGAAGGCCGCCGGGACGAAGAAGCCCGCCGCGAAGAGCACGGCGAAGACGGCCGCGAAGAAGCCCGCACGCGCGAGGAAGTCCGCCTAGGAGCCGCCGCTGCCGCCCGAGTGGCGAGAGTGTGGCGCAGGGCGGGCGAGCCCTCGGCATTGTGGGCACTGTCATGGCGTGACTAGTCTGTTCGCGATGCCGACCGTCTGTCGGTATTTCGAACCGGCGGTAAGCGCGAAGCGAGCAAGGGGAGGGCGGGGGCCATGGGACGTCTCGTGCCGGCCGTGACCAGGGCCCTGGACGTACTGGAGCTGTTCCTCGACTGCGAGGGGACCCTCTCCGCCCCCGAGATCACGCGCAAGCTGCAGCTGCCCCGTACGACGGTGCACGAGCTGGTGACCACGCTCACCGCGCGCAGCTACCTCGAACAGCCGCCGGACCAGCCCGGACGCTACCGCCTGGGCGTGCGCGGCTATCAGCTCGGCAGCCGCTACGCGGAGAAGCTCGACCTGGCCGCCGAGGGGCAGCGGGTGGCGCGCAGCGTCGCCGACACGTGCGACGAGACCGTGCACGTGGCCATCCTCGAGGGACGCGACGTCATCTACATCGCCAAGGTCGACAGCACTCACGCGGTGCGCATGGTCTCGGCCGCGGGCCGCCGGCTCCCCGCCCACTGCACGTCCGTGGGGAAGATGCTGCTCGCTTCGCTGCCCGACGAGGAGCTGGAGGCGACGCTGGCCGGCGGGGATCCGCTCGTCGCCATGACGCCCCGCTCCATCACGTCCCCGCAGGAGCTGCGGAAGGCGCTGGCGGAGATCCGCGAGCGGGGCGTCGCCGTGGAGCAGCAGGAGTCCAACCCGGACGTGAGCTGTGTGGCGGCGCCGGTACGGGACGCGGGAGGGAAGGTCGTCGCCGCGCTGAGCATCTCGGTGCCGACGGTCCGCTGGAGCGAGGAGCGGCGGGGCGAGCTGGAGAGCCTCGCGACCAAGGGCGCGGCGGAACTGTCGGGCCGCCTCGGGCATCGGTGACGGGCGTAGGGAGAAGACATCCGTACGGAAAACGGGACGGGCATACGAAGGCCGGCCGGAAGGCCGTACGGAAGAAGGGGTGAGCGGCATGCCTGAGAGGCCGGCGGTGGCGGTGGCGGTACGGACGCAGGCCTGGCTCGGTGAGGGGCCGACCTGGGACAGCGCACGGCAGCGCCTGGTGTGGGTGGACATACTCAACTCCCGTGTGCACACCTTCGATCCGTCCGACGGCGCCAGCACCGTCATGTCCACGGAACAGCATGTGGGGGCCGCGAAGCCGAGGGCGGGCGGCGGTCTCGTCGTCAACCTCCGTGACGGCATAGGCCTCTACGGCCCGGACGGTGCGTTCTCGTGGCTGCACCGCGAGGTGGTGCCCGGCCGGCGCGGCAACGACGCGGCCGTCGCCCCGGACGGTGCGCTGTGGGCGGGCACCATGACGTACGGCGAACAGGCCGGCGGCGGCGATCTCAAGCGCGTGACCGGGGACGGGGCGGCCGTGACGGTGCTGCCGGAGGTCACGGTGAGCAACGGCATCGGCTGGAGCCCCGACGGCTCGCTGATGTACTACAACGACACCCCCACGCGCCGCATCGACGTCTTCGACGTGCCCGCGGAACCCGGTGCTGCCGGGTCGGACGTCTCCGGGAGACGTGCCTTCGCGGAGATCGAGGAGGGCGCCGGCTATCCCGACGGGCTGACGGTCGACGCCGACGGCTGCGTCTGGGTGGCGCTCTGGGACGGCGGTGCCGTACGCCGCTACACGCCGGACGGCAGGCTGGACCTCACGGTCGAGGTGCCCGTCCCGCGCCCCACGGCGTGCGCCTTCGGCGGACCGGACCTGCGGGATCTGTATGTGACGACCGCCAGTGCCGGAGCGAATCCAGCGGCGAACCCGCTCGCGGGCTCGCTGCTGGTGCTGCCGGGGGCGGGGCAGGGGCTGCCTCAGCCGGCCTTCGAGGGCTGACCGCGGAGTGAGGCACGGGATCTCTCCGCCGCGTCACTCCTCCCCGGGCTTCCTGTCTCCGAGCATGCGCTGCAACAGGTCGCGCAGCACGGTGCGTTCGTCCGAGGTCAGTCCGGCCAGCGGCTCATTGGCGAAGTCGAGAGCGGCGCGGAGCTTGTCGGCCATGTCGATGCCTGCCTCGGTCGCCGCGGCGAGCTTCACGCGGCGGTCCGCCGGGTCCGGGCGGCGCACGGCGAGACCGCGTGACTCGAGACGGTCCACGATCCCGGTCACGTTCGACGGTTCGCACTTGAGCTGACGCGCCACCTTGCGCATCGGCGTCGGTTCGCGGGCGAGCAGGGCCAGGACGCGGGCCTGGGCGCCGGTCAGCGAGTGGCCGGCCGCGGCCAGCTCGTACTCCTCGTGGTAACGCGCTACGACGGTGCCGATCAGTTCGACGACCTCGCGTGTCACGGGGTCGGTGTCGAATCTGCGAGCTCCCGCGGAAGTGTGGGGGGTCATGGCGGCAGTCTAGCGCTTTACTTGACAACATGAAATATCAAGGTGCTATGTTGTTTCAGCCACTGAAACATATTCGTCGAGAGGCCCCCACATGAGCTCGCCCGAATCCCTCCCCACGACAGGCCGCGAATGGCACCTCGTCTCCCGGCCGCAGGGCTGGCCCGTGCCCGGTGACTTCGCGCTGCGTGAGGGCCCCGTCGCAGCGCCCGGCGAGGGAGAGATCCTGGTCCGGAACCTCCATCTCTCCGTCGACCCGTACATGCGCGGCCGGATGAACGACGTGAAGTCCTACGTCCCGCCCTTCAAGCTCGACGAAGCGATGACCGGCGGGGCGGTCGGCATCGTCATCGCCTCGAAGGCGGAGGGAATCGCACCCGGCGACCATGTGCTGCACGACCTGGGCTGGCGGGAGTACGCAACACTGCGGGCCAAGTACGCCACCAAGGTCTCGGCCGAACTCGCCCCGCTGACCACCTACTTGGGCGTGCTGGGCATGCCCGGTCTCACGGCGTACGCGGGACTGCTGGAGGTGGCGTCGATGAAGAAGGGCGACGCCGTCTTCGTCTCGGGCGCGGCCGGGGCGGTCGGCAGCCAGGTCGGCCAGATCGCGAAGCTCAAGGGCGCGTCCAAGGTGATCGGCAGCGCCGGGTCTGACGAGAAGGTCCGCGTGCTCACGGAGGAGTACGGGTTCGACGCCGCGTTCAACTACAAGTCCGGCCCCGTCGCCGCCCAGTTGAAGGAGGCGGCCCCCTCCGGGATCGATGTCTACTTCGACAACGTCGGCGGTGAGCACCTGGAAGCGGCCATCAGCTCGCTCAACGTGCACGGCCGCGCCGCGATCTGCGGCATGATCGCGCAGTACAACGCCACCGAGCCCCCTGCCGCGCCGCGCAACCTCGCCATGGTGATCGGCAAGCGGCTGCGTCTGCAGGGGCTGCTCGTGATGGACCACCAGGACCTGATGCCGCAGTTCTTCGAGGAGGTCTCGGGCTGGATCCGCTCCGGCGAGCTGAAGTACCGGGAGACCGTCGTCGAGGGCGTGGAGAACGCCGTGGACGCCTTCCTCGGCCTGCTCAAGGGAGAGAACACCGGCAAGATGATCGTCACTCTCGCCGACTGATCCACCGACCGACCTGCATACATGCGGAGTTGCCGGACCATCCGGCGCTCCGGTCGCACACACCTGGGCCGCCGCGCCGCCGTGGCGGTGGTTAGGCTCGGGAACGGCCGGGCGGTCCCGGGCGCGAGACCCCCGGCCACGCCACCGAAACAGGAGGATCCATGTCCATCCAGCCCATCGACGTCAAGTACACCGCCGTGGCCACGGCAGAGAACGGCCGCGACGGCCGCGTCGCCAGCGACGACGGCAAGCTCGACGTCGTGGTCAACCCGCCCAAGGAGCTGGGCGGCAGCGGTGAGGGCACCAATCCGGAGCAGCTGTTCGCCGCCGGCTACAGCGCATGCTTCCAGGGCGCCCTCGGCGTCGTGGCCCGCAAGGCGAAGGCAGACATATCCGGGTCGACGGTGACGGCCAAGGTCGGCTTCGGCAGCCTGCCCGAGGGCGGCTTCGGGCTCAAGGTCGCGCTCGAGGCGCGCATACCGAACGTCGACGAGGCCACCGCCAAGGAGCTGCTGGAGCAGGCGCACCAGGTGTGCCCGTACTCCAACGCCACCCGCGGCAACATCGAGGTCACGCTCGGCGTCGCCTGACGCAGGGCACTGCACTGCAGGACACAGCACCGCACAGCAACTGCGGTGCGGGTGACGCCCGTTCCGGCGTCACCCGCACCGCGTCCGAGGGCCGCACGGCACAGCCGTGCGGCCCTCGGCCTGCTCGTCGGCCGGCGGCTCGCCGGCAGGGCCGGGCCCCTAGGAGCCGACCCTGCGCTTGTTCCATACGTCGAACCCGACGGCCGCCAGCAGCACCAGCCCCTTGATGACCTGCTGGTAGTCGGTGCCGATGCCGACGAGCGACATGCCGTTGTTGAGGACGCCGAGCACCAGACCGCCGATCACCGCGCCCAGCACGGTACCCACGCCGCCGCTCATCGAGGCGCCGCCGATGAACGCCGCGGCGATGGCCTCCAGTTCGAAGTTGATGCCTGCCTGGGGCGTGCCCGCGTTGAGCCGCGCCGCGTACACACATCCCGCGAGGGCCGCCAGCACACCCATGTTCACGAACACGAGGAACGTGACGCGCTTGTCCTTCACGCCGGAGAGCTTGGCCGCCGCCTTGTTGCCGCCCAGCGCGTAGACGTGACGGCCGATGACGGCGTTGCGCATCACGAAGCCCAGCCCGATGAGCAGCACGCACATGATGAGCAGGACCACCGGCACACCGTGGTAGCTGGCCAGGGTCAGCGTGAAGGCCACGACGGCCGCCACGATCGCCGTGCACTTCAGCACCCACAGATTGAACGGCAGCACCTCGAGCTCGTACGCCAACTGCCGCCTCCTGTCGCGCCATTCCTGCACGAGCACGAAGGCGATGACCACGAGACCGATGACCAGCGTGGGGTTGTGGTACTGGATGTACGGGCCCATCTCGGGGATGAAGCCCTGGGCGATGTCCTGGAAGCCCTTCGGGAAGGGCGCGATCGACTGGCCCTCCAGCAGGATCTGCGTGCCCCCGCGGAAGAGCAGCATGCCCGCCAGGGTCACGATGAACGACGGGATGCCGATGTAGGCGATCCAGAAGCCCTGCCAGGCGCCGGCGGCGGCACCGATCAGCAGCGACAGCACCAGGGCGAGCGCCCAGGGCATGTCGTGCTTGACCATCATCACCGCGGCGGCCGCCCCGACGAAGGCGGCCAGCGAGCCGACGGACAGGTCGATGTGGCCGGCGATGATGACGATCATCATGCCCATGGCCAGGATGAGGATGTAGCTGTTCTGCTGGACGATGTTGGAGACGTTGTTCGGCAGCAGCAGCGAGCCGTCTGTCCATATCTGGAACAGCACGACGATCAGCGCGAGCGCGACGAGCATGCCGTACTGGCGCATGTTGTTGCGGACGGCGTCCATGAGCAGCGTCCCCGCGGACGCCCCGCCGGTGCCGGAACCAGAACCGGAGGGTGGCTGCGGACTTCCGTCCGAGTGGGCTTGCGTATCTGTCGGTGTCGTCATGGGTCGGCCCTCAGCTCTTCTCACTCGTGCCGTCGGCAGGGGTGGTGGTGCTCGTGGGTGTGCTGGTGTCGAGGGATTCGGTCATGTGCCGCATCAGGAGTTCCTGCGTCGCTTCCTCACGCGTGACCTCGCCGGTGAGCCGCCCCGCCGACATCGTGTAGATCCGGTCGCACATGCCCAGCAGTTCGGGCAGTTCGGAGGAGATGAAGACCACCGCCTTGCCGTCGGCGGCGAGCTTGTCGATGACCGTGTAGATCTCGTACTTGGCGCCGACGTCGATCCCGCGTGTCGGCTCGTCGAGGATGAGCACGTCGGGTTCGGCGTGGATCCACTTGCTCAGCACGACCTTCTGCTGGTTGCCGCCGCTGAGCCGCTGCACCTGCTCATGGACCGTGGGTGCCTTGATGTTCATCGACCGCCGGTAGCGCTCGGCGATCCGCCGCTCCTCGTGCTCGTCGACGACGCCCCGCCGCGTGAGTCCGCCGAGCGAGGCGAGCGAGATGTTCCGGTTGATGTCGTCGATGAGGTTGAGCCCGTAGGTCTTGCGGTCCTCCGTCACGTACGCGATGCCGTGCGAGATCGCCTCCGGCACGGTGCGGGTGAGGACTTCACGGCCCTCCACGGACACGGTGCCGCCCTCGTACACGCCGTAGGAGCGCCCGAAGATGTTCATCGCCAGCTCTGTACGCCCCGCGCCCATCAGCCCCGCGATGCCGAGGATCTCGCCGCGCCGCACCTCCAGCGAGACGTCGTCCACGACCTTGCGCTGATGGTCGATCGGATGCCGAACCGTCCAGCGGGACACGGCCATGGCGACCCGTCCCGCGTCCTCGCCCGTGTACGGGGTGCGGGGCGGGAAGCGCTGGTCCAGGTCGCGGCCGACCATGCCGCGGATGATGCGGTCCTCGGAGATCTCCGGCTCGTCGCCCGGGTGTTCGCGCACCGTGAGCGTCTCGATGGTGCGGCCGTCGCGCAGGATCGTGACGGAGTCGGCGATCTGGCGGATCTCGTTCAGCTTGTGGGAGATGACGATGCAGGCGATGCCCTGGCCGCGCAACTCCCCGATGAGCTCCAGGAGTTTGCGGCTGTCCTCGTCGTTGAGGGCGGCGGTCGGCTCGTCGAGGATGAGCAGCTTCACCTCCTTGGAGAGCGCCTTGGCGATCTCCACGAGCTGCTGCTTGCCGACGCCGATGTCGGCGATGCGCGTCTGCGGCTTGTCCGGCAGGCCGACCCGCTTGAGCAGTGCGTCGGCACGCCGCAGCGTCTCGCCCCAGCTGATGATGCCCCGCGTGGCGTGCTCGTTGCCGAGGAAGATATTCTCGGCGAGGGAGAGGAAGGGCACCAGGGCGAGTTCCTGGTGGATGATGACGATGCCGCGCTGCTCGCTCGCCCGGATGTCCTTGAACGCGCAGGTCTCGCCTCCGAAGAGGATCTCGCCCTCGTAACTCCCGTGCGGATGAACGCCGCTGAGCACCTTCACCAGCGTCGACTTGCCCGCGCCGTTCTCGCCGCAGACGGCGTGGATCTCACCGGCCCGCACTGTCAGATTGACGTCGGACAGCGCCTTGACCCCGGGGAAGGTCTTGGTGATCCCGCGCATCTCCAGGACGGTTCCGCCGGCCTCCGCCGGCGCCGACTGCTCTGCCGGGGCCGTCACTTGAGCTGTCCCGCCGTGTAGTAGCCGTCGTCGACGAGGCGCTGGGTGCTGTCCTTGTCGATGCTCACCGGCTTCAGCAGGTACGACGGCACGACCTTCTTGCCGTTGTCGTACGTCTTGGTGTCGTTGACCTCGGGCTTCTTGCCGGTCAGCACGGCGTCGCCCATCTGCACGGCCTGCTTGGCGAGTTTGCGGGTGTCCTTGTAGACCGTCTGCGTCTGCTGACCGCGGATGATCGACTTCACGGAGGCCAGCTCGGCGTCCTGGCCGGTCACCAGGGGATAGGGCTTGTCCTTGCCGCCGTAACCGGCGCTCTTGAGGGCGGAGAGGATGCCGATGGAGATGCCGTCGTAGGGGGAGAGGACGGCGTCGACCTCCTCCGAGCCGTAGTTCTTGGAGAGCAGGTCGTCCATCCGCTTCTGCGCGGTGCCGCCGTCCCAGCGCAGCGTCGTCGTCTGGTTCATCTTCGTCTGCTTGCTGCGGACGTGGAGCTGCCCCTTGTCGATGTACGGACGCAGCACCTTCATCGCGCCGTCCCAGAAGAACTTGGTGTTGTTGTCGTCCGGGGAACCCGCGAAGAGCTCGACGTTGAACTCCTCGTCCTTCTTCTCGTCCAGCTTCAGCTTGTCGACGATGTAGCCGCCCTGGAGCTCGCCGACGCGCTCGTTGTCGAAGGAGGCGTAGTAGTCGACGTTCGGGGTTCCGAGGATGAGCCGGTCGTAGGAGATCACCGGCACGCCGGCCTCCTTGGCCCGGCGCAGCACGTCCGTGAGCGCCGAACCGTCGATGGCGGCGATGACGAGCAGCCGGTGTCCCTTGGCGATCATGTTCTCGATCTGGGCGACCTGGTTCTCGACCTTGTCGTCGCCGAACTGCAGGTCCGCCTTGTAGCCGGCGGCCTTGAACTGCCGGGCCATGTTCTTGCCGTCGGCTATCCACCGTTCCGAGGACTTGGTCGGCATGGCCAGTCCGACCGTGCCCCCCTTGCCCTTGTCCGGCTTGTAGCGGCTGCCGCCCTTCGCCTCCTGGCCGCAGGCGGCCAGCGAGGCGGTGAGCAGCGCGGCGGCTGCGAGGGCGGCCACCGGTGCGGTTCGCCGACGCCGTCGTGGTGCTGGAGTCGCGGTGCGTGTGCGGGTGCCCATGTGTCAGTTCCTCTCGGGGAGGGGGAAACGCTGGAGCGTGCCGGGCAGTCGTGAGCCGAGCGGTGACATTCCGCCGTCGGCTCCGAGGCGTGCGAGCAGATCGAGGGCGAGCCTGCCGCGGCGTACGCGTTCGCGCGCGCCGTGGAGGGTCAGCTCGCGCAGGTGCGCGCCGTACGGGTAGATGCCCGGCGCCTTGCTGAGGCCGAACTTGAGGTAGATGGGTGCGCCGCGGCGGATCAGCTCGGCCGCCTCGTACATCCGGACATAGCCCCCGAGGTCGTCGGGTGCCTCCAGATAGAAGTCCATCGGGGCGGCGCTGACCCGGCGTATCTCGGTGATGTGCGCGAGCGTCAGATCGGACGGGATGTTGAGCGAGTCCGCACCGAGACGCTCGTGCACGCTGTACGCGGCCGGGTTCACCGGGCCGATGAGCGCCGAGACCTTGAGCGTGGTGTCGGCGGGAAGTTCACCGCGGGCACGCAGCTGATGGAGCGTCCACAGCACGCCCTCGTCGGCGACCAGCAGGCAGCGCACGCCCAGTTCGGTCGCCCGCAGGGCGTCCTCGACGCAGCCGGCCACCGCGTCGTGGCCGCGGGCGCGCAGGCCGCCGCCGCCGGAATCCGTGCGGGTGGACGCTCCGACGTCCCATGTGCCGCGCGGACCGGTGAACAGGCACAGCTCGATGTTCCGCTCGGCGCACGCGTCCACCATCTCGGTGATCTCCGCGTCGGTCAGCATCCATACGCCGCTGCCCTGGCTGATGCGGTGCACGGGCACGTCGAGGGAGGAAGCCTCCTCCAGCACTGCGGCCAGCGCCTCCGGCCCCTCGCAGGAGGGGACTTCGGTGCGCCAGGTGCCGCCGTCGGGGAAGGCGTGCGGTGAGGCGTCGGCCGGGTCGGGTTCGGGGGCGCCCATGCCCAGGATGTCCAGGGCGTCGGCGCCGGGACGGCGGGTTCCGGGGGGTCGGGTGGGCACGGTGCTCCTGACGGTCGGGGCCTTGGAAATGACGGTCGGGGACGGGGAGTTCGCATCCTTATGGGGTTGTGTGGTGGTGGCGCGGCGGGTGTACCGGCCCGGGGCGGTGAGCGTCAGGCGACGGTCAGGGCCTCAGCAGCACTTTTCCGACGGCCGGGTCGCCGCCGCCGACGAGGCCGATGGCCTCGCCGAAGGCGGTCAGGGGCAGTTCGTGCGTGATGAGCGGTGCCGGGTCGAGCAGCCCCGTGCCGAAGGCCCGTACGGCGTACGACCACGCCGCGGACGGCGCGCCGAAGACCGAGCGGACGGTCAGCTGGCTGACGGAGAGATGCACCGGATCGATGCCCCGCGCTCCCGGCTCGAACATGCCGGTCAGCACGACACGTCCGCCGCGCCGGGCAAGCTTGCAGGCGTCGTGGGCGGTGGTCGCCGCGCCGGCCGTCTCCACGACCAGGTCGAAGCCTTCGGTGCCGGTGCCGGTGCCGTCCGGGCCGTCGGCGGACCCCGGCGTACGGGCGTGCGTCGCGCCCATCGTCAGGGCCTGCTCCGCACGTTGCGCGCGGGGATCGACGGCCAGCAGCTCGGCGGGGGAGTGCGCCGCGAGCAACTGCACCGCGAGCAGCCCGAGTGTTCCCGTCCCGAGCACGGCCACCCGCTCACCCGCCCGGGGTTCGGCCGCCAGCACCGCCGCCGCGACGACCGCCGCGGGCTCCAGCAGGGCGGCGGCACGCAGATCGGCGTCGTCGGGCAGGAGATGCAGCAGCCGCGCGGGCAGCACGAGCGAGTCGGCGAAGGCGCCGGGTCGTGTGAAGCCCGTCTCCTCGTAGCCGCTCATGCACAGGCTGGTCGCTCCCTCCCGGCAGCGTTCGCAGCGCAGACAGGCGCGGAAACCCTCGGCGACGACCTTGCGCCCCAGCAGCTCCGTGGGAGTTCCCCCAGGGCCGAGGAGGACTGTGCCCTCGCCGACGGCCTCGACCGTCCCCGCCCACTCGTGGCCGGGCGTCACCGGGTAGCGGACGTAGCCTTCGGCGCGGGTGCCGTCGTACACCTCCCGGTCGCTGGCGCAGATCCCGGCGGCGTGCACGGCGACGCGCACCTCGCCAGGACCCGGCTGCGGCTGCGGTCCGGTGGCCAGCCGGTGCTCGCCCGGCCCGTCGATGACGACGGACCGTACGGACGGTGTGCCGCCTTCACGGGGGCGACCGCTCACACTCACTCGCCTCCTCCGGCAGCGGCCGGGTCCCGCTTCTCCCAGCCCTCGGCCCACAGGTCGAACCGGGCCTGCTGCTGCGGGAATTCGGCTGCCGCGTCGATGTCCAGCTCCACGCCCAGGCCGGGCGCGGTGGGAAGCTCGAAGTAGCCGTCGACGACCTGCGGCGCTCCCTTGACGACCTTCTTGATCTCCGCGTCGGCGAAGTCGTTGAAGTGTTCCAAAATCTTGAAGTTCGGTGTGCAGCCCGCGACTTGAAGGGACGCCGAGGTCAGTACGGGCCCGCCCACGTTGTGCGGCGCGACCAGCATGTAGTGCGTCTCGGCGGTGGCGGCGAGCTTGCGGGTCTCCAGGATCCCGCCGATGTGGCCGACGTCGGGCTGGATGATGTCGGCGGCCTGCGACTCGAAGAGCTCCCTGAACTCGATGCGGTCGTGGATGCGTTCGCCCGTCGCCACGGGCAGCTGGACCTTCTCCGCGACCTTGGCCAGCGCCTTGAGGTTCTCCGGCGGTACGGGCTCCTCCAGCCACGCCGGACGGAAGGGCGCCATCTCGTGGGCCAGCCGCACGGCCGTCGAGGGGCTGAACCGGCCGTGCATCTCCAGCATCAGCTCGGTCCCCGGTCCGATCGCATCCCTTACGGCCTCGATGAGTGAGACCGCATAATGGGTGGCATCGTTGTCAAGCTCGAAGTGCCCGGTGCCGAACGGGTCGATCTTCAGGGCCCGGTAGCCCCTGTCGACCACCGCCCGCGCGGCCTTGTGGTAGGCGTCCGGGGTGCGCTCGGTCGTGTACCAGCCGTTCGCGTACGCCTTCACCCGGTCCGTGACCCGGCCGCCCAGCAGCTGCCAGACCGGTACGCCCAGGGCCTTGCCCTTGATGTCCCAGCAGGCCATCTCGACGCAGGCGATGCCGGACATCACGATCTCCCCGGCCCGCCCGTAGTCGCCGTACTTCATCCGCCGCACCAGATCCTCGGCCGCGAACGGGTCCGAGCCGGCTATGTGGTTGGCCTCCGCCTCGCGCAGATAGCCGACGAGAGCGTCGGTGTGCCCGAGCATCCTTGTCTCGCCGATCCCCGTGAGCCCCTCGTCCGTATGGACCTGGACGTAGGTGAGGTTGCGCCAGGGGGTGCCGACGACGTGGGTGGTTGTTCCGGTGATGCGCACAGCGATCGGTCCTTCACGGTGCTGGACGTTCGAGATTTCGACTCATGTTCGAAATGCTGTCCGCGCGAATCTATTGATGCACCGTGAGCGGCGTCAATGGGTGGTTCAGAGGTTCTTGTGGAGAGAGCGGGAAGGCACTGCCGGGCGAGGCCCGCGCTACCGCGGACGCTCCTCGTGCCGTGCGGTGATGCCCCTGTAGGCGAGTTCGGCGAGCTTGCGCTGCCCGGCCTTGCTGGGGTGGAACCAGTCCCAGCGGCTCAGTTCGGCCTTGGTGAAGCGGTAGCGGAAGACCGCGCCCCCGTCGTAGCGGCAGCGAAGCATCTTCGCGCACTCCTCCTTCAGCGCGGAGTTGTACGACATCACCCGCTCGTGCACCTCCTGGCGCCGCTCCCGGGCGGCGGGAGTTGCCGACATCGGGTCGCGCAGCATCGACTGGCAGATGCCCAGGCTCCAGACCCGCTCGCCCCACGGATCGCCGCGCCCCTCGGACCACAGCCGCTTGAGGTTCGGCACGCTGGAGACGTACACGTGCGCCTTCGGGCGTGACTCGCGCAGAGTGTGCAGCGCCGCACGGAAGTCGGCGCGGAAGTCCTCCACCGGGGTCATCTGCCCGACCGTGGGCCGGCACGCGTCGTTCGCACCCGCCAGCACCGTCACCAGGTCGGGACGCTCCTGCGCTGCGCGCTCCATCTGCTGGGGAAGATCGGACATCAGGGAACCGCTGACGGCGAAGTTCCAGCTGCGCTTCTGCGGGCCGTTCTCGATGAGCCGTTCGGCGAGGCTCCGTACGGACGCGTCCGTACCGGTGACCCAGGATGCGCGGCTGCAGTCCGCAAGCAGGGAACAGGCGTCGAATCCCTGGGTGATGGAGTCGCCGACCGCTGCGATGGACTCCGGTCGCCGGTCCCAGGGAGGCGGGGGAGAGGGGCGCGTGGCGCCGGGAGGGCGCTCCCCGGTTGTGTCCCCACTTCCGATGCCCCACGTGCCGGCGAGGGCGAGACCTCCGGTGAGCAGGAGTGCCGCCGAGGCGAGCGCGACGGTCCGTCCACGACGTGTTATCCGCGCGCCGGTGCCCGGACCGCTGCCCGTGGCCCCGCGTCTCTCCGGCATCTTCCCCCTCGTTCCATGCTGTCCTTGCGACGGTACGTCACCACTCGTCCACGGGTGCGCGATAGCTTGGGCCCGTGCTCTTCTGCGAGTTTCGCATCGGGCCGACGGGCCGGAGAGCGTGTTCGGCGACAGCAAAATATTACACCGCGTCACCTCATGTCCCCTTCGGGGAGAATTGGCGCCAATGGTGTTTACTATTCGTAACCACGGCGCTGCTTGAGAAGTGCCCGGTGATGCAGGAGGTCAGGCGCCGGCCCGGCGCGTGACAGGCAGTAGTCGAGGCAGTCCGGCGAGGACGCCCTCGAACCGCACTGGAGGTTCCGGTGACGACACGTGGAGTTCTGTACGTGCACTCCGCGCCCCGCGCGCTGTGCCCGCACGTCGAATGGGCTGTGGCCGGAGTCCTCGGCGCCCGCGTCAATCTCGACTGGATCAGACAGCCGGCCTCACCGGGAACCTGGCGTGCGGAGTTCTCCTGGCAGGGCGAGCCGGGCACGGCCTCCAAGCTCGCCTCCGCGCTCCGCGGCTGGCACCTGCTGCGTTTCGAGGTCACCGCCGAGCCCTGCACCGCCGCCGAGGGCGAGCGCTACAGCTCCACGCCCGAACTGGGGATCTTCCACGCGGTCACAGGGATGCACGGAGACATCCTCATTCCGGAGGACCGGCTGCGTGCGGCGGTGGGCCGCGCCTCACGCGGCGAGAGCGAACTCGAGGCGGAGATCGCCAAGTTGCTCGGCAAGCCGTGGGACGACGAGCTGGAACCTTTCCGCTATGCGGGCGAAGGTGCCCCGGTTCGCTGGCTCCACCAGGTGGTCTGAGTCCTTTCCGCCCGGTTGGCACTAGCCTGCCCCCATGTCTGATCGGCTTTCCGTAGCTGTCCTCGGCACCGGGATCATGGGTGCCCCGATGGCCCGCAACATGTGCGGTGCCGGACTCGACGTCCGTGTATGGAACCGCACCAGAGCCAAGGCGGAGCCCCTGGCCGAAGCCGGGGCCCGCGTCGCCGACAGCCCCCGCGACGCCGTGGAAGGCGCCGACGTCGTGCTGACCATGCTGCACGACGGGCCCGTCACCGCCGAGACCGTACGTGCCGCCGCGCCCGGTCTGCGCCCCGGCACGGTGTGGCTCCAGTGCACGACCGCCGGCGTCGAAGGACTCCCCCCGCTGGCCCGGCTCGCAGGCGAGTACGGGCTCACCTTCGTCGACGCCCCCGTCCTCGGCACGCGCGGGCCCGCCGAGGCCGGACAGCTCCTCGTGCTCGCGGCCGGGCCCGGCGAGACGCGGCGGGGAATCGTGCCCGTTCTGGACGCGATCGGCTCCCGCACCGTCTGGGTCGGCGAGGAGCCCGGCGCCGCCACCCGCCTCAAGCTCGTCTGCAACTCCTGGGTTCTGGCGGTGACGCACGGCACCGTGGAGGCGATGGCTCTCGCCGACGGCCTGGGTGTGGACCCGCAGAACTTCCTCGACGCCGTCGAAGGCGGCACCCTCGACATGGGCTATCTGCGGATCAAGGCCGGAGCGATCCGCTCGCGGGACTTCACCCCGAGCTTCGCCGTCGCCACCGCCGAGAAGGACGCACGGCTCATCGTCGAGGCGGGCGAGGAAGCGGGCGTGCGCATGGATGTGGCCGCCGCGGGGGCGGAGCGCTTCCGGCGCGCGGCCGAACTGGGTTACGGGGAGAAGGACATGGCCGCCTCGTACTACGCGAGCTTCCCCTCTTCCGACGACGAGGAGGGCGGCCCGGCAGCCACCTGACGGCACAGGAACGCATGAGGGGCAGCTCGCTGGGAGCTGCCCCTCATTTGTTGCCCGGCGTTGTTTGCCCGGCCGTCGTGTGCCGCGTGCGGGATCAGACCGTACGGAAGGCCAGCACGACGTTGTGGCCGCCGAAGCCGAAGGAGTTGTTCAGCGCAGCGATCGTTCCCCCGGGCAGGGGGCGGGCTTCCCCGCCGACGATGTCAGCGTCCGCCTCCGGGTCCAGGTTCTTGAGGTTGATCGTCGGCGGTGCCGTGCGGTGGTGCAGGGCGAGGATGGAGGCGACGGTCTCGATGCCGCCCGCACCGCCCAGCAGATGGCCCGTCATCGACTTGGTGCCCGAGATGGCCATGTGGTCGGTGTCGTCGCCGAAGACCTTGCGCAGCGCCTTCAGTTCCGCGATGTCACCGAGCGGCGTCGAGGTGGCATGCGCGTTGATGTGCATGACCTCGTCGGGCTTGAGATCGGTCTGCTCCAGAAGGTTCTGCAGGGCGAGCGCGATGCCGTTGCCGCTGGGCTCCGGCTGCGTGATGTGGTGGCTGTCGGCCGAGATGCCCTGGCCGATGGCCTCCGCGTAGATCCGCGCGCCGCGCTTCTTCGCATGCTCGGCCGACTCCAGCACGATGACGCCCGCGCCCTCGCCCATGACGAACCCGTTGCGGTCGCTGTCGTACGGACGTGAGGCGCCCTCGGGGTCGTCGTTGTCCTTCGACATCGCCATCATGTTGCCGAACGCGGCGATGGGAAGGGGGTGTATGGCGGCTTCCGTGCCGCCGGCGACGACCACGTCGGCACGGCCCGTGCGGATCATCTCCACCGCGTAGCCGATCGCCTCGGAGCCGGAGGCGCAGGCGCTGACCGGGGTGTGCACACCGGCCCGCGCGTTGACCTCCAGACCGACGTTGGCGCTCGGGCTGTTCGGCATCAGCATCGGCACCGTGTGCGGCGAGACGCGGCGTGCGCCCTTCTCCCGCAGGATGTCGTACTGGCCGAGCAGCGTGGTGACACCGCCGATGCCGGAGGCGACGACCGCACCGAGCCGGTCCGGTGAGACGCTGGCGTCCTCACCGGCCCTGGAGGTGAAGCCCGCGTCCGCCCATGCCTCGCGGGTCGCGATCAGCGCGAACTGCGCCGAGCGGTCCAGCTTGCGCGCCTGGGGACGCGGAATGATCTCCGTGGGCTCCACCGCGATCTCGGCGGCGATGCGGACGGGCAGGTCGGCCGCCCACTCATGGGTGAGAAGGGCGACGCCGGAACGTCCGGCGACCAGACCTTCCCAGGTCGATGCGCTGTCGCCACCCAGCGGTGTGGTTGCGCCGATACCGGTGACGACCACGGAGTGTTGGGTCGTACTCACTGGATTCATGTCTCCACTGGTTGAGGGTGAGCCTTGCGAACCACCTCGCCCGCGCCCCGGTACGGGTCCCGGGGACGCGGCGGATGGCGACGAACGCGCGGGCGTCGTCTCAGCTCTGGTGCTTGAGGATGTACTCGGTCGCGTCGCCCACGGTCTTGAGGTTCTTCACGTCGTCGTCCGGGATCTTGACGCTGAAGCGCTCCTCGGCGGCGACGACGACCTCGACCATGGACAGCGAGTCGACGTCCAGGTCGTCGGTGAAGGACTTGTCCGGCTGGACGTCCTCGGTGGGAATCCCGGCGATCTCGTTCACGATCTCCGCGAGACCAGCAACGATCTCTTCCTGCGTGGCGGCCATCTCGGCGCTCCTTCGGTCTTCGTACTTACGAGTTGTCTGTTGCGAGGTCGCCACACATTGCCGCACGGCGCTGTACGGACTGTGTGGATCTTGCCTAGGGGAGGGTAACCACCGTTGCCGCGTAGACGAGCCCTGCCCCGAAGCCGATGACGAGTGCGGTGTCACCGCTCTTCGCCTCTCCGGTCGCCAGCAGCCGCTCCATCGCGAGCGGGATCGAGGCGGCCGAGGTGTTGCCTGTCGTCTCCACGTCACGGGCGACCGTGACGTGCTCCGGCAGTTTGAGGGTCTTCACCATCGAGTCGATGATCCGCATGTTGGCCTGGTGCGGGATGAAGACGTCCAGGTCCTCCGGGGAGACCCCGGCGGCGTCGAGGGCCTGCTGGGCCACCTTCGCCATCTCATAGACGGCCCAGCGGAAGACGGCCTGGCCCTCCTGGCGGATGGCGGGGAACTTCTCCACCTCACCCGCGCGGTAGGCGTCCCAGGGAACGGTCTGGCTGATGACGTCCGCCTTGTCACCCTCCGAACCCCAGATGCACGGGCCGATTCCCGGCTCCGTGGCCGGGCCGACGATGACGGCGCCCGCGCCGTCGCCGAAGAGGAACGCGGTGGAGCGGTCCGTCAGATCGGTCAGGTCCGAGAGCCGTTCGGCGCCGACGACGAGCACGTACTCGGCGCTGCCGTCGGCGATCATGCCCTTGGCGAGTGCGAGCCCGTAACCGAAGCCCGCGCAGCCCGCGTTGATGTCGAACGCGGCGGCCTTGCCCGCGCCCATGCGGTCGGCGATCTCGGTGGCGATCGACGGCGTCTGCTTGAAGTGCGAGACGGTCGAGATGATCACGGCACCCACCTGCTGCGGTGTGATTCCCGCGTCGGCGACCGCCTTGCCGGCCGCCTCCAGCGTCATCTCGGCGACCGTCTCGTCCGGGCCGGCCCAGTGGCGGGTCGCGATGCCCGAGCGTGAGCGGATCCACTCGTCGGAGGAGTCGATGTGCTTGAGGATCTCCTCGTTCGGCACGACCCGGGTGGGGCGGTAGCCGCCCACGCCGAGAATGCGCGAGTACGGGGAACCCTTGGTGGGATTGATCTTCGCGGTCATGCTCTCGAGCTCCTTGAGGCTCAGGCGGTCTGCGTGTGCTCGGCGATCAGCTCGCGCGCCGCGTCGAGATCATCAGGGGTTTTCAGCGCCAGGGTCCGCACGCCGGCGAGGCCGCGCTTGGCCAGACCGGTGAGCGTGCCGCCGGGACACACCTCGATGAGTGCCGTGACGCCCATCTTCTGGAAGGTCTCCATGCACAGGTCCCAACGCACCGGCGCGGAGATCTGGTTGACCAGGCGCTGCACGACCTGCGGGCCGCCTTCGACGACGGATCCGTCCAGGTTGGACACGTAGGGGAGCACGGGGTCGGAGACCTGCGCCCCCTCGACCGCGGTGGCCAGTACGTCGACGGCCGGTGCCATGTGGTGGGTGTGGAAGGCGCCCGCCACCTTCAGCGGGATGACACGCGCCTTCTCGGGCTTGCTCTCGACGAGCGCGGCCAGTTGCTCGGCGGTGCCCGCCGCGACGATCTGGCCGCCGCCGTTGATGTTCGCCGGGGTGAGGCCGAGCTTCTCCAAGTGGGCGACGACCGCCTCGGGTTCGCCGCCGAGCACCGCGGACATGCCGGTGTCCGTGACGGCGGCGGCCTCGGCCATCGCGCTGCCACGCGCCCGTACGAGCGTCATGGCGTCGGCGGGCTGAAGCACTCCGGCCATGGCGGCGGCGGCGAGTTCACCGACGCTGTGGCCTGCCACCGCACCCGCGGACTCGGTCACGGGACGGCCCTCGAGCAGGGCGTCCGCCGAGACGAGGCCGGCGGCGACGAGGAGCGGCTGCGCCACGGCGGTGTCGCGGATCTCCTCCTCGCCGGCCTCCGTGCCGTAGCGGGCGAGGTCCATGCCGATGGCGGCCGACCACTCCGCGAGCCTGTCGGCGACGCCGGGGAGTTCGAGCCAGGGAGTCAAGAGGCCAGGCTTCTGCGCGCCTTGGCCGGGAGCTACGAGTACGAGCACTCTTTCACTCTCCCTTGTGAGGTGCCCTTCGCGCCGGTGCGCAGCGGTACGAAGAACCCGGAGGCAAATTGTCGAGCCTCGACAAAGACGCCCTCTCTCGGTCAGGCTCCGTTCCCGAAGTCGCTGAGACGCCCCAGAATCAGCGCGATACGCAGTGTGAAGGCCGAGCGGACATCGGAGGGCGACCATCCGGTGACGTCAGTCACACGTCGCAGCCGGTAGCGCACGGTGTTGGGGTGTACGAACAACATCCGCGCCGCGCCCTCGAGACTGCTCGCCTGTTCCAGATAGACGCTCAGCGTCTCCAGGAGCGCGGAGCCCGCCTCCTCCAGCGGTCTGTAGATCTCCTCCACCAACAGCTCCCGCGCGGTGGGGTCGCCGGCCATCGCGCGCTCCGGCAGCAGGTCGTCCGCGAGCACCGGCCGCGGGGCGTCCTGCCATGCCGCGCAGGCGCGCAGCCCGGCCGCGGCGGCCTGTGCGGAGCGGGTTGCCGAGAGGAGGTCGCCGACGATCGGACCGGCCACCACCGGGCCCGGCGCGAACGGCCCGATCAGGGACTTCGCGGCGCGCAGCGGATCGTCGCTGCCGCCTGCGACGACGACCAGCCGGCTGCCCAGCACGCCCGTGAGCACCTGGAGTTTCGCGTGCCGGGCGGCCCGCCTTATGGCCTCGACCGTCAACTCGCTGTCCCCGTCCGGCGCCGTGCCGAGTACCACGGCGACGTGCTCGGGGGCGTTCCAGCCGAGTGCCGCCGCACGGGAGACGGCGCCCTCGTCGGCCTCGCCGGACAGGACGGCGTTGACGACCAGCGACTCCAGCCGCGCGTCCCACGCACCGCGTGCCTCGGCGGCCTGTGCGTAGACCTGGGCGGTGGCGAAGGCGATCTCGCGTGCGTACACCAGGAGCGCCTCGCGCAGCACCGACTCGTCACCCGGAGCGGCGACCTCGTCGATCGCGGCCTCGACGACTTCGATCGTGGTACGCACCAGCTCGACGGTCTGGCGCAGCGTGATGGCCCGTGTCAGTTCGCGTGGCGCGGTGCCGAAGACGTCCGTGCTGATGGCCTGCGGCGTCTCGGGGTGCCGGAACCACTCGGTGAAGGCCGCGATGCCGGCCTGGGCGACGAGCCCGATCCAGGATCGGTTCTCAGGTGGCATGGCCCGGTACCACGGCAGCTGCTCGTCCATGCGCGTGATGGCCGCCGCGGCGAGCTTGCCGGAGGACTGCTCCAGGCGCCGCAGGGTCGCGCCGTGCGGGTGCTCGGCGTGCTCCGGGCGCTCGTCGGAAGGCGGGTTCGCGGGAGGGTCTGTGGATTCGGGCACGTGCCAAGCCTGCCTCATCGGACCGTGGACGGGGGGCCGGGGGCTCTGCTGCGCTTCCGCGGAGCGGATTACGGTGGGCTCATGCTTCAGGTGTGGCGGGGGACCGACCGGTATCGGGGCGGTGACGAGGCGGCGGGGATCGACACCCGGCACGCCTTCTCGTTCTCGGGTTTCTACGACCCTGACAACGTCGGTTTCGGGCAGCTGGTGGCCTGCAACGAGGAGCGGCTGGCACCGGGCGCGGGCTTCCCCGAACACCCGCACCGGGACGTCGAGATCGTGACCTGGGTGGTCGAGGGGGAGCTGGAGCACATCGACTCGACGGGCCGGACCTCGCGGGTGCGTGCCGGCGACGTTCAGCGGATGGGCGCGGGGAGCGGAGTGCGCCACATCGAACGCAACGCGGGCTCCGGGCCGCTGTGTTTCGTGCAGATGTGGCTGGTCCCCGGCTCCTTCGGCAGCGGCACGGACGGGCAGAGCGGGAGCCGCGAGCCGGAGTACGAGGTGGTGCACGGCATCGCCGACGGGACGCCGTTCGCGGTGCCGCACACGGAGGCCATGATGCATGTGCGGCGCCTGGCGGACGGTGAGCGCACGGCGGTTCCGGACGCGGCGTGGGTGTACGTGCACGTCGTACGAGGCGTGGCGGAGATCGGTTCGGGACCGGCCGACGAGGACGAGGCGTCCCCGGGCGGGGCCGAGCGGGAGAGGCTGTCCGCCGGCGACGCCGCGCGCATCACGGATGCCCGTGACCTGGAGGCACGCGGCGCCGGGGGCCCGGTCGAGATGCTGATGTGGGAGATGCAGGCGGAGCCCGGCTACGGCTGACGTCGCTACGGGCGGCGCCTGCCGGCAGCGTCCTGCCTTGCCCCTGGCGGGCGCCTTCCCGGGCTCAGCCCTGGGCGGCGCCGGAGCGCAGTTCCTCCAGGACCGCGTCCGTGAACGGCGGCCACGCGTCGATGGCCCACTGCCCGAAGTCGCGGTCGGTGAGGGCGACGCAGGCCGCTCCCGCGTCCGGGTCGACCCAGAGGAACGTGCCGGACTGCCCGAAGTGCCCGAATGTGCGCGGCGAGGACGAACTGCCGGTCCAGTGCGGGGACTTGGAGTCCTTGATCTCGAAGCCGAGGCCCCAGTCGTTGGGCGACTGGTGTCCGTATCCCGGCAGCACACCCTTGAGCCCGGGGAAGACGACCGAGGTCGCCTCGTCCAGGGTGGTGCGGCTCAGCAGGCGCGGCGCGAGGAGTTCGGCGGCGAACCGGGTGAGGTCGTCGGCGGTGGAGACGCCGTCCTTGGCGGGGGAGCCGGGAAGCTCCGTCGACGTCATGGCCAGCGGTTCGAGGACCGCCTCGTGCAGATACTGCGGGAACGGTATCTCGGTGACCTTCGCGAGGTGGTCGCCGAGCGCCTCGAAACCCGCGTTGGAGTAGATGCGGCGCGTGCCCGGCTCGGCCATCGGCTTGTCCTCGTCGAAGGCCAGCCCCGAGGTGTGCGCGAGCAGGTGCCGGACCGTCGAGCCTTCCGGCCCGGCCGGCTCGTCCAGTTCCACGGCCCCTTCCTCCACGGCGATGAGAACCGCGTAGGCGGCGAGGGGCTTGGTCACGGACGCGAGCGCGAAACGGTGACTCGTGCTGCCGTGAGCGGCGGTGACGGTGGGGGTCCCGGAGCCGGAGGCGGCGTCCGCGCCGTGCTCCGAAGAGACGACGGCGGCGGCAGCGGTCGGCACGGGCCAATTGTCGATCATCCGCAGGCTGTTCATGTGGCCGAGCGTACGTGACGCGATCCGGCCCGAATTTTGCGCTTGCTTGGAGTGCACTCCAGCTCCGTAGCGTTTCACTTATGACCGTGACGGAGACGGAGACAGCGGACGAAGCAGTCGAACCGGAAGTGTGCGCCGAGCGGGGGCGACTGCCCCATCCCAGGCCCGACGGCAAGGACCGGTACACCATCAGCGAGGTCGCCGGGATCTGCGGGCTGAGCGCGCACACGCTGCGCTGGTACGAGCGGATCGGGCTGATGCCGCACGTGGACAGGTCCCACACCGGGCAGCGGCGCTTCACCAACAAGGACCTCGACTGGCTCGACCTCGTCGCCAAGCTGCGGCTGACGGGCATGCCGGTCGCGGACATGGTGCGGTACGCCGAACTCGTACGGGCCGGGGAGCAGACCTTCCCCGAGCGCTACGAGCTGCTGGTGGCCACGCGTGAGGACGTGCTGCGCCGGGTCGCCGAGCTGCGCGAGACCCTCGCGGTCCTGGATTACAAGATCGGAATCTACTCCGACGCCCGGCGGGCGCCGGAATCCGCCTGAGAGGGGCTGCAGTGACTTCGAATACGGGCAACAGCCAGAAGATCGCGACGACACGGCTCGGCGCGGACGGTCCCGAAGTGGGCGTGCAGGGCCTCGGCTGCATGGGCATGAGCTTCGCCTACGGGCCCACCGAGGATCCCGACGAGGCGAGGGCCACGCTGGAGCGCGCGCTCGAACTGGGCGTCAACCTCTTCGACACGGCCAACGTCTACGGCCACAACGAAGGCGACAACGAGAAGTTCATCGCGCCCTTCATCCAGTCGCACCGGGACGAGGTCGTCCTCGCGACGAAGTACTCGCTGACGCGCGACCCCGATGAGCCCACCAAGCGGGGCATCCGCAACGACCCTCCGTACATCAGGCGCTGCGCCGAGGACAGCCTGCGGCGGCTCGGCATCGAGGCGATCGACCTGTACTACATGCACCGGCGGGATGTGAGCGTGCCGCTGGAGGAGTCCGTCGGCGCCATGGCCGAACTCGTACGGGAAGGCAAGGTCAGGTACCTCGGGCTGAGCGAGGTGACGGCCGCCGAGCTGCGCACGGCCCAGGACGTGCACCCCATCGCGGCGGTGCAGTCCGAGTGGTCGCTCTTCAGCCGTGATGTCGAGGACGCCGTGGTGGAGACGGCCCGTGAACTGGGCGTCGCCTTCGTGCCGTACTCGCCCCTCGGGCGGGGCTTCCTCACCGGGTCCTTCGTGAACGCCGAGACGGAACTCACGAGCGACGACTTCCGTAACACGCAGCCCCGATTCACCGGCGGCAATGCGAGCGCGAACGCGGCGCTGCTCGAACCCGTGCGGAAGATCGCCGAGTCGCGCGGCGCCACCCCGGGACAGATCGCGCTGGCCTGGGTGCAGCAGCAGGCCGCCCTGCGCGGGATGACGGTCGTCCCCATCCCCGGCACCCGCAGGCGGAGCAGGCTCGAGGAGAACGCCGCCGCAACCCGCATCGAACTCACCGGGGACGAGCTGGCGTTGCTGGAGCCCATCGCGGGTCAGGTGGCGGGGGACCGCTACGCGGACATGTCGTTCACCTCCGCCGGACGGGAATGACGGACGACGGCGCGGAGCCGGCCGGCCCCCGGAAGGGCCTTCCGTCTCCGTGCCGTCCCACCGTGGTGTCGTCGCATCACGGCGTGAGGCCCCGCGTGCACGAGCCGGGCGGCGCCCCCTGCGGCGACGAGTACTCCACGGCCTCGTACGAACCGAGCGTGATCGCGGCGAAGTTGGCCAGCGAGTCGGTGCCCGGCGCGAGATAGCCGGTGTGGCCGTCGGCGCGCGCGGAGGAGACGACGCGGGCGCCGAAGCTCTCCGAGACCGGGTCGCTGCCGTGCCCGAGGCCGAGGACCTCCACGTTCGGCACCCTCCCGATCCAGTCGCCCGCGTCGCGGGCGGCCCAGACCCGCAGGGGAGTGCGGAGTTCGCGGACGGAGTCGGCGTGCATGCCCGGCGAGCCGAAGACGATCAGGTCGGAGGCGTCGCGCCGCGTCAGCTCCCCGGCCGCCCTGCCGCACACCACGGAGCCGTAGCTGTGGCAGAGCACCGTGGGGGCGGGTGCTCCCGTGCGGGCGAGGCCCTGCAGGAAGCGCTCCAGCCGGGGTGCACCGGCGGCGGCGAGGCGCGTCGTGGCCGCGTCCGGCCCCAGCCCGACGGGCGTCGTGTATCCGGACCAGGCGATGACGGCGGTGCGAGTGCCGGGTTCCGCGGCCGACATGCGGGCGCGCAGGGACGCGGCCATGCCGGCCGGAGTCCCGTACCTGTTGGGGCCCTTGCTGTCGAACGTGGCGAGGTCGATGTCGGAGCCCGGCACGATCACCGCTGTGCGCTCCGCGCCGCCCAGGTCGCCGTACACCTCGGCGATCTGGCCGCGGGCGCGCGGGTCGAAGGCGAGGATCTGGCGCCCGTGCCCGAGGAGCCGGGCGTAGCGGTCGGCCTTCGCCCGCGCGAGCTGGCGGTCCTGCGGTGTACGGGCGGAGTCGGCGGCACGCGCACGCTCACGCGCGGTCTCGGCACGGAGTGCGCGGCGGTTGGCGGCGTACCGCATCTCCGCCGGCGCGCCGTCGAGATTGCCGGTCACGAGCGGGTGCCGGTGCAGGAGGGCCGCGCGCTCCCGGGGTGCGAGACCTTCGAAGAAGGAAGCGATCCGCGCCGGACTCGCCGCCGGGTCGGGGAGCCGGCGGCCGAGAGTGTCGTCGTCCGCGCGCCAGGCGGCCGCTCCCGGAGGCGGACCGGTGACGGCCTTCTGCGTCGAGCCGGCGGCCCAGCCGGCAGTGGCCGCGACGACTGTTGCGGTGAGTGCGGCAGCTGTCAGAGCCCGCTTCAGACGGCGCTTCATCCCCGTACCCCCTCCGGCGGCCGCCGGAGGGACCGGTGGCCTTTCGGAAGGAGAGTCGGACGAGGGTGTGCGGCCTCACGTCACACCGGGGAGCCAACGCCCGGGTGATACCGGGGTATCGGCATGCCCTCCGCGAGGAGGAGACGGCCAACCGGAGAGTCAGCCCTCGCCCGGGGAGATCAGGCCCGACTCGTACGCGAAGATCACGGCCTGAGCCCGGTCGCGCAGCTGGAGCTTGGTGAAGATACGGCTCACGTGAGTCTTGACGGTCTGTTCGGCCAGGACGAGGGCGCCGGCGATCTCGGTGTTGGACCGTCCGCGTGCCAGCAGCTCCAGCACCTCCGTCTCACGGTCCGTCAGCCCGTTGAGCCGCAGTCCGCGTGCCGACGGCGGCGACGGGCGCTGCCTGGCGAAGTCGGCGATGAGCCGCCGGGTGACCGACGGGGCGAGAAGTGCCTCGCCCTCCGCGACGATCCGCACGGCCGCGATGAGATCGGCGGGCGGAGCGTCCTTGAGCAGGAATCCGCTGGCCCCCGCGCGGAGCGCCTCGTAGACGTAGTCGTCCACATCGAAGGTGGTCAGCATCAGGACCTTGGGGCGGTGGGCCTTTCCGTCCGCCGAACCGGTGCCGCCCTTGCCGCCGTTGTCGGTTCCGAGCAGCTTCCTCGCCGCCTCCAGCCCGTCCATCTCCGGCATGCGCACGTCCATGAGAACCACGTCGGGGTGCGTGCGCCGGCACAGTTCGACGCCCTGCGCCCCGTCCGCGGCCTCGCCCACCACGTCGATGTCGGACTGCGCGGCGAGGAGCGCGGCGAAGCCCGCACGCACCATGGCCTGGTCGTCGACGATGATCACGCGGGTGGTCATGAGGGCTCGGGGTCCTTCCCGGTCGGTTGTGCCGGCAGCAGCGGTATGCGGGCGGCGACGCGGAACCCGCCGTCGGGAAGCGGCCCGGTGTCGAGCGAACCGCCGATGAGCCGGACGCGTTCGCGCATGCCCACGAGGCCGTGTCCGGTGCCGGCGGTCTCCAGGGGCGGCCCTGCCGGGCCGGGGGCCGGGCCGTTGACGACGAGGACCGTCAGATGCGCCTGCGCGGAGTCCCGGGTGCGTTCGGTGCGTTTGCCGCCCCTGCCACCCCGGCTGTCCTCGACCGGTTCGCCGTCCCCGCCGCTCGCTTCCGCGTCGCCCCCGGTCACCGATACGCGGGAGGTGGCCCCGGGCGCATGCCGTACGACGTTGGCGAGCGCTTCCTGCACGATCCGGTAGGCGGACAGCTGCACGGCCTGCGGCAGCCCGGACAGCCCTTCCTCCACGGACAGTTCGGTGGGCACGCCCGCCCGGACGGTCGCCTCCACCAGCTGACCGAGCCGGTCCAGGCCCGGCTGCGGTGCCCGTTCGCCCTGTGCTTCCTCGCTGCGCAGCACACCGAGCAGCCGCCGCATCTCCGACAGCGACTCGCGCGCGGTCGCGGCGATGGAGCCGAACTCCTCCCGCGCCTGCGGCGGCAGCCCGCTCAGCCGGTAGGGCGCGCTGTCGGCCTGCACGGTGATGACCGACATGTGGTGTGCGACGACATCGTGCAGCTCACGCGCTATACGGGCCCGCTCCTCCAGCAGCGTGCGCCGGGCGCGCTCGGCCTCGCTGATCGTCTCCTGCTCCGCGAGACGCCGCTGCGCGTCCCCCCGCTCGCGCAGTGCCCCGCCGAGCAGCAGCACGATGCCACTGAGCACCGTCATCAGCACGTTCGTTCCGTCGCTGCGCCCCTGCGCGAGGAAACCGAGCGCCAGCGAGATCACGAGGGTGACCGTCCAGACGGCGATGAGCGTGCGGCGCCTCTCGCGCAGCGACAGCGCGAGGCACAGCACCAGATAGCCGATGATCTCCATGGGAGGCCATGGCCACGAGTTCTGCCCGGGCGGCGTGAACAGCAGCAGCAGAGCGCCGGCCGTGTCCGCGACGATCACGACCCACCAGGCCTGGAGCGGCCGCGTGACGGCCAGGAGCAGCGGCCCGGCCTGCGCGAAGGCCAGCGAGACCGCGACAGCGCCGGGCAGCCCGTGGTCCTGCGAGAGCACGTTGGAGGTGACCGGGATCAGCAGGGCGACCAGCCCGATGAGGAATACGTACGCCCAGCGCCGCCCCCGGCGCCTGGATCCCGGAACGGGCGGACGCGCATCCGGACCCGCCGGTGTCGTGAGGGCCGCCCAGAAATCGTGCAGCCCGCGCATGGCTGCCTGCGCGGGCACGGAGAGCGGCTTCGCAGGCCCGCGTGACGGCTCGGTGGGCGAGGAGCCCGCTTGTCCCGGAGCGTCGGAGGCGTTCATCGCGCGATCAGAGTATGCGGTGGTCATGGGGCCGCACGTCATACGTGAGTACCGGGTGCACCCCGTACGTCAGTAGGGCATGGTCCCCTGCGGCGGCGGCCGCAACCGGCCGCCGCGCGCTCACAGTTCGGAGAGCAGGTCGGCCTTCTTCTTCGCGAACTCGTCCTCGGTCACGAGCCCGGCCTCGTGCAGCTCGCCGAGGTGCCGTATGCGTTCGGCGATGTCCGCCGGATCGGCGCGGCCCGCGGAGCGTCCTGACCGGGACTGACGTGACGGCGGTGAGGTCTCGGGAAGGGGCGCCGGCTGGGCCGCCCGCACCGCCTCCAGCACCGAGGCGGCGAACGGCAGCGACTCGTGCACCAGCCCGTAGCCGATGCCGAAGACCACGGACGCCGGGTCCTTGTCCGGCTCCCGGTACTCCGGGGGCCTGCCGCCGCGCGGCGTCACGCGCAGATGGCCGCTCGCGATCTCCGGCGAACGCCACTCGACGTCCTCCAGCTCGCTCACCGGGAAGCTCTGGTCGCCCGCCTTCCACTTGCTGGAGGAGGCACCGGTCCAGAACCAGCGGAAGAAGACCGTGCTGCCGTCGAAGGACGCCTTGCCGTCGTAGGCCTTGAAGCTGTGCGGGGGCGCGGGGGCGGCGACGAGATGGTGCTCGGCCGGCTTGTCGGCGTCCGCGCCCAGGACCGCGCGCAGCTCCGTCGCGTAGTAGTCGGCGAGCGTCTCGCGCTCGGCGGGCAGCACCAGCCGATAGGGGTCGCAGCCGTCCTTCAGCTGGCCGGCAGCGGCCTCGATCAGCGGGTCGGCGCCTGTGCGGGGCTCGGCACGCAGCACCACGGTGCCGCGCTTGCCGCCCGGGGCGAGCTCGACGCTGCTCAGTGCCTCGTACGGGACGCGCCGCTCTCCGAGCACGTGGAAGAGCTTCGGTGTGCGGATCCCCCGTTCGAAGCGGATGAGCACGGAGTCGGCTTCGAACTCCCAGGCGGAGTGAATTCCAGCCAGTACGTCACCCATGCGGCCCATCGTATGCGCGAGGCGCCCGCTCGTCCCCCTACTCGACGCTACGCGCGTAATCGCCCTCATTTACGGGGCATATGCGCGCCCGTGCGAGGAATGCACCCGCCGTCACGCGGTCTTGGTGGGGGCTCCGACGCAGCCGGGATCGCTCGTCGCACAGCTGACGGTGTCGTACGAACCTGTCGCGATCTCCGCGAAATTGTCGAGGCTTCCGGTGCCCGGCACGTAGTAGCCGGTGTGCCCGAGGGCGCCGCTCGCGGAGAGCCTGCGCGCACCGAATCCGGGGGACACGGGGTCGGCGCCGTGACCGAGCCCGCCGACCTCCATGTGGGGCACGTCGGCGATCCAGTCGTCCTTGTCGCGCGCGGCCCAGACGTTGGCGTCGGTGCCGAGGTCGTCGGCGTGGTCCACGCGCATTCCCGGGCTGCCGGACACGGCGATGTCGGTGACGCGCCGCGGCAGCCCGTCCGCCGCGTCACCGCACACGACCGAGCCGTAGCTGTGGCAGAACAGCGCGATGTGCGGGCTGTGCAGGCTCTGCACGAAGTCGGTGAGCCGCTGCGCCCCCTCCTCGGCGAGGTTGCCGGAGGCGGCCTCGACGCCGAGGCCGGTCGGTGCCGTGTAGTCGGCCCAGGCGATGGTCGCCGTGGACGCGCCCGGCGAGGCGCTGCGCTGCCGCTCCTGGAGCGCGCGTGCCATGCCGGCGGGTGCGGAGTACGGGCGGTCGGACTTCTCGAACGTCAGGAGGTTGGTGTCCACGCCCGGAACGACCACCGACACACGCTGCGCCCGGTCCAGATCGCCGAAGACCTCCGCCGCGCGGCCGCGTCCCGTCGGGTCGAAGGCGAGGATCTGGCGTGCCGGGTCGAGCATGGACTCGAAGCGCTCCATGCGGTGGCTCGCGGTCTGGCGCCCGTCGTCGGTCAGCCGCTGGTCGTTCATGCGTTCGCGCTCGATGTCGCGCGCCTCGATCAGCGCCTTGTGGTTCGCCTCGTAGCGCAGCTCGACGGGGACGCCGCCCAGGTTCCCCACGACGAGCGGGTAGCGGTCGGCCAGGCGCTCCTGCTGGGTGGTGCTCAGCGAACGGAAGAAGCGGGCGACCGCTCCGGGCTTCTCGTCCGGGCCGGGCAGCTGGCGGCCGGCGATGGAGCCCTTCTTCCAGGCGAGCAGGCTGGCGGCGTAGGGGCCGGGCGTCCCGTCGTGCTCGCGGATCGCCGTCCACCCGGTCGTCGCCAGCAGGACCAGCACCACGGCCAGTGCGAGCACCGTGCGCCAGAAAGCAGTGCCCGGGGCTCCCGGGGACGGGAGGCCTGATCCGGACAGGGGATTGCTGAGGGCCGGAAAGGAATTCACTGGACAGCAACCCTAGGAGACTGGGTCGCGTGCTCGTGCGCGCCGTGACCCATCTCACGTTTCAGCATGCCTGATTGGGTCAGTTTCGGACGGGCCTGTGGCTGTCGTGGTGTTGCGAGGCGTACGAGGTGGTTCCCGCGGGTGCCTTGCGGCAGGGCCGGACCGCGAACCGGCCCGTGGCGCACAACAGTTGGAGGACGCCTCGCGGCGACTCTCGGGCTGACCCGTAGTCAGTGCGCCGCGGGGCGGCCGGAGTCGCCGGCGGGGTCGCCCCAATCGTCCGAGAGGGCAGGTCCCAACTGGTCGACGTACGACTCGACCATGCGCTGCGCCGCGGCCACCGTGATGTCCCCGCCGAAGCTCCAGCGGCGGAAGGCGGCACGCATCACACCGGAGAACGCCGCGACGAGGACCCGGGGCCGGGGGTCGGTGTCCGGGTCCACGCCCTCGCGCCGTGCGATCTCGGCGGCCAGCCGCTCCTCCATCTCCACCGCGTGACGGAGTTCGACGGCCACGAGAGAGGGCGTGGTCTCGATGATCTGCCACATCCTCATGTACAGCGTGAGGGGGACGATCTCCTCGATGGCCTCACCGATGCTCTCCCACGTCTCGTCCAGCGTGCTGCGCAGCACCTCGACGGGGGCGTCCCCGGGCGGCCGTGTGCGTACGGCCTCCACGTACCGCTCCGAGACGAGCGCCTGGAGGGAGAAGGCCACTTCCTCCTTGCTGGTGAAGTAGCGGAAGAAGGTGCGCTGGGAGACGTCGACGGCGGCCACGATCTCGTCGACGGTGGTCTCCTCGTAGCCCTGCTCGACGAAGAGCTCGCAGGCGGCGCGGACGAGCGAGTCCCGGGTGCGCTGCTTCTTCCGCTCACGCAGACCGGTCACTTCGGCCACCTCCCAGTGGTTCTCCGCTGATTCTCCAACGGCACAGCATGCACGGACCGGACGCTGTCGCGGCCGGATCTTGGACGTGGCTCTCCGGAATCCGCCCGGGGCGCGGCGCCCCGGGCGGATGTGAGCAGCCTGACATCTACCGACGAATAATTTTGTTTGTCAATTGTCAGCGACTGTCATTAGCCTCGCATCATGAGCTCCCAGACCAGCACGCCCACGGGCCGGACCCCGGAACCGCCCGGCCCGCGTGAACCAGGCATACCAGGCGTATCAGGCGCACCGGAACCTCGCTCAGGTGTCCGCGGCCACCCGTGGCTGACCCTCGTGACCGTGGCGATCGGCATCACGATGGTCGCCCTCGACGGGACCATCGTCGCCATCGCCAACCCGGCCATCCAGCAGGACCTCGGAGCGTCGCTCGCCGACGTCCAGTGGATCACCAACGGATATCTGCTCGCGCTCGCCGTCGCCCTGATCACCGCGGGCAAGCTCGGTGACAGGTTCGGTCACAGGCAGACCTTCCTGCTCGGCGTCGTCGGCTTCGCCGCGGCCTCCGGAGCGATCGGTCTGGGCGGCAGCGTCTCGCTCGTCGTCGCCTTCCGCGTGCTGCAGGGGCTCTTCGGAGCGCTGCTGATGCCCGCGGCGCTCGGCCTGCTGCGTGCCTCCTTCCCCGCCGAGAAGCTGAACGCGGCCATCGGCGTCTGGGGCGCGGTCATCGGCGCCTCGACCGCGGCCGGACCCATCGTCGGCGGGCTCCTCGTCGAGAAGGTGAGCTGGGAATCGGTCTTCTTCATCAACATCCCGGTCGGTCTGGCCGCACTGCTGATGGGTCTGTTCATCCTCCGCGACCACCGGGCGGAGAAGGCCCCGCGCTCCTTCGACGTCCCGGGTATCGTGCTGCTGTCCGGCGCGATGTTCTGCCTGATCTGGGCACTGATCAAGGCACCGACCTGGGGCTGGAGCGATGCGTCCACGCTGGGCTTCCTCGGCGGCTCGCTCGCCGCGTTCCTGATCTTCGGGCTCTGGGAGTCGAAGGCGAAGGAACCGCTGGTCCCGCTGAGCATGTTCCGCTCGATCCCGCTGACGGCCGGCACGGTGCTGATGGTGCTGATGGCCTTCGGATTCATGGGCGGCATCTTCTTCGTCACCTTCTACCTGCAGAACGTGCACGGCATGTCGCCCGTGGACAGCGGGATCCGGCTGCTGCCGCTGACGGCGATGATGATCGTCGCCTCGCCAGTGGCCGGCGGACTGATCTCCAAGATCGGGCCGCGAGTTCCGCTCGTCGGCGCCATGCTGGTCACCGCGGTCGCGATGTTCGGGCTCTCGACGCTGGACGCGGACAGCGGTGCCGCCGTCACCTCCCTGTGGTTCTCGCTGCTGGGCCTCGGCCTCGCGCCGGTGATGGTCGGGGCCACCGACGTGATCGTCGGGAACGCACCGCTGGAGCACTCGGGCGTCGCAGGCGGACTCCAGCAGGCGGCGATGCAGGTGGGCGGAAGCCTCGGCACCGCGGTGCTGGGCGTCGTCATGGCCACCCGCGTCGACGACGCGCTGCCGGAGAAGTGGACGGACGCCAAGCTGCCGCCCCTGCCTCCGGGCCAGGAGGACAAGCTCAAGGGCGCCGCCGAGGTCGGCGTCGCGCCTCCCGCACCGACCGGAACCCCCGCGCAGATCGCCGAGGCGATGAAGGCTGTGGTGCACGACTCGTTCATCTCGGGGATGGGGCTGGCCTTCATGTGCGCCGGTGTCGTGGCGGTGTTCGCCTCCGGGGTCGCCTTCTTCACCAAGCGCGGCACGAACGACGCGGGGCCGTCCGTCCACGTCTGACGGCCACGGGGTTGTGAACCTCGGGGCGGGACGGTCGTGACCGTCCCGCCCCGAGGTGTCTCCGCGTCCGCACGCATGGCGCTTGTGGATAACTCCGCCACCGGTCCCGGTGAAACGGAAGGGTTTCACTTGGCCTTGCTCTGACCCCCGTTCATGCTGGTCACGACGCCGGGCGCTCGGAGCCCGGCCGGGACGGGGGAGTGGTCGGATGCGGAGATACGGACGAGCCATGTCCGGACGGGGCGAGCGCGCGCAGCGGGGAGAGTACGGACGGGGCCGGGGGTCGCGCCCCGGCCTGACGGCGGCGCGGGGCGTTGCGGCCGCCGCGCTGGCAATGGGCGCCTTGTCCGCGGGAGCAGGTGTGGCGCCACCGCAGGCGGTGGCAGGGCCGAGGCTGGGTGACTGCGCGGCGGGCGAGCTCTGCCTTTGGCCGGATGCCCGGTTCCGTGGAGAGCGGCGTGAATACGCGCTCAGGGAGGTCTCCATCGGGAGCTGCAAGCGACTCCCCGGGCATGCGGGCGCGGAGTCGTTCGCCAACCGCACGGGCCGCCCGGTCACCGTCTACGAGAGCGCCGAGTGCGCGGAGACGCGCGAATTCCACACCCATCCTTCCGGCTCCTGGACGCCCGAAGGCGCTTACAGGGTGCGGGCGTTCAAGGTCTGGGAGCGCTGATGCGCCGCTGTCACGGTGCGGCGGTGCGAGCCGTGAGCGCGGCGTGGGTGCGGCCGTTGGCCCGCGCTCTACGTGCGGGCGTCCGGTGTCTGCGCCGGCCCGTGGCGACTCTCGATGACCGGCCTTGGTGCCGCGGCGCCGGACGCGCACAGCGCGACGGCTCGGTACAGCAGTGCCGTACCGAGCCGTCGCGGTCCGTTCTCGCACGTCCGGGGGCGGTGCCCCGGCGCGCAGCCCCCGGGAGGCTAGGCGTCGCCGCCCGCCGGGCCCGGGTCCGCGGCCGCCACGTCCAGCAGCTGGTACCGGTCGAGGGCCTGCTTCAGGGCCGAGCGGTCGATCTTCCCCTCCCGCGCCAGCTCCGTCAGCACGGCCAGCACGATCGACTGCGCATCGATGTGGAAGAAGCGCCGGGCCGCTCCCCGGGTATCGGCGAATCCGAAACCGTCGGCGCCCAGGGACTGGTAGGTGCCGGGCACCCAGCGGGCGATCTGGTCCGGCACGGACCGCATCCAGTCCGAGACGGCCACCTTGGGCCCGTCGGCGCTCTGGAGCTTCCGCGTCACGTACGGGACGCGCTGGTCCTCCTCGGGGTGGAGCAGGTTGTGCTCCTCGGCCTCCACCGCCTCGCGGCGCAGCTCGTTCCAGGAGGTCGCCGACCAGACGTCCGCCTTGACGTTCCACTCCTCGGCCAGGAGCTTCTGAGCCTCGAGGGCCCACGGCACGGCGACGCCCGAGGCGAGGATCTGCGCGGGGATCGTGCCCTTGGCGCCCACGCTGTAGCGGTAGAGGCCGCGGACGATGCCCTCGGCGTCCACGTCCGCCGGCTCGGCGGGCTGCTTGATGGGTTCGTTGTAAACGGTGAGGTAGTAGAAGACGTCCTCGCCCTGCGGATGCTCCGGCGTCGAGCCGTACATCCGCTGGAGCCCGTCCTTGACGATGTGCGCGATCTCGAAGCCGAACGCCGGGTCGTAGGAGACGGCGGCCGGGTTCGTCGACGCCAGCAGCTGGGAATGACCGTCCGCGTGCTGCAGACCTTCGCCGGTCAGGGTCGTACGACCGGCGGTCGCACCCAGTACGAAGCCCCGCGACATCTGGTCGGCCATCTGCCAGAACTGGTCGCCGGTCCGCTGGAACCCGAACATCGAGTAGAAGACGTAGATCGGGATCAGCGGCTCGCCGTGCGTCGCATAGGCCGATCCCGCGGCGGTCGCGGCCGCCGTACAGCCGGCCTCCGTGATGCCGTCGTGCAGCATCTGCCCGCTCGGCGACTCCTTGTACGCCAGCAGCAGTTCGCGGTCGACGGACTCGTAGCTCTGCCCCAGCGGGTTGTAGATCTTGGCCGAGGGAAAGAAGGAGTCCATTCCGAAGGTGCGGTACTCGTCAGGAGCGATCGGAACGAACCGCTTGCCGATCTCCTTGTCCCGCATCAGGTCCTTCAGGAGCCGCACGAAGGCCATGGTGGTGGCGATCTGCTGCTGGCCGGAGCCCTTCTTGACCGCCGCATAGGCCTTGTCGCCGGGGAGTTTCAGCGGCTTGGAGCGGTTCACGCGCGTGGGCACGTACCCGCCCAGTTCCCGACGGCGGTCGTGCATGTACTGGATCTCTTCCGAGTCCCTGCCAGGGTGGTAGTACGGCGGGGCGCCGGACTCCAGCTCCTTGTCGGGGATCGGCAGGCGCAGCCGGTCGCGGAAGCCCTTGAGATCGTCGATCGTCAGCTTCTTCATCTGGTGCGTGGCGTTGCGGCCCTCGAAGTTCGGCCCCAGCGTCCAGCCCTTGATGGTCTGCGCGAGGATCACCGTCGGCTGGCCCTGGTGCTCCTTGGCCGCCTTGTACGTCGCGTACACCTTGCGGTGGTCATGGCCGCCGCGCCCCAGGTGCAGGAGCTGGTCGTCGGTCATGTTCTCGGCCATCGCCCGCAGCCGCTGGTCACCACCGAAGAAGTGATCACGGATGTAGGCGCCGCTCTCGGTCGCGTACGTCTGGAACTGGCCGTCGGGCGTGGTGTTGAGCTTGTTGACCAGCACACCGTCGCGGTCCTGTGCGAGCAGCGGGTCCCACGAGCGGTCCCAGACCAGCTTGATCACGTTCCAGCCGGCGCCGCGGAAGTACGACTCCAGCTCCTGGATGATCTTCCCGTTGCCGCGCACGGGGCCGTCGAGCCGCTGAAGGTTGCAGTTGATGACGAAGGTGAGGTTGTCCAGCCCCTCGCGCGCGGCCAGAGAGAGCTGACCCAGCGACTCGGGCTCGTCCATCTCCCCGTCGCCGAGGAATGCCCACACGTGCGACTTGGAGGTGTCGGCGATGCCGCGCGCCTCCATGTAGCGGTTGATCCTCGCCTGATGGATCGCGCCGATGGGCCCGAGCCCCATCGAGACCGTGGGGAACTCCCAGAAGTCCGGCATCGACCGCGGGTGCGGATAGCTGGAGAGCCCGTTGGGCGACTTGCTCTTCTCCTGCCGGAAGCCGTCCAGCTGCGCCTCGGAGAGCCGGTCGAGCAGGAAGGCGCGCGCATAGATGCCGGGGGAGGCGTGGCCCTGGAAGAAGACCTGGTCGCCGCCGTCTCCCTCGTCCTTGCCGCGGAAGAAGTGGTTGAAGCCCACGTCGTAGAGAGAGGCGGAAGAGGCGAAGGTCGCGATGTGCCCGCCCACCCCGATACCGGGGCGCTGCGCGCGGGAGACCATCACCGCGGCGTTCCAGCGGGTCGCGTTGAGGACCTTGCGCTCGATCTCCTCGTTACCCGGGAAGAAGGGCTCGTCCCGCGTGGCGATCGTGTTGACGTAGTCGGTGCTGCGCATCTCCGGTACGGCGACGCGCTTTTCGCGCGCCCGCTCGATCAGCCGGAGCATGAGATAGCGGGCACGTCCCCGTCCGCGCTCGTCGACGGCGGCGTCGAGCGAGTCGAGCCATTCCTGGGTCTCCTCGGGATCGAAGTCCGGGACCTGGCTGGGAAGGCCGCCAATGATGATCGGGTTGCGATCGGATCCGGAAGCCACGCTGTTCCTTCGCTGGTCGTGATCAGTCTGCCTTGGTGTCGCGCCGACTCCATCGTCCACTGCCGCTGCGCCCGCGTCACCTCTACTGCGGGGTAACCCGGTTCCGTCTCCTTGGCGCTCGAAGGGAAGGGTCAAATGGGGCGGCCGAATTGCCACCCTACGCCCGGCGTCCAAGAGCCGTGCTGCCGCCGGTGCACTCGGTACGGAAGGCAGGGAACCGGTGCATATCTCCCTGGCCGATGTGGCGCGAATCACTGCTCATCGGGCATTGTGGGAGGACACGTAGGCGTTTGGGCGGGATGGATGGTGGGGTACTTGCGCGATCCGTCCCGCCCGTGTGGACTACGGCCATTGCCTCGCGTGCGCGCGGGGCGCAAGGCAGATTCCAGCAAGAGACAGGAGGCAATCCGTGAGCGCGACCGCGGACCACGCGGAGGAGCGGACCAACCCCGCCGCAAGGCTGGGTTTCCAGCCCGGACAGGTGGTCCAGGAGCTCGGGTACGACGACGACGCCGAGCAGGCACTCCGTGAGGGCGTCGAGGCCATCACGGGTACGGAGCTCGTCGACGAGGACCACGACGACGTGGCCGATGCCGTGATGCTGTGGTTCCGCGAGGATGACGGCGACCTGACGGACGCGCTGGTGGATGCCACCACGATGATCGACGCGGGTTCTCCTGTCTGGCTGCTGACCCCCAAGACCGGCCGCGAGGGCTACGTCGAGCCGAGCGAGATCGGTGAGGCGGCGCAGACCGCCGGGCTCGCCCAGACCAGCACCGTCAACGCGGGCAAGGACTGGAGCGGAAGCCGTCTGGTCACGCCCAAGACGGCTCGCACCGGCAAGCGGTAATCGGGGCGCTTCGGACGCAGACCGAGGAAGCTGTCCCAGCAATGCACCAGACCAGATCCGGGCCCCCGGCAGCCAGGCTGCCGGGGGCCCGGAGTCGCTCCAGGGGCGGAATGAAAGACTGCGCCGGCGTCCCGTGACGGTGAAGTGCCGTCCCGCCAGGCGCCCCGCGGACGCCGCGGGCAGGCGCCGCCGTCTCCGGGTCCGCGACGACAGAACGTCTCCATCGACCGTCACCACGGAAGGGGATCTTCATCCCATGGCAATCGAAGTCGGCACCAAGGCACCGGACTTCACACTGAAGAGTCAGCACGGCGAAGCGGTCTCGCTGTCCGACTTCCGGGGCAAGAAGAACGTCGTTCTGCTCTTCTACCCCTTCGCGTTCACGGGGATCTGCACGGGCGAGCTGTGCGCGCTGCGTGACGAGCTCCCGTCGTTCGTCAACGACGACGTGCAGCTGCTCGCCGTCTCCAACGACTCGCCCTTCGCGCTGCGCGTCTTCGCCGACCAGGAGGGGCTGGAGTACCCGCTCCTGTCGGACTTCTGGCCGCACGGAGAGGCCTCCCGCGCCTACGGCGTCTTCGACGAGGAGAAGGGCTGCGCCGTGCGCGGCACCTTCGTGATCGACACGGAGGGCGTCGTCCGCTGGAACGTCGTCAATGCCATTCCCGAGGCGCGTGACCTGAACGAGTACGTCAAGGCGCTGAAAGCCCTCTGACCGAAGCCCTGGGAGCGTGGGGAACCGCTCACTAGGATCGATTCGTTGATCCGACAGCAACAGGAGCAAACCGCAACAGGCACGGGGGCACGTACACGGTGCTCCTTCGAACAGACACCAGGAGGACTCGTGGGAGTCAGCCTCAGCAAAGGCGGCAACGTCTCGCTGACCAAGGAGGCCCCGAACCTGACGGCCGTGATCGTAGGTCTGGGCTGGGACGCCCGTACGACCACGGGCTCGGACTTCGACCTCGATGCCAGCGCCCTGCTTGCGAACGGCGAGGGCAAGGTCAGCAACGACAAGAACTTCGTATTCTTCAACAACCTCAAGAGCCCCGACGGCTCCGTCGAGCACACCGGCGACAACCTCACCGGTGAGGGCGAGGGCGACGACGAGGTCATCAAGGTCAATCTGGCGGGCGTGCCGGCCGACGTGGAGAAGATCGTCTTCCCGGTCTCCATCTACGAGGCCGAGAGCCGCCAGCAGAGCTTCGGCCAGGTCCGCAACGCCTTCATCCGCGTCGTCAACCAGGCCGACAACAACGAGCTGGCGCGCTACGACCTGAGTGAGGACGCCTCCACGGAGACGGCCATGGTCTTCGGCGAGCTCTACAGGCACGGCGCGGAGTGGAAGTTCCGCGCCATCGGCCAGGGCTATGCGTCGGGACTGCGCGGCATCGCGCAGGACTTCGGGGTCAACGTCTGACGGATCCCGGCAGCCACCGGCGCCGCAGACTTCCGTGAACCGGAGGTGTGCGGCGCCTGGTGATGTCGGGACACTGGGGTGCATCAACACCGGGGAGAGGATCAGAACATGGGCGTGACGCTCGCCAAGGGGGGAAATGTCTCCCTCTCGAAGGCCGCACCGAACCTGACCCAGGTCCGGATCGGGCTCGGCTGGAAGGCCCGTTCCACCACCGGCGCCGCCTTCGACCTGGATGCCAGCGCGCTGCTCTGCGCGAACGGCCGGGTCCTCGGCGACGAGTACTTCGTCTTCTACAACAACCTCAAGAGCCCCGATGGCTCCGTCGAACACACAGGCGACGAGCTCGTCGGCGGCACCGGTGGCGAGGACGACGAGACGGTTCTGGTGGACCTGCCGCTCGTTCCCGCCCACGTGGACAAGATCGTCTTCCCGGTCTCCATTTACGACGCCGAGCCCCGCCAGCAGACGTTCGGGCAGGTCACCGACGCCTACATCCGCGTCCTGAACCAGGAGGACGGGCAGGAGCTGGCGCGTTACGACCTCACCGAGGACGCATCCTCGGAAACCGCGATGATCTTCGGGGAGTTGTACCGGCGCGAGGGCGAGTGGAAGTTCCGGGCCGTTGGACAGGGGTACGCCTCAGGCCTGCGAGGCATCGCTCTAGACTTCGGGGTCAATGTTTCGTAAGCAAAGGTCATGTGTTCGTAAAGCGGATTGGGTAGCCCAGTGCTCTTGAAAACCTTCGGCTGGTCCTTCGGCGTCACGGCCGCGGGATTCGCCCTCGCCGCGTTGCTCTGGGGGTGGCAGGGTTTCGCCGTCGTGGCGATCCTGTCCGTCCTGGAGATCTCGCTGTCCTTCGACAACGCGGTCGTCAACGCCGGTGTGCTGAAAAAGCTCAACGCCTTCTGGCAGCGCATCTTCCTGACCATCGGCATCCTCATCGCGGTGTTCGGGATGAGGCTGGTCTTCCCAGTTGTCATCGTGGCCATCAGCGCCAAGATCGGGCCCATCGAGGCCGTCGATCTCGCGCTGGCGGACCCGGACAAGTACCAGCAGCTCGTGACGGACGCGCACCCGGCCATCGCGGCCTTCGGTGGCATGTTCCTCCTGATGATCTTCCTCGACTTCATCTTCGAGGAGCGGGAGTACAAGTGGCTCGCCTGGCTCGAGCGGCCCCTGGCCAAGCTCGGCAAGGTCGACATGCTCTCCGTGTGCATCGCCCTGATCGTGCTGCTGGTCTCCGCGATGACCTTCGCGGTCGAGGCGCACCAGCACGGCGGCGCTCACGCGGACAAGTCCGCCACGGTGCTGATGTCCGGCGTCGCCGGTCTCATCACCTACCTGATCGTGGGCGGTCTCTCCAGCCACTTCGAGAACAGGCTGGAGGAAGAGGAGGAACGCGAGCACGAGGCCGAGGAGGAGGCCAAGAAGGAAGGCAAGGATCCGTCCCTTGTCGGAATAGCCGGCAAGGCAGCCTTCTTCATGTTCCTCTACCTCGAAGTGCTCGACGCCTCCTTCTCCTTCGACGGCGTCATCGGTGCCTTCGCGATCACCAACCACATCTTCTGGATGGCGCTCGGTCTCGGTATCGGCGCGATGTACGTGCGGTCCCTCACGGTCTATCTCGTCCGGCAGGGCACGCTCGACGACTACGTCTACCTGGAGCACGGGGCGCACTACGCGATCGGTGCGCTCGCGGCCATCCTGCTCGTCACGATCAAGTACGAGATCAACGAGGTGATCACCGGTCTGATCGGTGTCGCGCTGATCGCCGCGTCGTTCTGGTCCTCGGTCCGGCGCAACCAGCGGGTCGCGCAGTCGAACGAGAGCGGCGGCGAGAAGGACGAGGCCTCGGACGAGGAGGTCAGCTCCAAGGCGTGAGCCCCCTGTGATCCCGGAAGGTGCGTCGGCTCGCGCGTTCCGGGTGTCACGGTGGCCTGTTTGCGGAACGCTCTAACGGGGCGGCTCCGAGTCCCGACTCGGAGCCGCCCCGAGGCAGTTGGAGTTCGAGTGGGGGTGCGGGATGGTCTCCCTTTGGGAGAACTGGCGCAGCAGCGCCGGGATGCGTCGGCGCGGTGCGAAGTTCGACATGACGGGCGGCGGTTCGAGTTACGCGACCGAGCTGACCAAACGTCACTCGTCGGTATCGCTCACCGAGCAGGGCGCCGACAACGGCAGCCTGCGGGTCAATCTCTCCTGGCGCATGCGGACTTCGGACTTCGACGGGAGAACCGGACGCCGCGGCTCGCTCCGGCATCCGTTCCAGGCGCTGAAGCCGCAGGTCGTCCAGGCGCACACGCAGGGCGTCGTCAACGTCGACCTCGACCTCGCGTGCCTGTACGAACTGGCCGACGGCAGCAAGGGAGTTGTGCAGCCGCTGGGCAACTTCCTCGGCGACTGGAACTCCCCGCCGTATGTGAAGCTCACCGGTGACGACCGCTTCGGCTCACCGTCCGGCGAGACGATCTATGTGAATCTCGACCACAAGGACGACATCAAGCGGCTGCTGTTCTTCGTCTACATCTACGACGGCACGCCCGCGTTCGACCGTACGCACGCGGTCCTCACGCTCTTCCCGACCAACGGCCCGCGCGTCGAGGTCAGCCTCGACCAGCGCGCCCCGCAGGCACGCTCGTGCGCCGTCCTGCTCATGGAGCACGAGAAGGACCAGCTGATGGTCCGCCGCCAGGTGCGCTACGTCTACGGATTCCAGTCCGAGCTGGACCGGCTCTACGGCTGGGGCCTGCAGTGGGGCCGCGGATTCAAGGCCGGCAGGACCTGACCCCGGCCCGGGCCGAGGGCGGCAGCCCCTGTCAGTGGTTCTGGAACTGGGGTCCCTGCGGCGGCAGCGTGAAGTCCGGGTCCGGCTGCGGGTAGCCGTACGCGGGCTGCGGATATCCGTATGCGGGACGGGTGGCGGGCGGCTGCTGGGGCTGCTGCGGGTAGCCGTAGCCCTGCGTGGGCGCCGCGGGCCCAGGCCCCGCCGCCGCGATGGGCGACGGCGCGGTGGGGGCGTGACCGGCGGCCGCCGGCCCCGGGGAGGGAGCCGCGAGGGGGAAGTCCTCGGGCTCCTGAGGCTGCGGGGTCGCGAAGGCCGGCACGGTCGCGTCGTCCGTGGGAGCGGACGTCTGGGGCGGGACCGACGGTGCGGGCGGTGCGGTGGCGGCCGGCTGTTCCGGCCCGGCGGCCGGCTCCGGCCGTGAACCGGGCTCCGCCTCCTCGACGGTGATCCCGTACTCGGTGGCCAGTCCGACCAGCCCCGTGTCGTAACCTTGGCCCAGCGCACGGAACTTCCAGCCCGTGCCGCGCCTGTACAGCTCGCCGCAGATCATCGCCGTCTCGGCGCCCGTCTCCGGCTCGATGTCGAACTGCAGCACCGGCTCGCCCTCGGCGGCCTGCCCGGCGCCTGCGTACACCAGCAGCCGCAGCTGCCGTACGTCGCGGAAGGTACCGCCGTCCGTCGAAGCGGCCAGCAGCACCCGGTCCACCCGGGGAGCGAGGGCACCCAGGTCGGCCTCGACCGAGTCGCGCATCCCGCCCTGCGCCTGCGTCTTGGCCACGTGGCTCACGGCGCCTGACGGGTGCCGCGGCTGGTTGTAGAACACGAAGTCCTCGTCGGATTCGACGCGCCCGCCCTCGTCCAGCAGCAGCGCCGACACATCCACGTCGGGCACGCCGGATCCGGCGGACCAGCACAGGACGGCGCGCACCGCCACAGTCTCCAGCTGAACGTTCGAGCCCTTCACCATGGCGTGCGTCATGCGCTCATCCTGCCTTCCGCCCGTGCGTCAGGACAACGCGGGAGGCCCGTGGTGGCCCGGTGTGTACCGGGCGGTAACACATTTTTCATCATCGATTGGAACCAATGGACCCCTCCCATACGTACGATGAGCGGCTGCTTCTCGCCGCCGGACCGCACATGCGGGGGCGGGACGGGCTGCGCACGATCGACAGCGACCGCGTCGGCCATGCCGGATGCCGCGCGAAGGGAATCGGGGTCATGCATGCGGCATTTCGGTCAACTCCCGCCTGAGGTGCGGGGCGCGCTCTTCCAGCACGAACCCGCCGAGTTCACGGCGGAATCGCCGGGACGCAGGCTCGCCGCCGCGCTCGGCGGCACCCTCTACAGCCCGGCCACGCGCACGAACCTCGCCGCCGACGTGGTCAAGCAGGCGCGGCGCGGTGTGGCGTCCATGGTCCTGTGCCTGGAGGACTCCATCAGCGACGCGGAGGTCGCGGCCGCCGAGGACAACCTGGTGTGGCAGATCGAGCAGCTCGCGGACGGCGGCGCCGGTCTGCGGGAACGGGACGTCCCGCTGTTGTTCATACGGGTCCGGGAGCCGGAGCAGATCATCGATCTCGTGGCGCGCATGGGCCCCGCGGCCGGGCTGCTCTCGGGGTTCGTGCTGCCCAAGTTCACCGAGGAGCGCGGAATCCCGTTTCTGGAGGCCCTGGCTGAGGCGGAAGCCGCGGCGGGCCGGAGGCTGTTCGCGATGCCCGTGCTCGAGTCCCCGGGGCTCATGCACCTGGAGTCCCGTGGCGCGACGCTTGCCGGCATCGCCCGGGCCGTCGACAAGTACCGGGAGCGGGTGCTCGCGCTGCGCCTGGGAGTTACCGACTTCTGCTCCGCGTACGGGCTGCGCCGCACGCCCGAGATGACCGCCTACGACGTGCAGCTCGTCGCCTCCGTCATCGGTGACGTGGTGAACGTGCTGGGTCGCGTGGACGGCAGCGGCTACACCGTCACGGGACCGGTGTGGGAGTACTTCCGGCTCCAGGAGAGGATGTTCAAGCCCCAGCTGAGGCAGAGCATCTTCACCGGCCGCGCGGAGGAGCTGCGTACTGCGCTCATCGATCACGACATGGACGGACTGCTGCGCGAGATCGAACTGGACCGGGCCAACGGCCTGCTCGGCAAGACCTGCATCCACCCCTCACATGTGCTGCCGGTGCACGCGCTGTCCGTGGTGAGCCTCGAGGAGTACAGCGACGCCACCGACATCCTGCGGCCGGAGCGCAGCGGCGGCGGTGTCATGCGGTCCGCCTACACGAACAAGATGAACGAGGTGAAGCCGCACCGGGCGTGGGCCGAGCGGACGCTGCTGCGCGCGGAGCTGTTCGGGGTGGCACGCGAGGGCGTCGGCTTCGTCGACCTCCTGGTGGCGGGCGCGCGGGCCGACGGCGAGCCGGCGGGAGAGGGACGGGCGAAGGGATGAGCGAGGCTGTGAGCGACGCGGTGTGGTCCGGCGAGTGGGTCGCCGAGCGGCTGGAGGTGGGGCTGAGCGGCGAGGGCCTCCGGGACCTGATGGGCCTGGCACTGCGCCGCAACCCCAAGCGCGCCCACCTCCTCGTCTCGCGCGTCCTGGGCAAGCACGTCCCCGAGCGGCCCGGAACGGTGCGCGGGGTCGGCCTGCGGCTGGGACGGGGGGTCCGGACGCTGCTGGGCGACGACCTCGCGGACCGTGCCGTCGTGCTCGGCTACGCGGAGACGGCCACGGGACTCGGGCACTGCGTCGCCGACGGCATCGGCGGCGTCACATATCTGCACTCGACGCGGCGGGCCGTGAGGGGAGTGGCCACCGCCGGCGGGTTCGAGGAGGAGCACAGCCACGCCACGTCCCATCTGCTGCTCCCGGAGGATCCCGGGCTGCTCGGCGGGGACGGGCCGCTCGTGCTCGTCGACGACGAGTTCTCCACGGGCCGCACGATTCGCAACACCGTCGCCGCGCTGCACCGGCGGCATCCTCGGGAGCGGTACGTCGTCGTCGCGCTGACCGATATGCGCTCCGCGGACGACGCGGCCGCGCTGGAGAAGTTCGCGGCCGAACTCGGGGCGCGCCTGGACGTGGTCGCGCTGGCACGTGGCCGCGTCTCGCTCCCGCACGACGTGCTGGAGCGCGGGCAGCGGCTCGTGGGGGAAACCGAGGCGCGGGCAGAGGCAGCGGATGCCTCGGTGGAACCGCCGGCCAGGGCGGACGCCTTGGCAGCGAGAGTGCCCGGGCCGCGCGGTGCGAGCCCCGTGACCCGGGTGGACCTCGGCTGGCCGCTGCGCCTCCCCGACGGCGGACGGCACGGCTTCACGGCCGCCCACAGCGCGCGCCTGGACGCCGCACTGCCCGGCATGGCCGAACGGCTGGCCTCCGCGCTGGCAGGGACAGGCACGCTCGGCGCCGCGCGGGAGCCCACGGGCGACCGTCCGGCCCCGCGCGTACTGGTGCTGGGCTGCGAAGAGTTGATGTACGCGCCGCTGCGCCTCGCCGTCGCCCTGGAGGAGCGGCTGGACGGGGAGGCGGAGGTGCGCTTCTCCACCACGACGCGTTCGCCCGTGCTCGCCCTGGACGATCCGGCCTACGCGGTACGTACGTGCCTCTCCTTCCCGGCACACGAAGAGACGGACGGGGACGAGGGCGAGGGCGAGGGGGCCGGTGAGTCCGGCGCTGCGACGCGCTACGCGTACAACGTCGCGCCCGGGACCGACCCCGGGCGCCGCTTCCACGCCGTCGTCGTCGTGACGGACACGGCGTCCGACACCGCGGCCCTGCACGCGCCCGGCGGGCTGCTGGACCGGCTGCGCGAGCACACGGACAGCGTGCTGCTCACGGTCGTCCCGGCCTACCGTCCGCTGCCGGCGCCTCTGCGCGGCCCGCACTTCTCCTCGTACGAGCCCGACGAGGTCGGCTGGCTGCTGCAGGACCTGTCCGAGACGCGGCTGGAGGCCCCGACCGAGGAGCGGGAGGAGGCGATCCAGAGCGGCGGGGCGCACTACGCGGAATCGCTGCCCGTCGAATACCAGCCGAGCCCGGAGTACGAGCGGCTCTTCCACAGCGCGCTGGAGGCCTCCGCGGGCCGCGTCGCGCGCGCGGTCGGCACCGTCACGGAGACCGTGCTCGCCGAACGTGCGCCGCGAGGAACCGGCCGCCCGGTGCTGGTCTCGCTCGCCCGCGCGGGCACGCCCGTCGGCGTGCTGATGCGGCGCTGGGCACAGCGGACCCACGGGCTGGACCTGCCGCACTACGCGGTGTCCATCGTGCGCGGGCGCGGCATCGACGCCAACGCCCTGCGCTGGATCGCCTCGCACCACGACCCCGCCGACGTCGTCTTCGTCGACGGCTGGACGGGCAAGGGCGCGATCACCCGTGAACTCGCCGACGCCCTCGCGCAGTTCGAGGAGTTCGACCCGGAGATCGCCGTGCTCGCCGACCCCGGGGGCTGCGTGCGCACCTACGGCACGCGGGAGGACTTCCTCATACCGTCCGCCTGCCTCAACTCCACCGTCTCCGGGCTGGTATCGCGCACGGTGCTCCGCGGGGACCTGGTCGGCCCGGACGACTACCACGGCGCCAAGTGCTACCGGGAGCTTGCCGGTTCGGACGTCTCCGGCCTCTTCCTGGACACGGTCACCGCCCGCTTCGACGACGTCGCCGAAGCCGCGGCCGAGGACGCGGCGGCGATGCGGTCGGCGGAGCGGGCCCCGACGTGGGCCGGCTGGAGCGCGGTCGAGCGGATCAGCGGTGAGTACGGCATCGACGACGTCAACCTCGTCAAACCCGGGGTCGGTGAGACGACGCGCGTGCTGCTGCGCCGCGTCCCGTGGCGGGTTCTGACGCGGCGCGGCGCGGGCTCCGACCTGGACCATGTGCGGCTGCTCGCCGAGCAGCGGGGCGTTCCCGTCGAGGAGACCGACGGACTGCCCTACAGCTGCGTGGGCCTGATACACCCGCGCTTCACACGCGGGGCCACGGGCTCCGACGGGAGGGCCGCCGGATGACCGCCGCCACTCCAGCCGGGACGCCCGAGCCTCCAGCCGGGACGCCCGAGCTCTCGCTCGTGGCCGGCGACCTCGACCGCACGCTGATCTACTCGGCGGCCGCCCTCGGCCTGACCGTGCCGGACAGCGAGGCTCCGCGGCTGCTGTGCGTCGAGGTGTACGAGGGCAAGCCCCTGTCGTACATGACGGAGACGGCCGCCGGACTGCTGGCGGAGCTCATGGACCGGTGCGTCTTCGTGCCCGCCACCACCAGGACCCGCGAACAGTACCGGCGTGTGCGGCTTCCCGGCGGACCCGCGCCCTATGCGGTGTGCGCCAACGGCGGCCATCTGCTCGTCGACGGCGAGGCGGACCCGGAGTGGAACGCGCAGGTGCGCCGCAGCCTCGCCGCCTGTGCCCCGCTGGACGAGGTGCGCGCGCATCTGCGCGAGGCGTCCGCCGGCGGCGACTGGGTGCTCAAGCACCGTGTCGCGGACGACTTGTTCGCGTACCTCGTCGTCGACCGCGGACGGCTGCCTCAGACATGGGTGAAGGAGCTGGCCGCCTGGGCGGAGCCCCGCGGATGGACCGTGTCCCTGCAGGGACGCAAGATCTACGCCGTGCCGGGACCGCTGACGAAGAGCGCGGCCGTCGCCGAGGTCGCACGGCGCACCGGGGCGACGCGCACCTGCGCCGCCGGCGACTCGCTGCTCGACGCCGACCTGCTCCTCGCCGCCGGCCGGGGCTGGTTCCCGGGGCACGGGGAGCTGGCCGGCAGCGGCTGGAGCGCCCCCCACGTCACGGCGCTGGAGGAGCGCGGCGTCGCGGCGGGGGAGCGGATCGTCCGTGAGATGCACGAGGCAGCCGGTGCGGGGCACGGTGAAACCGGGCCCCGGGCACACCACCGGGGCGGCCGGGCAGGCTGAGCGCGTGGGTGCGCCCCGGGTCAGCTCGTGCCGGCGGTCCTCGTGGTCAGCCTGCTGAGCGTGGCGTCCAGGCCCCCGTCGCCGGATGGGCGGCGGTTGTACGGGAGCTTCGAGAGCACCGCCGCCATGCCGCAGGTGTTGCTCAGCGCGGAGAAGACCAGGCCGCCCCCGATCAGGAACGAAAGGATCCTGGCGCCGGGAACGGCCAGGTCGAGCAGGATGCCGAGCAACACCAGCGAGCCGGCGACCAGCCTGACCTGACGCTCCATCGGCCACACGGCGCGGGCGCCGGCCGGACGGTCCAGCGCGTGACCGCCGCCGGACCAGGCCTGGGTCCCGCCGTCGAGCGACGCCGCCGTGATCCCCTCGTCCGCGAGACGGCCGCAGGCGACCCCGGACCGGGTTCCGGAAGCGCAGACGACGACGAGTTCGCCCTTCTCGGCCGCCGTGCGCAGCGAGGGCAGCGCCTCGCCGAGACGGTCCAGCGGGATGTTGAACGCACCGGGGACGTGCCCGGAGCCGTACTCGCCGGGGGTGCGGACGTCGATGACGGTGGCGCTGCTCAGTCGCGGAGCGAGTTCGTCGACGGTGAGGGGAGCGGTCGGCGTGGTCACAGTGGATCCTTCCGGTTTCGGCCTTGATCGTGACCCTTCAGATCTGATCGCCTCAGCAGCGTAGGGGAGCGGTCTATTCCGGATGCGGCGGCCGAGTCGCATCGGCTCCGCTTGGTGATTCACCCATTTGTGGCATAGGCCGCGTATCGCGGGGTGCGGGCCTGCCCACCGGAGTCGACGGAGCCACATGGCCCACCGTCCCCGCTCCCGCCCGCCGTGCCGCACCACCCCGAGGTGCGGCGGACGGTGACCGGGTCGACGCTGGAGCCATGTTGACGCTGGGCCGTCTGACCGCGGGTGCACCGCCGCTGCTGCAGTGGGCCAGCAGGGGAGACGCGCCTGGCGACCCCGGCAGGGTGGTGGAGAGGATCACGCGCTGCGGCCCCGACGGCCCCCCGGTCGGCGAGCGCACGGAACGGGTGCTGCTCGTGACGTCCGGCGACAGCACCCTGGAGTGGGTGCGGCTCCGCGCGGAGAACGCTGCCGGGGTGGTGGTCTGCGGCGAGTTCGACGACCCCGCCGAGGTGCCCGACTGCGGACTCGTCCCCGTCCTGACGCCCTTGGTCCCCGGTGGGCCGGTGCGGGTCGCCGAGGCGCTCATGGGCGCCCAGATCGCGGCCCTCCAGGCGGAGGTCCGGCAGGTGGAGACCTACACCGACGTGGCCGCGCACGCGATGGCCGAGGGCAAAGGGCCGCAGGGGGTGCTCGACTGGGTCTCGCGTGAGGCCCACGCGCACGTGGAGGTCGTCGACGGCTACCGGGAGCAGGACTGGCCCGCGGAAGTCTCCAGGCAGACGGCCCTGCTGCGCGAGCTCGTACGGGGCAGGGAGCACGGCCCGGTGCGCGGAGTCGGGGACGGGCGGTACGTCGAGGTGTGGCCGGTGGGAGTCGGGCCGCCGCACAGACTCCTGATCGCCTCCCGCGACGAACCCTGGGGCGGACGCGGCCTGTTCGGCCTCGAACAGGTGGCCGTAATGGTGGCCGGGCTGCTGCGCGAGGAGGAGGTGACGGAGCGCGAGCACCGCCTGCACGCGGCCGTGCAAGCGGCACGGACCTCCGCCTTCCAGTACCTGATGGTCGGCGACGTGACATCCGCGGGCCGCGCCGTGGAGCCGCTGGCCCCCGGTCTGATGGCCGCCGGCGTGGTGCAGGTCGCGGTGGTGGAGAAGGCGCCCGGCGAGGAGCGGGAAGCGGTCGCGGAGGAGGTCGAGGAGGCCCTGCAGTGGGGACGCGCGCTCACGGTGCTCTGCCCCGTCGACGCGGCCCAGCTCATCGTCATCTGGGACGGCGCCCAGGCCCCGGTGCAGACCGTGCTGGAGCCGGTCGCCGAGGCCGACCCCGACCGCGCCGTGGGAGTGAGCGGCCGCGGACCGCTGGAGCACGCCGCGCGCCTGTACGGAGCGGCGGCGGTCAGCGTGGAGGCGGCCCGGCGCACCCCCGGCGGAGTGGCCGTGCACGACGGACGGCCACCCCTCGCGGAGCTGCTGGACAGCTCCGCCCGCGCCTGGGCCCGGGAGCTGCTCGCGCCGCTCGAGTGGAATCTCGCCACGGCGGAACGGCAGCGGCTGCTGGAGGTGTGCAGCGCGGGAATCGCCATGGGAGCGCACGGCGCCGGGCGGCTCCTCGGCCTGCACGGCGACACCGTGACCGCGCGGCTGGACGAGCTGACGGCACGCGTGAACCTGGACCGTTCACTGCTCGGGGACCGGGCGAAGCTGGATCTGGCGATGCGGCTGGCGGACCTTCCGCCGCCGGTGCCGGGGGTCGCGCCCGCAGGCGGCGTGCGCCAGGTCCTCGACCACGAGGGTGCGTCGCACTGGGGCGACGGCGTGCTGTCCGGGCTTCCGCCACGTCTGCTCTCCGCGCTGGTGACGTGGGTAGAGCGCGAACTCGACCCCGAGGCGACGGCGGAGGAACTGGGCATCTCCACCAGCACACTCGGCGGGTGGCTGCGTGAGGCCGGGACGTTCACGCATCTCCCGCTGCGCAAGGACAGGCCCGGCGCCGTGCACGAACTGCTCTGGGCCCTGTACACGACGGGCCGCATCCACCCCTCCACGATCACCGGCAGCGAGGGGGAGGCACAGCCGGCCGGCCCCGACGGCAGAGGGCAAGGCGCCGTCGCCGGCGTCGGCCAGCCCCGCACCGACACGCCCCATCCCGCCCGTCTCTACGACTACTTCCTGGGCGGCCGCACCAACTACGCCGCCGACAGGATCGCCGCTCAGCAGACCGTGGAAGCCACTCCCACCATCGCCGTCATGGCCCGCGAGAACCGAGCCTTCATGCTCCGTGCCGTGCGTCATCTCGCCGGGCAGGAGGGCATGCGTCAGTTCCTCGACCTGGGCTCCGGCATCCCGACGGAGCCGAACCTGCACCAGGTCGTCCAGGCCGAGGCCCCCAGCGCGCGCATCGTCTACGTGGACGAGGACCCTGTCGTCCACGCCCACGCCCAGGCGCTGCTCGCCGGCAGCCCGCTCGGCCGCACCGCGTTCCTGCGGGCCGACGCCGCGGACCCGTCCGGCATCCTCACGTCCTCCGAGGTCCTGGAATGCCTCGACCTGGACCAGCCTGTCGCCCTCTCCCTCGTGGCGCTGCTGCCCTTCGTCACCGACGACCAGACCGCGCACGAGATGATCCGCGGCTTCACCGGTGCGCTGGCTCCGGGGAGCTTTCTGACGCTCTCCCACCTCACCGGCGACTTCGATCCCGGGGGGACGGAGGTGGTCTGCCGGCAGTACGAGAGGCTGGCCGGCATCCGCATCAAGACCCGCTCGCACGACGAAGTGGCGGCGCTCCTGGACGGGTTGGAGCTCGTGGACCCCGGAATCGTCCTGGTCCACCGGTGGCGCTCGGACCGCTCCGAGGACGACCTGGCCGACGACGACGTACGGGTCGGCTCGTACGGCGCGGTCGCCCGCATCCCGTAGGACGACGCACTCGGGTGCAACCACCCCGGAGGCGGTCACCGAACGGGTGAAAAAACCGATACCTCCGGCGGGAGGGCCGGTGGCAGGATCGGACGCCCGCTCCCGGCGCAGGAGGCTGCTGTGACTCCATCCCTGCCCCCGCATCTGCGGGCCGACTGCGCGAACTGCTTCGGTCTGTGCTGCGTCGCGCTGCCCTTCTCGGCCTCGGCGGACTTCGCGTTCGACAAGGACGCCGGGCGGCCGTGTCCCAACCTCCGCCGTGACTTCCGTTGCGGCATCCACGGCCGGCTGCGGGAGCGGGGCTTCTCCGGCTGCACCGTCTACGAGTGCTTCGGCGCGGGCCAGCAGGTCTCCCAGCACACCTTCGGCGGACGGGACTGGCGGCGTGAACCCGCCACCGCACAGCGGATGTTCGAGGTGTTCCCGGTGATGCGGCAGCTGCACGAGCTGCTGGTGTATCTCACTCAGGCCCTCGCACACTCCGCCGCCCGACCCTTGCGCGGCGAACTGCGCGGAGCCCTGGACGACATCACACGTCTGACACGCGGAACGGCCGACGAACTCGCTGCCACGGATGTGCACTTGCACCGGGAGCGGGTCAACCAACTGCTGCTGCGCGCCAGCGAACTCGTCAGATCCGGGCCGCACGGCCCGAGCAGCGGTCACATCAGGGACCACAGGGGCGACGATCTCACCGGAGCCCGGCTCGCCGGCTCGGACCTCCGAGGGGCGTCACTGCGAGGGGCCCGGCTGATCGCCGCAGACCTCCGGCGGGCCGACCTGCGCACGGCAGATCTGACGGGAGCGGATCTGAGGGATGCCGACCTGAGCGGAGCGGACCTCACCGGAGCCCTGTTCCTCACCCAGCAGCAGCTCCACGCGGCGAAGGGCAGCCCGGCCACGCGCATCCCGGACGGATTCGACAGGCCCGCGCACTGGAAGCAGCGTTCTCCCCGACGGTGAGCGGCCGCCCGGTCCTGTGGGTGCCCTCTTTGCTGTCGGGCGTCAGCCGCAGCAGCCGCCGCCGCAGCAGCCGCCGCCCGCAGGCGCGGCACTCGCGGCGGGCGCCGGCGCAGCGGACGTGCCCGCCACGGCGACCGTCGACAGCAGCTTCACGGTGTCCCCGTGCCCCTGAGGGCAGGCGGCCGGGGCACCGGACTCCGCCATGGGCCGGGCCAGTTCGAACTGCGTGTCGCACTCGCGGCAGCGGTACTCGTATCGGGGCATGCAGGAATGCTATCCGTCGCACGGCAGTGGCGGCGCGCCGCCGGAAGGGCAGCGGCGGAGGTCACACGGGAAGTCGGCCGGCGGTGGGCGTCAGTGGCCGGCCGCTCGCTGTTCCCGGATCTGTTCGACGACCCGCTGCACGGTCTCCTTCACGGCGTCCAGCTCGGTGAGGAGGTGCCAGTAGTCGGGATGGCGTCCCGTCATCGCGGCCACCGCACGGTCGACGCGTGCGACGGCATCGTCCAGCGGCCCCGCATGGGACGGATCCGGTGTGCTGCGGCCCGCCATCGCGAGCCGCTGGGCGTCGCGGATGGCGAACCGCGTGCGCTCGACCTCCTTCGTGTGATCGAAGGAGACTTCGTTGAGCCGCTGCAGACGGTCCCCGGCTGCCTTGATCGATTCGTCGGCGGAGTTCAGCAGCGCCCGCACGGTCGAAAGCTGCGACGTCGCGTCCGCCCAGCGCTGCTCGTCCCGCGCCTTGCGGCCCTCCGCCAGCTTCTCTTCCGCCTGCCGCACGGAGCGGGCCGCCTGATCGGGGACGTGCTGCAGGTCCTGCCAGCACGCCGCGCTGAAGCGGCGCCGCAGCTCGCTGAGAACCGGCTCCACCTGGCCCGCGCGGGTCTGCAGGGCCTGAGCGCGCGTACGGAGCGAAGCGAGCCGCTTGTCGATCTCCGCCGCACGCTCGGGCAGACGGGCCGCCTCGCCCCGTACGGCCTCGGCCTCGCGCAGGACCCGGTCGGCACGCCGCAGCGTCTCCTGCACGCCGTGCTGACCAGCGCCTTCGTTGAGCTTGGTGAGGTCGGGCGACAGCGCCGCGAGCCGGCCGGCGAGGTCGTCGGCCTTGAGGCCTGAGTCGCGGGTCGCATCCAGCGCGTTCGACGCGGCGAGCAGGCCCTGCTTGGCTCTCTCGACGGCGGGAGCGAGCCGAGCCAGCTGCGTTTCGGCCTGCGAAAGCAGCGGCCCCAGGCTCTCCCCGAACCGCTGCAGCTCACCCCTGACGCGCTCCAGGTCCTGCCGTACCCTGCCCAGCTCGGCCATCGCGCGGGCGGCGGCGCCCGAATCGAGGTCGTCCCGGTCCAGGTCGTGGGCGTCCACGACGGAGATGTACTCCTGGCTGACCTGATCGATCCGGGAGCCGAAGTCCGCGAAGTCCGCGACCGCCTTGCGGGCAGCGGGAGAGTCTTCGACGGCGTTCAGCGTCTCGATGGAGATCCGCAGGTCACGCTGTGCGGTGTCCAGTTCGTAGAAGGCTGCTGCGGCGTCGTCCTTGGCTGCTTGCGCATCGGCGCGCTGGTGCTCCGCACGGGCGCCGCCCCAGCCCCAGCGGCGGGTGCCGCCGCCGTTCATAGCCGCCACCGAACCTCTCCCCGCGTCCCCACGTGCCGCATCAGCGATCGCCGGTCATTCTCCCACCCTGTGCCAACGAACACACGAGCCAGTTCGTTCAACGATACGTGCAAAGGCACCGAACAGATCGCGGACGGACCGCGCTCCCGGCGGAGGGCCGTGCGGCTGAGGGGGCAGCGTCAAACAAGGGTTTGCGCCCTCGGGCGCGGGACAAGGTAGTCTGTGGCCTCGTTCCCGGGCGCATAGCTCAGCGGTAGAGCGCTTGCCTTACAAGCAAGATGTCACTGGTTCGATCCCAGTTGTGCCCACCCGGTAGACACCCATTCCAGCCAGCATTCGAAGGGCCGTCCACGTCGTTACGTGGGCGGCCCTTCGAGCGTTTGTGGCGGGCTGGCGGGCTGGCGGGCTGGCGGGCTGGCGGGCTGGCGGGCTGGCGGGCTGGCGGGCTGGCGGGCTGGCGGGCTGGCGGGCTGGCGGTCCGCATGGCCGGGCCGTTCGGCGGTAGGCCAGGTGAGGCTGCGCCCGCCTGCGGCTAGGCATGGAACGTCATCTCGTTCATCCCGGCCGGCCAGCAGGGTTGCTGGGTGCCGACGAATGTTCCGTTTCACTCTCCAGCGTCGAGGGAGTCGTAGCGATGAAGATCCTTTTGCGGTCCGGTGCGGTGGCTGCCGCGGTCGGTGTGGGGCTGTCCCTTGCGGTCTTGCCGGCCGGGCCGGCGGGTGCTGCCGGTGGGACTCACGTGCGGTGCAACGACATCACCGGGCTGAAGAACGCGATCACTCAGGCCAACACCAGCGGCGGCCGCATCATCCTCGCGTCCCACTGCACCTACACCCTGACCACACCCGCCACCGAGGTCGATGGTCTTCCGCCGATCACCGGGAAGGTGACCATCTCCGGCCGCGACACGACGATCCGACGCGCCCCGGACGCGACGACGCAGTTCCGCGTCCTCCGCGTGGTGGCCGGCGGCCATCTCACCCTGAACTCGCTCACGGTCAGCGGCGGCCGTATCGCCTTCCAATCAGGCGGCGGCATCGAGAACGAAGGCGGCACGCTGAACCTGAACCGCACGCTCATCAAGGGGAATTCTGCCCTCTCGGGTGGTGGGCTCCTCAACCTCGGCGGACAGCTCAGGCTCGACCACAGCACCGTCGAGCGCAACGTCGCAAACTATGGCGGCGGGATCCGCAACGACGGTCCCGGCACGGTGACGATGAAGGGCGGATCCCTACTCAACAACCGGGCATTCAACAGCGACGGTGGCGGTCTCCTGACCTACGGAGGTACCACGTCTTTGGACTCGGTCTCGGTCAGGGGCAACACCGCGCTTCACGGTGGTGGAATCGAGCAGTTTCCCGGCTCGATTCTGCGCCTCACGTCGACCACGCTCAGGGACAACATCGCCGTGTCAGGCGCGGCCCTTTCGAGCAACGGTGGTACGGCGACGCTGGTGAGAAGCCTGGTCACACACAACACGGCGATCACCGCCGGCGGCGGCATCTTCACCCAGAACTCCGGTCAGGTGACGCTCACTTCGAGCAGAGTCATCCGCAATGCTCCGGACAACTGCAGCCCTGAAGGCAGCGTCCCCGGATGTACCAACCCCGCCAACCGCATCACTCCGTCGTCCTCGCAGCTGCCCCCGCCTGCGAAGGACAGCAAAGCCCGCAAGTAAGCCGTCCGGCACCGAAGTTCGGTCGCGACCCCCCTGACGCCCGGCACCGGCGTCTCGTGATGCTGCTCCAAGAGGACGCTGACAACGGGCTGTTGGCCTGCTGCGGGTCGGGGCTGTTCGGCGGTAGGCCAGGTGAGGCTGCGCTCGTCTGCGGCTAGGCATGGAGCGTCATCTCGTCATTCCGGCCGGCCAGCAGGGTTGCTGGGTGCCGACGAATGTTCCGTTTCACTCTCCAGCGTCGAGGGAGTCGTAGCGATGAAGATCCTTTTGCGGTCCGGTGCCGTGGCCGCCGCGTTCGGTGTGGGACTGTCCCTTGCGGTGCTGCCGGCCGGGCCGGCGGGTGCTGCCGGTGGGACTCACGTGCGGTGCAACGACATCACCGGGCTGAAGAACGCGATCAACCGGGCCAACACCAGTGGTCCCAACACCAGCGGCGGCCGCATCACTCTCGCGTCCCACTGCACCTACACCCTGACCGCGCCCGACCACGCGGACGACGGTCTTCCGGAGATCACCGGGGACGTGACCATCACCGGCCGTGACACCACCATCCGACGGAACCCGGAGGCGACCCAGGACTTCCGCATCTTCCACGTCGTGCTTGGCGGCAACCTCACCCTGAACTCGCTCACGATCAGCGGCGGCAGTCTTTGTTGCGCCTCCGGTGGCGGCATCTACAACGACAGAGGCACGGTGAACCTGAACCGAACGGTCATCAAGCGCAATCACACCCTCGCGGGTGGTGGCGTCCTCAATGATGATGGTGCACGGCTCAACATCGACCACAGCACCGTCGAGGGCAACGTCGCAAGATCCTGGGGCGGCGGGATCGCAAACGCAAACGGCACGATGACCATGAAGGGCGGGGCCCTGCTCAGGAATCGGGCCGGTTTTGGTGGCGGTCTGGCGAACAACTCGAGTACCGCGTCTTTGGACTCGGTCTCGGTCAGGGGTAACACCGCCCAACAGGGTGGCGGAATCGACCAGATTCGGATCTTCGGGGCGCCTGTTGGCTCTACCCTGCGCCTCACGTCGACCACTGTCCGGGACAACATCGCTGTGACGGGCGCGGGCCTTTCGACCCAAGAGGGCACGGCGACGCTGGTGAGAAGCCTGGTCACGCACAACACCGCGATTACCGCGGGCGGCGGCATCTTCGTGAGATCGCCGCGGGGCGCCGCCGTCTCCGGGTCCGCCGGCGAGGTCACGCTCAGGGACAGCAAGGTCGTCCGCAACAGGCCGGACAACTGCAACCCTGAAGGCAGCGTCCCCGGATGCACCAACCCCACCCAACGGATCGCACCCCCGACTTCTCAACTCTCGCCCACCCGCCAAGGTCTGCCACGAAACACGGCCAAGACCCCCTGACGCCAGCACGGGCAGATTTGTCGCTCTCACGGTTCCGTTCCTGTTATCGCGCACGTGATCACGGCTGGGTCGCGCCCTGCTCAGGAAGCGGGACCGTCCTGGGTGTTGACCACGGATCACGAGTACGGCGGAAACGGTGCGATGCTCTCGCCACTGGTTGCGCAGACCAGGGCAATCCGAGGGAGCCGCTTGGGGAGCCAGACGTCCCGACGGCTGGCAGCACTCTGTGGACGGTCACGGACCGACGTCGGCGAAGAGGGCATCCCATGACGTCAGCCCGTCGGTGATCACAGGGCGAGGCTGCTTCCGGTGGACGATCTCCATGGGGGTCGTGCTCCGGTGCCCGACGACCCGAGCGGGCGTCATCGGCCCCACGGGCAGGGCCAGTTGGCGGCGGTACAGGTGGACCAACCGGATGCCGGACATGTGGCGGCGCGAGCGCCACTCGGCCTTTCCGGCGACCGGCGTCCCGCCTCGGCTGCAATCCGCGGGCGCGAAGCTGCCGCTTGGCGGCGTTCCGTCCGGGGCCGGCCGGGCCTGGCCGGGGTTCCGCTGAATCTCTCCGCTCAAGCAGTTGCGAGGCACTCGTAGCCCATTCCAAGGTCCCGGGCAGCAAGCGAGACGGAATGCGGCACACCCTTTCGGCGGGTGTCGCCACCTATCGGACCCTTCGAGATGCCGTACCGGAGGCGGCGGCATAGTTTCTGATCAGACCGCTCCGGAATCCCATGAACACCCCAAGGGCCCAGCGCCTTTGAGCCCTGAATGTCGGTGCAGCATGTCGGGACTCGTCCAGGAGAAGGAGTACCGGAATGACCAAGGCAAGCCGGATCGCCGCGATCATGACCGCCGCCGCCGTAGCGAGCGTCATCGGTGCAGGCAGCGCCCAGGCCGCGCCCAAGGACCCGGGACCGTCCGTCAACGTCTGCGGGCAGAACAACTCCGTCAAGGGGAACAACAACGAGGTCAACGCAGGTGTGACCTGCACGGTCAACGTGAACTCGTCGAGCAACGGATTCAGCGGCTACGAGATCGTCAACGACGACTTCAGCCTTACAGGGGTGGGCTCCACCGAATCCGAGGTCGTCCCCTGCCCCGCGGGTAAGAGGGCCGTCGGTGGCGGGGCCTCGGCGAACGACCTCGAAGAAGCCGACAACATCGATCTGCTCACGTCCGGGCCCGTACTGAACGGAACGGCCTGGCAGGTCACGGTCGAAAGCCTGGACAGCGGCACCACCGAGGGGCAGTTCTCTGCGATCTGCGCGGATGTCGACGCCTGACATCTGATCCCGTAGCGGCCTGGCTCGTTCGTCAGGCCGGAACGGTCTCAGCGGTGGTGGCCCTGGCCCGGGAGCGGGAGGAACACACCTCCGGTTCGCGGGCCAGGGCCCGGGCATTCGCGGGACGCCTACCGTCGCCGCCGACCGCGGCGCCGGAGCCGGCCCGGGGTCACGTCCACCAGCGTGATGAGCCAGCCGTCGAGGCCGCACCGTCCGCCACGCGGCACGTCCGGACTGATGACGCTGTTTGCGGAGCTGTCGACGGCGTGCAGCCACAACTGACCTGGCACCGGAGCGAACGCACGTGACCCTGGCGGGTCCTCCCGCCAGGACAGCGCCACCGTGTGGATGGCGCCGATCCGCGCGGTGACCCGTTCGGGCTCGCCGCCGGCCACGCCATGCAGGCTCATCTCGACCATCCCGAACATCCGCGCCCCCTTGGGCGGTGAGACGGGTTCCCGCTCAACGGCCGTGCGGCGCAGGGCCGGCAGCTCGTCCGGATCGAGCTCGGTGAGGTGATCCCGCCAGCTGACTGCCTGGCCTTCGTCCAGATCCATCAGCCCGAGCTCCCAGGCGACTTCGTCCCCGACACGGAACGGCGTCCCGCAGCAGGAGTGCTCCCACTCCGCGTGGAACGCTTCCACTTGCTTGGCCACGCCGCCATCGTGCCCCGTCGTCCGGGTGGGGGCACCTGGATTACGCGGCTGCGGCGGCGACCGCACGGACAGGGCAGGAGCCACCGCGGCGTGTGCGGGAATCGGTACGGGAGCGCACCTACCCGTGAGGGGTGCCGGCGGATGTCACAGGCGGGGACTGCTGTCCGTCCTAGGAGTGCAGGCGATTGTCGATCGAGGAGCGGAAAATGAACCTCGCGCTGTGGATCGCTGCCGGACTGCTGGCCGCGGTGGCCCTGACCGGCGGCATCAGCAAGGCGTTCGTACCCAAGGAGAAACTGGCTGCGGCCGACGGCGGGGGATGGACGGCAGACGTCGGCGAGGGCTTCGTGAAGTCCCTCGGCGTCCTCGAACTCCTGGCCGCGGCGGGCCTGATCCTGCCTGCCGTGCTCGGCATCGCGCCCGTTCTGGTGCCGGTGACCGCGGTCTGCTGGGTCCTGCTGATGATCGGCGCGATGGTCACCCACGGCCGACGCGGCGAGTTCAAGTTCGTGGCGCTGAACCTGATTTACCTCGCGCTTGCCGTATTCATCGCGTGGGGCCGCTTCGGCCCCGAGCCTTTCACCGGCTGACTCCTCACTCGGTCACTGCGTGCACCGCGGCGTGGACCGGTGGCCGGCCGACCGCCGTCCATGACGGCCGTCTGCCTTGCCCACTCCCTTGCCCACGCCGTGAAACGCGCCTAGGGACGGCCCTGTTCGGCCCCCGCTGCCTCCAATCCGCCGAGCTCCGCGGGCAGTTCGCCGGTGTGCAGCACCCCGAGGCGCTGGGTGGCGCGGGTCAGGGCGACGTACAGATCGCTCACCCCGTACTCGGCCGGTTCCACGACCAGCACCGTGTCGAACTCGAGCCCCTTCGCCTGCCGGGCGTCCAGCAGCACCACGTCCCGGGTGAGGTCGGGCTCCGGCCCGTGAGCCGCGTCCGGCAGCTCCGTCAGGAGCGATGCGTGCAGCGCAGCCGGGGCGATGACCGCGGCCCGTCCCCCGTCCAGGGCCGCCGCGGCTTCCCGCGCCACGGCGGCGGCGAGGCCGGCGGTGGCGACTCGCCGCGCCCAGGGCCGCACACCGGTCGACCGCACCGAGCGGGGCGCGACGAACGAGGGGTCGTGCGCCCGCCGGAACCGGGCCGCCACCTCCATGATCTCGGCGGGCGTACGGTAGTTGACCCCCAGCCGCACGTGCTCCCAGCGATCGCCGACATACGGTTCCAGTACGCGTTCCCAGGAGCCGAGCCCGGCGGTTTCCGCGGTCTGCGCGGGGTCACCGACGAGCGTCATGGAGCGAGTCGGGATGCGCCGCATCAGCAGCCGCCACGCCATCGCCGAGAGCTCCTGCGCCTCGTCGACGACGATGTGGCCGAACGCCCAGGTCCGGTCGGCCGCCGCACGCTCGGCGGCGCTGCGGTGGTCGGCCTCCTCGTGCCGTTCGGCCATGCGTTCGGCGTCGATGATGTCGTGCGCGGCGAGGACCTCGGACTCCTCGTCCTCGAACTCGTACGTCTCCGAGCCGGCGGACAGCTCCAACACGCCCTGTGCGTAGGCGATCCGCTCCTGGCGTTCGGCCTCGGCAGCCACCTGGGCGGCGCTGTCGTCCTCGCCGAGCAGTTCGGCGGCCTCGTCGAGGAGCGGCACGTCGGCCTGGGTCCATGCCCCGCCCTGACGGCGGATCAGCGCGGCCGACTCGTCGTCGAGGTGGACCGGCTCCGCGAGGAAGTCCGCGACGAACTCCTGCGGGGTGAGCTGCGGCCACAGCTCGTCGATGGCCGCGTGGACCGCCGGACTCGTCGCGATCTCCTTGCCCATCTGGGCGATGTCGTCGGGCCCCAGCAGATTCGGCCCGCCGAACGGGTCGGCGCCGATCCGCTCGACCAGCTGGTCCGTGAGCGCGTCGATGATGTGGAACGCGAAGACGGGCCTGGCCAGGTTGTGCGGCAGCCCGCTCTCGCGCGCCCGCCAGCGCGCGTCCTCGGCCATGGCCCGTTCCAGCTGGAGCGTCCCGTAGTCGTCGTGGTCGATCTCCGTCGCCCAGTCGGGCGCGGTCTGACGGTCACGCAGCGCCTTCGCCAGCACGTCGGCCATTGCGGCGCGTCCCTTGACCTCGGCAGCGGCCGGACTGTCGGTGCCGGTGGCGCGCACACCGGGGAAGAGCTCGCCGGGTGTCGCCAGCAGAACCCCGGTCTCGCCCAGGGACGGCAGAACGTCGCCGATGTAGCTCAGGAAGGCCGGGTTCGGGCCGACGATCAGCACTGCCCGACGGGCCAGCAACTCCCGGTGCTCGTACAGCAGATACGCCGCCCGGTGCAGCGCGACCACGGTCTTCCCGGTGCCGGGACCGCCCTCGACGACCATGACGCCCTGGTGCGGTGCCCGGATGATGCTGTCCTGCTCGGCCTGGATCGTCCGCACGATGTCGTGCATCCGGCCCGTGCGGGCGGCGTCCAGGGCGGCCAGCAGGACCTCGTCGGCGTCCGTGCCCTCGTGGCCGGTGCGCGTCGGGTCGCTGAGGTCCATCAGCTCGTCGTGGAGCGCGGTTACGGTGCGTCCCTCGGTGGTGATGTGCCGTCTGCGCCGCAGGCCCATCGGAGTGTGACCGGTGGCCAGATAGAAGGGGCGCGCCACGTCCGCCCGCCAGTCGATCACCAGCGGTGTACGGGACGGGTCGTCCTGACGGATTCCGATGCGCCCGATGTGGTGGGTCCCGCCGTCCCGGAAGTCGAGGCGTCCGAAACAGAGCCCGTTCTCGCCCGCGTGGATCGCACTGAGCAGCCCGGACTGCTCCGCCACCAGCACATCCCGTTCGAGCCTGGCCTGATAACCGGTCCCGGCCTGCACGAGGGCGTCGCGCATCGATTCCTCGGCCTGCTCCCTGAGCTGGTCGAGGCGGGTGTAGAGGCCGGTGATGAATTGCTGTTCCTGCCGCATTTCGTCGGTTGACAATTCCACTCCTGACGGGATATGCTGCTCCCAGCTGAATTCTTCCGTTGCCTTTTTATATGTGGGCACGAAAAATTGAATATACGCGAGATCAAGCCCCGGATGCCAATTCATCCAGGGCTTTTTTGATGTGTCACCGCTCCCGCGTGGGCACAGCGTGGCCGCACGCCCTCCCTGCGGCTCCTGGTGAGGCGCCGTTCGCGGCGGGCCTCCATGGTGCACCGGGCGAGCGGTGGGCGGCCTGATGCGGTGAAATGGCCGCTGCTCGCCCGCAGTTGGGCCCGGTCAGCCCTCGGGGTGGAAGCGCAGGATGCCGGCGCTGCCGCTCTCCAACCCAGTGCCCTGCGGCACGAGGGCCAGGCGGGCGCCGGTCCGCGAGGCCTCTCTCAGGAGCAGGGACTCCCGCTTCGCGTCCGTTCCCTCCTCCAGCAGCAGGGTTTCCAGGGCTCCGGTCTCGGCGGCCTTGAGGACCTGTGCGTCGCCCTGCACCGCGTCCCGGTGTCCCAGCGCTTCCCGCAGCCGGGACGCGTTGTCCTGGAGTCGCCGCTCGATGTGCTCGGTGGCGATGCGCAGTACCTCTTCGTCCAGGGCTTCCTGGGCTCCGAGGTCGGGTGCGCCGCCGCGCGAGGTCTCCACGATCTTGTCGTGCAGGTCGCCGGGCAGCTGGTCGCGCGAGGACGTGCGGTCCTGTACCTCGCCGGCGAGGATCACCACGTCGGGTGTGAAGCGGCCGAGCGCCGAGGAGACTGCCGCCGCCAGGGCGTCGCCGTTCGCAACCGTGGCGTCATCCGTGCGATGCCGGATGCGCCGGTGGGCCGGCTCTCCCGTACGCGAGCGGTGTGAACCCTCGGCCGCACCGTCCTGCGGCCCGTTCGGTGACTCCGCCGGGTCCCGGGCAACGACGAGCCTGCTCAACTTCGTCCCGGCATGCCCGGCGACGAGCAGCAGTACCCGTGCCGCGTGGGTGGCCTCCCGTACGTAGGCACCCGGTTGGGGAAGTACGCCCCAGCGGGCGTCGTCACCCGCGCCCAGCGAGGCGTCCCACGGCTCGTCGAGAACGACCTCGCCCCGGTCGGACGCCACGAGAACCCGGCCGTTGACCTGCTCCTCGCCCGCCTTGTCCCGCGCGAGAGCCTTGTCGAGCGCTGCGAGCGTGGCCTCGTTGGCACCGTCGGCCCGGAGCCTCTCCCGCAGGGACTTCCAGCGAAGCCGGACCTGGTCCGCGGCGTCCTCGCCAGGAGAGCGGCCCTCCAGGTAGACGGTGGCGAAGGCTTCCCCTTCCGCGTAAAGCGGCTTGAGCGGACTGAGTTCCACTGCTTGCTCCTTCGGCTCTGGGCTGTGCAAGCGGCTTTCTGTGGCCGGCCCCCGGGCCTCACCAGTCAGCCGCAGTGAACTTCCGGGGCCGGACGCAACGTGAGGCCGCCGTCCGGCTTGCCTCTCACCGGCCCGTCGAAACCCAACGGAATCAATCAACTCAATCCCTTCGTAAGTGGGATTGAACGGTGCATATAGGAAGCAAGGGTATTTTCTTTACCGAAGGGCTGTGCATGAAACGAGGCCGGTTTCAGCGGCACGCACAGGGAAACCCAGAAATTCCCCCATCGGGAAAGGTCCGCTGCCCAGCCTTTCCGTGCCCTGCATGCGAGAGAGGTTTTTCCGGCGATCGGTCGCCGGTGAAACCCGGAATGACGAAGGCAGGTGTCCACTCATGCGCGAGGACGAATTCCTGGCACAGGTCCGCGACCTGGGTGACTACCAGGATCAGGACGAGGCCTACCGCGTGACCTATGCCGTCCTGACGGTTCTGGCCTCCCGGATCACGGCGAGCGAGGCTCGCGATCTCGCCGCGCAGATTCCCCCGCCCCTGGACGAGCCTCTGCGGGACGAGGACCGCGCCGACGGTGAACCCTTCGATCTGAACGAGTTCTACCGCCGCATCAGCGAACGCACCGGCGCCCGCCCCCACACCGCCGAATGGGACGCCAAGGCTGTGCTCTCGGCGGTTTCCCACGCGGTTTCCGCCGGGCAGGTCAGGCATCTGGTCAGTCAGCTTCCCGACGACTTCGCCCCGCTGTTCCACAAGCAGGTGAGCAACCGTCGCTGAGGCGACTTCGCAGCAGCGCGGACTCAGCGGCATGTACGGGGGAATCCCGGGTCTGTGCGGCTCGGGGTTCCCTGTGCGGTCCACGCGCGCTCCGTGTGCCGGACGTCCTGCGACAAAGGCCCGCCGCGAACATGCGGCGGGCCCGCGACGTGCTCAGGTGACCGGACTAACGGCCGGGTCGGGGTATCGCTGTTCCGCCGTGACGGGCGGTCGGACCGTGACGAGCGGTCAGATCAGTTCCAGCCGCCGGGCATGTCGCCGGACAGCTGGGCGTCGCAGATGTTGTATCCGCCCGAGGCGTGGCCCCTTTTCGTCTTGCCGTCGACCGTGACGGAGCAGTGGATGTCTCCGCCGCCCTGGAGCTGGGCGTTGACGTGGTACCACAACGCGTCGTCCTTCAGCTTCATGGCCTTGGTCATGGGCAGGCCCTCGCCCTGGATGGAATCGGAGTCGCTGCCGTAGTTGATGTCGAGGCCGGCGGGTGCGGTGCCCCAGACCTTGAAGACGGCCTTCTCCGCCGCGCCCTTGTCGGCCCCCGGCTTCGCCTTGGCCGCGTCCTTCGGCTCCTCCTGCGCCTCGCCCTTCGTCTTGTCGTCGGTGTTTCCGGACACCGCGGGCTTCCCCGATCCGCTGTTGCCGCTCTCGCCGCCGCCCATCACGGCCGAGGCGAGCACGATGAGTATGACCAGGGCGACGATGCCGAAGCATCCGATGCCCAGGAACTTGCCGGTGGAGGACTTGCGGGGCTGCGGGGCGGGCGGGTACGTCGAGGTGGGGGCGCCCCAGCCGGGCTGCTGTCGGCTCATCGTCGTGTCTCCGTGAATGTGATGGAGGAGTGAAGGCGGGGTGGCGATGATGTGACCGGCGAAGTGAGGCGATGGTTGTACGGCGTTCAAGTAATTCTCGTGATGGTTGCTGAACTTGCCGAACTGGCCGCCACGGCCCAGGCGTTGGAGGTCCCGGCCCGTGCGGGCGACGGGAACCGGGCAGCGTGCCGGCAGCGTCTTCGGAGCGTCTCCGCCGCTGGGTGGAGGCGCTCCGCCGGGGAACGACCACTCAGAGGGGAATCACGACGTGGGCATCCGCAAGGCACACAGGGCAGGACTTGCCGGGCTGGCCGTCGTCGCGCTGCTGGCGACGGGTTACGGCACCGCACAAGGCGTCTCCGCCGCTGAGGACGTGCAGGGGGACAGGAGCAGCGCCGATGTACGACACGAGCCGGCCGCGGCGGCCGCGGACGACGACTACGAGTCGACGCTCGAACTCGGCGACGGCCGCAAGGTCAACGTCCGGCTGGTGAAGGGCACCGGCGTGCAGGAGAGGCACCAGCCCGCCGGCGGCGGGAAGTGGAGCAAGTGGAAGACGCTCTACAAGACCAAGACGGACCTCTGCCAGGGCGTCGGCCTCGCCGAGCGAGAAGGCACGGTCTCCCTCATCGCCGACTTCGGCCTCTACTGCTCGGACGGTGAGCCGCCGACCGAGTCGGTCGCCGGGGTGGGCACAGGCGATCTGACCGACTGGGACATCGACATCACGAAGGACTTCGACGGCTGGCAGGACACGTCCATCAACGACGACGGCAGCAGGGTCGTCTTCCTCTACGACAGCGACTCCGGTCTCTACACCCTCCGCTGGGAGCGGAGTGAGGGCTTCTCGGAGATCGACCGCCCGGAGGAGTGACCCCGCATTCCCTCAACGTCCCGTGGACCACGGGAGGTTGAGGCGCGGGCGGTGCGAGCAGGCGCCCGTACGGGCGCAGGACACGCCGGGGCCAGGCTGCTGTGTCCCGGGGCCCGGCGTGTCCAGCATCTCGGCAGGGGAGGGGCACCGGCCGAGAGATGAGGGATCGGATGAGAGCACTGACTCGCCTTCGCGCCACCCGCACCACCGGTCCCGGCGGTGGCCGCACCCACCGCCCCGTGACGGTGCGGGCCGGTCTCGGCCGCGCCCTCGCTGTCGCCGCGCTCGCCCTGGCCATCGCCGGTGCCGCGACTCCCGTCGCTCCCGCTGCGCCACGAGCGGCTGCCGCACCGCCGCCGCCCGCCCCGATGGCGGTCGCCCCGTACCTCTCGCTCGGCTGGGGAGACCCGCCGGACCCGGCGAAAGTGATGGAGGAGACGGGCGTGCGCTGGTTCTCGCTCGCCTTCGTCCTCAGCAGCGGCACATGCGAGCCGCGCTGGGACGGGTACCGGCCGCTGACCGGCGGCGTCGACGAGCGTACGGTCCGGGCCGTGCGGAAGGCCGGCGGCGACGTCATCCCCTCGTTCGGGGGCGGAGCGGGCCACAAGCTGGAGCAGAGCTGCCCCGACTCGGCGTCGCTCGCGGCCGCGTACCAGAAGGTGATCGACGCCTACGACCTCAAGGCGATCGACATCGACATCGAGATGAGCGCCTACCGGAGCGCCCGGGCGCAGCTGAAGATGCTCGGTGCGCTCGCCGCCGTACAGGAGGCGAACCCCGGACTGGTCACGTACGTCACGCTGCCCAGCTACCGTTCCGGGCCGGACAGTTCGCTCATCGACCGGGCGGCGCAGGCGGGTGTGGAGCCGGACGCCTGGAGCATCATGCCCTTCTCCTTCGCGCCCTCCGCGAAGGGCGAGGACATGGGACGCATCAGCACCCGCGCGGTGGACGGGCTCAGGAACCGGCTGGTGAACGCCTACGGCTACACGGAGACCGAGGCGTACGAGCACAGCGGCGTCTCGTCCATGAACGGGATCACGGGCGAGGGCGAGACGATCGGCGTCGCGGACTTCCGGACCATCGCCGCCCACGCGCGCGAACACAAGCTGAGCAGGCTCACCTTCTGGTCCGCCAACCGAGACCGGCCCTGCGGCAGCCGCCCCTACCCGGCGGAGGACTCGTGTTCGGGCGTGCAGCAGAAGCCCTGGGAGTACACCAGGACGCTGGCCCAGTACGGGCGGTGAATGCATCCCGCCGAGCCGGGACGCGGAATGCGGGTGGTGAACGCGGTCGGTGAACGCGGGCGGTGAACTTCGGCGGTGAACTCCGGTGCGGGGCACGGGCTCTGAGCGGAGGGCGACCGAGCCGTGGCATGCCCGGAACGGGTTCGTGCCGCTAGACGGAGCGCCCGCGCTTCCGAGGCGCCGGATCGTCAGCCGTCCGGCGCAGCGCGTACGCCGCGAGCGTGCCGAACGTGAACAGCGCCAGCACCGAGACCGCCGTCCCGAGCCAGGTCGCTCCGAGCCAGCGGCCACCGAAGTAGCCGAGGCCCACGCTGTACGCGGCCCATGTGAGCCCCGCCAGCGCCGACCACGGGACGAACTCCTTCGCGCGCCGGTGTGCGGCCCCCGCGGTGAGGCTCACGAGGGACCGCCCTGCTGGTGCGAACCGGGCCAGCACCACAAGCGCGCCCCCGCCACCGGCGAGCGCCTGGCCGAGCTTCTCCTGAGCGGCCTTCAGACGGCGCGAACGGGACAGGGCGCGGTCGAATCGGTCACCGCCCCGCCGGGCCATGCGGTACGCGACGAGGTCGCCGAGCACCGAGGCGGTGGCCGCGCACAGCACCAGGGCGACGATCTCCGGGAGGTGCGCCGACTCGGCGGCGTCACGTGCGTGGCTGGGCAGGGCCGCTGCATCGGCGGCCGTGCCCGCGACGGCGGTTCCGGCGGCGACGACGAGGACCCCGCTGGGCAGCAGAGGCACGAAGACGTCGAGCAGCACGGAGGCAGCGATCATGCCGTACAGCCATGGGGATCCGGTCAAAGACCCCAGGATCTCCAGCACCGTTCGTCCCCGTACCTCTCGCGGTCGCTGTGCCGCCCCGTGCGTTCCCGGGCGGGAACGAAGTCAGTCAGTCAGTCAAATCAAGGTCGCTCCAGCGTACGCCCGTGGGTGACGCGGGGGACGGCTGGGACGTGCGGGATCGATCTCGGTCCTGTCTCAGCGGGATAACGGATATTCAGGGCCGGGGACCCCCGCTGGGCCGCTCCTTGGCGGAAGGTCAACCTCCGCTGCGGCCGGGCTCGTTGGAGGACGGGGGAGACGACTGCGCCGGGACGAGCGTCCGCTCGAGAATCCGGTCCAGGCGGGAGCGGATGCCGCGCCCCGCGCCGGGAACACCGCCCGGACTGTCCGCGCCCTCGGGAACCGCCCGCGCCTGCTCCAGCCACAACTCGGCCGCACGGCCGCGCAGCCGGAGCGTCATGAGCTGATTGCCGAACCAGGGACCGCCGGAGCGCTTCCACTTGACCACGGGACGCCCCGTGCGCCCGTGGCGCGCCAGGGCACGTCCCAGGCTGCGCCCGGCGCGGCTCCAGCCGAAGCGGAAGCCGGCGCGCATCACCGCCGGGATGCTGTTGTGCATCGGTGAGCAGGTCAGCTGCAGCACCCGCGACGTGACGGGACTGCTGAACCGGGGCTCGCTGACGTAGGCGTGGTGCACGTCCCCGGACAGGACGCACACCGTCGAGGGTGCCCTGTGCGCGCCGGCGACCTCCTCCACGAGTTCGCTCAGCGCCTCGAACGAACCGGGGTAGGCGGCCCAGTGCTCCAAGTCGCCCGCACGTCGCATCGCTTCGCCGACGCGCGCCCAGCGGTCACCCCTCACGCCGCGGCACAGTGCGGCGTTCCATGCCTCGGCGTCGTGGATCGCGGGAGGGAGAAGCCATGGGAGGGATGTGCCGAGGAGGAGGTGGTCGTAGCCGCTGTCGTTCCCGTGCCCGGAGGTGACGGGTGGTCCGGCGTCGGCCGTTCCGTGGGTGGGGGTTCCCGCGGCGGGTGTGCCGGGGCCGGGGGCCGTGGTGCCGGGGCCTCCGAGGGTCGCGATGCCGCCCGGGCCGTCGTCCGGTCCCGTGCCCGTCAGCATCTGCTCGCGCAGCCACGTCATCTGCTGCTTGCCGAGCATGGCCCGCTGCTGTTCGTCCAGCACCCTTGCCGCCCGGGTGTCGACGATCAGCATGCGCACCCTGCCGAAGTCACGGCGGAAGCTCCACCGCGCGGTGTCCGGATGCGTGTCGGCGCGCTCCACGAACTCACGCAGCACCGCCGTCCCGTCCCCCGCGGCGCGTACGGCGGCGAGGACGGAGTCCTCGGCGAGCTCGCCCGGCGAGAGGTTGCCCAGGTGCTGGTAGACCCAGTACGAGGCCAGCCCGCCCAGGATCCGCTCGCGCCACCAGCCGGTCTCCCGCATCTCGCGGCGCCACGCGTCGCTGGTGTTCCAGTCGTCTATCACGTCGTGGTCGTCGAAGATCATGCAGCTGGGCACGGTCGAGAGCAGCCAGCGCACCTCCGGGTCCGTCCAGGACTCGTCGTAGAGGAGCGTGTATTCGTCGAAGTCGGCGACCTGGCTCCACGGCGGCTCCGAAAGGTCCCGTCTCACGGAGAGCTTCTCGCGTACGGCCTCGGAGGTCTCGTCCGCGTAGACCTGGTCGCCGAGGAGCAGGAGGACGTCCGGGCGCTCGCCGCCCGCGATGGCGCGCTGGGCGAGGGCGTCGAGCGCGTCGGGGCCGACGGGGTCGTGGGAGCTGGCGGAGGGCCGGGCGGCCCAGCGGCACGAGCCGAAGGCGACATCGACCGTGCCCGTACCGGGTGCGGGGGTACGGATCGTGCTCGGAGGCAGCGGGGAGTCGGGCAGGGGCCACACCTCCGTGCCGTCGAGGAGCAGCCGGTAGGCGGTCTCGGTGCCGGGTTCGAGGCCGACGACGGTGATCAGCGCGTAGTGATGGCCCGAGATCTGCCAGGTGCGGGCGCTGCCGCCGGCGCTGCCCGGGGCACAGCGGACCTCGGCCTCGCAAGGCCCGTCGGTCTCGATCCAGATCGTCGCCGTGTCCTCGTCGACGTAACGCAGCAGCGGTCCCAGGCGCAGCCTGCCCATGGAGTTCTCCCTCCGTCGTCCCGCACGGTACGGAACGACCAGGGCAACCGGCGAGTTTCCTGCAGCGAGAGCACCGCCCTTTCTTTTGGAGCACCGCTGTTCCGGCGCGAGAGCGGTGCTCTTGGTAGGACAGGTGCTCCGTTCCGAGAGCGGTGCTCGCGGGTGTGAGCGGTGCACGTGCCGGTGCCGGAGTCCCGGTGTTCCGACGCGAGAGCGGTGCTCGCGGGTGCGGGCGGTGGCCCCAGCCCTCTGCCTAGGTCCCGCGGCGGGCGTTCTCGGGTGGGGCGCGCGCTCCGTTCCGAGAGCGGTGCTCGCGAATGTGGCCCTTGCGCGCCGACGGGGAGGCCCCCGCCGCCCCAGGGTCGAACGCCCATGCTCCGAAGGGAGAGCGGTGCTCACCGTCACATACGGGACTCGCGCTCTGCTTGGAGAGCGGTGCTCCACGTCGAAGAGCGGTGCTCCACGAAATCGGGGAGGGGTTGCTCCACGCCGATGCGCGTAGAGCAGTGCGGCAGCCGATCCATGACGAGAGCACTGCTCACTGAAGCGCACCGAACCCGCGCCGCCCGCCCGCCCGCAACCCGCCGTCGCAGACCCGGAGCCCGGAGCCCGGCGCCCGGAGCCCGGGGTCGAACCCGGAAGCCGGAGCCTGGAGCCGAGCCCGGAACCCGGAACCTGGAGCCGAGCCCAGAGCCCGGAGCCCGAACCCAGAGCCCGGGTCGAGCCCGGAACCCGGAGCCCGGGGCCGAACCCGGAGCCCGGAGCCCGGAACCCGGAGCCCGGAACCCGAACCCAGAGCCCGGAACCCGGGCCGAACCCAGGGGCCGAACCCGGAGCCCGGAGCCCGGAACCCGGAACCCGGAACCCGGAGCGTGCCCCGAACCGGCACGCGTTCCAACCGCCTCAGCCTCCGCACCGGCCCCGCACGAAAAAAGAAGAGCACTGCTCCGGAATTGCCCTGATCCCTCGCGTGGAGAGGTGCATTCCGGAGCAGTGCTCTGCGTTGTGACCCGTGTTCCGAGCCGAGGGGCGCCCGTGCCCCGGCTAGCCGGAAACGGCAGAACTCAGCACTTGCCGAGAGCCTCGGTGAGTGCGCTCTTCTCGGCCGAGTCCGCGGTCAGTTCGTAGGTGCTCTTCACCCAGATCCACATCCGGGCGTAGGTGCAGTGGAAGTCGTCCTTCGGGGGCATCCACTCGGCCGGGTCCTGATCGCTCTTCGTCTGGTTCACGTTGTCCGTGACAGCGAGGAGCTGCGAGATCTTCATGTCGTTGGCGAGCTGCTCACGCTTGTCCTGCGTCCAGTCGCTGGCGCCCGAGGTCCAGGATTCGGCGAGCGGCACCATGTGGTCGATGTCGACGTCCGAGGGGTCGGTCCACTTGCCGTCGTCGTACGGGCTGGTCCAGGAGCCACTGCTCGGGTAGCAGTCGCTGCCGGTCTCCACGCCCTCGCCGTCACGCTTGAGTACGGCTTCCCGGGTGTCGCATCCGTCGCCCTGGTCGCTCCAGTGCGGGAACTTCTCGCGGTCGTAGCCATCCATGGAGCCTTCTGCCTGCTCCTTCAGCCCGTCCAGCATGGTCTTCGCCTCGGAGGCGCTGGGCGGGGCGGGCGGCTCGGCCTGGGCCGTCGAGATCCCGCTCGTGAACAGCAGCAGCCCGGCGCAGGGCGCGGCGAGCGCGGCGATGATGACCGATTTGCGGCGACGCGCGTAGAGCTCGGTGCGTATGCGCTTCTGCATACGAACTCCCTCGGTGTGGGGGGATATTGCAAGGCGTGCAGCCCGTGTTGGACTGATGTTGCCGACGACACGTTGCCGGAAGGCAGGCATCAGGTAACAGCGTGACGACGTGTTCACGTCACATCAAGGCCTTGGTCACAATCCGCTGACGGAACGTCCAACACCCGCCCCGCAGACTTCACTTATCGCCTCCCACCTGCCCCTCCGGTACATCACGCCCGCCTCGTACATGACGCACAATCCGTCCCGCCGGAGCCTCCACCGGAGCCCTGCCGGACCGCCCGCAAGGGGGTCTCCCATGCCGCTCGCCGCCGAAGCACTGCTCCCCGTCGGCCACACGCTCGGCGTCGTGCTGGCCGTCCTGCTGCTGGCCGCGGTCGCCGTGGCCTCTCTCGCGCGCCTCGCCCAAGACGACGGCCGCTCCTACGCCCGGTCCGTCCTCACCGCCGGTCTCCGCGCCGCCGCTCAACTCGCCGCCGTCTCCGCGGTGATCGGCTGGGTCGTGGGCGCCGTGCCCTCGTTGCTGGCCTTCGTGGCGCTGATGCTGGCGGTGGCGATACGTACCGCGGGGCGGCGCATCACCCCCAACAGCACCTGGTGGTGGGCCGCCGCCCCCATCACCGCGGGGGTGCTGCCCGTGCTGGCGGTGCTGCTCGTCACGGGGCTCGTGCCGTTGCGCGGGATCGTGCTCGTTCCCGTCGCCGGCATCCTGACGGGCGGCGCGCTCACGGCGACCGTTCTGGCGGGACGGCGCGCACTCGAGGAGCTCGAGACCCGCAACGGTGAGGTGGAGGCGGCCCTCGCGCTCGGCCTGCCGCTGCGCGAGGCCCGGCTGGAGATAGCGCGCCCTGCCGCTGCCGGGGCGCTGCTGCCCGGACTCGACCAGACCCGGACCGTGGGCCTCGTCACCCTTCCCGGTGCCTTCGTGGGCATGCTGCTCGGCGGAGCCTCGCCCCTGATGGCGGGTGCGGTGCAGCTGTTCGTGCTCGTCGCTCTGCTGCTGGTGCAGGTGGTCGCCGTGGCTGCCGTCCTGGAGCTCGTCGCCTTCGGACGTATGCATCGTCTAGCCTTGCTCCCTGCAGAAGGGGAGTAGCTCTTCGCCGGACCGTCGACATACTGGGCGGACCTCCGGTCTGCGGCCTCCGTCTCCGTGACGGTGCGCCCTGCCGTACGTCCCGCCCCGGCGCCCGGAGCGCGGCATCCCGGACAGCCGGCTGACAGCCGGTCCGGGTCTGCGGCGCCAGCGAGACCTTCGGCCTAGCAGCGTCAGTCATGTACGACGCTGCCGTGCCGAAGCGTGCTCCGCTCCGGGACGGCAGCCCTTCCCGGAGGACCGATCAGTGATCAGCCTTTCCGTCGCAGCCGTCGTCTTCGGCGTCGTCTTCCTCGCAGAACTGCCCGACAAGACAGCCCTCGCGGGGCTGATGCTGGGGACGCGCTACCGCGCCTCGTACGTCTTCGCGGGCGTCGCCGCCGCCTTCGTCCTGCACGTCGTTCTCGCTGTGGCGGCCGGCAGCGTACTGACGCTGCTTCCGCACCGCATCGTCCAGGCCGTGGTCGGTGTGCTCTTCCTCGCCGGGGCCGCGGTGCTGCTGCTGAAGAAGGACGAAGGGGAGGGGGAGGAGCAGGCCAGGACCCCGGCAGGCCAGTCCTTCTGGAAGGTGGCCTCCAGCGGCTTCATGCTCATCCTGGTCGCGGAGTTCGGAGACCTGACCCAGATCATGACCGCCAACCTCGCGGCCCGCTACGACGACCCCGTCTCGGTCGGCCTCGGCGCCGTGCTCGCGCTGTGGTCGGTGGCGGCGATCGGCATCCTCGGCGGCCGTACGCTCATGCGCTTCGTGCCACTGCGGTGGATCACCAGGGTCGCCGCACTGGTCATGATCGGTCTTGCCGCCTTCAGCCTGTACGAGGCCGTGGCGCCGTGACGGAGACCGCGACCGGACGCAGCGACGAGGCGCCGTGACGAGGCGCCGTGACGGGACGCCGGTTCGGGACGCCGCACGGCCTGATCGCCGAGCGGCCTTCCCCGGCGGCGTGAGCCTCTGCGCCGGACTTCCTCCTCCTGATGATGCGCCCGGTGAGCGGTGCCTTACTCTGATGCCCCTCGCGTCACCGCGATGTTTCCCGCTCTCCTCCGACTCGGCAGGCCGAAGCGGCAGTTGAGCGGTGAGGCGCCGGGCGGAACCGGGCCCGGACCAGAACCGGACCACGAATCGAAGACGGGGGAACCTGTGCGTATTGACGGACGTATAGGCAGGGCAGCGGGCGTTGTCGTGCTGATGCTGGCCGCGGCGGCCTGTGGCGGCGGCGATTCGGAGCAGGAGGGGAAGGCCTCGGCGGACGCGCCCGAGCAGGCCGCTCCCGTGCGTCCCGTCCCGGTGGAGAAGCAGCAGCGCGAGATCAGCTGGTCGGATCTCAAGAATCAGTCGCATGCGCTGCGGGCGGCTCCCAGCGGACTGGCACGCGGTTCCGAGGCCGACTTCAAGAATGTCCGGCTGGACGACGACCTGAAGGGCAAGGTGCCCTACTACCTCACGGTCTCGTACACGAACGAGAGCAAGAAGCGGCTGGAACGGCCTTCGCCCGAAAGGGACTTCGCGCTCGCCGCCGCGGACGGGAAGGCGGGCGAGGTGGTCTCCGTCTTCTCCTCGGCGCTCTCCAAGAAGTCCGGTCTGCCGAAGGCGTGTTCAAAGAGCGCACCGGAATCGCTGGAGCCGGGCGGCAAGGCGACCGTGTGCCGGATCGTCATGATGCCGAAGAACCGGCCGCCGGCCGCGGTCTCCTACACCGGCCGGGACGCCCGCGGCAACGAGAGCGACCCGGTCATCTGGAAGGCCGGCGACGGCGGGAAGGGCGAACTTCCCAGCGACGTACTTCCGTTGAAGAAGCCGGCGGAGTCGGCCGTTGAGGACGCCGAGGGCCGCACCGTCAAGGTTCGGGCGACGCCCCGGAGCATCCGGGCCGGCAAGCTCGCGGACCTCAGCCGGTTCAAGCTGGATGCGGACGACAAGAAGAAGGTTCCGTACTACGTCACCGTCGAATACCGCAACGACGGCCCGCACAAGCTGCTTCCGCAGATGAACCAGAAGACCGAACTGCGCGCCGTCAGCGGGCAGTCGGCACGCAGGCTGACTCTGATCGACTTCGGCGGCGACGGCGTCCCGCAGTGCCCGGACGCCAAGCCCGACGGACTCGTGAAGCCGAAGTCCTCCGTGAGGGAGTGCTCCGTCTTCATGCTTCCGAAGACCGACTCGCCCGCCGCCCTCGTCTTCACGGGTGAAGGCAGCTCGGCGAAGACCGTGACCTGGCAGGCGCCGGGAAGCGCCAAGTAACCCCGCTCGCACGGCAATTCGGCCCCGGGCCCCGAAGGGCCCGGGGTCAGCGGCGGTCGTCGGCGAAGAGCCCGTGCCGGTTGGCGAGGACGATGGCCTGTGCACGGTCGCGCAGGCCCAGCTTCATGAGGATGCGGGTGATGTGTGTCTTCACCGTCGCCTCGCTGATGAAGAGCCGGGAGGCGATCTCGGCGTTGGACTGTCCCTGGGCGAGGAGTCGCAGGACCTCCCGCTCGCGGCCCGTCAGTTGGCCGTACCCCGGTGGAGGGGTCGGGTCGGGCGGCGGGTTGGCGGTGTAGCGGCTGATGAGCCGGCGCGTCATCGCGGGGGACAGCACGGCGTCGCCGCTCGCGGCCGAGCGGACGGCCTGCTGAATGAGCTCGGCGGGGGAGTCCTTGAGGACGAATCCGTCGGCTCCCGCCGCCAGCGCCTGATGCAGATAGCTGTCGAGCCCGAATGTGGTGACGATGACGATGCGCGGGGTCCGCGGCCGGGAGTGCAGAGCGCGGGTGACGGCGATGCCGTCGCTGCCCGGCATCCTGATGTCGAGCAGGACGACGTCGGGGTTCAAGTGAGCGGCCTGTGCGAGGGTTTCGGGCCCCGAGGCCGCTTCCCCCACGACGGTGAGGTCGTCCGCGGCGTCGATGACCAGGGACAGGCCCCCGCGGACGAGGGGCTCGTCGTCGGCGATCAGGACACGGATGGCGTTCACGCGGTTTTCCTCGGCAGCTCGACGGCGAGGACGAATCCGCCGTCCTCGCCGGGTGACGCGTCCAACGTTCCGCCGAGGGCGGTCACGCGCTCCCGCAGGCCGATCAACCCCGTGCCGGTTCCCTGGACGACGGAGCGAACAGGCGCGGCCGGAGCGCAGTTGACGACGGTGACGGTCAGGCCTCCGCCGTTCGCGCACACCGTGACGTCGACCTTGCTGCCGGGCGCGTACCGGACCGCGTTGGTGAGTCCCTCCTGGACGGTGCGGTAGGCGGCGTGACCCAGGCTCGGAGGCTGGCCTGCACCAGCGGGGACAGGAGACAGGCTGATGTCGAGTCCGCTGCCCCGGGCCCCCTCCACCAGAGCCGGCACGTCGTCCAGTCCCGGGCTCGGCGCGGACGGTCCGGTGCCGCCGCCGGGATCGTCGTCGTCCTCACGGAGGATGTGCAGCATCGCGCGCAGATCCTCCGTGGCCCGGCGGCCCGTCTTCTCTATGGACGCGAGCGCGGTCTCCGCGGCCTCGGGCTGAGCGCGGGCGATGAGGCGGGTGCCGGTGGCCTGGAGCACCATCAGCGTGACCGCGTGCGCGACGGTGTCGTGCAGATCGCGTGCGACGTCCTGGCGTTCGGCGGCGACAGCAGCCTGTATCCGGGCCTCCCGCTCCCGTTCGGCCTGCCGGCGGGCCTCCGCCTCGCGGGCGAGCCGCTCGCCCGCGCGCCCGGAACGGCCGAGGAGCCAGGCCGCCCACAGGGCCACGCTGACGAACAGCCCGTCACCGAGCGGATCCGAGTTGACGGCGATGGGGCCCGCCCATTCCTCCGTCAGGGCCAGTCCCAGCAGGAGGAGCGCCGCCCATCGGGTCGAGCTGCAGCGCCCGGCGCAGTGGGCGGCCACCAGCACTCCCAGCAGCGGCATCGCGAGATGCGTGGACGGCGTGAGCCACGTGGTCTGCGCCATCGCCGCGGCCAGGCCCATGACGACGGTGAACCCCGGATGCCGGCGCCCGGCGACGAGCGGCGCCGTCATCCCCGCCCCGCACAGGACGTTCGCCCACAGCGGTCCCGTCAGGTCGGGCGACACGGCTGTCTCGCGGGCGGCGACCAGGGTGAACAGCAGCGCCGCGAGGACGCCCCAGGCGGGGCCCTTCGCGGCCTTCGCGCGGGCTCGTTCCGCCAGGTCCCGCCACCGACCGGTCACGTGGTCAGTCTAGGAACGCCCCGGGCCGTGCGGGGCGGCTCTTCGTACGACGAAGGTCGCACTCGGGCCGTCGTCGGCGCCGCTCACAACGAAGCGTGGCTACGACCGAGGTCGTACGGGGCGATGAGAGCTCCGGCAGACGCCTGCGAGGTGCCGCTCTCCATACGGTCGGGTGCGTTTCCGTCCGACAGGAGCCATACGCCATGCAAGCGTCCGCACCCCGGCCTTCGCAGCCGCAGCCCTACCAGGCCAACTCCCCGGCGCCCGCCCCGTTCACCGCGCCCGAAGCCCCCGGATCGGGCCCGGGTCCGGCGGCCCCGGCGGACGGCAGACGCCTGGCCGACGTGGACGCCCTGCGCGGCTTCGCCCTGCTGGGCATCCTGGTGGTCAACGCCACCTACTTCGCCTCGGTGTTCCACGGCACGGGGATCGAGGACCCCGCCTTCACATCCCGCACCGACACGGTCGTCGGCTGGTTCGTCTCCACGTTGCTCGAGACGAAGTTCTACCTGCTGTTCTCGTTCCTCTTCGGCTACTCCTTCACCCTGCAACGCCGGGCAGCGGCCCGCCGCGGAACGCGCTTCACCGCCTCCATGCTCCGCCGCCTGGCCATGCTGGCCGTCATCGGTGCCGCACACGCCGTACTGCTCTTCACCGGCGACATCCTCACCACCTACGCGATGCTCGGCCTGATACTGCTGTGCCTGGGCAGGCTGCGGCCGCGTACCGCTGTCCTCGTGGCGGTCGTGCTGCTGACCCTGACCGCCGCCGTCTATGCGGGACTTGGCGCGCTCCAGGCCGCCGCCGGCGGACACGGACCTCCCGACGCCGCCTCGATCACCGCCGATGCCCGCAGCCTCGCCGGACAGCTCACCGGAAACCCCGGCCAGGTCGTCGCCGCGCATCTTCGGGACCTGCCCGACACCGCGGCCGTCCTGTTGCTCTTCCAGGCTCCCGCGGCCCTGGCCATGTTCCTGCTCGGCCTCGCGGCGGGGACGTGCAACGTCCTCGCCGGCCCCCTCCGTCACTGCGCGGCCGCTCGCCGCATCCAGTGGATCGGCTTTCCCGTCGGACTGGCCGGGAGCGTGATCTACACCCACGCGGGGCTGCACGGCCCGGGCACCCCCTACGAGGCGTACGCACTGGCCGTCGACCTGCTCACGGCCCCCGCACTCACCGCCGCGTACGTCGTGACCCTCCTGTGTGCCCTCCACGGCCGCTGCGGTGAGCGGCTCACAGGTGTGCTGGCACCGGCCGGCCGGATGGCGCTGAGCAACTACCTTCTCCAATCCGCCGTGCTGGCCGTGGTGTTCACCGGCTACGGGCTCTCCGCCGTGGGGCGGCTGCACCCACCGGCGGTACTGGCGCTCGCCCTTGCGCTCTACCTGATCCAACTGCGGCTGTCCGCGCACTGGATGAGGACCCACGCCCACGGCCCCGTCGAATGGGTTCTGCGTGCCGTCACGGTGCTCGAATTCCCCGCCTGGCGGCGAATTGCAGGACGTCACAGCGGTTGAACGCGTCTCTCGGGTGTCCCCTTCGCGGGAGCCGGTCGCGGACCGACGGTCAACGGCAGCTGGATCGAATGACTCTCGTCACCTTCGTACGTCATTTCGGACTGCGATTGACCGAACGCCCCACGAACCACGTAAGGTGCACGGCTGGACAGTCACTGGCGATTCGGGTGGCATCGGCGCGTGAACGGCGCGGCGACAGCACCCAAGGGGAGGGGCCGGGATGACGGCGCATAGATGCTGCCCGGAATGCGGTGCGGAGTTGACCGCCGACGGGGGGAAGTTCTGTGGCTGCGTAGGCCCGTTCACGGCTGAGCACGTCGACCCGATGCACATACGCCCGTATGTGGACCTGCCGGAACCCGAAGACGAGGGGTCTCAGGCGCCCGACCTCGAACCCTTCGCCCGCTGCGGCCAGGGCGAGACGGCGGAGATGCCCGTGGTGCGCCCGTACGACATGGAGCCGGAGGAGTCCGCCACTTCGGGCATGCCCGGCGAGACCGGCGTCCTGCCGGTCCACGTCCACGGAGCCCCTCAGGGCGGCCCGTCCGCCACGCGGGGCGGCAGCCACCGCCGCACGAAGGGCCGTGGCAACTACGCCTACGGGCGGGACGAGGGTGACGGCAGGCGCCGCGGTCCCGCCAGGGTCGCGCTCGCCGCGGCCGGTGTCGTCGCGGCCCTGGGCGCCGGACTGCTGACGACGCAGGTATTCACGGACGACGGCGGCGGCGACGACCGCAGTCTCAGCACCGACGACACCGCTCTCCCGGACATGCCCAGCGGCGGCCCGACGAAGGACCCGTCGCGCACGGAGGAGCGCAAGAGCGACAACAAGCCCTCCGCGAAGCCGACTTCACGCACCGCCGGCCCGCGCGCCGACCGGGACAGCGACGGGCACACCGGCCGGGACCCCGCCCCTTCCGGCACGACTTCCGCTGCGCCCGGCACCCCTGGTGACTCGGACGGGCGCGGCAACGGCGGGGGTTGGGGCGGCGACCACGGCCGTGACCGTCCGCGCCCTCCTCAGGAGTCGACGCAGCCGGGCGGCGAGACGCTGCGCCCGGGTGACAGCGGCCCGGAGGTCGCCGAGTTGCAGCGGCGGCTCAAGCAGGTCGGTGCGCTCGACGACGACACCCCCGAGGACGGCGTCTACTCGCGGCAGGTCCAGCGCGCGGTCGCCCAGTTCCAGGCGCGCAACGAGGTGCGCGGGGACGAGTTCGGCGAGTACGGCCCCAACACGCGCCGAGCCCTGGAGTCCCAGACCTCGGGCTGACCGGCCCGCCTCGGGCTTCGGGGCGGACGCACAACCGCCGGACGGCACGGCTGGCGCTCACTCCCTTCTCTTTGTATCGTGATGAAACAAAGTGGTTCCGCCCGTTCCCCTGCGCCAGGCTGCCTGGCCCGCGGGTCCCCTGACCGGCGGGCGGGACCACCTTGGTTCTGTCTCCGTACGTGAGGGAGCCCGCGCCCGATGACGACACCGCAACCGCCCCTCACCGCCCGCGGGCTGCTGCTCGACATGGACGGCACGCTCGTGAACTCCGACGCCGTCGTCGAACGCGTCTGGACCGACTGGGCCCTCTCCAAGGGCGTCGACCCGGCCGCGGTGCTCAGCATCGCGCACGGCCGTCAGGGCTACATCACGATGGCCGACGTCCTCCCCGACCGGCCCATGCAGGTCAACCACGCGGAGAACGAGGAACTCCTCGCCCGTGAGACGCGCGAACTGGACGGCATCGTCCCGGTCCCCGGAGCACTCGCCTTCATGGCCGCTGTCGCAGGCGTGCCCCACGCGCTCGTGACGTCCGCCGACTGCGGTCTCGCGACGGCCCGCATGCGCGCGGCCGAGGTGCGCATCCCGGACGTGTGCATCACGTCCGAGAGCGTGAGCGCGAGCAAGCCGGACCCCGAGGGCTTCCTGAAGGGGGCGGCCGAACTCGGCCTCCCGCCGGAGGAGTGCGTGGCGTTCGAGGACTCCGGCGCGGGCATCGCGGCGGCGCGAGCGGCCGGGATGCGGGTCGTGGGTGTCGGGGCGCGGGCGGCCGAGCACCGGCCCACGGCCCACGTCGGCGACCTGACCCGGGTCAAGGCCGAGCCTCTGCCGGACGGAGGCATCCGGCTCGCCTTCACGGCCTGACCCGGCCCGGAGGCGGTCGGACTCGCGCGATCGGTGGCGGAGCGGGCAGGGCTGCTCGTCGGGTCCCGCCGGTCAGGGCTCGCGGCGGAACAGGGTTCGCGCGGTCAGGGCTCGGGGGACCAGGGCTCGCGCGGTCAGGAATCGCCGGTCATGGCTCGCGCGGTCAGGGCTCGCGCGGTCAGGAATCGCGAGTCATGGCTCGCGCGGTCAGGGCTCGCGGCGGAACAGGGCCGTCCACAGGAAGGATTCGCCGAAGTACGGGGACTCCGGTGGCTCGTCCCGCATGCGGCGCAGCTCGACCTCCGTCAGGCCCGAGAAGATCCGGCGCAGGGACTCCGGGGTGTATGCGAGACCTCCCTCCAGGCTCGAGCCACGGTAGAGGTCGGTGTCACCGGTCTCGCACCCCATCTCACCGGCCGCGAAGCAGCCGTCCTCCACGCTGGGATGTCCCGGTCCATCGCCACGCCCCCTCAGATTCCCGGAGATCGTAGGCCCGTCGGGGCCGGCGGGAGAGCGGGCCGGGAGGATCCGGCGGGAAGTGGCCGGAGGTGGCGGAAGGCAGGCGGGGATGTGCCGGAGGGGCTGCTTCAGCCGCTCACTGCCGTCGCTTGCGCCGGCACACCTCGCACGGGAACGGGCACGGCGCAGGGCTCACCACGGGAGCGGCAGTTCCTGTCCGTGTGCCGCCAGGGCGTGCCTGCGCAGCCGTACCCGCGCATCGGTCTCCGCGCTCCGGTCGTACTCCCTGGCCGCCTTCTCCACGAGGCCCATCAGCGTGACGCATACCGAGCACTCCCTGGCCGCCTTCACATTGCGAGTCATGTCCGACATGCGTGGATGTTCGCTCGTGCGGGAGCGGCGGCGCGTCAGACATCCCCCGGACGTGGCCAGTTGGCGTCATTCGGGTGGCGTTGCGGGCGTGCGGCCCGTCCGCTTGGGGGCAGGGCCCCCGAGGGAGCGGTTCGCCCGTGCGGTGCCGTGCGGTTCAGCCGGTCTTCGGGCCTGCCTGCTGGACGACCTCGAAGGACCAGACCGAGGAGCTCTCGGAGACGGGCTTGGGCCGGTCGCCGCCGCCCTGGTGGGCCGACTTCATCGGGCCCTCCATCCAGGCCCGGAACGACTCCTCGTCGCGCCACCGCGTGTAGACCAGGTAGTTGTCGGTGCCCTCGACGGGGCGGAGGAGTTCGAACCACTCGAAGCCGTCCGATCCCTCCACGGCACCCGCGCGGGACGCGAAGCGCTTCTCGAGGATCTCCCGTTGCTCAGCCGGGACCTGCAGCACGTTGATCTTCACGATGCTCATGCGTCCCATCCTGCCGCACCGCTTCCGAGTGCCCGTGAGCCGGTTCCCGGGGGTGGCCCGGCGGTACGAAGTCCGCCGGGGCGTCGAAGGCCGCGCGGCGGGTGGCGCGGCGCAGGGCACGCAGGACCGTGCTGCCGAGGGTGAGGACGAGGACCACGGTCAGCGTGGCGCGCGGCAGGTCCCAGCCGAGTGACGTGGCCAGGACGTAGGTGAGGAAGCGTGCCAGGTTCTCGGGCAGCGGGTCGCCCGGCACGAAGGAGATGCCCGAGCCGAGACCGGCGATGTAGGGCCAGCCCTGGAGGTTCATCACCAGCCCGTACAGCACCGCCGAGACCGCGCCGTACAGCGCGAGCATCAGCAACTCCGGCCTGCCGCGCAGACGTTCGGCGCCCGGCAGAAGCCCCGCGCCCATGGCGACCCAGCCCATCGTGAGCATCTGGAACGGCATCCACGGCCCGGCTCCGCCCGTGAGCAGCGCACCGGCGAACATCGACAGCGCACCCAGCACGAAGCCGAAGCCGGGCCCGAGGACCCGTCCCGACAGGACGATCAGGAAGAACATCGGCTCCAGGCCCGCCGTTCCCGCTCCCAGGGGCCGCAGCGCCGCACCGGCCGCCGCCAGCACGCCGAGCATCGCGACGGCCTTGGCGTCCATGCCGGTGTCGGCGATCGTCGCGACGACGACCGCCAGCAGCAGCGGCAGCAGCGCCGCGAAGAGCCATGGAGCGTCCCGCGAATGCGCCAGCCCGGATGCGGAGTCGGCGAGCAGGGGCCAGCCGAAGGCGGCGACGCCGGTGGCGCTGGTGAGCACGAGCGCGGCCACCGAGCGCGGGCCGAGGCGGAGGGCGCGCGGAGCGCGGCCGTGGGCGCGGGGCGACGTGCGCGATGCGGGGCGGGGCGCGGTGCGGGATGCGGTTGGGGGGTTCACTCCTTGACCCCTTCGGGGGAGTCGAGTGCCGCACGGACCTGGGAGACGGTGAGCCACCGCTCCGGTGCCAGCACTTTGGCGACCTGCGGTGCGAACGCCGGGGAGGAGGTGACGACTTCGCGGGTGGGGCCGTCCGCGACGACTTCGCCCTGCGCGAGTATCACGACGCGGTGCGCGACCTCCGCCGCCAACTCGACGTCGTGCGTTGCCAATACGATCGCGTGCCCCTCGCCGGCCAGCGCGCGAAGGATGCCGACGAGCCGGGACTTGGCCGCGTAGTCCAGGCCGCGTGTGGGTTCGTCCAGCAGGATCAACTGCGGCCGTGCGGTGAGGATCACGGCGAGGGCGAGCGCGAGCCGCTGGCCCTCCGACAGGTCCCGCGGGTGCGTCTCCCCGGCCACGTCCGGCAGCAGCGCGGCGACCAGGCCGCGGCAGGTGCCCGCTTCGGCCGCGGCGTCCTCGTCCGCTGCCGCGCACTCGGCGGCGACGGTGTCGGCGTACAGCAGGTCCCGCGGTTCCTGCGGTACGAGGCCCGCGTGCCGCAGCAGCCGCCGGGGATGTGTTTCGGCCGGGGCAAGGCGCTCGGGCCCGCCGACCGTCACCGATCCGCTGGTCGGCGTGTGAACTCCCATGAGCGTGCCCAGCAGAGTGGACTTGCCCGCTCCGTTGCGTCCCATGAGCGCGACGGTCTGCCCCGGACGGAGGGTCAGATCCACGCCGCGCAGCGCGGTGACGTGGCCGCGGCGGAGGGTGAGGCCCGAGAGCTCCGCCGCCGGGGCCGCGCCGGGGCCCGTGTCCGCCGCACCGTGTCCGGGCCGACGTGGCCGGGTCCTCATGGCCGCCCGGAGCCGGGCCAACGGGCCTGCTGCGTCGGGGAGTTCGCGGCCACCCCTCGGGGCGGGAGTGTGCGCGCCCGCGAGGTCGGTGCCCTCCCGGTCGGGGGCGCCGCCCGGCCGGCCGGTGAGCCGTTCGCGCAGCGGCCCCGCCATGCGGCGCGCGTCCCGCACGGACAGCGGCAGCGGCGACCATCCGGCGAGCCGACCCAGCGCGACGACGGGCGGCCGGACGGGCGAGACGCCCATCTGCTCGGCGGGATCGCCCAGCAGGGCGCGGGCGCCGGGCTCCGGCAGCAGCAGCACCTGGTCTGCGTAGTGGACGACGCGCTCCAGCCGGTGCTCGGCCATCAGCACCGTCGTACCCAAGTCGTGGACGAGGCGCTGCAGTACCGCGAGAACCTCCTCGGCGGCGGCAGGGTCGAGCGCCGAGGTCGGTTCGTCCAGGACCAGTACGCGCGGATGCGGGGTGAGTACCGAGCCGATGGCCACGCGCTGCTGCTGGCCACCGGAGAGGGTGGTGATGGGGCGCTCGCGCAGCTCGTTGAGGCCGAGGAGGTCGAGGGTCTCCTCGACGCGGCGCCGCATTGTGGCCGGGGGCAGCCCCAACGACTCCATCCCGTAGGCGAGTTCGTCCTCGACGGTGTCGGTGACGAAGTGCGCGAGCGGGTCCTGGCCGACGGTGCCGACGAGGTCGGCCATTTCACGTGGCTTGTGCGTGCGCGTGTCGCGTCCGGCGACGGTGACCCGGCCGTGCAGGGTGCCGCCGGTGAAGTGGGGCACGAGCCCGGAGACGGTGCCCAGCAGCGTGGACTTGCCGACGCCGGACGGGCCCACCAGCAGGCACAGTTCGCCCTCGGGGATCTCCAGGTCCACCTCCCGCAGGGCGGGCGGGGGCGCTTCGCCGGCCCGGGCGGTTGCCTCGCTGTCGTAGTGGACGGACACATGCTCGAAGCGGATCACCGGGCGGGCTCCTCGTGTACGGGCGACGACGCGACTGCGGACGGGAGCGGGGCGGGGTCCTGCACGGGGGCGGGCGCGACGAACGCGGGCAGCAGGGCGGCCAGCAGCCCGGCCGCGGGCCACAGTGGAAGCTCCGGTGCCGTCAGCGGCACCGCCGGCGGGTGCAGTGCCTCCGGGAACGCGCCGCCGGCCGCCACCATGACGGCGCCGGCCGCCGCACCCGAGGCGGCCGTCAACCAGGCCCGGACACCCCACAGTTCGGGACGGTAGCGGCTGCGGATGCTGCGCCGCCCGCCCAGCCGCAGCCCGGCCAGCGCCAGCAGCACACCGCCGAGCAGCACCGGCAGGCCGTACACCGCGCCCTGGGCCGACAGCAGCGCGTACGTACCGGCGCACACGCCGAGCAGCCCGCCGAGCGTGAGCAGGGTCGTCGTCCGGCGTACGGCGGGCGGCACTTGGGCGCTGCGCCCGTAGCCGCGTGCGTCCATCGCGGCGGCCAGCGCCACCGAACGCTCCAACGCGCCTTCCAGCACGGGCAGTCCGACCTGGAGCAGCGCGCGGACCCCCTTGTCCGCGCGCCCGCGCAAACGGCGTGCGGCACGCAGCCGCCGTACGTCCGCCACCAGGTTGGGCGCGAACGTCATCGCGACGACGACGGCGACGCCCGCCTCGTAGAGCGCTCCGGGAAGGGACTTGAGCAGTCGGGCGGGATTGGCGAGTGCGTTGGCGGCGCCCACGCAGACGAGCAGGGTCGCCAGCTTCAGCCCGTCGTACAGCGCGAACACCAGCCCCTCCGCGGTGACCCGGCCCCCGACGCGCACACCCCTCGCCCAGTCCGGCAGCGGCACTTCGGGCAGCGTGACGAGGACGTGGCTCCCGGGGATGGGCGAGCCGAGGAAGAAGGCGAAGAAGAGCCGGATGACGAGCACCACGAGCCCCAGCTTCAGGAACACGCCGTACGAACGGGCCCAGGGAGCGTTCGTGCGGCGTGCGGCGACGACATAACCGGCCACGGCGCACAGCAGCATCAGCAGCAGCGGATTCGTCGTGCGGGACGCGGCGGTCGCCATGCCCAGCGCCCACAGCCACCAGCCGCCCGGATGCAGGTCGAGGCCACGGCCGGCCTCGGGTGCGCGCAGCCGTTCCCTCATCGCCTCACCGCGTCCCACCCGGTCACCCGCGGCGCCGCGAACGGCGGACGGTCGCGAAGGAGAGCGCGGCGACGGCGGCGAGGCCCGCGGCGACGCCCGTCGCCGAACCGAAGCCGTTGCTGGAGTCGTCGCCTGCGTCGTCCTCCGCGCCTGCCCCGTTGTCCTCAGGCGTGTCGTCCTGCCCCGTGCCCTTGTCGTCGTCTCCGCTCTCGATCTGCTCGCCGCAACCGCGTTCCGGGTAGCCGTCGATGGCGCACAGGAGCGCATCGGAGTTGTAGCGCAGCGGCTTCGCGACATCCGCGAGGGCGTCGGCAGCCGTGGCGTCCTCGTCGACCTGCGCACAGGTGGTGCGCCGCCGCGGTGGGCTCTCGCCGCGAGGTGCGTGGGCCGGGGTGCCGAAGTCGATGGCGAGCGCGATCCGCTTGCGGCCCCTCTCGGCTTCGGTGCCGCCGCAGACGGCGGCGAACTCCGCCTCGCCGCGCGGCTTTTCCGCGTCCTTGGAGTCCTCGCTGAGCGCGAAGCGGAAACCGAGCACGGCGCCGTCCTCAGGGCGCAGAACGGACGGGCCCTGGGTGGCGTACGACCAGGCGGCGTTGCCGTCCTTGCCCTTCCGCTCCCAGAACGCCCAGTACCGGTAGCTGCCCGATCCCGACGTGCGCGCGGTCACCGCGGCGGGCGCCGCCGCGGTCGTCGTTGCCTTCGTCGCCTGAACGTCGGCGGCGCTCGCCGGTACCTGCACGGTGGCCGGGAGCAGCGCGAGTCCGATCACCGCCGCACCGCGCACCGCGCCCCAACGGCCAGGCGGGCCCGGCCTGTTCGCCGGACTCGATGCCCCGCCGGCGGTCACAGTCCCTGCCGCTTTCTGCGAGCGCTGATCAGGAAGCCGACGCCGACGCCCGCGGCCAGCCCAGCACCCAGCAGGGACCAGCGCAGCACGTCACTGCCGCCGCCTTCCTTCTTCGTCATCCCGCCGGTGGCCTTCTCGTCGGGCATGCGGGCGGGTTCCGGGCCGGTTGCGACGAGGCGGTCCAGGAGCTTCGTGCCCTTGAGCGTCGATGCGTCGCCGCCGGTCGCGTGCACGGCGAGCATGACGCCGGCGACCGCGGCGGGGTCGCTCTCGGCCTTGTCCCATGAATCGAGCTTTTCCGCCAGCCAGTTGAGCGGTTTGCGCGCCTCGGCGCGGTGGCCTGCCGCGGCGAGTGCGATGACGGCGTCGGCCGTGTTGGCGTAGTCGGGTGTGCCCTTGGCGCCGGGCGTCACCGCGAGCAGATGGTCACCGTTCTTCTCCAGCACGGACGTGAGGTGGGCGGCACCGGCGTCGGCGGCCTCGTCGCGTGCGAGGGGCTTGCCGCCGTCGCCCTTGCCGCACTTCAGCGGCTCGACCGGGCGGTCCGGCTTCCGCTCGGGCAGCAGTCCGGAGCCGGTCCCTGCGAGGACGGCCGCGGCCGTCGCGTCGTCGTTGGCGGCCAACTTCCCGTCCTTGTCGGGCTGGTACGCGAAGGCGCCGCGCTCGGCTGCCTTGGCATCGCAGCCGAGCTGGAGCGAAGTGAGCGCGTCGTACGGCGACTTGCCGTCCTTCGTTACCTTCTCCGGCGCCTTGCCTGCGGCGGAGAGGGCGCCGACGACGACGGACACCGAGTTCGCGTCGCTGGGACCGCCCGGGTTGTAGCTCCAGCCGCCGTCCTTGTTCTGCACGGAACGCAGCCAGGCGAGGGCCTTGCGCACCGTTGCGTCCTGGCTGCCGACCGCGGCGAGCGCCTGCACCGCGGCGCCCGTGGCGTTGGTGTCGCCCGGGGTCTTCTCGTCGCATGCGGCGCCGGGTTCGGCGCGGTACGCGGTGAAGGAGCCGTCGTCGCACTGCTGCGAGGTGAGCCAGTCCACTGCCGCGCGGGCCGGTTCGGCTCCGGCGGCGTCCAGCGCGAGGAGGGCCATCGACTGTCTCCACACGCCGTCGTACTTGGGGTCGGCCTTGCCGTAGAGCGCCTTCGGCGTCTTCTTCCCGCTCGCGGCGGCATCGGAAGCGGCGGACCTCGATGTGACCGATATCGAAGTGCCGGGCGCGGCAGCTGGGTTGGCGGGGCCGGCGAGCGAAGTACCGGACGCCCGGGGGGCGGAGCCGGCGGCCGACGCCACGGGTGCGGTGACGGCGCAGATGGCAGTGGCCGCTGTGACGGCTGTGATGCTCCGGCGCAGGAACATGGGGGGTGCCTTTCGGTGAGCGGTCCGCAGCTCCGCGCGGCCGCCCCGCCCGTACGGTGGCATGCGTGCGCTGCACGCGTACCGTCGGGCGGCACACCCGGCTCAGCTCCGTAAACCTCGACGGTTGGAGCCTGCCTCCGCCCATGGCGGCGGACACGGCTCCGCGAGCCTTGCTTCCGGCCGGGTGCTCCGGCTCACGACGCCCCCAAGGGGCCGCTCTCCAGCGGCAGTTCACCTCGTACGGGCGTCGCTCACGGTTGCGGGTCAGCGCCGGATTCTCACCGGCTTCCCTCGATCGGAGGCGATGTACGCCTCTCACTCTAGCCTCGCCCTCCGGCGGTCTTCCCCGGGCGGATGCCCGGGCGGCCGGGAACCGGCGCGGGGCATCGGGGCGTTGGGCCCGTCCCCGCGGCCGGGCAGCAGGGCAGCCCCTACACCTGGTGCGGGCGGACACCGGAGCAGTGCGTGGAGAGTTGTTCAACGATCGGCCAGGGTGGTCGCTGCAAAATTCCCCGTGAGGGTCACGGGCCGCAGGTCACGAGCCGGGTCCGCCGCTGAAGGCCGGCCGGGCGTCGTCTCAGCCGCGCTGCTCCGGATAGGCCTCGATGACCTGGCGCCGCGAGTCCTCCAGGTAGAAGCCGAGCATTCGTTCCGCGCCCTCGGCGTCCCCGTCCTCGAGGGTGGTGAGGATCTCGCGGTTGCGGGAGAGGTAGGGCTCGTAGAAGCGGCGCGGGTCGTCCATGACGTGGAACGCCAGCCGCAGCTCCGCCAGCACGCCGCGCATCAGGTCGTCGGTTCGCTCGCTGCCCGCGAGTCCCGCGAGGGCCTGGTGGAAGTGGATGTTGGCGGTGCCGCAGTCGTTCCACTCGTTCCGCTCGGCGGCGCGCTCTCCGTCCGCCACCGCGCCGGCGACCTGCTCCAGCGGGTACGGCGGGTCTTCCAGCCCGCGCACGGCGGCGCACTCGACGAGGTTCCGTACGCGGTAGATGTCCGCGATGTCCGCCGCCGAGAGGACGCGTACGAACGCGCCCTTGTTGAGCCGGTGGACCAGCAGTCTCTCGTGCGTGAGCAGCCGGAACGCCTCCCGCAAGGTGTTGCGAGAGACGCCCAGGGCGTTCCCGATGCGCTCTTCGGAGAGCCGGACCCCGGGTAGGAAGAAACCCTGTGCGATACGTTCACGCAGGATGCCGGCGACCCGCTCGGCCGTGCTGGTGCGGCCCAACAGGGCGCGGTCAGCGGCGAGTTCGGACAGCTCCAGGCCGGAGTCGGTATCGGCGGTCATGGTGATCTTTCTTCAGGGCAGGTGGTCCGCCCCAGTGAAACCTACAAAGCCGTGCGGGACAACAACCCCCTTGCCGTATTGTTCAACAATCCTCTAGGTTGGCTTCGATGATCGACCTCAACGCCGACCTGGGAGAGGGCTTCGGCCGGTGGGAACTCACCGACGACGACGCCCTGCTGAACTCGGTCACCAGCGCCAACATCGCCTGCGGCTTCCATGCCGGCGATCCCCTCACCATGCGCCGCGTCTGCGAGCGGGCCGCGGCCGAGGGGGTGCGGATCGGGGCCCAGGTCTCCTACCGCGACCTGGCCGGATTCGGCCGCCGCAACATGGACGTGCCGGCCGCCGAACTGGCCGCCGAGGTCGCCTATCAGATCGGTGCCCTGGAGATCTTCGCCCGGGCCGCGGGCGCCGCCGTCGCCTACGTCAAGCCGCACGGCGCGCTCTACAACCGCTGCGTGCGCGACACCGAGCAGGCCGCCGCCGTCGTCGAGGGCATACGGATGGCAGGCGCGCCTCTGCCCGTGCTGGGGCTGCCCGGATCCGAACTGCACAGCGCCGCCGCGGCCGTCGGCCTTCCCGTGATCGACGAGGCTTTCGCCGACCGCGGCTACCGCCCCGACGGCACCCTCGTGCCCCGCAGTGAACCCGGCGCCGTCCTCACCGACCCCGAGCAGGTCGTCGCCCGCTCGATCGCCATCGCCGAAGGGAAGGACGTCGCCGCCGTCGACGGCAGGCCGCTGCGTCTGCCCGCCCGCTCCCTCTGCCTGCACGGCGACACCCCGGACGCCGCCCGCCTGGCCCGCCGGATACGCGACGAGCTGACGGACGCCGGGATCACGGTACGGGCGTTCGCGTGAGCGGCGCGGCCACGGCCTTGGGCGGGCACGGGAGCGAGCGTGTGGTCCTCCCCGTCGGGCGTCACGGTCTGCTGATCGAACTGCCCGGGGCGGAGGCGGCCGAGGCGTTCCACGCCGAAGTGCTGCGCCGCCGCTCCGCCGGGCTGCTGCCCGGCGTGACGGAGATCGTGCCGGGCGCCCGCACCGTACTGCTGGACGGGCTGGCCGAACCGCGGCGCCTCGCGGCGGAGGTGGGGGAGTGGGAGGTCCCGCCGCTCGAGCGCGGCAGCGAGTCAGCCGTGGAGATCACCATCCGCTACGACGGGCCGGACCTGGCGGATGTCGCCGGCATGTGGGGCGTCGCCCCCGAGGAGGTCGGGCGGCTGCACGCCGCCACCTCCTTCCGCGTCGCCTTCTGCGGCTTCGCGCCAGGATTCGGCTACCTCACCGGACTGCCCGAGGAGTACCACGTGCCGCGCCGGTCCGATCCCCGTACGAAGGTCCCGGCGGGCTCGGTCGGGCTGGCCGGCCCGTACACCGGCGTCTATCCACGCTCCTCGCCCGGCGGCTGGCAACTGATCGGCACAGCCGTGGGAACCGTGCTGTGGGACGCCGCACGTGAGCCCGCGGCGCTCTTCGCACCCGGCACCCGTGTCCGTTTCGTCCCGGAGGGCGGAACGGAATGACGGACCCAGCCGACTCCACCGGCTCCGGCTCCAGCTCCGGTTCCACCGGCTCCACCGGCTCCACCGGTTCCGCCGGCCGCGCCCGGGCACGGGCCGCCGCCGAGCTCCACGCCGTACGGGCCGGGGCGCTGACCACCGTCCAGGACCTGGGGCGGCCGGGCCACGCACATCTGGGCGTGCCCCGTTCGGGAGCGCTGGACGAGCCCGCTCACCGGCTCGCCAACCGGCTTCTGGGCAACCCGGAGAACGCCGCCACCCTGGAGACCACGCTCGACGGCTGCGCGGTGCTCGTCACCGCGGGCGGTCAGGGCCGCTCAGGCCCTCCGCCCGCAGATCCGAAGGTCACGGCCGGCGGGGAGACTTCACGGGGTCCCGTCACCGAGGCAGTGGTCACGGGCGCCCCCTGCGCGGTCACCGTGGACGGGCGGCCCGCGCCGTGGGGCGTCCCCTTCCGGCTGGCCGCGGGAGCCGTGCTGGACGTCGGGCCCGCCGAACGGGGGCTGCGCAGCTACATCGCCTTCTCCGGCGGCGTCGACGCCGAGCCGGTGCTCGGCAGCCGCGCCACCGATCTGCTCTCCGGGCTCGGCCCCGAACCGCTGCGCGACGGTGCCCGGCTGCCGCTGGGTGCCACCTCCGCAGCCGGGCCGCGTCATGGGGCCGCCATCGACACCGCGCCCTGGGCCGGTCCGCCCGGCGAACTGGTGCTGCCCGTGGTCCCGGGGCCGCGTGCCGACTGGTTCACCGGCGAGGCGCTGCGCACCCTCCTCACCGGCGGCTACCGCGTCTCCTCCGCCAGCAACCGCATAGGCCTTCGCCTCGAAGGGCCGGTGCTGGAGCGGGCGCGCGAGGGTGAACTCCCCAGCGAGGGCATCGCGTTGGGCGCCCTCCAGGTGCCTCCGGAAGGGCGGCCGGTCGTCTTCCTCGCCGACCACCCCGTCACGGGCGGTTATCCGGTGATCGGCGTCGTACCGCAGGAGGCCCTGGCCGCCGTGGCTCAGGCGGTGCCGGGCACGCCCGTGCGCTTCACCCCCGTCTCGGGGTGACGTCTACGGGGCGACGAACTCACGGGGCGACGCGGGAAGCCCTCGACGGGGAACGTCGGGTCCGGTCCGGTGAACTGGCCCCGCCCCGGGCCGAGGCGGGCCGTCCTGGCGTCATCCGGCGTGCGCACAGCGGGAGTTGGCCAGGCGCCGCGGTCGTGCGGCGCCGTGGACACCCGCACCGGTGACCCCGTGCCGCGCCGAGGGCACACCCGCACCAGTGACCCCGACCCGCACCGCTCGGGCCGGTCCCGCCCGTGCGAACGGACGGCGAACCCCCGCACGCATGGCCCGTTTCGCCACGTGTGCCCTCTTCCGTCGTGAAACGGGCCTCGCGTACGCCACGCCCGCCGTGGGGAATCAGTGCAGGTGGGGGGCGGGTGGCGCGAATCACCTGCCTCGGCTGCTCCGGATAAGTGACTGGCCGGTAAATTCTTGGTCCGAAGGTTGGCGGGCCCGGCAGGGCCTGTCTTCCCGACGTCCAGGAACAGCGCCGGTGTCTCCGATCCCCTTGGAAGCGCCGTGACGAAGGGGGCCGTGAGTGACCGCAGAGGCCGTACGGGACACCCTGGCCACCGGAGATCGCGGACCCGCCGGGCCCGCGACTCTCCCCGGCACACCCGCCCCTGCGGCGGCCCTCGGCGGCCACGCCGAGAGGCCTCTGCGCATCGCCATGCTGACGTACAAGGGCAATCCGTTCTGCGGCGGCCAGGGCGTCTACGTCCGGCACCTCTCCCGCGAACTGGCCCGGCTGGGCCACACGGTGGAGGTGATCGGCGCCCAGCCCTACCCCGTTCTCGACGAGGGAGTCACCCTCACCGAGCTGCCGAGCCTCGACCTGTACCGGCAGCCGGACCCGTTCCGCACTCCGGGACGGGGGGAGTACCGGGACTGGGTGGACATGCTGGAGGTTGCCACGATGTGGACCGGCGGCTTCCCCGAACCGCTCACCTTCTCCCTGCGTGCGCGGCGCCATCTGGCCGCGCGCCGCGGCGAGTTCGACATCGTGCACGACAACCAGACACTCGGTTACGGACTCCTGGGCGACCTCGGGGCCCCGCTCGTGACGACGGTCCACCACCCCATCACCGTCGACCGTCAGCTGGATCTCGACGCGGCGAGGACCCGCACGGCCCGCGCCTCCGTGCGCCGCTGGTACGGCTTCACGCGCATGCAGAAGCGTGTCGCACGCAGGCTGCCGTCCGTACTGACCGTCTCCGGGTCCTCGCGGCAGGAGATCACCGACCACCTCGGGGTCCGGCAGGATCGCATCCACGTCGTCCACATCGGCGCCGACACCGGCCTGTTCTCGCCGGATCCGTCCGTTCCGCAGGTGCCCGGACGGATCGTGACGACGTCGAGCGCGGACGTGCCGCTCAAGGGCCTGGTGTATCTGATCGAGGCGCTGGCGAAGGTGCGCACCGAAGTCCCCGAGGCGCATCTGGTCGTCGTCGGCAAGCGCCCCGAGGAAGGCCCGGTGGCGGACGCGCTGGCGCGGTTCGGGCTCAGCTCGGCGGTGGAGTTCGTCAAGGGCATCAGCGACGCCGAACTGGCCGGACTGGTGCGGGGAGCACAGGTCGCGTGCGTGCCGTCGCTGTACGAGGGTTTCTCGCTGCCCGCAGCCGAGGCCATGGCGACCGGGACGCCGCTGGTGGCCACGACGGGCGGCGCCATCCCCGAAGTCGCGGGCAAGGACGGCGAGACGTGCCTCGCCGTGGCGCCGGGCGACGCGGGCGCCCTGGCCGCCGCGCTGCGACGGCTGCTGGCCGACGCCGGGCTCCGCGCCCGGCTCGGAGCCGCAGGCCGCGAACGCGTGCTGCGCAACTTCACCTGGGAGCAGGCGGCACGCGGCACCGCCGAGCACTACCGCGCCGCGATCGCCGCGCAGGCCCGCGCGTCCAGAGACGAGAGCGGCTCCGCACGGGCCGCGTGCACGGCCCGCTGATCCCAGCCCCGGCAGCGGCCGGCAGCGCGCCGCACCGGACCCCCCATCTGTCGCCGAACCCGCCGAAAGCAGAGGCAGACCCGTGCTGACCGTCGACTTCTCCCGCTTCCCCCTCGCACCGGGCGACCGCGTGCTCGACCTGGGCTGCGGCGCCGGCCGGCACGCCTTCGAGTGCTACCGGCGCGGAGCGCGCGTCGTCGCGCTGGACCGCAACGCCGAGGAGATCCGCGAGGTCGCCAAGTGGTTCGCGGCGATGGCCGAGGAGGGTGAGGCGCCCGCCGGTGCGACGGCCACCGCCATGGAGGGCGACGCGCTCGCCCTGCCCTTCCCCGACGACAGCTTCGACGTCGTGATCATCTCCGAGGTGATGGAGCACATCCACGACGACAAGGGCGTTCTGGCGGAGATGGTGCGGGTGCTGCGTCCGGGCGGCCGCATCGCCGTGACGGTGCCGCGCTACGGGCCGGAGAAGGTCTGCTGGGCGCTGAGCGACGCGTACCACGAGGTCGAGGGCGGCCACATCCGCATCTACCGCGCGGACGAACTCCTCGGCAGGATGCGCGAGGCAGGTCTCCGCCCGTACGGGACGCACCACGCGCACGGCCTGCACTCGCCGTACTGGTGGCTCAAGTGCGCCTTCGGCGTCGAGCGCGACGGGGACGACGCCGCGCTCCCGGTGCGCGCCTACCACCGCCTGCTGGTCTGGGACATCATGAAGAAGCCCCTGGCGACGCGCCTCGCGGAGAAGGCCCTCGACCCGCTCATCGGCAAGAGCTTCGTGGCGTACGCGACCAAACCGCATCTGCCGGAGGGGATCTCACCCGGTGCCGAGGCCGGGCCCGCCGGTGCGGCCGCCGGGTCCGGGACGGCGGGCGCTGCCCAGGGGCACGCGTGACGACCCCGGGGCGCACCGAACGCCTCGTCCTCGACGGCGTCCTGACCGCCGCGCAGGCCCGGCAGACCGTCAAGGGACTGCTGGCGATCCAGCGTCCGGACGGTGCGATCCCGTGGTTCCGCGGCGGTCACCTCGATCCTTGGGACCACACGGAGTCCGCGATGGCACTCGACGCCGCCGGTGAACACGCGGCCGCCGAGGCCGCCTACCGCTGGCTCGCCGAGCACCAACTGCCGGACGGCTCCTGGTACGCCGCCTACGCCGACGGTGAGGTCCAGGAGCCCAAGGACCGTGCACGGGAGAGCAACTTCTGCGCATACGTCGCTGTCGGCGTCTGGCACCACTATCTCGCGACCCGCGACGAGACCTTCCTCGAGCGGATGTGGCCCGTTGTCGTGGCCGCGGTCGAGTTCGTGCTGCGGCTCCAGCTGCACGGCGGGCAGATCGGGTGGAAGCGCGAGGCCGACGGCACCGCCGTCGGGGAGGCGCTGCTCACCGGTTCCTCCTCCGTGCACCATGCGCTGCGCTGCGCTCTGGCGATGGCCGAGCACCGTGAAGAGCCCCAGCCGGACTGGGAGTTGGCGCTCGGACTGCTGGGTCACGCCGTGCGCCGGCACCCGGAGCGCTTCCTCGACAAGGGCCGCTACTCCATGGACTGGTACTACCCGGTGCTCGGCGGCGCGCTGCGCGGCGAGGAGGCCAGGGCACGCATCGACGAGGGCTGGGATCGCTTCGTCGTGCCCGGCCTCGGCGTTCGGTGCGTGCTGCCGAACCCGTGGGTGACGGGCGGCGAGAGCGCCGAACTGGCCCTGGCGCTCTGGGCGTCGGGGCAGGCGGACCGTGCGCGGCGGATCCTGGAGTGGGTGCAGCACCTGCGTGCCGAGGACGGCCTCTACTGGACCGGCTATGTCTTCGAGGACGACGCCGTCTGGCCCGAGGAGCTGACCAGCTGGACGGCGGGCTCGCTGCTGCTTGCCGTCGCGGCACTCGGCGGCGACGAGGCGACCGTGCAGGTCTTCGGCGGCGAGCAACTGCCCGAGGGACTGCCGCCGGACTGCTGCTGAGGGCAGGTGCGCCGCGGCCGGGCGGCACGGCCGGGGACGGGGCTGCCGTCACCCGGCGTCCGTCCCCGGCGCCCCCTGACCGTCATCGCGGGTGGTGCTCCGTGCCGCGTGAGCGACCAGCTGCTGCAGATACGCCAGATGGCTCTCGTAGGCCCTTCGGCCTGCACGCGTCAAGGCGGTCCAGGTGCGTACGCGGCTCGAGCCGCGGGGCTTGGTCACCGTCACGTATCCGGCGTCGGCGAGAACCTTCAGGTGCTTGCTCAGCACCGAATCGGCGACCCCCAGGGCGTCCCGTACGGTGCTGAACTCCGCTTCACGGGAAGTGGCCAGAACCGGAGTTTCCATCATGGAAAGTGCCTTGCGCGGGGAGCGGTGCCCGGTCCGCAACGCGAGCGGCCCCTCCTTCCGGGAGCAACCGGGAGGAGGGGCCGCTGTCTTGACGGCTCGGGGCCTCAGCCGCGCTGGATGCCCGAGGTGTCCTGGAGGACACCTCGGCGCCCGTCCTGGGTCTGCGCGATGAGCGCCGGACCACGCTGCTCGACCGCCAAGTACCAGGTGCCGGGAGCCAGTTCGGCAACGGGTTGCGGTGCGCCGTCCTCGCCGAACAGCGGACGCGTGACCGGCACGGCGAACCAGAACGGCTGGAAGTTCGGGTCCGGGGCGCCCCCGCCTGCCGCCGGACCGCCGTGCTGCTGGGGCTGCTGGGGCTGCTGCGCTCCCGGCTGGCCCTGGGCCCCGGGCTGGCCGGGCTGCCCCGGCTGCGGTCCGCCGGGGTAGCCGTAGCCACCCTGCGGCTGGCCGCCGTACGGACCCTGGGCACCCGGCTGAGGCCCGCCCGGGTAGCCGTAGGCGCCCTGCTGCGGCGCCCCGTACGGAGCGGGCTTGGGAGCGGGCAGCAGCGGAGCCTTCAGTGCCGCCGCGGTGGTGCTCAGAGCGCCGACCACGGCGAGAGCGAGGGAGAGGACGAGCGTCAGGTATGCGCCGGCGGTCAGGGGCCACTTCTCGTTGGGGTCGCCCGAGAATCCCGGCTGCTCCAGGTCCGGGAAGATGACAGCGACCACCGACCAGATCCCGGCCCAGCCGACGACCAGGCAGAGCACCATTCCCCACTGGTCCAGAGCGAGCCCCAGCACCTTGCGGCCGTCCGGCAGCAGACGGGCGGCGACGAACAGAGCCGCGGCGACGATGCCGAGCAGGTGCACGGTCGGCAGCATCGGAAGGGTGGAGCGCGACCAGGCGGACACGCTGCAGGAGTCGACGGGGCAGTCGCCGTCGAACTCGAAGAACGGGAAGAAGGAAGCGATCAGCAGCAGCAACGCTGCCCCGATCACCGCGCCATCGCCTCGTGTGAGCGAGCGGATGTTCACTTAGCGTCCTTAGTAGGTTTCATACGGTCTGTGGTCTCTGCCGGGGTAGGGCCCCATCGTACGGATGGGTCCAGGGGCCGTACCGGCGGGGCGACTTCACTCCCGGGGGCGCCCTCAGCGCTTCTCGGCGAGGTAGTCCCCGATGCCTTTCACCACTCCGCGAGCGGCGCGATCACGCCATTTCCGGTCGGTCAGTTGGGCGGCGTCCCGCGGATCACGCATGTTGCCGCACTCCAGGAAGACCTTGGGCACGCGGGTGAGGTTGAGCCCGCCCAGGTCGCCGCGTGTGTCCGTGCCGTCACCGTCCCCCGCGTAGGAGGCGGGCTTCGATCCGGTGTACTCACGGAAGGCGTCGGCCAGTTCGTTGCCCAGGTTGCGCGAGGGCCCGGTCACCGCCCTGGTGTCGGCGCGTCCCTCCTTCACCGACTCCGGAAGGATCACATGGAATCCGCGTTCACCGGCCGGTGCCCCGTCGGCGTGCAGCGAGACGACCGCGTCGGCGTCCGCGCGGTTGCCCGCGCCGGCACGGGCGTCCACGCACGGCCCCCACGGCCTGCGCCCGTCGTGCGTCAGCTTCACCGTCGCCCCCTGCGAGCGCAGTCCGGCCCTTACTCGGCGGGCGAGGTCGAGTGTGAACTTCGCCTCGGAATAGCCGGATGCGGTGGCCGTCCCGGTGGTGTCGCACTCCTTGCGGCCGGTGCCGATGCTGACGCTGCGGTTGATCTCGGCCGCGTGGTAGCGGTTGTTGGGATTGTGGCCGGGGTCGATCACGACCGTCATGCCCTTCAGCGGTTTCCCGCTGTCCGCCCCCGAACCGCCTCCGCCGCCCGGACCGCCGCCCGGCAGGGCCGATGCGTCACGCGACTGTGAATCCTCCGGCAGCGGCATCAGCGTCGGCGCGGGACGTCCAGCCCCCGCCGCACCGCCGGCGGACTGCCAGATCAGCCAGCCCGCGAAGCACGTCGGAGCCAGCACGCCGAGCGTGACCAGCAGACGCATTCCCGTCCGGCTGGACCGCCGCTGCTCCGGAGACCACTGGGTGTCCGGCTCGGCGCCGGAATCGGGACGGTACGGATCGGGCGGGATCGGGCTTCCGTTCGACACGTCCTGGATGCTAGCCGCCCCGTCACAGCGCCGGACCGGTACGTCGAAGAACTCTCAGTGACCTCGTCACCGAAATCTCCCTGAACGCACCGGAATCGAGCGCACGCCTGTAGATGCGGTACGGGGCCTGGCCGCCGTCGGCCGGATCGGGGAAGACGTCGTGCACCACCAGCAGCCCGTCCCGCGCGAGATGCGGCACCCAGCCCTCGTAGTCGGCCGTTGCGTGCTCGTCCGTATGACCGCCGTCGATGAAGACGAGGCCCAGCGGACGTCCCCACAGCGCGGCGGCGCGCGGTGAGCGCCCGACGACGGCGACGACGTGCTCCTCCAGCCCCGCCGCGCGCAGCGTGCGGCGGAAGACGGGCACCGTGTCCATCAGCCCGGTGTGCGGATCGACGACGTCCGGGTCGTGGTACTCCCAGCCCGGCTGCTGCTCCTCGCTGCCGCGGTGGTGGTCGACGGTGACGGCCGTGACGCCCGCGTCCCGAGCGGCGTCGGCGAGGAGGAGGGTCGAGCGCCCGCAGTAGGTGCCGACCTCCAGCAGCGGCAGGCCGAGCCGCGCGGCCTCGACGGCGGCCGCATACAGGGCCAGCCCCTCGTCGGCGGGCATGAAGCCCTTCGCCGCCTCGAACGCGGCGAACGTCTCCGGGGCCGGACGCGGTGCCGGAGACCGAGACGAAGACCGTGCCGACGACGGGGCCGACGACGGGGCCGGAGACTCCGGCGCGCGCTCCGCTTTCGGCTGCGGTCGCGACTCCTGGGCGGGCTGGCTCATCGGGCTCCTTCGGCGGCGTGGTCCGGCGGTTCATGCTGCCTCACGGTGCCCGTCCGCTCCCGCGCGGGCCCTTCGCGCCGGGGCCCTGTGACCAGCCCGGCAGATGACGGAAGTCTGACGGTGACCGCCGGGCACTGGCGCCGCGCGGGCCGCAGTGCTCGAATCGTCGTGTGGAGACAGCCGATTCAGCCCACGCCGCAGAGACCGACGGCACCTCCGGCAGAGCCGGTGCCGGGACGCCCGGTCCGGCCGGGCCGACCGCCGACGGAGAGGGCTCTCCCGTCGGGCGGCGCCTGGTGCTCGGCATGCTCGGGCTGGGCGCCGCGGGGCTGGCCGCCGCCCCCTACGTGCAGCGCGGCACCGAGAGCGTTCTGAGTGCCGTCTCCGGCAAGGACCCGACCGGCGTCACCGGTCTGCTCCCCAACGGAGGGGGATTCCGCTACTACTCCGTGGCCGCGTCCGTTCCGCGCCGCGGGACCCGCGACTACGGGCTCACGGTCGGCGGCCTCGTCGAACGCCGCGCCCGCCACAGCCTCGGCGAGCTGCGCGCGATGCCGCAGCGGCGCATCGTGCGCGACGTGCAGTGCGTGACGGGCTGGCGCGTGCCCAGCACCCCCTTCGAAGGAGTGCCGCTCTCCCACATCCTCGACCTGGCCGGTGTGCGTCCCGAGGCCACCGCCGTCCGCTTCACCTGCTTCGACGGCATCTACAGCGAGAGCCTCACGCTCGAACAGGCCCGGCGCGACGACGTGCTGGTCGCGCTGAGCATGCAGGACGAGCCCGTCAGCCACCAACACGGCGGCCCCGTACGGCTGTACGTCGCGCCGATGTACTTCTACAAGTCGGCGAAGTGGCTCTCCGGCATCGAGCTCACCCGCGAAGTGGAGCCCGGTTACTGGGAGAAGCGGGGCTACGACATCGACGGCTGGGTCGGCAGATCGAACGGACGTGATGATGCTCCGACAGCCGCCTGACCCGCACGCTCCCGCCGCACGGCCGGAGAGCGCCACGACCCCGACGGAACACCCGGTGGAGGGTGCTGAAGCGCGAACCTCCGCAAAGGTCGCCACTACCGACGTGCTGCGTTTCACCAGGGCCGTGCGCTGGTGCCATCGCGCCACGGCCGTGCTGATGGCGCTCTGCGTGGGCACCGCCCTGTGCCTCTACGTACCGGGGCTCGCCCAACTGGCCGGGCGCCGCGCCCTCATGGTCACCGTCCACGAGTGGTCCGGGCTGCTGCTGCCCGCACCGCTCCTGCTCGGGCTGGCCTCGCGCGCGCTCCGCGCCGATCTGCGCCTCCTCAACCGCTTCGGGCCTCACGACCGGCGATGGCTGCGGCGGGCCCGCCGCGCCCGCAGGCCGTATCCGCCACTGGGTGAGGACTGGGGCCGGGACGCGGGCAAGTTCAACGCCGGGCAGAAGGTCTTCGCCGCCTGGATCGCGGGCGCCGTGCTGGTGATGGCCGGGACCGGGCTGCTCATGTGGTTCACCGGGCTCACCCCGCTGGTGTGGCGTACGAGCGCGACGTTCGTGCACGACTGGCTCGCCCTGGCCGTCGGTGCCGTACTCGCCGCGCACGTCGGGATGGCAATGGCACACCCCGAGGCGCGCCGCGCCATGCGCACCGGCAGGGCCGACCGCGCGTGGGCGCGCCGCGAACACGCGCTCTGGGAGCCTGCTCAGGAGGACGGGCACGAGCACTCGCGGCGAGGCGAATGACGAAGGGACGCGGGGCAAGCGGGCGGCTCCGCATGCGGTGACAGCGGCCGCCGAGGCCGGTGTCCGAGGTCCGTTCCTGTCCTGAACGCCCGGATATCCAGTGGGCGCCGAGGAGACCGGCTGCGAGCATGACGGGCGTGACAGACAAGGCTTCCTCCGTCCCCGGTCCCGACGCCGCCGCTTCCGGCACTCCCGTGCGCCTGTGGGTCGTCGTGCTCGCCGCCTGCGCCGGGCAGTTCCTCGTGGTGCTCGACGTCTCGGTGGTCAACGTCGCGCTGCCGTCGATGCGGACCGACCTCGGCCTGGACGCGGCCGGTCTCCAGTGGGTCCTCAACGGCTACACCCTGGCCTTCGCCGGGCTGATGCTCCTGGGCGGACGGGCCGCCGACATCTACGGCCGGAAGCGGACGTTCCTGGTGGGGCTCGCGCTGTTCACGGCGGCCAGCCTTCTCGGGGGCCTGGCGCAGCAGCCGTGGCATTTGCTGGCGGCCCGGATAGTGCAGGGCACGGGAGCGGCCGTACTGGCACCGGCGACGCTGACGATCCTCACCACCGCGTTTCCGCCCGGCCGCGCCCGTACGCGCGCCATCGCCACTTGGAGCGCCGTCGGCGCGGGAGGGGGAGCGGCAGGCGGCCTGGTGGGCGGAGTGCTCACCGATGCGCTCTCGTGGCGCTGGGTGCTCCTGATCAACGTTCCCGTGGGGGCGTTGGTGCTGCTGGCCGCCGCGGTGTGGGTCTCCGAGGGACGGGACGCGAGCGCCCGCCGCCGCCTCGACGTCCCGGGTGCGCTGCTGGTCACCCTGGGACTGGGGGTGCTGGCCTGGGGGATCGTACGGACGGAGGCCGTGGGGTGGACGGCGCCCTCGGTGCTGTGGCCGCTCGTGGCCGGGCCCGCGCTGCTGCTGGTGTTCGTGGCGGTAGAGGCGCGTACGCAGGATCCGCTGGTGCCGCTGCACCTCTTCCGCAGCAGAGCCGTCTCGGCGGCGAACGCGGCGATGTTCGTGTGCGGGGGCGCCCTGTTCTGCATGTGGTACTTCATGACGCTCTACATGCAGAACGTGCTGCACTACACGCCGCTCCAGGCCGGGCTCGGCTTCATCCCGCAGTCGCTGAGCATCGTGCTGGGATCCAAGGCGGCGCCACGGCTGATGGTGCGGTTCGGGGCACGGAACGTCGCGCTGGCGGGTGTCGTGCTGGCAGGCGCCGGCTGCCTTTGGCAGAGCGGCATGTACGCCGGCGGCGGTTTTCTGCTGACGGTGACCGGCCCCGGCGTGCTGATGGCTCTCGGCGGGGGACTGGCGGGGACGCCACTGGCATCGGTGGCCATGTCCGGGGCGCCGCACGGGGACGCCGGGCTGGTGTCAGGCCTGTTCAACACCGCACGGACGATGGGCGGTTCGCTGGGGCTCGCGGTCTTCTCCACGATCGCCGCGGCTCGCATCGGGGACGGCACCGGCCCCGAGATCCTCGCCTCCGGCTACGGGCTGGCCTTCCGCAGCGCCGCCGCCGTCCTCGTGCTGTGCGCGGCGCTGGTGCTGTTCGTCCTCCCGCGACCGGACCGTGAGAGCACGCACGGGGACGGCGAGGACGGTCCGGCCGCCGGCACCGTCCCGCCGGAGCCGCTGACCTCCGGCACGGGGAATCCCGGGCCGAAGGTCAGCGGGGAGAGCTGACCGGCGCAACGGCGCCTTCGGCGCGACGAGATCCTCGACGGACGCGACGACACCCTCGACGGAACGCAAGGCCCGCGGATCGGCTGAACAGTGTCGGGCGGCCGAACCGCCGTGCGGGGGACGGCGGTTCGGCAGACGGTTCGGCCACGACCCTGCTGCATGCCCGCGGCCCGTGACCTGCACAGCCCGCTCACGGTTTGCGGCCGACACCCCCGTAGGCAGCCGCGTCGGGCGCGTCGTCCCCACTCACGTCGGGACGCCAGTGATTGATGCGCACCACGCCGGGCGGTACCAGCTCCAGCCCGTCGTAGTAGGCACGGATCTGATCCGGAGAGCGCAGGACGTAGGGCACGGCGCCGGAGTCGTTGTAGTCGTCCTGCGCGGCGTTGGTGTCCGGGTTCTCGTCGATGCCGTCGTTGTGGGAGAGGTAACTCCCTGACGGCAGCTGCGACATGAGGCTGCGGATGATCCCGCAGGCCTCCGCGTGGCTGCCGATGTGGCCCAGCACTCCGCTGAGGATGAGCGCGACCGGCTGCGACAGGTCGAGGGTCTCGCGCGCACCCGCCATCACCGCCTCCGGATCCCGCAGATCGGCCTCGATGTAGGCCGTCTCCCCCTCGGGGGAGCTGGTGAGCAGCGCATTCGCATGGACGAGGACGAGCGGGTCGTTGTCGACATAGACGATGCGGGCGTCCGGCGCCTCCCGCTGCGCGACCTCATGTGTGTTGTCGACGGTGGGCAGGCCCGTACCGACGTCGAGAAACTGGCGGACGCCGGCCTCGGCCGCCAGGTACCGGATGGTGCGGACGAGGAAGTAGCGGGAGGCGCGGGCGAGTTCGTCGATGCCCGGGAACGCCTGACGGTACTGCTCGCCGGCCTCGCGGTCGGCCGCGTAGTTGTCCTTGCCGCCGAGCCAGTAGTTCCAGATGCGTGCCGAGTGCGGAACGCTCGTGTCGATCTCACCGCTGCCGTTGCCGACGGTCCTCTGCGGATCCATGACTGCCCCCTCCAGAAGCGCGTGGTGCGAGCCGGCTTCCCGGACTCCCCCCGGACACCGCAGTCTTCACCTCACGGCCGCGGTTGTGTAGATGCCCCCTGCGGTTCCGCCGGGCGGGGCGGTCGGGGCAGGTGGTTATCCTCCCGGGGAGAGGAGCTGAAGTCATGCCGATCGACGTCGAGCGGGCGCTGTCCGCCGAGCCCGTCAGCACCCGGATCACCTGGGGCCACAAGGATGTTCAGCTGTATCACCTGGGGCTCGGTGCGGGCGTGCCCGCGACCGATCTGCGGGAGTTGCGCTACACGCTGGAGAGCCGGCTGCACGTCCTGCCCAGCTTCGCCACAGTGGCGGGCGGCGGGATGGGCGTCGTGGGCGCGCTGTCCGCGCCCGGCATCGACGTGGATCTCGCAGCCGTGCTGCACGGCGGGCAGAGGGTCGAGACGCACAGGCCCGTTCCGGTCGGCGGCAGCGCGACGCAGACCTCGTCGGTCGCGGCCGTGTACGACAAGGGCAAGGCCGCCGTCATCGTGCTGCGTTCCGAAGCGGCCGACGAGGACGGCCCGTTGTGGACGTCGGAGGCCCAGATGTTCGTGAAGGGCGAGGGCGGCTTCGGCGGCGACCGCGGCCCCTCGTCCGGATCCGGAACGCCGGAGCGGGCCCCGGACCGCGAGGTGCGCCGCTCCGTGCGGGAGGACCAGGCACTCCTGTACCGGCTCTCCGGCGACTGGAATCCCCTGCACGCCGACCCGGATTTCGCGGCGCTGGCCGGCTTCGACAGGCCGATCCTGCACGGTCTGTGCTCGTACGGGATGGTGCTCAAGGCCGTGGTCGACACCGTGCTCGGCGGGGACGTGACGCGCGTGCGGAGCTACAGCACGCGCTTCGCCGGGATCGTCTTCCCCGGGGAGACGCTGCGCGTGCGGATGTGGACGGAATCGGACGGGGGAAACGGCGGGGACGGGGGCGGAGACCCGAAGGGTGCGGGCGGCGCCGGCCGGGTGCTGCTGTCCGTGACCGCCGTCGAACGGGATGACGCCCCCGTGCTGACCGACGCGGTCGTCGCACACTCCTGACGCCTCGGGGCCCTCGGCCCCGCCAGCCTTCGGGGGCCGAAGCGCGAACCATCCCGCCAGAAGGGGGCGTTCGCACTTCCGGCTTCTGACCGCTTCTCAGGTCTGCCTGAGTTACTCCGACTCTCTGCCTGAGTTACTCCGACTCGCGCTGCTGAGGCGGACGCCGGTGCCGGCCCTGCGCGCGCTGCCCGGACTCCTCAGCCCCGGCAGCCTTCCCTCTGTGCCTGCCTGAGCCGCCGTTCGACGCCTGACTGCTGTGCGTATCGGTCCCGGTCTCGGTCTCGGACATCGCGGGGCAACTCCGTGGATCACTCTGCTGCTTGATACCCGACCAGGCTCTCACGACAGGTACCCGGCCTGATCATGCCGTCCTCGCGCGGACGGCCGCATCGTGCAGAGCCGTGGCGAGCGGGGCGTCCTGGAGCGGCACCGGCCTGCGTCCGGCGCATGTCTGGGCGACGGCGAGGGACGGGGGCGGAGCGTGAGATGGCGAGGGACCGTCAACTGCTTGCTGTGCAGCGCCAGTTGATTGTTCGTCCGCAGATCTTGCCGCTCCCGCGTCCTGCGCGGCGGGCATCTGCGCCGGCAGCCGCGGAACCTCCGCCGGCATCGCTCCCGGCGGTACGAGGGCTGCCGTTCCCGCCGGTTCCACCGGCGGCAACGCCCTTGCGGAAGCCTCCTGTTCGAGCTGCGGTGCGAGCAGGGGTGAGCCGGTGCCGTCCGCCGGGTTGCCGGTTGCTGGGGGATCGGCCGCCGGGTGACCGGCCGAGGGGACGTCGCCCGTCGTGACGGAACGGGAGCCGTCCCGGGACGAGCCGGCCGGCCCTTCGAGGCCGTCTTCGCCGGCCTCGCGCCGCGCCTGCTCGGAGGCCGTACCGGCGCCGTGGCCCGCATCCGTACCCTCGCCGGCACGGCGGGTATCGGCATCCGCGGGGCCGTGACCGGGACCGAGAGCGCGTCGTGCGACGGTACCCGCCGTCAGGGCCGCCCTCGTGTTCGCGCCCGCGCCCGGGCGCTCGCCCGTACTCGTCCCGGCAGCCGTCGTCCCTGCCTCGACGTCCGGGCTCTTGCCCCGCATCCGCAGCCGTGCCAGCCCGCACGGCGCATGCGCCGTCGCGCAGGGCAGCCGCAGTTCGCCCTCGCGTGTCCACACTCCCTTGCCCGGCAGCCAGCCGCCGGGAGCACGGAAGCGCCGCAACTCCTTCTGCATCGGACGCCATACGCCCAGCCACGCACCGCCGGCGCGCGCACCCGTGGTCTGCCCGTGCAGCGCCACCGCACAGCTCTCCGGGAGCAGCATCTGCCCCGGCTGCACGGCGAAGGGCGTCAGCAGCGCGTCCTCGGGGTGCAGCGATTCCGGGAAGCGCACCGGGCGGTGGGAGCCCAACACCCCCCAGCCCAGGCGGAATTCGCCGGGCGCGTCGGAACGGACGATGAGCAGGCCGCTGTCGGTGTCGGCCAGCAGCAGCCGGTCGTCGCTCTCGTCGGTGATCTGCAGCAGCGGGCTGACCTCGCCCCCGCGGCCCAGGTCGATGGCGACGGTCTTCGTGCGGCCGCTCCCTGCCGTGTCCGTACGGTCGATGGCGAGCAGCCTGCCCTCGCGGTCGAGCCAGGCACCGCCCCCGCAGCGGCCCGGCACGTCGGCGATCAACTGCGGCACTCCGTCGCCGCTGCCCGCCACCAGCCATACGCCCGTGGAGCGTTCACCGGCGGTGAGCGCGTACGCGCGGCGCCCGCACGGGGCCGGCGGCAGCAGTGTGAGCCGCTCCGACTCGACCGAGCCCAGGGCGAGTTCGCCGGTGCTCGGCCCCGTCGGGTAGAGAAGCGCGAGCCTGTGTACGCCGCCTTCGCGGCGGGCGATCAGGACCCTTCCGTCGGTCAGCGGCAGCACCTGGCTGTCGGGCTCCTCGGGGCGGGCCCCGGGCAGCGGGACCGCGTACGGCTCCGGGCCGTCGAGAGTCCAACGCTCGGGGAACCAGCCTTCCTCCGCGGACGCGTTGAGCCGGGCCGCATAGGCGCCGTCGGCTGCGATCGTGAACGTGGAGTGCCTTGCCGTCCGGCTGTCCGCAGCGATGGCCTCGGGGGCACAGGCAGTCATGGGTCGATCACCTCCAGTGAGGAACTTAGGTCTCGTACTGCCGCCCGAACAATGCGAGTTCGGACCCTTCACGCGGATGAGTGGCGGATGTGCGAATTGCCTGCGCGAGCCTGTGCGCGTGTGCTGCGGACGTTGCAAGGCCCGGTCGCCAACAGGCCGCTCCACCAGGAGTGCGCGCCCACGTCAGCCGCCGGACAGGAGCCGCGGAACGGGCGGAACAGGCGGAACAGGCGGGCGGACGGAGGAGCACGGAAGCGCTCCGGAAGCCCCCGCATCGTCCGTGCGCGGGTGGCGTCCCCCGGTGGGGCGGTGACCGGACGGGCCGGCCGGGCCGGAAGGTAGCCTTTCACCCGTGCCAGCACTCTCCGAAGTCATCGCCGCGCTCGACGCCCTCTGGCCGCGCGAGCGGGCCGAGCAGTGGGACGCCGTCGGCACCGTCTGCGGCGACGTGGGCAACCCGGAGGTCCTGGTGGACCGGGTGCTCTTCGCCGTCGACCCCGTCCAGGAGATCGCCGACGAGGCCGTGGCGCTCGGTGCCCAACTGCTGGTCACGCACCACCCGCTGTATCTGCGGGGCACGACGACCGTCGCGGCCGACACCTTCAAGGGCCGCGTCGTCCACACGCTGATCCGGCACGGCGTCGCCCTGCACGTCGCGCACACCAACGCCGACACCGCGGACCCCGGAGTCTCGGACGCCCTCGCCGGCGCGCTCGACCTGCACGTCCTGCGGCCCCTGGTGCCGGACGCCTCCGACCCGCGGGGCCGCCGCGGACTCGGCCGCATCTGCGAACCGCCCCGCCCCATGCGGCTGTCGGAGCTCGCGGAGTGGGCGGCGCAACGGCTGCCCGTCACCGCGCAGGGCATCCGTGCGGCCGGCGACCCGGACCGTACGATCCGGACCCTCGCGGTCTGCGGAGGTTCGGGCGACGGATTGTTCGCCGAGGTGCGCGCGGCCGGCGTCGACGCGTACCTGACGGCCGACCTGCGCCACCACCCCGCCTCCGAGGCCCGCGAGCACTCGCCGCTCGCGCTGCTGGACGCCGCGCACTTCGCCACCGAGTGGCCGTGGTGCGAGCAGGCGGCGGCACAGCTCGACGAGGTCTCCGACCGGCACGGCTGGGGCCTGCGCACGCATGTCTCGCGTACGGTCACCGACCCCTGGACCGCGCACGCCGCGTCGCACGGGGCCTTCGCCCACGGCGCCGCGCCCGGCGGCCCCTCCGAATCCGACCGCAGCGCCATCGACGACATCACCTCGGGAGCCCCCAACTGAACGCCGCGCCCGCCGACCAGATCCGACTGCTGGACGTCCAGGCATTGGACACACGCCTGACGCAGCTCGCACACAAGCGCAAGAACCTGCCCGAGCACGAGGAGATCCAGTCGCTGGAGGCGGACCTCGCCCAGCTCCGCGATCTGCTCGTCGCCTCCCGTACTGAGGAGAGCGACACCGCCCGCGAGCAGACGAAGGCCGAATCGGACGTCGACCAGGTGCGCCAGCGCTCGGCGCGGGACCAGAAGCGGCTCGACTCCGGCCAGGTCACCAACCCCAAGGACCTGGAGAACCTGCAGAGCGAGATCGCCTCGCTCGCCAAGCGCCAGGGAGACCTGGAGGACGTGGTCCTGGAGGTCATGGAGCGGCACGAGGCCGCCACCGAGCGGGCGGCGGAGCTGGCGCAGCGCGTCGAGGCCGTGCAGGCCAAGGCCGAGGACGCGGTCACCCGGCGCGACGCGGCGCTGGTGGAGATCGACGGCGAGGTGGGGACGGTGAGCGCGGAACGCGAGTCCCTCGCCGGCACGATTCCCGCGGACCTGCTGAAGCTGTACGAGAAGATCCGCGAGCAGCAGGGCGGCGTCGGCGCGGCCAAGCTGTTCCAACGGCGCTGCGAGGGCTGCCGGCTGGAGCTGAACATCACCGAGCTCAACGAGGTGCGCGAGGCTCCGGAGGACGCTGTGCTGCGGTGCGAGAACTGCCGCCGGGTCCTGGTCCGCACGCCCGAGTCCGGTCTGTGATGGCGGCCCGGGGCGGCCGTCGGGGCGCCAGCTTCGTCATCGAGGCCGACGGAGGCTCGCGCGGCAATCCGGGCCCGGCCGGCTACGGCGCGGTCGTACGTGATGCCGTGAGCGGCGAAGTCCTGCGGGAGACGGCCGAGTTCATCGGCAACGCGACCAACAACGTCGCCGAGTACAAGGGGTTGATCGCGGGCCTGCGCGCGGCGCACGAGCTCGACCCGGACGCGTCGGTGCGGGTGCGCATGGACTCCAAGCTCGTCGTGGAGCAGATGTCGGGGCGGTGGAAGATCAAGCACCCCGACATGCGGCCGCTCGCCGCCGAGGCGCAGCGGATCTTCCCGCCGGGCGCGGTGACGGGCTACGAGTGGATTCCGCGCGCCGAGAACGGGCACGCAGACCGGCTCGCCAACGAGGCGATGGACGCGGGCAAGCGGGGCGAGCAGTGGTCGGCCGCCGCGTCGACGGCCGAACTGGACGCGGCGGACGAGGCGTCGCGGCGCGGTGGAACCGGCGGGGCAGGCGGCGCTGCCGGAGCCGGCGACGAGCACATACCGGGGACGGCGCCCGGCAGCACCGGCGCTGCGCCCGCCAGCGGCAGCGCCGCCGGTTCGGAGGTCTCCCAGAGCGGCTGGGGTCCGGACCTCGGGCCTCCCACCACGTTCGTACTGCTGCGGCACGGCGAGACGGCACTCACGCCCGAGAAGCGGTTCTCCGGCAGCGGCGGCACCGACCCCGAGCTCTCCCCGGCCGGCTGGCGCCAGGCGTACGCCGCCGCGGAGGTGCTGGCCGCGCGCGGGACGATCGAGGCCATAGTCACCTCTCCGATGCGCCGCTGCCAGGAGACGGCGTCCGCCGTCGCGGAACGCACCGGGCTGAAGGTCCGCGTCGACGAGGGTCTGCGGGAGGCCGACTTCGGCGCCTGGGAGGGACTCACCTTCGCCGAGGTGCGCGAGCGCTTTCCCGACGACCTCGACAAGTGGCTGGAGTCGACCGAGGCACGTCCGAGCGGCGGCGGAGAGAGCTTCGCGACGGTCGCGGACCGGGTCGCCGTGACGCGGGACCGGCTGCTGGCGCGCCACCCGGGCAGGAAGGTGCTGCTCGTCACCCATGTCACGCCCGTCAAGACGCTCGTGAGGCTGGCACTCGAAGCGCCGCCGGCGGCGCTCTTCCGGATGGAGCTGTCCGCGGCCTGTCTCTCGGCGATCGCCTACTACTCGGACGGCAATGCGTCCCTGCGTCTGCTGAACGACACCTCGCATCTGCGCTGACGGCGCCTCCGGTACGGACCGACCCCCCGGCGAGGCGGCTGTGCGAACCGCCGCCTCCCCGGCCCGTCCGTCCTCAGGCGCGCAGCGCGGCGGCGCCTTCTGCGAGGCGCTGGATGCGGGGCCAGTCCCGGGTGGCGAGCGCACCGCTCGGCAGCATCCAAGTGCCGCCCACGCAGCCGACGTTGGGCAGCGCCAGATAGCCCGGCGCCCGTGCCTCGTCGATGCCGCCCGTCGGGCAGAAGCGCGCTTGGGGGAGCGGTGAGGCGAGGGACTTGAGGTAGGGGATGCCCCCGGCTGCCTCGGCCGGGAAGAACTTCATCTCCGTCACGCCGCGCTCCAGCAGGGCGATCGCCTCCGAAGCGGTGGACACACCCGGCAGCACGGGCACCCCGCAGCCGAGCATCGCCTCCAGCAGCCGCGGGGTCCAGCCGGGGCTGACGAGGAAGCGGGCACCCGCCTCCACGGCCTCCTCCGCCTGGGCGGGCTCGAGCACGGTGCCCGCACCCACGACCGCTTCCGGAACCTCCGAGGAGATCGCCCGGATCGCCTCGCCGGCGGCCGGTGTCCGCAGCGTCACCTCGACGACGGGGAGGCCGCCCGCGACGAGCGCACGGGCGAGAGGCACCGCGTCGGCCGCGTCGTCGAGGACGACCACGGGGATGACGGGCGCCAGGCCGAGCAGCGAGTCGGAGGGTGAAGGCGACGCGGAGGCAGCGGAAGCGGAAGGGGGAGCCATGCGCGAATCCTCCCCTCGGCCGACCGTGCTGCGCAATCGGCGTTGCGAGGACTGCAACTGCGGTGAACTGCCCCGTGCGTGCCGTTCCTAGAGTTCGGTGACCACCACGTCCAGCGCCCGCGGCTTTCCCGGCTTCTGCCCGGGCCCCGGCTCCTCCACCACGTAGCCCAGTCCGCGCAGTGCCTCGACGAGCGCGGCGGGAGTGCGCGGTGCCGTGCCCTCCTCCAGCAGGGCGCGCACGATCCGGCCCTTCGTCGCCTTGTTGAAGTGGCTGACCACGGTCCGCTTCTCCACGCCGTCGACGACGGTCGACTGCAACACCCTTACGGTGACGGTGCGTTCGGCCAGCGCGCCCTTGGGCTTCCACATCTGTGCGTACGCCGTCGAACGCAGGTCGAGCACGGGGCCGGTGCCGGCCGCCTCCGGGAGTACCGCCGCCAGCGGCTCCCTCCAGTGGGTGCTCAGCGGGCCCAGCCCTGGCAGCCGTACGCCGCCCGGGCAGCGGTACGAGGGAATGCGGTCCCTGATCCCGAGCGCACCCCACAGTCCCGAGAGGACCAGGAGCGACTTCGCCGCGCGCCGCTTGGCGGCGGGACCGAGCGTGGCCAGGTCCAGCGAGTCATAGAGGACACCGGTGTAGATCTCGCCGGCGGGCCGGGCGGGTGCCGTGCGCAGCCGCGCGTTACGGGCGACCTCGCCGCGCAGCCCCTCGCTCAGGCCCAGCACGTCGCGGGCCTTCTCCTCGTCGGCCGAGCAGAGCCCGATGAGCTCCTCCAGCACCGCCTCGCGTGCCGGTGCCAGCCCCGGCAGCGACAGTCCGTCCGGGTCGAAGGGGCGTCCCTTGCCTCCGTCGGCCTTTCCTTCGGACGGCGGCAGCAGCACGAGCACGGCGGTTCTCCTCGGCGGTACGAGTCGGTGACTGACGCCGAGCAGCGTATGGGGTGTGAGGGGGCGGGGGCACGCGGGCCCTGCCCGTCCCTGCCCGGCGGGGCCCGGCGCCTCCGCGAAGCGGAACGTGCGCCCTGCCCTGACCTCCGTTGGCGGACTTCCGGGAGCGGGGTGCAGCCTTGAAAGGGAACCGCGGCAGCGGGGAGGAGCAGGGGTGAGCTGACAGATCCGGAACGGTACGGATGGCGTCGGTCCGGCCTCCCTGGTCCGGGCTCCCTGTGCGCGTCGGCGGCCGAAGGAGGCTCAGTCATGGCCAGGGCAACCGACCGGGCACAGATGCTCGGCGGGCTCATCTCCGCCAGCCATCTGAGCACCTTGACGCAGGTGCCCGGTGTCGTGAGCGAGCAGGCCCGGCGTTACGGCTGGCCGGAGGTGCTGCTGTACGTCTCCGACATCCAGCAGACCGTCCTCACCCTCATGACGGGTGAGGGGATGGACGGCGGCAGCATGACCGGCGATCTTCCCGCCGAGCTGCAGATCGACGGCACGGCGCCGGGACGGGCCTTCCAGCTAGGCGAGATCCTTCCCACATCCGCGAGCGGAGGCCAGTGGTGGGTGCCGGTGCTCAACGGCACCGAACGGATCGGGCTGATGCGGATCACGACGTCCGACGCGGACGAGGGCTTCATGGAGGACATGCGGGATCTGGCCGGTCTCGTCGCCCTGCTGGTGGTCACGAAACGCGGCACCAGCGACGCCTACGCCCGTCTGGTGCGGCGGCGGCGCATGAACGTCGCCGCGGAGATGGAATGGCGCCTGATGCCGCCGCGTACGTTCGCGACGGACCGGGTCGTCGTCAGCGCGCTCATGGAGCCCGCGTACGAGGTCAGCGGCGACGCCTTCGACTACGCCTTCTCCAGCGACGTCGCGCACCTGTGCATCATCGACGCCATGGGCCACGACACCGCCGCCGGCCTCACCGCGAACCTCGCGGTCGCCGCCTGCCGCAACCACCGGCGGCAGGGAAGCGACCTGCTGGAAACGGCGAACGGGATGGAGAAGGCCCTCGTCGACCAGTTCGAGGACAGCAGCTACGCCACGGGCGTGCTCGCCGACCTCGACCTGGGCACCGGGCTGCTGACGTGGATCAGCCGGGGCCACTATCCGCCGGTCGTCATCCGCGGCGGCCGCTTCGCGGTGCCCCTCGAGTGCCCGCCGGCGCCGCCGATGGGCACCGGCCTGGGCATCAACCCGTCCCTCTGCCGCGAGCAGCTGGAGCCCGGCGACCGGCTGCTGCTGTACACGGACGGCATCACCGAGGCACGCAACCCGGACGGCGAGGAGTTCGGGCTCGACCGCTTCACCGACTTCCTCATCAGGCACCACGCCGACGGTCTGCCCGTCCCGGAAACGCTGCGCCGCCTCGTCCGCCACCACCTCGACTACCACCGCGGACGGCTGAGCGACGACGCCACGGTGCTCGTCCTGGAGTGGCACGGCCCCCGCCCGTACCCGCCCGGACAGGCCGAGGCACTGGTGGGCCTGCCCGCGGGGAGCGCGCCGGCGCGGCTGGACCGTCCGTCGCGCTGAGGACGGGCCGCATGGCAGCGGCCGGTCAGAGATTGATGACGACCAGGGCGATGTCGTCGGGGGCGCCGTGGCTGACCCCCAGCCCGGCCAGCACGTTGTCCGCGATCCGCTCGGCGTCGAGCCCGCCACAGGAGGCGAGGGCAATCGTCAGGCGGTCGATGCCCTGGTCGATGTCCTCGTCGCGGCGCTCCACCAGTCCGTCGGTGTAGAGGATCAGGGAGTCACCTGGAACGTAGGGGGCGATCGCCTCGGGCCGGGGGAGGACCTCCGGGCGGGAGGCCAGTGGCGGGTCCGTGGCCCGGTCCAGCAACTCGCAGGCGCCGTCGGGGTGCAGCAGCACGGCCGGAAGGTGCCCGGCGCTGCTGTAGGTGATCATCTGCTCGTCGGTGTCGACCCTGACCTTGAGGGCCGTCGCGGACTGCGCGCCCTCGACGGAGCCCGCGTAGAGGTCCAGGATCTGCAGGGCCCTGGCGGGCCTGTCGGTCGCGCGCATGGCGGCGCTGAGGGCGCTGCGCAGCATCCCCATGATCCCGGCGGCCTCCAGGCCGTGGCCGACGACGTCGCCGACCGCGGCGGTGAGTCCGGTCCCTGACACGTCGGTGACGTCGTACCAGTCCCCGCACACGTTCAGCGTCCCGACCGCGGGCAGGTAGCGGACGGCGACGCCGGGACGTGGAAGGTCCGGGGAGTAGAGCATCGCCTCCTGCAGGGTGAGAGCGACCCGGCTCTCCCTGGCGTGTGCGCGCCGCAGCTCCTCGTTGACCTTCTGAAGCTCCTGGGCCCGCGCGTAGAGCTCCGTCTCCGCGCTGCGGAACCGCTCGTCGCTCGCCTCGTCCGTGGAGGGCAGGCGGCCGCGGTCCCTGATGAAGCCCGTCACGTCCTCGACGCGGTGGATGATGCGCACCACGGAGCCGTCGGGGCCGAAGACGGGGGTGTTGATCGGCGACCACCAGCGTTCCTCGAACTCGCCGGGGTGGCTGACGACGGGGATGTCGTACTTCTGCAGCGCCATCGTGTCGACCCTGCGCAGATCGAGGACCCGGTGCAGCGAAGCGGCCAGGTTCTCCACGCCGTGCGACCACGGGTCATCAGGGTTGGCCGGAAAGGCGTCGAAGATGTACTGCCCCACGAGGTCGTCGTGCGACCGGCCAGTGGCCCGCAGATACGCCCGGTTGGCGTCCACGATGATCAGCCGCTGGTCGAGGACCAGATACGGGCTGGGTGTGGCCGCGAACAGCGCGGCGTAGTCGATCTCCGATCTCTCCACGGCTCCTGCCAACCCCCGTGTCGGCTGTTGCTCCGAATCTATGGACGGACCCGGCTCTTCGCGCGCCGGGCGCCGCCGTCCGCGCGTCTCCGCAGTACACACGGGCAGCGGCATGACGGACCCGGCCCGTGGGCAGCAATCAACCGATCGGGAAGAAACCGGGCGAAAACCGATGACCAGCCGCGCGGCCCCGGGACACCGTCCGGAGTGCCGCGGCGACTGTTCCCCGTCGGCGGTACCGACCGCGTGCCATCGGCCGTGCCGGCCGTGTACGGCTCTGTGCTGCCGGACGGCTTCGCCCTTGCTCCGCCCCCACCCGAGCTCGTCCCGTACAAGTTCACAGGAGCCACATGCTGAGGACCGGCATAGCAGTCGGCGCCGCACTGGTCGTGACGTGTGCTTTCGGCGTGACCCCCGCCCACGCCGCACGGATCACCCTCGCGGGCACCGGCTTTCAGGTCGCCGCGAGGCTCGGGGTGACCTCGGTCAGCCCTTCACGCCCCTACACGGTCACGTTCGCCTCGGCGGAGCTGCGGAAGCGCTACCTCCCCCATCTCACGGCCGCGGTCGCGCAGATGAGGGCGGCCGGGGTGAAGGTGACCATCGGCGGAGTGGAGCACGTCGACCCGGCGGTGTGCCCGCCGTGGGGCCACATCCAGTACACGCAGACGTACCGGCCCATGGGCCGCGGCGGCTACAGCCGCGGCATGCCCTGCCCGGCGCCGGAGAAGGGCGTCTCGGCCGGCGGCGTGGTGACCATGGACAGCGAGTATTTCGACGGCACCTGGGTCATAGCCCCACATCAGCTGCGCAACACCTTCGTGCACGAGATGCTGCACACCTTCGGCCTCGGCCATCCGAACCGCGACCTGGACGGCGACGGCGCCGTCGAGTTCTACGAGTGCGCCACCGACCCGCACGGCACGAGGCCGGTGATGTGCTCACCCAACGGCGGTCACGGGACGGCGCGTTCGGCGGGGAGGCTCACGGCCTTCGACATCGCCGGGCTGAAGGCCCTCCTCGCCAACTCACGGCAGGGCGACACGGGTTGAGCGGGGTGCCGCGGGGAGGCGGCGGGTGTTCAGGGGCGGAGCTCGCCTTCCAGCAGGCCCATGGTGAACATGTCGTACCAGTGGCCGTCGCGCCGGAAGACCTGGCGGAGCCTGCCCTCCTCGGTGAACCCCACCTTTCGGTAGACACGGTGGGCGGCGTGGTTCTCGGTGACGACCGTCAGCGAGATCTTGTGCAGCCGCATCTTCTCGAAGCCGTAGCGGCACATGGCCCGCATCGCGTCGGTGGCGTAGCCTCGGCCCCAGTGCTCCTTCTCCCCGATGTAGATGTCGAGTTCGGCACAGCCCGTCTCCGGCTCGGCGTCGCGCAGGCGCACCAGACCGATGAGCGCCGCCCGGGCGAGGACCTCGATCCCGTACAGGACCTCGCCGTAGGCATTGCGCGGTCTCTCCTCCAGGCGCTTCCTGACGTCGGCGAGCGACTGCGCGTAGCCCTCGTCCATCCAGCGCATCACCTCCGGGTCGCGGTGCCAGCGCCACACGACCTCGGCCTCGGACGGCTCCAACGGCCGCAGTTCCACCAGGTCCCCGGACACCATCGCCGTCCCGCCCCCCAGTACTCGTTCGACGTCTCCGCGAACTCGCAAGCCAAGCACCTGCGTTGTCGTCCCTCAATCGAATATCGGGCGCCTCGGTGGCCGCCCGGGTGCCGGGCGACGTCCGGGAGGGGCGGGGTCAGCTGGAGCGGCGGCTGCCGAAGCGCAGGGTACGGCAGGCGAGTTGGACCACGAGGCGGTGGTCGGGGAGCGCGAGGTTCACATCGAGGAGGCTCTCGACGCGTGCGATCCGCTCCGCGACGGTGTTGCGGTGGACCCCCAGATACGCGGCCGTCGACGACGCCGACGACTCGTGTTCGAGGTACGCCTCGACGGTCCGGATCAGTTCCGTCTCGCCGCGGTCCGAGAGCGGCTTGAGGATCTGCCGTGCGTAGGTCTGGAACGACTCCAGGCTGTACCAGTCGGCGAGCAGCTGCTGGAGGTCCAGCTCGTCGATGTGCGCGACGCGCATGCCTCGTGCCCCCGCGCCGGCCAGCAGGCACGCCTGCCGGGCTTCGGTGAGGGTCCTCGCCAGGCCCTCCGGGCCTTCACGGGGACGCCCCACGCCCGCTGTCAGCGGCGCCTCGTCGGACAGTGAACCCAGCGCGGCACGAAGCTGCTTGACCATGTCGCCGGACGCGGCATGGGCCGGCTCGCGTTCCGAGGTGACCCAGAACGCCCAGCCCTCGCCGCGCTCGACGAGGTGCCCGTTGAGGCCCTGTTCGGACAGCGCGGCGTTGAGGAGGTCGGCGGTCCGCCGCCGCCAGTTCGGGGCGGGACGCAGCGAGCGCAGATGCACGCCCGTGTGCCAACCGTGCACCTGCCAGCCGAGTTTCAGGCCGCCCTCCGCCACCTCGCGGTTGGGGTTGTTCGGCTTCTTCAGCAACTCGGAGAGCAGATCGCGGCGTTCGCTGAGCTCGCGTTCCCCCTCGATGCGGCGCCGGGCCACCCAGCCGGTGATCGCGGACGCGGCGAGTGTCGAGGCCTGTTCGGCCGTCGTCGTCCACGTCCGCGGCCCCGGCGGGAGCTGCACGGCGAGCCATACGTCCGGCCCCGACTGGACGTCGAGGGTGACGGGGACGAGCACCAGGTCGCCGTCGCGGCTGTCCTCGGCCGCGGGCACCGTGTGCGGCGAGGGGTCGGCGAGGGTGCCCTCGGGAAGCGCCAGCGTCGCCCCGGAGAGCACCGTGCCCACCGGGTCGATCAGGCTCGCCCGGCCGCTCAGCATGCGCGAGAGGGTGTCCAGGACGGGACCCGGTTCCGAGTGGCGGTGGCGCAGCTGCCGGCCGAGCTGGCTGAGCACGTCCGCCCGCACCAACTCCGGTGCGTGGACGACACGGTCGAGCTGCCGCGCGAGCTGAAGAGGGTCCTTGAAGGTGGCGACGAGGAGCGGCATCCCCAGCTTGTCGGCCAGCCGCGTGGCCGATCCGACCAGGTGCGGGCCCTTCGTCACGACGAACCCCACCGCGCCCGCCGCCCGGACGGCGCTGAGCATCATGTCCAGGACGACGAGCTCCGTGTCGCCCGGTGCCGCGATGACGAGCGCACCGGCCGTCACCGATTCCGCACTGGCCAGGGTCGAGACGACCTCGATCGAGCACACCTCGTGGTCGAGGCCCGCCTTTCCGGCGGCGAGGTGTGCACCCACCAGCCCTTCCAGCCCGCACAGCATGCGGACCGTGACCGGCTGCCAGGGCGTCGTCATCCGGGCGCTCCCTCCAGCGGTACGTACTCCATGTCGTAGCCGAACGACCGCGGTCCGAGCAGTTCCAGTCCGGCCGGGCTACGCCACTGAGGCTGGCACGGTATCCCCAGCACCTCGACCCACAGGCCGTAGCGCACCCGCTCAGCCGTCAGACAGGTACCCGTCTCCTGTTCCAGAACGCAAATGAGGTCCGGTACGCAGGCGACGATGCGTCCGTCCTCGAGCGCGACGAGGTACTCGTTCTGCATCTCGATGCGCAGTGCGCGGTCGCGCTGTTCGGTGTGCTCGATGACGACGGTGCCCGTCGGGAACTGTCCGAAGTGCCGCCGCGGCACCTCGACGATCTTGCCTTCGAAGAGAGTTCGAGCGCCGTAGCGCGCCGCGAGCGCCTCCCGGTCGCGTTCTTCCAGCAGGCGTCCCATCTCCAGCGCCATGGAGTAGGTGCCGACCAGCATGCCGTTGTCTATCTCGTCCATGCGCAGCGGCCGCCAGGCCATGCCGGCCCAGCCGCCCATCGCTGGCATCGACAGCCGGATCACCGACTCCGCGTCGGCGCTGTTCACCCCGTCCACAAGGAGGTTGGAGCCCTTGTCGGCGGTGAACGCGGCCGGGGTCAGGTCGATCCCTGCCAGCGTCAGAGTGGTCTGGCTGAGCTTGGTCACGCCGCGCCCGGTGCCGTCGGCGTCGACGAGCGGGAGGCCGAGTTGCGCGGCCGCGATGACGGGGACCACCGCCATGATGCCGGTCATCGCCACGCCGACCACCGCCTGCGCCGTGACGCCGGTGTGTCCTTCGACGCCACGTATCGCGCGGGCTATCTCGCTGCCCTCGTACGGCTTTTCGTGCATGACCGTGCCGGAGCCTACGAAGCCGACGGGCACCGCCAGGCTCTCGGGCGGCAGTTCGACAGGTTTGACGACCTCGACGGGACCGTGCTCGCGCAACGCCCGGCGGAGGATGGGCTCCACGAGTTCCGTGCCCGTGCCGCCCCCGCCGCCTGCGCCGAGCAGCATGGCGGCCTTGCTGAGAGCCGGTACGTCGTCAAGTGTGATCTGCCACATGCCTCCCATTGTGGTGGTGCTCACCAAAAGGAATCAGTCAATGACTGAAATGACATATGCCTAGGGAAGGGGCGCGGCGGGACGGTAGTCCTCGTCGACGCCGAAGGCCCGCGGCCCGAAGGTGGCCAGCGCCTCGGGGGTGCACAGCCGGTCCGGCGCGGAGATCACGAACACCCGCACGCGCTGCCCGAACGACAGCCCCTCGGTGGTGATCGGTTCCCCCGAGTCCGCGTGCAGCACGGTGACGAGATCGGGCACGACAGCCACCGTCCGGCCGCCGACCCGGGCCACCAAGTTCTCGTTCTGGAAGACGAGTTCGCACATCGCCTCCGCGCCGTCCGCGGAGGCGTTGTCCGCAGCCGTGCTGTCCGTAGCCGTGCGATCCGCGACCGCGCGGTCCGGCGCGACCACGGCGCGACCGCGGGCGAAGCCGTCGGCCGTGCGGCGTTCCACGTCGACGACCTTGCCCGAGAAGACGACCCTCCCGTGCCGGTACACCGTGTGCGGCAGCGCCTCCTGGAGCGCGGAGAAGGGGTCGCTGTGTCTCTCCTGGGCCTCCCGCACCGCCCGTCCCAGCCGTACGGCCGTGCTCACGGTGCGCGGCACTGCCGTACGGCGGACGTCTCGGCCGCTCATGGGGTAGATCGCGATCGAGGCCGAGGCGCCCATGCTGACGGCGAGCGCGCGGGCCAGCGACTCCAGCCGCCGGTTGTCGGACCCGGTCTCGACGACGGCCACGCTGCCGTGCTCGTCGGCCATCGCCATGGGCGAGCCCGGCAGGCCGCAGGCGCCGAACGTCGTCATCGACAACTCGGGGAAGGCGCGGCCCATGCCGTCGGCGTCGACGACGGGCAGCGCGAGCTGCGCTGCCGCCAGCAGCGGGACCATCGAGTTCATGCCGCCGCACTCGGCGGGCATCGTGGCGGTGACCGGGCGGCCCAGGCGCTGCTCCAACGCGCGTAGAGCGAGGGCCGCTTCCGTGCCGTTCGGGAGCTTCTCCACGAGGACGGTCGGCGCTCCCAGCATGGCCGTCGTGACGACGAGGCTGTCCTCGCCGAGCTCGTCCGGGTCGAGGAAACGGACGCTCCCCGCGCCCGACTTCAGGGCATCGGCGGCCAGCGACTCCCCGAGATACGGGTCGCCCCCGCCTCCCGCGCCGAGCAGTGCGGATCCGCGGGCGAGGTCGGGCAGGTCGGTGAGCTGGAGGTCCCAGGCCATCAACGGACCCCGCGCCCGTGCGCGACCGGGGACGGCGCGGAGGTGCTCTGCGCCAGGTCGCCGACCGCCTTCACGCGGATCCGCGTCGCGTTGCCCGGCAGGTACGCGAGGGGGATCTCCTCCACCTCGACGATCTCGACCGTGCCCGGGCTGGCGCCGGCGATCAGGGCCCGGTCGGTGGCCTCCTGCTTGGCGGTGTCCAGCGCCGCGTCGCGCTGACCGGACTGGATCGCGAAGATGCGGTCGACGTCGCCGCTGATCTGGGCGATGGCGGCACCGACCGCGTTGGCCACGGCGAACTGTTCGGGCCGCAGCACCGAGGACGCCAGCGGAAGCTCCTCGGGCAGCAGCACGCTGCCGCCTCCGACCAGGACGACGGGGACGAGCGCTCTGCTGGTGCGCATCCGGTCGATCGTCCCGGTGATCCGGTCCGTCACGTAGTCCAGTCCCGCGCTCACCAGGTCACGGTCCAGGGAGGCCACGCGTTCCGGGTCGCCGATCCGCGTGAGGCCGGCGGCGACGACGAGGTCCGTGGCGGTGAGGGTCTCGCCCCCGAACACGAGGGCCTCGTCCTGCAGGCGGTAACCGACGCTCTCCGGCCCGACCTTGACGTCCGCGCCCTCGTGCCGCACGAGGCTGCCTCCGCCGACGCCGAAGGAGAGCACGTCGGGCATGCGGAAGTTGGTGCGGATGCCGCCCACGCTCACCTCGGCGCTCGCCTCCCGCGGGAAGCCGCGGTGCAGCATGCCGACGTCCGTCGTGGTGCCCCCGACGTCGACGACCGCGCAGTCGTCGACCCCGGACAGATATGCCGCACCACGCATCGAGTTGGTCGGCCCGGACGCGAACGTCATCACCGGATACTGGCGGGCGTAGTCGACGCCCATGAGCGTGCCGTCGTTCTGGCTGAGGTACAGCGGCGCATGCAGGCCTATGGTCCGCAGCGTCGCCACCATGCCGTCGCAGATGCGCTCCGCGAGTTCGCCGAGCGCGGCGTTGATGACGGTGGCGTTCTCCCGTTCCAGCAGGCCGGTGCGGCCGACTTCGTGGGAGAGGCTCACCCGCAGCCCCGGCAGCCGCTCGGCGAGGATCTCTGCCGCCCGTAGCTCGAACTCGGAGTTGACGAGTGAGAAGACCGAGGTGATGGCGACCGAACGGACCTCGTTGACGGCGAGTTCGTCGGCGATCCGGTGCAGTTCGCCGGGGTCGAGTTCGGAGATGACGCGCCCGTCGTACTCGTGCCCGCCGTGGCACAGATACGTGTGGCCGCCGATGGCGCTCACCAGGTTGTCCGGCCAGCCCACCAGCGGCGGCAGCGACTGAGTGGCCGGCAGGCCGAGACGGATGGCGGCGGTCGGTGCCAGGTCACGCGCCTCGACGATCGCATTGATGAAATGGGTCGTGCCGAGCATCACGCCGGTCAGGGCCGCCGGGTCGAAGTCCCGCTGCTCCCGCAGGCGTTGCACCGCCCGCACGATTCCGTCCGTCACGTCGGGAGTCGTGGTGACCTTCGCATCGGCCAGCACGGAGTCGCCGTCCATCAGCACGGCGTCCGTGTTCGTTCCGCCGACGTCGATACCGATCCGCATGTGGTGAGAACTCCTCGGTCAATGCCGTGCCGTGATGGGGACGAACGGGAACGCCACGGTACGGGCGAAGTTCATGGCGTCCAAGCGGCCCGATGACGATTCCGGCCAGGTGCGCCCGTCATGGCTCCGGGGCCCGTGCCGACGGTGGCGGCGAGGAGAACGTCCGGCGACGGACAGGGCGGCACATCGGAACATCCGGAAAGAAGTCCGGAGTCCCGGCCGAATCGGGGACCGTCGGAAAGCATCGCGCACGGACCTTCCGGAAGAATGCATTCCGGCGGGGATGCTCCGTACCGGAACCGGTGCGGGACAGAAATCTCCCTGGTCCAAAGAAACCTTGCTCCGCTCCTTGTGCGATGTCCGATTTCGGATATCGCAGGCGTCGGTTCGGCGCGGTGCGCGTCAACCATCGAATTCTAGGTGTGGCACCGGTCCGGAACAGTGGGCAATGTGCCGGGTCCGCCTCGCCCGCCCGTGCAGAGTGCACAGTGCGAACCCTGGTGAGGGGCCTCCCAGCAGCGACGGAGCGGCAGGGAAGGCCGTGCAAGGTGCAGCCTCGCGCGCGCGGCGTGTGCAGTGTGACCACTTCCTCACAGCGTCGAATGTGCTTACGGTTGGGCATTGGCAGTAACACATACCGCCGTAACGAAAGCCACGGAGCACGCCCATGGCAACTGGCCGTCCCCCCACGGACGTTGCACAGGGAGATGACACGACCGAGTCCGCTCGCCATCGGCGCACAGCCACGGCTTTGACCGAGCCGCGGCCTTTTTCCGTGTCCCGCACGGTGCCCCGTCCCGAGGACAAGCTGATCGAACTGGTGGAATTCCTGGCGCCCATTCCTGAAGCGGTCCCCGTCGCCCGCCGTCATGTGGCGGAAGTGCTGAGGGGATGGGGCCTGGGCGCGCTGACAGAGACGGCCGTCTTACTCACGTGCGAACTGGTCGCCAATGCCGTCAAGCACGGGAGCTCGGCGCCCGCACCTCTGACCGGCCGCGCCCGGCAGCAGATCGTGCTGACAGTGCGCCACCGCGGCGGGCTGTTCATCGAGGTCTGGGATCCCGGGGCGAAGGGCCTGCACCCTCAGGTACGCAATGCTGCCCCTCACGACGAGGTCGGGCGCGGGCTCCACATGGTCGACACCCTGAGTCGCGCCTGGGGCCACTACTCGCCCGCGTACGGCGGCAGAACCGTCTGGTGCGAACTCGCACTCCCGGCAGGCACCGAGGGGGAACGGGCATCTGCCCGCTGAGCTGACCGCGGCCGCGGGGGGGTCGCGGTCGGGAGTCGGACATCTGCTCGCTCAGCGCTGTCGCCCTGAACGGCCAACAGGTGCCGGCACCTGGCAGGGCATCCTCAGGGGTGCCCTGCCATCATGAGCGTGCTGGTTGACTGCCCGGCGAACCCGGAGGTGGCGGACGGTGAGCAGCACGGAGACCGATCCGGCGGAGATTCTCTGCTCACCGGGCGGCGGCGCGCCCGCGCACGTGGAGGTGCTCACCGCACGGGACGTGCCGCTGGGCGGGCCGAGGGCGATGACGGTGCGGCGCACCCTGCCCCAGCGGGCCCGGACACTGATCGGCGCCTGGTGCTTCGCCGACCATTACGGGCCCGACGACGTCGCCGGAACGGGCGGAATGGACGTCGCCCCGCACCCTCACACGGGTCTGCAGACGGTGAGCTGGCTCTTCAGCGGCGAGATCGAACACCGGGACAGCCTCGGTACGCGCGCGCTCGTGCGCCCCGGCGAGCTGAACCTGATGACGGGCGGCCACGGCATCAGCCACTCGGAGGTCTCCACCGCCCGGACCACGGTGCTGCACGGCGTGCAGCTATGGGTGGCCCTTCCCGGCGAGCACCGGCACGCGGACCGCGACTTCCGGCACCACGTGCCGCAGCCCGTTCGGCTGGACGGCGGCGAGGCCAGGGTCTTCCTCGGCTCCCTCGCGGGCAGCGTCTCGCCCGTCCCCGTCTTCAGCCCCCTGCTGGGTGCCGAAGTGACTCTGGCTCCGGGCGCGTTGACCTCCCTCGCTGTCGATCCCGGCTACGAGCACGGACTTCTCGTGGACCGCGGCGACGTACGGACGGCCGGGACGGTGCTGCGCCCGCACGAACTCGGCTACCTGGCGCCCGGAAACGCGACGCTGACGCTGGAGAACACCTCGGACGACGCGGCCCGCCTGATCCTGCTAGGCGGCCCGCCGTTCGAGGAGGAGATCGTGATGTGGTGGAACTTCGTCGCCCGCAGCCACGAGGAGATCCTCCGGGCCCGCGAGGCGTGGGAGAACGCCTCCGACCGGTTCGGCGACGTCGAGGGTTATCCGGGGGAGCGGCTGCCGGCTCCCGCCGTACCGAACACCGTCCTCAGGCCGCGCCGGAACCCCTGCCGCCGCGCTTGAACCGCCGGCGTACCGGCCGGACGGGAAAGGACCGCCGCCCGGAGCCGGGACCGCTCGGCCGCCTCACCGGACGGGACACGACGCTCAGTCGTTCTTCGTACCGGGGCCGGGGCCGAAGGTGGTCAGGAAGCGGTCGCGGAAGCTGTCCATCCGCCAGACCGGGGCCTTCTTGCCGGGCTTCAGGCCCTCGTCCCAGCCCCAGCCGGACATCCGTTCCATGACCTTCGGATCGTGGGCCACGATCGAGATCGGCACGTCACGGCTGACGTGGTTGCCCACGACGACCGGCACGGGCTGGTGGTCGCCCAGGAACACCAGCACGGTGTCCTTGCCGCCGTACCTCGCCACGTAGTCGGTGAGGTTGCGTATCGAGTACTCGATGGAACGCCGGTACTCGGTGCGCACCTGTCGTGGGTCCTTCCACACGTCCTTGGGGTCCTTGCCCGCCCTCTTCTGCGCGTGGAAGAGCGAGCCGTCGCCGAGTTGGTCCCAGCCGACCGTCGAGGGCAGTGGCGCCCAGGGGTTGTGGCTGGTGGCGAGGATGGCCGTCGTCATCAGCGGCCTGCGGTCCTTCTTGCCGTGCTCCAGGCGCTCGAAGGCCCGCAGAGTGAACTGGTCGGGTACGGGCGACCAGCTGAACATCGGGCCCCTGTACCCCATTTCGCGGGAGTCGTAGATCTTGTCGAAGTGGTAGAACTGCCCCTCCGGCCAGGACCGCCGGACACCGGGCATCATGCCGACCGTCCGCCACGCCTTGGAGCGCTGGAAGGCGCCGGTGAGGGTGAAGCGGTCGCTGGCGGTGGCGGTGCGGTAGCGCTGGTTGTTGTCGATCCACAGCCCCGACATGAGCGTGGAGTGGGCCAGCCAGCTGCCGGCGCCCGTCGTCGGTGAGGTGAGCCAGCCGCTCCGGGAGGAGAACCCCGCCTCGCGCAGCCGGCCGGTCTGGTTCTCGAGCACCGCGCCGACGCGGGGCGCCATTCTCGGGTCCTGGACGGCGCCCCGCCCGTAGCTCTCGACGAAGGCGAAGATGACGTCCTTGCCCCGCAGTCCGTTCAGCAGCTTGCCGGGCGGGGTGCCGCGGAAGTCGTCGACCGCGGCCTGTTGCGAGAACTCCCGCCCGTCGTTCAGCCCCTTCCTCAGCAGCATCACACGCTCCTGCACCTGCCTGGAGGTGGCCTTGGCGGCGAACGGTATGCCCTCGACGAGCTGAAGGCCGAGCGTCGAGACGGTGATCCAGGCGACCCCCAGCATGAGGGTGGTGCGGGTCGCCAAGGTGCTGTGGCGGAGCACGATGCCGCTCAGCCTGCGCACCGCCAGAGTCACGAGAACGACCAGGAGGAGAGCCAGGATCACGATGCCGGCGACCGCGACGGCCGCACCGGTCCGGCCCAGCGTCGAGCTGAGGAACTCCTCGGCGTCGTCGAACAGGATCCAGTCGAGCACCGGGTCGAAGGGCCGGTCGAGGACCGAGTAGAAGCCCATGTCGAGGAACTTCACGAGGGTCAGCAGGCCGAGGACCGCCCCGGCGGTCAGCGAGACCGCGCGGCCCGCCTTCGGCGGCAGGAGGATCAGTACGGCGGCGAGGTATATCGCTTCCACAGGCAGGCGGACGAACGAGCCGGGGGCGACGCGGTCCAGCGAGTTCGGCACGAGGAGGGCGAAGAGCACGAGAAGGGCGGCCAGACCGGTTGTCACTCGCGGCACGCTCCGCGCGAGGAGCGGGTACCTGGCCCGGCATCTGTCCCGGTACTCGGCCCGGATCGCGGCCAGTCGCCGGACTCCTGCCATGACTCTCCCGCGCGCGGCGGTGCCGTCACTCGCCGCGGCCTCGCGATCGGCGGCCGCGTCGTCCCGGGGGAGGTCGTCCGCCGTGGCCGACGTATCCGTTTCCGGCTTCTGACGGGAGCTTGAGAAGAGCGACACCCCGGAGGTCCTTCCGCGCGAAACCCGGTGCCGGCGCGGTGGACCGGGCCGGAGGGACCGGGGAACGCCGCAGGCCGTACTGCACGCGGGGACCCGGCGGGATCTTCCGGGCTGCCCCGCGCGGGCAGCGTATGGCGGCGGCGCACGCGGGTCGGCGGGTTGTCCAAGCGTTCAGACGCCGTTTCCACCGGTACGAAGGCTCCGTCAACTGCCAGGACACTCGCGGCAGTCGATGACCTCGCATGATGCCGGACCGGCGGGGTCGCCCGATCGGGCAGTCGCGGTGCCCGGCTCCGGTTCCTCGTCGTGCAGACGCCACGCCAGTACGCCTGCGGGCAGCCAGAGCATCAGGTGGAGGAGGAAGGGCAAGGCGATCGCGCCATGGCCGCCGCGCGACGAGCGCGAATCGCCAACTGCCCAGTCGCAGAAGCCACTTGCCAGGAGGACCCCGCTGGTAGCCTGCGCCGCTGTGCCCCTCCTGTCCGCCTCGCACCGACCAGCTGGGCCCACGGGGGCGCGGAACCGACCGCCCGCACCCCTCCAACCCGAGGAAGTCTCATGACCGGCAATGGACGTTTCGCCTCCCTCTCACCCGCGACCGGGGAAGAGCTCGCCGACTATCCGGTGCACGGCCCCGCGGACGTGGATGCAGCGGTCGACGACGCGCGTGAGGCGGCCAGGGGCTGGGCGAGGGCGGGCTGGAAGGGACGCAGGGCGGCCCTCCTCGCCTTCAAGCGCGCGCTGGCCACGCGTACGGGTGAGATCGCCGAGGTCGTCGCCGCCGAGACCGGCAAGACGGATCACGACGCGCGCAGCGAGGTGCTTCTCGCCGTCATCCATCTCGACTGGGCGGCCCGTCACGCCCGTCGCGTGCTGGGCCGCCGCCGGGTCTCTTCGGGGATGCTGTCCGCGCATCAGCGGGCGCTGCTGGCGTACCGGCCATTGGGCGTCGTCGGGGTGATCGGCCCGTGGAACTACCCCGTTCACACCCCCATGGGCTCGATCGGCTACGCCCTCGCGGCGGGCAACGGCGTGGTCTTCAAACCGTCCGAACTCACGCCGGGCACAGGCGTTCTGCTCTCGCGGGTCTGGAGCGAGACGCTGCCGGAGCACGCGAATCTGCTGTGCACCGTCACCGGTCAGGGCTCCACCGGGGAGGCGCTGGCGCGCTCCGGCGTGGACAAGGTGGCCTTCACCGGGTCGCCCGGTACGGCGCGCAAGGTCGCCGCCGCCTGCGCGGAGTCCCTGACCCCGCTGGTGGCCGAAGGCGGCGGGAAGGACGCGGTGCTGGTGGGCGGCGACCTGGACGACGCGGGTCTGGACAGGGCGGCGGAGGCCATCGTGTGGGGCGCGCTGTCGAACGCGGGGCAGACCTGCGCGGGCGTCGAGCGGGTGTACGCGGTCGCGTCCGTGCACGAGGCGCTGTGCGAGCGCATCGTGCGGAGGGCGCGGCACGTCGTGACCGGGCCGGCGGAGTTGCAGCCCACCGGGAACGGGACCGGAAACGGGTCAGGGGATGGGTCAGGGGACGGGACCGCGGACGTCGATGCGGGCGGCAATGACGGCGTCCACTACGGTCCGCTGACCCTCCCCTCGCAGCTGGGGATCGTCGAGCGCCACCTGAAGGAGGCGCTCGGGGCGGGCGCCCGCGTGCTGCTCGGCGGGCCGGATTCGGTGCGTGCACCGTACGTCCACCCGGTCGTGCTGGCGGACGTGCCTGAGGACTCGCCCCTCATGCAGGAGGAGACCTTCGGTCCCCTCGTCGCGGTCAACTCCGTGCGCGACCTGGACGAGGCCGTCGAGCTCGCCAACGCCTCCCGGTACGCGCTCGGCGCCGCGGTCTTCACCGGCTCCCGCCGCTCCGGGGAGGCGGCAGCGGAGAAGCTGCGCGCCGGCGTCGTGTCGGTGGGGTCCGTGCTCGGCTTCGCCGCGATCCCGTCGCTGCCCTTCGGAGGCTCGGGCGAGTCCGGATACGGGCGGGTGCACGGCGAGGAGGGGCTGCGCACCTTCGCGGCGCCGCACGCGATCACGGTACGGCGCTTCGCGCCACTGGCGGATCTGACGTCGTACGCCACCCCGCGAGCGAAGGCCTCCCGCATGGTGGAGCTGGCCCGCCGTCTCCACACACGCATGTGACGGCGGCGCCCCACGGGGATGCCTCACGGCCGGTCCCGCCGTCGCACGGAGGGGTAGGGAACGGCTTCCCATGCCCGTCCGCCAACTCGGCGGCGGCGCCGGTCAGTCCGTGAGATCGACCCTGACCGTCAGCAGATGCGTGCCGAGCGCCCGCACCGCCGCGCTGTTGAAACGCCGCAGTGTCCGCAGCCGTGCACGGGCGTCGTCGTGCGGGACGAGATGAGCCGTGCCGCTGTGCCACCGTCCCCTGATGCGGACGCGCACGTGCGGGTCCGCCTTGATGTTCCGCACGTACTGGGACTTCTCTCCGTACTCCGAGACGAACCAGAACTCCCGGCCGACGCGGCGCCCGCCGATGGGCGTCCGCCGGGGCAGTCCGGAACTCCGGCCGGTGGTCTCCAGAAGATCCTGGGTCGGCAGACGGACGGTCAGCGGGTTGACGATCCTTCGCTGGAACGACGTGACGACCCGGTGCTTGATCTCGTTGTGGCGTGCCATGTGTCGCTCCCGTCTGCCGTCGTTCTTCTCTGACCTCGGATCCGGGCCATCAGGGGTACGCCGTGCGATCGTACGGTCGGCGTCGCGGGCACCTCGGCGGCCCACGGCCCTGTCCCGCTTGTTTCGAGAGACATCTCACGTGCCGTCAGGTCGAGCCGCGAGATCTTGCTCAGGCTGTGCCGCCGGAACTCGACGACTCCAGGCCGGTCTGGTGGGCCAGTGCGATGACGGCCTGGTCGAACATCTCGTCCGGTGCCTCGACCACACGCTGGAAGTGGCCGAACACCTCGAAGCTGATGAGTCCGAAGAGCTGCGCCCAGGCGGTGACGACCCAGGGCAGTACCTCCTCCGGGACGGCGCGGTCCGAACTCTGCGTGAGCTCAAGGACGTCGGAGTTCAGCACCGTGGCGGGAGGCACCGCCTGGGCGGGCACCTTCAGGGAGCCGGCAGCCAGGGCGGACCCGGCCAGCGACAACAGCACAAGTGCCACTCGGGAGGCCGGCTTCACGGTCTCCTGGGGCGCACGGTAGTCGGGGACGGGTGCGCCGTAGATCAGCGTGTACTCGTGCGGGTGACCGAGCGCCCAGCGGCGGACGGCCCGGCACACGGCCAGCCACTCCTGCACGGGATCGGTGCTGCCGCTGTCCTTGAACGCCGTCTCCGCGGCTTCGCCCACCGCTTCGAACGCGTCGATGATGAGCGCCGTGAGCAGGTCGTCCCGGCTGGGGAAGTAGCGATAGAGGGCCGACGGAACCATGCCCAGCTCACGTGCGACGGCGCGTAGCGAGAGTCTGGCGGCTCCATCGGCGGCGAGCTGCTGCCGTGCCTGGGCCTTGATGGCGCCGGCGACCTCCGCGCGGGCGCGCTCTCTTGCTCCCTTGATGGCTCCCATGTGAGCAGTCTTTCACAAGTCAGTGAACAGTGGCCCAGTACGAGAGCAACACACTTGTTTTGGATCAGTGTTCACGGCACAGTAGTCCGTGACCACATTGAGACTCTGACTCGCTTTCAGGTCGGGTGCCCGCAGCGTGGCGGACAACCCGCACCTCGTACCCGCCATGTGCAGGCTCCGACCCGCCTGCCGCGCGGTGATCCGCTCTCGGGGGCTGAGCACCTCGGGCAGGGGGAGTCCCGCAGATACCGACCCCGAACCGTCCTGGCCCGGCAGAGGCCGCCGGGTGCCGGAGGCGGAGTGAGAAAGGAGGCCTGTGATGATCACCACCGGGTCACGCCGGGAGCGATCAGACGAACCGTCGCGGTTCGTGTGGGCCTTCGCGCGACCGATCCGGCGCTGCGCCCCAGGCGCCGGCGCCCTGAGGAAAAGACGCTCACCGAAGCGCAATTCGCCGGTGCATTCCCGGCTCGGCCCGGTCGGAAGCAGACGCGAAGCCGACCGCGTCGCGAAGCGTTGAAGACGCTTCAATTCCCGGGGGAGTGGCAGACCGCCCCGTACCGTCCGACCAACGGACAAATGAACGCCGGAACTTACTCGCCGTCTGTTTCTTCGCCTCATGTGCAAGCAGCACATGCTCGGCATCCGACAGGCGGCGTCGGGTCCGGCCGTACGCGTATGCCTGAATCTGGAAGGTGCATCTACTCGATGCAGAATTCATCTGTCGATCACTCGGACCGTTCGGTAGTTGACAGGACCCTCAAGATCTTCGGATGCTTCAATGTCAGAAATACCGCGCTCACCGTAAGTGAAATAAGTCGTAGCTCCGGACTGCCCGTGGCGACCACCTACCGGCTCGTGTCGAAGCTGCTGTCCTGGGGGGCGCTGGAACGCGCAGCGGGCAACAAATACAGCATCGGTCTGCGCCTTTGGGAGGTGGCCTCGCTCGCTCCTCGGCACTCGATGTCCCGCACCGCCGCCCTGCCGCACATGCTCGAACTGCAGAAAGAAACCAATTCGTCGGTCTTCCTTTCGGCACGGGAGGAAGGCGACGGAATCTGGCTGGAGAGCTTCTGGGGCGACGGAGTTCCCTACGACGGCTCGTGCATCGTGGGGAACCGGTTCCCGCTGTACGCGTCGGCGTCCGGGCAAGTCCTGCTGGCCCACGCCGACCCGGCGGTTCAAGGTGAGCTCTACTCACGCGGCACACGGGCCGTGACGGGGCGTACGGTCGCCGGCTCGCTGCCCCTCCGCAAGCTCGTCAACGACGTGAAGCGACGAGGGTACGCCGTGGATGACTGCGAGCCGTGCGACGACCTGTCGGGCGTCGCAGCTCCCATTCACGGTGGTTGCGGAAGCGTCGTCGCCTGCGTCGCTCTGTGCGGCTCGTCAGCGGACGGGTCGCCGCATCAGCGCGTGAAGCCACTGCTGGCAACGGCCAGGCGCATCTCCCGAGAACTCGCCAAGCTGCAAGGAGCGAGGCCCCCTTCGCAGCGTCGCGGCTTGGACCACAGGGGGAGTTGAGAGCCATGGCAGAAGAGCGACGCAGGTTCGAGCCGCAGTTCCGTGAGCGTGCTGTACGGATCGGGCGTCACCGGCCGCATGCCCGCAGCGCAGCCGCCGACCGCTGACCCCATCCGTGCCCGCATCGCATCCCATGCGGTCCACAGCCGCATTTCCCTTCTCGATACGCGAAGTTGGAGTCATCCCGTGAACTCGATCAACCGTACGGTGGTCATCACCGGCCTTGGAGCGACCACTCCGCTGGGCGGCGACACCGCAACCACGTGGCAGGCGCTGCTCGACGGGCGCTCCGGCGTCCGGCTGCTGGATCATGAGTGGGCCGAGGACACCCCTGTTCGCATCGCCGCCGAGGTCGCGGTGGAGCCGGCCGAGCGCATACCTCGGCCCGAGGCGCGCAGGCTCGACCGGAGCGCACAGTTCGCCCTGGTCGCGGGGCGCGAGGCGTGGGCCGACGCCGGATTCACCGGCCCGGCGGGCGCGGAGTCCCCCGCGGACCCCGATCGGCTCGGCGTCGTCATCGGCTCCGCCGTCGGCGGAATGGCCTCCGTGCTTCAGCAGTACGAGGTCCTCAGGGAACAGGGGGCCCGCCAGGTGTCCCCTCACACCATGCCGATGCTGCTGCCCAACATGCCGTCGGCCAACGTCGGTCTGGACGTCAACGCCCGTGCCGGCGTGCACAGCACGGCCAGTGCCTGCGCCTCCGGCGCCGAGGCCATCGGCTACGGCATCGACATGATCCGCACCGGCCGCGCCGACATCGTCATCGCGGGCGGGTCGGACGCGGCCGTCTGCTCCCTCAACATGGCCTCGTTCAGCAACATGAAGGCCATCTCCAAGCGCAACGACGATCCCGCCGCGGCGTCCCGCCCGTACGACACCGCCCGCGACGGCTTCGTCATGGCCGAGGGCGCGGGCGTCGTCGTACTGGAGTCCGCCGAACACGCCGAGCGGCGCGGCGCACGCGTCTACGCGGAGGCGGTCGGCCAGGGTCTGTCCGCCGACAGTCACCACGTCGCCCAGCCCGAGCCGACGGGCCGTGGAATCGCCGCCGCCCTGCAGCACTTGCTGGACTCCAACGACCTCAAGCCCACCGAGATCATGCACGTCAACACGCACGCCACCGCGACGCCCCTGGGCGACGTCGCCGAAATCAAGGCCATGCGGGACGTTTTCGGTGTCGACGTCGACCACTTCGCCGTGTCCGCCACGAAGTCCATGACCGGACACATGCTGGGCGGCGCGGGCGGCCTCGAGACCGTGGCCGCCGTCCTCGCGCTGTACCACCGCGTCGCGCCGCCCACGATCAACCTCGACAACCTCGACCCCGACGTCAACGCCGACATCGTCCGCGGCGAGCCTCGCCCCTTGCCTGTCGGACGCATCGCCGCACTGAACAACTCCTTCGGCTTCGGCGGCCACAACGTCGTGGTGGGTCTGCGCACGCTCTGAGCCCGGCCCCGCCCGGCCCGCGCTGCCGCGGTCGACGCAGGAGCAGTTCGCGCAGCCGGAGCGGGAGCCGACCAGGAGCTCAGCCGCGCACGGCTGGGCGGACGGCTCCGGACGCCTGTCCCGGGTCAGGACCGAGCTCGAACGTTCAGGAGACCGACGGGCTCCGCCAGGAGAACTGACCATTCACACGGCACCACACGACGAGTTCAAGTTCAGCAGCGGGCAGTTCGTGCTTGCTGCGGCAACAGATGTGAGTTGTTGGGCGCTGCCTCATGGCCTTCACGAGTTAATTCTCAGTAACTTCGAAGACTGCTTTTCACTGGTTGGGAAAGCGACTTGTTCGGCCCGCGGTCCTCGGGCCACGCTTCAGATGTCGGTGCCAGGAAGACGGAACCTGCCGATCGCGACCACATCTCGGAAGAAGAGATCCGTCTTCGCCACCGGGCGACGGGGAGGCGATTTCACGGCCGCCCTGACTTCTGGCACCGAGCCACTCTTCGGAATCGACGTTGATAGAGGTACCGGACATGGCCCACATGGCCGTCGTCGGCATGTCGTGCAGGTTTCCCGGAGCGTCCGACCCCGGTGAGTTCTGGAAAATCCTGGTGAACGCGGAACCACAATTCGCTACGGTGCCGGAAAACCGCTGGGACCATTCTGTGTGGTACCGGCCGGGGGAGTTCCGGCAGCCGCACAGCGCCTACACCGACCAAGTCGCCTTTCTCGAGGACGTCGACCGGTTCGCCCCCGCGCACTACGGGATCCCACCCCGCCGCGCCCGCACCATGGACCCTCAGGCGAAGCTCTTCACGGATCTCGCCCGGGAAGCACTGCAGGACTCCGGCTGGGAGCGGGAGGGCTTCGACCGCGCCTCGACCGGCGTATTCGCCGGCGTGACGTCCCTGGACCACCGCGACATCAGCTTCTCCCGCGTCACCGCGAACCTCCTCGCGGACGGGTCCATGCACGAGGGCGTCAGCGACCCGGAGCTGCTCGCCGAGCTGCACGAGGCGAGCAACTCCTCGGTGATGCCGTTCAGTTCGTTCACCATCCCCGGAGCACTGGCCAACATGGTCCCGGCCACGGTCAGCGAGATCCTGGATCTGGGCGGCCCCTCCCTCTCCGTCGACGCCGCCTGCTCCTCGGCGCTCGTCGCCCTGGACACCGCGATCCGCTCGCTTCGCTCCGGCGCCTGCTCCATCGCCGTCGTCGGCGGCGTCTACCTCGGTCTGTCCCCGTCCGGCATGGTCGGCTTCTCCCGCGCCGGCGCCCTGTCCCGGGACGGAGTGTGCCGGCCCTTCGACGAGCGCGCCGACGGGTTCGTCCTGGGGGAGGGCGGCGCGACGCTTGTGCTGCGCCCCCTGGATGACGCCCTGGCGGCAGGCGACCGCATCTACGCCGTCATCGCCGGTGTGGGCATGGCCAACGATGGCCGCGGCGGCGGTCCCATGACCCCGCAGACGCAGGGTCAACTCGCCAGCCTGCGCGCGGCGTACCAGGACGCCGGGGTCGTCCCCGGAGACATCGATCTGCTGGAGGCCCACGGAACCGGCACCCCGGTCGGCGACCGGACCGAGGTGGAGGCGCTGCAGCTGCTGCGTGCCGGCGAGGAACAGGTCCGGCCGTGCTACGTGTCCTCCTCCAAGGCACTCATCGGCCACACGCTCTCCGGTGCCGGTGCCGCCGGCCTGGTGAAGGCTGCGCTCGCCATCCACCACGGCGTCGTACCCCCGCAGCCCGAGGAGGTTCGCGTCAGCAGCGAGCTGGCGCTGGAGACAGCAGAGCTGCGTCTGACCACGCGGCAGCAGCCGTGGCCGCACGACGAGGTGCGCCGGGCGGGCGTCAGCTCGTTCGGCTTCGGCGGTACGAACGTGCACGCCGTCCTGGAGAGCGCGCCACCCGGTCACACCCGCGGCCCGGTTACCGGAGGGGAGCGGGCGGTCCGGCAATCCACCGAGGAGAGCCAGGACCGGCCCTGGCTCTTCCTGCTGTCCGCCGGGTCGGTCCGGCAACTCGCCCGCCATGCCGAGGAGATCCACCGCTACGTCACGGACAATCCCGATGCCCGACCGGTCGCCGTCGCCCGCACTCTCGCCTCCCGTACGCTGCTCACCGCACGCCTGGCCGTCGTCGCCGCCTCTCGCGAGGAGCTGCTGAGCCGCCTCGAACTGGCCGCCCGGCACTTGGCAGAGGGACGGGTCGGTGCGCTGGCCGACGGCGTACACGCGGCGGCCGAGCCCCTGCCGCCCCAGGACCGGAAGATGGCCTTCGCCTTTCCCGGCCAGGGCTCCCAGCGCCCCGGCATGCTGACCGAACTGGTCCGGCGCTTCCCGCTGTTGGCCGGGACCGCCGCCGAACTGGCCGGGTCGACGGCCGAAGCGTCCGCTGAACTCGCCCAGGAATTGCCGGACCTGCTGTGGGGCCGGCACCAGGACGACGACGAGGCACAAGCGGTGATGACGCTGACCGACCGGTGCCAGCCCGCCCTCGGCATCTCCGGCATGAGCATCATGGAGATGCTGGCCGCCTGCGGAGTGCGACCCGATATCTCCGTCGGGCACAGCGTCGGCGAGTTCGCGGCGGGAGCGGCGGCCGGCGTGCTCGACCCGCGGGACGCGGTCCCCTTCCTGGCGCGGCGGGGCTCGGCCCTCGCCGAGACGGTGGCACCCGGCGAGAGCGCCATGCTGGCCGTCCAGGCTCCGATCGCCCAGGCGGAGGAACTCGCCACGGCGGTGGAGGGCGTGTGGCCCGCTTGCTACAACCACGAGGGCCAACTCGTCCTCAGCGGTAGCAGCCAGGCAGTCGACGCTCTGCGCGAGCACTGCGCTCAGCAAGACGTCGCCTCCGCGCGGCTGGAGGTCTCCCACGCCTTCCACTCGCCCCTGGTGGCCGCCGCGGACGAGGCGATGGAACAGATCGTCACGGAGCTTCCCCTGGCGGCCCCCACGTGCACCTTCGTCTCCAGCGTCAGCGGCAGGCCCTGCCCGGAACCGCAGGAGCTAGAGCAGCTGTGGGCACGCCACCACATCGAACCCGTGCGCTTCGTCGATGCGGTCCGCTCGGTCGCCGAGGCCGGTGCGCGCTTCCTCGTCCAGCTCCACGGCGGCGACAACTTGCTGCAGATGGCCCGCCGCAGCGACGCCGGCGCCGGGCTCGACCTGCTGGCCGTGACCGACGGCCGGGCCGACGGCGGACGGGCCTTCCTCACCGTTCTCGCCCGGCTCGCGGTCGCGGGGGTGCCCGTCGAGCCGTCGGTGCTCTTTCACGCCGACGCCGAGCCGCTGCTGACCCTCCCGCCGTCGCCGCTGGACACGGAGGTCTACAGCGTCCTCACCGGTACGGGTCGCGAGTCCAAGTCCGCACGCCCGTCCGTGCCGTCCGACACGGCCACAGCAGCGCCGTCTCCGGCAACGGCCCCCCGTCAGGACGCGGCCCCCGGCCCCTCCGCCGCAACTTCCTCCCCTGTCCCTACGCATCAGCTTGGAGAGACGAACATGAGCGGTCTCGTTGAGTTCCTGCACGCGCAAGTCGCGCTGCTCCAGTCCGTCGACCCGGACGGCCGGGCCCTCCCCACCGCGGATCCTCGGCGCACGGCCGAAGTACCCGCGCAGCAGGCGGCCGAGGCGGCCGCACCGGGCTCCGGCGCCGCCCAGCTCACGGCAGAGGGCGCGGCGGACGCCGCCCAAGAAGTGGAAGCCACTGTGCTGTCCGCCATCGCCAACGTCAGCGCGTACTCCGAGGACTTCCTGCGCGCCGAGCACGCCTTCACCACCGACCTCGGCTTCGACTCCCTCATGCTCGGCGAACTCACCGTCAGGCTGCGCAAGCAGTGGCCCGGAATCGAGATCAGCGTCGCGGAGATCATCGACCTCGCCGACGTCGGCTCACTGATCGGCACCGTGCAGAACCGCCTCGGGGCACAGCGGCCGGCAGCAGCTCCCGCGCAGCGCACGGCGACGCCGCCCGCGCCGGCCCGGCAGGACGCCGGTGAGCCGGCACGTACCGCCTTCGACCGCCGGGAGAGCGCCGACGTCCGCCTGTTCCCGGAGGTCGTCGCCTCCCAGGAGCGTGCGCGCACCATTGCCTCGGCCAGCACGCACAACCCGTTCTTCCTGCAGCACGAGGGCAACATCCGCGACACCACCCGGGTCGGCGACCGCGAGTTGATCTCCTTCTCCAGCTACAACTACCTCGGACTGTCCGGGCACCCGCAGGTGGCGAAGGCGGGCAAGAAGGCCATTGAGCGTTACGGCTCCTCGGTGTCCGCCGCCCGGATCCTCTCCGGAAACCGGCCCATCCACGAGGAGCTCGACCGGGGTCTGGCCGAACTCGTCGGAGCACAGGACGCGTTGACCCTGGTCAGCGGTCACGCCACCAACGTCACCGTCATCGGCCACCTGATGAGCCCGGAGGACCTGATCCTCCACGACTCCCTCGCCCACGACAGCATCCTTCAGGGCTGCCGGCAGTCGGGGGCCGCTCGCCAGCCGTTCCCGCACAACGACGTCGCTGCCCTGGACCGGATCCTCACCGAGGTACGAGACCGCTACCGGCGCGTCCTGATCGTGGTCGAGGGCGTCTACAGCATGGACGGCGACACGGCTGACGTGCCCGCGCTGATCACCGTCAAGGAGAAGCACGGCGCCCTGCTGATGATCGACGAAGCGCACAGCATCGGCGTCATGGGCAAGACCGGCGGAGGCATGGCGGAGTTCTCCGGGGTCAACCCCGAAGACGTGGACGTCTGGATGGGCACCCTCTCCAAGTCGCTGGCCAGTTGCGGCGGTTACATCGCCGGCCGACGCGAACTCATCGAGCACTTCCGGTACACGCTCCCCGGATTCGTCTTCAGCGCCGGGCTGCCCCCGGCCTCCACCGCCGCGGCGGTGGAGGCGCTGCGACTGATCCGCAAGGAGCCCGAGCGCATCGCGAGGCTGCACGACAACGCCGAGATGTTCCGGCGGCTCGCGGCAGAGGCCGGGGTGGACGTGGGCACCAGCGAGAACACCCCGATCGTGCCCGCCATCACCGGCGATTCCCTCAAGGCGCTGCAGCTCGCCGACCGGCTCTACGCACGAGGCGTCAGCGCCAACCCGATCCTCCACCCCGCGGTCGAGGAACGCCTCACACGGCTGCGCTTCTTCATCACTTCCGAGCACACGGAGCAGCAGATCGTCACGACGGTCGAGCTCCTGACGGAGGAACTCGCCAACCTGTCCTGACCCCGGCCGGCACCTGGACGGAGGCGAGGGGACCCAACTCCTCGGCTCCGTCCGGGTTCCCCGGTCCGTGTCCGCCGTTGCCGAGGCGACGCATGCCCTCGACCGGCGAGGCCCCGCCCCTTCCGTCCGAGACATCGAACCGGAGGCGAGCCCATGACCGCCCCCACCCCTCGCACCCTTCCCTCGCCCGGCTGGCCGGCGGCCACCGAGCACATGCCCGCGCTGCCGACCACCCACGAGATGTTCCTGGATGTGATGACGGCACCGATGGAGGTCTCCGCACAGCCGAACTCCGACTTCGCCGTCTCGCGAGCGGGATGGCCACTGGGGGTCGAACTGATGGATTCGCACGAGGCCGGTTCCTGAGCCGGTGTTCCGTCTCCGGGTGAGGTCGCGCCCGGACCGTTGAAGGGTCAGGTCGCGGAGCCGCTTCCTCTTGTTCCTCTCGTGCTTGTCCGGACGGTCGCCGTCCATGCCGCGTCGGCGCCCGGTCCGCGATCGCCGAGCGCGAGCAAGGCACAGGTCCGGCCCTGTTCGAACAGCGACTGGGCGATCGTGGTGAGACCTTCTCCTTCCGCGTCCGGGTCGTCGTCCCAACCGCCGATCGCGAGGTCATCGGGGATGTGGAGTCCTCGGCGGCGGGCGATTGCGAGGACCGCGAAGGCAAGCTGGTCGCTCATCGCGATCACCGCGTCGGTGTCGCAGGAGTCGAACAGCGCCTCGGCCATGGCCGTGGCGTCGGGGCGGTCGTTGCGGGCCACGACCGCGACAGGCAGACGGCACGGATCGATGCCCGCTTCCTCGCAGTAGTCGTAGATGCCGAGGAGCCGGTCCCGCGTGACCGGGAAGTCCACGCTCCCGGGGTCGGGCCCGCTCTCCAGCCGCGGCCTGCGGTCCCGTCCGAACGGGAAGCTGAGCACGGCGGGACGGCGGGCTCCGGAGAAGGTGCACGCCGCGAGTTCGCGGGCGGAGGCGCGGTTGTCGATGCTGACCACCTGCGCGCCCGGGACCGCGGGACCTCCGTGTACGGCGACCGGCTTGTCGAGCCCGCTCAGTACGTCGAGCACGGGGTCCGAGTCGACGGTCGTCCAGACGATGTAGCCGTCGACCGATGCCGACCTCACCCGGTCGACGTCCTTGTCCTCACCCGTGGTCGGGATGAGGTTGAGTCCGCTGCCGCGCTCCCGGCAGACCTCGGCGACGCCGGCCAGGAAGCGGCGGGCCTGCGGGTCCTCGAAGGCGTAGGCGAGGTGCTCGCCGAGCACGACGCCGATCGCGTCGTTGTGGCGGCGGCGCAGCGAGCGCGCTGTCGGGTCCGGCCCGCGGTAGCCCAGCTCGGCGGCGACTTCCCTGACCCGGCGCAAGGTGTCCGCGGCGACCCGGTCCGGCTGGTTGTAGCAGTACGAAACCGTCATGGGTGAGACACCGCAGCGGCGCGCCACCTCGGCCATGGTGACGCGCGACGACCCGGGGCTGGACATGCGCCAAGCCTATCTGTGTATCGTTACACAATGCTCGCTGTGAGGTTGTCTCGGACGGGGGCCGCCCTGGGCGTGCTCAGTGCCGCGTGCTTCGTGTCCGTGACATCGGAGTACCTGCCGGTCGCGCTGCTGCCTCAACTCGCGTCCAGCTTCGACGTGTCCGGCTCCGCCATCGGCCTGCTGGTCACGGGGTACGCGGTCGTCGTCGCGGTCACGGTGGTGCCGCTGGTGGCCATGACGGCCCACTGGGACCGCCGCACGACCGCCCTGGTGACGGTGGCCGCGATCATGGTGTCCAACCTGGTGCTGGTCGCGGCGCCCGGCTACGGCGTAGCGGTGGTCGCCCGGATCGTCTCCGCTGTCGGCCACGGGGTGTTCTGGTCGGTCGTCGCGCCGGTGGCCGCACGCCTGCTCGGGCAGGAGCGGGGTGGCCGTGCCACCGCAGTGGTCTTCGCCGGGAACTCGCTCGCCTTCCTCATCGGGATCCCGCTGAGTTCGTGGCTCGGCGCGACCATCGGCTGGCGGCCCACCGTCCTTGCCGTGGCAGGCACCGCGGCGATATGCGCAGTGGCGATACGTCTCACGATCGGCCCCCTGCCGTCGGAGCAAGCCTCCTCGCGGCGAGGACCGTCTGAGATCCGACGCGTCGTCACCGATCGCTCTCTCGCGCCCGTCAACCTGGTGACGCTGATTCTGGTGACAGGCCACTTCGCGGCGTTCACCTACATCACCGTGATCGTCGCCGACTACGTCCACTTCACCGGCCCCGCGACCTCGAGCCTTCTGCTCGCCCACGGGGCGGCGGGCCTGCTCGGCCTGGTGCTGTTCGGCCGGCAGGTGGACAGCCGTCCGCAGGGCACCGCTCTGGTCGTGACCGGTGGCCTCGCCGCATGCATGCTCGCGCTGCTGGTCCTCGGCCCGAACTCCGCCTCCGTCGCGGGAGTTGCCGTCGTGCTGTGGGCGGTGCCCGCCGCCGGTGTGGCCGTGGTGCTGCAGGCCGCGGTCCTGCGCACCGCCGCCCGTCAGCAAGACCTCGCGTCCGCTGTCTACATCGTCGCGTTCCAGGTCGGCATCGCCCTCGGAGCGGGGATCGGAGGCGTCTGCCTCGACCGCGATGCCCTGCCCGTCGCGGTGGCCATCGCAGCCGCATGCGGCCTGGCCGCCGTCGTCGTCGTCCGGCGCTCCGGGGCCTTCCGCGCTCCCCGGCCGACGAGCAAGAGGGCCAGCCCCGTCCCTCCCGGATGAACGGGCTCAGCGGCCCAAGTGCTCGACACGGGGCGACCTTCGAACAGCCGAGAAGCAGCGGGCCAGGACAGCCGTCGCGGCGTGAGGGGCCGGGCTGGGGATCGGACCGCCTGCCGATGCGGACCAGCAATGCCGGTCCGGGCGAACACCGTCCAAGGCCAGGGCCTCCGACGGTCTGACGGTGCGGCGGACGAGCCGGCCTGTACGCCGGGTTCTGTCTCCCCGGAGCCTTGCGGCGCCGGGGGAGGCGGCCATCCATCTGGGACCGGCGTTGCCGCCGGCCTCGTGCGGTCCACCCGCGGACTCGGGCGGGCAGCCCTCGGTCGTCCGCGCAGGGCCGTCAGCCGACGGCCCCTCTTGACCTTGCTCCGGATGGGGTTTGCCGAGCCGCCCAGGTCGCCCTGGGCGCTGGTGGTCTCTTACACCGCCGTTTCACCCTTACCGGGACTCTCGCTCTCGCGTCGTCCCGGCGGTCTGTTTTCTGTGGCACTTTCCCGCGGGTCACCCCGGGTGGGCGTTACCCACCATCCTGCCCTGTGGAGCCCGGACGTTCCTCGACGGACCTGGACCTCGCGGCCCGGGGGTCCGCCGCGGCCGCCCGGCCGGCTCGTCCGCCGCACGTCCAATGATAGCCGCGGCTCACGTCCCGCTCTGCAGCGAGTCCGGCGACAGATCGGCCGGTGAGCGGTGGCCCGAGAGGCCGAGCGTGAGGTCCAGATCGGCGAGCAGGCTGCGCAGCACGTGCAGCACTCCCTCCTCGCCGCCGTGCGCCAGCCCGTACGCGAAGGGGCGGCCGACGAGCACGGAGCGCGCACCGAGAGCCAGCGCCTTGAGGACGTCCGAGCCCGTGCGGACACCGGAGTCGAAGAGGACCTCGAGCCGGTCGCCCACCGCCTCGACGATCGGGGGGAGGGCGTCCAGGGCCGCGATCGCGCCGTCGACCTGACGTCCGCCGTGGTTGGAGACGACGATGCCGTCCATGCTGGCGTCCGCCGCCCGGCGGGCGTCGTCGGGGTGGAGGACGCCCTTGAGAACGATCGGCCCGTCCCAGTGTTCCCGCAGGAACGGCAGTTGGTCCCAGGAGTGGTCGGTGCCGGTGAACATCGGCACCCACCGCAGCACCGCGGGGATCAACTCGTCCTCCGGCGACTTCTCGAGCCCGGCCCGGAAGGCGGGGTCGGAGAAGGGGATCGCGGTGCCGATGCCGCGGATGAAGGGCAGATACGACTGGTCGAGGTCCTGCGGGCGCCAGGCGAGCGTCCAGGTGTCGAGGGTGACGACGAGGGTCGTGAACCCGGCCTTGCGGGCGCGGTCCAGGATGCTGACGCACACGTCGTCGTCGTTGGGCCAGTACAGCTGGAACCAGCGCGGGTTGCCCGCGCCGTGGGCTTCGGCGACCTGCTCGATGGTGTGCGACGAGGCCGTGGAGAGCACCATCGGGATGCCGACGGAGGCGGCGGCGCGGGCCGTGGCCAGCTCTCCGTCGGGGTGGATGATCGACTGGACGCCGACCGGCGCCAGCATCACCGGAGCGGGTATGCGGGTGCCCAGCACGGTCGTGCTCAGGTCGCGCCTGCCCGGGCCGCGCAGCATGCGCGGGACGAGGCGGTGCCGCTCGAAGGCGGCGCGGTTGGCGCGGTGCGTCGCACCGGAACCCGCGGCGCCCGCGACATAGCCGAAGGCCCCCGGGTCGAGGTGCTCGCGCGCCGACGAGCCGAGGAGGGTGAGGTCGGTGGTGAACGGCGGCAGCCGGTCATCGAGACCGTTGAGGTAGATGTCGTTCTGGTAGTTGCCGAAGCCCGGTCCCGGGGGTGCCTCCGCGGCGTCCGCCGCTCCCGTCGCCCCGGTCGATTCGGTTTCCGCCCCGGCCGCATCGGCCCCGGGCGTCCCGGACGCCTCACTCATCGCAGTAGCACCCTTCTCTCTGCCGGCCCTCTGCCGACCCTTGAGTCTGCGCTGCGCAGGGCGCCTGCGGCTACCCTCCGTCGACCGGTACGTCGGTCTCGGGCCGGCCCCTCCGCCCTCCGGCCGGGCCGGCCTCTCCGCGGCCACCCACGCGGGGAATCCGCCGGCGGCTCGTCAGCCGCGTCCGATGTACGGCATCGCCGTCGCCATCACCGTCGCGAACTGCACGTTCGCCTCCAGCGGCAGCGCGGCCATCTGCACGACCGTGCGGGCGACGTCCGCCGCGTCCATCACCGGTTCCGGCCTCGTCGTCCCGTCCGCCTGCGGCACGCCCTGCTGCATGCGTGCGGTCATCTCGGTGGCCGCGTTGCCGATGTCGATCTGGCCGCAGGCGATGCCGTACGGACGGCCGTCCAGCGAAAGGGACTTGGTCAGCCCGGTCACCGCGTGCTTGGTCGCCGTGTACGCGACGGAGCCCGGGCGCGGCACGTGCGCCGAGATCGAGCCGTTGTTGATGATCCGTCCGCCCTGCGGTCGCTGATCCTTCATCAGCCGGAAGGCCGCCTGCGCGCACAGGAAGGCGCCCGTCAGATTGACGTCGACGACACCGCGCCACTCCGCGGGCGAGATCTCCTCCAGCGGCACCGTCGGGCCGAAGGTCCCGGCGTTGTTGAAGAGCAGGTCGAGCCGGCCGCTGCTCTCGTGCACGGAGGCGAACAGGGCCGCGACCGCCTCCGGATCGGTCACGTCCGTGGGGACGACGTCCGCGCGGGCCGCTCCCGCCCTTCCCCCGATCAGCCGCGCCGTCTCCTCCAGCGGTCCCGCCCGGCGTCCGGCAAGCGTCACCGGCCAGCCCGCGGCGGCCAGTTCGAGGGCGACGGCCCGTCCGATACCGGAGCCGGCTCCGGTCACCAGCGCCGTCCGTGTCGTCTCGTCGTTCGTCATGGGCGGCAGGGTACGTGCCCCGGCGGCGGCTGACGTTCGGTCAGAGGACGGACCGCCATCGAACGGACACCCCGCGGTCGCGTGTCTGACCGCTGCGTGACGCTCACGGACTGTGCAATCAGATGTATGACGCAGCCTTCGAGCGCAGACAGCGAATACCGTGCGGCCGCACGGAAATTGTGCCGTCGCCGACTGCTGACCGGGACGGCGGCGACCGTGACACTCGCCCTCGGGACCAACCTTCCCCGGCCCGCACACGCAGCGGCGAAGCTCGACCCTGCCCGCATCAACAAAGACCCCTTCACCCTCGGTGTGGCCTCGGGTGACCCGCTGCCCGACTCCGTCGTGCTGTGGACCCGGCTCGCCCCCGATCCGTACGAGCCCGACAGCGGCCTGGACCGCAAACCCGTCGCCGTCACTTGGGAGTTGGCGCACGACCAGCGCTTCAAGCGCAAGGTCCGCAGCGGCAGCACCACCGCGCACCCGGAGTTCCACCACTCGGTGCACGTCGTGCCCGAGGGCCTCAGCCCGCGGACCCGCTACTACTACCGCTTCCGTGTCGGCTCCTGGACGAGCCCCACCGGCCGTACCCGGACCTCGCCCGCCGCCGGAGACGCCTCCGGTTCGCTGCGCTTCGCTGCCGTCTCCTGCCAGGCCTACCACGACGGGTACTTCACGGCGCTGAGGCATCTCGCGCAGGAGGGCGACGTCGACGCCGTGCTCCACCTGGGCGACTACCTCTACGAGTACGCGGTCGACGCACACGGAGGCGACCGCGCCGACCCTTCGCTCGAACTCCCCGACAGGTTCAACAAGGAAACCGTGACGCTGGAGGACTACCGGCTGCGGTACTCGCTGTACCACCGCGACCCGGATCTCCAGGCCGCGCACGCCGCCCACCCATGGATCGTCACCTGGGACGACCACGAGGTGGAGAACAACTACGCCGACGAGATCCCGGACGGCTCGCCGCCCGAAGCCTTCCTCGCCCGCCGGGCCGCCGCCTACCGCGCGTACTACGAGAACCTGCCGCTGCGCCCGCCCCAGCAGCCCTCGGGCTCCAGCCTCCAGCTCTACAGGCGCCTGCACTTCGGCAAGCTCGCGCAGCTCGACATCCTCGACGGCCGGCAGCACCGTGACGACCAGTCAGCCGGCGACGGCTGGCAGGTGCCCACCGCCGAGACCGGCAGGCCGGACCGGACGATGCTCGGCACGACTCAGGAGCGCTGGCTCGAGGACGGCTGGAAGAACTCGAAGGCCGTCTGGAACCTGGTCCCGCAGCAGACCGTCCTCTCCCGCCGCCGGAACCGGACCACCGGGCCGTTCCCGCTGTCCATGGACGCCTGGGACGGCTACCCGGCTGCACGGCGGCGCTTCCTGGAGGCCGCGCGCACCGCGGGCGTGAAGAACCTCGCCGTGCTCACCGGCGACGTACACGTGCACTACGCCATGGACATCAAGGAGGACTTCGACGACTCCGGCTCCCGCTCCGTGGGTGTGGAACTCGTCACCACGTCGGTGGCCAGCGGCGGCGACGGGGTCGCGAAGCCGGGCGACTGGCAGACCTTCCTCGACGCCAACCCGCACATGAAGTTCTACGACGGTCGCCGCGGCTACGTCCTGCTCACCCTCGACCAGCGGCAACTGCGCGCCGACTACCGCACCGTGGACGTGGTCACCCGGCCGGGGGCACCGGTCACGACGGCTGCGTCCTTCGTCTCGCGGGCCGGTGATCCGGGTCTCCAGCCGCTCTGACAGCCCCTGGTGAGGACGCCGGGAGCGGTCTCGTTCGGGGTGCTGTGACGAAAACCCGTTCGGTCAGGGACGGAAATGTCTGGGAGAATGTGCCTGTCATCAACAATCTCCTGGAGAGGTTCATGTCCGAGCCCGGCCCTGCCCGAACGGCCGCCGTCACCGCCCCCGTCGACCACTCCGCCGCCGCCTCAGAATCGACCTCCGCCCCAGGGAACGCCCCCGGACCCGCGGTCCGTCCCGCCGGTCCCGCGACCGGTCCCGCGACCGGTCACGTGAACGGTCCCGCCGCGGCTCCCGCGGGCGTCTCCGTGGGCGAGCCCGCTCCCCGGCTCACCGGCCGCCGGCGGGCGAGCCTGTTGGTGACCCTCATCCTCGGCAGCCTCACCGCACTTCCCGCGCTGTCGATGGACATGTACCTCCCGGCGCTGCCGGCCGTCGGCGGCACGCTGAACACTCCCGCCGCGACGGCACAGCTCACGCTCACCGGCTGCCTGCTCGGGCTGGCCGTGGGCCAGCTCGTCGTGGGCCCGATGAGCGACCAGTTCGGACGGCGCCGCCCGCTGCTCATAGGCATGTGCGGGTACATCCTCGCCGGAGCCGCCTGCGCGCTCGCACCCACCATCGAGACGCTGATCGTCTTCCGCCTGGTGCAGGGCCTGGCCGGTGCCGCCGGCATCGTCATAGCCCGGGCCGTCGTCCGCGACCTCTACGACGGGCTCGCCATGGCCCGCTTCTTCTCCACCCTGATGCTCATAGGCGGCCTCGCGCCGATCCTCGCCCCCGTCCTCGGCGGCCAGATACTCCGCTTCACGGACTGGCGGGGCGTCTTCCTCATCCTCGCCGGCATCGGTGTCGTACTCACCGTCGTCGTCGCGCGCTGGCTGCCCGAGACGCTGGAGCACGACAAGCGGCGCAGCGGCGGCGTCCCCGATGCCCTGCGCACCATGCGCGGCCTCTTCGCCGACCGCCGCTTCACCGGCTACCTGCTGGCCGGCAGCCTCAGCTTCGCGGCGCTCTTCGCCTACGTCTCCGCCTCGCCGTTCGTCGTCCAGGAGATCTACGGGGCGAGCCCGCAGACCTTCAGCCTCCTGTTCATGGTCAACTCCATCGGCCTCGTCGCCGCCGGCCAGATCAACGGGAAGGTCCTCGTCGGCCGGGTGCCGCTGGACCGGGTCCTCGGCTTCGGGCTCTGCCTGACCGGTGCGGCCTCGGTCGCGTTGCTGCTGATGACCAGCGGTGTGTTCGGCCGGACGGGGCTCCTTCCGATCGCCGCCGCGCTGTGTGTGCTGATGACGGGCATGGGTTTCGTCATGCCGAACGCCAACTCCCAGGGCCTGATGCGTGCTCCGCACGCCGCCGGTTCGGCGTCCGCGCTGCTGGGCACCGCCCAGTTCCTCATCGGTGCCTTCGCGTCACCGCTCGTCGGTGTCGCGGGTGAGCGCACGGCCGTGCCGATGGCACTCGTGCAGCTGAGCGCGCTGCTGCTTGCCGCGGCCGCGTTCCTGGGGCTGTGCCGTCCGTGGCGGACGTCGCGGAGCTGAGGCGCGCCGCAACCGCCGAGGAGGCGGGGCTGCGCCCGGCGGAACTGGCCGCTCTGCGCGACGGCGTCGACGAACTGCCCGCGCGCGGCTGGTGCGCCGGCGCCGTCGTGCTCGCCGGCCGCGGCCGGTGGATCGCGCTGGAGCATGCCACCGGCTGGGCGGTGCGCTGTTCGGCGTACGACCCGGAGAGCGACACCGGCGTCGAGCTGCCGCGGGAGCAGTGGGAGGCGGTGACGCCGGAGACGCTCTTCGACCTCGCGTCGCTCACCAAGCTCTTCACCGCCGTCGCCGCGATGCAGCAGTACGAAGCGGGCGCGGTGGAGCTGGACCGCGAGGCCGCCGCGTACGTGCCGGAGTTCGGAGCGCACGGGAAGGCGCGCATCACCGTGCGGCAGCTGCTGACGCACACCTCCGGGCTGCGGCCCGAACTCCCCTTCGGCGAACGCCCGCACGGGCCCGCGGGCACCGGCACGGGCGACCCCGCCACGGGCGATCCCGCCACCGCCGGGGCGGCGGCCCCCAGTCCGGACGACCTCTTGGCGCCCCTGTGGGAAGAGGAGCCGGTGTTGGCGCCCGGCGGCACGTACCGCTACTCCGACCTCAATCTCATCGCCCTTCAGCAGGTGCTGGAGCGCGTCACCGGGAAGGGTCTGGACTCCCTCGTGCGGGAGTGCATCACCGGACCGCTCGGGATGCGCAGCACCTTCTACGGGCCCGTGCCCGCCGCGTCCGCTGCCGCGACGGAGGACCAGCGCCGCCCCTGGGCCAAGGCCGACCGCGGAATGCTGCGCGGCGTGGTGCACGACGAGAACGCCTCCGCTCTCGGCGGCGTCGCGGGCCACGCCGGGCTCTTCTCGAGCGCGGCGGATCTGGCCGTGCTGTGCCGGGCGCTTCTCTCGGACGGCGCGTACGGGCAGGCGCGGATCCTCACGCCTGCCTCGGGGCAGGCGCTGCGGACGCCGCCCGGGCTGGGGTTCGCCGTCGATCAGCCATGGTTCATGGGTGAGCTGGCCGGCCCCGCGGGCGAGGCGGGCACGCGAGACCGCTGGAGGGCCGCGGGGCACACCGGCTTCACCGGCACGAGCCTGGTGATCGACCCGGTCACGGACACCTTCCTGGTGCTGCTCGCCAACACCGTCCATCCGGTGCGCCGTCCGCCCGACAACCTGCCGCGTGCCGCCGCGGCGACCTGGCTGGCACGGGCCGCGCGTGCGGCGGCTCCTTAGACTGTCGCGGTGATCGAGGAAGAACTGCGGCACGCCCTCGCCGCGCTCGTCGACGGGCTGCCGCCCCGTCAGGCGGCTGGTGCCGTCGAGCGTCTGATGACCGGCTACCGGCACGGTGAGGCCGCGCCCGTGCTGCGTGACCGCGCGGACGTCGTCGCCTACGCCGCATACCGGATGCCCGCGACGTTCGCGGCCCAGGCGGCGGCCCTCGAGGCCTTCGCCTCACGTACGGGCGAGTGGCGCCCGGAGAGCCACCTGGACATCGGCGGCGGTACGGGCGCCGCCGTCTGGGCCGCCGCCGACGTCTGGGGCGGGGCGCACGACGGCGGTCCGGACGGCCCGCGCCGCACCACGGTGCTCGACCGGTCGGAGCCCGCACTGGCCCTCGGACGTGAACTGGCGGGCGCCTCCACCGCGGACGCGCTCGGCGCGGCCGCATGGCGGCACCGTTCGCTGACCGGGCACGACCAGGGAGGCAGGCCGGGCGAAGCCGCGCTGCCCGAGGCCGACCTCGTCACCGTCTCCTACGTACTGGGCGAACTGGCCGAGCGCGACAGGCTCACGGTCGTCGACGCGGCGGCCCGCGCCGGCCGGGCCGTCGTCGTCACCGAGCCCGGAACGCCGGACGGCTACGCGCGGACGATCGCCGCACGCGACCACCTCGTCGCGGCCGGGCTGCGCGTCCTCGCGCCCTGCCCGCACAGCGAACGCTGCCCGATGGTCCCCGGCGAGGACTGGTGCCACTTCGCCGCGAGGGTCAACCGGTCCTCGCTGCACCGGCAGGTCAAGGGCGGCTCACTGCCGTACGAGGACGAGAAGTTCAGCTACGTCGCGGCCGCACATCCCGCCATCGCGGGTGCCCCCGCGCCGGGACGCATCGTGCGCAGGCCGCAGAAGCGCAAGGGCCAGGTGCTGCTGGATCTGTGCACCGCCGGGGACGGGCTGCGTCCGGCGACCGTCACCAAGCGGCACGGCGCCGACTACCGCCGGGCCCGCGACGCGAAGTGGGGCGACGCCTGGCCGCCGGAGCCGGACGTGGAGCCCGCCCGGTAGCGGGACCGGACCCGTAGCGGGACCCGGCCCGGATACGGGACTTCCCCGCTCCCGTGAGTGGCACATCGGGTCCCACGGGCCTGCGACCCGTGGGACCTTGCGCCGGGTGTCAGGCCGCCGCGCGCAGCTCGGCCGTCACGCACTTCACGCTGCCGCCGCCCTTCAGCAGCTCCGTCAGGTCGACGGGCACGGGGTCGTAGCCCCGACGGCGCAGCGGTTCGAGCAGTCCCACGGCGGCCTGCGGCAGCATCACGTGATGCCCGTCGCTGACCGCGTTCAGACCGAGGGCTTCGGCGTCCGCCGCGGACGCGATGAGAGCCTCCGGGAAGAGACGCTTGAGGACGGCCTGGCTGCCCGGGGAGAACGCGGGCGGGTAGTACATGACTTCGTCACCGCCCAGCACGCACAGTGCCGTGTCCAGGTGGTAGTAGCGCGGATCGACCAGGTCGAGGCCGATCACGGGCCGTCCGAAGAACTCCTGGACCTCGCCGTGGGAGAGCGGACTGCTGCGGAAACCCCGCCCCGCCAGCAGCCATGTGCCGGTCACCGCGAAGTCGCCCTCGCCCTCGTTGATGTGCTCCGGCTCCTGCACGTCCGCGAAGCCGTTGGCCCGGTACCAGGCGCGGTGCACCTCGGCCTCTCCCGCGCGCTCGCGGTGAGCGAAGCGTGCGCCGAGGACACGCCCGTCGACGACGGTGGCGCCGTTGGCCGCGTACACCATGTCGGGCAGGCCGGGGACCGGTTCGAGCTCCTCGACGGTGTGGCCGAGGGAGCGGTACCGGTCACGCAGTTCCTCCCACTGCGCGAGCGCGAGCGGGATGTCCACGGGCTTCTCGGGATCCATCCAGGGGTTGATGGAGTACGTCACGCGGAAGTGTGCCGGTGGGCACATCAGAAAGCGGCGCGGGGTGTAGCCGGGTCCGTACAACGAAGGCTCCTTCACGGGGTCGACGCGCACTGTGTTGAGCCCATGGTGCGCCGTCGGAACGCTCTTCGCCGCGTTGTGATCGGAATGTTCGCTCACCGGTCGCGAGCGTCGCCCGAGGCGTCCTTCTTGTCCCGCTGTGGTGTACGGGCCAGCAGTCCCGGAGCGTCCGTCATCACCCCGTCGCACCCCAGCCGCAGTACCCGGTCGCGGTCGGCCGGCGTGCGGACGGTGTGCGCCCACACGCGCGCGATGCCCGAGTCGACGGCCCTGCGGATGTCGGAGTCGCGTGCGTGGTGGTCGACGCTCAGCATGTCGACCACGTCGCGCCACTTCTCCGGCCGGTCGGTCCGCGCCTGCTTCACCGACCGCCACACCGAGGTCAGCAGACCCATCCGGTGAGCCCGCACCGCCGGCGACAGCTCGTTGGACTGCACGTAGACCGAGTCGGTCAGGCCCCGCTTGCGGATCATTCCCGCGAGCCGCTTCAGGCTCCCGCCGTCCTTGAGCTCGACGTTCAGCACGATGCGGCCGCCGAAACGGTCGAGGACGGCGGACACCGTCGGCGGGTGCTCACGGGACCAGGTGCCGGGCAGCCCCGCGGCCGGACGCAGCCGAACGTGGCGCCACTGGCGCAGCGTCAGCCCCGAGACGGCTCCCTTGTGGTTCGTGGTGCGGTCCAGGGTCCGGTCGTGCAACGCGACGAGGGTTCCGTCGCGCAGCGTCCTCACGTCCACGTCGAGCACGTCGGCGGAGCGGCGGCGGTAGGCGGCCGTCAGCCCGGCCATGCTGTTCTCCGGCACCTCGAGGGCGCCTCCGCGGTGGGCGGCGTAGACCGTGCCCGGCAGACCGGCGGCGCGCGGGCCCTCGGGGCCCCGCATGCGCGCGGGCGCGGGGGCACAGCCCGGAGCGATTGCCACGGGTGCGAGGACGAGCAGCGGAAACAGACAGGCTTCGACGGCCCGGACGGCCCTGACCATGATCATGACCATGGGTCTCAAGCTAAGCGCGCACGACGGAACATGCCGCCCGGAGAGACTGTTGTGCGGCAGACGGGTGTTCCTCGCCCGTACGGGCGCCCGGACCGGCGCGGACGTGTGGACGGGCCGGCAGCACGGGATGACGACGGGTCAGCCACGATCCAGGGATTCGGCCCGGCACGTGCCCTGTGCTGCGTACCCTCGGAGATCCACGGTGTCGTCGCGGAGTTGCGGAGTGAGGCGATAGATGGAACGCGAGAGCAGGTTCGACCGGTGGCTGCGTCACTTCACGCGGAGCGGCCCCAGGGTGAGGACCTCCAGGTCCAGGAGCGCCGTCGCACAGGCCGACGCCGCCCGCGCCCGTACGGAACTCCTGCTGACCGCCGCAGCGGCGGGCTTTCCACTCGCGCCCGCCGCGCACCCCTCGGGGTACGGCTGTTCGTGCGTACGCATCGGCTGTCCCACTCCCGGCCGCCACCCTCTGTCCTTCGGATGGCAGACGCAGGCCACCACCGACGCGGCACAGATCGAGCGCTGGGCGCAGAGCCAGCCGCTGGCGAACTTCGTCACCGCGACGGGCCGCGACCACGACGTGCTCGACGTCCCGGCGGAGGCCGGCTGGGCGGCGCTGGAACGGCTGGACTCGGAGAAGGCGCCACTCGGCCCGGTGGCCGTTTCCGGGGACGAGCGGATGCTCTTCTTCACCGCCACCCGCACCCCCGACGACGAGGACGAGTGGTGGCCGTGCGAACTGGACTGCCACCCCGAGACGATGGACGAGCACCCGGGCCTGCGCTGGCACTGCCGGGGCAGCTACGTGCTCGTCCCGCCCGCGACCCTGCCCGGGACGGGGCAGAACCGCGAGGTGCGCTGGGTGCGTCCCCCGGAGACATCGGACGGTGAGGCCACGGGCGGGACGGAATCGCTGCCCGAACCGCTGACCCTGCTGGAAGCGCTCACCGACGCGTGCGCGGAGCACGTGGGCGAGGACACGGCGGCCTGGCCGGTGCGCTGACGACACGTCGACGGCGGCTTCGCCCGGTGAACAGGCCGCCGCAACACGTCAGTTGACGGGACGGGGTCTGTGGGCGGTGCCGGAGGCGACGACGCCCCGGCCGCAGGCTACTCGCCCTTGACCGCCGTGAGGCCGTCGATCCGGTTGAGGAACTCGATCTCCCCGCCGTCCTTCTTCGCGGGCACCTTGACGACCTGTTCGGAGACGCGCACATAGGTCACCGACTGACGCGGCGTGCCCGTCATCAGCGCCTTCACCAGCGGTTCCTTCACCGGGGGCTTGTAGCCCTTCGCGTAGGTCTCCTTCGTGTGGTGCTGCGAGGCGAAGAAGACCAGCCCGCCGCCGTCCGCGGTGCGCAGCCCGAACGCCGCGTACTGCGGCGCCTTGGCCGGCACGTCCGCGAACTCGGTCCGCTTTCCGGGCCGGTTGGCCGACCCCTCGCGCTGCGCGCGCCGCTTGCTGGTGTGCTCGCCCGGAGCGAAGTCGCCGGTGCCCTCGCCCAGATAGCCGATGTAGGCGTCGCTCATCTCGTCCGGCGCGACGACGAGTTTCGAGCGCGGACCGCCGAGCACCGCCTTCGCATAGCCGCCCTTGCCGGTGACGAACTCCGGGATCTCGGAGTCCTGAAGGACCGCCAGATACGACGCCCGCCAGTCGGAGTTGGCGTCGTCGCGCTGGAAGACCAGGAGCCAACGCCCTTCCGCCGTACGGTTGCTGCGCACGTCGGCGACGAAGAACTTGGGCCAGCCCGCCTGCTTGGGAATCAGGAAGCGGGGGTCGGAGAGCCGCAGCGGCTTGTAGCCCGGGTTGCCCTTCGGTGCCAGCTTCTTGCGCGACTTGAGCCCCGCCCCGTCTATGGCGCCGAGTGCGCCCGTCTCGATGGTGGAGTTCAGCCCGGGGTCGTGGGAGGAGTTGGCCTTGTTGCTGGTGGCGTTGAACTCCTTGAGGATCTTCCTCGCGTCGGGTTTGGAGACCGCCGGGATCACCGCCGTCTCGCCGTGCACCGTCACGCATCCCGACAGCGCCACCGACAGCACCACCGTGGCCGTCGACGCCCCGAGCAGCCGCGTCCGCCGCGCTTGCCGCGCATTCATTCTCGTGTCCTCCCCGCCCCGCTTGCGGTATAGCACCTTATCGCCCCGCCCAAGGCGTTCGTCTCACAGCACCGGGCGCCCGTATGCAATCATGCGCGCCTTCGGGGTGGATCTCAGGGGGGCCCGGTGGAGCCTCCTGGGAGGTTCCGTATGGCACCCCGTCAACTGCGAGGACTCCGCGGGGTTCGCGATCCGTCCCCGGTGTTCCGGGAGCATCCGGCGCGTCCGTCCGCACTGGTGAACAGAAGCCGCGGATCGCGCGTGTGAAACCCGATAGACCACCACAGAGCTGCATAAAATCGGGCAGAACGTCCCAGTTGTCCCGTGATCCGGCGTGTGGTCGTCCGTGCAGAACGCGTCCCGGTACGCGTCGAGGAGCCCCACCCGCTCACGGCATACGGAAAGGAGGCAGCTGAATGGCTGCCACTACTGCTCGTCGTGTACGGATCGCCGCCACGGCCTGCGCCGTCCTCATGGGCGGTTCGCTCCTCGGGGCGAGCACCGCACAGGCGTCCCCTTCTTCCGCCGACACAGTCGCCCACCCCAAGAAGCCCTACGGCATCGTCCTCGCAAGGTCGGGCCTGAACGTCCGTCAGTACCCGAGCACGGACTCCTCGGTGAAGTACGTCCTCCCCTACGGCGCCAAGCGCGGCCTGGACTGCAAGATCCGTGCCCAGCTCATCCACGGCGACCCCATCTGGTACAAGCTGCGGCACAGCAACTTCTGGATCAGCGGTCGCTACACGAAGGCCGTCGGCCACGTGAAGTGGTGCAAGGACGTACGCCCCTCGGCCCTGAACAACACCGCGAAGGCCCAGAAGGCCATGGGCTGACGGCGCGGGTGCGCCGCTGAGCGGCCGGTGCCGCCTCGGCGCGTCAGCCGGCTGTCGGAGCGGGAGCTGCCAGCTCCTCGAAGACAGCCGTGTTGAGCGTGAAAGCGCGCCCGCACTCGCCGACGATGCGCCACTTCTCCTCGTCGTCGGCCGGTACCGAATCGAGCAGTTCGCGGTACCCCCGCTTGAAGGCGGCGGGGTTCGGAATGTCCTCGAAGACATAGAACCGGACCCCGTCGCCTTTGTGTGCGAAGCCCCAGTTCTTCTCCGCGGTACCCCGAACGACCTGGCCACCGGAGAGGTCGCCGAGGTAGCGGGTGTAGTGATGGGCCACGTAACCGCCGGGCCAGTCCCGTGAGACCTCGGCGATGCGCCTCGTATAGCTCTCCGTCGCGGCGAGCGGAGCGATCGTGCCGCGCCATGCGGACGTGCCGTGCAGGTGGTCGAGGTCGCGTTCGAGGGAGGGGAGGCGGAAGAGCTCCCGCCGCACGAACGGGCCGGCGACCGGGTCGTCGTCGAGCCGGCGCGCCGCTTCCTCCAGGGCCTCGTAGACGAACCACAGCTGCTCGGTGTAGCGCGTGAACGCCTCCCTGCCGAGCCTGCCGCTGAGCATGTCGCTCATGAACGTCGAGTTCTCCGCCTGAGTGTGCTGCGCCTTCGTGGCGTCACGGATCAGGGTCGAGAAAGGCAGATGTGCCGGCAGCCGTGAGGTCATGACGCCATTCTTTACCGACAGGCTGTCGGAAAAACCCCGCGAGCGCTCCGAGTGGTCAGGGCAGCGTGAGGATGTCCGCCCCGGAGTCCGTGACCACGAGGGTGTGCTCGAACTGCGCGGTGCGGCGGCGGTCCTTGGTGACGACCGTCCAGCCGTCCTCCCACATGTCCCACTCGTGGGTGCCCAGCGTCAGCATGGGCTCGATGGTGAAGGTCATGCCGGGCCTCATCACCGTCGTCGCCCGCTCGTCGTCGTAGTGCGGGATGATCAGGCCGGAGTGGAACGAGGTGTTGATGCCGTGGCCCGTGAAGTCACGGACCACTCCGTAGCCGAAGCGCTTGGCGTACGACTCGATGACGCGGCCGATGATGTTGATCTGCCGGCCCGGGCGTACGGCTTTGATCGCGCGGTTGAGCGCCTCGCGGGTGCGCTCGACGAGCAGCGCGGACTCCTCGTCGACGTCTCCGCACAGATAGGTGGCGTTGTTGTCGCCGTGCACGCCGTCGATGTAGGCGGTCACGTCGAGGTTCACGATGTCGCCGTCGCGCAGGACGGTGGAGTCCGGGATGCCGTGGCAGATGACCTCGTTGACCGACGTGCACAGCGACTTCGGGAACCGCCGGTAGCCGAGGGTGGACGGGTAGGCGCCGTGGTCGCACATGTAGGCGTGCGCCACTTCGTCGAGCTTGTCCGTGGTGACGCCCGGAGCGATGTGCCGTGCGGCCTCCTCCATCGCCCTCGCGGCGATGCGGCCGGCCACGCGCATCTTCTCGATGGTCTCGCTGTCCTGCACCTCGGCCCCCGTGTACGGGGTGGGGGCGTCCTTGCCCACGTACTCGGGACGCGGGATCGAGGCGGGGACGGTGCGGTGCGGCGAGAGTTCACCAGGAGAGAGCAATGACTGGCCAGACATGTGCGCGAGTCTAACTGTGGTACGTCCGGGGCTCAGGGGGGAGCATGACTGTATGGCTCTCTTCAAGCGCAATGCGCCAGGTAAACCGGGCGAGTGGTACTACTGCATCAAGCACGGCAAGGTCGAGGAGGGTCCGGAGTGCCCTGCCAAGAACCGGCTGGGCCCCTACGAGACCAGAGCCGAGGCGTCCCGCGCGATCGAGACCGTCCACAAGAAGAACGAGGCCTGGGACAACGACCCTCGCTGGAGCGACGCGCCGCGGCGTGACGGGGACGGCGGCTCGGGCGGCTGACAGCTGACGGCCGACGCGGAGGCGGGAGGTGGCTGCCGGGTGAGGGCTCATGCCCCGCGCCCTGTGCCGCCCCCTCCGGTGCCGCTGCGGTGGCCGTCCGCTGCTCCCGCACGCGGTGGGCGTGCGGGTCCGTGCGGGCGTCGTACGACATCGGGTTCGGCAGCGACAGCGCCAGCAGGCCCGCCACCGCCGTCGCCGCGCCCCAGCCCATGGGAGCCCACGCGACAGCCCGGCCGTTCCGAGGGATCCGGACCGTCCGGCCGATCGTCGCGCTGACGAGCGTGGAGCCGAAGGGCAGCGCCGCGTACAGCAGGCGCAGCGATCACTCGGCGCCCAAGTCCTCGGCGAGGAAGGGGAAGAGGGCGACCGGGAAGCGCGGGAAGCGGTGGACACGAGCGGCCGTGCTCGGGCGTGTGGCGGGCGCCCGGCAACGGATTTCACCGCGTCCGCCTTCGTCGCCGTGTGCTCTCGTACGCCGCGCGTGCCGTCGTCCGCCGGGTCTCCGAGCGGGTGCTACGGGCCCTGGGACGTGGTGACTTCGGCCGAGTACGGGGTGAAGGCGATGCGGGTGAGGGAGCCGTCCGCGCTCCAGCGGACCACGGCGGAGGTGTCGTCCGCGGAGAGGAGGGCGGCGGCGTCGTGGAGTGGGACCGCGTCCGCTTCGGCCTCGGGTCCGGCGCCGGACGGGAGCGTGGCGAGTGCGGCGAACAGCGCGGTGCCCTCGGCGTCGCCGGTGACCGCCGGTACCAGGGCCCAGCGGGTGAAGGCGGTGCCTTGCGGGGCGCGCAGGGTGGCCGGAGCGTTCTCGTCCCAGCCGTGCAGGCCGTGCAGGCCGTGCAGGCCGTGGAGCGCCGGAGACCCGGGCGGCTCGTGGGGCGCCGGCTCGTGCGCCTCGTGATCCGGAACGCCCGTCGCCCAGCCCGTCAGCCGTACGCGCGCCCCCGGAGGCGCACCCACCACGCGGTGCACGCGCAGCTCGAGGCCGCCTCGCACATACGTGAGGCTCTGAACCCGCAGCCCCGGCACCATCGGGCCGCCGGAGGGGAAGACCGGTGTGTGCCAGGACGCCGCCCAGCCCCACGCCCCGTCGGGAGCGGAAGCGGCGCCCATGGGGTGGATGCGTACGCGTGCGCTGCGGACCGCGGTGCCGCTCGGGCCCTGCACCTCCACGGCGAAGTGGTTGTCGGGCACGTTGCCGGCCGCCGTCGGGCCCGTACGTGTGGAGTAGGCGAGCCGCGCGTACAGCGAGTCGGCGGCCCGTGCGCTCTCGCCCTCGTGCGGCGGCACGTGGTCGCTGCCGTGGTTGTGCAGCCGCACCGTCCCGTCGCCGCCCGTCTGGATGAGCAGGCCCGCCGAGGGCAGCGCGACCGCACGCGCCGGACCTTCGCCGGGTGCCGGCTCCTCGCGGGCGGTCCACAGCGGGTCGTCCTCCGGTACGAGCAGCGGCAGCAGGCCCTTGGATGCCCAGTACGGCGACGCGGGACCGGAGTAGTCCTGCAGCGTGGCGTCGTGCGGGCCGTGCCAGCCCAGCGTGAGCAGGCCGTCCCGGCTGACCGCGCCCCGGTCCAGGAAGTACCGCACGGATCCGCTCAGCAGCCGCCTGGAGACGCCGGGCGTCAACGGCGTATGACCTGTCAGTGCGCCCAGGGCGACGGCGGCGTTCGCGGCGAAGCGGTAGGTCAGCGAGCGTCCGAAGTGCAGCGGGGCGCCGTTGCCGTCGAAGAGCAGGGAGAAGCCTTCGAGATGGGCGCGGAGGCGGGCGCCGTGGTGGGCCAACTGCCCGGAGTCCTCGGCGAGATGGGCGTGAAGGAGCGGATAGAGGTGCAGCGCCCAGCCGTTGTAGTGGTCGAAGGCGCGGCCGTCGCCGTCCGCGTACCAGCCCTCGCCCCTGTACCAGCTCTCCAGCAGCTCAAGTCCCCGCTCGATCGCCTGCCGCGTCGCGCTGTCGCCGCGCCCAGCCGATTCGAGGAACCCGGCGACGGTCAGCGGGAAGAGGTACCAGTTGTTGGGCGCGGGCACGTGGCGCAGCGCACCCCGCAGCCACTCCTCGGCACGGTCCTGCACGTCCTCGTCGAGCCGGTCCCACAGCCACGGCCGGGTCAGCCGCAGCGACAGAGCGACGGACGCCGACTCCACCATCGGCTGGCCGTAGACGGTGTGGTCGAGGATCGGCGGCCACGACTCCTCGTCGTCCCGTCCGGGCGTACGTGTGCCCGCCGCCAGCCCGTCCGCGTACCGCTCCAGCCGGCCGTCCGGGTCGGCGCCCCGCGCACCGGCGACGCGGAAGGCGGCGGCGAGGAAGGTGCGCGCGTAGCCCTCCAGCCCGTCGGAGCGGACCCCCGTGCGGGACGGGCGGCCCGGCAGGTCGAGCATCGCCCCACGCGGGGTGGCGAAGCGCCATGCGGCGGTCAGCAGACCATCGGCGGTGGCCTCCCAGTGGGCGCGGGTCCAGCCCGTGAAAGGGCTCAACTCCCGGTTCTCCGGCGGCAGTTCGAAGGGGACGGGTCCCGGGGCGGCAGCGGTCGCGGTCATGCGAGGAACGCCAGCCTTTCGCGTCGTACGGGATGGGCGAAGCCCTCGCCGCGGGCCCAGCGGGCGACTTCGGAGACGGTCAGGTCCGCGAGCCTGCGCAGCTCGTTGCCGAGGGAACCGGCGATGTGCGGGGTGATGAACGCGTTCTCGCAGTCCCACAGCGGGTGTTCGCGTGGCAGCACCTCCGGTTCGGTCACGTCCAGCACGGCGCGGACGCGGCCCGCCCGCACGGCCTCGGTGAGCGCGTCCTGGTCGAGCACGGCGCCGCGCGCGGTGTTGATGAGGGTGGCGTCCTGCCGCATGAGGCCGATGAGCCGGCGGCCCACCAGCCTGCGGGTCTCGGGCAGCAGCGGCGTGTGGACGCTGACCACGTCGCACTGCGCGAAGAGCTCGTCCAGGGGGACCGGGCGTGCGCCGAGCGCATCGGCCTCCTCGGTGCTGATGTACGGGTCGTGGAGCAGCACCTGGAAGTCGTAGGGGCGGAGCAGCTCGATCACGCGGCGGCCGATCAGCGAGGCGCTGAGGATGCCCACGGTGCGGCGGTAGTTGCCCATGCCGGGACGGTCGTGCAGCCAGTCGGCGCGGGCCCGTGCGGCCGCGTAGTCGCGGGCAGTCTCCAGGACCCTCTTTCCGCTGAGGAGGATCATCGCCACCGTGTACTCGGCGACCGGGAGGGCGTTGGCGGCCGCCGCCGAGGAGATCTCGATGCCGCGCTCCCAGCAGGCGTCGGTGATGTGCCCCCGCACGCTGCCGGCGGTGTGCGCGACCGCTCGCAGATGCGGGGCGGACGCCAGCACGGCCTCGTCGAGGGGCGGGCAGCCCCAGCCCGTGATCAGCAGCTCGGTGCTGGAGAGGACCTGCCGTGCCCGGTCGCTGCCGAGTTCGTCGAGGGCGGGGAGCGGTGACGGATCGGTGAGTTCGGCGAGTTCCGCGAGCACGTCGTCGTGGAGGACGGCGCGGGCCGCGGCGGGGTCCATGGCGAGGGCGGCACGGGGACGGCGGGGAGCGGGCATCTGTCTCCTGCGCTGGCTGGTACGGCCCGGCGGCCGGATCTGTACGAGCCTGCCCCGTGCCGGTCCGGCGCGCCAGATGGCGTGGGGACCGTTCTGATGCGCGCGAGCAGCGGGCGCAGCGGACGGCTCCGCCGGCGACCCCGCAGAGGGAGCAGCGGCGGCTGCGGAAGAACCGCCCAGCCGGCGGCCGTTGCCGCCGCACCTCCCCCAGAGCCTCCGGCCTGGGAGGTGCCCCCTGTCACCTCGTCGCGGGAATCGCTCTCACCAGCGGGTCGGCGGCGGGGCGGAGAGCTGCTCCGCGATGCGCGAGAGGCGGTCGCGGAACGTGGGGCGCGAGCCGGCCGCGGGGAGGCCCGGCGCGCCGCTCGGGCCGCGCCGCCCCTGGAAGGTCTCCCCGGCCGCCGCGCTCACCAGATGCTGGACCATTTCGAGGTCGACCTCCGCCGCGTCGGCGCTCAGCGCGTCGTGCGCGATGCCCTGGAGCTCGGCCGTGCCGCCCGCGCCGCCGCCCTCGTCCAGCGCCAGCACCGTGGCACCCGCCCGTCGTGCGTCGTGCACGCGTTCCAGCAGCTCCGGACCCGGATCGCCAGGGGACACCACCAGGACCGTCTCCCTGCGGCCCGCCGCCTCGATCCGGCCGAGCCCGGCGGAGAGATGCGCGGGAGCGGCCGGCGGTACGCGGTGCCGTACGAGCGTCGGGGACAGCTCGGGCTGCCCGGACCAGGCGGCCTCGTCGTCCAGGTGTGCCGCCAGGTGCCACGGTTCGTACGTCTCGGTGCCGACCAGCAGCAGACCGCCCCGGTGCGGCGTGACGGACGTACGCAGCGATCCGGCGAACCGGCGCGCGGACTGCACCCATTCCGTTCCCGCAAGCGCTTCCCGCAGATGTGCGACTCGTACTGCATCCATTGCCCGGCATGATGCCTCAACAGCCCTTGCGCGACGGGCGATTCGGCTGTGGTCACCCGTACGGATGTGACGGGGGACACCGCACAGGCCGCCGGAGGCGCCGGGGGGAGAGGGAGGACGCGCCCTGCTGTGACACCGGCACGGATGTTCATCTCCCGTTTCATTGACGCTCTGTTGCCGTCTGCTTACTTTCGGGCATCTGTCGACTCCGTTCCCGAGCCCGGAAGTTGGGAGCCGCACATGCCGTACGAGACCTCCGTGCCCTTCAGAGCGGGAAGCGATGGCTATGCGAGCTTCCGCATCCCCGCGTGCGTCCGAGCGCCCGACGGCTCGCTGCTCGCCTTCGCCGAGGGCCGGGTCGACTCCGCGAGCGATGCCGGTCACATCGACATCGTCACGCGCCGGTCCGACGACGGCGGCCGGAGCTGGGGCGAGCTGCACGTCGCCGCCTCGCACGCGTCGGGCACCGCGGGAAATCCGTCGCCCATCGTGATCCCCGCCGGTGAGGGCGAGGGGGAGGACGCCACCGATGGAAGCATCGTCCTGGTGTACGTCACCAACGCCGCCGACGCGACGGAGAGCCGTATCCGGCGCGGAGAGGTCTCGTACAAGGAGAGCCGCCGCGTGTGGGTGAAGGAGAGCAAGGACTCAGGCGCGACGTGGCCCGAGGGCCGGGAGATCACCTCGTCGACCAAGCTGCACGAATGGCGCTGGTACGCGACGACACCGGGCCACGCCCTGCGCCTGGAGCGCGCTCCGTACGAGGGCCGTCTCGTCGTTCCCGCCAACCACTCGCTGCCCCCGGAGGGCGACGACGACGGCACCGAAGCCCGCTACAACGGCGGTCACGACGTGATCAGCGACGACGGCGGCCGGACCTGGCACATCGGCTACATCGACGACAACCCGGACGGCTGGGTCAACGTCAACGAGACGACAGCCGCTGAACTCCCCGACGGCCGCATCTACTTCAACACCCGCACCGAAGCGATCGCACCCGAGCACCGCGCCGACGCCCACTCCGAGGACGGCGGCGAGGGGCTGCTCGCCCCCTTCGCGCCGCAGCCCCAGCTCACCGCGCCCGTGGTCGAGGCGAGCGTGCTGCAGCTGAACGACCCTGACGTGCTGGTCTTCTCGGCGCCGGGCGACCCCGCGGAGAGGCGGGGGATGACGCTGCGCGCGTCGACGGACGGCGGCGCGAACTGGAGGACGGTGCACACCGTGGACGACCGGCCCGCCGCCTACTCGGATCTTGTGCGCATCGACGACCACACCCTCGGCCTGCTGTACGAGACGGGGGACGAAAGCCCTTACGCGACGGTGACGTTCAGGCGGATACCGGTCTCGGAGCTGGCGGAGGCGGCCCCTGATCCGGAGGCGGAGCAGAGCTCCGTGCGCACCCAGACGTGATCACCTTCACGGCTGGGACTGAGGCGCGGCCGGTGGGCCGGGTGGCAGGATCCTGCACATGACTTCCTCTGCATCTGCGTCCGCGTCCTCATCACCCGCGCCCCGGAAGGACCCGTGGGACCTGCCCGACGTCTCCGGCCTCACCGTCGGCGTCCTCGGCGGCACCGGCGATCAGGGCCGTGGCCTGGCCTACCGGCTGGCGAGGGCGGGCCAGCGGGTCGTCATCGGATCGCGTGCCGCGGAACGGGCCGAACAGGCCGCGCACGAGCTGGGCCAGGGCGTGGAGGGCGCCGAGAACGCGGAGTGCGCGCGCCGTTCGGACGTGGTGATCGTCGCCGTGCCGTGGGACGGGCACGCCAGGACGCTGGAGGCGCTCCGCGAGGAGCTGCGCGGCAAGCTCGTCGTGGACTGCGTGAACCCGCTCGGCTTCGACAAGAAGGGCGCCTACGCGATCCGTCCCGAAGAGGGCAGCGCCGCACAGCAGGCCGAGGCGCTGCTGCCGGAGTCCCGGGTCACCGCCGCCTTCCACCATCTCTCCGCGGTGCTGCTCTCGGACCCTGCCGTCGAGAAGATCGACACCGATGTGATGGTGCTCGGCGAGGACCGGGAGGACTGCGCGGTCGTGCAGGCGCTCGCCGGGCGCATCCCGGGCATGCGGGGCGTCTTCTCGGGACGGCTGCGCAACGCGCACCAGGTGGAATCGCTCGTGGCCAACCTGGTCTCCGTCAACCGTCGCTACAAGGTGCACGCGGGTATCCGGCTCACCGACCTGTGAGCCGTGGCGGGGGCCGGGCCGCGCCCGGGGACCACTGCGGGCGATGGGGGAGAATGGCCGAGGCGGTCCGGTTCGCAGGGCACGAGGACCGCTCGCGCCGCGCACCGTGACCCCTTGCCGGGCCGGGCCGGGCGTCGCCCGTCCCGTACCGCCGTCCCCGCCGCACGTCCGACTGGAGCCGCCCGCATGTCCGCCCCCGCCGCCTCCCTCCGCTCGCCGCGGGGGATCGCCCTCTACGCCACCGTTCTGTGCGTCCTCGCCGCGATCGCGGCGGTGATCTCGTTCGTCAAGGGCAGCTGGCTCGGCGTCGTATGGGTGCTGCTGGCGGGTCTCGCCTCCAACATGGCCTGGTACTACGGGCGCAAGGCCCGGCGCACGTCCGCCGCCGGCACTACGGCTGCGGAGTGACCGAGAGTTCGGGCTCGCCCTGCCAGAAGCGGAAGAAGTCGTAGCCGTAACTCACGTCCAGTTCCGTGACGTTGAGCACGCCCATGACGTGGCCTATCGCGTCCCAGAAGACGCCGTTGACGGCCGGGACCCACAGGAAGCCGAAGACCACCAGCAGCCCGAAGGGGGCGAAGGGCTCCGCCTGCCGGCGCGCCGCGGGTGAGAGCCACGGCTCCAGCACTCCGTAGCCGTCAAGGCCGGGCACGGGCAGCAGATTCAGGATGGCCGCCGTCACCTGGAGCATCGCGAGGAACGCGAGGGCGTAGCGGAAGGCGAACGGTACGTCCGCCATCGCGTCCAGCCAGAACGGAGCCGTGAGCACCGCTGCGAAGAGGGCGTTCGTGGCGGGCCCGGCGGCGGAGATGAGGCTGTGCCGCCAGCGGCCGCGGATGCGGCCGCGCTCGATGTAGACCGCGCCGCCCGGCAGCCCGATGCCGCCGAGCACCACGAAGGCGACGGGCAGCACGATGCTCAGCAGGGCGTGCGTGTACTTCAGCGGGTTGAGCGTGAGATAGCCCTTCGCCGCGACCGAGGTGTCGCCGCTGCGCAGCGCCGTATGGGCGTGCGCGTATTCGTGCAGGCACAGCGAGACGACCCAGCCCGACACGACGAAGAAGAAGACCGCCACACCGGTCACGTCGGCCAGGCCCGACCAGACCGCCCAGCCGGAGACGGCCATGATCGCGGCGAGCCCGAGAAAGACCGGGCTGATGCGGTGGTGGTCCGGATGGGTGGAGGCGCTGGTCATGGAGTCAGACCGTACCCGCAGCGTGAAGGGCCCGGCCAACGGTCCCGTCCCTTGGGGGACTTCGTCCCGATCACGGGCGTACGGTCCCGGAATGTCCCCGCGGGGCGCCGTGCCGCGCCCACATCGCCGCCGCTCGCGCCGTCCTGCCGAGCGCCCGCGCCGAAGGCCGCGGCCACGCCTGCGAGCGGGGCCGTCCGGCGCGCGAACGCACCGGGCGGCCCCGCTCATGGACGGTGCCGGCGGTCGGAGAGACGGCGGTCGGGCGAGGCCGGCCCTCAGCCGAACCGCCGGTCAGGCGAAGCTGTGCCGCTCCTCGGGGAAGTCGCCCGCGATCACGTCCTGCGCGAACTCCTTCGCCGCGTCGCCGAGCGTCTGGCGAAGCTGTGCGTACTGCTTTACGAAACTCGGCACGCGGCCCGCCGTCATCCCCGCCATGTCCGTCCACACCAGGACCTGGGCGTCGGTGTCCGCTCCGGCGCCGATGCCGACCGTCGGTACGTGCAGTGAGCGTGTGACCTCGGCCGCGAGTGCGGCCGGGACGGCCTCCAGCACGACCGCGAACGCCCCCGCGTCCTGCACCGACTTGGCGTCACGCAGCAGCTGCTGGGCTGCCTCCTCGCCGCGGCCCTGCACCCGGTAACCCATCGCGTGCACGGACTGCGGGGTGAGGCCGACATGGGCCATGACCGGGATGCCGGACTGCACCATCAGCTCGATCTGGTGCGCCGAGCGCTCGCCGCCCTCCAGCTTCACCGCACCGGCTCCCGCCTCCTTCACGAGCCGGGTGGCGCTGCGCAGCGCCTGTACGGGGCCTTCCTGGTACGTGCCGAAGGGGAGGTCGGCGACGATCAGGGCCCGCTTGGTGCCCCGTACGACCGCGGCGGTGAGCATGGTCATCTCGTCCAGAGTGACCGGGACCGTGGTCTCGTAGCCGAGGTGGCAGTTGCCCATGGAGTCGCCGACGAGCAGGACGGGGATGCCCGCCTCGTCGAAGACCGAGGCCGTCATCGCGTCGTAGGCGGTGAGCATGGGCCATCGCTCACCGCGCTCCTTCGCGGAGCCCAGGTCGCGGACGGTGACACGGCGGTTGCGGACGCCGCCGTAGAGAGCTGCGGGCTGCTTCTTGGAGGGCCCGTCCTGTTTCTGCGCATCAGGCATGGCTGAACGCTCCTGTGTGTGTTCGTCTCGAGGCGCCCTGACGGCGTCCCCGGATACGTCCCCAGTGGCTTCGCCTGGAGACCCCTCCATGCTGGCACGCACCGTCGGCCGAAGGAAGAGAAGGAAGGCGGGGCCGGCCGCCCTCGGTATCCGATACGAGACGGCATCGTATCGGAATGGGCTAGAGTGCTGGCCATGAGTTCCCCCGTGCCCCCGAACGTGCACCGCCGACGCTGGGTGATCCTCGGCGTGCTGATGCTGAGCCTGCTGATAGTCGTCCTGGACAACTCGATCCTCAACGTGGCGATGAAGACCATCGCCCAGCCGGCGCCCACCGGACTCGGAGCGAGCCAGAGCGAGTTGGAGTGGGCGATCAACTCCTACACCCTCGTCTTCGCCGGGCTCCTCTTCACCGCGGGCCTGCTGGGGGACCGGCTGGGGCGCCGGCGTGTGCTCCTCTTCGGCCTCGTCGTCTTCGGGGCGGGTTCCGTCTTCGCCGCCATGGCGACCTCGCCGGAGCAACTCATCGCGTTCCGGGCCGTGATGGGCTTCGGCGGAGCGTTCGTCATGCCCTCGACGCTGGCGCTCCTCATGAACGTCTTCGAGCGGGACGAGCAGCCCAAGGCCATCGGCATCTGGGCGGGCGGCGTGGGGCTCGCCATCGCCGTCGGACCGATCACGGGCGGCGCGCTGCTGGAGCACTACTGGTGGGGCTCGGTCTTCCTGGTCAACGTGCCGATCGTCCTCGTCGCTCTCGCGGCCATGGTGCTGCTGGTCCCCGACTCCCGCGACCCGAAGCCGGGACGGCTGGACCCGCTCGGCGTGCTGCTGTCCATCGCGGGTCTCGTGCTGCTGGTCTACGGGATCATCAAGGGAGGCCAGCTCGCCGACTTCACCGACCCCGAGGTGCTCCTGACCATGGGCGGGGGAGTGGCAATCCTCGTCGTCTTCGTGCTCCACGAGCGGCGCAGCGATCATCCCGCCATCGACGTCAACTACTTCAGGAACCCGGCGTTCTCCGCAGCCGTCGTCGCGATCGCGCTCGTCTTCTTCGCGCTGATGGGCGTGACGTTCTTCGCGGTCTTCTACATGCAGAGCGTGCGCGGCTTCTCGGCCCTGGAGGCGGGGCTGCTGATGATGCCGCTCGCCCTCGCTCAGCTGATCTTCGCGCCGCGTGCACGGCTGGTCGTCGACCGCTTCGGAGCGAAACTGGTCTGCGCGAGCGGCATGGTGCTGGTGGGGGCGGGCATGGCGGCGTTCCTGCTCTTCGGTCGTACGACGCCGATCTGGGCGCTGGAGGTCGTGTTCTTCCTGCAGGGCACGGCGATGGCGCACATCATGCCGCCCGCGACGGTATCGATCATGCAGTCGCTGCCGCGTGAGAAGGCGGGGTCGGGGTCGGCCGTCAACAACACGTTCCGGCAGGTCGGCGGCGCCATGGGCGTGGCCGTGCTCGGTTCGCTGCTCTCTGCGCGCTACCGGGAGGGCATCGAGGGCCGGCTGGCGCAGCTGCCGCTGCCGGAGGGCGCGCGGCACGCCGCCGCGGAATCGATCGAGGGGACACTCGCGGTGGCGTCGCGACTGGGGCCCGCGGGGCGCGAGTTGGTGGATCCGGCCAAGAACGCCTTCATCGAAGCGATGCACGTGACCGTGCTCGGCTCGGCCGCCGTGGCACTGCTGGGCGCGCTGGTCGTGGCCCTCTGGCTGCCCGGCAAGCCGCGGGCCGGCAAGGACGCCACCGAACCGCCGGAGCAGGAGGAGACCAAGACGCCCGTGGGTGCGGGAAGTTGACCGGAACTCGAGCGATGGTCAAGCGGTCGGAGGGCCGGGCCGTGACAGAATCGGGCGGCCCGGCCGGCAGGTGAGAAGCGGCCTTCGGGCAGCGTCCGTCGGCCCTGCGTGCGACCCGCGACGGAAGCCCTCGACGGAAGCCCGTGAAGAAGGAGCGCCACGATGAACCCGACGCCGCCCGCGGCCGAAGCCGCGCCCGCGCGGCGCGGCCGCCCCCGGAGCGAGGCGGCGGAGCGCGCGATCGTCGAGGGAGTGCTCCGCCTGCTGGAGGAGGGCACGTCCATCGACGCCATCTCCATCGAGGGCGTCGCACGGCTCGCGGGGGTCGGCAAGGCGACCGTCTACCGGCGCTGGCCCGGCGGCAAGGACGAGCTGCTGCTGGCCGTCGTGGACGCGCTGGAGGAGCCGCCGGCCCAGCCGCGCGGTGATTCCGTGCGGGACGATCTCGTCACGCTCCTGGAGTGGTACAGGCGCGTGGGGATGGCCAAGCGACAGTCCGCCGTACTGCGGACCATGACGAGCCACGTCAAGAGCCACCCGAAGCTGTGGCAGCAGTACCACGACAGCGTCATCAAGGCCCGCCGCGAGACCCTTCACGGCGTGCTGCGGCGGGGCGTCGCGTCCGGCGAGCTGCGCGACGACATCGACCTCGGGCTGCTCGGCGAGCTCTTCACCGGGCCGATGCTCACCCGTACGGTCCTCCACGAAAGCAAGGACCTCCCGGACGGGCTGGCCGAGCAGATCGTCGATTCCGTGCTGGACGGCGTGCGCCCCGGCAGGTGAGCGCGGCCGCTCCTGAGGCGCCGGTGTGCAGGCGGGGCGGCTCCCCGGTCGAGCGGGGTGCCCTCCCGGTACGCGGTTCCCTCCGCGGCCCGTGTGCGTGATCCGTCACAGAACCCCGCGCGGTGGCTCATGGCAGGAACCTCACCTGGCCGGGTGTTCGTCCTGAACGGCACATGGGATCCACCGAGCCACTCCTGCGGGACGGGTGGTCGTGTTGGACGTTCGTCGGAAGGGAACTCCCGGTTCCGCATCACCTATCGTTCGACAAGCAACGGCAAGCGAGTGAGGACAGCGGATGGCGCGCGGGTACATGGCGGAGGCCTCGAAGACTTCTGGCGAGCGGTACGGGGACGGATCCCGCGCCCGCCGCTACGGGAGTCTGGCGCCCCGGGTGTTCGCCCGCTGGGGCGGGCCGGGAGCCTGGCGCCGCGGCTGGTTCCTCGCCGTGCTCGCCGTGCTGCTGGGTCTCGCTCTCTTCCTGCACTCCGAGGTGCCCAACACCATCGGCAACCTGGGCTCGCTCTGGGAGACCTTCCTCCCCTGGGGCGGCGTCCTCGTGCCCGTACTGGCGCTGATCGCACTGCTGCGCCGGTCCCTGATCGCACTCGTGGCGCTGCTGCTGCCGGCCCTCGTGTGGCTGAACCTCTTCGGCGGTCAGTTCACGAGCAAGTCCGGCACGGGCGGCGATCTGACCGTCGTCACGCACAACGTCAACGCGGGCAACCCCGACCCGGCGCGCACCGCACGTGAACTCTCCGGCTCCGGCGCCGACATCGTCGCGCTGGAGGAGGTCGCGGGGTCGCAGGCCAGGCAGTACGACAAGGGAATGGCGGGTGCGTACCGCTACCACAAGCGCGTCGGCACGGTCGGCGTGTGGAGCAAGTACCCGATGCGGGACGCGCGGACCGTCGACATCAAAATGGGCTGGCCTCGTGCGATGCGCGCGACCGTCGCCACGCCCAAGGGCGACGTCGCCGTGTACGCGGCTCATCTGCCGTCCGTGCGGCTGCAGTTCGCCTCCGGCTTCACCGCCGGGCAGCGGGACGACAGCGCCGAGGCGCTCGGGAAGGCCATAGCGCAGGACCGTACGGGCAAGGCAGTGCTGCTCGGAGACCTCAACGGCACGATGAACGACCGTGCCCTCGCCCCCGTCACGTCCCAGATGCGCTCGACGCAGGGCGCGGCGGGAGACGGCCCGGGCTTCAGCTGGCCCGCGTCGTTCCCGACGACGCGGATCGACCAGATCATGGTGAAGGGACTGGAGCCGGTCTCCTCCTGGTCCCTGCCCACCACCGGCAGCGATCACCTTCCGGTGGCGGCCTCCGTCGACTTCTAGACGTGGCGGGGTGGCGCTCTTCACACGCCCCCGCACACAGCACACGGCACCGGGCGCACAGCGCCGGTCAACGGGCCGCCAGGACGACAGGTCCTGGCGGCCCGTGGTGTGAATCACGCCTGATCCGGCGGGTTGTTGCCGTCCTGAAACACAGATGGCGGCCGTGGCGGCATGACGTCTGAGAGACTTTGTTCAGTGTGAGAACATAAGAAGCTGTGCCAGTGCGGCAGGCGCCGTAGGCACTCTCGGCGCGCACGCCGAGCGCACACACATCCCATGAACCTCCTGACGCCTTGCTCGACCCTGCCCTGAAAGGTTTCCCGCCCATGCCTCTGGCCTTGCTCGCGCTTGCGATCAGCGCCTTCGGAATTGGCACGACCGAGTTCGTGATGATGGGGCTCCTCCCCAACGTCGCGGATGACATGGGGACTTCCGTGCCCACCGCCGGCTACCTCGTCTCCGCCTACGCCATCGGCGTCGTCATAGGCGCACCCCTGCTCACCGCCGTCGGTGCCCGCGTCCCGCGCAAGCGGATGCTGGTGCTGCTCATGGGCCTCTTCACCGTCGGCAACCTCGCCTCCGCGCTGGCGCCCGGCTATGGCGCGCTCCTCGCCGGGCGTGTGCTGGCGGGGCTGCCGCACGGCGCCTTCTTCGGCGTCGGCGCGGTCGTCGCCGCCCGTCTCGTGACGGAGGACCGGCGGGCACGCGCCGTCGCGACGATGTTCCTGGGGCTGACCGTCGCCAACATCGTCGGCGTACCGGCCGGCACCGCGATCGGTCAGGCGCTCGGCTGGCGGGCGACGTTCCTCGTCGTCAGCGCCATCGGCCTGCTCGCCATGGTCAGCCTCGCCGCGCTCGTACCGCACCTGTCCCTGGAGCACCAGCGGGGCGTGGGGCACGAGGTCCGTGCGCTCGGCCACCGCCAGGTCGTACTCGGGCTGCTCACCGCTGTCTTCGGCTTCGGCGGAGTCTTCGCGGTCTACAGCTACCTCGCCTCGATCATGACGGAGGTCACCGGACTCGCCGACTCCTCCATGACGATCGTGCTCGCCCTCTTCGGTATCGGCATGACGCTGGGTGCCCTGGTGGCGGGTCCGCTCACCGACCGCGCCCTGCGGCCCACCCTCTACGGGGGTCTGGGCGCGCTCGCCGCCGCGATGCTCGCCTTCCACGCGGTCGTCGACATCAAGTGGGCCGCGATGACGATGGTCGTGGTTCTCGGCGGGCTCGGATTCATGACCACCACCCCGCTGCAGATGCTGATCATGCAGAACGCCCGGCACGCGCCGACGCTGGCCTCCGCCGGCAACCAGTCCGCGTTCAACCTGGCCAACGCGGGCGGCGCATGGCTCGGCGGCGTCGCCATAGCCGCGGGCTGGGGCTGGCGTTCGCCGATGCTCGTGGGTGTGGTGCTGGCGCTGGCCGGCCTCGGCATAGCCGTGCTGGCGGGCGCGCTTGACCGCGGCACCACCGTGTCGCGCTCGCGGATCGTCGCCCGGGGCGTGCCCGGCCTGCGCAGGGCGCGGCCGGTGGAGAGCGTCTCCGGGTGATCTGCCGGGGCGGCGGCGAAGCACCGCCCGCCGCCGCCCCTTCCAGCAGCGGGCCCGCGCTCAGGCGCGGGCCCGCTTCGTCGGTCACCCCGGCGGACCCGTGGGTCCGGAATGCCGGGGTGACCGGCCGCGAGGCGCGTTTCCGGCGGGTTGTCGGTGCCGGGGAGTTCAATGCCGGGCATGGAGACCAACGGACAGCGGCAGGGACTCTTCTGGGACATGCTGGCGGGGCGGGCCGAATGGCCGCCCTCGGCAAGGACGCTGGGCTGGGAGCTGATCGACGTGGATCCCGAACAGGGGCGGATCGAGGTCGCGTTCGAGGCGGGCCAGCAGTTCACGAACCCGGGCGGCACCGTACAGGGCGGGTTCATCGCCGCGATGCTCGACGACGCGATGGGGCCGGCACTGGGCGCGACACTGGACTCGAAGGTACTGGCCCCGACCCTCGATCTGCACGTCCAGTACCTGCGGCCCGCCCGGCCGGGGCGCTTCGTGGGGCGAGGGCGCGTCGTCCAGCGCGGCAACGAGGTGTGCTTCCTCGCCGGCGAACTGCTCGGTGCCGACGGCAAGACGGTGGCCGTCGCCACGGCGACCGCCCGCATCCGGAGCGTACCGGCGGCGTGAGCGATGCGCCGGTCCCGGCAGAGGAGCAGCGTCCAGCCGTCGCTGCCGCCGTCGTCGTCCACGAGGGCAAGGTCCTGATGGTGCGGCGGCGGGCCCAAGAGGGCGTGCTCGTCTGGCAGTTCCCCGCCGGTGAGGTCGAGCAGGGGGAGCGGCCGGCGCAGGCAGCCGTACGGGAGACCCGTGAGGAGACCGGTCTGACCGTGCGGGCCGTCCGGCACCTCGGTGAGCGGATGCACCCGTACACGGGGCGGCTCATCTCGTACACGGCGTGCGAGGTCGTGCATGGAACCGCTTCCGTGGCCGACCCCGATGAGCTGGCGGAGGTCGCGTGGTGCGGCCGCTCCGGGCTGGCGGAGTACGTGCCGTACGCCCTTCATGAGCCCGTCCGGGTGTATCTCGGAAGAACGCTGGCCCCGTGACGCGCCCGCGGGCGGGAGGAGGCCCGGCCCTCGCACAGCGTCCGGCGGCAGCGCCACGGCGTCCGAAACCTGCCGGATCCCGTGGCACGGACGGGACACGATGTGACGGGGCCGGCTGCTGCACCGGATGGGAAGAGAACCCTGAGCCGGGACACGGCGGCCGGCCTGCGTCCCGGGCGCGGCCGGCCCGGCACGGTGGCCCTTGAGACAGAGGCCAACGCCCGGACCGGTACGACCCGAGCGCACCGCTGACGTCTCAGCCGGCGGTTCCCATCGCCGTCTCACGCCAGCGGTTGGTGATGGGCAGGCGGCGGTCCTTGCCGAAGCCCTTGGCGGAGATCTTCGTGCCCGGGGGGTACTGGCGGCGCTTGTACTCGGCGGCGTCCGTCATGCGCAGCACCCGGCCGACGACCTCCGGGTCGAAGCCGCGCGCGATGATCCCCTCCCGGCCCACGTCGCCGTCGACGTACAGCTTCAGGATGCGGTCCAGGACGTCGTAGTCGGGGAGGGAATCGGTGTCGACCTGGCCCGGGCGCAGCTCGGCGCTCGGCGGCTTGACGATGCTGTTCTCCGGGATCGGCGGTGTCTCGCCGCGCTCGGCCGCCGCGCGGTTCCGCCACTTCGCCAGCCGGAAGACGTTCGTCTTGTAGACGTCCTTGATCGGCCCGTAGGCGCCGACGGAGTCGCCGTAGAGCGTCGAATAGCCGCACGCCAGCTCGGACTTGTTGCCCGGCGCGAGGACGATGTGGCCCTCCTGGTTGGAGATGCCCATCAGCGTGACGCCGCGCAGTCGCGACTGGAGGTTCTCCTCGGCGACGCCGGTCAGCTCCAGGCTCTTCATGAAGGCGTCGAACATCGGGCCGATCGGCACCGTGCGGTAGTTCAGGCCGGTGCGCCGCGCCATCTCGGCCGCGTCGTCCTTGGAGTGCTCGGAGGAGTAACGCGAGGGCATCGAGACGGCGTTCACGTTCTCGGGCCCGAGGGCGTCGCAGGCGATCGCGGCGCAGAGCGCGGAGTCGATGCCGCCGGAGAGGCCGAGCACCACGGAGCGGAAGCCGTTCTTGGCCGCGTAGGCGCGCAGTCCCACGACCAGCGCCGTGTAGATCTCCTCGTCGTCCTCCATGCGCGGTGCCTCGCTGCCCGTGGCCTCCGGCTCGTACGGGGGCAGCGGGTCACCGGAGAGGACGACGTGCTCGACGGTCAGTCCGTCGTCGACCGTGCCGGAGGGCGGTTCGTCCGCGGCGGCCGGCAGGTCCAGATCCAGTACGACGCAGCACTCCTCGAACTGCGGGGCGCGCGCGACGACTTCGCCGCCGGCACCGACGACGATCGAGTCGCCGTCGAAGACGAGCTCGTCCTGACCGCCCGTCATCGCGAGATACGCCGTGGTGCAGCCGGCCTCCTGGGCGCGCCTGCGCACCAGTTCCAGGCGGGTGTCGTCCTTGTCGCGCTCGTACGGGGAGGCGTTGACGGAGAGCAGCAGCCCGGCCCCGGCGGAACGGGCGGCCGGCACCCGGCCGCCGTTCTGCCACAGGTCCTCGCAGATCGCGAGGGCGACGTCGACCCCGTGGACGCGGACGACGGGCAGGGTCTGGCCGGGTACGAAGTAGCGGAACTCGTCGAAGACGCCGTAGTTGGGCAGGTGGTGCTTTGCGAAGGCCAGTGCCACCTCGCCCCTGTGCAGCACGGCCGCGGCGTTCTGCGGTGCGCCCGCGGGGCTGCCCAGCGTCGCCCGTACGTGCTCGGCGCGGTCGAGATAGCCCACGACGACGGGCACTTCGCCCAGGTCCTCGTCGGCCAGCCGCCGCGCGAGCGTGCGGAGCGCGGCGCGGCTGGCGTCGACGAACGAGCCGCGCAGCGCCAGGTCCTCCACGGGGTACCCGGTCAGCATCATCTCGGGGAACGCCACGAGGTGCGCCCCCTGCGCGACCGAGTGGCGGGTCCACCGCACGACCGCGTCGGCGTTGCCTTCGAGGTCGCCGACGGTCGAGTCGATCTGGTTCAGTGCGAGACGTAGTTGAGGCACGAGTCCCACTGTAATCGTCTCTCTGACGCAATGCGGCGGGCCGTATCCTACCGGTGGTCACGGCGCTGCGCCTGCGGTTACGGGGCGTTATGTGCCACCGTCCGTCACGAGGCGTTCACGCAAGCTTCACAACCGTATCCAGCCTGCGGCTACCCCTACACGAGGGTATCCGCAGGATTTCGATACCTGGTGTACTGGATTCGGCGCCCGCCTGGCGGGCATCGGTCAGTGACGTGAACTCGCCACAGCACAGGGGGATCGACATGCTGGAGTCGCTCGGGCTCGAACCCGTCCAACAGCAGGCGTACGAAGCGCTCGTCGACGGTGCTGTCACTGTCGCCGAACTCCGCACGACGCTGGGCCTGAGCGCCGGGCGGGTACGCGAAACCCTCGCCGCGCTCGAGAAGTTGGGCCTGGTGGGACGGTACCCGGGCGAGCGGCGCGGGGAGGAGCGGTTCCTGCCGGTGGCGCCCGAGGTCGCGTTCGAGTCGCTGCTGCTGGCCCGCGAGGAGGCAATCCACCGCACCCGCCGGCACATCCAGCTGCTGGCCACGCGCTTCCGCGCCAACGCCACTGCCCGGGATCCCGTCGACCTGGTGGAGATCGTCACGGGACGGGCCGCCGTCATCCAGCAGGTCGACCAGCTGCAGCACAGCGCCACCAGCGAGATACGCGGCATCGACCGGCCGCCCTACGCCAACAGCGACCCGGACCGTCTCGACCCCAAGACGGGGATGATGCCGGTGCAGGCCAAGACGATGCGGCGCGGAATCGGATACCGCGTCATCTACGACACCCACGGCCTGGAGACCTTCCACCGCATCGACACCGACATCGAGGCCTGTGCCGAACTCGGCGAAGAGGCACGGGTGATGGCGGACACCCCCACGAAACTCCTGGTGGCGGACGACCGGGTGGCTCTCATCCCGCTGCGTTCCGCGCCGCACGAGATGGCCAGCAGCGTGGTGGTGCACCCCTCGGGCCTGCTGGACGCGCTCTGCGAGTTCTTCGAGGTGCTGTGGGCGCGCGCCCTGCCCCTGTCCGCCTACTTGGCCGGACGCCCGGGCGGCGCGGGTGACGCTCCCACGTCGGACGAGGCGCGCCTGCTCGCGCTGCTGACGACGGGGCTGACGGACCAGGTCATGGCGCGTCAACTCGGCGTGAGCTACCGCACTTTCCAGCGTCGGCTGAGCGGTCTGATGGAGCGGCTCGGCGCCGGTACCCGCTTCCAGCTCGGCATGCGTGCCGCGAGCCTCGGCTGGGTCTCACAGCCGGCGGACGGGGCCGTGCGGATCGGGCCGGGACCCGGCACCGGAGAGATCGCCTGAGGGGTTTTCAGGGGTGTCCGACCCGCGAAGTACGCACCACAAGATGTCGATTGGCACACTCACCGGTAACTCTTGTTCTCCCCTTCGCCGGTGTGCGAACTTCAATGCGTGACGTCGCCGGGCAGGACGGCTCACGACTCACGACCACAAGGCCGGGCGCCGCCCGCGGCGGACCGGCCGGCACCACCCAGCCGCGGTCCGGTATCCCCCACTACCGGACCGCGGCTCTCACTTTGCCCGGCCTCCTGCCGCCAGACATCCGCAGGCTTCCGTCGTCCCCGGCGTCCCCGGCGAGGGTCTCCGGAGTCGCTCGCGGGGCCAGGCTCCCGCGGCCCCCCCTCCGCGGCCGGCTTCCGCGAGCGCAACCGAGACCGGGACCGCAACCGGGACCGGGACCGGGACCGGGACCGCAACCGAGACCGATGGTCCGGGACCCGAGCCCCCGCTCCGGGATCGGGGCCCGCCCGAAGCCCTCGCCTGCGCCGAGCAGAGGCGTCCGCCGGACGCCCTTCCGACACCTGCCCGACCCCGCGATGACGCCTTTCCCGGCTCGCGTCTGGCCGCCCCTCCCGTGGTCTACTGGGAGCGGCGTGAGGAGACGGAGCGGACGCAGGCAACGCTCCGGAAACCTTGAGGTGGGATGCTCGTCCGGCCCGCCCCGGAATCCGGGCGGCCGGCCCGTGTGCGGGGCCCTCCGGGCCGTCCGGTCCAGGGCCCACCGGGTGCGAGGAGCCACCCCGACCAGCGAGGATGGGTGACTATGGATAAGCAGCAGGAATTCGTGCTCCGTACGCTCGAGGAGCGCGACATCCGGTTCGTAAGGCTGTGGTTCACCGACGTCCTCGGTTTCCTCAAGTCCGTGGCCGTCGCACCCGCCGAGCTCGAGCAGGCCTTCGACGAGGGCATGGGCTTCGACGGGTCCGCGATCGAGGGCTTCGCCCGTGTCTACGAGTCCGACATGATCGCCAAGCCGGATCCGAGCACCTTCCAGATACTGCCGTGGCGGGCCGAGGCCCCCGGTACGGCACGGATGTTCTGCGACATCCTCATGCCGGACGGTTCACCGTCGTACGCGGACCCGCGGTACGTGCTCAAGCGCGCCCTGGCCAAGGCGTCCGACCTCGGATTCACCTTCTACACTCACCCCGAGATCGAGTTCTTCCTGCTGAAGGACCGTCCGGTGGACGGCACGAGGCCGGTGCCCGCGGACTCATCGGGCTACTTCGACCACACACCGCAGCACGTCGGCATGGACTTCCGGCGGCAGGCGATCACGATGCTGGAGTCGATGGGCATCTCGGTGGAGTTCTCCCACCACGAGGGCGCCCCCGGCCAGCAGGAGATCGACCTGCGCTACGCCGACGCGCTCTCCACCGCCGACAACATCATGACGTTCCGGCTCGTGATGAAGCAGGTGGCGCTGGAGCAGGGCGTGCAGGCCACGTTCATGCCCAAGCCCTTCTCCGAGCACCCGGGCTCCGGGATGCACACCCACCTGTCGCTCTTCGAGGGCGACCGGAACGCCTTCTACGAGTCCGGCTCCGAATACCAGCTCTCCAAGGTCGGCCGCTCCTTCATCGCCGGGCTGCTCACCCATGCGGGCGACATCTCCGCCGTCACCAACCAGTGGGTCAACTCCTACAAGCGCATCTGGGGCGGCGCCAACCGCACGGCGGGCGAGGGCGGCGAGTCCCCCTCGTACATCTGCTGGGGCCACAACAACCGCAGCGCGCTGATCCGCGTGCCCATGTACAAGCCGGGGAAGATGGGCTCCACCCGCATCGAGGTGCGCTCCCTCGACTCCGGTGCCAACCCCTACCTCGCCTACGCCACCCTTCTGGCCGCCGGCCTCAAGGGCATCGAGGAGAGCTACGAACTGCCGCCCGGCGCCGACGACGACGTGTGGGCCCTGTCCGACGCCGAGCGCCGGGCCATGGGCATCGAGCCGCTGCCGCAGAACCTGGGCGAGGCGATCACGCTGATGGAACGCAGCGAGCTCGTCGCGGAGACGCTGGGCGAGCACGTGTACGACTTCTTCCTCCGCAACAAGAAGCAGGAGTGGGAGGAGTACCGCAGCGAGGTCACCGCCTTCGAACTGCGCAAGAGCCTGCCGGTGCTGTAGTCGCGGGTCAGCGCCGGTGTCGTTGTCCGGCCGGCGTGCGGATCGGCCGGCAACGCGCCGGCCGGTCACGCCAGGCCGGGCCACCCGGGGTCGTGGCGTGCCAGGTTCACGGCCAGGGCGGCCACCGGCAGGCAGAAGAACACGGCCCAGGGGCCCAACTGGTAGTCGTGAACCCGCAGATGGGCGCAGAGCGCACCGAGGAAGTACAGCACGAGGCCGGCGGCGGCGAGCATGCCCAGCACCGGCACGGCGAACCCGGCCAGCAACCCCAGCGCGCCCGCAGCCAGCAGTGCGCCCAACGGGCGCATCCAGGACCGGGGTACGGACAGCTTGTCCGCCTGGCTCTTGGGGTAGTGGTGGCCGATGAAGTTGGCGGTGGCGGCCAAGCCGTTGGCGGCCGAGGCGAGGAGGGTGACCACGAGGTAGGTCGCGAACACGGGAGTCTCCTTCTTCGTCGCGCGAACACCGGCTGGATGTTCACCGTTACGACGAGGCGACGACCCAGGACGTGACATGCCCTGTCGGCGCGGTCCCGCAGGACGAGCCCCGCCCCGCGGTCGCGGGAAACGCCAGGCCCAAGAGCATGGGCGGTAAGACTCTCGCCGCCTCAACCAGACGGTCGGGGCGGCCAGGCGCGTCATTGATCGTCGGTGAAGAGGTCCTCGATCGTCAGGCTGAACAGCCTGGCGAGGCGGAACGCGACCGGCAGGCTCGGGTCGAACTTCCCGGTCTCGATCGCGTTGATCGTCTGTCGTGACACGCCGATTCGCTTGGCCAGGTCAGCCTGGGTCCAGGCGTGTTCGGCCCGGAGCTCCGTGATGCGGTTCTTCATCGGTACCTGATTCTGCCGACGGCGAAGGCCACCATGTAGACGACTCCCAGGAACGCGGGGAAGAGCGCGACGTCGAGGTCGCGGGTGACGAGGCCGGCGGCGTCCGCCACGAAGTAGGCGAAGCCGACGACCCAGCCCACTCCGAGGGTGGCCGCCAGCGCATCCTGCATGATCTTGCGCTGCAGGTCGTCGAGCGCTCGGAGGAAGCGCATGAAGGCGACGATCCAGGCCGTGCCGACCAGAAGGTTGGCGACGACCGCGGCCCAGCTCGCCGCCGGCTGCTGCTGCGAGTCCCTCGCGAACCCGGGGCCGAACCTGGCTGTGGCAAGGGTCGCCAGCCAGGCGAATACCCAGAGCACAAGCTGAGCGGTTTTCCTGTTCGAGTCCCGATAGCTTGCGGTCTCATCGTGTGTTTGCACGGGCTGCCTCCCCACCTCGTCGAGTCAAGCAGACTTGACCTGCTGGTCGCCAAGTCAAGCACACTTGACAGGGTGGGCGATACCCCCACAGCTCAGGGAGGCCCATGGCAACCGCGCCCCATCGCTTCGGGACGAATGGCGCGTGGGTCGAGCCAGGGTCAAAGTGGGGGCCAAGGCGGGGCAGCGCAGGTCAGCCGAAGGTATCGACGTGGAGCTGCCCGTGGCAGACTCGGTGGATCACTCCCTGCGCGACAAGACGCAGGAGTGGGAGGAGTACCGCAGCGAGGTCACCGCCTTCGAACTGCGCAAGAGCCTGCCCGTGCTGTGAGGCCCGGCCGCATCTGGGGTACCACCCGGGCCGCAAGGCCCAGGGGGAGGCACGAGGTCCGGGCACCAGGAGACTCGGGGAGCGAGACGACGGAGGACGGTCAGGTGCACGGCGGGCGCCGGGACAGCCGGTACGGACAACTGATCAGGCGCGGATTCACCGAACCCGCCGCCGCCGAAGGGCTGCTCGCCACGCCCGGCCTGGAGGAGGTGCGCGGCGACACGGGCCTGCTGGACGCGTTCGCCGCCACCGCCGACCCGGACCTGGCGCTGCGCGGGCTCGTACGGCTCATCGAGGCGCAGGAGGACCCGCAGCCCCTCGTGGACACGCTGCTGGCGAGCAAGCCCCTGCGTGACCGGCTGCTCGGCGTGCTCGGGGTCTCCGAGGCGCTGGGCGAGCATCTGGTGGTCCACCCCGACGACTGGCAGGCGCTCGTGACGTACGAGGCCGCGGCCGATCTGCACCCGGGCGTCGAGGAGTTCGAGGCCCTCGTCGGCCCCGCGAGCGGACCGGACGATCTGCGGCACCGCTACCGGGGCAGCCTGCTGTCCGTCGCGGCCCGCGACGTGTGCGGCACGAGCGATCTGGCCCGTACGGCCGCCGAGTTGGCGGACCTGGCAACCGCGACGCTGCGCGCCGCCCTCACCATCGCGCAGCGGGAGGCGCCCGAGGACGCGGCCATGTGCAGGATCGCGGTGATCGGCATGGGCAAGTGCGGGGGCCACGAGCTGAACTACGTCTCGGACGTGGACGTCATCTTCGTCGCGGAGCCCGTCGAAGGCACCGAGGAATCACAGGCGTTGCAGGCCGCGGGACGCCTCGCCTCCCGCATGATGCGCATCTGCTCCGACACCACGGCCGAGGGCACGATCTGGCCCGTCGACGCCAACCTCCGGCCCGAGGGCCGCAACGGCCCGCTGGTGCGGACGCTCTACTCCCACCTCGCCTACCTCAACCGCTGGGCGAAGACATGGGAGTTCCAGGCGCTGCTGAAGGCACGTCCGGTCGCCGGCGACACCGCACTCGGCGAGGCGTACGTGGAGGCCGTGGCGCCGCTGGTCTGGCAGGCCGCGGAGCGGGAGAACTTCGTCCCCGACGTGCAGCAGATGCGCCGCCGCGTCGTCGCGGCCATCCCGGCCGCCCAGGTCGAACGCGAGCTGAAGCTGGGGCCCGGCGGGCTCCGGGACGTCGAATTCGCCGTACAGCTCCTGCAGTTGGTGCACGGACGCTCCGACACGACGCTGCGCAGCCCCACCACCCTCGCCGCGCTGGACGCGCTGGCCACGGGCGGCTACGTCGGGCGTCAGGACGCGGCGGCGCTCGATGCCGCGTACCGCTTCCTGCGCACCATGGAGCACCACATCCAGCTGCACAAGATGCGCCGTACGCACCTGATGCCGGAGAGCGAGGAGGACCAGCGGCGCCTGGGCCGTTCGCTCGGCTACCGCAGCGAACCCGTCACCGAGCTGCACCGGGCATGGCGGCGGCACGCCGCGGCCGTGCGGAGGCTGCACGAGAAGCTCTTCTACCGTCCGCTGCTGGATGCCGTCGCACAGCTGGAGGTCGGCGAGGCACGGCTCTCCCCGCGCGCCGCACGGCAGCGTCTGGAGGCGCTCGGCTACGCCGACCCGGCCGGGGCGCTGCGGCACCTGGAGGCCCTGGCCAGCGGCGTGAGCCGCAAGTCCGCCATCCAGCGCACCCTTCTTCCGGTGCTGCTGGGCTGGTTCGCGGATTCCTCGGACCCCGACGCGGGGCTGCTGGGCTTCCGCAAGGTCTCCGACGCACTGGGCAACACCCCTTGGTATCTGCGCCTGCTGCGGGACGAGGGAGCGGCGGCGGAGAACCTCGCGAGGATCCTCTCGGCCGGCCGCTTCGCTCCCGATCTGCTGCTGCGCGCTCCCGAAGCGGTCGCGCTGCTCGGCGACGAGCACGGGCTGCTGCCGCGGTCACGCGAGTCGCTCACCCAGGAGGTACTGGCCGCCGTCGGCCGCGCCGACGATGCCGAGTCGGGTGTGGCGGCAGCTCGCGGAGTGCGGCGCAGGGAACTGTTCCGTACGGCCGCCGGCGACATCATCGGCGCCTACGGGACGGAGGAGTTGCCGGCGGAGGACCCGGCAGCGGGCGTCGACCGTGTCGGAACGGCGCTGACCGACATCAACTCCGCCACGGTCGCCGGTGCGCTGCGCGCCGCGGTCCGCGGCCAGTGGGGCGACGAGCTGCCCACGCGCTTCGCGGTCATCGGCATGGGACGCTTCGGCGGCGCCGAACTGGGCTACGGATCCGACGCGGACGTCCTCTTCGTGCACGAGGCACGCGAGGGCGTGAGCGAAGAGGAGGCGAACAAGGCCGCGTTCGCGGTGGCCACCGAGCTGCGCAGGCTGCTTCAGCTGCCCACGACCGACCCGCCGCTCGTCATCGACGCCGATCTGCGCCCGGAGGGCAAGTCCGGGCCGCTGGTGCGCTCGCTCGACTCCTATGCGTCGTACTACCGCCGGTGGTCCTCGGCGTGGGAGAGCCAGGCGCTGCTGCGCGCCGCGCCCGTCGCCGGCGACGAGGAGCTGGGCCGCCGCTTCACCGAACTCATCGCCCCCCTGCGGTATCCGGCCGACGGCCTGACCGAGGAGTCGCTGCGCGAGATCCGGCGGCTCAAGGCCCGTATGGAGGCCGAGCGGATGCCGCGCGGCGCGGACTCCACGACGCACGCCAAGATGGGCCGCGGCGGCCTCGCCGACGTGGAGTGGACGGTGCAGCTCTTCCAGCTGCGGCACGGCGCCTCCGTGCCGGGGCTGCGCACGACACGTACGCGTGCGGCGCTGGCCGCGGCCCGCGAGGCGGACCTGATCGGCGAGGAGGACGCCCGCATCCTCGACGAGGCGTGGCTGATGGCGACGCGTGTACGCAACGCTGTGATGCTCGTGCGGGGCCGTGCGGGCGACACATTCCCTTCGGAGGCAAGGGAGTTGGGCGCCGTCGGACGCTACCTCGGATACGAGTCCGCAGGGCCGGGTCCGCGGCCGACGGAGACCGGCGGCAGCGGTGAGATGCTGGACGACTACCGCCGCGTGACGCGGAGGGCGCGAGCCGTCGCCGAGCGGCTCTTCTACGAGGGCTGAGGCGGCGGGCCTTCCGGGGGCTACGCCCGGGCCGGCACCGCGGCCAGTCTCGGCAGCCGGTAGGCCATGCGCCCGTACCAGCCCCAGGAGAGCGCGAAGCCCAACGCCAGGCAGATGACGCCTCCGACCGCGTCCAGCCAGAAGTGGTTGGCCGTGCAGACGATGACCGTGAGAGTGACCAGCGGATAGAGAGCGCCCAGCACTCGTGCCCAAAGCGGCTTCGCGAGCACGGCGATGGTGATGCCGCACCACACCGACCAGCCGATGTGCATCGAGGGCATCGCCGCGTACTGGTTCGACATGTCGGCGAGGTTGCCGGAGGCCATCGAGCCCCAAGTCTGGTGCACCTGAACGGTGTCGATGAACTCGTCGCCGCGCATCAGCCGGGGCGGCGCGAGCGGGAAGAGGTAGTACCCCAGGAGGGCGGTGCCCGTGGTGGCGAAGACGACGAGCCGCGTGGCGGCGTAGCGGCCGGGGTGCGCGAGGTACAGCCAGACCAGCACGACGACGGTGACGACGAAGTGCAGCGTCGCGTAGTAGTAGTTCATCGTGAGGATGAGCCAGGTGACGCTGTCGGCCGCGTGGTTGATGGAGTCCTCGACGGCGATGCCGAGGAGGTGCTCCGTCTTCCACACCCAGTCGGCGTTGTTGAGGGCCTGGACGCGCTGCTCGGGAACGGCGTTGCGGATGGCGGAGTAGACCGCGTAGAAGACCAGGACGAGGACGATCTCGAACCAGATGCTGGGCCTGCGCGCGGCACGTGCCCGCGTGGCCTCGGCGGCTCTGTCACTCTCCTCGGCGCCCTCGGTTCTTCGGGCCCCGCGATCCTCGGTCTGTGGTCCCGCGGTGGCTGTCCCGTTTGTCCGTTCGGTCCTCGTTGTGGATGCCCCCATGAGGGGACAGTCTGCCAGAAGGGGACACCGCTCCGATCATCCTGCGGTCGGGTATCCGGCCCCTTCCGTCCTCCCTGCGACCGAGGGGACAGACGCAGTCGATCCGCGTACGACCAGTTCAGGAAGGAAGACGAATTCGCCGTGGGGCGCGGGCGTGCCGCCGATCTCCTCGAGCAGCGCGCGGACGGCGGCCTGCCCCATGGCCGGCACCGGCTGACGGATCGTCGTCAGCGGGGGATCGGTGAAGGCGATCAGCGGGGAGTCGTCGAAGCCGATCACCGAGACGTCGTCAGGGACTTCCAGCCCGCGCTGCCGGGCCGCACGGATCGCGCCGAGCGCCATCATGTCGCTGGCGCACACCACGGCTGAGCAGCCGCGGTCCAACAGCTCGCTCGCGGCGGCCTGTCCGCCCTCCAGCGTGAAGAGGGAGTGCTGTACGTACTCCCGTGCCTGACCGGCCGTCAGGTCCAGCTGCTCCTGTGCGGCCCGGACAAAGCCCTCGATCTTCCGCTGCACGGGCACGAAACGCTCGGGTCCGACGGCCAGGCCGATGTGCCGGTGGCCGAGCGCGGCGAGGTGTGTGACGGCCAGTCGCATCGCCGCGCGGTCGTCGGGGGAGACGAAGGGGGCGCGGACCTTGTCCGAGTAGCCGTTGATGAGGACGAAGGGCACGCCCTGCCCGCGCAGGCGCTCGTAGCGCTGCATGTCGGCGGTCGTGTCGGCGTGGAGCCCGGAGACGAAGACGATCCCGGCGACGCCGCGGTCGACGAGCATCTCCGTCAGTTCGTCCTCCGTCGATCCGCCGGGGGTCTGCGTGGCGAGCACCGGCGTGTAGCCCTGCCGGGTGAGGCCCTGGGCGATCACCTGGGCGAAGGCGGGGAAGATCGGGTTCTCCAGCTCGGGGGTGATCAGCCCGACGAGGCCCGCGCTGCGGTGCCGCAGCTTCAGCGGACGCTCGTACCCGAGCACGTCGAGGGCGGCGAGGACGGATTCACGGGTGGCCGCGGCGACGCCCTGCTTGCCGTTGAGGACACGGCTGACCGTCGCTTCGCTGACCCCCGCCTGTGCTGCGATGTCAGCTAGCCGTGCGGTCACAGGGCTGGACTGTACCGGGCGCGGCAATCACTGCACACCGCGCATGGGTGCCGGAGCCCGAATCGGGCTTGCTGAAAGTTGCTGCAAGTACTTGCGCAAACGCGTCGGGCCCCGTTACGTTCCTCGGCAGTCCGGCGCCGCCCAGGCGCAGGGGGCGGTCCATGGGAGGGAATGACATGCGGCGTGGCACAGCAGTCACCGCGGCGATAGCGGTGCTCGCACTGACGGCGACGGCATGCGGCGGGGACGGCGGGAGCAGCGACAGCGCCGGCAAGGGCGAGATCGCCGGCACCGTCACGTACTGGGACACCTCGAACGACGCCGAGAAGGGCACGTACAAGAAGATCGCGGAGGACTTCGAGAAGAAGCACCCCAAGGTCGATGTGAAGTACGTGCACGTCAACTTCGGTGACGCCAACCAGAAGTTCAAGAACGCCGCGGGCGGCAACTCCGGTGCCCCCGATGTGATGCGCACCGAGGTCGCCTGGGTGGCCGACTTCGCCAACCTCGGCTACCTCGCCCCGCTGGACGGCACGCCCGCGCTCGACGACACCGGCGACTACATCAAGACGGCCGCGGGCAGCACCCGCTTCAAGGGGAAGACCTACGCCGTTCCGCAGGTCACCGACACCCTCGGCCTCTTCTACAACAAGAAGATGCTCAAGAAGGCGGGCGTCGGCGTGCCCAAGTCCTTCGACGAGCTGAAGAGGTCCGCCAAGAAGATCAAGAGCCAGACCGGCGGGACCGCGCTCTACCTGCGCGGCGACGACCCCTACTGGTTCCTGCCCTACCTCTACGGGGAGGGCGGCGACCTGGTCGACGCCACGACCAAGAAGATCACCGTCGACGACGCGCCCGGCGCCAAGGCCTTCGCGCGGATGAAGGACCTCGTCGACTCCAAGGCGGCGGTCACCGACAGCAGCGACGGCCAGGAGAACGGCCTCAAGGCCTTCCAGGACGGCGACGTCGCCATGATCATCGACGGCCCGTGGGACATCGCCGGAGCACAGCAGGGCAAGCAGTTCAAGCACGACAAGGACAACCTGGGGGTCGCGCCCGTACCCGCGGGGAGCAAGGGCAGCGGTTCGCCGCAGGGCGGATGGAACCTCTCGGTCTACGCGGGCACCAAGAACATGCGGACCGCGCAGGAGTTCGCCAAGTACATGAGCTCCGCCGAGGTGCAGCAGCGCACCACCGAGGAACTGAGCCTGCTGCCCACGCGCACCTCCGTCTACGACAAGCCTTCGGTCAGTGGGAACGCCATGGTCGAGTTCTTCAGGCCCGCGGTCGGGAAGGCCGTCCAGCGGCCGTGGATCGCCGAGGGCAACTCCCTCTTCGAACCGATCCGGGGCCAGATGGACGCCGTGCTCGCGGGCGACCGCAGCCCCGAGGAGGCCGCGGACAAGACGGGTGAGGGCTTCCGCAAGCTCCTCAAGGACTACAAGTAGGCCCGCGAGCAGGAGGGGACGGCCCAGGGGACATGGCTGTGGAGACCACCAGCCGGCCGGCCCGCGTGGACGCGGACGCCGAAGGCGGCGCCCGCGTCCACCGGCGCGGGACCGGGAGGAAGAGCGGGGAGACCGGACGGCTGCGCAGGGCGGCCGCGCATCACTGGTACGCGTGGGCGATGGTCGCCCCCGTCGTCGTGGTGATCGGCGTCATCATCGGCTACCCGTTGGTGCGCGGCGTCTATCTGTCGCTCACCGACGCCGACGAGGCGAACGTCGAGCGCACGATCGGCGTCAACCACCTGCCGGCGACGTACCGGTTCACGGGCCTCGACAACTACGCGGAGATCCTCGGCGACAGCGTCTTCTGGGACCGCCTCGGCTGGACGGTGGTGTGGACCGCAGGCTGTGTCGGCGTCACCTTCGCCCTCGGCCTGACGCTGGCCGTGATGCTCAACAGGCAGGTGCGCGGCCGTTCCTTCTACCGCATCGGGATGATCGTGCCGTGGGGCATCCCGGCCTTCGTCTCCGTCTTCGCCTGGAAGATGCTGTTCAACGAGAAGAACGGCCTGCTCAACAAGGTGCTCGACGGGGGCGGCATCGACGCCGTGCCGTGGCTGGGCGATCCGGTGTGGGCCAAGGTCGCCGTCATCGCCGTCAACGTCTGGCTCGGCGTCCCCTTCATGATCGTCGCGATGCTCGGCGCGCTGCAGGGCATACCCGGTGAGCTGTACGAGGCTGCCGAGATGGACGGTGCAGGGCCCTGGCAGCGCTTCCGCAACATCACGCTGCCCGGAGTACGCGGGGTCAGCAGCACCGTTGTGCTGCTCAGCACCATCTGGACGTTCAACATGTTCCCCGTGATCTACCTGCTCACCAGGGGCGGGCCCGAGGACTCCACGGAGATCCTCGTGACGTACGCCTTCCGGCTGTCGTTCATCAACAGCCCGCGGGACTTCGCCACTTCGGCCGCCTGGGGCGTGCTGATACTGGTGCTGCTCTCGCTGTTCACGGTCGTCTACAGGCGAGCGCTGCGCCGCCAGGGAGAGGTGTGGTGACGGTGACCGCCACGAAGACGATCCCCGTTCCGGGAAGGCGGGGCGGGCGAGGCCCGCTCGCCGCGTTCGGACTGCACGCGGGGCTGCTGGCGGCGACGGCCGTCGCGCTCTTCCCGCCGCTGTGGCTGCTGGTGACGTCCTTCAAGCCGAAGAGCGAGTCGTTCTCCACCGCCCTGGTGAACGACTTCACGCTCGACAACTACACGCATGTCGTCGCCGACACCTACTTCCTGACGTGGCTGGGCAATTCGCTGGTCGTCGTCGTGGGCACGACCCTGATCGGCGTCTTCATCGCCGCGACCACCGGCTACGCCATCAGCCGGTTCCGCTTCCCCGGGATGCGGCCGCTGATGTGGGTGCTGCTGGTCACGCAGATGTTCCCCATGGCGGTGCTCATCGTGCCGCTGTACAACACCATGGCGAGCCTCGGCCTGCTCAACCAGCCCGTCGGCCTGATCATCACCTATCTGACGGTGGCCGTGCCCTTCTGCGCGTGGATGATGAAGGGCTTCTTCGACACCGTCCCCGTCGACATCGACGAGTCGGGGCGTGTCGACGGGCTCACCCCCTTCGGGACCTTCTGGCGGCTCGTGCTGCCGCTGGCGAGGCCCGGCCTGGCCGTCACCGGGTTCTACACCTTCGTGACCGCGTGGGCCGAAGTCGCCTATGCCACGGCCTTCATGACGGGGGAGGAGAACCTGACTCTCGCGGGCGGGCTGCAGACCTTCGTCAACCGGTACGGCTCCGACTGGGGTTCGATGACCGCCGCGGCCGTCATCGTCGCCGTCCCCGCTGCGGTCGTCTTCGGGTTCGCGCAGCGCCATCTCGTCGCCGGGCTCACCGCCGGCGCCACGAAGTCGTGAGCCACGAAGTTCCGGGGCCCGCCACAGACCCGGCCGGACCGGCCGGGGAACCCCACCACTCCTCTACCTCTCAGGGATGACATGACCCAGCATCTCGGACACACCGGCAGCGCGGCTCCGGCCGGCGAGCAGGGAAGGCGACCGGAGCGCACGGGGTGGTGGCGTGACGCGGTCATCTACCAGGTCTATCCGCGCTCGTTCGCCGACGCCGACGGTGACGGCATGGGCGACCTCGCGGGCGTACGGTCCCGGCTGCCGTACCTCGCGGATCTCGGCGTGGACGCTGTCTGGCTCAGCCCCTTCTACGCCTCACCGCAGGCGGACGGCGGCTACGACGTGACCGACTACCGCGCCGTCGACCCGCGCTTCGGTGACCTGGCGGACGCCGCCGCGCTGATCAAGGACGCGCACGCGCTGGGGCTGCGCGTCATCGTCGACGTCGTGCCCAACCACTCCTCCGACCGGCACGCGTGGTTCCAGCAGGCCCTGGAGGAGGGCCCGGGTTCGCCGGCCCGTGCGCGCTACCACTTCCGGCCCGGCAGGGGCGAGGATGGTCAACTGCCGCCGAACGACTGGGAGTCGGTCTTCGGAGGCCCGGCCTGGACGCGTGTGAAGGAGAGTGACGGGGCCCCGGGCGAGTGGTATCTGCACCTCTTCGCGCCCGAGCAGCCCGACTTCGACTGGGAACACCCCGCCGTGCACGACGAGTTCCGCACGGTGCTGCGCTTCTGGCTCGACCTCGGCGTCGACGGCTTCCGCATCGACGTCGCCCACGGACTCGTCAAGGCACCGGGCCTTCCCGACACGGGGCAGACCGGCCAGCTGCGGCTGCTGGGCAACGCGCGGCTGCCCTTCTTCGACCAGGACGGCGTGCACGAGATCTACCGCGACTGGCGGCGCGTCCTGGAGGAGTACCCCGGCGAACGCATCGGCGTCGCCGAGGCGTGGACTCCGAACTCGCAGCGCACCGCCCTCTACGTGCGCGAGGACGAGCTGCACCAGGCGTTCAACTTCCACTATCTGCAGACCGGTTGGGACGCCGAGGCGCTGCGCGCCGTCGTCACCGAGTCCCTGGAGGCCATGCGGCCCGTCGATGCTCCCGCGACGTGGGTGCTCTCCAACCACGACGTCGTACGCCACCGCACCCGCCTCGGCGGGGGCCTGCCCCGCGCACGTGCGGCCGCGCTCCTGATGCTGGCGCTGCCGGGCTCCGCGTACGTCTACCAGGGGGAGGAGCTGGGCCTGCCCGAGGTCACCGAACTCCCCGACGAGGCCCGCCAGGACCCGTCCTTCTTCCGCGACAACGGGCAGGACGGGCTGCGCGACGGCTGCCGCGTGCCCCTGCCGTGGGACCGGGCAGGCAGCTCCTTCGGCTTCGGCCGCGGTGGGAGCTGGCTGCCGCAGCCGGAGGACTGGGGCGAGATGTCGGTGGCTGCACAGGCCGGCGACCCCGACTCGACGCTGGAGCTGTACCGCAAGGCCTTGCGGCTGCGCCACGAGCACCCCGGCCTCGGCGCGGGGGAGTCCGTCGAGTGGCTGCACGCACCGGAGGGGGTTCTCGCCTTCCGCCGCGGCGACTTCGTCTGCACCGCCAACACCGGCGACGGACCCGCCGAACTCCAGGAAATCCCGGGCGAGTTGATCCTCGCGAGCGGCCCTTACGACGGCCGTGGCCACCTGCCGGCCGACACCACAGCATGGTGGAGCGCCGCGCCGGGTACCGGGGCCGCCACGACGGACGGCACGGGCGCGGCCACCGGGCAGGCGGGCGCATGACGGCACCCGCCTCGGCGCTCCCCGCCACGCGCCTCGCCGACATCGCCGGGCAGGCGCGCGTCAGCGAAGCGACCGTCAGCCGCGTACTCAACGGCAAGGCGGGCGTGGCCGATTCGACGAGGCAGCGGGTGCTGGCCGCGCTCGACGTGCTCGGGTACGAGCGGCCCGTACGGCTGCGGCCGCGCAGCGCCGGACTCGTCGGCCTCGTCATCCCCGAGCTGACCAACCCGATCTTCCCGGCGTTCGCCCAGGTCATCGAGCAGTCCCTCAGCGGCTACGGCTACACGCCCGTGCTCGGCACGCAGATGCCCGGCGGGGCCACCGAGGACGAACTGGTGGCCCAGCTCGTCGAGCGTGCCGTCACCGGCGTCATCTTCCTCTCCGGGCTGCACGCCGACCTGACGGCCGATCCCGCACGCTATGCGCGGCTCGCGGCCCGTGGCGTGCCGTACGTCCTGGTCAACGGCTACAACGAGCGGATCGCCGCACCCTTCGTCTCGCCGGACGACCGGGCGGCTGCCCGCATCGCGGTACGGCACCTGCGCGACCTGGGCCACGAGCGGATCGGGCTCGCCGTCGGCCCGGACCGGTTCGTGCCGGTTCGCCGCAAGGCTCAGGGCTTCGCGGAGGAGCTGGCCCAGGACGGACCGGGGCGGGCGTCCGGCCTCGTGCGGCACACCCTGTTCACGGTGGAGGGCGGCCACGCCGCGGCGGGCGGCCTCCTGGACGAGGGCTGCACCGGCATCGTCTGCGGCGGCGACCTGATGGCGCTGGGCGCCATTCGCGCCGCACGCCAGCGCGGACTCGACGTGCCCCGCGACGTCTCTGTCGTCGGCTACGACGACTCGGAGCTGAACGCCTTCACCGACCCGCCGCTGACGACCGTCCGGCAGCCCGTGCGCGCCATGGCGAACGCCGCGGTGACCACGCTGCTGGAGGAGATCCGCGGAAACCCCGTGCCCCACAGCGAGTTCGTCTTCCAACCGGAGCTCGTCGTACGAGGGTCCACGGGTCAGGCGCCCCCGCGCGCGGGGGACAGATCCCGGGCGGGCGGGTGACCGTCCCGGCGGCACTCATATGGGGGCCGCCGTCCTCGCTCCGCGCCCGGTCCCACTCTCCGGTCCGGCCGGCCGGCGGCCCGCCACGAGCGGTCCGCACGCGCCCGGCCGGTCGGGCCGGTCCTCGTACCACCGCCGCCGACCACCGAAGGGGCGGGAGGCATCCGGGCCTGGTACGGCCTCCCGCCCGGACGGTCAGCGCTTGAGGCTCAGCTTCTCGCCGTTGGCCAGCCGTGCGGTGATCCTCGCCTTGGCGCCCTTCTTCGCGGGCAGAGCCAGCTTCCGGTCCAGTGAAGTGCCGCTCGGACCGCCCGACTTGCCCTTCACGCGGATGCTGGCCACCTTCTTGCTGCCCGCGGCGAGCACGTACCAGTTACCGGCGTCGCTCTTCCACAGCCCGCCGCTCACGGCGTGCGGACGGCGGGGGCCGCACGCGGGGGTGTCCGTCACGCGCGACGTGAACATCGCCTGCTCGCCCTGCTCCAGGCCCGAACGCCGGAAGCTGGTGAAGATCCGCGCGTCCTTGCCCCGCCACGTCTCACCGCGGGTGCACAGCCAGGTCGCCGAACTCACCCCGCCCGGCAGCAACTGCGTCGCGAACTTCCAGGTGTTGACCGAGCGGACACCGCCACCGAGCATCGAGCGGAACCCGCAGGCCGTGTGCTCCAGGCGCCCACGGGCCTTCGTCCCCGTCGCGTCGCGCACTTTCTTCTTGGGGTTTCCGGACGTGACCCGTGCCGGCGTCAACTCGCCCAGATCGGTGTAGAGATGACGTGTCGACCCGCCGCGCGTGGACAGCAGCAGCCCCGGCCAGTGGTTGCACTGGCGCGGGTCGGGGCCGGGGCCCGTCAGCGACATGAGCACCCCGTCGTCCTCGCGGTTGAGCCGCCGGCCCTCGTCGTCGGCGTGCAGCAGATCCACCTCGGCCGCCTTGGAGATCCAGGGCGCGGTCAGATAGCGGACGTTGGAGTCGCTGCGGGAGACGACCAGCGCACCGGACCCCGCGGTGTCCGCACCGTCCGTACGCGCGATGTCCAGGACGGCTCCGCCGCTGTCCGCACCCTCGGGCTCGGCGTACCGCGCGGCCCGCTGCCCGTCGTGCAGCAGGACGACCTTCGCTCCGTCCACCCGTCCCGCGTACAGCAGTTGGGGCGGTCCGGAGGGTGGCCCGGCCGATGTGCCCTGCGTCAGCGACAGCCGCACCTTTCCACCGGGGCGCGCCCAGACGGCCAGCGCACGGCGCAGCAGTCCCTCGTCGTTGGTCAGGTCGCCCCGTGCCGGCCAGGCGGAGAAGTCCGTGCGTGACGCCTCCTTCCAGGCGTTGGCCGGTACACGGATCAACGAGCCCGGTTCCAGGGCCTGTTCGGCCGCCGGGTTGCGGGCGTAGAGCGGCGCCGCCGCACCGTCCGGTCCCCACGAGTCGCCGGGAAGCCCCAGGAGCCCGCCGCAGACGACGACCGCCGCCACCGCCGCGAGAGCCGCGCGCAGATGCTGGCGGCGGCGCAGCAGGTCGGTGGGCCGTGCCTGCAGCGAGCACGGGTCGAACTCCGAAGGACCCAGCACCGGCCGGTCCTTGCCGGCCGCGGGCAGACGGATGGCGGACGCCGCGGCGAGCGCCGCGGCGGGCTCCTCCACCCCGGCCGCTTCCAGTACCCGGCACACCTCTTCGTCCGGCATGCCCTCCCAGCCGCGCAGCGCGCAGGCCGCCCGTGCCGCGCCGGAGATCTCCGACAGCGCCTTCTCCAGGGCGAGTTCGTACGCGCCGCCGGAGCGTGGGAAGAGCCGGAGCCCGAGGACGAGCGGGAAGAAGCCGGGCCGCACGGGCAGCGGGCGCAGCCGCCACGGGCCCAGGCGCCGCCGGCGCTCACCGGAGAGAGCCGACCGCAGCACACACGTCGTCAGATAGTCGTAGACGTCCGAGCGTGTCGCGTCCGCGGCCACGCCTCCGGGCCGGTGCTCACCGCCGCGCCGCTGCGTCGGCAGCGCCCTGACCTCGGCGCTGCCGCGGCCGCGGGGAAGCGCCCGTTGTACGAGCGAGTGCGCCGTCAGGACCCGCCGGTGCCGGGCGAGGGAGGGCGGCAGTACGAGATAGGCCAGCCGTACCAGCCGCGGGTAGTGCTCGACGAGCGCCGCCTGGGCCTGCTCCACGTCGACGGAGCCGGACGGTGTGCGTGAATGCTGCGAAGTCGTTTCCGAAAGGGCCACGCCCACGAGAACGAACGACCGTCGGCTTGGTCACCTGGCGCCCCCGGGTGCGCCGACGCGTCCGCCGCATCCGGGGAGAGCAAGGCCCGCCAAGGTCAGCGCACTTCCCAGTCCCCGAACTCGACGGTGCCGCGGATCCCCGTACCGCCGTTCGTCGCCGACATGAACATCCCCACGTCCTGCTGCGAGAGCACGCCCGGCACGGTGACGGTTCCGACGGAGCGCCAGTTCGCGCCCTCGTCCGTGGACAGCTCGCCCTGGAAGGTGCGGCCGTCGCGGGTGAGGCGCAGCGTGACGGGAGCGGCGACGCCGGTGACGCGTTCGTAGCGGTCGAGGGTGCCGTCGCCGTCGGAGTCGTAGGAGAGCACCACACCGTTGCCCGGTGTCACCGACAGGTTCACGAAGCCCTGCGAGACCGCGCCCGGCAGTTCGTTGCGGGCGACGATCCCGGCACGGGCCCACGGTCCCGTCTCCTCCTGCGAGGTGACGCGCACGGTGACCGAGACGCCGTCACGCAGGGCTCCCTCGCGGTAGATGGCGCCGAAGTGCGACGTGCCCTTCCACATGTCGTCGCCGCCGCCTTCGATCGCGAAGCGCTTGCCGAGCTGGCCGAAGACGGCGTCGTTGGTGCTGACGGTGGACAGCTCCTGGTCGAGCGGCCCGGCGACGTAGAGCTTGCCGGGCTGCGGCATCCGCACGCGGCGCTCGCCCTCGGGCCCGTACTCCACGGCCAGTTCGTAGTCGAGCGGCTTCAGCGGGTCCTTCAGTTCGTCCTTCGGCGCCCGCACACGCCACGTCACGCTGGCGCTGCTGCCCTGCTCGACGCGGAGGACGGAGGTGGAGCCCTGCGGCTCGGCGTCCTGCAGTCCGGCCAGGGAGAAGTCGACGGTGCCGGTCGCGCGCAGCCCGCTCTCGTTGCGGAAGACGGCCTCGAACTCGCCGGAGGCACCGGGGGTGAGGGTGACCGGGTCGGACTTGGCGGTCAGGCTGCCCTGGAACGGCGCCTTGGACAGGGCGGCGTGCACGCGCTTCGCGGTGCGGTAGGTGTCACCGGAGGGACGCTGCGGATACGACTTCTTCTCCCGCGTCCAGGCCGACTCCAGCTCGTACCAGTCGAAGCTCTTGGGGGTCCGGTCCTCGGCGAGGGCGTCCTCCAGCTCTTCCAGATAGGCGCGCCACTGGGGCTGGTGGAAGTCGCCGATGAGGCCCTGCCAGTCGCGGTTGGCGTAGTTGGCGAGCATGCCGTTGTCGGCGGCGGGGCGGTCCGCCCACGCGGTGAGAAGCGTACGCGCGGTGAGTTCGAGCTTGTCCTTCTCCGACGCGTCGCCGGCCAGCTCCCGAGCGTCGGCCAGCCACGGGCCGAGCAGGAAGGACTGGTGGGTGCCGGCGATCTCGTCGCTCAGTTTCATCAGCGAGAGCCACAGGTTGCTGAGCTTGCGGAAGGCAGCCGTGTCCTGCTGCTGGTGCGCGGACTTCAGCCGGCCGATCAGCATCCACGAACGGTTGGCGAGGGCCTGGCGCCCGATGTCGGTGAGGTCGTAGCGGTAGGCGTCGCTGCCGCGCAGCGATTCACGGACGCCGAGCAGGGCCGTCAGCGCCGCGTCGAAGTCGGCGAGGTCGAAGGCCGGGGTGTGCGTGGCGTAGTGCGCACCGGAGCGGGCGTCGAGGCTGGGCCGTGCCGAGAAGATGCTGTCGTGCGGACGGCCGTCGGTGCTGCTGATCTCGTACGCGGTGCCGCGCAGGGCCGCGAGGGCGGCGCGGGCCTTCTCGTCGTCGCCGCCGTAGCGAAGCCGCGCATAGTTGGCGAACCACTGCTCGCGGTCGACGGCCTCCTCACGCCAGGCGAGTTCGCTGAAGAGTTCGAAGGCGAGGGGGTCGCGGTGTGTGGACTCCGGCATGTACGCGGTGCCTGCCAGCTTGCTGCCGGATTTGTCACGCCACTTGGTGAAACGCTCCGACCACATCTGGGTCTTGGCGCCGATCGTCGTGCGGCCGCCGAAGTTGGGGATCGTGCCGAACGCGTAGGGGACATCGCCCCAGTCCGACTCGCGGCTCGTGATCCTCTCCAGGTCCGAGAGGCCGTCGACGACGAGCGCGCGGTCCTTGTGCCGCAGGGCGTCCAGCAGCGCGCGGCGCGGGTTCTTCTGCCAGCCGAGAATCATCCACGTAGCGCCGGGCAGTGCCGTCTGAAGCGCCTTCTCCACGGCCTGCGCCGCATCCGCGACGGGCACGTCGCCGGCCTTGCCGCCTTCGTGCAGCAGATCCATCTTGACGTGGCGGATGTCGCCGAAGACGTCCTTCTGGTGCTTGTAGAACGCGGCGGCGACCTTGCGGAAGACGGACGTGCGCGGGTCGAGCCAGGCGGGCCTGGTCAGGCCGTTCCAGTCGCCCTGGGGCACGGTCCTTCCGCCCGGATTACGGTCCGAGAAGTCGTCGGGAACCGTGCCGAAGTAGCCGGGCAGCACGGCGTGCATGCCCAGTTCGCGCAGCCGGGTCACGATGCGGCGGCCCAGGTCCTCACGCTTCTTCAGCAGGCCGGTGGAGATGGGCCCGCCGTACTCGGACAGGTTCTGCAGCAGCCACCACGGCTGGTGCGAGGGCGCGGGAATCCACTCGCGGGCCTCGTCGTCGGAGTAGCCGAAGTCCATCAGCAGGCGGTGGTAGACGGCCTCGGAACCGGTCGTCACCAGCACCTCGTTGCAGCCGTGCAGCGCCATCACGTCGATGAAGCGCTCCCAGTGCGCCCAGTCCGCGTAGGGGGCGGTGTAGCCGTCGTGCGTGTCGTTGAGCATGAAGCGGTGCGGCACGGTGGCGCTGCGCTCGTACGGGCTGCCGGGCGCGGGGAGCTGCTTGGGCAGATCCGTCTGGCTGCCCGCCCAGGAGATGTGGGACGCACAGGTGTACTTCAGATACCAGTGCAGTCCGGTGAGGGCCACGGCAGGGGAGGTCCCGGCGATCTCGATGGCGCCCGCGCGTCCGGAGACCTTGAACCGTTCCTTGCCGCCGGTGAGCACGGTGAAGGAGATCTGATCGTCGTGGCCGGGGAGCAGACGCTGGACGGCGGCCTCTGCGTGCTTCATGTCCGCGGCCGCGTGGAGGCCGGGCGCGGCCGGCGTCTGGGCCGCTGCCGGGTTCGTGCTGGGACCCAGCGCCACACCCGCGCCGAGCGCTCCCGCCGTACCCAGGAGCTTGCGTCTGTTGATGTCCTCCACGGCGTGCTCCACTTCTCGCAACATCCGGTCACCGCTGACACATGTGGTGCGCACGCTAATGGAGTGTTAAGTGATTGGACGAGAGGGCGCGGCAAAGATTGCGCTGGTCAGCCCCGGTCGGACCCGTCCAGATAAGCCAGCACGGCGAGCACGCGACGGTTGTCGTCGTCGGAGGGCGGAAGCCCCAACTTCCCGAAAATATTTGACGTGTGCTTCGCGACGGCCCGCTCCGTGACGACGAGCTGAGTGGCGATCGCGGTGTTGGAACGACCCTGCGCCATGAGTTCCATCACTTCCCGCTCCCGGGCTGTGAGTTTCGCCATGGGCGCCTCCCGCGAACGCCGGGAGAGCAGCTGCTGGATCACCTGGGGATCCATCGCCGTACCCCCCGCGGCGACGCGGCGCACCGCGTCCACGAACTGCTCCGCGTCGAAGACCCGGTCCTTGAGCAGATAGCCGATGCCTCCCGTGCCGTCCGCGAGCAGTTCGCGTGCGTACAGCTGCTCGACGTGCTGGGAGAGGACCAGGACCGGCAGCCCGGGGCGTCTGCGCCGCGCCTCCAGCGCGCACTGCAGCCCCTCGTCGCTGAACGACGGCGGCAGGCGTACGTCGACGACGGCGACATCGGGTTCCAGCTCCTTGAGCGCCTTGCTCAGCTCCGGCCCGTTGTCGACGGCGGCCGCGATCTCGAAACCGAACGCCTCGAGCAGGCGCACGAGGCCGTCACGCAGCAGGAACAGGTCTTCGGCGATGACGACTCGCACAACGTCTCCACGGTGGCCGGGAAGCTGGGTCGCTCACCGAATCTACCGGCTTGGGAGCACCGCACAGGCGGAGTCCGGGAAAGGGCAGTTGCGGGCAAACGTCCGGGAATTGCCCGGGATGGCTGTGATGTGCGCCGGGAGTACGTCCGCGAAGTCGGCAGGGCGCGAGCGGGATCGCCCCGCCCGCGCGCCGTCGTGGTCGTCCCGTGCCGCTGCCGCTGCCGCTGCCGCTGCCGCGCTCCCCGCGCCCTTCTGCGTCGTTCCGGTGTGCTTTCCGGCGCGCGCCGTCGCTCTCCCCGCCGCTACGGCTGGAGAGCGGCCTCCGCGCTCGAGAGGATCTCCGTGACCCGCTGCGCGAAACGGACATCGCAGGCGTGGGCCTGCCCCGTGCGTGCTGACTCGGCCAGCGCGTCGACGGCCCGTGCGAAGGCGTCCACCGGCGGCTCCTCCCGCGGGGGCAGGGCCGCCGCACCCGCGGCACCCCTGACCTCCGCCGTGACCCCGGCTGCCGCCGGCGGCACGGAATGGCTGAGCGTGCAGGTGCTGGAGGCCCCGTCCGCGTGCCGGAGGATCATGTGGACGGTGTCGCCGACGCCGCGCCCCGCCCGTACGGAACCGAGGTCGGTCACATCGCCGAGCACCGGAAGCAGTACCGACAGCGCATGCGGCCCGACATCCCACAAGGCGCCCTTCTCCTTGCGCCACGGCGAGGCCGTGTAAGGGGAGTCGGCGCCGCCGAAGACGGGGGAGAGCCAGTCCGCACGGCCCGTCAGCCATCCCTCCACGGCGGCCTGTTCGCCGATCCACGTGGCGGTCGGCTCGCTGAAGCGCAGCGTGAAGAAGACGACGGACGCGACGCCCGCCGCGTCCACCGCTTCGGTGACCTGCCGCGCCGACTCGGGTGTCGTGGCGACGGGCTTGTCCAGCAGCAGATGGCAGCCGGCCTCGGCGGCCCGCACCGCCAGCGGCGCCTGCACGTCGGGGGGAAGCGCGACGGCGACGGCGTCGCAGTCGGTCAGCAGCGCGTCGACGTCGTCGTAGGCGCGCGTGCCGAGTTCGCCGGCGAGCTCCCTCGCCGCCTCGGAGCGGCGGCCCCACACGCCCGTCAGCTCCACGTCCTTGTGCGCCGCGAGAGCGGGCCCGTGCGTGTTGAGCGCCCACGGCCCGGTGCCGAGCAGTCCGTATTTCATACGTGGTCCTCTTCCGTGTGACTTGCGAAGCTGCCGCGGGAGAGGTCGCAGACGTCCACGGAGGTGTGGAGGGTGACGCCCGGCGTCGGCTTGACGTGGTCCCGGGCGAGCCCGAGGACGGCACGGGAGAGTTCGGCCTTCGCCTCGGGAGTGCGGCCGGACAGCAGCGCCACCTCTACGTGGAGCATCGCGACCTCGTCCACGCCGTCCGCGATCACGCACTCGTCGATCTGCCGGAACCTGGTCTTGCAGCCCGCCACGGAACCCACCACGGTGCGGGCGAGCAGCGGATGCAGGGCCAGCCCGAAGCCACGGCGGTCGAACGTCTCGGCGAGGGCATCGGAGTAGTCGACAGTGATGTGCGGCATGGGGGCAGCGTACGGGCTGTGGCGGCGGCCCACGAGAGAAGCTCGCCGATCAGGCCAGGTGCGGTGACGCCCACGCGAGTCTGCCCTTGCACCCACTCTGACCTGCGGGAACGAGGCGTCGGCGCCCAGGTTCCGCGTCGGCGTCGGCGGCCGTCGGGAGAACAAGGCGCCCCGGCCCGCGTTGCGTGTGCCGCGGGCCGGGACGTGTTCGACGAGCCGGGAGAAGCCTGTCAGCGGGAGCGGGCAGCCGGCGCCGGATCGGAGGACCCGGCAGCGACGGGCTGTGCGTACGCGGGACCAGCGGTGCCGGGCACGGTCTCGGCCTCCACGGGGTCCCCGTGCGAGAGGCCGGGCAGCCCGCGCAGCATGCGCGGCAGGTACCAGTTGCGCTCGCCGAGCAGCATCATCACCGCGGGCAGCAGCACCATCCGTACGAGTGTCGCGTCGAGCAGCACCGCCACCGCGAGTCCGATGCCCATCTGCTGCATGTCCTGCATCGACAGCGTGCCGAAGACCGCGAAGACCGCCACCATGATCACCGCGGCGCCGGTCACCGCACCTGCCGTGGCGCGCACCCCTTCCCGGATCGCTTCCCGGGTGGCCGCGCCGCGCTCGTGGGCCTCGCGGATGCGGGAGACCACGAAGACGTGGTAGTCCATCGAGAGGCCGAAGAGCACCACCAGCACGAACAGCGGCATCCACGACTCGATCGCCCCGACCGCCTCCGTGCCGAGCATTTCCGCCCCCCAGCCGTGCTGGAAGACGGCCGTCATGACGCCGTACGCGGCCCCGACGGACAGCAGATTGAGGACCACGGACGCGAGCGCGACGGGCAGCGAGCGGAAGCTGACCAGCATCAGCAGGAACGTGACGGCCGTGATGAAGACGAGGACCGGCACGATGCCCCGGCCCAGTTGGTCGTTGAAGTCCATCGAACTCGCCAGCTCGCCGCTCACGTAGGCCTGGCCGCCGCGTGCCACCGGTGTCAGCGTCTGCGGGACGAGCGTGTCGCGCAGCCGTTCGACCGCGGCCTTCGAGGCGTCGTCGGTGCCGTTGCCCGCCAGGGGGACGTCGATCTCGGCGACGTCCGCGGCGCGGTGCACCGTTGTCTCGACGCCCTTGCCGAAGTGCTTGTCGGCGCGGGCCCGTTGGGCGAAGTCGGCGAGGGCGGCCCGCACCCGGGGCGAGTCGACGTCCTGCGCCTTCAGTACGACGTGGGCCGGTGCGGGTCCGCCGGGGAAGGTCTCGTTGATCGCTTCCGAGCTGACCCTCAGCGGTGAGCCGGAGGGCATCTGCTTGTCCAGCGTGAGCTGTTCCGTCTTCATCCCGAGCATCGGCGCGGACAGCGCGAGCATCGCCACGGTCGCCAGCACGGCGAACACGCCCGGTGCCGCCAGTACGGGACGCAGCACACCGGCGGAGATCCGGCCGCTCCCGCCGTGCCCGCCCTTCCGGCGGGCCCGGCCGCGTGCTTCGCCCCGCCGGCGCCACCGGGGCAGCCTGCCCCGCTCGACCCGGTCGCCCAGCCATGAGAGCAGCGCGGGCAGGATCGTCACCGAGCCGAGCATCGCGATGAGGACGACCAGGATCGTGGCCACGGCGAAGCCCTTGAACATCAGCAGGCCCGACAGGAACAGGCCCGCCATCGCCACCATGACGGTCAGCCCCGACACCAGCACGGCACGGCCGCTGGTGGCGGCGGCCACCCGCAGCGCGGTCTGCGCGTCCCGCCCGGCGGCACGCTCGTCGCGTTCCCGGCGCAGATAGAACAGGCAGTAGTCGATGCCGACCGCGAGGCCCATCAGCAGCATCACCGAACTGGTGGTGTCGAAGATGTGCAGCTGGTGGCTCACGACGGCGAGCAGCCCGTTCGCCGCGACGAACGCCGTGACGGCCAGCGCCACCGGCAGCAGCGCGGCGACCAGCGCCCCGAAGGCCACCAGCAGGATGCCCAGAGCCAGCGGCACCGCCGTCCACTCGGCCTTGGCGAAGTCGTCGCTGAGCATCTCGCCCAGCCACTTGTCGGCGCTTGCCTCCCCGTACTGGTGGACGGTGACGCCCTCACCCTTGTGGGCCGCGCGCACCTTCTCCACGGCGTCGATGACCGGCTGCACCCGGTCGCCGGAGGTCTCCGCGTCGCCGTGCATGCGGAACTGCAGCAGACCCGCCCTGCCGTCCTCCGACGGGACCGGGCCGCGCAGGTGCCGGGCCTCGCCCGTGGCTTCCACGGCCCCGGTGACCTCGCGGGCGACCTGCCGCCAGCCGTCCGGGCTCGAAGCGCTCACCATGATCATCTCGCCGGCCGGCGCCTCGATCCCGGCGTCCTCGAGGATGCGCTCGGCGCGGGCGGAGTCGCCCGACATGCCCTCCGACTCGCTGACCTCGGCCACGCCGGTGACGCCGCCGAGGCAGGCCGCGAGCACGACGAAGAGGAGCCAGCCGAAGACCGCCGTCCTGCGGTGCCGTGTGCTCCAGCCGCCGAGCCGGGCGGCGAGGCCGGGACCGCGAGGTCTCCGGCCGCCCTGCCTGCCCCGGCCGGGGTATCGATCCCCGTACGGATCGTCGAACGCATCTCCGTGAGGCACTGCCTGCCCCGGTGTATCGCGCATGGGTGAACTCCCCCTCGTCCTGGTCCCCCTGAGGAGCTCAGGGGAGGTGTGATCCGGTCGACTCGACGCTAGGAAGCGGCGCCCGGCCTCCCCAGCCGCCGAAGCCCCCTGTTCATGGAGGGGGAGGTGCCAGTGCGGGGGTGTCGTTGGCTACACCGTCGTACGGGGGCCGGTCCCCCTGCCCGTGAGGCCGGGCGCGGCGCAGACTGGAGCAGTACCCGGCGCACGGAGCGCCGCGGCACCCCGGTGGGGGAGCGGCTGTGGGGACCAGGCGGAAGGGGCGGCAGCGGTGAATCAACGAGCAGCGGCTGAGGGGATCGTCCCGGGGGCCCCTCCGGCGACGCCGCGGGAACCGGCGCTGCGGGGCCGGGCCCGGGACTCGCTGACGGCGGCGGCACGGGGGCTGGCGCTGTGCATGCTCTCGCTGGGCGTCTCGCTCGCGCTGTTCATCGCGAGCGTCCTGTCCATCGCCTTCATCGTGCTCGGCGTCGGCCTCTTCACGACGCCGGCGGTGATGCACCTGGTGCGCATGCACGCCAACCAGAGGCGCCAACTCGCCCGCGACTGGGCGGACATCACCGTCCTGCCGCCCTACCGTCCGCTCCCGCCGGCCGAGGGCGCCGGCGGCGTCGTCGCGCGCTGCATGCGGCTGCTGCGTGACCCTGCGACATGGCGCGACCTGGGCTGGCTGCTCACGGACGCCGTGTTCGGCTTCGTCACCGCGCTCTTCCCCGCCGCACTCATCGCGTACGGCATCGAGGGCCTCGTCATCTTCGCGGGAGTCTGGCGGGCCGTGCAGCACGACTACTGGTACGCCTTCATCCCGGTCGAGGGCTTCGGTACGGCCACCCTGTGCGCGGGCCTCGGCGCCCTGCTGATCGTGCTCGCGACGAGTGTGAACCCGTACTTCATCAAGGGGCACTTCCTCATCGTCAAAGGCATGATCTCGCCCAGCCGGGGCGCGCAGCTCGAGCAGCGCGTCGAGCGGCTCTACGAGACGCGGCACGACGCCGTCGACTCCTCCGCCGCCGAACTGCGCCGCATCGAACGCGACTTGCACGACGGCGCGCAGGCACGCCTGGTCGCCATGGGCATGAGCCTCGGCGCGATCGAAGCACTCATCGAGACGGACCCGGCACAGGCGAAGAAGCTCCTCGCGCAGGCACGTGAGAACTCCGCGGAGGCGCTGACCGAACTGCGCGACCTCGTACGCGGAATCCACCCGCCGGTCCTCGCCGAACGGGGCCTCGGCGACGCCGCGCGAGCACTGGCCCTGCGCATGCAGATCCCCGTGGAGGCGGACGTCGAACTGGAGGGACGCTTCGCCGAACCGGTCGAGTCCGCCGCGTACTTCGCGATCAGCGAGGTCCTCACCAACGCCGCCAAGCACGCACAGGCCGAACGCGTGTGGCTGGACATCCACTTCAGCGAGGCGGTCGACACGGGGGAGGGCATGCTGCGCATCGCCGTCACCGACGACGGGCGCGGCGGCGCCGACCCGCGGAAGGGTTCCGGAATGGCGGGAATCGAGCGGCGGCTGGGCCAGTTCGACGGGATCCTCGCGGTCAGCAGCCCGCCCGGCGGCCCGACGATGGTCACGATGGAGATCCCCTGCGAGATGATCGGCCGGTGACGGTGCGGCCTGCCGTACCGCCGGTGCGGCTCCGGGTGCGGGCGCCGCTGTGCGACGCCGAACTCAACGCGCTCTTCACCGCGTCCTGGCCGGCGCACGAACACACCGACTTCGGCGCCCGGATGGAGCGCAGCCTGCTGTGGGTCGCCGCCTTCCGTGACGACGAACTCGTCGGCTACGTCAACGTCGTCGGCGACGGCGGCGTCCATGCCTTCGTGCTCGACACGACCGTGCACCCGTGCGTGCGGAGGCAGGGAGTGGGGGTGCGGCTCGTACGGCGAGCGGCCGACGAGGCGCGCCTGGCCGGAGCGCGGTGGCTGCACGTCGACCACGAGCAGCACCTGACGGGGTTCTACACCCGGTGCGGATTCGGCCCGACGGCGGCCGGGCTGCGGTGGCTGGGCTGAAGGGGCGGGAATGAGCCGGGTCTGCACCGGCCGGAGGCGACCGGTGCAGGGGGCAGCGGGACTGTGCGAGCGGGGAGCCGTTGTCAGCGGTGCGCCATAGATTGAGCGCATGACCTGGACCACTCCCGAAGTGCAGCGTCCCGAGCGCGTGTACGCAGGCGATGAGAGAACGGTGCTGGAGTCCGCGCTGGAATACGCCCGCGCGACGTTCCTGTACAAGTGCGGAGGCCTGACCGGCGAGCAGCTCACGCTGCGGCCCGTCGGCCGCTCCACGCTGTCCCTGCTGGGCCTGGCCCGGCATCTTGCCGGCTGCGAACGCTGGTGGTTCCGCAACCACCTCGCCGGTGAGACCGGTCTGCCATGGGTCTTCTTCACGGAGGACAACATGGAGGGGGACTTCGAGGACGGCACCCCCGAGAGCGCCCCCGGCGACTTCGAGATCTACCACCAGGAGGTCGCGGCGGCCCGCGCGGCCGCCGCCGAACGCTCTCTCGACGACTCCTTCCGCCGCCCGAAGGGCCATCTCATGGATCTGCGCGGCCTGTTGATCTACATGACGGAGGAGTACGCCCGGCACAACGGCCACGCCGACCTCCTCCGGGAGCACATCGACGGCCGCACCGGAGACTGAGCGCGGCGGACGGGCGGCCGCGTCCGGCAGCCGCCCCTGCCCGTATCCGCGCTGCGGCTGCCGTGAGGCAACGGCCTTGCGGAGCCGCTCAGTTCAGCGCTGCCACGCGCTCGCGGTAGCCCCGCACCGGCGCCGCGTCCCGGTAGGGCTCCAGCCGCCGCTCGAAGTCGCGTACGTACTCGTGTGCGCGCACCGACCGCATCTCCGCCGCCTGCTGCGCCGCCTCCGCGGCCAGCACGCACGCCTGCTCGACCTCACCGAGCCCCAGCCGCGCCGTCGCCAGCACCACCCGGCAGAACAGACGGCTGCGTGCGAAGCCCGTGCCGCGCAGCTGGAGCGAGCGCTCCGCGTGCTGCGCCGCCGCCCGGTACTGCTGAAGGTCACGGTGGCAGTGCCCGCTCTCGTCGGCCAGTTGCGCCTCGTCGAAGAGGCGCGCCCACGGCGGCACCTCCTCGCCCGACTTCGCCGCCTCAAGGGCCCGTTCGGCCCGCGACAGCGAGGACGTGCAGGCACGCACCTCGCCCAGCACACCGTGCCCTCGGGCCTCCGCCGCGTGCAGCAGCGCCTGCACCAGCGGCGGGGCGGCGCTTCCCACGCCCTGCTGCGCCACCCTTGCCAGCTGCACAGCCTCGCGGCCGTGCCCCAGATACACCGCCTGCCTGCTCATCGTCACCAGCACATAGCTGCCGTAGGCACGGTCGCCCGCAGCCTGCGCAAGGCGCAGCGCCTGCACGAAGTACCGCTGCGCCAGCCCGTGCGCCGCGATGTCGTACGACGTCCAGCCCGCGAGCCGCGTCAGGTCGGCGGCGGCCCCGAAGAGCCGCCGCCCCAACTGCTCCCCGTACACGCCGCGGAGCATCGGCTCCGCCTCGTGCTCCAGGTACCGCACCAGGGCCTGACGGGCGTGGCCGCCGCCGTAAGCGTGGTCGAGGGCGCGGAAGAGTTCGCCGACGGAGCGCAGGGCGTTGACGTCGCCCGCGGAGACGCGCTGGCCCGGGCCGCGCTCCGTGCGGTCGGGCCGCTCGGCCCGGATCGCACCGGCGACGCCGACCGCTCCCCGCGCCAGCGTCCCCGCCGCGGCGGCACCCGCGGCCGTGCGGGCCCCGGCAGGCACGGCCGCGGTCCCACGCGCCTGCGAGGGCACCCGAGCACCGCCCGCGCCCTGCCGTGCCGCCACTCCCGGGGCATGCGGGCGGCCGAGCAGGCCCCCGGCCCCGTCCGCTCCCGGCCCGGCGTCCGGGTCGACGCCCCGGGCAACCCGCTCGTCGGGACGCCCGATCAGCCAGTCACGGCTGGGAACGACGAGCCCCGCCGGGGTGAAGGCGATCTTGCGCAGCTCCGCGTGGCTTCCCGAGTCCTTGCGCCACAGCCCGCTGACGATGTCCACGGCTTCGGACGGCGTCGCGGCGAACTCCAGCCCCGCGTAGACGGGCGCGCAGGCGTCCAGGCCGAGGTCCTGTGCGCTCAGCCGCCTGCCGAGCCGGCGTGTGAAGACCTCCGCGATCAGCGCGGGCGTCGTGCCGCGTGGCTGCTGGCCGCGCAGCCACCGCGTCACCGAAGTCTTGTCGTAGCGCAGATCGAGCCCGTGCTCCAGGCCCAACTGGTCCACGCGCCGGGCCAGTCCGGCGTTGGAGAAGCCGGCCTCCGCGATGAGCGCGGCGAGCTGGCGGTTGGGGACGCGCTGCGCCGAGGACTGCCCGGGCGACGACGAAGGAGACGGTGACGAAGGGGAGGACGCGGCGGAGGAAGAGGGGGAGGACTCGGCCGAGGAGTCCCCGGAACGTTCGATGGTCATCAGCTTTACGGGCTCCTGAGCTACGGCTTGCTGCAGGCGCCGTGGCACCCTGCGGAACGGCGCGAACTTAGCCGCCCCACCGGGGCTGCTCGCACCCTTCGCTGTCCTTTTCATCCATACGTGTGAGGAGGTGCCCGGCTGCCGGAGAGGGCCGCCGCGGCCGTACAGTTTTCTGCGGGGCCGGGCTCCACGGCCCGCCCCGGCCGGAGCCGGCCGATCCGGCACGGGCCGGTACGACATTGGAGGAGCCGTGAGCGAGCTGCGCTTTGTCCGTCTGGGGTTCGGCGCCGAAGCCGTGGACTACGAAGAGGCATGGCAGGAGCAGCGCCGAGTGCACGCGGCGCGTCTCGCGGACGAGATCCCCGACACCTGCCTGCTCCTGGAGCACACCCCGGTCTTCACTGCGGGCCGCCGCACGGATCCCAGCGAGCGCCCCGTCGACGGCACCCCCGTCGTCGACGTCGACCGCGGCGGGAAGATCACCTGGCACGGCCCGGGGCAGCTCGTCGGCTACCCCATCCTGAAGCTGCCCCGACCGGTCGACGTGATCGCGCACGTGCGCCGGCTGGAAGAGGCCATGATCCGCACCTGCGCCGACTTCGGTCTGGAGACCACACGGATCGAGGGGCGCAGCGGTGCGTGGGTGCTGGGGGACACGGTGGGCCGCCCGGGGAAGGATCTCGGCGGTCTCTCCCTCGACTTCGACGCGCAGACCGAGGACGACGAGTACGACCCGCGGCTGCGCGGCCCCGAGTACGCGCCCTCCAACGCGGGCCAGCGAGGCGAGGACCGCAAGATCGGCGCGATCGGCGTCCGCGTCGCGAAGGGCGTGACCATGCACGGCTTCGCGCTCAACTGCGACCCGGACAACACCTGGTTCGACCGCATCGTCCCCTGCGGCATCCGCGACGCGGGCGTGACGTCGCTCTCGAACGAACTCGGTCACGACGTTCCGGTGACCGACGTGCTGCCCGTCATGGAGAAGCATCTGAGCGAGGTCCTGGAGTCGTCGGAGCCGCTGCCCCGCGCCGTGTGAGCCTGCCGCACCGGCTCTGCCTGCTGCGACGCTGCTGTGACCGCGGCCTGCGTCTGTGAGGCCACCGGCGGTGGGAGACACCGGAGCGATGGGCGTACCCTGAAGTTCGCCGAGGAATCGAAAGTACGTAGGGAGCCGGACGTGTCCGCTGTCGCACCCGACGGTCGCAAAATGCTCCGCCTTGAAGTCCGCAACAGCCAGACCCCCATCGAGCGCAAGCCCGAGTGGATCAAGACCCGGGCGAAGATGGGGCCCGAGTACAACGCTCTGCAGGACCTGGTGAAGCGCGAGGGTCTGCACACGGTGTGCCAGGAGGCCGGCTGCCCCAACATCTTCGAATGCTGGGAGGACCGGGAGGCCACCTTCCTCATCGGCGGCGAACAGTGCACCCGCCGCTGCGACTTCTGCCAGATCGACACGGGCAGGCCGGCCGAGCTCGACCGGGACGAGCCGCGCCGCGTCGCGGAGTCCGTCCAGCAGATGGAGCTGCGCTACGCGACGATCACCGGCGTCGCCCGCGACGACCTCGACGACGGCGGTGCCTGGCTCTACGCCGAAACGGTGCGCCAGATCCACGAGTTGATGCCCGACACCGGGGTCGAGCTGCTCATCCCCGACTTCAACGCCGTACCGGAGCAGCTCGCGGAGGTCTTCTCCTCGCGTCCCGAGGTCCTCGCCCACAACGTCGAGACGGTGCCCCGCATCTTCAAGCGCATCCGCCCCGCCTTCCGCTACGAGCGCTCCCTCGAGGTGATCACCCGCGCCCGCGAGGACGGACTGGTCACCAAGTCCAACCTCATCCTCGGCATGGGCGAGACGCGCGAGGAGGTCAGCGAGGCACTGCGCGACCTGCACGGGGCCGGCTGCGAACTCATCACGATCACCCAGTACTTGAGGCCATCCGCACGCCATCACCCCGTCGAGCGCTGGGTGAAGCCCCAGGAGTTCGTCGAACTCCAGGAGGAGGCCGAGGAGATCGGCTTCGCGGGCGTCATGTCCGGCCCGCTGGTGCGCTCTTCGTACCGCGCGGGACGTCTGTACAAGCAGGCGGTGGAGGCACGCGACGCCCGGGCGGCGTGACGGGGGCCACTCCCCGCGTGGACGGCGGCGTGACGTTGGCCGCATCGGCGTTCGCAGCCTTTGACCCGCTGGTCATCCGCTGGTAACACCTAACGGTGACGATGGCTGTACATACCGTTCATGGCAGCTATGTGAGATCACGGAGGGGAACCGCCTTGCGGACCACACTGCGCGCGCTGGAGAGCTTCGAGAACCTGCTGATGCGCAGGGGACACGAGACAGCACGCCGAAACGCCTGGACAGCGGTGCTGGAGGACCGACGCCGGGCCGTCGCGCGTACGGAGGCCCAGCGGGTACTGGAGGCCGCGGCCGACCGGAGGCCGGCCGCCACGTAAACTTCCCCGCATGGCGAGGAAGGAAGACTCCGAGAGCAACCCGGGGCGGCTCAAGCAGATCGCTCTGACGTACAAGATGACCCGGCGTGCCGACCGGAAGATCGGCCTGATCCTGGCCGGCGTGGGGCTTGTCACCTTCGGTGTACTCCTCGCCATCGGCTACCTGATCGGGCACCCGATCTACGCGGGCATCCTGGGCGTGATGCTGGCCCTGCTCGCGATGGCGATCATCTTCGGCCGCCGGGCCGAGCGGGCGGCCTTCGGCCAGATGGAAGGACAGCCCGGCGCCGCGGCGGCCGTACTGGAGAACATCGGCAAGGGCTGGACGATCACTCCGGCCGTGGCGATGAACCGCAGCCAGGACGTCGTCCACCGTGCCGTGGGCCGTGCGGGCATCGTCCTCGTCGCCGAGGGCAATCCGAACCGGCTGCGTTCGCTGCTGGCGTCCGAGAAGAAGCGCATGGCCCGGGTCGTCTCGGACGTTCCCGTGCACGACTTCATCGTCGGCGACGACGAGGACCAGGTGGAGCTGAAGAAGCTGCGCACCAAGCTGCTGAAGCTGCCGAGAGTCCTCACCGGTCCCCAGACCACGCAGGTCAACGACCGGCTGCGCGCGATGGGCGACCTGATGAGCAACATGCCCATCCCGAAGGGCCCGATGCCGAAGGGCATGCGGATGCCGCGGGGTCAGAGCGGTCGCTGAGCGGCCGCGCCGCACGGTCGCCTGCACGGCCGTGCATCGCATACGCACAGGTCCGGCCCGGGATTTCGAGCTCCCGGGCCGGACCTCTTGATGTCTGCGTGCCGATTGATGTCCGCGTACCGGACCCTGCAGTCCGCGTGCCGGACCGTGCCGTCCGCGTGCCCGCGGAGCGACGGAACGGGCTCCGGGTGACGTAGCAGGTTCCCGGGCGTCGCCGCCGGGCGTGGCCGCGTACCGGCCGCCGGGTCAGATCCGTACCTGAACCGCGCCGGAGAGCCTGTCGTGCAGTCCGCGCCCGTCGCGGTCCCAGACGAGCGCCGGAATGGCCAGCCCCAGCAGGACCGTACGGACCGCCACGCGCCACAGCGCCAGCCGTCCCAGCCCCTCCACGGCCACCACGCGCAGCCCGAGAAGCCGCTTGCCGGGGGTGCTGCCGATCGTGCCGACCGTCAGCAGGCTCAGTACGAGGAAGACGCCCAGAGCCCAGTTGTTCGCACTGCGCAGGTCACCGCCCGCGAACAGTCCGTACGCGATCAGCGCGGAGATCGCCCAGTCGATGAACAGGGCGCCCAGCCGGCGTCCGACCGGCGCGATCGAACGTGACCCCTCGGCGGGCAGGCCCAACCGCTCACCGCGGTGCCCGAAGTCCGCGCCCATGCCCTCGGCCGCGGCACGGGGGCCCGACAGCCATGACCCGATCGCATCCCTGTTGTTCACACGGCAACCGTATCGCGGGTGAGAATGACCTTGTCCGCAGGTCATCGGGTATCGGCGGGACACTGGTTAACATCAGCGAAACAGGTGGGTCACGCTTGAGAAATCGCGCCTGCCTATGGTCGCCACAGCGCGCGCCACCGCACTGGCCTGCGTACCAGCAATTCCCGTCCCTCCGCGGCGGGACTAGGAGGATGGATGTTCCAGAACGCCGCCGAGGCCAAGAAATACATCGCGGACAACGACGTGAAGTTCATCGACGTCCGGTTCTGCGACCTGCCGGGCATCATGCAGCACTTCACGGTCCCGGCCGAATCCTTCGACCCGGACGAGAACCTGATGTTCGACGGTTCCTCGATCCGCGGCTTCCAGGCCATCCACGAGTCGGACATGGCGCTCGTCCCCGACCTGAGCACGGCCCGGGTGGACCCCTTCCGCGAGCAGAAGCACATCAACATCAACTTCTTCATCCACGACCCGATCACCGGCGAGCAGTACAGCCGTGACCCGCGGAACGTGGCGAAGAAGGCCGAGGCCTACCTGGCATCCTCCGGCATCGCCGACACCGCGTTCTTCGGCCCCGAGGCGGAGTTCTACGTCTTCGACGAGGTGCGCTTCGAGACCAAGGCCAACGCCGGTTACTACCACATCGACTCCGAAGCGGGCGCCTGGAACACCGGCACCATCGAGGACGGCGGCAACCGCGGCTACAAGGTCCGCTACAAGGGCGGCTACTTCCCGGCCCCGCCCGTCGACCACTTCGCCGACCTGCGTGCCGAGATCACCTCGGAGCTGAACAGCGCCGGCCTCAAGGTCGAGCGCCAGCACCACGAGGTGGGCACGGCCGGACAGGCCGAGATCAACTACAGGTTCAACACGCTGCTCGCCGCCGCCGACGACCTGATGCTCTTCAAGTACATCGTGAAGAACACCGCCTGGCGCAACGGCAAGACCGCCACGTTCATGCCCAAGCCGATCTTCGGTGACAACGGTTCCGGCATGCACGTGCACCAGTCGCTGTGGAACGACGGTTCGCCGCTCTTCTACGACGAGCAGGGCTACGCGGGCCTGTCCGACACCGCCCGCTACTACATCGGCGGCATCCTCAAGCACGCCCCGTCGCTGCTGGCGTTCACCAACCCGACGGTGAACTCCTACCACCGTCTGGTCCCGGGCTTCGAGGCGCCGGTCAACCTGGTCTACTCGCAGCGCAACCGCTCCGCCGCGATGCGCATCCCGATCACGGGCTCCAACCCGAAGGCCAAGCGCGTCGAGTTCCGCGCGCCGGACCCGTCCTCGAACCCGTACCTGGCCTTCGCGGCGCTGCTGATGGCGGGCCTCGACGGCGTGAAGAACAAGATCGAGCCGGCCGAGCCGATCGACAAGGACCTCTACGAGCTCGCCCCCGAGGAGCACGCGGGCGTCCCGCAGGTCCCCACCTCCCTCCCCGCGGTCCTGGAAGCCCTCGAGGCGGACAACGAGTACCTGCAGGCGGGCGGTGTCTTCACGGCCGACCTGATCGACACGTGGATCGAGTACAAGCGCGAGAACGAGATCGCTCCGATGCAACTGCGGCCGCACCCGCACGAGTTCGAGCTGTACTTCGACATCTAGAAGCAGAGCGGGGCCGGTTGATCCGGTCTCCGACGGCGCGTCACCTCGGTGGCCCGCGGAGGACGCCTCAAGGCGGCGTCTCCGCGGGCCACCGTTCGTTTCCGGCATCGCGTGCGCCACGCCACGGGGGTATGCCCTGAATTCGAAGGCGCCGAGGGTGCGCGGGCACCGTCGCGTCCCCGGGCGGGGACCGCTTCGGCAGCGCCGATGAAGCACCGCCGGGCAATACCCATCACTGTCATGACAATTCGCCTGACATGAGATGTAACTCACCGTCGCAGTGCAGAGCTGGGTGTAATCGGGGTGTCGGGGGAGTGTTACTGTCGATCGTCGGCGCAAGCCTCAGGCAGTAAGTAGCAAGCCAGAGTTGACCGAGGCAGAAGCGAGGCTTCTGCACAGGGTCTTCCAGAAGAATTCCGGTTCCCCGTGAGATTTCCGGGACGGGCCGTAGAACGCTGTACTGCACGAACTGCAGCTGAACCACCCCACACCTCGACGGTGTCCGCTCTTCCGGGGCGCCGTTCTCCTACGCATGCCGTGAAGCAGGAAACGAAACCATGCCCGTTCAATCACTCGCGGAACTCGTACGCTTCGTCCGCCGCAATTCGCCCTTCTACGCAGCTCTTTATTCCGGTCTGCCCGACCGTGTGACGGAGCTGAGTGAACTGCCGGTCATACCCCAGACCGAGTTCTGGCAGGCCAACACCCCTCGCGGAAACACACTGCTGACCGGCCCGTTGGACGAGGCAGTGGTTTTCAAGAGCGGAGGGACCACGGGGGCGCCGAAGTTCTCCTTCTACACCCGAGAGGAATGGCACGAATTCACCACGGCTTTCGGCGCCGGGCTGGTCGAGGCCGGGCTGCGGCCCGGTCAGCGGGTCGCCGACCTCTTCTACACGGGCGACCTCTACGCCAGTTTCATCTTCATCCTGGACGCACTGCACCGGGCCCCGGTCGCCAACGTCCGCCTTCCGATCGGTGGCGCCGCGCCCGTGGCCTCGACCGTCGACACACTCGAGCAGTTCGACGTCGAGGTGCTCGCAGCAACCCCGACGACTCTCTGCTCCCTCGCCGAGTACTTACAGGCAGACGGTCGCCGACTGCCCCACGTGACCACCCTGTTCTTCGGTGGCGAGAGCATCTTCAGCGACCAGCAGCGCCTGCTGGCAACGGCTTTCCCCAACGCCCGTGTGGCCTCCGTCGGTTACGCCGCGGTGGACGCCGGACTCGTGGGCGCCGCTGTGCCGGGCGGCGACCCGCGGCTGCACCGCGCCTTCACCCCGCACACCGTGGTGGAGATCCTCGACGAGCACACCGGGGAACCCGTCACCCGCCCCGGCGTCCCGGGCCGCGTCGTCGTCACCGATCTGCGCCGGCGCCTGATGCCGGTCCTGCGCTACCCCGTCGGTGACCGCGCCGAGTGGACCGACACCGCGGCCGGACACTTCCGCATCCTCGGGCGCGCCGAAGAGGGGCTCCGCGTGGGCCCGGTTGCGCTGCACACCCAGGACATGCACGACCTGGTGCGGTCGGTCGACCCCGCGGGCCGCATCACCGGTCTGCAACTGGTGGTGCGCCGCTGGGAGGACCGCGACGGGCTGATGCTGCGTCTCGGCTCCGACCTCCGGGACGAGGACCTGCCCGAACTCACCGCGGCCGTGGACAAGGCGTTCCTGGCGGCCCGCCCGATGTACGCGGCGGCGGTCGCCGCCCGTCACGTCCACCCGATGGCCGTGGAGTGGGTGCGTCATGCCGACCTCGCCGTCAACCCCCGCTCCGGGAAGCTGATTCGCGCCATCGACGAACGCCCGCACGCATGAGTGCGGCGAAGGGGCATGGCGGACGACTGCCCGTCGTCCTGCGCAACCCCGCCTTCGGCGCCGTGTGGATCGCCCAGGTCCTCACCCAGGGCTCGGCGCGGATGTTCCAGGTCGGCATCGTCTGGTGGCTCGTGCAGTACGCCGCCGAGTCCGAACCGGGCCTCGCCTCCGGCGCGTTCCTCGCCGTGAGCACGCTTCCCGCGGTCGCCCTGGCCCCGGTGGTCGCCGCCGTCATCGCCCGCAACCCGTACCGGTCGGTCATGGCCGCGTCGGCCGCCGCGGCCGGACTGGTCGCCGCGTGCACTGCGGCGTGGGCGTTCACGACTCCGTTGCCGACGGGCGTCGCCTACGGCGCGGCCCTGCTCCTGGCTGGCTGCCAGGCCCTGTTCGACCCCTGTCTGACCACGTCCGTTCCCGAACTCGTCGACGACGCCGACATCGAGGCGGCGACCGGCTTCGAGTTGTCCACGCAATCCCTCGCGGGGCTGGCCGGCGGTCTCCTCGGCCCGCTCGTGGCCGACGCCTGGGGGCTGCCGGGCATCGTCGCCGGATGCGCCGGTGCGTACCTGCTGGCCGCAGGGCTGATCGGCGTCACACGCTTCCCTAGAACCGCGCCCGCCGGAACCACGCCCGCCGGGACGGGAGTTGACGGGACGGGAGTCGAGGGAACGCGAAGCGGAGGAACGGCGGCACGGTCCGCCGAGGAGCCGCCACCGGGCGGCGAACCGTCTGCCGCTCCGCGTCGTACGCTGCGGCAGATCCTCGCCGGACTGCCGTTCATCCGGCGGGTGCTGCTCAGCTTCGCCGCGGCGAACGTCTTCACCACGGCCGTCTTCGTCGTCATGCCGCTCTACACCGCCTCCGTGCTGCGTGCCGACGGTTCGACCGTGGCGCTGCTGGAGGCGTCGCTCGGTATCGGCACCCTCGCCGGGTCGTTCACCGGCGCCCGGCTGCCGGGGCGCCCGACCACGGTCGGCGCCGTCTGCCTCGGACTCATGGCGGCCTCGTTCGCACTTCCGGGCATGCTCGCGGACCGGACCGCCTACGCGGTGGCCATGGCCGTCGCGGGATGGTGCGTCGGCGCCGTCGGCGTACGGTTCGTGGCTCTCTTCCAGCGGCTCGTACCGCCCGCCGACAAGCCGGGGTTCTTCGCCGTCATGCAGTCGCTGCTCGGGGCCACCTTCCCGCTCGCTTCCCTGCTCTTCGGCGTCCTGGGCGACCAGATCTCGCCGCAGACCCTCTGTCTGGTCCAGGCAACGGGACTGGTGCCGGTGGCGCTCGTCCTGTGGTGGACGGGCGCCGGGGGGAAGGCCGCCGGCGAACTGACGGTCCCGCCCGGCTCCGGGGCGACGGCGGCGGCCGCCGGGCAGCGCCCGGGTGATCCGGGCGCCGGCGAGCCGGCGTCCGCCCATGACCCCGGGCACGTTCTGCCGGACGCGACGGCTGCAACCGCCACCGCCGCTGCCGCGGCCACCGCTGAAGGAGGAGCACGATGACCGTCACGATCACCCCCGCCGTCCTCCAGGACGTCGCGGAACTGCGGCAGTTGTACTTCGAGGTCTACGGCCACGGATACCCGGTGCCGCTCGGCAGCGACCCCGCCGAGATGCGACGGCTCATCGCCGACGCGCACACCCACTGGCTGGTCGCGCGCAAGCCCGGCACCGGGGAACTGGCCGGCTCGGTGGTCGTGCAGACCGACCCCGGGAGCCGGATCGGCAAACTCGTCGGACTCGTCGTCCACCCCGTCCACCGCGAGGGCGGACTGGCCGGACGACTGACCGGCGCCGTCTGCACCGGCGCCCTGGCCACCGGTTCCCTCGACTCGATCTACACGACGGTCCGGGTGGTCACCGAAGGCCCCCAGCACATCGTCGTGCGCAACGGTTTCCGCCCGCTGGGGCTGATGCCCAACGCCGTCGAAGTGGCGGGCTGCGAAAGCCTCGCACTCTTCGCCCGCTACGCCGACGACGTACTGGACCGCCGCGAGCAGGTGCCGTACGTGCCCGCCCCGCTGGCTCCGCTCCTCACCGCCGCGGAGGAGGCCTCGGGCATCGGCTACGCGAACGTCCGTCCTGCCGAGGCACCGGACGCGGGCCCGCCCACCGGACCGGCAGCCCCCTCCACCACAGCCATGGAGATCGTCACCGCCCGCTCCTTCGTCAACCGGCGCTTCCTGGAACAGTTCCCCGACCCGGCGGGACGCTTCTTCCCGCTGCACTCCCCGAACGCGATCCTCACCCCGGAGAACGGTGAGTTCGAGGCGTACGCGGACCTGGACCCGGTCACCGGAAGCTGCTCGCTCATCGCGGTGCACCCCTGCGCCGCCGCCATGGCGCACGCCCTGGAACCACTGATGACCGCGGTCACCCGTACCGGCGTGGACTACGTCGAGACGCTGCTCCCGCTCTCCGACACCGCGGGACTCAGCGCCTTCCTGGCCGCGGGATTCGTTCCCAGCGCGCTCTATCCGGCCATGCGCCGCCTCGGCGACCGCTTCCACGACTACGTCGTGCTCTCCCGGACCAACCGGCAGATCGACTTCCGTGCCACCGCCGTCAGTTCGCTGGTGCAGCCGTACCTGAGCGCGTACCTGCGGGCCTGGACCGCGACCTACCTTCCACTTCACGAGGTTGTCTCATGAACCGCCATCTGCGTCCCGTCGAGGTCCCCGATCCGGCGTCGCTGCGGCACGTCCAGCAACTGTGCGACCTCGCGGCACCCTACGAGCAGGGCCCGGAGACCGATGCCCTCTTCGCCGCCGCGATGGCAGAGAGCAACGCATGGCATGCCGAACGCTCCGCGTTCTTCCGGTCGTTGCTGATCGACGAGCCCGGGACGCCGTCCCCCGACGTGGGCACGGACGTCCGCGCCCCGCTGGTGCACGCCAACTTCTTCAAGCGCCACGAAGTGCTCTCCGTCCCCCGCGACGAGGTCTTTCTCCACCTCACTTCATCCGGCACCACCGGTCAGAAGTCGCAGATGTTCTTCGACGAGTGGACCATCCGCTCCGCCCAGCGCATGGTGGCCCGCGTCTTCGACCACTACGGATGGATCACCCCGGACCAGCCCGTCAACTACCTGCTCTACAGCTACGAGCCCGCACCGCAGCTGAAGCTCGGCACCTCGTTCACCGACAACTACCTGTGCGACTTCGCACCCGCCCGGGACACCACTCACGCCCTGCGCCACACCGGCACGGGACACGAGTTCGACGTGCGCGGCTGCATCGAGGCGCTCCAGCGGTACGCGGACGAGGGGCTGCCGGTACGGATCCTCGGTTTCCCGGCCTTCCTCCACTTCACCCTGGAGCGGATGCGGTCGCTGGGCATCCCTCCGGTGCAGCTGCCGCCCGGCTCGCTCGTCGTGCTCGGCGGCGGCTGGAAGGGCCACGCCGACCGGCAGATCGGCAAGGACGCCTTCTACGCGGAGGTCACCGAGTATCTGGGCATTCCCTGCGAGAGGATCCGCGACACCTTCGGGTCCGTGGAGCACTGCGTGCCCTACGTGGAGTGCGAACGGCACCGGCTGCACGTTCCGGTGTGGTCCCGTGCCGCCGTACGCGACACCGCCACCCTCGAGCCGCTTCCCCACGGTGAGCGCGGCTACCTCCACCTCGTCTCCCCGTACATCACCTCGGTCCCGGCGCAGAGCGTGCTCATGGGCGACCTCGCCTCGCTGCACCCCGGCGAGGAATGCGGCTGCGCCCAGCCGACCCCCTGGTTCACCGTCCACGGCAGGGCCGGAGTGAGCCGCAATCGCAGCTGTGCGGTGGCCGCCGCCGAACTTCTGAAGGGAATGTCATGACCAGCGCGCCGAACACCGGAGCGACCAGCGGACTCCACCTGTGGCAGGGCACGTTCATCGACGACGCGAAGGTCACCGAGCTCCTCGCCGACCTGCCCGCCCTCACCGAGCGCACGATGGCGGAGCAGCTGCCCACCGACGTCGTGCTGAGCGCGTGCGACCGGCTCTCCGAGGCACTGCTCACCCCCGGTGACCCGGTTCACGCCCGGCTGACGGACTGTCTCGCCGAGAGCGGCACGGAACCGGAGCAGGCGGCTTCCCTGCTCGCCGAGTTGGCCCAGGCGCTCGGCCGCCCGGCGCTGGAGCGCAAGCTCCACCGCGAACTCGGCGGACTCCACCCGGAGCGGTTCACCCGGCCCGACGCCCGGGAGACCGTCTACGAGGCGTGGGCGCCGCTCGGCCTCGTCGTGCACATCGCACCGGGCAACGCGGCGGGCGTGGCTCCGCTGAGCGTCGTCGAGGGACTGCTGACCGGCAACCTCAACGTGCTGAAGACGAGCAGCTCCGACACACCGCTCGCTCCGCTTCTGCTTGCCGAACTCGCTGCCGCCGACGAGACCGGAATCCTCGCCCGCCGGGTCATCGCCCTGAGCTTCCCCTCCGGCCGCAGGGCATGGCTGGAGCCCCTGTGCGCCGCTGCCGACGCGGTCGCCGTCTGGGGCGGCGAGGACGCCGTGGCCGGCATCGCCGCGCTCACGCCGCCCGGCTGCCGACTGATCGAGTGGGGCCACAAGATCTCCTTCGCGTACCTGACCCGGGACGCCTGGAGCGACTCCTCGGTCCAGTCCGCGCTCGCCACGGACGTCTGCCGCCTCGACCAGCAGGCCTGTTCCAGTCCCCAGGTCGTCTATCTCGACACCGACGATCCGGAGGAGGTCTTCGCCTTCGCGGACGGCTTCGCGGCCCGACTGGCCGAAGTCTCCGACAAGTTGCCATCCGTCCGACTCGACGTCGCCGAGCACGCCGAGGTCACCAGCACCGAACTCGTCGCCCGGCTCGAACAGCACCTGGGCCTGACCCGGGTCGTCGCCGCCGCTGACGGCTCCTGGCGCGTCCTCGCCGACACCCGTCCCGCGATGACCGCCTCACCGCTCCACCGCAGCGTCTGGGTCAAGCCGCTGCCACGCCACGACATCGCCGCCACCCTGCGGCCCATGCGGCGCTACCTCCAGACCGCCGCGGTCGCCGGCAACCGCGTAGACGTGGCGGAGCTCGCCCGCTCCGTCGTCACCGCAGGTGTCACACGAGTGACCCCGGTGGGCGCCATGCTCGACGCCTACGACGGCGAACCCCACGACGGCGTCTACGCGTTGCAGCGATACAGCAGACGGGTCGCCGTACAGGCCGACGAGCGTTTCACCGCCACCTCATGCCTGGACGACCTCGTGGCTCCGGCCGTACAGCCGGCCCCGCCCACCGGCCCGCTGCTCGACAAGGCAGGCGTCCAGGAGCAGTTGCGGTGCCTGGCCCCCGAACACGCCCACCTGTACTTCCGCAGCGGTGGCAGCACAGGCGCGCCCGCCCTCTCGGTCTTCACCAACACCGACTACGACACCCAGATGCGCGCCGCTGCGAACGGCCTCCTCGACTCCGGGTTCGATCCGGCCCGCGACCGTGCCGCCAACCTCTTCTACAGCGGCGGCCTGTACGGCAGCTTCATCAGCTTCTTCTCCATACTGGAGCGGCTGAACGCCACGCAGATCCCGCTGTCGGCGGGCACCGACCTCGCCGCGGTCGCGGAAGCCCTGGTGAGCTACCGGGCCGACACCCTCTTCGGCATGCCCTCCTACCTCTGGCAGCTCTTCCACGCCCAGGGGGAGACACTGCTCGCCTACGGCGGAGTCCGGAAGGTGTACTACGGGGGCGAGCACTTCACCGCCGAGCAACGCCGCGTCCTCACCGAGGACTTCGGTGTCGAGGTGATCCGGTCGGCGGCGTACGGGAGCACCGACCTCGGGCCGCTGGCGTACCAGTGCGAGCACGCCGAAGGCTCCGTCCATCACGTGCTGACCGACCTGCACACCCTGGAGATCCTCGACCTCGAGGAGGACCGGCCGGTACGAGCCGGTGAACCGGGGCGACTGGTCTTCTCCAGCCGGGCCCGGTCCGGACAGCGGCTCGAGCGCTATCAGATCGGCGACATCGGACGGGCGCTGAGCGGTGTGTGCCCCTGCGGCAGCCGCGCCCCGCGGATCGAACTCCTCGGCCGTCACGGCGACGTGGCACGCATCGGCACGAACTCCTACCACTACCGGCGCTTCGTCGACGCCGCCGAGAGGCACCTCGGCTACCGCGGAGAACTCCAGATCGTCCTCACCTCGGAGGCCGCGCGGGAGCGGCTCACCGTCCGGCTCGACGAGCGCTACGCCCCGTCGGCCGATTCCGCCCGGGCCGCCTTCCTGGCGGAGGTTCCGGCCCTGCGCTCCGCGGTCGAGGAGGAGGACCTCCTCACGTGCTCCGTCGAGATCACCGACGGCGCCGCGTTCGAACGGACCGCGGGCAGCGGCAAGTTGCGCACGTTCGTGGACCGGCGCACAGCGGGATGACGTCCGGTACGGGAAGTCGGATGCCCATGCTGTGCACCGATGTGCACCGACCCACTGATCGTTCTGCTTCCATGAAGGTCAGGGCTTCTTCTCAGCTGTACTTCGACATCTAGACCCGGGGCCGGGCGAACCGGCCTTCGCGGTACGGGAATTGATGACCCGCGGAAGCGCCTTGCGAGCGCCTCCGCGGGTCATCGTCTTTTCCGCCCTCATGTGCACGGAAGTGCACCGGGTGTCGGATGTGCTGTCGAGTGGTCAGGTGCCGCCGTCAAGGGGAGCTGCAATCCCCACACGAAGCCGAGGGCTGTTCAGGGCAAACCAAGTTCGGGGCCTCGGTGTTGATGCCGGTCGCTGCTGGCCTGCCAGCAGGCCGTTGGTGTGGCGGGTGAGGGCATCCAGGCGGGCAGCCAGACCGGCGCGGCTTGCAGCGAGGCTCAAACTACCCGGAACGCTTTGCGTCCCGCGCAGCATGGGTTGGCGGCAGTCGCGCGGAGAGTTGCACGTCTCAGTCGTCTCAGGCCGCGGTTGTCGGGTCCGCTGATTCGGCGGCGCGGTGGTATTCGGCGTTGATGCGCTGGGCTTCTTCGAGTTGGTCTTCGAGGATGATGATGCGGCAGGCAGCCTCGATGGGAGTCCCCTGGTCGACGAGCTCCCGGGCCCGGGCGGCGATGCGCAACTGGTAGCGGGAGTAGCGGCGGTGGCCGCCCTCCGATCGGAGCGGGGTGATGAGGCGGGCTTCTCCGATGGCGCGGAGGAAGCCCTGGGTGGTGCCGAGCATTTCGGCGGCCCGGCCCATCGTGTAGGCGGGGTAATCGTCGTCGTCGAGACGGCTGAACGAGTCGTCTGCTGTCATTGCACCTCTCTGTGGACGCATTGAGGGGTCCTGGTGCCATACGGCACCAGGACCCCGAAGGAACTGCTACACCATCTGCCGACCTTGATACTGCGTCGGCTTCTTGTTTCCGCAGACCCGACCGAGATGCTGTCGAGGGTGCGGGGATCGCGGTTGCTTGACCGAAGACCACCTCACTATCGATGTCCTGCGGTACCCGGGCTCAAGAACTCCGCCCGGGCGATCCTGATGGCGCGTAGGTCCTCCGTTCTTCCCTCGGTGATCAACTACTTACCAAGCGGGATACTGCGTACTGCTGTTGATGCGAACTGCCAGCGGCCTGCAATAGCGCCGCCCTTCGGCAGCCAGCCCCGTCGCCCGTCCTGCGTCTGCTCTGGCTTGGAACCCCACTGCCGAACTTCCCAGTGCGCGCGCCCGCAGCCGACGCCTTCACTGAGGTGCTGCTCATTGACTTCACTGCTGGGTACTGCGGTCCTGCTCACGGCGGCCCCTGATGCTGCGGCCACCCGGTCCGGTCGTCAGTCCGTCGCCGTCCTGCAACAACTCTGGCTTCGGAACTCCACCACCGCACCGTCCTGCGAACTTCGGGTACTGCTGGCCGGCAGTTCGTCTCTGCCAGGCCCTGCTGTCTCTCTGGGCTATGGCAGAAACCCTAACCACGCCAGCACTCCATGTCTACTCCGGCCGACATAGATTTTGCGAGTTCGACGGTGAGGTAATCGACCTCGAACGGTGAGCTGACAGGGGCGAGGGCCGTCACCAGCCGGGTCACCAGGCCCTGCCGGGGCACAAGCCCTGACAGAGGGGACCCGGCATTCAACGAACAGGGTGACCGTGATGAACATGATGAGCATCAACGCCGCAACCGTTCGTTCCGTGGGCCGTCGACGGCGCACGCGGGAGCGCCCGGTGGTTCGTCGCGGGGCTCGGACGACCGCGATCGCAGCCGAGGCTCCTGAAACGGTGGTTCTGATGGTTTCGGCACTCGTCACCGACGCCCCGTGCTGCGGCGCCGTCTGGGGCTGACTGCGCACCCGGACGGCGTCGAGGTGGCCGCGCACCGCCCCCCTCGCCGGGTAGCGCCAAGGCAGCGGTACCGGCAGCGCTCACCGGATCCGGGGCTCTGCCGATCGCCCTCGCCGGACAGTCGGATGACCCAAGAACCTTGGCGCTCCGGGTGGATCAATATCTACGACCGCGAGGTGAGGGTTTAACTTGTCGGGCGGTGAGTGTTTTTGCCGCAACGAACAGAGTGGACTTATCTGGCGTTCGCAGGCCGCGATCGCGTGCTACTGTCGATGTCAGTTGCAGTCTTGGTTCCCAAAACTTCCAATGCTCCCGGTAGGTGTTTTTCCTCCGCTGGAAGCGTTTTTGTATTTCCGGGTATTTCCCGGTCGGGGCATCATCGCGGCGACCCGGTACCCGTGCACTGCGGGTCCCGGCGTACTGCCCCAAAGGGAGATATGGCATGGCATCTGGCACCGTGAAATGGTTCAACGCCGCCAAAGGGTTCGGCTTCATCGAGCAGGACGGTGGCGGTCCTGACGTGTTCGCCCACTTCTCGAACATCGCAGCCCAGGGCTTCCGTGAGCTGCTCGAAGGTCAGAAGGTCACCTTCGACATCGCGCAGAGCCAGAAGGGCCCGACTGCAGAGAACATCGTTCCCGCCTGACGCTGACACGCACTTTGTAGCTGGCGTCTCTCGGGGCGGGTCCAGCTGCGGAACTTTCCGCAGTGGTTTCGCCTGTGGGGCAGCCGCAGCCTGCTGCTCCTCTTCATCTGCACACTTCGACGTCCTGGATTTCACGTCCACATGATGTCACTCATTTCATCACCTGGACCCGCACCGGATTCGCTGCAGGGCCAGATCCACATTCCATTCGGCTCGTTCTTGTGATCCCCCGCGCTGCTCTTCCGATGCGGGAATTCCTTGATACGTGCCGTATCAAGGAAAGGTTCTGAATGAACCCCACACGTACGAACGACCGCTCCTCCCGCAGGCGCACCGGCGGTCCCGCTTTCGGTGGCGCCGGTGCGGGCCGGAGCGGCCGCTTCGGGTTGCCCGCCCCGAGCCGTTCTGCCGGACCGCGCCGCTCAGGCGGCCACGGCCGGCGGCCCGCAGGGGTGCAGGGCGAGTTCGCCCTGCCGAAGACGATCACTCCCGCGCTGCCCGCCGTGGAGGCATTCGCCGACCTCGACATGACCGAGCGGCTGCTGGCCGCGCTGACCGCGCAAGGCGTGAGCGTGCCATTCCCGATCCAGGGCGCGACCCTGCCCAACACCCTCGCCGGCCGCGACGTCCTCGGACGCGGGCGCACCGGCTCCGGCAAGACTCTCGCCTTCGGACTGGCCCTGCTGGCCCGCACCGCCGGCCAGCGCGCCGAGCCCCGCCAGCCGCTGGCTCTGATCCTCGTACCGACGCGTGAGCTGGCGCAGCAGGTGACCGACGCTCTGACCCCCTACGCCCGCTCGGTGAAGCTGCGCCTGGCCACCGTCGTCGGCGGAATGTCGATCGGCAGGCAGATCAGTGCGCTGCGGGGTGGCGCAGAGGTCGTCGTCGCGACGCCGGGCCGCCTCAAGGACCTCATCGACCGCGGCGACTGCCGGCTGAACCAGGTCGCGATCACCGTCCTGGACGAGGCGGACCAGATGGCCGACATGGGCTTCATGCCCCAGGTCACCGCACTCCTGGATCAGGTCCGCCCCGAGGGCCAGCGGATGCTGTTCTCCGCGACCCTCGACCGCAACGTCGATCTCCTGGTCCGCCGCTACCTCACCGATCCGGTCGTGCACTCCGTCGACCCGTCCGCAGGTGCGGTCACCACGATGGAGCATCACGTGCTGCACGTCCATGGGGCCGACAAGCACCGCACGACGACACAGATCGCGGCGCGCGAAGGCAGAGTGATCATGTTCCTCGACACCAAGCATGCCGTCGACCGGCTGACGAAGGACCTGCTGAACAGCGGGGTGCGAGCGGCCGCCCTGCACGGCGGTAAGTCGCAGCCGCAGCGCACCCGGACCCTGGCCCAATTCAAGACCGGGCACGTCACCGTGCTCGTGGCGACCAACGTCGCAGCGCGCGGCATCCACGTCGACAGCCTCGACCTCGTCGTCAACGTCGACCCGCCGACCGACCACAAGGACTACCTCCATCGCGGCGGACGCACTGCGCGGGCGGGCGAGTCCGGCAGTGTCGTCACCCTGGTCACCCCCAACCAGCGCCGCACCATGACCCGCCTCATGGCGGCCGCCGGCATCGTGCCCCAGACCACCCAGGTCCGCTCCGGTGAGGAGGCACTCAGCCGGATCACCGGCGCCCAGACCCCCTCCGGCATCCCCGTGACGATCACCGCGCCGGTGACCGAAGGTGCGCAGAGGCGTAAGCGCAGCGCATCCTCGCGCGGCCGACGCAGCCCCGCTTCGGCTGCCCGGAGCGTGAAGGTGCGGCGCTCCTCCTTTGGTGCGGCGGCCTAGAGCCTTCGTGATCAAGAAGCTGACCAACCTCTGCAGAAGGCACGCTCTGACGTTGGTTCAGGTGCAGTCCCGAGCGGCGAGCGCCACCCCCGTGCACATGACGCAGGCCGACGCACTGGAAGCGACCTCACCGCAGGTCTGTGACGACATGACCATCGAGGCCGCCCCGTCCGTCATGGACAGTGCCCGCACCGGGCACCTGCTCGTCAGCGTGAACGACGGCCTGCGCACGGGACCGGCCACCCAGGCCCAGCTCGTCGCGGTCCGCGACAGCTCCGAGCACGCGGACCGTGCCCAGCTGCGCGACATCCTCGGCGACCGCGGGCCGTCCAGCAGCACGCGATGCACTACCGCCGACTCGACTGCCTGTCATTGATGAACAAGTCAGCGCCCCGGGCGTCCCCGCCGTGTCCGCTGAACACTTCGCCGCAGCAGAACCGTCCCCCTTCGCTCTTCTCCTTGTGAGGCACCCATGCGCTGCATCATCGCCCGCTTCCCCTTCGACCTCACCAAGACCGGCGTCCTGGAATCGATGAAAGGCGTCAGGCCCGAGCAGGTCGTCGGCGAATCCGTGACCATCGGCCGCCGTACCTACCCCGTCAAGCAGGTCGGCCAGGTCGTCACAGGCCAGGACCGCCGCGACTTCAGCGCCGGCGAAGTCCTCCGGGCCATGGCCCGGCTCGGCTTCACCTGCCGCAGCCTTCCCCAGGCCGCCGCGCCAACGCGCGGCCTCACCCCCTTCCAAGAGGCTTCCGCGATGCTTGGAGCACCTGAGACCGTCTGACCGAGGGCAGCGCGGGCCGCCACCAAAGCAGCAGCGAAGGTCCGAGCGGTGCCACCGTCGGCACTTCGCTTTCCACTCCCGACGCTCAGGCGGGCACGCTGCACGAGGTTGCCCAGGCGCTGCCGGCCCTGGTCACGGGAACCGTCGTCCCGCAAGGAGGCGAAGCCCTCGCCAACGCACTTACCTCACTGCTGAGTTGATCAACCCAGATCAATTCCGGCGAGTGGGGGCAGCGCTGAATCTGGATGGGCCGGGGTTGGTGCACAGGACATCGAGAGGTCGGCCGGATGCTGGCGGCGCAGGGTCGACGTGAGATGCCCGCGCTGTGCACCCGATGTGCACCGACCCACCGAACGTCCTGCTTCTGTGCAGGTCAGGGCTCCTTCGCAGCGGTACTTCGACATCTAAAGGCGGAGGCCTGTCATCCGCCTTCGACGGCGCGTTGCTTCGGTGGCCCGCGGAAACGCCTTCCGGCGTCTTCCGGCGGGCCACCGCCTTTGCCGCGCTCACTGAATCGTTCGGCTGCGGACCCCGGGCCGCGGCCGCCTGATACAGGCACATCACCGGCGGCATGTTGCCGACGAGGTGAGAGGCGGCGGGCGGACGCTGCCTGACCGACCGGACGGTGCGTCGACTGCACTGCACTGCTAAAGATCGTCGGATGAAGAGCGATACTCATGTGTGCACCCGCCGCCGGTGTGCCCGTCGGCGGGTGCCGCTACATCGAGCCTGTTGCGGAACAGGTACGCCTCAGCCGGGCAGGCCGGGGAGGGTCGGCTGCTGTCCGGGGATGTAGTCGAAGTGCGGCGTGAGTGTGCCGAACGGTGTGCCTCCGTCGGGAGCGTCGATGTCGCTGTTTGCCTCGATCAGGTCTTCGGCCTCTTGTGAGAAGTAGAAGGGCATCTTCTCCAGACGGAAGCCGGTCGGGCTGGGGCGGGCGCCCTTCATCACCTCGTAGTAGTTGCTGTAGCCGAGTTGTGTCTCCTCGGAGACCGTCTGGCCGTCCACCTCCACGCCCGCGGAGTACGCCGGCTGGGGCATGACGCGAATCCAGGTCGGCTTGAGGGTGGCTGTCTGGCCGGACTCGGCGTGGTGCAGCCGCAGGCCGCCGGGGTAGTAGATGCGGCCCTTGGAATCGAGGCCGTCGCCGGCCGTCGATCCGATGGGCATGCTGAAGCCCTTGCCGTCGGAGTGCATTGTGAACGGGCTGATGGCCTCCAGAGTGACGCCCTCCCTCTGCAACCCCTGCTGGGTCTCCGGCGAGATTTCGACGTCGGCGCTGCCCCAAGGTGAGATGTAGGCGCCGGGAATCGGTGCCTCGGCGGACGCGGTCCTTGCCGTAGCCGGCGTGACGGCGCCAGCTTGGGCGACCCCGAGCGGCAGCAGCAGTGCCGTCGCGGAGGCCAGCAGGGCAACGCGGCGACGGAGTCCGTGCTTGAACATGAACAGTGAACCCTTCCGAAATCGGGACAGGTGAAGCCCGTGATGGACGGCGGCAGGGCCACGGCATGACGGGAACCGTGAAGCCGCCTGAACAGGCCTTCGTGGAGCTGGCGTTGGAGCACTGAGTCGCAACCACCTTGGCCGCAAAGCGGTCCACTCGCCGGTCTGCACAGTCCATGAGTAAGCCCCCGATGACCGCAAAGCCATAGTTGGTGGGGAAACCAGCTATTTCGTGTATTGCTCTCGTCTTCCCGGCCTGCCGCAAGGGACAGCGAGCCCATCGAAACCGCTGCACAGAGGCACTTTCGGCGAGGGCATCCCCGAAGGCCTCCGCACACCCGTGCTTGACGGTCCGTCAATGCGTTGCGAGCCGGGTCAGTCCTCGCGGTGCAGTAGGTACCTCACACGTGTGGTGCCCGGCAGAGAACAGCCCGGCAAGATCCGGCAGCGCGACACGCTGTGGCTCCGGATGGCGTCCTCAACACCTCAACACCTGGAGCACTCATGCCCTTGTTCCGCAGGCCCTGGGCCACCGGCCCGAGCCGTCGCCGGATCGCTCTCATCACAGGTGCGACCGTCGTGGCCGGCGCCGCCATGTCAGGTCCGCTCCTGTCCGTCAGCCAGGCCGGCGGTCATGTCGACGCCCCCTCGTCGCTGGCCGACGCGGCGGCCGACATCACCGATGTCTACGCCTTCACCAGCCCCGACGACCACGACATGGTCACCTTGATCGCCAACGTCCGTCCGTTCCAGCTGCCGGGCAACGCGACCAGCTCGGTCGCCGACCATCCGTTCGCCAACGGGGCCCGGTACGAGATCAACACGGACGCCGATGGCGACGGAACTCCGGACACCACCTACCGCTGGACCTTCGCGAATGACGACCGCAGGCCCCTCAAGGCAGGTCCCAAGGTCGGGCCCGGCCAGGTGACTTCGCTGGACGACCGTTCCCTGAGAGTCCGGCAGACCTACACGCTGGAGCGCGTCCGGAAAGGAGCGAAGCCCGAGACGCTCATCGGCAAGGGCGTCGCCGCCCCCACGCACGCCGGCCGGGCACTCATGCCCGACTACGGCAAGCTGCGCGAGGAGGCCGTCCGGCAACTGCCCGGCGGCGGACGCACCTTGGCCGGGCAATCGGCTGAGGCATTCAAGGCGGATTCCGAAGTGTTCGGGCTCTACACCGTCGGCACGGCCGGGCCGGTACGCGGCTGGCTGCCCGACGCCCAGCCCCTGTCGGCTCTGAACGTCAACAGCCTGATCGTCCAGGTGCCCAAGAAAGCGATCGCGTTGCGCAAGGATCCGCAGGCAAATCCGGTCGTGGGTGTATGGGCCTCGGTCTCCCGTCCGGGCGCGGACTTGAGTAGGGGCCTGTCAGGACAGGATCCGGTGTTCCGTCAGGTCTCACGGCACGGCAACCCGCACCTGGCGTTCAGCATCTTCGGTTCGACCGTGGGGATGGCCCGCCCCGGTGGCCCCGAGGACCGCTTCCAGCAGCGTGACCCCGAGGACGACCACCTGGAGCGGGACTTCCTCGCCGCGGTGAACGACCCGAAGCCGCCGCACCGCATCGAACGGGCCCACCACGTCAAGGCTCCCGCCACACCGCGCAAGGACATCGAGGCTCTGTTCCTGCGCGGCATCGGAGAGGACAACGGGGCGAAGTTCGGCTACGACCTCAACACGCCCGCCATGAACGCCGACGCCGACCCGTCGAAGATCGTCCCGGCGGAGGAACTGCGGCTGAACCTCACCACCCCTGTGACGAGGAATCCGAAGCCCAACGGCCTCATCGACGGCGACAGGCAGGGCTTCCCCAACGGGCGCCGGCTCAACGACACCATCGACGGGCCCCTGATCCGCATGCTGATGGGCGAGCCCGGAGGCCCATCCGCCGAACACCTGCTGCCGACCCCGGACTTCAAGCTCCAGCCCGCCGACGCGCAATACACCTTCCCCTACCTCAATCCGCCGCACGCGGCACTGTGAGGGCCGTGTGAAGAGCTGGGGCGCGGCCGTCGGCGTGACCTGCGCCATCGGAGCCTGTGTCGCGGGACTGCTGGCCATGGGGCCGGCCGGATTCAACGACGACGTTCCGTCTCCGAGTCCGCGCACCGCGCACCGGGCGGGCGCTGGGGCAGACGATCCTCTCTCTGCGGCGCGCCGGGCGGTGGACACGGCACCGAGAGACCCGGGCGTCTGGTCGGAATTGGCGCACGCGGAGATCGAAAAAGCCCGCACCACCCTGGACGCCGGGCGTCTGGATGCGGCCGGGAAGGCGCTGCGCCGCTCGCTCACCCTGAAGCGCACGGGAAACTACCCGGCGACCACGGGCATGGGGCAACTCGCCAATGCGCGGCACGAGTTCACCACAGGGCGCAGGTGGGGTCTGCGCAGCACACGGATGGCACCCGACCGGGCCGAAGGTTATGGGGTACTCGCCGACGCCGAGATCCAGCTCGGGCACTACCGCGGTGCCCGGGTGGCCGTTCAGCGCATGCTCGATCTGAAGCCGACGACTGCCGCATACAGTCGCGCCGCCTACGACCTTGAGACCCATGGCCGCGACCAGGACGCCGCTTTCGCTCTCCAACGAGCCGCCGAGAGTGCCCAGACACCCGACGAGATGGCCTTCGCCGAGTCCCGGCTCGGCGAACTGGCCTGGTCACAAGGTGAACTGCGGCGTGCCGAACGGCACTTCGAGCGCGCCACGGCCACGGTGCCGGATCATCCCTACTCTGCGGCCGGGCTCGCCCGGCTTCAGGCGGCACGCGGGCACCCGGCGGAGGCGCTCAGGATGTACGACCGGCTGGTCGAACGGACGCCACTGCCGCAGTTCCTGCTGGAGGCGACGGAACTGCGGCTGGCACGGCCCGGTCGACGGGACAGGGGCGCACTCGCGGGGCTGAAGGCGCAGGCGCGGATGCTGCGTGCTACGGGCGGCCCCGTCGATCCCCACCTTGCGCTGTACGAGGCCGACCACGGGGACTCAGCAACCGCGGTCGCACTGCTGCGACGCGAGTGGAAGCGTTCGCGCAGCGTCATCGTCGCTGACGCGCTCAGCTGGGCGCTGCACCGCTCCGGACGTGACGCCGAGGCACTGACCTACGCCAGGGCCGCGGCCCGCACCGGGTGGAAGAATGCGCTCTTCCGTTACCACCGAGGGGTGATCGAGTACCGGCTCGGGCAGGACACCGCAGGCGATCACCACCTACGGCAGGCGCTCCAGCTCAACCCGCACTTCTCGCCGTACCACGCTCCCCGCGCCGCCAGGCTGCTCCACCGACGCGACTGCGCGACCGCCGAAGAGCACGGTGACCGCCGGTGATCCAGCGTTCCCGTACCCCGCTCCGCGTCCTCGTGACGATGGTCCTCGTGCTGCTGATCAGCGTCGGGGCGGCGCCCGGCACGCACGCCCATCCTTTGGGCGACTTCAGCCTCAACCACCACGACGGACTGCGGCTGTCCTCGGGGCACATCGAGGACACCGCCGTCGTCGACAGCGCGGAGATCCCAACCGCCCAGGATCGCGAGAAGACCGATACGGACAACGACGGCGACGTCTCCCGGTCCGAGGCCACCAACCGCGCCCGGCAACGCTGCTCCCGACTCGCCGAAGCCTCCCGGGTGACGGTCAACAGCCGTCGCAAGGAATGGCGCGTGCGCGCCAGCCGCCTCACATACGGCAAAGGAACAGCCGGTCTGCCGATCGCCCGGCTCACCTGCCGCCTCCGCACCGACGCCGATCTCTCACGGGCGGCAGCCATCACGTTCGCCTCGGGTGCGGACCGACGTCGTACCGGCTGGAAGGAGATCACCGCCACAGGCGGAAACCGGGTGCGGCTGACGGCATCGTCCGCTCCGGAACGGAGCGCGAGCGCGGGACTGCGCCGCTATCCCTCCGGCGCCGCCGACGAGCCGCCGAACCAGACCACGGCAAGCCTGCGCACGCGGCCCGGCGACGACCGGCCCTCCACCGGCACGGACGACGCCGCACCCGGCGCGGGCCCCTCCGCCGCAGCGGGTACCTCCCTCTTCCCCTCTCTGGAGCGGGAGTTGACCGCACTCACCACAAGCCGCGACCTCACCCTTCCGGTAGGACTTCTCGGTGTCATGCTCACCGTCCTCCTGGGCGCAGGTCACGCCGCCCTGCCCGGACACGCGAAACTCGCCGTCGCAGCATGCCTCGCCCGCCGTACGGGCGGCGTCCGAGCCGCCTTGACTGTCGGCGTGACCGTAACGGCCACACACACCACGGGCGTGCTGATCGTGGGCCTCGCGCTGACCCTCTCCGGCAGCCTGCTGGGAGATCAACTGCTGGGCTGGCTGGGCACGATCAGCGGCCTGCTCATCGCGACCATCGGTGCATGGCTGGTCATCACGGCCGTACGCGCCCTCAACACCGGCAGGCCGCCGACGAGTTGGCAGCACCGGCACCACCACCACCACCGTTCGCACGATCATGCCCATGAGTACAGCCACAGCCACAGCCATGAGCATCCTCGCGCCCGAGATGAAGAGCACCGCACGGACCTCCGCCTGCCCTCCCTACTCGGCGTCGGACTCGCCGGAGGACTCGTGCCGAGCCCTTCAGCCCTGGTCGTACTGCTCGGTGCCGTCTCCCTCAGCCGCACCTTCTTCGGCGTCCTGCTCGTCCTCGGCTACGGACTCGGCATGGCGGCCACCCTCACCGCAGCCGGTCTGCTGCTCTCCGGCGGCGGCAACCGCCTCACCACACTCGCTGAGCGACGCCTTCCCGCATGGTCCCGCTACACCCGATTCGGCACACTCCTCACCGCACTCGCCGTCCTCACCGTCGGACTCGCCCTCACCCTGCGCAGCTTGCCGCCGCTGTGACATCGAGCGCGGCAACAGGAAGCCGCCCAGGATCGACAAGCTCGCCCGCGCCGGCGCACGTTCTTCGCGTTCCGACGGAACGGCATCGTCGTAGCTGAACATGGTGGAGCGGTGGTTCGCCGAGCTGACGCAGAAGAAGCTGAAACGTGGCGTGCACCGCTCCGTCCAGGCCCTTGAGCGCGATATCCGAACGTGGCTCGCCGACTGGAACGACAGCCCCAGACCGTTCCTCTGGACGAAAACCGCCGACGAGATCCTCGAAAGAGTCGCCGCATACTGCCAACGAATCTCCGACTCAGGTCACTAGCTGGTGCCGGCGCCCACGGTCGCGGCGCCCACGGTCGCGGCGCCCACGACGGCGACGAGTTCGTACTGCATTGCCTCCAGGGCCCTACGTACTGCGGGAGCGGCCCAGTTGTCACGTGCCAGCTTTGCCGTGCGCCGTTCGACGTCCCGGGCCGGCACCCCGGGGAAGGCGCACTCGTACAAACCAGCAGCACTCAGCACAACCGCCAAGCCGACGGTGCGTTCATCCGGTGTCTCACCCCGTAGCACCACACCGTCCAACCGATCGCGGAGCGCGACCTCTACGGAGCTGTCGAGCGTGGGGTAGCGACGTGTGGTGAACAGCCCCAGCGTCCTGCTCACCTCCTCGCCCACTGTCCCCCTCTCCCGAAGCCGGTCCAGTGCCTTACCGCGAACGCTCTTACGGAGCTCACGCACCCAGCTCTGCGCGGTGGCCCGCTTCTCGCGTGCGGCCAGCACCGCAAGCACGTCGTCCAGTACGGCAGAGCCCACAGGTGTCCGGTCGGCTACGACGACCTTGTGGTCGTCCACGTCGAGCCGCCCTGCCAAGGCCAGTTCAAGGAGGACAGCTCCAGCGGCGGCGCAATCTGTCCGCCACGGCTCCGGAAAGCGCCCCCGAGCGTCAATGGAGAGCAGAACCACCTGCTCATCGAGCGTCATTTGCATACCCACAACACTCCCACACGGCTGGCGGCCTAATGGAGGCCCGATGCTGCCGCATGCGAGGCAGCAAGATGACACCGAAACCCCTTCGTTCGGAGATTGACGCATGCCATCGTATGTGATGTCGGAAGCGAGCAGTCGAGGAATCCAATCACCATTCTGATGGCGGGATTCCGTGATTTCCGCGCACTCGGCTCCTGAGTCCGGTGCCACACGAGAAACCACGAAAGCACGAGAAAGAAGGAGACACGCTCATGCTGCTTGAGAAGGTCAACAACAGTCACCTGCTGGACACCGTACTGACGGATGCCGCGAACGTGGAGGACATGTCGCCGGCCGAGCCCGTCCTGTCCACCCCGGCCGCCGTTGCCGGCGGAGCCCTGGTCACCGCGGGTGCGTTCGGAGCCGGCGTCGGGCTCGGGGTCACCCAGGCCCAGGCCGGCTGACAACCGCCACATCGGCGCCCTAAGCAGAATCAAACCGTCGCTCAAGGAGTAAACGTGACTGCAATCTCCACCAAGGTCAACGCAAGCCAGGAACTCAACGGCGTCTCGATACACGCCGGTGAGAACGAGTGGAACGGCCGGATGTCTCCGGTCCTCGCCACCCCTGCCGCGGTCGGCGCCGGGCTTGCCGGCGCAGCCGCCATCGCCGGTGCGGCAGCCGGCGGCATTGCGGTCGGAAACGCCGCCGGGCAGGCCGCGGGCGGCTGACTCACGTCGCACCAATGCCGCCTCTCGATAACCACCTGCCACCCACGCCGGTGAGAGGCGGCACATAATTCCTATGGCCGGGGAAGGGAAAGGGAAGAGCAAAAATGAACATCTCCTCTGCGGCACGGAGATCACTCTCCTCCCCGGTCATAGGCCGGGAGCGTGCACTGACCACCGCGGAACAGCTCAGCGCGACCGCATATCTCATGAGCAGCCTGGAAATACTGGCAGCCGAACGCGACCGCCAGAAAGGCGGATTGAACAACTGGGATCTGGCCCGGGACAATTACACATGGGCACCGCCGAAGGTGCGCGCGTCGCTCGACTTCCTCGCCAGGCCGGACGTCACCCGGTGGATCCACGGGGCCCGCGCACTTGCCAGCGCCTCGCTGCTCGTACCGGGCACCAGTCGGCGCCACCGCGCTGCCGCGAACGGCTTCCTCGCCCTCACCTCGGTCGCCACCTACCCGAGGCACCACTACGGCACCGACGGATCGGATCAGCTCTCCTTCCTCGTGCAGTCCGCGGCCATGATCGCCCGACTCGGCCAGCGGCAGCCCGCACTCGTCGACAGCTGCCTGTGGTACGTGGCGCTCCAGGCCACGCTCTCGTACGCCACATCGGGCTATGTGAAGATCGCCAGCCCCATCTGGCGCTCCGGCGAGGCCCTGCCGGGCATCATGCGCACCGAGACCTACGGTGACGGCAAGGTCTACGACCTGATGAAGCGCTATCCCAAGGCATCCCGGAAGCTGGCGCACGCGGTACTCGCCATGGAGTGCGCCTTCCCCGCCGTATTCCTCGCCAAGGGACGGCTCACCCCAGCGATGCTCGCCGGACTCGGCTCGTTCCACGTCGTCAATGCCCGGGTGATGGGTCTGAGCCGATTCGTGTGGGCCTTCCTGGCGACCTACCCCGCGATCCTCTACGTCACCCAGAGCCGCGAGTCCACGAAGCCCGGCGGAGGCAGCCGATGACCGCAACCACGAGGATCACGATGCATCCCGTGCGCAACGACGCGCTCCCTCGCATCGCCGGCGGCCTGCTGAGCGCCGTCGTCGCGACCGGGCTGACCGTCCAGCAGCTTCGCCACCGCAGGGTGCTGCGCGGCCAGGGCGACGAGTCGTTCTTCGAGACGTCCACGGGCAACGTGCTCGCCTATCAGCTCACCGAGGCCGAAGGACCGGATTCGTCGCCGGTCCTGGTCTGCGAGACCGGCCTGTGCTCCACCGTGGAGCACTGGATCCGGCTACGCCGCATGCTCGGCTGCGACCACCCGGTCCTGGCGTACAACCGGGCCGGGTACGGACGAAGTGAGTACCGGCTGCGGGAGCCCTTCTCCCTTGCCGCGGCCGTCGCCGACCTAAGCGACCTGGTCCGTGCGGTCTGCCCCTCCAGGCCGGTGGTACTCGTCGGACACTCGCTCGGCGGCCATCTCACGCTACGGGCGATCGAGCCGCTGCGCGACCTGGTGACCGGCGTTGTGCTGCTGGACCCCAGCCACCCCGCCGAGCTGCTGCGGTCGCGCGTGCAGGCCGACGGCGCCAACGTGTTGACCTCCGCTCTGGCGCTCATGCCGGAGTCCGCCCGGCTCGGTCTCGGCAGCCTGCTCACCTCTCCTCCCTGGCTGCGGTGGCTGCCTGAGGACATGCGGCCGCTGATTCTGGACCAGTTCCGCGACTGGAAGCTGTGGAAGGCCACCGTTCGTGAATGGCACGCGACCCACACCGAGTTCCTCGACCACGACGGCGTGCTGCCGAAGGTCGGCGTACCGCTCCGCCTGGTGGCCGCGGCCACCACGCACGCCAGGGACCCGATCCACGCCGAGCTGCACCGGGAACTCGTTGGCACGTCGCCCGATGGCGACCTGTGCCTGATCGAGGACGCAAGGCACGACGAGCTCGTGATGAACGAACGGCCCGCGGCCCAGGTAGCAGAGCTGATCCGGGAGTTCACCATCGGACTCCGCACGAGCGGGCTCTGCACGAGCGGGCTCCGCCCGACACTCGACGCGCCGGAGGTGCGCTGATGTTGCTGCCCAGGCCCAAGAGCGAAGCGATAAGGCGGGCGGTGGAGCTCGGCTTCGCGAGCTGGCTGACGATCACGATACTGAGCCAGCACCCGAACACAGCCTTCGATCGGCTTCGGACAGCCGACAAGGTCGGGCTGCTCATACCCAACTGGCGGTTCTTCGCCCCGACTCCGGCCCAGCACGACTACCACTTGCTGTACCGGACGCTGGATACCGACGGCGAGCAGTCCGCCTGGCAGTCGGCATCACAGATCAACAAACGGAAATGGGCCCACGCCGTCTGGTTTCCCGGACGCCGTCAGGAGAAGGCCATCTTCGACGTGTGCGGCGAACTGGGCCGGTTGATCGTCCGTAAGGATGTGAAGGTCGCCGACAGTGCGGCGTACCGGCTGCTTCGCGACTTCGTCATCCGGCACCTCGACGAGTCCGACCCGCGACGCGTCTCGCTCACGGGCTTCCAGTTCCTGGTGGTGCTCTACAGCGGACACGACGACTCCGAGGACCCGCAGTACTCCTTCATCTCTCCCTTCATCCGGCTGTCCGAGCCAGATCCCACGGACCACGCCGGCGACGCCGATCACACTGGTGCCGCAGATCAATTGGAGCACGCGGCATGACGAAGAGCGAGGCCGCGCCGCAGGTCGACGACCCCGGCTACGGCCGCAGGTTCGCCGACTTCTACGACAAGCTCTTCCCCAAGAACGCCGGTGCGGATGCGATAGCCGAGGCTCTCGCATCCATGGCCGATGGCGGTCCCGCCCTGGAACTGGGCGTGGGCACCGGGCGGATCGCCATACCGCTCGCCGAACGCATCGGCGCTGTCATCGGCGTCGACTCCTCCCCGGAGATGCTCGAGGAACTGCGCCGCGACGTGGAACGCGCCGGAGCTCCGGTCCAGGCCGTCCACGGTGACCTGCGCACATACGAGGACGAGTGCAGCTATCCCCTCGTCTACCTGGTGTGCGGGACCCTCTCGATGGTGCTCGAGCCCCAGCAGCAGCGGCAGGCGGTCGCCAGGGCCGCACACCGCGTCGCACCGGGCGGCCGCCTGGTGATCGAGAACTTCAACACCCCGGGAATCCTCGCCATGAGCCAGGAAGGCGGGCACTTCACCTCCTTCGCTCCTTACCCGGACCCCAACACCGGGCTGCTCACCTCCTGGTTGGTCGAGAAGGACACGGGTCTGTGGCAGTCGTCCCACGTCTGGTTCGAGGACAACAGCTTCCGCATCGCCTCCGACGTCAACCGGCTCATCCCGCCGGAGGAGGTCGACCGTTACGCCTCCGCGTGCGGGCTGGAACTGGTTCACCGCTGGTCGGACTGGCAGGGCACGGCATACGACGAGCGCGGCGCGATGTACATCGCCGTCTACGAGGTCCCCTGACGGGATGGTGAGACGGGCCGGCGAGCCCGGCGCGGATCCCAGCAGCCACCGAAGCACGACCCACCAACTCCGGGACACGACCCACCAACTCCGGGAGGAGCCCGCAATGACCGCCACGCGGTACACCGATCGTCGGCGGGGCCGCGGACGGCACAGCCGCAAGACCGACCGCACTACCTGGGAGGGGACCTGCGGCAAGCCGGATTCAGTCTGGACCGTCTCTCTCCAGCACCGGGCGCTGCTGATCACGGGCATGCTGCTGGGACTACTCGGTGTCGTCGCCTCGCTCGCCCAGCCCTACGCCATCGGCAAGCTGATCGAGACTGCCGAGCTGGACCAGTCGCTCGCCGGGCCGATCGCTCTGCTCGTCGTACTCTTCTGCGCGGACGCGGCCTTCTCCTCACTCCAGGCCTACGCCATCGGACGAACCGGGGAGAACATCGTCTTCGACGTCCGCCGGAACCTGATCGAACGGCTGGTGCGGGCCGAACTGACGTCGGTGAACAAGCAGCCACAGGGCGACATCCTCACCCGGACGGTGACCGACACCTCCCTCGTGAAGATCGCACTTTCGCAGAGCCTGGCGCAGCTCTTCATCAACGGGGCGACGATCATCGGCGGTGTCGCCCTGATGTTCGCCATCGACATCTGGCTCATGCTGATCACGCTGGCCTGTCTGGGAGTGGCCAGCCTGGTGTCCATCGGCCTCGCCCGCAAACTCCGGCAGGTAGCCGTGCAGAACCGTGAGGACACCGGTGCGTTCGGCACCGAGGTGCAGCGGGTGCTCTCGGCGCTGCCCACGGTCAAGGCCTCCCGTGCGGAGGACCGGGAGTTGCTGCGTATCGGCCAACAGGCCCACCTCGCACGTACGTCGGGAATCCGGGTCAACGCGTTCAACGCGCTGCTGATGCCGTCCATGAACGTCGGTACCCAGGCGGCGCTGGCCATCGTGGTGGGCGTCGGGATGACCCGCGTGGCCGGCGGAGCGATGTCGATCGCCGACCTGACCGCCTTTGTGATGTACCTCTTCCATCTGGTGTCGCCGCTGGTGCTGTTCTTCATGGCCATCGGCCAGTTCGTACAGGGGCGCGCCGCGGTACAGCGGGTGGACGGGCTGGCCGCACTGCCCCAGGAGGGGCAGGAGGAACGGGTCCAGCAGCCCGCCCTCGTCGGATCGCTGATCCAGGACCGGGGCGCGATCGAGTTCCACAACGTCCGGTTCGGGTATGACGGGCAGAGTGCGGACGCGAACGCGCTGGCGGGCGTGTCCTTCCACGTACCGACGCGCGGGCTGACCGCGATCGTCGGCCCGTCCGGAGCGGGCAAGACGACCCTGTTCCAGCTCATCGAGCGCTTCTACCGGCTGGACGGCGGCAGGATCCTTCTCGGCGGCCAGAACATCGAAGCACTGCCCCTGGACACCGTCCGCGGGCTGGTGGGCTACGTACAGCAGGACAGCGCGACGATGCGCGGCACCATCCGGGAGAACCTCACCTACGCCAACCCGGAGGCCGCAGAGGCCGACATCCGCGAGGCCGTGGAGATGGCCGGTCTCTCGGACGTCATCCAAGGTCTGCCACAAGGACTCGACACCGATCTGGGCGATCAGGGCAGCGGGCTCTCCGGCGGTCAGCGGCAGCGGCTGTGCATCGCCCGCACGCTGCTGCAGAAGCCCGCGATCACACTTCTGGACGAGGCCACCTCTCATCTGGACTCCGACTCGGAGCGGGATTTCCGGCAAGTGCTCCAGCGGATCTCCCGGCACTGCGCGGTCGTCGCGATCGCGCACCGCATCTCCACGGTGATCGACGCGGACCAGATCGTCGTGCTGGAGAACGGCAGGGTCCGTGCCACCGGAGTCCACGACGATCTGATGGAGCGGGACGACCTCTACCGCCGTCTCGCCGGCTCCCAGCTCCACGCCGAGTCAGGGCTCGTGGGCGAGCCGGTCATTCCGCGACTGGAGCAACAGCACCCGGCCTACGAGGCGTTCGAGTACCCGCCGCAGCAACTCAGGCCGGATGCGGACGCGTTCCAGCCGCAGAGCGCGGAGGGCACCTCGGACGTCCAGGCCGGTCAGCAGTTCCCGGAACCGGTGGGCGGCACCATATGACCTCCGCCGACGTGGCGGTTGTGGGTACCGGGCCCAATGGGTTGGCGGCGGGGGTGACTCTGGCCCGGGCGGGCTTGAAGGTGGAGCTGTACGAGGCGGCCGACACCATCGGCGGCGGACTGCGCACCCAGCCGCTCTTCGAGCAGGACGTGGCCCACGACATCTGCGCCGCCGTCCATCCCATGGCCGCCGCCTCCCGCTTCTTCCGCGAATTCGACCTTGCCACCCGCGGCGTGGAACTCCTGCACCCGGAAATCTCCTACGCCCACCCGCTGGAAGGCGGCCGGGCCGGACTCGCCCACCACGACCTGGCCGCCACCTGCACGGAACTCGGCCCGGACGGCGAACGCTGGCGGACACTGATGCAGCCACTGCTGAACCACAGCCAGGGCGTGGTGGACCTGATCCTCTCCGGCCAGCGCACCCTGCCCCGCGACCCGTCCGCCGCACTGGCACTGGCCACCCGGATACCGGTACACGCCAGCCGTCTCGGCGCCGCCCGCTTCGCCACCGAAGAAGCAGCCGCCCTGCTCACCGGCGTCGCCGCACACGCCATGGGCAAACTCCCCAGCCTCGCCTCCGCAGCCGTCACGATGCTGCTGGGTCACCTCGCCCACGGAACCGGCTGGCCATTGCCACGCGGCGGCAGCGCCCGCATCGCCCGGGCCATGGCCGCCGACATCACCGCACACGGCGGCAGCTTCCACACCAACTGCCCCATCACCAGCCTGGACCAGCTCACGAGCGCCCACACGATCCTGCTGGACACCAGCGTCAAAGGACTACTGACCCTCGCAGAGGACCAACTGCCACCGCGCTACACCCGCCGCCTCAAGCGATACCGCTACGGCCCAGCTGCCGCCAAGGTCGACTTCCTGGTCACCGAACCCATCCCCTGGGCCAACCCCGCCGTCGGGAGAGCCGGAACCGTGCACCTCGGCGGCACCCACGCCCAGATGATCCACCAGGAGACCCTGACCGCCCGCGGCATACCCACCCAGGAACCCTTCGTGCTGCTGGTCGACCCAGCCGTCACCGACCCGGGCCGCGCCCGCCCCGGCAAACGCCCGGTATGGGCCTACGCCCACGTCCCCAACGGCGACTCCAGAGAACCCGCAGAACTCGTGCGCTCCCGCATCGAGCACTACGCCCCCGGCTTCACCGACACCATCCTCGCCCACCGCTGCGTCACCGGCGCCGGCTACGAGACCTACAACCCCAACTACGTCGGCGGCGACATCGGCTGCGGCGCCATGACCCTGACCCAGTCCCTCGCCCGCCCCACCCTCAGCATCGATCCCTACCGCACCCCACTACCCGGCCTCTTCCTGTGCTCCGCCGCAACCCCACCAGGACCCAGCGTCCACGGCATGTCCGGCTACCTGGCCGCACAATCCGCACTGCGCACACGCTTCGGCATCACCACCACACCCTCGCTGGCACCCGAGCCGACTGTGGCGGAGGGCATGGGCTGACCCGGGTTCAGATCCAGCCCCGCTCGCGGGCCAACAGTGCCGCCTGTGCCCTGTTGTCAGCCCCCAGGTGCTTCATCACGGCTGCGACTTTGCGCCGGAACGTACGCACCGATACGCCGATGCTCCGTGCGGCGGCCTCGTCCTTGTCGCCCGAACACATGGCCACGAGCACCTCCCGCTTGGTCGCGGCGCTCAGCGCTTCGTCGGCTGACTCCTCGTCTCTGGCCGGGAGTTCCTCGGCCTGTTCCCAGATCCGCCAGAAGAGGGCGACGATGCTGGAGACCAACCCGCTCTCGTGCGCTATCAACGCTCCGCGTGACGTTTCCACGGGATCCACGGGCACCACGGCGACGTTCCGGTCGTAGGCCAGAATGCGTTCCGTGGTCTCGTCGACGACCCGGATCCGTGCTCCTTGGCCCGCCAGTTCGCGCAGATAGGCGGCTGTTGGGGGATGATCGAGCGCGGCGCGCAGCACGATCATGTGCAGCCGGATTCCCCTGCGCAGACAGCGCAGGTCCAGGCGGCGGGCGTACTCGATGCTCTCCGGCTGCAATTCCTCGTAGGGTTCGACGGAGAGCACTTCCTCCCGCGCGAAGAAGGAGAGGTCGTCTATCCGGTTGCGCATCTCCGCCAGATCCGTGAGCTGCTCGACATCACACGAGGCGGTAGTCCGTGAACTCTGCTCGGTACGCAGCGAATCGGCGATCTGCCGACACCCGGTGACCTGCTGGAGTTCGCTGTGCAGCGCTCCCAGTCGCTGGTCCGCGAGCCGCGCGATGGCGGTGTGCGGATCGGTAGGGATCATGCGGCACCCGCCGATGATGCGCAGCATGCCCAGGTCCAGCAACCTGTCAACACAGTCCGGTACTGACTCCTTGTCGAGGTTCAGCTCCGCGTGGATCTCCTCAACGGAGGTGTTCGGGTTGCGTAGGAAGTACCGGTAGACCTTTTCTTCGGCCGCGCTCACACCGAGCACTGCCATCGCATTGGTATCCAACCCGCGCCCACGTTGCTCTTGGGTCGGCTGGGGCTGACGACCTGCTCTGATGCGCGACGGACGACGCGGTGGCGTGGGAGCAGGGACGCTGAGAAGCACATCACGCATGGGAGTTGGACTCAGAGCTCCTCATTCAGGGGCAGGTTCACGTGGACAGGCCACACCGCTCACCGGTGTCGGCTGTACGTGGACTCTCTTGGCAGTTGGTAAGCGACCCCGGTGGTCTTTGTGGAAGGCGCGCTGCTCGCACTGCTCGTGGGCCCGTGCGCCCGTGCGTCGGGTACTGCCCGACGCGACCAGCCCGGTCGATATCGAGGTTCACAGAATCTGTGGCAGCGTTTCAGGTGGGCTGTCTTCGGTAACTGGAGGTCCGCCCCCAGTCCGGCGACGCCGAACGCCTTCGACCCGCTTGCCGCGCTTGTGTGGCCTCTGTGCCGTGGATCTGAATGGTCTGGCTCATCGCAGTCATCTCTGGGATCTAGAGTCATTTTCTTCGGCCCGAAGTGTGTGGACTACGCGCCAAAGTGATCTGCCCCATCACCTGTCTTTCGATCCTCACCGGCTGCTGACTGAGTGTGCATCGGCAGATCGTGCAGCGATGAGGGGCGGTGCGAATCCGCACCCGCACGACCTGGCCGGCCGCTACCGGACGTCGGGGGCGACAGGGGCCACCGGGGGTGACCGCAGGACGCCCGGGGCGTACCGATCTGGTTCAGCCGCATGACGGATAGCACCTCCACACAAGCGAAGAGGAACGCAAGAGATCGGAATCAAAACCACTCGACTTCTCACACAGATCCCGTCCTGGTTCTTGTCACGCAAGCACCATGAACTCCGCCCACTTCGCGGCCAGATGCACGATGAGGTGGTGAGTCATGAGCAGGATGCTTCCGCTTCCCTCCGCACTCTTGTGCGCAGCCTGGTGCGCCTGGAGGCAATTGCGCGGACATCTCCGAATGGCGAAAGCGGGAAGGATCAGGCCTCGGTACTGGCCGAACTGCAGAGGACCAGTGGCTGGGCCCTGCGAGCCGCTGTGGCACGTGCCCGGCAGCGGGGAGCGAGCTGGCGTCAGCTCGCCGTCACACTCGACATGCCGGCGATGACGCTGCACCGGCAGTTCAACTCCGGACACGGCGTCTTCGCGATCGGACAGCACCGCGGCGGCCCGGCGCCCACGGAGACGAACACGGAGACGGGAGACCGACAGGCGAACGCGGCCGGACAGCCCACGTTCGCCGACGCCCCGGCCACCTCCCCAGGAGCGCCGCCACGCCAGCAGGACGGCGATCCCCCGGCCGTGCTGGACCAGCTAGTCGGGCGGGAACGCGAACTCGCGGACCTGCGTCCGCTACTCGCCAAGAACCGCCTGATCACCCTGACCGGTCCGGGTGGCGTGGGCAAGACGCGGCTGGCGCTGGAATGCCTCGCGAAGATCCGCGCTTCCTACGGTGGTGGTGTGCGGTGGGTGAACCTCGCGCCCCTGTCGGATGGCTCGCTGGTCGCGCCCACGGTCGCATCGGCCGTCCTTGGCGGATCCATGCCGAACGGTTCCGTCGAGGATGCCGTCGCGGACGGCTGCGGCTCCCGGTCCGCCCTCATCGTGCTGGACAACTGCGAGCATGTGATCGAGAGCTGCGCGGAACTCGTCGAACCGTTACTGGAGCGATGTCCCCGGCTCAGTGTGCTGGCGACCAGCCGCGAAGCTCTGCAGATCACCGGTGAGACCGTCTTCCCTGTCACACCCCTGCCCGTACCCGGATCTGGCAGGGGCACCGTGGCCCGCTCCGGCGCCGCCGTCCAACTGTTCGTACACCGGGCGCGCTCGGTGCAACCATCCTTCACCCTCACGGACACGATGGCCGAAACCGTCGCGACGGTGTGCATGCGTCTCGACGGCATCCCACTCGCCATCGAACTGGCCGCGCGGCAGACCGCGTTCCTCTCTCCCACCCGTCTGCTGGAGGACGCCGACCGGCGGCTCGACCTGCTGGTGGGAGGTCTGCGCACCGCGCCGCACCGCCACCAGAGCCTGCGGTCCGCCATCAGCTGGAGCTACGACCTGCTCGACGCGGAGCAGCAGCAGGTGTTCCGTCGGATGTCAGTGCTCCCAGGCGGCTTCGAGGAGCCATTGGCGACGGCTCTGTGCGCCGGTCTCGGACTGTCCGGACACCGTATGTGGACACTGCTGACCGCCCTGGCCGACAAGTCCCTGCTGGTGAGCGACCAGGTAGCCACGGGTCGATTCCGCATGCTCGAGTCACTGCGGGTCTTCGGCCGGGAATGCCTCGAAGCGGCAGACGAGTCCGAAGAAGTGCACGAGCGGCTGCTGGCCTGGATGGCGGATTTCTCGGAGAGGCTGTTGCTGTGGACCAGCAACCCCGCCGTCGACCTCGCCGGACAACTCGATCGGGAACGCCACAACCTGCACTACGCCGTCACCACCGCTGAACGTCTCGGCGATCCGCGAACACCGCTCCTCGGCGCCGCGCTCACGTCCTGCTGGAACAGGCGCGGCGTTCCCCGCCAGGCCGAGAGGCTCGCGGAGAGGCTGCTCGCAGCCCACGCGTCCCCTTCGGTAGGACGTGCCTGCCTGTCCACCACGCTGTCGGACGCACTCTGCCGACGAGGGCACCACGCGGACGCCGTCGCCCCCGCGGAGGAAGCTCTTGGCATCGCCCAGACCCGAGAGCATCCCACGCTCATCGTCCGCGCGCTCGGTGCGCTCAGCAGAGTACGCAGCTGCCTGGGTGAGCACGACGTGGCGCTTGAGATATATCAGCGGCAGGTGGAGCTGCTCCGCACACTGGAGCAGCCCACACTCCTCGCGATGATCCTGAACCGCCTCGCCTGGAAGCTGCTGATGATCGGCCGGGCCGACGAGGCGACCGGGCACATCGAAGAGGCGCTGTCGTTACTTGACAGCGACAACGCGCTGGAGGCGCTCAGCGCCACCCTGCACACCGCGGCTGGCGTCTCCATCACCCGGCAGCGGTTCGAAGAGGCCGCCCAGTACTTCACGATGGCGCTCACCATGCAGTCCGTTGACGCCGAGGGCAAGCTGTACAACCTCGAAGGCCTGGCGCTCGTCGCCATGACCGACGGCCAGCCCGAACGCGGACTGCGCCTGCTCTCCACCGCGAAAACGATCCGGGAGAAATCACATCTGGTCGCTGACGCATGGTGGAACGACATGGTGCAGACGGCCGCGGAGCGAGCCCGCCAGGACCTGCCCCCAGCCCGTGCCGCCGCCGCGCTGGCGGACGGGGCGGAGCTCAGCCATGACGAGGTCATCCGCTACGCCCTGCACAACGCCTGGCCGCCGGGCCGCTGCGACCACCCCGATTCGGTTCTCACCTCCCGCCAGTGGCAGGTGGCCGAACTCGTCGCACAGGGCCTGACCAACCAGCAGATCGCCGCGCGTCTGCACATCTCGCCACGTACCGCCGCGAGCCATCTGGAAGCCGTGAAGATCAGACTGAATCTGCAGACCCGAGCACACGTGGTCACCTGGGTAGCCGCTACCGAACACACTCGCAAGGAATAGCCACCACACAGGCGGCGAAGACCTCACCGACGCGCTCGGCACGAGACCGTCGAGCTGATCGTCCGGCTCCGCAGCAGCCGACGGAACAGGGCCTGGACGCCGGCCCCGACGCCCTCGTCCCGGGCGTCTCGCGAGCGAAGAAGAGCATGTCGATGACCATGGCGGTGGTGGCCCCGGTCCGCACCGCGGCCGGGGGCTGGGCCCGGCCCCTGTGGACGATGCCGCGGGCGGCTTGGCGCAGTGCGCGGTCGTGGCCGCGGACGGCACGGACGTGGGTTCTGGAGGCACGCTCGAACGGCCAGGCGGCTTCGCGTAGTTCGCGTCCGGTGTGGGCGGCGGAGGTCGTGGCTAGGGCGTCGAGGACTTCACCGCCGGCGGCGATCCCCGCGGCGATGGCGCCGTCGTCCTGCAGTCTCTGATGCTGGTTCACGTGGCGCGGTTGGGGGACGATGTCTCTTCGCCCTGTAGGAAGTGAGACGGATGCTGAGTCTGGCCGACTTTCTGTACTCCTCGGCGGACAGCCTCTGTTACTACCCGGGGATCCATACATTGCGGCGGGAATCCGCCGTGGTCGAGCGCGTGGTGATCACGGATACGGACTGGCGGCTGAGCGAGGCGGAGCCGGGCAAGGCGGCGCTGGCTGTCATACCTGCCGAGGGCGCAGACATCGACGCCGCCACCATCCCGCAGGCCATGGCCCGCCTGGTGCAGCAGGGAGTCACGGCCATAGCTCTCACGGCGGCTGACGGTGTGACATTCCCGGACGGCATCGAGCGGGAGGCCGCCCGCTGCGGAATCCCCGTTCTTGTTCCTGCGCGGGCGGGGAGCGCCACCGCGGAGCGTATCCGCGGTGACCTGGTGGACCTCCAGGTGGCCGTGCAGGAGGCGCACAGGGAGCAGATCGCGTACGGGGCGCGGCTGGCGACGGAGCTGGAGCATCGCGACCCGGAGAATGCCCCGGCCCGTCTGACCCGGTGGCTGGCAGGCGAACTGGCCCGCGAGGAGGCCACGGCACGACGGGTACCGCCGAGCGAGCGGCCTCCCGACATCATCACCGGCAACGAGGTCGCCGAGGAGGCGTACCGGCAGGTGCGTGACGGGAAGCGGCCCACCGCTCACATACCGGGAAAGCCCAATGTGCTGCTCAATCGCACGAGCGCGACGCGGCCCTTCGAGGTGCTGGTGGCCGCCAGTCCGCGGGAATGGACTCCGCACCTGGTCGATCTGGCGCGGCAGACCGCCCGGCACATCCTCTACTCCCAGGGCGTCGCGCTGCGGCAGCAACTCAGGAAGACGGAACTGGCCGTCCGGGTTGCGATTGTTCAGCAGCTGCTGACGGGGGATGTCGGCCATGCCCGTCGCGCGGCTGCGGGGCTGCCCTCCGGTCAACTCACGGGCCAGGACGCGCGCATGGCCGTGCTGCAGTGTGCGACAGCGGAAGACCGTGAGCTGGCCATGTTGGCTGCCGAGGACGCGACCGGGGGGCGTGCTCTGGTGTCGGAATGCCCGGCGGTGAAGCGGGACGTTCTGATCGTGCTGCCGAAACGGATCGCCCGGGACGATGCCGCAGTCCGGGCCATGCTCTCCCCTCTGACAGAGGGCACCGGGGCGGCCGTGGGTGTCTCCAACACGATGCCTTACTGGAGTCTCGCTTTCCTCTACACCACGGCACGGGGGGCTCTGGCCGCGGCCCGGGGCGCCGAGGACCGCATCGTGGTCGCTGCCGGCGGCACCACCTTGAGTGGTGAGCTTCCGCAGCATCTGTACGCAGCGTGGGCCGCAGCGGTGCGAGCCCCCCTGGCACGGCGATTCCCGGATGGTCAGCGGGACATGGTCCACGCCACCGTCGTTGCCGTGGCGGAGGGCACCACCATCGCCGCCCGGTTGCTGAACCTGGGACACACCACCGTCCGCACCTACATGGAGACCGTCATCGGTGCCATGGGCCTGGACCACCGTCAGGAGACGCACCGTGCCGTGGCCCAACTCGCGCTGACCGCACCGTCCGTACCGGCCGTCGGCGACGCCTCCACCACTCCCGTACAGCCGCTGGCGAGTCTGCTGGCGCATGACGGTCCCCGCAGATGGGCCGAGACGGTGCTCTCTCCCCGGAGCGACCCGGACTCGATCGAACTGCTGGCGACGTGGCTGCGGAACAACGCGGAGACGATCGCGACAGCCCGCGCCTGCGGGCTCGGCCGGAACACCGTGAGGCGGAGGTTGGAGGCACTCGCGCACAAGTTGGCCCTTCCGCTGACCGACCCGGGCGGTAGCGGGCTGCACGAGGTGCTGTGGGCGCTGGTCATCCGTGGTGACCTGGACGTCGGGCTCCTGCCCGATCCCACCGCAGAAGATCCAGCTCCGCACTGACCCTCAACTCACCTCCCTGACCAGCCGGTTCATCGCAAGTGAACCGGCTGTCTCTCATACGGCGCCAATGCACCACCTGATCGGTGCCTATGCACCACGGGTTTCGGCCACGTGCCTTCTACCTTCCTCTTGAACCACCGGTGACGGCAGCGAGGAGGGGTGATGAACACACCGGAGCGCATCGCGGTGCTGGCGAGCGACCAGGCCCGACCGAGCCTGCACACCTGGCTGACCGAAAGCGGCTACGAACCGCACTCCTGGACCACCGGCACCCCGCCCGTGCACCGACTCACCACCCTCATCAGTTACCTCCCCACACTTGACTCGACAACCGCCGCGGTCCTGCCCGCACTTCCGCTCCTCTCTCCGCCCGCCACCTGGGTACAGCTCGGCCCCTTGCCGCTGGCACACGCGGCCGGCCTGGCGGAACGCACAGCCGCCGCCGGGGCGCGATACATCCATGTCCCGTACGTCCAGCAGCCGGGCACTCTCACTCCTGACCCTCCGCTGTGCGTGGCATTCACATGGGCCGACGACCCTCTCGCCGATCTGATCTGCGCCCTGACCTCCCCGCTCCGACTCTGGGCAGGACCGCTGAAAGACCGGACGGCACCCGGCCCGGACGATGTGGACGCCCTCACCGACCTCATGACGACCACCGACGACTCCCACCCGCGGGAGGACTCATGACCCCCACCACAGATGTCCGCCCGGACAGACCGGGCGGGATACCCAGAAGGGCACTCCTTTTCATGACAACGAATCTGATGCGGCGGGCTGCGGTGTGCGCGGCCGGCACCGCCGTACTGCTCGGTGGCGCGGCCGTACCCTCGGTCTCGGCCGCCGGTACGTCCGCGCCGGCGGACGCGAAGGCGGGCAGCTGGCACTGCAACACGTCCAGCCGCAGCATCGACAATCCCGGCTACTCCGGACCGTGGGCGGACAACGTCGCGTTCAAGGTCAAGGCCTGCTCCAAGCGGTCCGGCGGCACGGTCTACGGCAAGTCGCGCGTCAGCTGGTCGACGCCCAGCAGCTACTCGAGCAGCCCTTTCGACGGCGCCCGCCTGCGCACCTACGTAAAGAAGAGCAAGTCCGGGTCGGACCCTGTGCGCTGCTACAAGACCTCGCGGTCCCTCCGGGGCAAGTTCGGAAAGTCGACCGGAAGCTACACCGCCGAAGGAGTCGGCTGCCGGGTCAGCAAGTACGGCCGCGGCGACGCAGCGCTCCGGCTCAACTGGAACAACGACGGCAAGGGCACGCGCACCTACAAGTTCTCGGCCGCACCTCGCGTTTGACGAGCTGACCGGGCACGATCCGAGAGGCACCGAAACCAACAGGGGGGTATTCGGCGTCGTCGAGCGATCAAGCCCCGGCAGCGCAATGGCGGTGGCCGGAGACAAGTGATCTCCGGCCACCGCCCTACTCCGACGTACGGGAATCCTCTCCGCGACGAAGCACCTTGAGAGTCACGGCATCCAACCCCGGGAGATGCTGACCTGGGTGGACGGCATCCATGTTGCTGATACGGTCATGCGCTTCGGCAGCGACAGCGACCGGCGTGTGCGACGCGCAGCGCCGCACGAGGTCGAAAGCTAGCCCATGCTCTGCTGCGGCGGTATCCAGTCGAGTTTGTGCCGGATGTGTGACGACATCTTCGCGTCCAGCTGCACGTGCAGTTGGACATGCCCGCAGGCCGCGCAGACGTAGGCGTCGAACACCGGTTGCTTCGCCCGCTCCGGGCCGGCGGATCCCGGCCTGCGACACGTACTCACCCCGGTACACCTCGGCGCTGCCGCACACCCCACAGCGGCCGTAGCGCATGTCCGCAGAAGTCATGAGGACGAGCCTAGATGTATTGACCTGATGCGTCGTTGACGCGGCTGATCGGTGACTTGGGAGATGGAACAGCACTGATCACGTGAGACCAGGTGCGGCAGCGGTACGGCGGAGCGCGCCGGGTGGGAGCGCGGGTTCCGCCTCCGGTGCACGGCCCTGCTGCTACGTGTCGAGGGAAGGCGTCCGGAGCAGACCGCGACGCACTCAACCCTTCAAGCGCACACCGTCCAGCAGCGCGTCGAGGAATTCGTCCGCCAGCTCGTCCGGACTGACCGGGCCTCCGGGTTCGAACCACAGATACGTGTAGTTGAGCATGCCCAGGATTCCCTTTACGAGCAGTCGAGGGGTGGGCCTGAGTACCCTCTCGTCGACACCGCGGTCGAGTACCTGGCGCCAATATCCTTCGTAGCGCTCACGAGCGGCGACGACCTTGTCCCGTTTCTCGCCCGTGAGCGCTGTGTACTCCCGGAAGAACACCGCCCATTCGGAACGATGACTCGCGATGTTCCGCAGGAGCTGCCGGGCCATCTCGCGAAGCAGCTCCTCCGCGGGACGACCGGCCCTCAGGAGCTCCTCGGCCTGGTCGTTCATGCGGTCGACCTGGGTCTTGCTGATCTCGTACAGCAGGGCCTCTTTGTTCCCGATGTAGTGATACAGCGCACCGCGCCCCAGGCCGACTGCCGTGCAGATTTCCGCAACACCCGTGCCGTGATAGCTGTTTCGGGCGAAGAGTTCGGCGGCGATGCCGATGACGCGCTCCCGGTTGTCCCCGTAGGTCGTGCTCATCTGCCGGCATACCCCTGAACTCGCTCGTCACGGCCGGGCCAGCCTATCGCCCCGAAGCCGTCGCTGAACCGGAACCCGGAGAGCAACTCCCGCGCGGCCACCATGTACTGAATCGTGGGCGTGCCCTCCTCGAGCCAGTTCAGGCGGGCGTCGCGATAGAGGCGTTCGACCGGGTGCTTTCGCGTGTAGCCGATGCCGCCGTGCACCAGCAGGGCCCGGTCGGTCACACGGCCGACGGCCTCCAGGCCGAACTGTTTGACCATCGAGGACTCGGCCGGAATCCGTGTCCCCGCATCCCACTTGGCCGCCGAGTCGGCGAGCATGCCGCGCAGGGCGTACACGTCCGTGGCCATTTCGGCGAGGTAGCGCTGGATGGCCTGCCGCTGCCCGATGGCCTTGCCGAAGGTCACCCTCGACTGTGCGTGTGCCAGCGACAGTTCGAGGGCCCGTTCCGATGTGCCCAGCGAGCTGGCAGCTATGAAGACGCGGCTGATCTCCAGCGCACGCTCGAGGTGCTGCTGGCCTTCTCCCGGCTTGCCGACGAGTGCGGAGGAGTCGACGGTCACCTCGTCGAGAGTGACCAGGCCGTGCTCACCGCCCTTGCAGCCCATGGTCTCGGGCAGCGGCTCGATGCTCAGCCCCGGAGCGTCCCGCTCCACGAGGAAAGCCGAGACCTCTTCGGGCCCGGTCTTGGCGAACACGAAGAAGTGACTGGCCAGGTCGGAGTTCGTGATGAGCCATTTCTGACCGGTCAGAACGAATCCGGAGCCGCTGGGACGCGCGGTCGTACCGAGATCGGCTCCGGTTCCGTGCTCGGGTTCCGTCAACGCGAATGCCACCGACTTGGCGCCGGTGGCGGCCCCGGGAAGGATCGCCTTCCGCTGGGTGTCGTCGCCGACCTCGGACAGGGCGTGGGCGAAGGAGTTGTGCACATGGACGACGACACGGATGCCGCCCTGAATCTTGGCGAACTCGGCGATGATGGGCAGGTATTGCCGGATCGAAAGACCGCTGCCGCCGTATTCACGCGGTACGAGCAGGCCGAAGGCTCCGCACTCGCGCAACACCGGCAGCACGATGTCGTAAGGGATCTGCTCCTCGTCCTCGATTCGGGACTCCAGGGGAGCGAGCTCCTCCCAGATCGCGGTGCGGACGTTCTCCGCCAGCCGCTCGTATTCCGTATCGCTCAGTCCGTCGTACACGATTGACCTTTCGTAGGAGATGAGTTGGCTTCCAGCGGCGGTCAGATCGACCAGCCGCCGTCCGCTGAGAGCACCGTGCCCGTGCAGTAGGTCGCGTCTTCGCTCAGGAACGCCGCGGCGCGAGCGATCTCCTCGACCGCTCCCAAACGACGCAACAGCGTGGAGCGGGCGATGCCCGCCCGGGCGGAGGCCGGCACCTGAGCGGTCATGTCCGTGTCGACGAAGCCGGGCGCCAGCACGTTGACCCGGACCCCGTCCCGGCCTGTTTCCTTCGCCAGCGACCGGGCGAAGCCGATCATGGCGGCCTTCGCGCTGGCATACGCGGTGTCTCCTGCGTGACCGATGACTCCGACGACTGAGGAGACGACCACGATGCTGGGGTCGTCGGAACGCAGCAGCGCGGGAAGCGCGGTACGCGTCAGCGATGCGACTCCGCCGAGGTTGAGCTCGATGATGCGCCACCACTCCTGTGCATCCATCTCGGACAGACGGCCGCCCCGCCACTGCCCGGCGTTGAGGATCAGCGCGTCCAGGCGTCCCCAGCGCTCCAGCACGGTGGCGACGGCGGAAGCGGCTGTCCGTTCGTCACCGAGGTCGTACTGCACCGGCATGACCTGCTCGGGGGTGCGGGCGCGGAGCCTCTCGGCTTCCTCGCGGCCGCTGCGGTAGCCGACCGCGACGTTGCGCCCGCGGGCCACGAGTTCCTTGGTGACGCCCGCCCCGATTCCTCGCGATCCGCCAGTCACGAGCACGGTGCGGGTGCCCGAACGGGCGGAGGGGGCGTCCTGGAGGGCTGCTGGTGTGCTCATGGAGCGAGTGTACCGATCGATACATTCAATGCGCCAGTGGCCTTAGCCAATCGAAATTTCGATGCACTCGACGACCTCTCGCATTGACGACCTCGTAGCGAGTTTGCTCATATATGTGCAGGTCAGAGGGTTGGACCGTGGTCAAATTCGCCGGTCTCGATCAAGGCCCAGGGCTGGCATCGATCCAGGCAAGATCCTTGTACCGATCGTTCCAAGAGGTATTGCGCTGACTTCTGATGCGTGTTAGCCATGTCATCGCACAGCTCAGCCCGTCCACGGAACGCAGGGAGCCGCTCGTGACCGCACAGGAGCTGACCAGAACACAGAGCAACCCGGCGAAGGTCGCGTTCGCGAGCTTCATAGGAACCGCGATCGAGTGGTACGACTTCTTCCTGTTCGGGGCGGCGGCGACGCTGGTCTTCAACGAGCAGTTCTTCCCGACCCTCAGCCCGGCCGCCGGAACTCTCGCATCATTCGCGACCTTCGGTGTCGCCTTCGCCGCGCGGCCGCTCGGCGGCCTCGTCTTCGGTCACTTCGGCGACCGCGCCGGACGCAAGAAGATGCTCGTCTTCTCGCTGCTGCTGATGGGTGTGGGCACGGTCGCCATCGGACTGCTGCCCACCTACGACCAGATCGGTATCGCCGCGCCCGCACTTCTCGTCGTCGTCCGCTTCATCCAGGGATTCGCGGTCGGCGGGGAATGGGGCGGTGCGGTGCTCCTGGCCGTCGAACATGCGCCGCCGGAACGGAAAGCCTTCTACGGAAGCTGGCCGCAGGCGGGCGTGCCTGCCGGTCTGGTGCTGTCGTCGAGTGCGTTCTTCGCCGTGGAACTGCTCCCGGCGGAGTCCGTCGCCGACTGGGGGTGGCGTCTGCCGTTCCTCGCGTCGGTCGTCCTGGTCGCGCTGGGGCTCTACATACGCCTTCAGGTGATCGAATCACCGGACTTCGTGCAGGTGCAGGAAGCCCGGTCTGTTTCCTCGTTCCCGCTCGGGGACCTGCTGCGCCACGCCAAGAAGCCCTTGCTGGTAGGCATGTTCACCCAGGCCGCCGCCAACGTGCCCTTCTACGTGGTCACGGTGTTCGTGCTCTCCTACGGGCCACAGGAACTCGGCGTCTCCCGGGGGGTCGTCCTCTCGTGCCTCATTCTGGCGTGCGTGCTGGACATCTTCACGATCCCGTACGTGGCCATGCTCTCCGACAGGTTCGGGAAGCGGAATTCACTGCTGGCGGGATCGGTGTACATGGCTGCGATCGCCTTCCCGTTCTTCTGGCTCTTCGATTCCGGGTCCACACCCCTGATCCTCGTGGCGATGATCCTCGTGGTGACCGTCGGGCACGCAGTGACCTACAGCGCGATCGCGGGATTCCTCGCCGGGCTCTTCCAGGCCGAATACCGCTACACCGGCGCTTCGACGGCCTATCAGATCGGCGGGATGGTAACGAGTGGTCCCGCGCCGTTCGTCGCGGCAGCCCTCTTCGCCGGTGCGGGTGAATCCTGGGTGATATCCGCATACATCGCGGGTGCCTGCGTGGTCACATTCCTCGCTCTGCTCGCGGTCCCCTCGCACCACACTGAAGAACAGCGGAGGATTTCATGAGGACCGTGAGGACCCGGACGGATTCGATCCGGGGTCTGCCGTGAGCACCGGGGAGACATGGACGCAGATCGAGGCGGCGCTGTCCCGCGACCCCGCCGAGGGGTTCAACTCCGCGCAGGAAGCGTGCAGCCGGTATGCCGATGAGCCTGGCAGGCTGGCGCTGATCGTCCGGCACGCGGACGGTACGTCCGAGCGGTGGACCTACCGTGAGCTGGACCGTGCGGCCGCCAAGGCGGGCCGGATGTTCGCAAGGGCGGGCCTGCGCCGCGGTGACCGTGTCGCCGGCCTTCTGTCCCGGCAGGTCGAAAGCTGGATCGTGGCGCTGGCCGCCTGGCGCAGCGGCCTGGTCTACGTCCCCCTCTTCTGCGGCTTCGGCACGGACGCGCTGGCCTACCGGCTGCGTTCCTCGAACGCGCGACTGGTGGTCGCCGGTCACCAGTGGAGGGACACGCTGGAGGCCGCCCTGTCCGCCCTGGACGAGGAGTTGAGGGTCTTCACGGTCACCGGCCCTCGCGGCTCGGGTCTGGTACGGGGCGATGAAAGCTTCTGGGCGGAGTGGGACCGCAGCGCCGCGGACGGCCCCCTGGCGGCGACCGCGGCCGGGGACCCGGCGACGCTGCTGTTCACCAGCGGCACCACGGGCGACCCCAAGTCGTGTGTCATGCCGCACTCGGCGCTGCTCTCCGTGCTTCCCTTCGCGCGGTTCTCGCTCGGTGTCTCCTCCCGCGACCTCCTCTTCACCGCGGCGGACCCGGGCTGGGCGTACGGTCTCTACTCCACCGGGGCGGCCCCGATGGCGATGGGCGTGCCCCGGGTGCTCTACAGCGGGGACTTCGACCCGGCCGCCTGGGTGAGGGTGCTGCGTGAGGAAGGTGTCAGCAGCATCGCTGCGGCGCCCAGCGCGTACCGGAAGCTGCTGTCCGTCCTGCGCCGCCAGGGTGCTCCCGGCGAACTCACGGCAGCGGCGGCAGCGGGAGAGCCGCTCGACGCCGATACCGCGGCCTCCTGGGCCGATGCGGGCGCACCACCGATCCGGGACGGCTACGGGCTGAGTGAAATCGGCATGGTGCTGGCCGACTTGGCCGGGGACAGCCCGCCGCAGCCGGGCACACTCGGCGGACCGGTGCCCGGTTTCACCGTTCGTCTCGTGCATCACGACGGCGAACCCGTAGCCGACGGCGAGAGCGGACTGATCGCTGTCGAACGCCCCAAGTACCAGCTCAGCAGCGGCTACGAGAACCGGCCGGACGACTGGGACGCCAAGTGGCGGGGAGATCTGTTCGTCACCGACGACCGTGCCCGCGTACTGTCCGGCGGTCGCTGGCAGTTCCTGGGCCGCGAGGACGACATGATCGTCACCTCCGGCTACAACGTGAGCCCTGTCGAGGTGGAACGTGTCCTGACCGAGCACCCCGGGGTGGCCGAGGCGGCAGCCGTCGCCGGCACCGGGCGGCGCGGCGGCACGGTGGTCCGCGCCGTGGTCGTACGTGCCGAACCCACTGCTCCCGCAGAGGAGTTGGAAGCAGAGCTGCGCTCTGCCGTTTCCCGGCGGGTCGGCGCTCATGCCGCTCCACGCCTGTTCGACTACATGGACGCGCTGCCCCGCAATTCCGTAGGCAAGTTGCTGCGGTCGGCCCTGCGTTCACAGACGGAGGACCCTCATGCTCAGCCGTAGAAGCGTCGCTTACTCCCTCACCGGGCTCCTTTTCGGCACGGTCTCCTGCAGCGCCGGCGCCGGCGTTGAGAAACCGTCCCAGGGCACCCGCCGGGCCGCACTCGTGCACGACATACCGCCAGGTCACCCGCGGATCCCGTACTTCGAGGACTTCGCCGAGTCGGTCAAGACGCGCTCGGACGATGCCGTCACGGTACGGATCAACCCTCAGCGCACCATCCTCGCCGGCCGGGAATCGCTCGACGCCGTCAAAGCCGGACGTGCTGATCTGGCAGCCGTCAACATGGCGCATCTGGAGGCCATGGAGCCGCAGGCCGGCTTCATGAACCTCCCCTTCGGCCTGGACGACTCGGTCATGGGCGAGGCCGGAAGGCGGAAGGCGGTGGCCGCAGTCCTGGGCGAACAGGTGCGGCCGCACGGCCTCGTTCTGCTCGGCCTCATGCGTGGAGCCGACCAGCTCTTCGCGTTCCCCGAGAAGGACGTGAGGCGGCTGGAGGATCTGAAGGGCAAGAAGATACGCGTGGCCGGTGACGGCATCTACGAACAGATCATGCGCAGGCTCGGAGCCGAACCCGTCGCCATTCCCATCCCCCGTCTCCGCGACGCGATGCGAGGCGGAAAGGTCGACGGCGTCTTCACCTCCCCCGGCGGCTGGTCGACGGAAGTCCGCCGCCACGCCCCGCACGCGCTGCACGTACCCGGGCTGATGTTCATCACCTACGCACTCGTAGCCGACGGCCGGTGGCTTGCCGGACTGCCGGACCGGCAACGCGCAGCGCTCGTGGCGGCGGGAGCTCGACTGACCGGCGGCTGGCGGCGGATGCGGCAGGACGACCAGAAGGTCATCAGGACGAACATCGCCGCCGGTGCCACGTACACCATCGCGCCCGAGGGAGAAGTGGCTCGGTGGCAGAAGCGAGTCGCGGCGATCCGGGAGGACTTCTTCGACGAACGTCCCGCGGTGGACGAGGCGTTGCGCAAGAAGGGGGTGGAACTGTCATGACAGTGAACCGCCGCCCGGGAGGTGCCCGGTGATGCGTGACGCGGTGATCGTCGACATGGTGCGCACGGTCAGCGGCAAGGGGAAACCCGGCGGGGCGCTCTCGCATCTGCATCCGGCGGATCTGCTGGCCACGGTGCTGCGTGAGCTGGTCGAACGCAGCGGGATCGAGCCCTCCGTCATCGAGGACGTGGTGGGTGGATGTGTGACGCAGACGGGTGTTCAGTCCTCCAACATCACTCGAAGTGCCGTTCTGGCGGCGGGATTTCCCGTGACGGTGCCTGCGACCACGGTCGACCGTCAGTGTGGTTCGAGCCAGCAGGCACTGCACTTCGCGGCGCACACGGTCATCGCGGGAGGCGCGGACGTCGTCGTCGCATGCGGAGTGGAGTCGATGAGCCGGGCGCCGCTGTGGTCGAACGTGGGCGAGGCCGACCCTCACGGTGCCGGTGTCGCCGAACGCTTCCCGCCGCGACTGGTGCCGCAGGGCATCTCCGCCGAACTCGTGGCGGCGCGGTGGAAGTTGACCAGGGCGGAACTCGACGCCTACGCCTGCGCCTCCCATGCCCGTGCCGCGGAGGCCGGCGCATCCGGGCTGTTCGCCCCTGACCTGGTGACGGCCGAGGGCTGTGCACTCACGACGGACGAGACGCTGCGCGGGGACACCACGGTGGAGGGCCTCGCACGACTCGCACCGTCGTTCAGGGACGAGGCGATGGCCGATCGCTTCCCGGAGATCAACTGGTCCGTGACCGCGGGCAATTCCTCACCGCTCACCGACGGGGCTTCGGCCGCCCTGGTGATGAGCGGGGAGAAGGCGGCGGCGCTGGGACTGCGCGGCAGAGCCCGGGTGCACACCACGGCGGTCGCCGGGGACGATCCGGTGCTGATGCTGATGGGTGTCCTCCCGGCGACCGAACGGGTCCTGAAGCGCGCCGGACTCTCGCCGCAGGACATCGGCTTCTTCGAGGTCAACGAGGCGTTCGCGGCCGTACCGCTCGCCTGGCAACGGGAGTTCGGCGTGCCCGGGGAGAAGCTGAACGTGAACGGAGGCGCCATCGCGCTCGGGCATCCCCTCGGCGCGTCCGGACTGCGCATCGCTTCAACTCTCGTGCAGACGCTTGAGGATCAGGGCGCCCGGTACGGCCTGCAGACGATGTGCGAGGCGGGCGGGATGGCGAACGCGACCGTGCTGGAGCGCCTGCCGTGAGCCGGAACAAGGCACGGCGCCGTACCGGCCGACGCGACCTCCGACGCCCGTGCGATGCGCCGAAACGAGCCTTGTTCATCCATCTCTCTTACCGGACCGAGCAGTTGAGGAGTACGCGATGAAGCTTCAAGGTGCCGCCTGCCTGGTCACCGGCGCGGCCTCGGGGCTGGGACTGGCCACAGCCAGGCGGCTGGTGCAGGCGGGCGCCCTGGTGACGCTCGTCGACCTGCCCACCTCCGGTGGCCGGGAAGCCGCCGAAGAGCTGGGCGAGGGTGCTCATTTCGCGCCGGCCGACGTCACCAGCGAACGGGATGTCGCTGCGGCCGTCGAGACCGCCGAGGAACAGGGGCCCTTGCGTCTCGCCGTGAACTGCGCCGGTGTCGCCACACCGGGCCGCGTTCTGGGAAGGCACGGCCCTCTCGCGCTGGAGGCCTTCTCCCGGGTCGTCCAGGTCAACCTGCTCGGCACCTTCAACACCACCCGGCTGGCATCGGCCCGTATGGCAGCGGCACCACCTGTCGACGGCGAACGCGGCGTGATCGTCAACACGGCTTCCGTCGCCGCCTTCGAGGGGCAGATCGGCCAGGCCGCGTACGCCGCCTCGAAAGGCGGTGTCGCGAGTCTGACGCTGCCGCTCGCACGCGACCTGGCCGACAGTCTGATCCGGGTCGTCTCCATAGCGCCCGGTCTGTTCGAGACGCCCATGCTGGCCGCGCTGCCCGAGGAGGCCAAGCAGTCCCTCGGCGCGCAGGCCCCCCACCCCAGCAGGCTCGGACGCCCCGACGAGTACGCCGCACTCGTCGAGCACATCGCGGAGAACCCCATGCTCAACGGCGAAACCATCCGCCTCGACGGTGCCATCCGGCTGACGCCCAGGTGACACCGCCCGACACGCGCCCGCACCCAGAGAGGAAGCCATGGCCGGACCTCTTCGCGCCCTGAACGTCATCGAATTCGGCGGCATCGGCCCCGCTCCGCACGCGGCCATGCTCCTGGCCGACCTCGGTGCCGACGTCGTCCGGGTGGAGCGTCCCAGCGGCGGCTACCAGGTCCTTCCGCCCGACACGCCCGACTGGCTTCAGCGCGGACGCCGGTCGGTGCACGCGGACTTGAAGACTGCGGACGGACTCCGGTCGGCACTGGATCTCATCGAGGCCGCGGATGTCGTCATCGAGGGTTTCCGTCCCGGAGTGGCCGAACGACTGGGCGTCGGACCCGAGGTGTGTCTCAGGAGCAATCCCGGTCTCGTCTACGCCCGGATGACGGGCTGGGGACAGACGGGCCCACGTGCGCACTCGGCCGGTCACGACATCAACTACCTGTCCCTCAGCGGCGTTCTCCATGCGATCACCGATCCTCAAGGCCGTCCGTCCGTACCGCTCAACCTCATCGGCGACTTCGGCGGAGGATCCCTCTATCTCGTGATGGGTGTCCTCGCGGCGCTGTGGGAGCGGCAGCACTCGGGCCAGGGGCAGGTGATCGACGCGGCCGTCGTGGACGGTGTCACCTCGCTCTCACAGGCCATCTGGTCGTTCCGGGCGCAAGGCGCCTGGACCGATCGCCCTGCCCGTAACCTCCTCGACGGCGGCGCACCCTTCTATGACACCTACCGCTGCGCCGACGGCCGTTACGTGGCGGTCGGTGCCCTGGAGCCGCAGTTCTACGCGCTCCTTCTGACCGGACTCGGCCTGGACGCGGACGAACTGCCGCCACAGTACGAACGTTCCGGGTGGCCCGCACTGCGTGAGGCGTTCTCTGCCGCCTTCGCCACCCGCACCCGCGAGGAGTGGGCAGCCGTATTCGGCACCGGCGACGCGTGCGTCACCCCGGTGCTCTCCTTCGACGAAGCGGCGAGCGACCCGCACATGACCGCCCGCGCGACGCACATCACCGAGGGCGGGGTGACACAGGCGGCTCCGGCGCCGCGCTTCTCGCGGACCGTGCCGGACGTACCGACGCCTCCCCGCTCGCCGGGAGCCGACACCGACGAGGTGCTGAACCGTGAGCCGTGATCTGCGGACGACCGACGCGGCGAGGATTCTCGACACCGAGGTGAGCGACCGGTGCGCGGTGGCGTGCGTGCACCCACTGTGCACCCGCCCACTGCGCACGCCATGTCCACGCAGGTCGGCATGATTTGGCGGTTGTACTTCGACATCCAGGATCACCGCAGGTCAGAACGGGTCTCCGCTTGCCTGGGCCGTCTGTGGGCCGTCGGCCGTGTCTTCCACTTGGAGAAGACGCGGTCGACCGCCGGCGCAGACCTGGCTGACCGGCTGTCAGTTCTCTGCGGTTTCACTGTTCTCGTCGTCGCGCTGACATGACGCCGGCGGCGACGTCCGATGCGCACCCGTCACATCCGCCGGCTTCCGCTCACCCGTCGGTGGCCTTGGTCGGAAGGGTGGCGAGAATCCCGCCCGTGATGAATGCGACGAGCCGCTCGCAGTCGGCGGCCCCGGACCCGCTCGCCGACGTGCCGTCGTCCGTCTCCGGTGCCCAGCCCAATGTGGCGAACGTCCCGGACTGGTAGACGCCGAGCAGTCCCACCATGCCCGCGTACGCGAACTGGACACCACGCTCGTCGAGTTCGGGAAGGGCGTGGCGCAGCGCCGTCAGGTAGCGCCCTTCGACCGGCTCGACCTGTTGCGCGAAGATCTCCCGGACCCGGGCGTTCGGCTCGCCCATCACCCGTCCGATGAAGCGCGCGATGTCGGGTCCACGACTGCCGTGGGTCTCCGCCAGGCCGACGCCCGGTGTGACGAAGGCACGCACCAGGGCGGCTACGGACGGCGGCTGAGGTGCTGCTTCGAGCTGTTCCAGCCGGACGCGGCGCTCCTCGTTGACGGCTCGCATCGCCTGGTCGATGACCGCGCGCAGGAGCCCTTCCTTGGACCCGAAGTGGTAGTTGACCGCGGCGATATTGCTTCCGGCCGCTTCGGTCAGTGCCCGTAGCGAGGTCGCCTCGATCCCGCGCTCACCGCACATCTGAACCGCCGCGTCGATCAGCCGCTCTCGCGTGGACGCCCGCTGTCGCACGGCGGGCACCTGGTCGGAGCCGGCCACCGCACCTCCCTGTGTCGCCGGTCAGGGGCACATGCTATAACACTCGATTAAAGCGATCGTTTGAAACGACTGATAGAGTTCGACTGATCGAGTTCAGGAGAGGCGGCAACTATGAGCCCGAGCAAGGCGCTTGTCGTCGGCGCGGGAGTCGGCGGCCTGACGGCGGCCCAGGCGTTGCAGCGCATCGGGTGGCACGTGGCGCTCTATGAGCAGGCACCACTCATCGGGCCGGTCGGTGCGGGTCTGGGCATCGCGCCGAATGCCGTCAAGGCGCTGGATCATCTCGGCCTCGGAGCGGCTCTGCGTGATCGCGGTCTGCGCCAGGACGGGCTGGAGATCCGACTGCGAGCGGGCAGGCGAGTGGCACGGATTCCAGCTGCCGGTATCGAGCGTCGCTACGGTGCGCCCTTCTACGCGCTGCATCGTGCCGAGATGCACCGACTGCTCATGGCGGGTATCGACGCCTCGGACCTGCACACCGGTCATCGTGCCGCGAGCCTCACCACTGCCACCGATTCGCCCTCGGTCACCTTCGACACGGCACAAGGCCCGGTCACGGAGACGGCCGATCTGGTCGTGGCCGCGGACGGCGTGGGAAGCGCGCTTCGCGCGGCACTGCTGCCCGGCCATGAAGGGGCTGACTATGCCGGTTACACGGTCTGGCGCGGGATCGTCCCCGCCCGGAGAGCCGCATCTCTGGGTATCGCGCCGATCCTCACGGAGACGTGGGGACGCGGCGCCCGCTTCGGCGTCGCCGTGATCAACGACGGTCAGGTCTACTGGTTCGCCGGCGAAAGCGTCCCCGAGCACGCCACCCTTGAACACGACTTGGGCAAGGTGGCCGGCCGCTTCCGGGACTGGCATGCCCCCATCCCCGAACTGCTCGCCGCCACCCCGGAAGAGAGCCTGCTGCGTCACGACGTGTACTACCTGCACGCCAGACTGCCCACCTTCGTCCACGGCCGCGTGGCCCTGCTCGGCGACGCCGCCCACGCGGTCACACCCGACATCGGCCAAGGAGCCTGCCTCGCGATCGAGGACGCCGTGACCCTTGCGGCCGCCGTCGAACGGTCAGGAGTCGACGATGGCTTGAGCGTCTACGACGCCGTCCGCCGCCCCCGCACCCAGCGGATGGCCCGTGCGTCCGGTCGGCTCGGCCGCATCCTGCAGACCCGCAACCGCACCGCAGCCGCCGTGCGCGACTCCATCGCCTCCGTCATTCCCACCCCCTTGCTGATGGGGGCGACCGGGGCCGCCTTCGCCTGGAACCCCCCTTCGGGCTGAGAGAGTTCAGCCTCATCGCGCTTCAGTTCGTTCGTTTCCGGTGGCGGACGTACTGGAAGCCTCGTCCGTACTGAAAGCCTCGTGGTGATCGGACTCGCGCAGTCCATGGCGGGCGCCCCCCCCCACGAGTACCGGGCGGTCATCGAGGCGGCCGTGAGGCCACCGCGGCGGGGTTGGTGCGCAGGCTGCGGGCGGAGTTGCGGCGCATCGGGCGGCGCGACTCCTTCCCACCCCCAGAGCGCGAGCGCGCACATGCGGCCGTGCGGACCCTGACCGATGAGATCACCCCGCCCGGCGCGACCGCCGCCAGGGCGGGATGTCCCGAGAAGGAGCAGGCATGAAGTGGGCAACCCGGACTCGGATCCACATCGACCGGGCAGCCTGTGCCTGGCTGATCCGCCGGCACTCGACCAGGACGCCGAGTTCGTCTTCGTCACCGATCTCGCCCAAGTAGCCGATTTCGCTGATCTGGGCCGTACATGGGCCGTGGGCCGCGTTTTGCGCTGTCGGAAGGCACGGCCCACGGCTGGTTTGTTGTTCGACTCTTCAGGCGAGAGTGGCAGTAGAAACCACCACCCTGGGCCGGTTCTTGCGCCGTGGGCGATCGTTGCGCCAGGCAGGGGCAGACCGTGCGGGGCCCTTATAGCACATGCTGAGGTGTTGTTTCCTGATTTCCTCTACCAAGTAGTTGAGGGACGAAATACGTCTGAAAGTGGGTAGGTTCAGTACTCGTGGCGGACTCGGACGCTCCGCCCATTTCAGCCAAGGGGGCCTGCCGGCCGTGGATCAAGCGGAAGAGCTTCGGACTGAATTGCATGAGTTGCGCCGGGCGATGGAAACGTGGTCCGTCATCGACCTGGCGCGGGGCGTACTGATGGAGATGTTCGGTTGCACCGCGGAGGCAGCGTGGGTGACTCTGCGCGTCGTGTCGCACCACACCGACACAAAGCTCCGTACCTTGGCTGAGCAGATCATCGCCAGCACGCAGGGCGAACCCATGGCAACGGCGATCCACGCCTCGCTGCATGAGCAGTTGCGCGCGCGTGGCAAGCAGGCTCGTGAGCAGGGCCCTTCTGCTCTGACATCAACCTCCGGCAGCAACAGGCGAGAACGCCGGCAGTCGGCAGCGAACGGCGACCGACGACTCATCGAGGTCCGGAGCGAGTTGACCGAAGTCCACGAACCCGGGTGACCGGCACGACCTCGGACACCGCCGTTCCGGGGCGCACTTCCGGAGAGCCGCGTGGACGCCGGGAACGTACGGCATGACGGCCATCGGTCTGCGGCTGGTCACGACCGCCGACGAAGAGCGCTGCTTCGAATTGCACGAGGCTGCCATGCGCCCCTACGTCGAGCAGATCTGGGGCTGGGACCAAGAAGCCCAACGGGCCTTCCACGCGCATGCGTTCAGCCCCGACCGGTGGCAAATCGTCACCTGTGACGGCCAGGACGCCGGCATGCTCCACGTCGAGCACCGTCCTGCGGAGATTTACCTCTCGCGGATCGAACTCCACCCCGACCACCAGGGACGTGGCATCGGCAGCCGGCTCATCCGTACTCTTCTGGACCAGGCCCGCCGAGAGGGCAAGGACCTCACCCTGGACGTGCTCGCGATCAATCAGCGAGCACGCGCCCTCTACTTGCGACTCGGCCTGCACCAAGTCGCGCCGCACGGTGAGAACAACATCAAGATCCGGATGTCTGCCAGGCCGCTTCCGTAGAGGCCCGAGGGAACGCCGGCTCCGCCGACGGCAATCGAACATGAATCTGGGACCGATGGTCCCGCGTCCAAGCGCAACTCGACCCATTCGTGCCACAACCGTGCCTCAACGCAACGGGCAGGAAGCGGGACTTGGGGCTGCGGGCGGTCGGGGCCCCGCTCGGCGGAGGCGACGCGGTCCGGAGAACCAAGAACTCACCCGGCTCGCGTGCGCGTGCCTGGCTGTTCGGCATCAGGCGCGTGCACGTCGTCCTCAGCGTGAAGCCGATGTCTCCATGTCCCGCCCCCGGTACCCGGCGAGAGCCTTGACGCCCTCACCCGAGTCCAGGAGGTCCGAGGACCAGAGGTGCCCTGGACTAAGCGCGGGAGTCCAGCGGATTGGAGGTCATTCTGTCCACGAGGCCCGATCGCACCGCACCCGCCGCGGAACTGCCGGGCTTGCGTGCGGCCTGAGCCTGGAGGCACGCCAGGAATTGCTCGTTGAGGTCCAGCCGGGGGTAGCGTTCCAGCACCTCGGCCCGGAAGCCGGCCGGGTAGTCGTCCGCGTCCTTGCCGGTGATCTCGGTGGCGGTGGCGCGGGCCAGCAGGTGTCCCTCGGGGTCCGTGAACACATCTACCCGCGGCCGCATATGACGGGCGATCACGTCGGACAGGCGCTGGCGGCGCTCCGCCGGCCACCCGGCGCCGGCCGCGAAGACCTGGGCGACGTGGCCGCCTGCCTCCTCGAATGCGACGGTGTGGCTGTCGAATGCCGGCACCAGCCCGATGTCGTGGAACAGCGCGGCAACATAGAGGAGTTCCGGGTCGAAGGTGATGCCGCCTGCCGCACCGCGGGCGGCCGCCCACACGTAGGCACGCAAGGAATGGTTGAGCAGCGCGGGGGAGTGGTGGGCGGTGGCCACGTCCAGCGCGGCGGCTGACGTCACACTGCCCGGCACCGGAAGAGCGTCGAGCGACATACGGGTCACTGTGAGCCTGCTTCTGTGGGGCTGTCCGAGACGATGCGGATGATCGTCCTGCCGTGTCTGCGGCGGCCTGGCGCGAACGCCGCGGGCGCTTCGTCGAGCGGGCGCACGTCCCCCACGATCGGCTTGAGCCGTCCGTCCCGCAGCCGCTGCGCGAGGTCGGCGAGCCGGGCGCGGTCGGCTTCGACGATGAAGAAGACGGCCCGCCCGCCCTCGGGTTTGACCGCGGGCGGGGCGGCGATGGTGACGAGCGTCCCCCCTGCGCGCACCAGCGCGGCTGAGCGGTCGAGGATCGTGCCGCCGATCACGTCGAACACGACGTCGACCTCTCCGGCGTCCTCCAGCCGGTCCGCCTGCAGGTCCATGAATGCGTCGGCGCCCAGGCCGAGAGCGGTGTCCCGGTCGGCGGACCGGCCGGTGGCGATGACCCGCGCGCCCGCCTCGCGTGCGAGTTGGACCGCGATCGAGCCGACGCCGCCGGCGGCGCCGTGGATCAGAACCGTCTGCCCCGCCCTGAGCTGCCCGTGGTCGAACAGACCCTGCCACGCGGTCAGTCCCGAGATCGACAGAGTGGCGGCCATGCTGTGGTCGACGTCCGCGGGAAGCGGTGCCAAGTTGCGGGCCTCCACGGCGGTGTACTCGGCGAGCGATCCGTTACGGGACCAGTCGGCCAGGCCGAAAACCCGCTGTCCGACGGTGAGACCGGTGGTGCCGTACCCGAGCTCGGCGACCACCCCCGACAGCTCGTGCCCGGGCACACTCGGCGTCCGCTCGCGGCCGGCGCGGTCGGTCCATGTTCCGGGCCAGGCGAGCTCCCCTGGCGTGAACCCCGCGGCGTGCACGCGCACGATGACGTCGTTCTCGGCAGCGTGGGGATAGGGCAGTTCCGACAGGGTGAGTCCGCCGACGCCGGCGTCACGGTCGCGGACGGTGATGGCTTGCATGGGATTTCCTCTGGGGGGTTGAGCAGCGCCGGGCAAGCACACTGACGCCCGCCCGGGCCGCGCGATGCTTCGTGATCTCGACCGTATGCTCCAGCCGGTCCGTCCGCGTGGACCGGCACTCGTGCGTCGTTGGTCAGGAACGTCCGTCCGGTGCGAGGTTCGGGCACTCCATGCACGTTTCGATTCTGGCGACCCAATATTCACGCACCTGATAACACGTACTACAGTTCCTGTATATTGAGTGTGTTCGGGGCCGAGCGACCCAGGAGCAGAGGCCGGCCCCCGAGGGAGGGGGGGAAGCCGTGCACCAACTTGCGCTCTCCGCGCAGCCGTTCACCGAACGGAACGCCGCCCGGTCGGCAGCGACGGCACCGCTCAGGGGTCCGTTGTCCAGGGCCTTGCCCAGGGCCGCAGGGCGGCCAGCTGATTGCCGCGGTCGATAGGCCGAGCGCGACCCCGGCAGCCCCTGGTCCGACGCTGCTCGACTTTCGCCACCTCCATCTCAACCGCCGATGACAGACGTGACGGCGGCAGCCTGAATTCCCGGTGAGGAGTGCTGACATTGCCCGCGACCCGCAAGCCCGCGACCCGCAAGCCCGCGACGGCACCCGAGAACCCTCCGGAGACCTACCCGGCCTGGGACCCTGACAGGGCCTACTTGAAAGGCGACCGCACCGTTCACGAGGGCCGGCTGTACGTGGCCGCGGAATCCGTGATCGCCGTCAGACCCGACCCCGGCAGTGGCTTTGATCATTGGCCGTGGGTGTATCTGGGCTGGCACTCACCGCGGTAGCGACCGCCTGTGGCCGGGTGCAGCGAGGGCCGTGCAAGCCTTCGGCGCACCGAGACCTGGTCAAGTGCCCTGTGCCGGGCGGCACCTCAGAAACTCAGAAGCCAATTCCGGGGCAGTTCAATACAATTGGCCCATGCCTCGGAGAATCATGTACGTGCAGCTCAAGTCGGGTCACGACACCGACGCGGGCCCGTCGTGGATCGCCTGGGTCCGATTCTCCAAGACCTGGCAGACCGCGTACTTCCGCGGTCGCACGCTGCGTCGTCGGCCGGCCATGCAGGACGCCAACTTCTACGACGTGGACACCGAGGAGCAGTTCTGGCTCTCCGGCCCGAAACGCGACCGGTTCGACGGCCGGTTCAGCCGCGCCGCGCCGGAGATCGACGACGATGCCCGCGACGCCTACGAGGCGTTCCTGGGCGGGGCTGCGCTACCGGGACGTGAGCGAGGCTGAGTCTTCGGCTCCTGACAACTCCAGCCGTAGACCGACGACTTGCCGCTCACCGGCCCGATCGGGCCTCGATGTGTCTCGCTGGTCCTGCGACGCGGCGCCGGTCCGAACCGCTTCCTGGCCGAAGCAGCGTCGACCCGTCGGGAATGCACTTCGTGTACCTGGCGGACGTGCCCGAGGAGTTCGGCCCGGCGCACCTGGTCTCCGGAAGCACACGGTCGGATCTCCGGCAGTGCCCGACAGGTTCTTCGTCCTGGCTTCGACAGCGGCAGCCGCTTCCACGACGGCAGCGGAAGCCCTCAGCTGTACGGAGCGCAGGTGTCCGCGGCCGGACCCGCCGGGACCGTGGTCGCCTTCGAGATCGGGACGCTTCACCGCGGAACGGCCATGACCGCGCAGCGCGGGGCGCGTTGCACCATGCACCTGAACTTCCGCCCTTCCGGACTCCATTGGGGCCAGCGCCGGGGCCGGCCCATGGCCGCCGCACCACGTGGCGCTGGGGTACGGCAGCCGCCGGCACAGCCGCGTGCACAACCGCGGCGGCTCCGCACCGGGCCGGCTCCGGGGCCCGGTGGTTGCGCGGTGGGCGGTACGGTCGCTGTGTGCCCGTCTGTGCGGGCGGGAGAGACATTTGCTGTCCGTGTCCACCGACGAGGCCGCTCGCCGCGTCGTGAGGGACCATCGAAGCTGACGGCCAGGGGCGGGAGGTGAATGAGGTGCGAACGGGCGGGGACCCAGACGGCATGGATCCCGACGAGGCTGAGGACCGGCTAGGGGTGCCGGACGAGGACAACGACACCCGGTGGCGCGGTTTCATGGCTGAGGCGGCCGCTCCGCTGCCGAGCGACACGGTGAACGGGATGCCGGCGCAGCTCTGCGCCGCATGTGTGCGGCTGCTCCCAGTGACCGGCGGTTCCCTCTCGTTGACCGGGGGAGGGAAACGATCACTGATGACCCTGTGCGCGAGCGACGACATCGCCGCGCGACTGGCAGAGATCCAGTACACGCTGGGTGAGGGCCCCTGCCACTCTGCCACCGAGATGAGCGCACCTGTCTCCGCGGTCGATCTGACCGCCGGGCCGGACACGCGGCGGTGGCCGCTCTTCGCCCGTCACGCCGCCGGGGCGGGAGCCGGCTCGGCCTTCTCGTTCCCGATGAGCCACGGCAGCCATGTACTCGGCACGGTCGACCTGTACAACACCACCCCCAGCACCCTGGAGGAGCCTGATATCCGGCTCGGCATGCGGGCGGCCGATGCCGTCGGCCTGGCACTCGCGGGTCTCCACGAGGCTCAGCCGTCGGAGGACGAGCAGCCGAGAGTAGCCTGGTGGATAGAGGCTGAGGCCAACCACGAAGAAGTGCACCGCGCCATCGGGATGCTGATGGTGAGATTCGGTGTGGACGCCGAGGAAGCGATGGCAAGGCTGCGGGCACGCGCATTCTTGCTGGACAAGACCGTCACCGAATTGGCGAAGGACGTCACCGGCCGCAGGGATGATTTCCGTGCTGGAGATTGAGCCCGGCGGCCTTGTCGGTGTACGTGACAGGAGGCATGGAGCGTGAGCCGTGAGCGAGAGGTGAGCGAGGCTTTCCTCACCTTGGCGGACACCCTCGTCGAGGACTTCGACCCCCTGTCTCTCTTCCAGCGTCTAGTCGATCACTGTGCCGGACTGCTGGATGTTGAGGCGGTGGGCGTGATGATGATCGACGCCCTTGGCCGTCTGCGGACAACGGCCGCCTCCAGCGAGGAGGCGGATTTCCTCGAGGTGCTGCAACTGCAGAAGAACTCGGGTCCTTGCGTGGACTCCTACCACGAACAGCGTCAGATCAGCGTCCCGGACCTCTCCGCCGAGCGGGAACGCTGGCCGGAGGTGGCAGATGCCGCACTGGCCGCCGGCTTCGCGTCGGTCCATACGGTGCCGCTGCGACTGCACGAACACGTCGTCGGTGCAGTCAATCTTCTCCGCACCGGACGCGGACCGCTCGCCGCGGAGGATCAGCATCTTGCTCAGGCTCTGGCCGATGCCACGATGCTGGCCCTGATGCAGTGGTCGGCGGAAAAGCATCCGCGGGGAGAGATCGTGATGCGGCTGCAAAGTGTCATCGCCGCGAAGAGCGCCCTGGAGATAGCCAAGGGAATGATCGTCGAGTACGCGGATGTCTCGTTCAGCACCGCTGCGCGCATGCTGCGGGACTATGCGACAGAGCAGGGCGTCAGGTTGATCGACGCTGTTCACGGCCTCGTGAACAGCGAACTCGCACCGGCCGCTGTCGCCGCCGGCTCGGGCAACAGCACATCGCCGTAGGAAAAACCTGGCTTCCCGTTCACGCGGGAGCGTCCGTTCGCTCTCCCGGGCCGCGCAACGAGGCCGTGGGCCGCGCTTCCCTCGCAGGGAGGCGCGGCCCACGCTGCGTACGGGAGCTGCCCGGGCCGACCTCCCCGGACCGTAGCCGCGCTGCCTGCTCTCAGCGCGGAGACGGTGGACTCCGAAGGCCCATGGAGCCAGCCGTATCACTGGTCGGTCGCTCGGTCCTCGGTCGCTCAGTCGCTCTCCGGTGGCTTCGCCGCAGCCTTTGCCGGAAACGGTGAGTTGCCGCCGTCGTTCGCGGCCGCAGGGACCGCGGACCCCGGCGAGCGGCGGCGCACGCTCTGCGGCAGCCGGCCCCGTGCCAGCCGCCAGACCACCAGCAGCACCGCCAGCGCGGCCAGGAACGGCAGCGCCGCACCGATCACCACCGCGACCCAGCGCATCGTCGTGATGAAGGCATCCCAGCCGCCCCCCAGCGCGTCCGTGAACCCGGTCCCGTCGTCCTTCTTCTCCACCTCGGTCTCGGAGAGCACGAGCGTGATCGTGGCCAGCGACGTCCGGTCCTTCAGCGACGCCTGCTGCGCCTGGAGCGCTTCCAGTTCCGCCTGGCGGGTGCTCAACTGGCCTTCCAGAGTGACGATGTCGGAGAGCTCAGTGGCCTTGTCCATCAGCTTCCGTACGCGTTCGACGCTTGCCTTCTGCGAGGCGACGCGGCTCTCGACGTCCACCACCTTGTCGGTGACGTCGTCGGCCGACACCTTCCGCTCGATGAGCTTGCCGCTGCCCGAGAGCTCCTCCAGGACGTCCGCGTACTCCTCCTGCGGTACCCGGAGCACCAGACGCGACCGCTCGTGGCTCTGGCCGTCGCGGTCGGTTGTCTCGTCGCCGACGTAACCGCCCGCGCTCTCCACCGTGGTACGGGTGTCGTCCAGTGCGGACGGTACGTCCTTGACCTGGACCGTGAGCCTGGCCTTACGGATGACGTGGTCCGGTTCGATCTTCGGTGGCTTCTTACTGGCCGGGCCTTCCTGCTGGCCTGTCGCGTCGTCGGGGTTGGCGCGCGCCCCGCTGTCGGCCGCCGCTCCCGCGCCTGCCTCGCGCTTCCCGGGTGCGTCGCTCGCGTACTGCCGCTCGCTCGCCGAACTCCCGGAGTCCGTGGCGGAGTTGGTGCTGCAACCCGCGACGGCCAGCGCCGAGGCGAGCACTCCCACCGCGAGGAGTGCGAGCGACCGGCGCGGACGCCGGCCGGGACTGCGACGGTTCCCTGTCGCGGGCGGTGTCGGATCGTTCATGAGGGGTCCCCTCCGGCTGTGCGCGGGTTCGTTGTCGCAGGTTGGACGGGGGTGCCGTCGGGCGGGTTGCGGGACACCGGTAGCGATGCCGTCTCGGTCGGGAATCGATCAGGAACCGGTCGGACGGGCCGTACAACCTTCGAGATCCGGGGCGGGTCGCGGCGCCGCGGAACCGGCGCCGAGCGGTGGGGGCATGAGCGGTATCGGGCACCGGCCCGCCTCCGAGTGCTCCGAGCTCTTCCCTGGTCGCCTCGGCGGGACGTGGACGGGAGCGCCGTTCCGGGCCGGACCTCCCTCCGGCCGCGCCTCCCTTAAACCCGGCTCAAGTGTGGGCTAAGTCCCCTCGTCCACGTCCCCAACCCGCTGATACTCCCGTGCCGTTGTCGTTAGCTTGCTGATGCAGGAAGACCGGCCCCCCACGTCAGAAGGAGACAGCCCGACGATGGCGAACCACGCGGAAGCGCAGGCTGCCCCGAGGATCCGCGCAGGGAAGCGTGCCGTAACCGCACTGGCCGCGGCGGCAGTTGTGGCGTCGTTGCTGGCCGGCTGTTCGAGCGGGGAGACGGATCCCGGGCCCACCGGCCCGCCTCCGGCGACGCCCTCGCAGACCGAGGACCCGCTGCCGGAAACCGGGGACTTCGCGCCGTACGTGGACACGTCCCTCAAGCCCTCCTACGACCTTCTCGAGAGGGCCGAGAAGACCGGGGTGAAGGAGTACAACCTCGCGTTCGTCTCCCCGGGAGGCGGCTGCGTGCCCAAGTGGGGCGGCAGGCAGCAGCTGGAAGACAATCCGGTGGCGGCGCAGGCGGAGAAGCTGCGAGACGAGGGCGGCGACGTCCGGGTCTCCTTCGGCGGTCAGAGCGGCAACGAACTCGCCCGGGTCTGCGGCTCGGTGGACAAGCTGACGAGCGCCTACACGAAGGTCATCGACACCTACGGCCTGACGAAGCTCGACTTCGATCTCGAAGGCCCCGCGCTGACGGACTCGAAGGCGAACGAGCTTCGCAGTCAGGCGATCGTGCGGCTCCAGCGGCAGCGTCCGAACCTCAACGTCTCCTTCACCCTCCCCGTGATGCCCTCGGGCCTGAACCGGGACGCCCGCGCGGTGCTGGAGAACGCGCAGAAGAACGGGGCCGGCGTGAACCGCGTGAACATCATGGCGATGGACTACGGCACGTCCTACGACGGAGACATGGGCAAGTACGCCGTCCAGGCGGCCACCGCCGCGCACAAGCAGATCCGGCCCGCGCTGGGGATCAAGGATCCGGAGGAGGCCTGGGACACGCTCTCGGTGACGCCGATGATCGGCGTGAACGACGTCAAGGGCGAGGTCTTCCGTCCCGAAGACGCCGCGGAACTGCGGGAGTTCGCGGACAAGAAGGAGCTCGGCGGCCTGTCCATGTGGTCCGCCACCCGCGACAAGCCCTGCCCCGGAGGCCCGAAGTCCAAGGCGCAGGCGGCCTGTTCGGGCATCGGGAAGAAGGCGGACGAGTTCGCGAAGGCGTTCAAGGGCTGACTGACCCGGGCAAGTTCGCCTGAACCCGGGCACGTTCACCCGGCCCGGGGTCAGGCGTCGAGCTCCTCGGCGAAGACCCGGAAGTCGCCCCGGTCGCGGTGCATGTCCTTCAGGGTCTCCGCGAGCACCGCGGGGTCCTTGCGCGGGTGTCCGGGCGTGATGGCACCGGGGATGACGAGCTGGGCGACGTGGATGTTCTCGTCGGCGAGCGCCGCGTGCAGCATCCGGGCGTAGGCGCTCTCGGCGGCGAAGGCGACCGATGTGCCGGCGAAGTCCGGCCGTGGCCGGACGGCGGTGCCTCCGTTGACGAAGAGGACGGTGCCGCGTCCGAGGCGGCGCATGCCCGGCAGTACGTGCTGCACGGCGGCCACAGGTGCGTAGAGGGAGAACTCGACCGGGCCGGACAGGTCGGCCGGAGTGGCCTCCAGCACGGGCCGCATGAAGTCCCTGTGCGGCGCGGGGCTGTACTGAAGGACCTCGATGGGACCGAGAGCCTCGGCGGCGGCCTCCAGCGCGGCCGTGAGGGCGCCCGTGTCACGTACGTCGGCGGCGAAGCCGCGGGCGGTCACACCCTCGTCGACGAGCCCGTCGGCCAGCGCGTCGACTCGCTCCTGGCTGCGGGAGACCAGAGCGACGTCGAATCCCTCGCGTCCGAACTGCCGGGCCGCGGCGGCTCCCAGCCCGCGTCCCGCTCCGATGATGGCGATGGTGGTCATGCTTCTCCTGTGGTGTGACGGCTGCACTCGGATGTTCGGGCCGACGCGTCCGGGTGCCCCGGTCGGCGGCCCCGGGCGAGTGCCCGGCCCGGAGGGCGCGCACAGACCCGGGGTGCGTACCTACCCCGGCGCGTACCCACGCCCGATGTGTACCGGCCCCGGGCGAGTGCCGGGGGCGGCGCCGAGAAGGGCAGGGATCAGCGCGGCATCAGTTTCAGCGTCGCGGACCGGGCCCCGGAGGCGACCATGGGGTCCACGTACTGGGCGCTGTGGCGCTGGTACTTGCTGCGGTAGGCGGCGTCGATGTGCTCGTTGAGGCCCGGGTCGGTCTCTTCCGTGAAGCTGACCTCCTTGGCGACTCCGTCGGCCTGGATGCGCCCCTCGCGACCTGCCTTGGCTGCCTGGAACCACGCGCCGTCCCTTCCTCTGTAGGAGCGGACGTACAGGTCGTCGCCGTGGCGCACGACCCAGATCGTCACGGGGTTGCGCAGGGAGCCGTCGTTCTGCCGGGGCGCGATCTCCAGCTCGTCGGCTGCTGCGATCTTGTCGAGTTCGTCGCTCGTCCAGGCTGTCATGGGGGTCTCCTTCGTCTGCCGGCGCTTGGGCTGCCGGGTCTGCAGGGTCTGCCGTCAGTCAACGACGGTTTCCGTGCGGGCCCGAAGCAGGCCACGCCGCGTCCGAAGGCGATTCCGTTCAGGTCCGCGCTGCTGGGCGACCCGTCCGCCGGCCCGGCAGGCCCGCCGGGCCCGGACACCGCATCGGCAGCGGCACCCGGCGGTCCGTCAGCCGGAGGTCAGCAGCGCGCGGGCTTCTTCCAGGAGCACTCCGGGCCCACCAGGGGCCCCGACGGGCGCCGGTCCTCGCCCTTGCCCTTCGTCCCGGGCTTCTTCCCGCTCCCGGTCTCGCGGCCGTCGGAGGCGAGGGCCACCACGATCGAGTCCTCGATGCCCTTCACCGAATCCGCGAGGTAGTTGTTGAGGATGATGCTGAAGGTGAGCTTGCGGCCGTCCGCGTCGGTGACGTAGCCGGACAGAGCCGAAGCGCCCGTCAGCGAGCCCGTCTTGGCGTGCGCATTGCCCTCGGCCGGTGTGTCGCACATCCGTGAGCGCAGCGTGCCGCCCGTCATGCGGTCCCCTGCGCAGGCGATGGGCAGCGCGTCGTACCACTGCTTGAACCAGGGCTTCTTCCGCACCGAGTGGAGAAGCGTGGAGATGTGGCGTGCGGAGACGTTGTCCATGCGGGACAGTCCCGAGCCGTCGACCTGCCGCAGGGTGCCGGTGTCCACGCCCTCCTTCTTCAGGAAGCCCTCGATCGCCTTCAGCCCCGCGCTCCAGGTGCCCTTGCCCGCGCTCTCGTCGCCCATGGTCTTGGTGAGGACCTCGGCGTGGTTGTTGTTGGACAGCTTCATGAACGGAACGGTGATCTTCTTCAGCGGCATCGACGAATGACGCGCGACGCGCTCGGCACCGTCCGGTGTGGCCTTGCCCAGCTCGGTCTTCCCGGCGACCTCCACGCCGTGCCGCTCCAGCGCGTCGGCGAAGACGGAGGCCGCGTAGCCGGTGGGTTCCCACACGCTCGTCCACGACTCCTCCGGATCGGCGCCGACCGGGATCCCGCCGCTCACGGTGATGGTGTTGCCGCCGTGCTCGCGGTCGACGGAGATCGTGTTCTCCCCGTTCCCGGCGACGGTGGTGGCGGTGACGTCCACGTCGGCGTAGTCGTTGGACGGCGTGACCTTGACCTTGGGCTTCTCACCCGCCGTGGAGCCGGGGACGATCTCCAGATAGACGTTGCCGGTGTCGTAGTCGGTGTCGGGCGCGAGGCTCAGCGCGGAGATCTGCGAGGAGTAGTACGCCGATTCGTCGTCCGCCGCCCACGAGCGTCCCAGCCGCTGCGTGTCGAACCGGGTGTCGTCGGCGACGAGCTTGCCGGTCACCGTCTTGATCCCGGCGGCGGCGACGTCGGCCGCCATCGCGTCGTAGTCCTTGGCGAGCAGCGTCGGGTCGCCGGTGCCGCGCACGTACAGGTCGCCGTCGAGGCGGTCGCCGCTCCGGTCGCCGTCCGCGAGTACGTCGGTGCGGTAGCGGTAGCCGGGGCCCAGGAGGTCCATCGCGGCGGCGGAGGTCAGCAGCTTGGTGTTGGACGCGGGCATCAGCCGCTTGCCGGGGTTGCGGTCGTACAGCACCCGGCCGCTTTCCGCGTCGCTGATCACGATGCTCGTCGCCGCTCCGTCCAGCCGCTTGTCGGCGAGGATGCGGTCGACGGCCTTCTGCCACGAGGGTGCGGGTGCGGGCGCGGCGGTACGCGCCCCGGCGGAGCCGCCCGTACCGAGCGCGAGGGCGATCCCGGCGGTCACGGCGACGACTTTCGTACGCGTGCGGGACCAGGAGACCGGCCGCGACGGTCTGTACGTGCCGGGTGGCAGGTGGGGGGAGCGGGCGCCCCCGGGAGATGTGAGTCGCGTCATGGCGTGAGCCTGCCAGGCCTCGGGAGGACCCGCGAGGGTTCCGGGACGACGAACCAGCACGTCCCGGTGTGGCCCGGCGGACGACGGGTGGTCCCGGACCCCTCGGCGTCGGAACCGCCACGTGCCAGGATCGGGCCATGCTGAGAATCGGTTCCGTCGTCCTGGGTGTCTCGGACGTGCGGCGTGCGGTCGCCTTCTGGACGGAGGCCCTCGGTTACGTGCCGCGTGACGAGGTGGAGGACACCTGGGCGGTTCTGGTGGCCGAGCACGGGCCGGGTGCGCAGCTGTCCCTCGGCCTGAGCGAGACGCCCGTGCAGAAGTACCCGCGGATCCATCTGGACCTGTACGCGGGGGACGCGGCGGACCAGGCCGCTGAGGTCGAACGGCTGGTCTCCCTGGGAGCGCGGCGCGTCGACTGGGACCTGTATCCGGCCGACGCCGACTTCGTCGTGCTCGCCGACCCCGACGGCAACCGCTTCTGCGTCATCGACACGGGCGGTCACTGACGGGGCGTCGCGGCCTCCGTTGTGCCTTGCGCGGTAAGGCAGTTGGGCGTCCTTGGGCGGTGCCGTCAGGGCAACGGTCAGCGTTCACCACGTCCACGGATCTCTCTCGACCTCGGCCCGGACCGTCTTCCCGACCGGGCTACGGGGTGAAGTGCCCCAGCGGGCGGCCAGGATGTCGACGAGGAGCAGTCCGCGTCCGGCTTCATCGTCCGGTCCCGGGGCGACGGGATGGGTGACCGCCGCATCTGACACGAAAAGGAGGCCCGCAGTGTGCGGGCCTCCCGAATTCGCCGTGTTCCGCGGTGTCTTCACCGTGCGGAACTCAGCCGCGAGGGGAGTTGGGGGCAGCTCCCGCGGTGAGGGTGCGCTTGTCCCGGATCCGACCGTCCGTGCCGTGGACGACGAGTTCGCCGCCACCGTCGTTCTGGATGATCTCGCGGGCGCGCTGGACGGCCTCTTCCTGTGTGCCGGTATGGGTCGTCCGCCTTCACGCCGTCGGGGTTGGTGATCTTCCACTGGTCGCCGTCGGGCATTACGTGCCGGTCACCCATGTCGGGCCTCCTGTCCCTTCGTTCTTTCGCCTGGTTCTGCCGGTTGTCGTGCCTTAGGCGCGTCTTGTCGCGCCACCCAGCAGCCGGGCGACGAGTCGGAAGGGCAGCGTGACGACCGTGAGGATCGCTGAGAACACGGTCCGGATCGCGCCGAAGATGGCGGCGAGCACGGTTTGCCTCCAATGCACAGATCGGGTTCCGCGCCCGGGTGCCCGACGCGCATGGACCCATGCATGGGCGAACCGGCCGGATCCGCCGAGGTGTTGACGGGGGCCGACCTCGGCCGCGAGTACGAGTTGGCGGAGCAACTCGACTACGAGTTGGCGGAGCGACTGGGGCTCCCGGCGGGAACGCGTACGCCGCCGGTCTCGCGGGCGCTCTCTGCGGAGAGGAAGTCCTCAGGCGCCTCGCGGAAGTACCGGACGGCACCCGCCAGTTAGTCGTGGCCGCCCCCGCCGTGGTGGCTGCCGCCTCCCTGGTAACCGCCGCCGCCCCCGTGGTCGCCACCGCGGTCCTGACCGCTCTCGTGGTAGTCGCCTCCGCTGCGGTCCTGGCCGTCGTCGTCGCGGTCATCGCCGCCGCCGCCGAACAGGAGGCCCAGGAGGCCGCCCAGCAGGCCACCGTTGTCGTCGTCCTGGTCGCCGCCGCCGTTGTCGCCGCCGCCCTGCGAACCTCCGGCGTCCGACTCCTCGCCGCCGCCGCCGTCATCGTCGCCTTCGCCGTCGCCCGGGTTGCCGGTGGAGCCGCCCTGATCGGCGCCGCCCGCCTCGTCCCCGGACGGTGCGGGGGAGGGCGCCCCGTCATCCGACGCGGGGGGTTGCGAGCCGGGGCGGTCTTCGTCTCCGTCGCCCGCGGGCCGCATGCCGTCGTCGTCCGCGGCCGGCGGGGGATTGCCGTTCTCGGGTTGGTCGGGCGTGTTCGCCTCGGAGCGCTCCGCCGCCTCTCGCGCGGCGATGTCCGGGTCGGGCGAGACCGAAACCGCCGGCCTGCCGCCCCCCTGGACCGTCGAGCCCGAATTCATCGCGTCCACGCTGAAGGCCACGGTCCCGAGCGCGACGGCCGCGGCGACGCCGACGGCGACACCCGTGCTGCGCCGGTCCATGGGCCGACGGCCGCCCCTGTGGCTCACCGGTGCGGCCGGGTCGGCTTCGAGTTGCCGGGATGCGGCCGGGTCCGCTTCGGGCTGCCGGGATGCGGCCGGGCGCGGTTCGGGCTGCCGGGATGCGGCCGGGCGCGCTTCGAGCCGCCGGGATGCGGCTGCCTTCTTCAGGCGTGGTCGGAAGGCCTGGAACGCCGACACGTCGTTACGGCCGGCGGTCTCGGGCGCGCACGAACATGACGACGTGCCGTCCAACTGAATTCGTGCTCCGCACTTGGAGCATCTCAGTGCTGCCATCGCCGGCCCCCTCGATGGAATCCGTTACGACGCGTTCCCTCGTTTTTGCCTACCGCAAGCTGGCAGGGCACACGGTTGGCAGGTCACCGTCAAATGTAGCCAGGAAGTGAGTCATCCATGCGTTAGTTGTCAACTTCCGAGCGGCGCAGTTTCAACTGAATACCGCTGTGCCCAGCGATGATTCCGGACAGACCTGACCGCCGGGCCATCGCCTTGGCCCGGCTGGTACGAACTCGCCCATTTTGTCCCGGCGTTCACACCGGGCGTTGTCCGACCCGCTCAGCGCAGGAAGTCCGCCAGACCCTCCAGCAGCCGGTCCACGTCCTCCGCGCTGTTGTACGGGGCCAGGCCCACGCGCAGCCCGCCGCCGTCGCCGAGCCCGAGACGGCGGGAGGCCTCGATCGCGTAGAAGGATCCGGACGGGGCGTTGATGCCGCGCTCCGCCAAGTGGCGGGAAGCGTCCCCGGTGTTGTGGCCGTCGTCGAAGGTGAGCAGCAGCGTGGGCGTGCGTACGGCGGCACGCGAGTGCTGACGGACGGCGGGGAGCCCGGCAAGGCCGCCCTCGATCCGCTGCAGCAGCGCGTCCTCGTGCTTCTCCAGCATCGAGTAGGCGGCGACGAGTTGCTCCCTGCGGTCGCGCTCCGGGTGTACTCCCGGCGCTGCGAGGACATCGACGGCGGCGCGTGCCCCGGCGAGGAGTTCGTAGGGCAGAGTGCCGAACTCGAAGCGCTCGGGAACGACGTCGGTGGACGGCAGCAGCTTGTCCGGAGCCAGCGTCTCCAGGAGCTCGGGGCGGGCGGCGAGCACTCCCATGTGCGGGCCGAGGAACTTGTAGGGGGAGCAGGCGAAGAAGTCCGCGCCCAGCGTCTCCAGGTCGATGAGGGAGTGCGCGGTGAGGTGGACGCCGTCGACGTAGAGCAGGGCGCCCGCGTCGTGGACCACCCGGGAGATCTCCGTGACGGGCGGGCGCGTGCCGATCAGGTTCGAGGCGCCGGTGAGCGCGACGAGGCGGGTGCGTCCGGAGAGGACTTCGCCGACGGCTTCGACCGTCAACTCGCCGTCCTCGGGGTCGAATTCGGCCCACCGCACGGTGGCGCCGGCCTGCTCCGCGGCCTGTATCCACGGGCGCACGTTGGAGTCGTGGTCCAGGCGCGTGACCACCACCTCGTCACCCGGCGACCAGGACTTCGCGAGCGTGCGGGAGAAGTCGTAAGCGAGTTGCGTGGCGCTGCGGCCGAAGACGACGCCGCGCGGGTCCGCGCCGAGCAGGTCGCCCAGCGCCTTCCGGGCCTCGGCGACGAGCGTCTCCGCGTTGCGCTCCGCGGGGTTGCCGTCGCCGCGGTTGGAGAGCGGACCGGCGAGCGCTTCCGCGACCGCTTCGATGACCGCACGCGGTGTCTGAGTACCGCCGGGCCCGTCGAAGAACGCCGTCCCGGTCGCGAGGGCGGGGAACTGGGCGCGGAAGAGGTCGATGTCGAACGGCATGCGGGCTCCGGCAGCGAGTGGACTTCGGGCGACGGCAGCCATGATCAAGCGTGGCGGCCGGTTTGGCCAGAGCTTCCAGGGCTCTCGTCGTATCGCCCGATACGCATCACGATCCCGCCCGCGACTTCACGACGCCCCCGCCGGTCAGTAGTGATACCGGGCCTGGGCCACGATGAGTTCGTCGCCTCTGGCTCGGTACACCAGCCGGCGCTCGTCGTCGATCCTCCGGGACCAGTAGCCGCTCAGGTCACCCTTGAGCGGCTCCGGTTTGCCGATCCCCGCGAACGGATCACGCTTGCGTTCCTCGATGAGCCGGTTGATGCGCTTGGTCATGCGACGGTCCGTCTCCGGCCAGTGGACATAGTCCGTCCACCCGTGCTCGGTGAATACGGTCTTCACTCGCTGTCGTCGACCTCGATCAGTTCGCGCGGTTCGGTCCTGCCCGCCTCGGCCTCGGCGATCGACTCGGACAGTCGCCTGGCGTTCGCGGGCGAGCGCAGCAGGTAGATCGTCTCCTGCCAGGAGGAATAATCTTCCTCCGACAGCAGCACGGCGTTGCCGTTACGGGAAGTGATGTGCACGGGAGCGCGGTCGTTGTTGACCTGCTCGATCAACGGGAACAGGTTCTTGCGAGCCTCGCTGGCGGTGATGGACACGGGTCACTCCCTTCCGGAGTACGAGAAGTAGTACCAGTGGCGAGTTCGGCCTGCCAGTCACGCTGATCCGACCCGGCGGACCTGTGCCCGAACACCTGCGGGTCTGCGCCGGTGGCGGCTTCGCGGGGCATGGTTGCCGGTCGGCACCGGACCACCGGGGGCTGACGTGCGCGGTCCGTCGGATGAGAGGCTCACGGCGGAAGGAGATGCAGCCGTGAACTTCTTGAACCTGCCCGCCGATCTGCCAGTGCCCGAGGACGACGGTGCCGCCCGGCACCTGCCCGGCACGGCGTTGCCGGACGTCGAACTGCTCAGCACGGCGGGGGAGTCGGTCCGCCTCGACGGGCTCGGCCCCGGCCGTACGGTCCTCTACGTCTACCCGCTCACCGGCCGACCTGGCAGGGACCTGCCCGAAGGCTGGGACGACATCCCGGGCGCCCGTGGCTGCACTCCCGAGTCGTGCGGATTCCGCGATCACCACGGGGAGCTGCTCGAGGCGGGCGCGGAAGCCGTGTTCGGTCTCTCCAGCCAGGACAGCGACTACCAGCGTGAGGCAGTGGAGCGGCTGCACCTGCCGTTCGCGATGCTCTCCGACCCGGACCGTCGCCTGGCCGCGGCACCGCTCGGCCTCCCCACGTTCGAAGCCGGCGGGATGCGGCTGTACAAGCGGCTCACGCTCGTCATCCGTGATGGCGCTGTGGAGCACGCCTTCTACCCGGTCTTCCCGCCCGACGAGCACGCGGCGCAGGTCCTGGCCTGGCTGCGAGACCACGCGGTGTGAGCGACCGGCCGACCCCGGCCGCCCGACGGCCGCCCGCGGGCCGGATCCGGGGGCGGGTGTCCGGGGAGGCGCCAGGACCAGATATCTTGATATCGAGACGACGTAGACGTGGAGCACGTGGAGCGGAGTACCGGTGACTGACTCGACCATCATCTATACGGACACCGACGAGGCCCCGGCCCTGGCGACGTATTCGTTCCTGCCTGTGGTCAGGGCGTACGCCTCGACGGCGGGGGTCGGTGTCGAGAGCCGCGACATCTCCCTGGCCGGGAGGATCCTCGCCCAGTTCCCCGAGCGTCTGGAGCCCGGGCAGCGCGTGGAGGACGCCCTCGGCAATCTCGGTGAGCTGGCCAGGACGCCCGAGGCGAACATCATCAAGCTGCCGAACATCTCGGCGTCCATCCCGCAGCTGAAGGCGGCGGTCGCCGAGCTTCAGGAGAAGGGCTTCGCGCTGCCGGACTACCCGGACGAGCCGAAGACCGACGAGGAGCGCGACATCCGCGCCCGCTACGACAAGGTCAAGGGCAGCGCCGTGAACCCGGTGCTCCGCGAGGGCAACTCCGACCGCCGCGCGCCGGCGTCGGTGAAGAACTACGCCCGGTCCAACCCGCACCGCATGGGCGCCTGGTCGGCCGAGTCGAAGACGAACGTCGCGCACATGGACGGCGACGACTTCCGGTCCACCGAGAAGTCCGTGATCGTCCCCACCGACGGCTCACTGCGCATCGAGCTGGCCGCCGACGACGGCAGCACCACCGTTCTGCGCGAGTCGGTTCCCGTGCTCGCCGGCGAGATCGTCGACGCATCGGTGATGCGCGTCGCGGCGCTCCGTGAGTTCCTGACGGCGCAGGTCGCACGCGCCAAGGCCGAGGGCGTGCTGTTCTCGGTGCATCTGAAGGCCACGATGATGAAGGTCTCGGACCCGATCATCTTCGGCCACGTGGTCCGCGCCTTCTTCCCGAAGACGTTCGCGGAGTACGGCAAGACCCTCGCCGAGGCGGGCCTGACCCCGAACGACGGCCTGGGCGGCATCTTCAAGGGCCTGGAATCCCTGCCCGAGGGCGCGAAGATCAAGGAGTCCTTCGAGGCGGAGCTCGCCGAGGGTCCGGACCTCGCGATGGTCGACTCCCACCGCGGCATCAGCAACCTGCACGTGCCGAGCGACGTCATCGTCGACGCCTCCATGCCGGCCATGATCCGTACATCGGGCCACATGTGGAACAAGGACGACCAGGAGCAGGACACCCTCGCCGTCATCCCGGACAGCAGCTACGCCGGGATCTACCAGGCCGTGATCGAGGACTGCCGCGCCAACGGCCAGTACGACCCGTCGACGATGGGTTCCGTGCCCAACGTCGGCCTGATGGCGCAGAAGGCCGAGGAGTACGGCAGCCACGACAAGACCTTCGAGATCCCCGCTACCGGCACCGTGCGGGTCCTCGACGGCGACGGGAACGCCGTACTGGAGCAGGCCGTCAGCACGGGCGACATCTTCCGCATGTGCCAGACCAAGGACATCCCCGTCCAGGACTGGGTCAAGCTCGCAGTCAGCCGCGCCCGCGCGACCGGCGACCCCGCGGTGTTCTGGCTCGACCAGGGCCGCGCGCACGACGCGAACCTCATCGCGAAGGTCGAGCAGTACCTGCCGCAGCACGACACGGAGGGCCTGCGCATCGAGATCATGGCGCCCGTCGACGCGATCGCGTTCTCCCTGGAGCGCATCCGCCGCGGCGAGAACACGATCTCCGTCACGGGCAACGTGCTGCGCGACTACCTGACCGACCTGTTCCCCATCCTGGAACTGGGCACCAGCGCCAAGATGCTCTCCGTCGTACCGCTCATCAACGGCGGCGGGCTCTTCGAGACCGGCGCGGGCGGCTCGGCGCCCAAGCACGTGCAGCAGCTCGTCAAGGAGAACTACCTGCGCTGGGACAGCCTCGGTGAGTTCCTGGCGCTCGCGGTCAGCTTCGAGCACCTCGCGCAGAAGACGGACAACGCGCGCGCCCAGATCCTCGCCGACACCCTGGACCGTGCGACGGCGACCTTCCTGCACGAGAACAAGTCCCCGACGCGCAGGCTCGGCGGCCTCGACAACCGCGGCAGCCACTTCTACCTGGCCCTGTACTGGGCGCAGGAGCTGGCGGCGCAGACCGAGGACACGCAGCTCGCCGCGGCATTCGCCGACCTTGCCCGCACGCTGGGCGAGCAGGAGCAGGCCATCGTCGACGAGCTGATCGCGGTGCAGGGTTCGCCCGCGGACATCGGCGGCTACTACTGGCCGGACGCGGCGAAGGCGTCGGCCGTGATGCGTCCCTCGAAGATCTTCAACGAGGCGCTCGCGGCGCTCGGCTGAGGCCGGACCGGTCCTCGCGGACGCGTGAACACGTGGGCCGTGCCCTCCCGCAGCGGAGGGCACGGCCCACGTGCCGTTCACGGGTGCGGCAAGTGCTGCCCTCCATCGGCAGCGGTCACGCGGGTGGTGGGTGAGGACGAACACCGGTGCGTGAAACGGCGGTTCGGAGCCCCACCGCCCGCTCTCGCCCCATCCCGGGGCCCGGATACGAAAACGCCGAATGACATGGCCGGTTGGCCGGTGACCTCGTCCACGCGCGTTCCGTCCGGTGCGGAAGTCCGGATTCATCGCAGCAGCCCCGGGTGCACCGTCGTTACGCTTCACGTATGGCTCCTTCTGCCGGTCCCGCCAGTTCCGCCAGTTCCGCCGGTTCTGCCGGATCCGCCCGCCCGGTGGTGCACACGTACTGGGAGACCGCCGGCGCGACGATGACCTTCACGCATCCCCTCGACCAAGGGCTGCTGGAGCGGTACGTGCCCCGCGACGCCCGGATTCTCGACTACGGGTGCGGCTACGGACGGCTGACGGCGCGGCTGGAGGAACTCGGCTACGGCGACGTGCAGGGCGTGGACCCTTCCGCGGCGATGATCGAGCGCGGATTGCGCGAACATCCGGGGCTCAAGCTGACCCGGCAGACGGCGCTGCCCCTGCCTTTGGCCGAGGACTCCTTCGACGCGGCGCTGCTGTTCGTCGTGCTGGGCGTCGTCCCGGGCGACGCGGACCAGAACGCGCTCGTCGCGGAACTCGCCCGGCTGATCAGACCCGGAGGCGTGCTCTACCTCAGCGATGTTCCCCTTCAGGACGACGAGCGCCACTTACGCCGCTACGAGGAGGCCGTGGCCTCGGCCCCGTACCGCGCCTACGGCACCTTCTCCACGCCCGATGGAGGGCTCTTCCGGCACCACCGGCCCGAGCAGCTCCGGGCACTGCTGCACGGCAACGGCTTCGTCGTCGAGGAGGAGCGAACGGGGGCGGCCGCCACACTCCACGGGCACACCGCACGCAGCGTCCAGGTCGTCGCCCGCCGAGCGCCCGCCCCGTGAGGCCGCGGCGCTCCGGCGGCGCGTGAATCAGCGGAACGCGGCCTCGCCGGTGAGTGCCTGGCCGATCACCAGCTGGTGCACCTCTGAGGTGCCCTCGTAAGTGAGCACGGACTCAAGGTTGTTGGCGTGCCGCATGACCGGATACTCCAGGGTGATCCCGGCGGCGCCGAGCATGGTGCGGCACTCACGGGCGATGGCGATCGCCTCGCGGACGCTGTTGAGCTTGCCGAGGCTGACCTGCTCCGGACGGAGCGAGCCGGCGTCCTTGAGGCTTCCGAGATGCAGCGCCAGCAGCATCCCCTTGCCCAACTCCAGTGACATGTCGGCGAGTTTGGCCTGCGAGAGCTGGTAGGCGGCCAGCGGCTTGTCGAAGATCTCCCGCTGCCGGGCGTATTCGAGGGTGGTCTCCAGGCAGTCGCGTGCGGCGCCGAGCGCGCCGAAGACGATGCCGTAGCGCGCCTCGTTGAGGCAGGAGAGCGGGCCGGAGAGGCCGACGGCGTCGGGGAGCACCGCCGATTCGGGCAACCGGACGCCGTCCAGGACGAGTTCGGACGTGACCGAGGCGCGCAGCGACATCTTCTTCTTGATCTCGGGCGCCGAGAATCCGGGGGTGCCCGCCGGGACGACGAAGCCGCGGACCTTGTTTCCCGGGTCGTCCGTCCTCGCCCACACCACGGCCACGTCGGCGACGGACCCGTTGGTGATCCACATCTTGGTGCCGTCCAGCACCCAGTCGGAACCGTCGCGCACCGCGCGGGTGCGCATGCCGGCCGGGTTGGAGCCGAAGTCCGGCTCGGTCAGGCCGAAGCAGCCGATCGCGTCACCGGCCGCCATCGACGGCAGCCACTGCTGCTTCTGCTCCTCGCTGCCGTACTTCCAGATCGCGAACATGGCGAGGGAGCCCTGCACAGACACCAGGGACCGCAGCCCCGAGTCGCCCGCCTCCAGCTCCATGCACGCCAGCCCGTAGGCGGTTGCGGTGGTGCCCGCGCAGCCGTAGCCGTCCAGGTGCATGCCGAGGACGCCCAACGAGCCCAGTTCCTTCGCCAGTTCGCGCACGGGGAGCGACCCGGTCTCGTACCAGTCGGCGAGTTGGGGCTTCACCTTCTCCTCGACGTACTGCCGCACCGTGTCCCGGATCGCGCGGTCCTCCTCGCCGATCAGGGCTTCGGTGCCGAAGAGGCCGAGCGGGGTCTGGGGTGTCACGGGCGGCACGGAGGTCTCCTCGTCCATCGAACGGCGTTAGGTTTCTGCCTGCGCGCACGTTAACCTTACGGCGTTAGTTTTCACAAGGAGCCCCGATGCCACGCCCGAAGTCGCCGCTGCTCAGCCGGGAGCGGATCCGTGACACCGCGCTGGAGCTGATCGACTCCGAGGGCATCGGCGCGCTCTCCATGCGGAACCTCGCCCTGAGGCTCGATGTGAAGGCCGCCTCGCTCTACAGCCACTACCCCAACAAGGACGCCGTGCTGGACGCAGTGGCCAACCTGCTCACCCGCCAGGTGGACACCTCCGCCTTCGAGCGCGGCTGGCGCGAGGGCCTGGAGACATGGGGCAGGTCGTACCACGCGGCACTCAGCAGACACCCCAACGCCGCCCCGGTCGTGGCCGCCGGCACCGGCAGGCGCGAGGACTTCCTCGCCATGGCCGATGCCGTGCACGGAGGGCTCGTCGGGGACGGCTGGCCCCCGCGCTGGGCCACGATGATCGCCGCCTCCGTGAAGTACCTCGTCATCGGAGCAGCCACCACACCCTTCGCGAGCGGCTTCGCCGACGACACGCGTGTCTACTTCGAGCGCTATCCCAACCTCGTGCAGGCACATCTGATCCCGGCACACGCCGAGGAGATCGACAGCGACAGCTTCGAACTCGCCCTGGACAGCCTGCTCGTGGGGCTCGAACCGCTGCACGCCTCGCTGACGTCCGCACGGCCCGCGGGGGAGTGACCCGCCCGCACACGAGGGCGGGCGGACCGTCCCCGCGACGGCCCGCCCGGCCCCTCTTCGCTCTCGGCCCGGTGCTACTCGGCCAGCAGCTCCCGCAGTTCACCCACGGCGTCACGGAGCTTCTCCGCGAACGTGTGCATCTGGTCCGCCACCGTGAGCGGAGTGCTCAGGTAGAGGTTGAAGCGTTCCGGAAGCAGCACGTAGGCGACGCCGATGCAGCGGCTGCTCGTCGAACCGAACCCGAAGAACTGGATGTTGGTGGACGGCGCGGAGCTGGTGCTCAGATAGTCCTCCCGCATCTTCAGCCAGCCCGCGCTGCGGAACAGCGAGGGCTGCTCGTTCACACCGAGCTCCGCGCCGCGGCGGCGCTGGATCAACTCCAGCTCCCACAGGTGCTGTTCGGGAGCCTCGACGGCCTGGCACTCCTTGGCGCGCGTCACGTGCGCGGTCGCGGCCGCACGGAAGGCGGTGCGCCGCGTCTCCGTGTCCGCCTCCGGGTCATCCATCGCGTCCACGAACGCGCACATCTCCGGGGTCACGACTCGCATTGCCTCCGTGCGGCCGTGCTTGTACTGCCGCGTGGCGATCGACTCGTACGTGGCGCCCAGATGGCCCTTGGCGCGCTGGTGGGCGAGCTGGTAGGCGACCTGCACGAAGGCGTCGGGTGAGACTCCGAGCGCCTTGGCCTGGTTGCTGCCGAAGTCGTCGAAGGAGACGGTGCGCGTCGCGGTGCTCCGTCCGTACTCCGCGAACGCCTCGGCGGCCGAACGCACTTGCGCCCGAAGGGTCTCGTCGAGACGGAACTCCACGGGCCGGACCGCCGGTGACCCCTGGGCACGCGCACCGGACTGCTCGGAGTGCACCGCCCCCGGAACGGGCAGCAGCGCGTCGACGAAGCTCAGGATCGTGGTGCCGTCCAACTGGCAGTGCTCGACGTTCAGCCCGGCACGGCCGTCCTCGAAGACGACGAACGAGACGGCCTTGTCGAACCAGCGGTTGCCGCGGTCCCCGTACAGCAGCTCGTCGCACGCCTCCTGGACGCCGGACGGGGCGAAGTCCTCCAGGCACACGCAGAACAACGCGTCCTCGACGGTGCGGAGGGACTCGGCGTTGCCCGGGTCGAGGTCCAGCAGCGACGCCCGCGCCCTCGCCCAGTCCGCGCGGGCCATGGTGGTGAGGTGACCGACGGAGGCGCCCGCGCCCGCCGGCTCGGCGCCCGCCTTCATCACCTCTCGCAGCCCCGCCTCCAGATCCTCGAGGCTGTGCGGAGCACCGCCCTCACCGATGACGTCCATCCGGAAGGTGTTGCCGCGGAAGAACACCAGGATGTGCCGCTCCCGCGACGGGCCGGGCCGCTCCGCCGAGTAGGGAGTGCGGGAGGTGTCCTGCTCCACGCCCGGGATGCGCGTGCTGGAGAAGAGGTACTTCAGCTGCTCCATCGACTGAGGCTGCCCCCGCTGAACCACGGGCGGGATCAGTTCCTCGTCGATCTGCCGCTTGAAGTCGAGCGCGCCGGCGATGAGCCCCGCCGCCCTCTCCACCTGCGACTCGTCCGAATCCCTGAAGAGGAAGAAGAAGTTGGCGTTCAGAGCGATCCGGTCGCGTCGCCCCAGATAGCGGTACGGCCAGAACGTGTCGAGCCAACTGTGCACGCCCTCCGAGGAGTTGTACTCCTCCAGCGCCGCCTGCAGAACCTGCCCCGGGCCGTCGGGGTCGAGGAAGGCCGCCACCTCAGCCTCGGACGCGGCGAGTTCACCCGGGGAGAGCAGCGGCGCGCACCAGGCGAGGAGCCTCTCGCAGCTCGCCTCGAGCGTGGGCAGCGGCACGCGCGGCAGCGCGTCCTCCTGCGCGAAGGTGGGGGTGGTCGTGGCGCTTCCCTGAGGCGCGCTTCCCTGACTGGTGTTCACTTGCGCTTTCACTCCGGTTCGTCGGTGGGTGGTGTGGCGGGGGAGGCCGGTGTCCCGGGCGTGGCCGCGCTCTCCCGCGCGAGCCGTTCCGGGGACCAGGGCCATCCTGCGGTGCCGGACGGACGGGAAAGATACAGCCGCGCGTACAGCCAGCCGTCGGCCTCCAGTCCGTCCGCGTCGACTCCGGCTTCCTTCATCGTCTCCAGTACCTGCGTCTGCTCCTGCGGCGAGGCGAACCGGCGCTGCCGGAAGACGTCGTCGACGCGGACAGTGCTGTATCCCAGCTCCTCCAGCGCCCGCTCGACGGGGTCGAACGGGAACATGCGCAGCACGAAGTGCGCCATCCAGGGCAGTTGGCCGCCCGTGGAGCGGACGATACGCGTAAGAGTGCGCTCGGTGACATATCCGATGCAGCCCGTGGAGATGACCAGATCCGTGCCGGCGAACTGCGCGCGCTGCCGCGGCGACGGCTCGTCATGCTCCAGGTTCGCGTGGACGGCGTCGTCGAGGAACCCCGCTTCGAGGGCGTACGCGAGCGCACTGCCGGAGGTGTCCAGACCCACGAAGCGGACCGGACGCGCCGGTCTGTGCGACCGTGCCAGCTTGCGGTCGCGGGCCAGCAGCGCCTCGGAGGTCTCCTCGGCGCGGGCACGGCCACCGGCGCCGGACTCGCCGCCGAGGTGCTCGTCGCAGTAGCGGGCGTAGAGCGCGTCCATCGTCACGTCGTACTTGAGCAGTGCGGCGTTGATGCCGTACGAGCAGCCGATGTCCAGCACCTTGGGCACCGCCACCTGCCGCGCGTCGCGGTACTCCTCCATGAGCTTGGCGAAGTAGGGCTTGGCCTGCTGAGGAACGCAGTAGTCGAGCTCGCGCAGCTCCCTGAAGTAGGCACGCGGATCGGGCCTGTTGTAGATGTGGTCGAGCGTGACTTTCCCGGTGGCGTCGAAGCGCACGGATTGCTCCTGTGGGGGTGGCAGGGTCGCAGGGGTGTACTGGTGGTGCGGCGCGGCATGGGAACCGGTGAGGCCGTCCGGCAGTGGCGGCCCTCGGCAGCCGGCCGCCCGGCCGGTCGCTAGTCGAGCAGCCGGTCGCCGCGCACGGCGCGGCCCTCGGCCTCCAGATGCTCCGGCAGCACACGCCCGAAGAGCTGCCGGGTGCGGGAGACGCTTCCGACGACGCCCGGGCGCTCGCTGTAGGCGAAGATCGCCGAGTGTCGGGCGAAGCCGCCCCGCACGGGGCTGACGCGGTGCAGGGAGAAGCGGCCCTTGAACAGCTGCAGATCCCCGGGACGCAGAAGCAGGCGGCGCGTCAACTCCTCGCCCCTGCCCTGGAGTACGTCACGCACTCCGTCGAAGTTCTCCTCCTGAGCGGTCCGGATGTTGGGGCAGTACTCGAACACCCCGCCCACCTGGGCCTCTTGGGTGAGCATGCTGACGGTGAACTCGTTGGTGTCGAAGTGCCAGGGGTGTTCCATCCCGGGCTCGACGACGTTGAGCACCAGTCCGGACAGCGGGTCGGCCAGCTCGTGCAGCTCGCCGAGTTCGAAGCAGCCCGCGATGAAGCGCTTGAACGTCTCGTCGGAGTAGAGACGGCTGATGAGGGACCCGGCGGGAATCCTGTCGCGGGGGACGAAGGCGTTGCCGCGCTCGAAGGCCATGCGTCCCGGATGGTCCTCGGGCAGGTCCGGGCCGACGGCCATGTTGTAGACGTTGACCGTGGCGACGTCGAAGTGCGCCCGGGGCGCCATGTCCGCGCACTCCTGCTGCAGCGTCTCCTGCAGGGAGGGGCGGATGAAGTCCGGCAGTACGGTGCAGCCGTCGGCCAGCAGATCCTCCCTGGCCCGGGAGAGGACGGCGCGCGCCCCGGCGCTGTCGAGGTCCGTGAGGGGATACCGGTCCGTGTCGACCAGTTCCTCCAGTGTGGTGGCTTCCGAAGTGCTCATCCGATCCTCTCCCGCCTGCGGGGCCGGCCGTCCGAGCCGGACGTCCAGGCAGGGTTCGCCGGGCACCTGCCGGCGAAGCTTGGGGGAGCCACCCGGCACACGCCCGCGCACGGGTCGACGGCAGCCGGCGCGGCCCGCCACCTGACGGGACCTCACACTCGGATCGCAGCAACTCTACTGATGAGTAACGGAGTTGAAGCTCCCACATCCGCGCCTGCGTGTCTGTGACACGTCACACGGTCGTCACATCGCACGCGGCGAACGAGTACGGATCAGCGTGGTCCGGGGGCGGTGAGGCGAGCAACACCGGGGGAGGGGAGGCGACTTCGAGAGACGATTGGGGGGCTCCGGGGAGAGGGGAGCTGCGCGGCGCAGCCGGGAACGGACCCGCTGCCTCACCCAGGGGCGGTGGTCGTCCCCCTGTGTCGCGTGCGGAAGGTCCGTTCCCGGTCGGTCGAACCGGGCGTCGCGCTGAGCTGTCGGTGCGCGGGACTCAGCCCGTGGTGCCGGTGGCCGACGCGTCCAAGTACGCCTTGGAGGCTGCCTGGTCGAGCTTCTGGGCCGTCTTCTCCGGGTCCGACGGGTCGCGGATGAACTCCTGCAGCAGCTGCCATTCGCCCGCTCCGGGCTTGCCGCCGAAGTCGCCCGGTGCCTGGTCGGACATGTCGAACTGCACGGCCTCGCCCGCGTCCACGAGGGACTTGGCGACCTTGCGGGTGGTCTCGTCCGGATAGGCGTTGAGGTTCAGGTTGATGTTGGGCGAGAGGAATCCGCCCTGCTTGGCCCAGATCTCGGCTGCCTTCGGGCTGGCCAGGTACTCGATGAAGGACATCGCCAGGTCCTTGTTCTTGCCGGACTTCATGGCGACGGCGGCGTCGCCGCCGCTGATCACGGGCGCCTGCTTGTCCTTGCCCACCGGCGGGAAGGAGAAGAAGTCGGCGTCGTCGTCGACCTTCCTCTTGAACGCCCCGGATATGATCCCTGCCACGAAGTCGCCCTCGTAGACCATCGCGGCCTTGGGCTTCTTGCCGTAGACGGCGCCGACGGACTCGTTGAGGTCGGTGCGCAGGGCCTCGTTCCCGCCGCCGGCCACGAGCTTGTTGTCCTTGAACAGCTTGCCGAAGGTCTTCAGGGCCTTGATGACGGTGGGGTCCGTCCAGCCGATCTCGTTCGTGGCCAGCTTGGCGTAGTTGGCGGGCCCTGCCTGCGCGAGGTAGATGTTCTCGAACCAGTCGGTGAGCGGCCAGGCGTCCTTCCCGGCCACGGAGAAGGCGGGGGTGCCGGCCCTGGCCAGCTTTCCGCCGCTGTCGATCATCTCCGCGTAGGTCTTCGGCGGGACCACGTCGGCCTTCTCGAACGCCTTCGGGTCGTACCAGACCGTCGACTTGTGCGACGCCTTGTAGTAGAGGCCGTAGAAGATCCGCCGGACGCTGCCGTAGTTCTGCCAGACGAGGGCGAAGTTGCGGGCGGCCTCCAGCTCGACCCTCGGCGGAAGCGGCTCGAGCCACCCCTTCTGCGCGAACTGCTGCAGCACACCCACCTGCGGCACCATCGCCACGTCCGGAACCTTGCCGCTCTTGAGCAGGTCACGGATGAAAAGGGCGAAATCGTCCTGCCCTTGCTCGCGGCTCGAGGCGAACTTCACCTTGGCGCCCGTCTTCTTCGTGAAGCCGTCGAGCACCTTTCTGAAGTTCTGCCCTTCGGCGTCGGCCCAGGTGCCGGCGACCGTGAGGGTCTGGCCGCTGAACTCCTGTTCACCGGACGCGCTGTTCAGGCCGCTGCACGCAGTCGCCGTAATGGTGAGAGCGGCTGCGGCGGCCGCAAGGCGCGATACCGCAATGCGAGGTCTTTTCATGATTTCTCTTTCAAGGCAGCTTACGCGGGTGCTGAAGTCGCCGATCCACCAATTCGCAGTGGAGCCGGAAGTGCTGTCGCGGAGCAGTCGCCGGCGGCTCAGGAGCGGTGAAGCAGGGGCGCCTGGTCCGGGGCGGTGCTCGAGCTCGCTGTTCAACTGTCCGTCGCCACGCGAGGTGGAGCTTTCGGGCGGGCTTCCCCAGTGAGCGCAGACTGCCGCCGTACGGGCATCGCTCACGGCGCAGATCTGACCCGTAACGGGAGAACCGTCAGACGGGCTGGTCTGACCCGACCGGTTCGCGGGGTGTACGCGCCTGACAACGTAGTGCAGTCAGTAGCCCTGGAAAACGGTTGTGCCGCAATGCGACGTAAAAATCTACTCGCGAGTCGTCATCGGCGAGCGACCGCTTACCACCTTCAGCACGAAAAGTGACAACGGGAACCGGCAACTCGTATACGAAGAACACGATGAAGACATGAAGGACATGGATCTGATGAAGGACATACGTCAGTGAACACGGCCACGCCGGACCACGTGAAGCGGTCGGCGTGGATTTTTCCCGGATTGCCGCCGCGAGTGCTTGCGAATGGCCGCTGAGGAGGGCCGAGGGCGGGTGCGGCGGGAGCCGGGGTGGAGTGCGGCAGCTGCCGGCGGTGGCGGCGGCGGTCGTGACGTGACGGGGCGGTGGCGGTGACGGGGGCCGTGGTGACAGGGGAGGCGCCTGTGCCGCCTCGCGGTTGGACGCCTTCGCGGTCGTGATCTTCCGAGTCAGGTGCGGCTCCGCGACAGGGGCGTACTCCGGCGCGTACCGGCGCAGCTGATGCCTTCATGGGATTGTCCTATTCACTCCGTATGCATCATCTGCCAGATTTCACTCCTTTCGGGGTATGTATCCGGTTCGCTTTCATTGCTGGCAAGAGGCAATGGGCTTCACTCCGTCAACTGTCCGGTCGGCCCTCCCCTGCCGTGCTCCCAAGCGCGGGCGGGGAGTTGACGATGCCGCGTCCCGTGCGAGTGAGGCCTCCGCCCTGGAATCATCTGCGGAGGAGCTGCGTCATGCCCGCACCAACGATCAGTGTCGTTCAACCAACAAGGGCTTCTGCCGGCCAGACCGTCCAACTCACGGGCTCCAACTTCACAGGTGCCACTGCCGTGAAGTTCGGCAACACCAATGCCACCTTCACGGTGGTCAACGATGTAAGGATCAACGCCACCGTTCCCGCGGGAAGCGGCACGCTCCTGATCACCGTGGTCAACCCCAGCGGCACCAGCAACGGCGAGGCGTTCACCTACACCGGGACGCCCGGCGCGAGAATCACGGCCATCAGCCCGGCGGCCACCGGACCTACTGCCGGCGGCAACGTGGTCACGCTCGTCGGCTCCGGTTTCACCGGTGTGACTGCCGTGAAGTTCGGAAACATCAACGCCACCAGCTACAACGTGGTCGCCTCCACGGTGATCAACAACGTCGTCGTGCCTCCCGGAAACCCCGGTACGGTGCTGGTCACGGTCGTGACCGCCGCCGGGCCGGGCGGCGGCTTCGCCTACGACTACGTCGGCGTGCCGTCGTCGACGACGACGCTGATCGACGCGCCGGATCCGTCGGTGGTGGGTGAGCCGGTGACGTTCACGGCGACGGTCGCGCCCGTCCCTCCCAACATGGGCACTCCCACCGGGACGGTCACGTTCAACTTCGGTGACGGCAGTCCGGCGGTTGTCGCGCCGTTGGTCGGTGGTGTGGCGACGACCTCGCATGCCTACACCACGACCGCAGGCTCTCCCTTCAGTGCCAGCGCCACCTACAGCGGTGACGTCAACTTCACCGGCTCATCCGGTGCCGCCAGCCACACCGTCAATGCGGCGGCGACGACGACGGCGCTGACTGATGTGCCGGATCCGTCGGTGGTGGGGCAGTCGGTGTCGTTCACGGCGACGGTCTCGCCTGTCGCTCCTGGTGCGGGCACTCCCACCGGGACGGTCACGTTCAACTTCGGTGACGGCAGTCCGGCGGTTGTCGCGCCGTTGGTCGCTGGTGTGGCGACGACCTCGCATGCGTATGCGACCACGACGGGTTCGCCGTTCACGATCAGCGCCTCCTACGGGGGTAGCGCCAGCTTCTCTGGCTCTGCGGGGTTGGGCAGCCATGCGGTGAATGCGGCTGCGACGACAACGGCGTTGACCGATGTGCCCGACCCGTCGGCGGTGGGGCAGTCGGTGAACTTCACGGCGACCGTCTCGCCTGTCGCTCCGGGCGCGGGGACTCCTACCGGAACCGTCACGTTCAACTTCGGTGACGGCAGTCCCGCGGTTGCGGTGCCGTTGTCCGGTGGTGTGGCGACGACCTCGCATGCGTATGCGACGACGACGGGTTCGCCGTTCCCGATCAGTGCGAGCTATGGCGGTAGTGCCAACTTCACGGCCTCGGCGACGGCTCCGGGTCTGACGCACACGGTCAACCAGGCGGCGACCACAACGGCGTTGACCGATGTGCCCGACCCGTCGGTGGTGGGGCAGTCGGTGAACTTCACGGCGACCGTCTCGCCGGCTGCTCCGGGTGCGGGGACTCCTACCGGAAGTGTCATTTTCGATTTCGGTGACGGCAACACGTCGGCTCCGGTGCCGTTGGTCGGTGGCGTTGCCACCACCAGCCACACCTACACCACCACTGCCGGCTCCCCGTTCACGCTCACTGCCACGTACGGCGGCGACTCCAACTTCACCGGGTCGGTGGGGCTGGGCACCCATGCGGTCAACCAGGCGGCGACGACGACGGCGTTGACGGATGTGCCGGATCCGTCGCTGGTGGGTGAGCCGGTGACGTTCACGGCGACGGTCTCGCCCGTTGCTCCTGGTGCGGGTACGCCGACGGGGACGGTGGTCTTCGACTTCGGTGACGGCAGTCCAACTGTCCCTGTGCCGCTGGTCGGTGGCGTTGCCACCACCAGCCATGCGTACGCCACCACAGTCGGCTCACCGTTCACCGCCTCCGCTGCCTATGGCGGTAGTGCCAACTTCACTGGCTCTGTGGGGTTGGGCAGTCACTCGGTGAATGCAGCGGCGACGACGACGGCGCTGACTGATGTGCCGGATCCGTCGGTGGTGGGGCAGTCGGTGTCGTTCACGGCGACGGTTTCGCCTGTCGCTCCGGGTGCGGGTACGCCGACGGGGATGGTCACGTTCAACTTCGGTGACGGCAGTCCGGCGGTTGTGGTGCCGTTGGTCGGTGGTGTGGCGACGACTTCGCATGCGTATGCGACGACGACGGGTTCGCCGTTCCCGATCAGTGCGAGCTATGGCGGTAGTGCCAACTTCACGGCCTCGGCGACGGGTCCGGGTCTGACGCACACGGTCAACCAGGCGGCGACGACAACGGTGTTGACTGATGTGCCGGATCCGTCGGTGGTGGGGCAGTCGGTGTCGTTCACGGCGACGGTTTCGCCTGTCGCTCCGGGTGCGGGTACGCCGACGGGGATGGTCACGTTCAACTTCGGTGATGGCAGTCCGGTGGTTGTGGTGCCGTTGGTCGGTGGTGTGGCGACGACTTCGCATGCGTATGCGACGACGACGGGTTCGCCGTTCCCGATCAGTGCGAGCTATGGCGGTAGTGCCAACTTCACGGCCTCGGCGACGGGTCCGGGTCTGACGCACACGGTCAACCAGGCGGCGACGACAACGGTGTTGACTGATGTGCCGGATCCGTCGGTGGTGGGGCAGTCGGTGTCGTTCACGGCGACGGTCTCGGCCTCTGCTCCTGGTGCGGGTACGCCGACGGGGACGGTGGTCTTCGACTTCGGTGACGGCAGTCCAACTGTCCCTGTGCCGCTGGTCGGTGGCGTGGCGACGACCAGCCACGCGTACACCACGACGACGGGTTCGCCGTTCGCCCTCACTGCTACCTACGGCGGTGACTCCAACTTCACCGGGTCGGCCGGGTTGGGCACCCATGCGGTCAACCAGGCGGCGACAACGACGGCGTTGACCGATCTGCCGGACCCGTCGGTGGTGGGTGAGCCGGTGACGTTCACCGCCACCGTCTCGCCCCTCGCTCCGGGCGCAGGCAGTCCTACCGGAACCGTCACGTTCGACTTCGGTGACGGCAACACCTCCGCCCCGGTGCCGTTGGTCGGTGGTGTGGCCACCACCAGCCACGCGTACGCCACCACAGTCGGCTCCCCCTTCGCCCTCACGGCCTCATACAGCGGTGACAGCAACTTCACCGGGTCGGTCGGGCTGGGCAGCCATGCGGTGAACCAGGCGGCGACGACGACAGCGTTGACCGATCTGCCGGACCCGTCCGTGGTGGGTGAGCCGGTGACGTTCACCGCCACCGTCTCGCCTGTCGCTCCGGGTGCCGGGACTCCCACCGGAAGCGTCACGTTCAACTTCGGTGACGGCAGTCCCGCGGTTGTGGTGCCGTTGGTTGCCGGTGTGGCGACGACCTCGCATGCGTATGCCACGACGACGGGTTCGCCGTTCACGATCAGTGCGAGCTATGGCGGTGACGCCAACTTCACGGGCTCGGCGACGGGTCCGGGTCTGACGCACACGGTCAATGTGGCGGCGACGACAACGGTGTTGACGGACGTGCCGGACCCATCCGTGGTGGGTGAGCCGGTGACGTTCACCGCCACCGTTGCACCGGTCGTTCCGGGTGCGGGTACGCCGACGGGGACGGTGGTCTTCGACTTCGGTGACGGCAGTCCAACTGTCCCTGTGCCGCTGGTCGGTGGCGTGGCGACGACCAGCCACGCGTACACGACGACCACGGGTTCGCCGTTCGCTCTGACCGCTACCTACGGCGGTGACTCCAACTTCACGGGTTCCGCGGGGTTGGGCAGCCATGCGGTGAACCAGGCGGCGACGACGACGGTGTTGACTGATGTGCCGGATCCTTCGGTGGTGGGTGAGCCGGTGACGTTCACCGCGACTGTCTCGGCCTCTGCTCCGGGTGCGGGTACGCCGACGGGGACGGTGGTGTTCGACTTCGGTGACGGCAACATGTCTGCTCCGGTGGCACTGGTTGCCGGCGTGGCGACGACCTCGCATGCGTATGCCACGACGACGGGTTCGCCGTTCGCGCTCACTGCCACGTACAGCGGTGACTCCAACTTCACCGGTTCGGTCGGGTTGGGCAGCCATGCGGTGAATCAGGCGGCGACGACGACGGTGTTGACGGATGTGCCGGATCCGTCGGTGGTGGGTGAGCTGGTGACGTTCACCGCGACTGTCTCGGCCTCTGCTCCGGGTGCCGGGACTCCTACCGGAAGCGTCACGTTCAACTTCGGTGACGGCAGTCCCGCGGTTGTGGTGCCGTTGGTTGCCGGTGTGGCCACCACGAGTCACGCGTATGCGACCACTGCCGGCTCGCCGTTCGCCCTCACTGCTACCTACGGCGGTGACTCCAACTTCACCGGGTCGGTCGGGTTGGGCAGCCATGCGGTGAACCAGGCGGCGACGACGACGGCGTTGGCGGATGTTCCGGATCCGTCGGTGGTGGGTGAGCCGGTGACGTTCACGGCGACGGTCTCGGCCTCTGCTCCGGGTGCGGGTACGCCGACGGGTACGGTGGTGTTCGACTTCGGTGACGGCAACATGTCTGCTCCGGTGGCACTGGTTGCCGGTGTGGCCACCACGAGTCACGCGTACGCGACCACGACGGGTTCGCCGTTCGCCCTCAGTGCCACGTACAGCGGCGACGCCAGCTTCACGGGCTCCGTGGGGACGGGCAGTCACACGGTCGATCCGGCGGAGACGACGACGGCTTTGGCCGACACGCCGGATCCGTCGGTGGTGGGGCAGTCGGTGAGCTTCACGGCGACGGTCTCGGCCTCTGCTCCTGGTGCGGGTACGCCGACGGGGACGGTGATCTTCGACTTCGGTGACGGCAACATGTCTGCTCCGGTGCCGTTGGTCAGCGGCGTGGCGACCACGAGTCACATCTACACCGCCACGGCGGGCTCGCCGCTCGCCCTCACGGCCTCATACAGCGGTGACAGCAACTTCAACGCGTCTGTGGGGTTGGGCAGCCATGCGGTCGATCCGGCGGAGACGACGACGGCGTTGACCGATCTACCGGATCCGTCGCTGGTGGGTGAGCCGGTGACGTTCACGGCGACGGTCTCTCCGGTCGCTCCCGGTGCGGGTACGCCGACGGGCACGGTGATCTTCGACTTCGGTGACGGCAACACGTCGGCTCCGGTGCCGTTGGTCAGTGGTGTCGCTACGACCAGCTACCCGTATCCGACAACGGTCGGCTCCCCGTTCACGATCAGCGCCATCTACAGCGGTGACGCCAACTTCACGACCTCGACCACGTCTCCGGGCCTGACCCACACGGTCAATGTGGCGGCGACGACGACCAGCGTCTTCGACGATCTGCCGGATCCGTCGGTGGTGGGTGAGCCGGTGACCTTCACCGCCCACGTCACGCCGGTCGCTCCGGGTGCGGGTACGCCGACGGGGACGGTCACCTTCGACTTCGGTGACGGTTCTCCGACGGTGCCGGTGGCGCTGGTCGGTGGTGTCGCCACCACCACGCACACGTACACCACGGCGACCGGATCCCCCTTCACGGTCACCGTCACGTATGGAGGTGACAGCAACTTCACCGGGTCCTCCGGTGCGGGCGGCCACACGGTCAACGCGGCGAATACGGCCACGGTGCTGACGGATCTGCCGGACCCGTCGGTGGTGGGTGTGCCCGTGGCGTTCACTGCGACGGTGTCGGCGGTGCCTCCCGGCGTGGGCATCCCCACGGGGACGGTCACGTTCGACTTCGGTGACGGCAGTCCGACGGTTGCGGTGCCGCTGGTCCTCGGTGTCGCGGCCACCACGCACACCTACACCACAACGGTGGGTTCGCCGTTCTCGCTGACGGCCACGTACGGCGGCAGCGGCAGTTTCACCACCTCCGTGGGGACGGGCAGTCACACCGTGCTGCTGTGATGTCGGGCTCTCATCGGCCTTGATCCGCCGGTGAGTTGCCGTCCCTGGGGCGCGGCGGCAAGTCTCTTGCCGGGACTTGCCGCCGCGACTCCCATACGGTCTGGGCACTGGCTCGGTGCGCAAGTCCCCGAAATGGCGAGGCTCCTGGCTCACGCCGGTGCCGGCGATCAATGCCGGCGCAGGCGGCCAGGGGCCTCGCTTCGCGCGCTGTGTTCCTGAGCCGACTCCCGCAGGGACTCAGGTCCCGAACGAGACCCAGGACGCAGCGGCAGGGCGTCAGCGCGCCGCGAGATACCGCGCCGCGGCGTCCCGGAGCCGCTCGTGCATTCCGTCGTACGCCTTGGCACTCCCCAGCACGGCCTTCGGAAGCTTCGCGACCATCGTGTAGTTGGTGTCGCACACGTTGGCGGCCGGGGCCAGTCCGGCCTGGCTGACGAGCTGATAGGCGTCGAGCTGGTCGAGACCGAGGAGTGAGGCGGTCCAGCCGACCAGGTCGTGCTGGCTGATGCGGAACGCATCCTCGAGCGGGCGGGCATGGCCCGTGGTGATGAGGAAGCCGTCGTTCTCGAGCCGGGGCGCGGCCGGAGTCCGCCCCTTGATCAGATCCACGATCAGCACCGTGTTCATCGCCGTCTCGACCGCCGTGCCGCAGACCTCGCCCTCGCCCTGGCGTGCGTGGCCGTCGCCGACGGAGAGCAGCGCCCCGGGAACGTTGACCGGGAAGTACGCGGTCGTGCCGGCCCGCATCTCCGGAGTGTCCATGTTGCCGCCGTGCGCGGCCGGCGTGATGCTCATGAGCGTCTCGCCGGCCGCGGGCGCGACGCCGACCGTTCCGTGCATCGGGTCCAGGGGGAGGTCGAGTTCGAGGCCGCTGCGGCGGGCGCGGAAGCGGCATGTTCCGGCCGCGGAGTCGATCTCGTACACCCACACACGCTCCTCCAGCGGCTCGTGAAGCATGGCCGTCGCGTGTGTCGCCGTGAGTGCGCCGAAGTGCGGGAAGGTGCTGGAGACGCCCCAGTCCCGTGCCGGGGAGATGTCGGCGAAGTGCACCGCGAGGGTGTCTCCCGGTTCGGCGCCCGTGACGGCGACCGGGCCGGTCACCGGATTGAGGTACGGGAACGTGCACACCCTGCTGGGCAGATCCTCATGGGCCCGCACGGCGCCACCGAAGCAGTCCTCTGTGCTCAACTCCACGACCGTGCCCGGCTCGACGGTCAGCAGCGGCTCGTGTCCGCCGAAGCTGTAGGCGAGCTGTTCCGGAGTGGGCCTCAGGGATACGGCACCCCGGAAGCCGTCGTCGGAGGTCATGCGTCCTTGTCTCCTTCGGGTGGCGAGGCGGGCGAACCGTCCCTCGGCGAACCGTCCTTCGGCGAAGCAGCGACCTGCTCCATGGCGGACAGGGCCGGCCTTCGCCCGATCACGATGAGGCCCGCGAGCACCGCCAGGCCGGCCGCCAGCCACACGAACCCGAGCCGCTGGGCGGCGACTTGGGCGTTGACGACGACGTAGGCCAGGATCGCGAAGCCGATGACGGGCGCGGCCAGGTGCGCCCAGTACCTCCGGCTCCGGCCCCGTACGACGTAGTGCGTGACGACGGACACGTGAAGGACGAGGAACCCGCTCAGCGCACCGAAGTTGACCAGGGTGCTCAGCAGCGTGATGCCGTCGCTGCGTGCCGCCATGGCGATACCGAGCACCAGCGAGCCCGCGGCAACCAGCAGCGTGGCGTTGACCGGGACACCGTGCCTGCGGTGCACCTTGGCCAGGAAGGGCGGCAGTTGGCGGTCGCGGGCCATGGCGTACAGCAGCCGCGACGTGGCGGCCTGCGCGACAAGGGAGTTGGCGAAGCCCCACGCGATGGCGGTGGACGCCGCGGTGAGGCCCGCGAGCCAGCCGCCGGCCGCGTTGCGTGCGGCGTCGTAGAAGGCGGTCCCGCCGGGGTCGCCCTCGGCGACGAGCTTGCCCGGGTCCTCGACCAGCAAGGAGGCGACCCAGGTCTGGGCGATGAAGAGGGCCGCGGCGAGCACCAGTGCGGCGACCATGGCGCGTCCGATGGCCCGCGCCGACTCCTTGTTCTCCTCGGCCAGCATGGAGATCCCGTCGAAGCCGAGGAAGCTGAGCACCGCGACCGACACCGCGCCGAAGACCAGGGGCCAGGAGAAGCTCCCCGCGTCGTACAGGGGCGTGAAGGAGAAGCCGTGCCCTTTGCCCTGCGCGAGGGCGGTGATCCCGACGGCCAGGAAGACGACCAGGACGGCGAGTTCGCCGACGAGCATGACCTTGTTCACCTTGGCGGTCATCTCGATGCCCATGTAGTTGACGACCGTGTTGAGCACCACGAAGCCCGTCAGCCACACCCACACGGGCACCGCGGGCACCAGGGTGTTCATCGCGACGCCGGAGATCAGGTAGAGCAGGCCGGGCACGAGGACGTAGTCGAGAAGGATCATCCAGCCCGAGATGAAGCCGACCGGGGCTGCGATGCCGCGTCCGGCGTAGGAGTAGACGGAACCCGCCATCGGGAAGGCGCGCGACATCTGCGCGTACGACAGGGCCGTGAACATCATGGCGACCATGCCGACCGCGTAGGCGAGCACGACCATGCCGCCGGAGCCCTGGAAGACGCTGCCGAAAATGCCGAAGGGGGCGATCGGCACCATGAAGACCAGCCCGTAGACGAGCAGATCCCAGAAGCTGAGCGAGCGGTGGAGCTGCTGCTCGTAGCCGAACTGCTCGACGCCGCTTTCGCTGCCTCCGCCGCTGCCCCTGGCGCGTCCCGCGGACGAAGAACCGGCCACCCGCCCCACTCCCTCCCCCGGGGCCCCGCGTCGAGGGAGTCCCGGGGACGAGGGTAGGGGCGGCGGGCCCGGCGGCGTAAGGGTGCGTCAGGCGCTGGTCACGGGGCCCTTCGCCGGGCCGCCGCTGCCGTCCTGCGGGGCGATGTCGAACTGCAGCGAACGGATGCGGTTGTCGAAGCTGGAGGGCACCAGGTCCGGCAGGCCCACGGCTCGCATCGCGACGGAGTCGGTGAGCAACTGCCTGAAGAGCGCCTTGAGTTCCTGGCGGGCGAGGTGCGCGCCGAGGCAGTAGTGCGGGCCGCCTCCGCCGTAGCCGAGGTGGGGGTTGGGGTCGCGGGTGATGTCGAAGGTGCCGGGGTCGGTGAAGACCGCCTCGTCGCGGTTGGCGGAGGCGTAGTACATCGCCACCGTCTCGCCCTTGCGCAGCGTGCGGCCGCCCATGACGTGGTCGGTGCGCAGCGTGCGGCGGAACTGGATGATGGGGGTCGAGCACCGGACGATCTCGTCCACGGCGGTGTCCGCGTACTTCTCGAAGTCGCTCTCCCACAGCTCCCGCTGCTCGGGATCGGCACTGAGCAGGGCCAGGCCGTGCGAGATCGCATTGCGGGTCGTCTCCACCCCGGCGACCATCAACAACGTGAAGAACGCGCCGAGTTGGCGGTTCCCCAGGCACTGACCGTCGACATCCGCGGTGACCAGCGCGGAGATGAGGTCGTCGGTCGGGTGGCGCCGGCGCTCCCTGGCGAGCATCGCGATCATGATGTGCATACGGGCCAGCGCCCGCAGGCCCTTGCCGGGGATGCGGAACTTCGCGCCCGCTCCGCGCCGTACGCCGATGTTCTCGGAGGCGTCGTTGAGCTGGGCGAGGATGCGGGGCCGGTGCCGCTGGGGGATGCCCATCATGTTGCACACGACCTCGCAGGGCACCAGCGAGGCCACGGCCGTCACGAACTCGCGGGAGGGCTGCCGCACCGCGTTCCCGACGACGGTCGCGACGACCTGCTCGATGTCCTTCTCGGCGCCCGCCAGCAGCCTGGGACTGAACGCCCGCGAAATGATCTTCCGCAGCTTGGCGTGGTCGCTGCCGTCGACGTTGACCATGGACTCCCCGAAGAGGGCCTTCACCCATGGCGCGGGATGCGGCGTGGTGACACCGGGCGCGCTCCCGAACACGGCGGCGTTGCGGCTGGCTTCCTGCACGTGCTCGTGCCTGACGAGAGCGTAGAACCCCGGCTGCTGCCGCTTGCGCAGGGTGTGCTGCGGCTGTGCGAAGTACGTGGGCGCCTCCCGCTGGCGCAGCACGGCGAACACCTGGTGCCGCTGGTCGTGCGGCAGTTGCCAGAACCGCGGGTCGGCGGGGTTCGTGTCCGGCGGCAGGCCCGCCGCCTCGAAGGCCTCGGCCGCCTCCGAGGCGGCGGCTCCCGCCGCGGCCGCCGCGGAGGAAGGGGCTTGCGGTGCGGCCGCGGCTTCGGGCCCTGCCGAGGATGCGGACGCGGTGTGGGGTGGCATGGTCATCTTCTCCAGTCGTCGTGGAACGGATCGCCCCGCCCGGCCTGCGCACCGGCGGGGCGTGAGTCTCCGGCAGCAGCTTGGGACCGGCGGGCCGCTCCACGGCGTGCGCCACACCGCCGCGACCCGGACGGCCCTGTGCGGGAGGGCCACGACGGCACCCCGGATCCCTGTCGGCGGTGGCCTGCCACGGCCTGCGCGGTCCACCCGCCGGCGCCGGTCCGATACGGGCCCGACGCGGACCCGGACACCGGCTCGACGCGGGCCCGGTTCCGGTGCCCGCGCGGGCCGTGCCGGTCCGGCGAGGGGCCACGGCAGACCGTGCTTCGCCCCCGTAAACCATCACGGCGCATGAAGAAGCCCTCACTCCTGCCCTTTGTCGCCGCGGCTCGCGGGCCCGTACGCTGGAGAGGCAGTCGGTTCGGCCTGTCCGCCAGACAGGCACGTCGCAAGAGGGAATCCGGTGAGACTCCGGAACTGCCCCGCAGCGGTGAGTGGGAACGAAAGCCGTCATACGCACTGGGTCCGAGCGGACCCGGGAAGCGACGGCCGGTAGGAGCCGGTCCGTGGATCACGGACACGGCGGGCCCACGAGTCCGAAGACCTGCCACTGCCCGCCGGGGGCACCCCCGGGCCGCAAGGCCCAGGGGGAGGATGCGTCGGCGGATCGATCTCGGTGACCTCGAGGGCGGGTCGGCGGTACAGGTGAGCAGCACGCGGTGCGCGTGTGCGCCGCCGCGTCGCCTCTCCTCCTCGCCCCGTACCTCTCGGGTCACCGGCGAGACTCGCGAAGGAGAGTTGAGTGACACCCAAGTCCGCAGCCGCGGCGTCGAAGCCGGCAACGAGGCCCCGCGCCACCGTCCACGGATATCCACGGCAGGGAAGCGGCCGTGAGCTGAAGAAGGCCGTCGAGGGCTACTGGAGGGGCCGCGTCACCGCCGACGCCCTGCGGGAGACCGCAGCCGGGCTGCGCCGGGACAACTGGCAGCAGCTCAGGAACGCCGGTGTGCGCGAAGTGCCCACCGGAGACTTCTCCCTCTACGACCATGTGCTGGACACCACCGTCATGGTCGGTGCCGTTCCCGAACGTCACCGTGCCGCCGTCGAGGCGGACGCGCTCGACGGCTACTTCGCCATGGCGCGCGGTACGCAGGACGTCGCGCCGCTGGAGATGACGAAGTGGTTCGACACCAACTACCACTACCTGGTATCGGAGTTGGGGCCCGACACCGTCTTCGCGGCGAACTCCGCGAAGCAGACCGGTGAGCTGTCCGAGGCCGTCGCGCAGGGCCACGACGCCCGGCCCGTCCTCGTCGGGCCCGTCACGTACCTGCTGCTCGCCAAGCCCGCGCCCGGAGTCGCCCCGGACTTCGAACCGCTGACGCTGCTGGACCGGCTGCTCCCCGTCTACGCGGAGGTGCTCGCCGACCTCCGCGCGGCCGGGGCGGGATGGGTGCAGCTCGACGAGCCCGCGCTGGCGGCGGACCGCACGCCGGCCGAACTGAACGCCGCCGCACGCGCATACCGGGAACTGGGCGGGCTCACCGACCGGCCCGAACTGCTGGTGGCTTCCTACTTCGACCGACTCGGCGACGCGCTGCCGGTACTCGCCAAGGCGCCCGTCGAGGGCCTGGCGATGGACTTCACCGGCCCTGCCGTCGCGAACCTGGAGGACCTGGCGCGTGCGGGCGGACTGCCCGGCAAGCGGCTCGTCGCGGGAGTCGTGGACGGACGGAACGTGTGGATCAACGACCTGAAGAAGTCGCTGTCCACGCTGGCCTCGCTGCTCGGCTTCGCCGACCGTGTCGACGTCGCCCCGTCCTGCTCGCTGCTGCACGTACCGCTCGACGCGGCCCTCGAGCGCGACGTGGATCCGCAGGTCGCACGCTGGCTCGCCTTCGCCAGGCAGAAGGCGGAGGAGGTCGTCGCGCTGGCGACGGGACTCGGCGAGGGCACCGACGTCATCGCCGGACTGCTGCACGCCAACTCATCGGCGCTCGCGGCGCGTTCGTCCGCGGCGCTCACCCGCGACCCGGCCGTGCGGGCGCGCACCGAAGCGGTCACCGACGCCGACGGGCGCCGCACCACGCCCTATCAGGAGCGGGCCGCGGCACAGCGCGCGCGGCTGAAGCTGCCGCTGCTGCCGACGACCACCATCGGCTCGTTCCCGCAGACCGGCGAACTGCGTGCGGCGCGCGCCGACTTGAGGGCCGGACGGCTCGACGCGGAGGGCTACGACAAGCGGATCGCCGCCGAGATCCGGGACGTCCTCGCCTTCCAGGAAGAGGCCGGACTGGACGTGCTCGTGCACGGCGAGCCCGAACGCAACGACATGGTGCAGTACTTCGCGGAGCGGCTGGACGGCTACATCGCGACGCAGCACGGCTGGGTCCAGTCCTACGGCACCCGCTACGTGCGGCCTCCGATCCTCGCGGGTGACGTCTCCCGGCCCGGGCCGATGACGGTGGAGTGGACGCGCTACGCGCAGTCGCAGACCGGACGGCCCGTCAAGGGCATGCTGACCGGACCCGTCACGATGCTCGCGTGGTCCTTCGTACGGGACGACCAGCCGCAGGCCGAGACCGCACGCCAGGTGGCACTGGCGCTGCGGGACGAGGTCGCGGACCTGGAGTCCGCGGGCACCGCCGTCATCCAGGTCGACGAGCCGGCACTTCGCGAGACGCTTCCGCTGCGGACGGAGAGCCGGCCGGAGTACCTGGCGTGGGCGACGGAGTCCTTCCGCCTGGCCACCGGTGCCGTGCGCGCGGACACTCAGATCCACACGCACATGTGCTACGCGGAGTTCGGCGACATCGTCTCGGCGATCGTGGATCTCGACGCGGACGTCATCAGTCTGGAGGCTGCCCGTTCCCACATGCAGGTCGCGGACGAACTCGCCACGGCCGGCTACCCGAACGAGGTCGGGCCCGGCGTGTACGACATCCACTCACCGCGGGTCCCCGACGTGGACGAGGTGGCGTCGCTGCTGCGCAAGGGGCTCGCCGCGATCCCGGCGGAGAGGCTGTGGGTCAACCCGGACTGCGGCCTGAAGACCCGCGGCTGGCCCGAGGTGCGTGAGGCGCTGGAGCACATGGTCGAGGCGGCGCGGACCGTGCGGGCGGAGGCCGCGGGCCGCAGCTGAGCCCGCCTCGTCCGCCGACAGGGGGCCGGGACTCGCGCCCGGCCCCTGTCCCGCTCCCTCGTGCGGCACCGGCACCGGCACCGGCACCGGCACCGGCACCCGTGAACCGGCCCGAGCCGATCCGCACCGCGCCGTGAGAAAGCCGCTGCCGGGCACCCGATGCGGGTGCCCGGCAGCGGCTCACGGCCCGTTACGTGCCGGGCGTTGTTCGCTTCAGTTGGCGGCGGGGGCCGCCGCAGCCGACGCCGTCTCCTTCTCGCCGCGTGCGGCGGTCCCCAGGGCACGCTCGGCGAGATGACCGAACGTCAGCCCGAAGGCGGCCCACAGCACCAGCTGTACGGCGAGCGTCGAGACCCGGAAGCGCCACAGCAGCAGCGCGGGGAAGTGCTCGGGCAGCTCGCTGAGGGACGGCAGGAACGCATAGGCGAGGCCGATGACGAAGACGAAGCCGAGCACCGCCGTCACCGTCGCGTTCCAGTTGCCCAGACGCGGGGCGAGCCGCTTGCCGAGGATCGTGGCCCCGACGGCGAGCAGCAGGCTCAGCAGCACCATCAGGAAGTACAGAGCCGTTCGTTTGTCGAGGCTCGCCGGGTCACCCACGGACGGCGGGTTGGCCGGGTACTTCAGGAACGGCACCAGGTACACGCACAGGAACGCGGCACCCGACAGCAGCAGAGCCGTCGCACGGGGACCGAAGCGGCCCACGCGACCAAGCGCGAAGCTGAAGGCCAGCGAGGCGATGCCGCCGATGGCGACGCCGTAGACGAGGACGGCCGTGGCGAGGCCCGCGGTGGACTGCATGCCGCGGCTGACGATCTCCTCGCCGCCGTGCTCGTGCGAATGCGCCTCCTCGAAGGCGATCGCGGCATCCACGTGCGGTTCGCCCAGGAACGAGGCCGTCACCAGGGCGAACAGGCCGGCCACGAGACCTGCCAGCATGCCCCGCACAAGGAGGGTCCTCACAGTGGCGGAGTTCATGGTGCTCCCCCGCTCAGTGGCAGGGGAAGCCGAGAAGGTGGCGTCCGTCGTGGACCCACTCGTGCACGTCCGTGCCGGAGAAGAGGGACGTGGCGCCCTGCTCCGCCCCGACGAAGTACAGCAGGACGAGCATCAGCAGACCGAAGAAGAATGCCCACGGAAGGATCGCCTTGACCGGGAGTGTCGCCGGAACGGAGACGCCGGAGGCGGGAGTTGCGGAACTGGGCGGGGCGATGGACTGTGCCATGGCAGGACCTCCTGGTGGGAACTCGCGTCCCTGTCGGTGGAGCTCGTGACGGCCTGCGGGTCTGGCTCGCCTCTGCCCGTACGCTGCGCACGGCAGCGGACCGGAGGGGGCATACAGTGGCGCGACCGCACCGGAATCTCACCGGTTTCCGCCCTGCCGTCGTCGATCGATACCAGCGGAAGGTACCCCGATTCCACCTGCCCGGCCAAGGCCGCAGATCCCGGACACCGGGACGACGCATGATCAACTCCCTTGTGCAAAGCCGCCGTTCACGGGCGAGGAGAGGCCCCGATGACCACGCGAGTGACTTTGATCTCGCCGGCCCGCAGCGAGGCGTCCGAGGAGTTCCGCTTCGATGACGGGAGCGCCCTGAGCGTCGCCGGGCTGCGGGACGCGCGCCGGGCGCGGGGCGCCGCCGCGGAGTTGCTGTCCGCGGCCGATCGCCTGAGCGTCTCGCCCTCGCCGCGCTGCCTGCGGACGGCCGAGGAGCTGGGTCTCGCCGGGGCCCCGGGCTTCGTCGACGAGCGGCTCTCCGGCTGCGCGACGGGCCGCTGGCGCGGCAGGACCATCGAGGAGGTGAGCGCCGCCGAACCGGAGGCCGTCGCGCTGTGGCTCTCGGATGCCGGAAGCGCCCCGCACGGAGGTGAATCGGTCGCCGCGCTGTGCGCCAGGACGCGGGAGTGGCTGGCCGGGCTGGCGGGAATGCCCGGCCGCGTCGTGGCCGTCGTCGAGCCGGACGTCGTGCGTGCCGCCGTGGTGTCCGCCCTGGACGCACCGCCGCACGGCCTGTGGAGGGTGGACGTCGCACCGCTGACGACGACGGAGCTCAGCGGCCGCTCGGGCCGCTGGAACCTCCGCGCCGGCACCGCACTGACCGGCCCCGCCGGTTAGCCCGTCCCGGCCGGCGGGTCGGCGAGGATCCCCTCCACCATCCCGGTCGCCTGTCCCACCTCGATGAGATAGCCGTCGGGATCGCGGACGTAGCAGCGCAGCTCGGCCTTGCGGTCGATGGGAGGGGTGAGGAACTCGGCGCCCTTGGCGCTCCATTCGCGGTAGCACTCCTGGATGTCGGCCACGCGGATGTTGAGGAAGCTGGAGGTGGTGCCGGGGTCCTCGGGCGGCCGGAGTGTCACGTCCGGCTTGTCGGGGGTGGGCCCGCCGCCCGGGTTCATGATGATCCAGCCGTTGGCGAGCCTGATGATGCACGGGTTCTCCTCCAGCACCACCGTGCCTCCGAGGACGTCCGAGTAGAACGCGCGGGACCGCGGTACGTCCCGCACGGTCAGGAAGTGGGTGAGGAGGATGCCCGTCTCCGGGGCGGGCAGGTCTTCGCGTCGCATGATCTTCGGTTTCTCCCTGGTCGAGCCGATGTCCTCGCAGGGTATGGACGCCTTCGCCGCCGTTCGCGCACTAACACGCGCTGGTCGCCTAGCCGCCGATGTCGGCCCTCACCCGCGCGGCCCGTACCGCCGCGTGCAGGCTGGCGCTGTCGTACGAACCCTGGTGGCGGCGGCCGTTGACGAAGAACGTGGGCGTGCCCGAGACCCCGCTCTCGTCGGCGGACTCGATGTCCTCGGCGACCCGGTCGGCCCCGACGCGTTCGCGCAGGTCCTCGCGGAACCGGTCGGTGTCGAGGCCGAGCACCTTCGCCTGACGGACCAGCATGGCGACACTCGTCTCCTCCTGGTTGGCCAGGAGGAAGTCGTGCATCTCCCAGAACGCGCCCTGCGCGCCCGCCGCTTCGGCCGCCTCGGCCCTCAGCTGCGCGTTCGGGTGGACGTCGGTCAGCGGCAGGTGCCGCCACACGTGGCGCACGTCGTCGCGTCCGCCGAGCAGGGAGCGGATGACGGGCTCCGCCGCGGCGCAGTAGGGGCATTCGTGGTCGCCGTACTCGACGAGGGTGACGGTGGCGTCGGCCGGCCCGCGCACGTGGTCGCGTTCGTCGTCGACGTCGGTGGCCAGGTCCCGCAGCGGCTCGGAGGTGCCGAGCAGGGCGCGCCCCTTGATGCGGTGCGGAAGCATGCCCGTCGCCCGCGAGACCGCCCACGTCAGCAGGGACGCGCACAGCGCCGCGCTGAGCACGCCGATCTTCGCCTCCTCCAACTCGTCCCCGTGGAAGGCCAGTCCGGTGATGAGGAGCGAGACCGTGAAGCCGATGCCGGCGATCGTCCCGCCGCCCATCACCGCCGCCCAGCCCACAGGGGGCCGCAGCCTGCCGCCGCTGAGGCGCGTCACGAGCCAGGAGACGCCGACGATGCCGATCGGCTTGCCCACGACGAAGCCGATGAGGATGCCGAGCGTCACGGGCGAGCTGAAGGCGCGTGCGAGCAGCTCCTCCGTGAGCGGCACGCCCGTGTTGGCGAGCGCGAAGAGGGGGACGATCACGTAGCTCGCCCAGGGGTGGAAGAGGTCCTGGAGACGGTCGTTGGGCGAGATGGCCGCGGCCAGCCCGACGCGTGCCGTGCGCGCGAGCTTTCCGGTCGGCTGCTCACGGAAGAGCCGGAAGAGGCCGCTGGCGCGCTCCAGATCGCCGCGGGCAGCCGGATACGCGTACGTCAGCAGGCCCAGCACCAGGCCCGTCACGACGGGATCGACACCGGACCTGAGCATCGCGATCCACATGCCGACGCCCAGCGCGCCGTAGACGAACGAGGAGGAGACGGCCGCGTACCGGAGCACCAGCACGACCAGGAGAAGTCCGCACGCCGTCAACAGCGGCGCGGGAGCGACGTTTTCGCTGTAGACCAGGGCGATGACGGCCAGCGCGATGACGTCGTCGACGACGGTGAAGGTGAGCATGAAGGAACGCAGCCGGCGTGGGAAGCGCGGCCCCACCAGGGCCAGGATGCCCAGCGCGAAGGCCGTGTCGGTCGACATCGCCGCTCCCCAGCCCTGCGCCGAGGGGTGGCCCGCGTTCAGCGAGAGATAGAGCGCGACCGGCACCAGCATCCCGCCGATCCCGGCGAGGGCGGGCAGGGCGACCCTGCGGCGCTCGCGCAGGTCGCCCATGTCGAACTCGCGGCGCGCCTCCAGGCCGACGACGAAGAAGAAGATCGTCATGAGCCCGCTGTTGACCCAGTCGTGCAGGTCCAGCGAGATCCGGTCGTCGGAGACGCCGATGTACAGCTTCGTCGACCACAGTTCCTCGTACGAGGCGAAGTCGATGTTCGCCCAGACCAGCGCGGCGAGCGTCGCGGTCAGCAGCACCGCGGCGCTGCCGGTCTCGGTGCGCAGGAACTGCCGGACCGGGCGGTGGAGGCTCGCCCAGGGGGTCCGCCCGGCCAGCTCACTGCGGGAAGATCCCCGGGAGTCGCTCATCCCACAAGTCTGTCCCAGTGGGCGCGGCTTGGCACAGCACCGGCAGGTGTGCGTCGTCCGTCATGGGCCCGGGGCCGGCAGACGCGGTGAGATCAGGCGGGCCCGCGGCCCATCTCCCTCGCGAAGGACTCGGGCTCCGTGTCGAATCCGGTGACCCCGTCGCGGAGCTCCCACGCCCCGTCCTCCGTGCGCACGAACTCCGCGACGGTCGCCGCCGTGGAGCCCGCCACCCCCGCGAAGTCGTTCTCCGCCAGCGTGTCGTAGCCCTCGGCGACCCGCATGAAGGTGTTGTCCACGTCGCCGAACGTCGTCCGCCCCGAGCCCTGCTGGATGGCCACGCCCACCACGACCCGCACGTAGGAGGGCGCCAGCCGCTCCAGCTCGAGCGTCATGGCCTCGTCGGGCCCGAAACCCTGCCCGGTGCGGCTGTCCCGGGTGAGCGTGATCGTGCCGTCGGGTGCACGGCTGTCGAAGTGCACGAGATAGTCCGGGTCGCCGTACGGGTCCTCGGCGGTGTACGTGGCGGCGACGAGATCGAGATCGTGCACTGGCGCACCCATGGGACTCGGGTCCCACTTCAGCGTCACATCGACCTTTTCGAGACCCTTGTTGAGACTGCTCACAGACTTCCCCTCCTGGTCCGGGATGCAGCGTGGAACCGGCCGCACACAGGATCAACTGTACTGCCGGGGAAGGACGTTGAAACGTCGTGGGGGAATCGCCCGCAGAGCGGGACAGGTGCCCGCCCGGACGGCCGTCGACGAGGAAGCCGTGGAAGGGTCCGCCGCACCGCTCGCCCTCGTGGGGGGGGTACGGGCATGCTCGCCGGACTGGTGCGCGCACTGGTGGAGGCCGGGCACCGTACGGCCGTGGTGGCACGGGACCTCGCGCGGGTGCGGCGCGTCGCCGGCACGACGTGCGACCCGGCCGGGTGGTCCCGGTGGCTGCCGACCATGCGGTGCCCGGAGCGCTCCGGGAGGCGCTGCGCTCGGTGGCAGGTGACCGGGCCGTGGTGTCGCCGGCCGTCCTGTGGGTCCATTCACCGCACCGGCCGTCTGCGCACGAAGCCGTTGAGGGCGTGCTCGCCGATGGGGCCGTGGTGCTGGACGTCCTGGGCAGCTCCGCCGCCGACCCCTCCCGGGTCGCCCGGTAGGGAACGCCTGCTCCCTTCGCGGGGGTCGCCTCCCGCACGTACCGGCAGGTGGTGCTCGGCTTCGCCGACGGCCCCGGGGCACGCGCCGGCTCACCCACGAGGAGATCTGCGACGGGTGCTCGCGGTCGTGAGTTCTGCCTCGACCGCCGCCGCGGACACGGGAGTTGCGGCCGCGGCCCCGGACGGCGACGGGCGGGGACCCATGAGCATCCCCGCCGTCGTCGGCCGCGTGCGGCCCTGGGTCGACGGCCCCCGCTGAGCCCGCCGCCCCACCGGTCCGGCCCGCGTGGAGATCAGCCCGTGAACGCCGCCAGCACTCCTGCCGTCAGCGCGGCGCGCTCCGTCATGCCGCTGACCGTCGTGTGCTCCGTGCGGGAGTGTGCGCCCGCACCGACCGCGCCGAGACCGTCGAGTACCGGCACGCCCGCCGCCAGCACGAAGTTGCCGTCGCTCGCGCCGCCCACGGACGTCTCCCGCAGGTCGAGACCGAGCGGCTCGGCACACGCTCGGGCCAGCCCGTACAGAAGGGCCACCTCGGGGGTGCGTTCGAAGACGGGCCGGTTCCACTCGCCCGTGACCGTGACGTTCGTGCGCGGATCCACCGGTGAGACGGCCGAGAGCGCCGTCTCGATGCGCTTCTGCTCCGCGGTGGAGGCGACCCGTATGTCGAAGTCGGCGACGGCCTGCCCGGCCGTGACGTTGCTGCGCGTACCGCCGTGCAGGACGCCGACGTTGACGGTCGTTCCGGCGGCATGATCGCTCAAGGAGCCCAGCCGCAGCACCTGGTGGGCGGCTTCCTGAATCGCGCTGGCGCCCGCCGTCGGGTCGAGCCCCGCGTGCGCCTCGACGCCGTCGACGGTCAGGCGGAAGAGGCCGACGCCCTTGCGGGCCGTCTTGACCGCGCCGTCGGCCGCGGCCTCGAAGACGAGTGCCGCACGCGAGCGGGCCGCCTCGGCGACGATCGCGTCGCTCGAGGCGAGGCTGCCGGTCTCCTCGTCCCCGTTCAGCATGAGGGTGCACGCGGGACGCGGCAGCCCGAGCGCGTCGAGCGCCCGCAGCGCCCAAACGGCCTGCACCAGCCCTGCCTTCATGTCGAAGACACCCGGCCCGGAGATCGTCTCGTCCTCGCGCCGGAACGGCCACTCCAGCAGCGTGCCGGTGGGCCACACCGTGTCGTAGTGCGCCAGCAGCAGCACGGGCAGCGCCGTGCTGCCGGAGGCGCCGCCGCTGCCGGCCGATGGTTCCGGGCCCGATGCCGGGTAGCGGCGGACGACGATGTCACCGGCGTCCGCGCGCGGCAGCCGCTCCTCGGTGATCCCCGCGCTACCGGGCGCGCCGAGCGACTCGTCCAGCCAGCCGCGCAGCCACTCCAGGCAGGTGTGCAGCTCGGCGGGGTCGTCGCTGGAGCTGCCCTGCGCCGTGTACGCGGCGAGGTCGCTGACCATCTCCTCGCGGTGCTCCTCCAGCCACTTCTGTACGGCGCGGGCCTCGGGGCCGCCGAGCCGCGGTGCGGTGGGCAGACCTCCCGGGGCGGCGTCCGGCACGTCGGCGTCGCGGCCTGACGTCGCCGAGGTCCCGGCTTCACCTCCCGCTCCGGCCTCGCCTTCCGCCCCGGTGCCCGCCCCGGAGCCGGGCGCGGCCGAAGTCCCCGCGGCGTGCGGCGGGTTGGGACTTGAGGCGAGCCGGTCCAGCTCGTTCAGGCGGGCCTCCGACATCCCGCCGGGGTCCCGTTCGAGCTCCCGCAGTCCGCCGATGACCGCACGCAGCACGGGGGTCGCGATACCGGCGCGCTCCGCCTCCTCGAACACCGTGGCGTAGTGGGTGGTGACCTCCACGGGACGGCGGCGCACGGCGATGTCGCGCCAGATGCCGCTCCGGTCCTTCGACTGGGTCCGCAGCCAAGCGGTGAGGCGGTCGGTGGCGGACTCGCGCACACCCGGGGGAGTGCCCTTGCGGAACGCCTGTGCCTCGAAGGCGTCGAAGGGCTCCAGCCGTACGCCCTTGGCCTCGGCGACGGCGAAGACCTCGTGCACCGCCGCGTACATGGCCTCGCGGTGACGGTCGATCAGGTCGGCCATCGCGGCGTCCGCGAGGGATGTCGCGGCGAGCATCGCGCCGAAGCCGGCCTTGGCCCACAGATAGCCCTCGACGTTGTCGGTGGCGAGGGCGGGCCCCCAGGCCTGGAGGTCCTCGACCAGGCTCCGGACGCGCGGTGAGACCGGCGCTCCGCCGGGCTCGCCGACGACGAAGGCGCCGGGGCCGCCGTCGCGGACGACCCCGGGCCCGGTGACGTCGGCGAAGATGTTCACGAACGCGGCCACGGTGCGCTCCGGGCCCACGTGCTCCGCGATGAGCGCCTCGTTGAAGCCGTTCTGGACGGAGACGACGTAGCCGTCGGGCCCGAGCCTGGGTGCGATCCACCGCATGGCGTCCCCGGTGGCCTGCGCCTTGACGGCCAGCAGCACACGCGACAACCGGCGCGGCGCCACCAGGCCCCGGTGGCTGTCACCGTCGCCGCCGCTCTCAGGGTCCCCGGCGTCGAACTCCCCGGGGGTGAAGGCGGATACGCGCACGGCGGCGAAGCGGCCGCCCCCGTGATCCACCGTCAGACCGTGCGCCCTGATCGCGGCCACGTGCTCGGCGTCGGAGTCGACGACGGTGACGGGGTGCCCGGCACGGGCGAGGCTGTGCGCGATGGTGCCGCCGATCGCGCCCGCGCCCACGACCGTGTACGCGTCGCCGCTCATACGGTGCTTCCTTCCGTCTCGTTCCCGCCCCGGTTTCCTGCCTGTTCGGACCCGGGGGCGTCAGGCGCGGGCCCGTTCGCGGCCCCGTTCGCGGGCCCGGGCGGCCACAGCCGGGGCAGGTGGCCCGCGCCCGTACCGGAGCCTCCGTCGACGCGCAGGATCTCCCCGGTGATCCACGCGGCCTCGTCACCCGCGATCCATCGCACGGCGCGGGCGACGTCCTCCGGGGTTCCGGGCCGCCCGAGCGGATTCGCGGACACTGCCGCCGCATACTCCGGCGCGACCGGGTTGCAGTCGCTGGCGACCGGTACGAAGCCGGGACTGACGGCGTTGACGCGGATGCCGTGCGGGCCGAGTTCGAGTGCCGCCGCCCGCGTTGCCATCTCCAGCGCCGCCTTCGAGGCCGCGTACGGGCCCCCGCCGGGACGGGCCCGCAGCGCCGCCCCTGACGAGATGTTGACCACCGAGGCAGGGCGGGACGCCGCGACGGCACGGCGGGCCAGCGCCGCCGTCGCGAGTGCGGGCGCCCGTGAGTTGAGGGCGAAGATCCGGTCCCACAGCTGTGTCCCGGCCTCCGCGGCGCCGTCCTCTCCGCAGTGCACGTCGATCATGTCGAGCGAGGGGTAGATGCCTGCCGCGTTCACGAGCACGTCGACGCCGCCTCGCGCCTGCCATGCGCGGTCCACCGCCTCGCCGGGGCCGCCGGGCGACGCCAGGTCCACGCGGATCTGCCCGGCGTCCAGTGCCGCGGCGGCGGCCGCGAGTCCGTCACCGTCGACGTCCACCAGGGTCAGCGCGGCGTCCACGCCGCAGCCACCTTCCGAGGCGAACGTCTCCGCGACGGCCCGGCCGATGCCTCCGGCCGCGCCCGTCACCACGACGTGGACCGGGGCACGTCCTTCCGGCCGTGCCCCCGCCATCAGTCGAACTCCTTGTTCTTCGTCTCCGGCATCGTCAGATAGACGACGAGTGAGATGAGCGCCGCGCCCGAGACGTACAGCCACACCAGTCCGCCGTGCCCGGCGTCGTTGAGCCACGTCGTGACGTAGGGCGCCGTCCCGCCGAAGAGGGCCACGGCCAGCGCGTAGGGAAGGGCGATGCCAGTGGCCCGCACCTCCGGCGGGAACTGCTCCGCCATGATCACCGCGCAGTTCGCCGAGTAGCCGAGGATCAGGAGCATGCCCGTCAGCTGCACGAAGAAGAGGCTGGCGAAGCTGTTGCTCAGCATGTGCAGCAGCGGCCAGGACAGCACGACGAAGCCTCCGGCGAAGCCGGCCATCGTGGGCTTGCGCCCGATGCGGTCCGACAGCTTCCCCACGAACGGCAGCAGCGAGATGAAGATCACCAGGCAGATGGTCTGCGACAGCAGCGCCTTGTCCATCGGTATGCCGGTCGCGAGGTTCGCGTACGTCGGCAGATACGTGATCCACACGTAGTAGGTGAGGGTGCCCGCGACGGTGATGCCGACGACGCGCAGGGCGGCACCCGGGTGCTCGCGGAACATCGCGGCGAGCGGATTGCGCCGCGAACGTCCGCTCCGCGCGGTCTCGTTGAAGGAGGCGGTGTCCTCGACGGAGACGCGCAGCCACAAGCCGATCAGGCCGAGCAGCCCGCCGATGACGAAGGCGAGCCGCCAGCCCCACGAGTGCAGCGCGTCGTCGCTCAGCGCGGACGTCAGCACGGTGCCCAGCAGCGAAGCGATGAGCGTGCCCGCGCCGACGGAGACCTGCTGCCAGGACCCGGCGAACCCGCGCCGCCCGGCCGCCGCGGACTCCACGAGGAAGGCCGAGGAGGAGCCGAACTCGCCGCCTGCCGAGAAGCCCTGCACGAGCCGCGCGGCCAGCAGCACCGCGGGCGCCGCGACGCCGATCGACTCGTAGCCCGGGGTCAGGGCGATGATGAACGAGGCCCCCGCCATCAGCCCGACCGTGAGTGTGAGGCCCTTCTTGCGCCCGAACTTGTCCGCGTACGCGCCGAGTACGGCGGCGCCCACAGGCCGTACGACGAATCCGACGGCGAAGACGGCGAGCGTGGACAGCAAGGCGACGGCGCCCTCGGCCTTCGGGAAGAACACCTCCGAGATGACCTTCACGAAGATCGAGTAGAGCGCCCAGTCGACCCACTCGACGGTGTTGCCGATGGTCCCGGCCAGGATCGCCTTGCGCTGTGCCCGGGTGAGGCGGCCGTCGGTCGCAGGGCTGCCGCCGGGTCCGGTGGACGCGGGTGAGGTTCCGGTGCTCATCAGGGCTGCTCCGTCGGGGAGTTCGATGCGGTGGGCCGGCCGAGCTGGTCGCGGGCGGTGCCCGCCAGCTGGTCGTGGGTGGCGAACCACACGCCGCGGTGGCCGCTGACGTGGTCGAGCAGCTCGCGCAGGATCACCAGGCGCGAGCGGTGCCCGATGACGTGGGGGTGCATGGTCAGCTGGAAGACGCCGCCGTCGCGGTAGGCCGCGTCGAACTCGTCCCGCCATATCTCCAGGACGTCGCGGGGGCGGGTGTAGGGGCGCAGCGCGGTGAAGCGGTCCATCGTGAAGTACGGGGCGTCGTCGCGGATCCAGTCGACGGGGATCTCCACCAGGCCGGTCGGGCGGCCGTGTGCCACCACCTCGTACGGCTCGTCGTCCGCCATGAGGGACGAGTCGTAGAGGAAGCCCAGGTCGAGGACCGTCTCCAGCGTGGAGTCGCTGAAGTCCCAGGAGGGGGTGCGGATTCCGGTCGGCGTCCGGCCCGTGATGTCGGTGAGGGTCTCCAGCGCGCGCCGGATGAGCGTCTTCTCGTCCTCGGCGGCGAGCAGGGTGTTCCGCTCGTGGATCCAGCCGTGCACGCCGACCTCGTGACCTTCCCGCACGTAGCGGCGGGCCTCGTCGGGGTGGAGGAGTGCGGAGACGGCGGGCATGAAGAACGTGGCCGGTGCGCTGTAGCGCTCCAGGAGCTCCAGCACACGGCCGGCGCCCTTGCGTGCCCCGTACTCGCCCTGCGCGAGGAGGCCGGGGCTGGTCTCGCCGTCGCGCAGCGGGATCGTCTCGTGGTCGGAGTCGAAGGAGAGAGCCACCGCGACCCGCGCGCCGTCCGGCCAGCGGGGCGGCAGCAGTCCGCGCCCGGCGCGGACGGCCTCGACATGGCCGCGCCATACCGGCTCCGGCCACTGCCAGGAGGGCGTGGCCGCATGCGGGTCCGGCGCCGGGGAACGGGAGGGGCCGGCTCCGGCGGCGTTGGCCGCGGGATCGTCGTGGGACATGGTGCCTCGCAGGGGGATCGGGGAGGAGCGGTGATCGGGCGGGGGAGCGGGCCGGGAGCCCGTCCAAGGGATGGGGCGGGCGGTGCGATGGAGCCTCGGGCGCGGGACCGGGGTCGCCGGTCAGGCGTCGAACTGGTCCATGCGGGTCCACGCGCCTTTGAGCGTGACGAGGTGGAGCGTGACGTCGGAGCCGTTGAGGCCGGGCAGTGCGCCGATGACCTCGTCGGTGTAGCGGAAGAGGTCGGTGCGGCGCGGCAGCACCATGTGGCCGACCAGGTTGAACCGGCCGGTGGCTGCCGCGAGGAACTTCGTCCCCGGATGCTTGGCGAGCTGCCGGCCGGCGGCCTCAAGACGTCCGGGGTCGATGGAGAGCCAGAGCATGAACTCGGCCTCGTAGCCGAGCAGCGCCGGCTCGGCGAGAGTGCGGAAGTGCAGGCAGCCGCGGGCGACCATCCGGTCGAGTGCCCGGGCGACGCTGGACTCGCTGCGCCCGAGGTTCCGGGCGATGGTCGTCACCGGAAGCCGTCCGTCCGTGGCGAGCTCACCGACGACCTCACGCTCGAGTTCGGTGAGCGGCTGCGGCGCCTTGTCCCAGTCGACGCGCTCGTACGGGGGCGGCTGGGCGGGACGCAGCTCGGCCACGGCCTGTTCCGGCAGCAGCCCGGTGTCCCACAACGCCGCGGAGGAGAAGGTGCGGATGACCGCGACGTGCTCGGTGCCCGCGATGAGATGGGCCCCGGGCAGGTCGGTGTAGAGCAGCCGCAGCAGCTCTTCGTTGTCGCGGGCGACGAAATCGACGATCAGGTCGGCGGTGCCCGTGACGAGGGCGAGGAACCGGGCTTCCGGGCACTCGGCCAGCAACTCCGCGAGTTCCAGCCCCTTGCCGGGACGCGCCTGAACACGCACCAGCATCGAGGAGCCGCCGCCGGTGCGGTCCAGTTCGACCGCACCGACGACATGAAGGAGCCTGCGCTCGCGAAGTGCGTTGAAGCGGCGCTGGGCGGTGGATTCACTCGTCCCCGCCCAGCGGGCTATTCCGGCCCAGGGAGCGCGACCGTTGAGCTGGAGCGCCGCGATGATGCGGCGATCCAGCGCATCGATCATGTCGGCGCTCGCTCGCGGGGTCATGGGCCGGACGTTAGGGAAGCGGCCCCGGGGCGTCAATGCCGGAATCCCTCATCAGAAGCCGCTCGCAGCCGGTGATCGGCCGCGACCGGAGCTGTTGAGGCTGGGAATCACCAGTCTTCGCGTCCGTGTGACGTCGGTTACGGCGTGGGGGATTCCGGCAGAAGGAATTCCGGAAAACCGGCCCCGCAGGCGGCTCACGGCGACACGGGCGACGGCCGGACGCGGGCTGCCGGTGCCCGCCGGGGTGCGGGACAATGACCACATGACCGAACGGAAGCCGCCCGGCATCGCCTTCGAGTCCTGGGTCGACAAGCAGATCCGCGAGGCCGAGGAGCGCGGCGCCTTCGTTGACCTTCCCGGCGCGGGCAAGCCGCTGCGGGACGCGGACGCACCGTACGACGAGAACTGGTGGCTGAAGCAGAAGATGCGCGACGAGGGCCTGTCGCATCTGCCGCCGACCCTGGCGCTGCGCAAGGAGGCCGAGGACGCGCTGAAGGCGGCTTCGCGCGCACGGTCGGAGAAGGAAGTGCGGCGGATCGTGAACGGGATCAACGACAAGATCCTGGAAGCCATCCGTCGGCCGCCCTCCGGTCCGCCGCTCAATCTGACGCCGTACGACGTGGATCGGGTCGTCGCGGAATGGCGCGAGGGCCGGGACCGCGAGGAGAGCGGCCCCGGCGCCTGACGCGGCCCGCGGCTACGGCAGCAGCGAACGCACCAGCCTGCACGTGGTGTTGGACGGCGGGTGCACGCCGATGCGGGCCGCCGTGCGGCGGATCGTGTGGTCGCGGGCCTGACCCGGCGTGTAGACACCGGAGTCGAGCAGGGCGATGGCTATGCGCATCGCCTTCAGCTGGCGGTTGTGCGAGACGTACCACTCCCGCGGCCGGCCCGCCGGCAGCCGCTTCTTCGGGAGTGAGGCGTCGTGCGTGGCGGGAAAGGCGAGCGGCAGAGGGGGCGTCAGGGTGCTGGCTGTGGCTGCGGTCATCGGCGACCTCCGTGAACGTCGTGACGTGGGTGACGTACTGACGCGACTGGTGTGCTGACGTGGTGAACCGGCCTGGATTCCGCGTCGTTCTCTGGTTCCCAGAATACCGCCGGGCACTGACAACGAAGGGGTTCTGGAAGCCGTCAACTTCCCAGGTCACAAAGGATGTTGGACGCCTTCTCCGGGGCCGTACCAGACCGCTGACCGACGTGTTCCGTGCGTGGCGTTCCGCGTCCTTCGAAGCGCTCTTGCCGAAGCTGTTCCGCGGACGAGGGCGAGGAGGTCGGGGAGGCCGGCGAGGAGAACGGGATCGGCCTGTCCGCACGGGCAGTTCGCGCGCCTGGGGTCCGAACTGCCGCCGTATCGAGTCGTGTCGGGTACCGAGCGCGGGGCGGACGACGCAGGCACCCCTGGCGCCAGCGTCGCACCCGCCCGCCGTCACCGGCCCCGGACCGTCCCTGCCGGCCCGGCCCGGCTCGTCGACCGCCCGGCGGGACGGTCGACGCCGCGCACGCAGCTCGGGGGGCGCGGGCTTCACCCGCGGTGCGGGACCGTGTCCGCCGGTTCGCTCAGGCCGCCGTCGTCAGCGGTCCGTCGCTCACGGGCAGCGGCAGCTTGAAGTCGCGCAGCACCTCGTGCGCGGCCCGGCGCCCGGAGACGAGCGCGCCCTGGGCCGTACTGGTGTCGCGGTGCTCGCCGCACACGTAGAGGCCGGAGAGCACACGCACCGGGCGCCGCATGTCGTGCGGGGCCGGCATGGCCGGGACCGCCTGCGCGTCGTGGTGTGCGGCCAGGAGGCTCCAGCGCCCGGCGGGCACCCCGTGAAGCGTCGCCAGCTGGGTACGGGAGCCCTCCTCCAGCACGGCGAGCGGCTCTGCCGCCGCGGCGCCGAGCACCACCGAGGTGACGAGGCCGGCGCGTCCCGGGCGTGCCCGTGCGGGATCGACCGCGGAGGCGGCCCACGAGTGCGACACCGGCCCCTGCCGGCTCCCGTCCCCGTCGATCACGAGCGAGGGCGAGAGCGGCGGCACGTCGTCGACGGCGTGGTGCAGGACGGTCATGGGGTGGAAGTCCGGCACCCGAAGCCCGGGAAGCAGCGTGCCCGCGTCGGCAGCGCCCGTCGCCACGACGACGGCGCGGCAGGTGAGCGTGCCGTGATCGCGGGTGGTGACCGAGTTCGTCGTGACGGCCACGGCGGTGACGTTCGTGCGCACGGTGCCCTCGGGCAGCGCCGCGGCGAGCAGTTCCGGGACCGCCGACATGCCGCCCGCCGGCAGGCAGCAGCCGCCGCGTACGAACCCGCGCAGCGTCAGGTCGGCGACGCGGCTGGAAGTCGTCAGCGCAGGATCGGAGAGCAGCGCGGAGAGCAGCGGCCGCACGAGCGAGCCCACGGTGCGGGAGGGCAGTCCGCGCGCCGACAGGGCCTGCGCGGCGGGGAGTTCGGTACGGGCGAGCAACCGGTCGGAGGGCACCGTCGCGAAGCGGCTCAGCGCGCCGCGGAGCCGGGCGAGGTCGAGGGCGCCGGTGCTGCCCTGGCCTTGGCGGGAGATGCCCCAGCCCTGTCTGCGGCGGGAGATGCCCCAGGAGGCCCGGCCGCGGGAGCCGGCGGCAGCGCGTGCGGTGGTGGGTGCGCCCCTCGTGCGCCGGTCGGCACGTTCGGTGCGGCCGTCGGTCGCCGCGGCCTCCGCGTATGCGGGCGCCGGTGCGCCCGGCGGTACCGCACGGCTCCCGATGCCCAGAGGCAGACGCCCGACGGTGCGGCGCAGGTCGCCTATGCGGAGTGTGCGGCCGTCGGCGCGCAGCAGGGCACCGGGGGAGAAGGGGCGCATCTCCAAAGCGGCGAGAGCGGGGAGCCGCCGGAACTCCGGCCAGTCGGGACACAGCAGCCGCCCGGAGCGGTCCAGCAGGTACCCGTCGACGTTCTCCGTGGCCATGCGGCCGCCCACCTCCGAGGTGGTCTCCAGCAGCGTGACCTGCAGTCCGGCATCGGTGAGGTGGTGCGCCGCCGCGAGGCCGGCGAGGCCAGCGCCGATGACGACGACATCGGTGTCAGGGGTTTCCGTACGGCCGGGGCGTGATATCTCGCTGGAGCGCACGATGCCTCCGGGGGGTCGGCGCGCGGTGGGGGCCGTTCTGCATCCGTACTGCCCGGCCCGGCGCTGGTGAACCGTAAGGATCCGGACTCTACGCAGCCGTCCGGTCGCGGTCAGTGGCACACGGGCAGAGCACGGGCGCACAGCGGTCGCACACCGCTTCGATCAGGCCGCGGCGCGGCCACGCGAGCAGTCACCGGGTAGCGGTCACCCCTGCCCGGCCAGGCCGTACCGTCAGCGCAATGCGGCGCGTACCGCGTCTTCGATGCCGGGAAACGCGAAGGTGAAGCCCGATTCGAGAAGCCGCCTCGGAATCACGCGCTGGCTGCCCAGTACGTCCTTGGAGAACTCGCCCAGCGCCGCCCGCAGCACCGGCGCCGGCACGGGGAAGATCGTGGGCCGGTGGAGTACGCGGCCCATCGCGGCGGTGGCCTCCTTGTTGGTGACGGGCTCGGGCGCGGTGAGGTTGAACGGGCCCGACAGATCGTCCCGCTCCAGCAGGTGACGCAGCGCAGCGATGTGATCGTGCAGAGCGATGTGGCTCCAGTACTGGTTGCCGCTGCCCAGTCGGCCGCCCGCCCCCGCCTTGAAGATCCGGAACAGCGGCCCCCACGCTCCGCCCTCGCGGGCGACGACGAGTCCGCTGCGGGCGAAGACCGTGCGGATCCCGGCCTCCTCGGCGGAGACGGCGGCCTCCTCCCACTCCTGGCAGAGGTTGGCGAGGAAGTCGTCGCCGGGCGGGGCGCTCTCGTCGACGGGACGCGAGCCGGTGTCGCCGTAGTAGCCGACGGCGGTGCCGACGATCAGGGTGCGGGGCGGCTCGTCGAGCGAGGCGAGCGCGTCGGCGATCGCCGCGGTGCCGAGCACGCGGCTGTCGCGGAGCTCCTTCTTGTACGCGGGGGTCCAGCGCCGGTCCCCGATGCCGGCGCCGGCGAGGTGGACGACGGCGTCGCATCCGACGAGCCCGGCGGCGTCGACGTACTGGCCCTTGGGGTCCCACCTCACCTCGGACGGGGGCCGCCCGCCCGCCGCCGGTGCGCGGCCCGCGCTCTCGTAGCGCCGCGCTTCCTGGGGGGCGCGCCTGACGAGGCGGACGATGTCGTGCCCGTCCGCACGGAGCGAACGGGAGAGAGCCGTGCCGATGAGGCCGGTGGAACCGGAGACCGCGATACGCATGGGGCCATCCTGCCGTCTGGGCCCGCACCAGCTGAAGCGCCGCGCACCCCGGCCTTGTTGGGGCGGTCCGCGCAAGCGGAGTGCGGTGGACCGGCCGATGTGCCGCGAGGCAGGGTGGACCCCATGCGGGACAAGGGGACCGAGGTGACCATCCGGGCCGCGGCCTTCGCCGACGGGACCGTGCTCGGCGAGCTCGACAGGGACAACTGGTCGCCCCTGCACGCCGTGGTTCCGCCCGCACAGCCCCCGTACGCCCCGTTCTTCGACGGGAGCCACCTGCCCGGACACGTCCTCGTCGGGGAGCTGGAGGGCTTCGGCGTCGTGGGCTACATACGGGCGGTGCCGCCCACGGAGTTGCCGAGCAACGCGCACGTGCGGCAGATACGGGGACTGGTCGTGGACGAAAGGGCACGCGGCCGCGGTGTCGCGCGGGCGCTGCTGGAGGCGGCGTGCGACCGGGCACGGCAGGAGGGCGCCCTGAGGATGACGCTCCGGGTGCTGGCGCACAACGAGCCCGCCCGGGCGCTCTACGAGGCGGCGGGCTTCGCCGTGGAGGGCGTCCTGCCCGGGGAGTTCCGGCTCAACGGGCGGTACGTGGACGACATATTGATGGGGCGCTCGCTGGGCGGGCGGTGAAGGGCCGGGCGGGCGTGGCGACGGGCCCCACCCGGGTCAGCCGCGGAAGCGGTCCCAGAGCTTGGGGAGGCGCTCGGCCAGAACGGCGTCGTCCTCCAGGTTGAGGGAGACGCCGACCGGGTCCTCCGGCGGCTCGGGCAGGCCAAGATCGGGCATGACAGTGCCGGTGAGCTGCTCGTACGCCTCGTCGGCGGCGTAGCCGAGGTCCTCCGCGTCGCCGTCCAGCTCCTCGTCGAAGCCCTCAAGGACGTCGGCGAGGGAGTCGGCGTCGTGCGCCGCGGTCTCGAAGACCTCACGGCCCTGGCTGATGAGCCAGCAGCGGAAGGCGTCGAAGGCGTCGTCGCTGACCCCGTCCAGCAGAATCCATGCCGCCGCCCACAGGTCCCACTGGTTGGCGCGGTTGTAGCGGGACTCGAAGTGCCGGGCGAAGAACGTCACGGCATCCGGATCGAGCCGCGTCAGCTTGTCGATGAGCAGGTCTGCCTGCTCCTCGGGGTCGCCCTCGGCGTCCACGCGGGTCGAATCGATCAGCGCCCAGAACTCGGTCTCGTCCATCACGAACACAGCATCCGCCTTGTACCCGCCAGACGCACGCGGACTCCCTCGGATGCCGCCTTGTCGTTACCGGGGCGCGTCAAGGTCTCAATGTGCGGCTGTTGTGACCATCCCATGTATCACTCGTGGTGTCTCCTCCGGGAAAGACCGGGAAGCCCGACAGAAGGTGTCCGGTTTCCGTGCGAGCGTGCTGTCCGTAGTCGGGTCACACGCACCGAGAGGACACCTGGGTGAGCACAAGAGGGGCACTGACGGGCAAGGTCGCGCTGGTCGCGGGAGCCACGCGCGGCGCCGGGCGGGCGATGGCCGTCGAACTGGGCAGAGCGGGGGCGACGGTCTACGCCACGGGCCGCACCACCCGCGAGCGGGTGAGTGAGATCGGCCGCACGAGCGAGACCATCGAGGGCACCGCCGAACTGGTCGGGGAAGCCGGAGGTACGGGCATCGCAGTGCCCACCGACCACTTGGAACCGGATCAGGTACGGGAGCTGGTGGAGCGGATCGACCGCGAGCAGGGCCGCCTCGACCTCCTCGTCAACGACCTCTGGGGCGGCGACTGCTTCGTCCAGTGGGACAAGAAGATGTGGGAGCACGACCTGGAGGCCGGCCTGCGGATCCTGCGGCTCGGCATGGAGTCCCACATCGTCACCAGCCGTTACGCGATCCCGCTGCTCATCCGCCGGCCGGGCGGTCTCGTCGTCGAAGTCACCGACGGCACCGCGGAGTTCAACACCCGCTACCGCAAGCCGTTCTACTACGACCTCGCCAAGAGCGCGCCGATCCGGATGACCCTCGGACTGTCCGAGGAACTGCCGGAGTTCGGTGCGACGGCGGTGTGCCTCACGCCGGGCTGGCTGCGCTCCGAGTTCATGCTCGACACCGCCTTCAAGGTGACGGAGGAGAACTGGCTCGAAGGCACCGCACAGAACCCGCACTTCGCCATCTCCGAGACGCCCACCTACGTCGGACGCGCCCTGGCGGCGCTGGCCTGCGATCCGGACGTGGCCCGCTTCAACGGGAGTTCGCTCTCCAGCGGCGGTCTCGCGCAGGAGTACGGCTTCACGGACGTGGACGGATCGGCGCCCGACGCATGGCGCTACATCACGGAGGTCGAGCAGGAGGGCAAACCCGCCGACGTCACCGGCTACCGCTGACCGTCCGGAGCGGGCGGACCGCCCACGTCGTCGTGGAGAGCGGCCATGCGCATGCCCGTCTCCCTGAACCGGGCCCGCAGCGACGGCGGTTCGAGCACCTCGCATTCCGCGCCCAGGGCGAGCAGCTGGGTGTAGGCGACGTTCAGGGACTCCACCGGGAGGACGACGACGGCCGGCCCCTCGTCGTCCTCTCCGGCGACGTCCTGTCCCGCGACCGCGCCCGGTACGGGCTCGGCCCTCTCCAGGGCCTCCTCGGCGGCCCGCTGGTCGGTGACATGGCGCAGCCTCCGTCTCCCCGTCGCCGTCAGCCGCAGCTTCACCTCGTCCCGGAGGATCGACCGGGCGAACGCCACTGAGCGCTCATCCCAGAACGCCGGAAGGTCGAACTCCTCGTCCCGCACGAAGCGTTCGCCCGTCTCCTCGACGCCGGTGACCCGGTCGACCCGGTAAACCCTCCGGTCGCCGCCGTCCGTCACGCGGGCCGCCAAGTACCAGACGCCCGCCTTGAGTACGAGCCCGTAAGGCTCCAGCTCCCGCTCGACCTCGGTTCCCCGGCGCCGGTAGCGCAGCCGCACCGTGCGGTCGTCCCACACCGCGTCCGCCACCGCGGGCAGCTGCTCCGGCGGGTCGTTCGGGGGCTGCCACCACCCCGGTGCGTCGAGGTGGAAGCGCTGCGCCGCCGAGCGGTGCGCGTCGCTCAGTTCGGGGACGAGGGCCGCCGAGACCTTCAGCCGGGCCGCCGAGGCGGCGTCCGCGAGCCCCATGTCCCGCAGCGCGCTCGGCACTCCGGACAGGAACAGGGCCTCGGCCTCGCCGCGCCCGATACCGGTGAGCCCTGTGCGGTATCCGCCGACGAGCCGATAGCCGCCGCTGCGTCCCCGGTCCGCGTAGACGGGCACGCCGGCCTCCGACAGGGCGAGCACGTCGCGCGAGACCGTACGTTCGGAGACCTCGAGTTCGGCGGCGAGTTCGGCACCGGTCATGGCACGTCGTGTCTGGAGCAGAAGCACCATCTTGATCAGCCGGGCCGCGCGCATGGCAGCATTCTGCCGCCGCGCCCCTGGGCGGTGAACCTCCGAAGCGCCGGGTGCCGGGCGCCCGGGGCCCGGGGCCCGCGGCCGAGGGACCGCGCGGCTCCGGACGCCCGGCTGCCGCGGCCGGCGGTCAGGCCAGGCCGTAGCCCTCCGCCGCCCGCCGTACCGTCTCGTGCTTGACCTCGCCGCGGCGGGCGAGCTGTGCCAGCGCCGCGACGACGACCGACTCGGCGTCGACGCCGAAGTGGCGGCGGACCGCCTCACGGGTGCCGGAGAGCCCGAAGCCGTCCGTGCCGAGCGACGTCCAGTCCTGCGGCACCCACTGGCTGATCTGGTCCGGGACGGCCCGCATCCAGTCGCTGACCGCGAGCACCGGGCCCGGGGCGTCCTCCAGCACGCGCGTCACGTACGGGGTGCGGTCCTCGCCCCGCAGCTGCGCGGCGTCGCACTCCAGCGCGTCTCGCCTCAGCTCGCTCCACGACGTCGCCGACCAGACGTCCGCGGTCACGCCCCACTCCTCGGCCAGCAGCCGCTGCGCGTCGAGCGCCCAGTGGATGGCCGTGCCGCTCGCCAGAAGCTGGATCCTGGGCCGGTCCGACTCGCCCGGTCCTTCGGCCAGGGCGTTTCCCCCGGGACCCTCGCTGAAGCGGTAGAGGCCCTTGAGGATGCCCTCCTCGACGCCGTCGCCTGCGGGCTGCGGCGGCTGAACCTTCGGCTCGTTGTAGACCGTGAGGTAGTAGAAGACGTCCTCGTTGAGGGACGGGTCCGGGCCGTACATGCGGCGCAGCCCGTCCTTGACGATCGCGCCCACCTCGTAGGCGAACGCCGGGTCGTAGGTGACGACCGCCGGGTTGGTGGAAGCCAGCAGCGGCGAGTGGCCGTCCGCGTGCTGGAGGCCCTCGCCCGTCATCGTCGTACGGCCCGCGGTGGCACCGATGACGAAGCCGCGGCCCAACTGGTCGGCCAGGGACCAGAACTGGTCGCCGGTGCGCTGGAAGCCGAACATCGAGTAGAAGATGTAGAACGGGATCATCGGCTCGCCGTGCGTCGCGTACGACGTGGCCGCAGCGGTGAAGTCCGCCAGCGAACCGGCTTCCGTGATGCCCTCGTTGAGGATCTGACCGTCCGACGCCTCCTTGTAGTACAGGAGTTGGTCGCGGTCGACCGGGTCGTAGTTCTGCCCGAGCGGCGAGTAGATGCCTGCCGAGGGGAAGAGCGACTCCATGCCGAAGGTGCGCGCCTCGTCGGGCACCACGGGCACCCACCGCCGGCCGGTCTCCTTCTCCCGCATCAGGTCCTTCACCAGCCGCACGAATGCCATGGTGGTGGCGATCTCCTGGCTGCCGGAGCCCTTCTTCAGCGTCTCGAAGGGCTTCGCGGACGGCTCGGGCAGTGCCACGGGGTGCACCTTGCGTGCGGGTGCGGGCCCGCCGAGCGCGGCGCGGCGCTCCTGGAGGTAGCGCACCTCCGGGGAGTCCTCGCCCGGGTGCACGTACGGCACGAGCTCGTCGTCCAACTTGCTGTCCGGGATGGGCAGTTCGAGGAGGTCGCGCATCGCGCGGAACTCCTTGCCGGTCAGCTTCTTCATCTGGTGGTTGGCGTTGCGGGACTCGAAGCCGGGGCCCAGGGTCCAGCCCTTCACCGTCTGCGCCAGGATCACCGTCGGCGCGCCCTTGTTCTCGAGGGCCGCACGGTAGGCGGCGTACACCTTGCGCGGCTCGTGGCCGGCACGGGAGGTGTGGAAGCAGGCGGCGATCTTCTCGTCGGAGAGCAGTTTCGCCATCTCCACGAGAGCCGGGTCGGCGCCGAAGAACTGCTCGCGGATGTAGGCGGCGTCGCGCGTCGCGTACGTCTGGAACTGGGCGTCCGGCACCTCACGGAGGCGGCGGACGAGCGCGCCGGTGGTGTCGAGCTGGAACAGCTCGTCCCAGGCCGTGCCCCACAGCGACTTGACCACGTTCCAGCCGGCCGCGCGGAACTGGGCCTCCAGCTCCTGCACGATCTTGAAGTTGGCTCGGACGGGGCCGTCGAGGCGCTGGAGGTTGCAGTTGACGACGAACGTGAGGTTGTCGAGCTGCTCGCGGCCCGCGAGGGCGAGGGCGGCCGTCGACTCCGGCTCGTCCATCTCGCCGTCGCCGAGGAAGGCCCACACGTGGGAGGCGGAGGTGTCCTTGATCCCGCGATTGGTCAGATAGCGGTTGAAGCGCGCCTGGTAGACGGCGTTGATCGGGCCGATGCCCATGGAGACGGTGGGGAACTCCCACAGCCAGGGCAGCCGGCGGGGGTGCGGGTAGGAGGGCAGGCCGCGGCCCTCGCCCGCGTGCCAGGTCTCCTGGCGGAAGCGGTCGAGGTCGGCCTCGGTGAGGCGGCCGTCGAGAAAGGCGCGGGCGTAGATGCCGGGGGAGGCGTGCCCCTGGATGTAGAGCTGGTCGCCCGAACCGCCGGACGCGGGGTCCTCCTTGCCGCGGAAGAAGTGCTGGAAGCCCGTCTCGTACAGCCAGGCGGCGCTGGCGAAGGTCGCTATGTGACCGCCGAGGCCGTAGCGGCTGCCGCGCGTGACCATCGCGGCGGCGTTCCAGCGGTTCCAGGCGGTGATGCGGGATTCCATCTCCACATCGCCCGGGAACTGCGGCTCGGCAGCGGTCGGGATGGTGTTGACGTAGTCCGTCTCCAGCAGATGCGGCACCGCCAGTCCGCTGTCCTGGGCGTGGCCCAGAGCGCGGCGCATGAGGTACGTGGCGCGCTCGGGGCCGGCATGGGCGATGACGGCGTCCAGCGATTCCCGCCACTCGGCGGTCTCCTGCGGGTCGCGGTCCAGGAGCTGGTCGAGCTCGCTCGGACGGTTGCGTACGGGGCGGGGCATGGTGGCCACCTTCCGGACGGGACGGACGGGATGGGACGGGGAGGGGGGCTCTCGGCGGGGACCCCGCAGGGGTGCGGGGTCCCGCTGGGTGCGGAGGTTCCGCGCGGTGCGGAGGTTCCGCCGGGCGCGGGGCCTCCGCGGGTGCGGGTCTTCCTGAATGGCAGGACAGGATCGGCCCAGCAACTGGACTGTACGCCTGCGATCGATGATCGATCAAAGCTTCCCGCGAAATTGGCATTCCGTGCCGCGAAAGTCGGCACGCGGTGCCGGGCTCGCAGGCGCGGCTCCGGTTGCCTGGGGTGGCTTTCCGGTGCCGGTGCGTGGCCCCCCGGGGCGGGCCCTCTCCGCCGGGCCCCGCCCCGAGGGGCCCACGCCCCACGCGCGAACGCGGACCCGTCGCTGTGTTCAGCGCGAGTGGGATCCGGCGAGTTCGGCCAGGTGGTGCAGCGAGTTGGTGAGGTGCTCGGGGCCGAACGGTGGGAAGTCGATGTACTCCCGGATGGACTGCGGTACGGCCGACCAGTCGTAGGTGAGCGTGACCTCGGTGTCGGACGGTCCGAGCGGCGTCAGGTCGTAACGCCAGGTCCAGCCGCCGAAGTCCAGTCGGCCTTCGTCCGTGCGGTACCCCGGGAGCCAGCCGATGGCGCGGGGCGGGTCGAGCACCTGGACCTTGTTGGCCACCTGGTAGTCACCGTTCGGATGGTTGGGGTGATACATGTCCATCCGGAAGATCTGACCGACCTCGGTCAGTGTCGCCCGGTCGGCTGACTGCTGGACCCAGCCGGTGCCGTCGATCGCGGAATGGGTCGTCGGGTCCGCCAGCACCGCGAAGACCCTCGCGGCGGGCAGGGCGACAGTCAGGGTGGCGCTCACGCTGTCCTGGGCCACGGTGTGCACGCTCCTCGTCGTCCGGTCCCGGGGCTCCCTCGCATGTGCAAGGGGGTCTCGACGTGCAGACGACGACGCGACGCGGAACTCATCGGTCGTGTGGCCGGAACCCAAGGCTCAGGCCGGTGGCGGCCACGCCTCAGAGGCCGAAGAGCCGTGCCGCGTTGTCGTGGCAGACCGCGCGGAGCCAGTCGGCGCCCAGGCCCGTCTCCTCCAGGCACCGGAGCGCATCGGCGTAGGTGTACGGGATGTTGGGGAAGTCCGAGCCGAGCAGGACGCGGTCCTGGAGGGCCTCCAGGCGCGGCAGCGCCCGGCGTGGGAACGGCGCCTCGGCCTCGACGAACGGCGTGAACGCCATGGTCGTGTCGAGCATGACCTTCTCGTGCCGCTCCGCCATGTCGAGGAAGTCCTCGTACTCCGGCATCCCCAAGTGCGCCACGATCAGCGGCAGTCGGGGGTTGCGGTCGAGCAGCGTGGCGATCGGTCCGGGCCCGGTGAAGGGTCCTGGCCTGGGGCCGGAGCCGCAGTGCGTGACGACGGGGACGCCGGCCTCGGCGAGCAGTCCCCAAACGTCCTTGAGTGTCGGGTCGTTCGGGTCGTAGGCCCCGACCTGGAGGTGGCTCTTGAAGACCCTCGCGCCCTGCTCCAGCGCGCGCCGTACGTCGTCGCCCGCGCTCGGCTCGGCGTAGAACGTCGCCGTGTGCAGGCAGTCCGGTGTGCGGGCGGCGAAATCGGCGGCCCAGTCGTTGAGCCACCGTGCCATGCCCGGCTTGTGCGGATAGAGCATCGAGGTGAACGCCTCGACGCCGAACTTCCGCAGCAGCCGCAGGCGTTCCTCCTCCTCGTGCCGGTACTCGATCGGCCAGGGCCGCCCCACGAGCGGCCCGCCCGCGTCGAAGTACGCCCATACCTTCTCCAGCACGCGCTGCGGCATGAAGTGGGTGTGGACGTCGATCAGCGAGTCCAGACCCAGCGAGCGGCGGAACGCCGCGACCTCGTCCGACATGGCCACACACTAACTTCCGGGCGGAAGGGGCAGTTCGCGGAGCTTCTGCTTCTGAACCTTGCCCGAGCCCGTGCGGGGCAGCGAGTCGACCTCGTCGAAGTGCGCGGGGATCTTGTACTTGGCGAGGCGCGCGGCGAGGAACGAGCGCAACTCGTCGGCGGTGGCGTGCGTGCCGGGGCGCAGCGTGAAGAACGCCCGGCCCGTCTGTCCCCACTTCTCGTCCGGCACGCCGATCACCGCGCACCCCGCGACCGAGGGGTGCTCGAAGAGGACGGCCTCGGTCTCGGCCGGATAGACGTTCTCGCCGCCCGAGATGTACATGTCCTTGACCCGGTCGACGATGGTGACGAAGCCGTCCTCGTCACGCGTCGCGATGTCCCCGGAGTGGAACCATCCGCCCTCGGAGAAGGCGGCTGCGGTTGCTTCGGGGTCGTTCCAGTAGCCCGGCGTGACGTTGGGGCCCTGGATGAGGACCTCGCCCCGCTCACCCGGCACGGCTTCCGTCAGGTCGGGCCGTACGAGGCGCACATCGGCGAAGAACACCGGCACGCCCGCCGAGCCCGCCCGCTCGACGCTCTCCGCCGCTTCGAGCCACGTCGCGCCGGGTGAGGTCTCGGTGAGCCCGTAGCCCTGGCAGAAGACGAGGCCCCGCTCCTGGTACGTGCGGATCAGCGTTTCCGGGATCGGCGCGCCGCCTGACATGAGATGGCGCAGCGAGGAGAGGTCGGCACCGGCCCACCGCGGGGACTGGGCGAAAGCGGCGAACATCGTCGTCACGCCGAACATCCAGGTGATGCGGTGCTCGGCGATCAGGTCGTAGCAGGCGTCGACGTCCCACGCCGGCATGATCACGCTGCATCCGCCCTTGAGGAACGTGGGGAGCAGCATCTGGTTCAGCGCCGCGACGTGGAAGAGCGGGGCGCTGATCAGCGTCACCTCGTCCGAGGCGATGTCGAGGCCCACCATCAGATTGAGCGTGTTCCAGATGATGTTGGCGTGCGTGAGGACCGCGCCCTTGGGCCTGCCCGTGGTTCCGGAGGTGTAGAGGATGAAGGCGGGGTCGTCGCGCGAGACCGGTACGTCGAGGGGCGAGGGATCACCCGAGGCGAGCCACGGCTCGTAGTCCCGCTCGCCGGGGGAGGGATCGCTCAGGGCCACGACGCCACGCAGACCGTCGCGGGCGGTGAGGGCGGCCGCGGTCTCCGCGCACCCGTGGCCGTACACCAGCAGGGATGCTCCCGAGTGGCCGAGCACGTAGTCGAGTTCGGGCGCCGTGAGGCGGAAGTTGAGCGGCACGAAGACAGCGCCGATCATGTGCGTGGCGAACATCGTCTCGGCGAACGCCGGATGGTTCGTGCCCAGATACGCCACGCGGTCGCCTGGCCCCACACCCTCCGCCCTCAGCCGTGAGGCCAGGCGGGTGCTGCGCTCGTGGACCTGCGCGTAGGTGACGGCCTTGCCCTCGTGGACCAACGCGGTGCGTCCCGGCGAGAGTTGGGCCCTCCGCGCCGGCCACGATCCGATGCCCTGGTTGTGCATCTCAACTCCTGCTCAGGGGACGGGAGCCGGCCCCGGGCTTCTCGGACAGGTCCCGGCCACGGGTCTCGCCCAGCAGCAGGATGCTCACCACGGTCAGCGCGCAGAACCCCGCGACGACCAGGGACACGGTGAGCGTCCCGCCACCGCCGGCCGCACGCTGGACCTCGGCGAAGAGCAGCGGAGCCAGACCCGCGCCCGTCCCGGCGAGCTGGTAGCCGAGGGAGGCGCCGGTGTAGCGGCTGCGGGTGCTGAACAGTTCGGCGTACAGCGCCGCCAGCGGCCCGTACATCATCGGGTGGATGACGGACTGGCCCAGCACCAGCGCCACCGTCAGCAGCAGTGCGCTTCCGGCGTCGACCATCGGGAAGAGGGCGAAGGCGAAGATGCCCATGGCGACCGCACCGGCGAGGACGACGGGACGCCGGCCGACCCGGTCCGAGAGCGCGGACCAGCCGATGATGCCCGGCACGGCCAGCGCGGAGGAGAGCGTGAGCGCGTTCAGCACCGTCTGCCGTTCGTGCCCGGTCTGGACTCCGTGGGCGATGAGGAACGTCGTCAGCGTGCCCTGTGCGATGAACGCCGCGAGCCCGACCGCCACCGCGAGCAGCAGGCTGCGCGGGTGGCGCCGCAGCAGCTCGAGAAGGGGCGGCCTGCTGTCGCTCCCGGAGCGTGCGGCCTCAAAGACGGGCGTCTCCTCCACCCGCAGCCGCACGAACAGCCCCACGGCCAGCAGCACGATGCTGAGCAGGAACGGGATGCGCCAGCCCCATTCGAGGAGGGCCTGCTCGCCGACGACGGCACCGGTCGCGGTGAGCGCCGCCGTGGAGAGCACCATCCCGAAAGGCGCCCCGGCGTTGGTGAAACTCGCCCACAGGCCGCGCCGCGACGTCGCGTGCTCGGCGGACATCAGCACGGCGCCGCCCCACTCGCCGCCGACCGCGACGCCCTGCAGGACCCGCAGCAGCACCAGCATGACCGCCGCCCAGCTGCCGATCTGCTCGTACGTCGGGAGCACGCCGATGAGGAAGCTGACGGTGCCCATCAGGGTCATCGTCATCACGAGCATGCGCTTGCGGCCGAGCCTGTCGCCGAAGTGCCCGAAGACGACGCCGCCGAGGGGACGGGCCAGATATCCGGCGGCGAACGTGCCGAAGCTGGCCACGGTGCCCGCCAGCGGGTCCAGGTCGGTGAAGAAGACCTTGCTGAAGACGACGGCCGAGGCCGTGGCGTAGAGAAGGAAGTCGTAGTACTCGATCACGCTGCCGAGGAAGCTGGAGGTGACCGCCCGGCGGAGCTGGACGTTCCCTGCGGCGCCGGGGGAATGGGTGCCTGATGGTGCGGTGCCGGCCATGACTGGCCTCCCGTGTCGGTGAGTTGCGGGACGAGCGTGAGCCCGGGGCTCAGCTGTAGTGCCGGTAGAGGGCCTGGCCCACGCACGCGGGCTTGTCCGAACCGTCGATCTCCACGGTGAAGTCGAGCTCCATCTGGACCCCGCCCCCGGACACCTCCACCACGGAGCCGACCTTGCCCGTCAGACGGATCCTGCTGCCGACGGGTACGGGGGCCGGGAAACGCACCTTTCCCAGCCCGTAGTTGACGCTCATCGAGACGCCGCTGATCTGCAGCAGCTGCTGGAAGAGCGGGATGACGAGCGAGAGCGTGAGGTAACCGTGGGCGATGGTGACGCCGAAGGGACCGGAAGCGGCCGCCTCCTCGTCGACGTGGATCCACTGGTGGTCGTCGGTGGCGTCGGCGAACGTGCCGACCCGCTCCTGTGTGATCTCCAGCCAGTCGCTGCTGCCGAGGTCCTGGCCGGCCAGGACCTTCAGCTCCTCCACACCGTGAACCGTGGTTGTCATGGGCTCTCTCCCTCCGCCGGGCCGGCCTCCGGCTTCGTGAGGCCGAGCAGCCGCGCCGCATTCTCCTTGAGGATCTTGGGACGTACCTCGGGTTTGATCTCGAGCTTGTCGAAGTCGGAGAGCCAGCGGTCGGGCGTGATGACCGGGTAGTCCGAGCCGAAGAGGACCTTGTCCTTGAGCAAGCTGTTGGCGTAGCGCACGAGTTGTGGCGGGAAGTACTTCGGGGACCAGCCCGAGAGGTCGATGTGCACGTACGGCTTGTGCGTCGCGACGGCCAGCGCCTCGTCCTGCCAGGGGAACGACGGGTGGGCGAGGATGATGCGCAACTCGGGGAAGTCCACGGCGACATCGTCGACGAGCATCGGGTTGCTGTACTTCAGCCGGATTCCGCCACCGCCGGGCACCCCGGCGCCGATGCCGGTCTGGCCCGTGTGGAAGAGAGCGGGGACGCCCAGTTCCTCGATCGCCTCGTAGAGCGGGTAGGCCATCCGGTCGTCGGGCGAGAACGCCTGGATGCTCGGGTGGAACTTGAAGCCGCGCACGCCGTGTTCGGTGACGAGCCTGCGCGCCTCCCGCACGGCCGCCCTGCCCTTCCAAGGGTCGACGCTGCCGAAGGGGATCAGGACGTCGGAGTGCTGCGCGCAGCTCTCGGCGACCTCCTCGTTGGAGATGCGGGGATGACCCGTCGCATGCTCGGCGTCGACGGTGAAGACGACGGCGGCCATGTTGCGTTCGCGGTAGTACGCCGCCATCTGCCCGATGGTGGGCTGCCGTTCGGTGTGCGTCTTGAAGTACTCGGCGGAGGCGCCGAAGAGTTCGGGGCTGAGCGAGCCGTGCCCGTCGGCCGACACCTCGGCGTGGGTGTGCACGTCGATGGCCGTCAACTCGTCGGGGTTGATCGCCGGTTCGCGCGGTGTGCCGCCCGCCCGGGTCATCGCGGCGCCTCCGGGGTGCGCGGCGCGGGTATGCCGTACGTCTCCGGCTGTGCGCCCGGCCCGGTACTCCAGGAGGCGGCGATGGAATCCGCGTCCCAGCCTCCGCCGGCGTACGCCGCCGCCTTCTCCTGCGGGTGCGACCACAGGGCGAGCTTGTCGCCGCCGATGCCGATCGCCTGGCCCGTCACGTCGGACGACGCATCGGAGGCGAGGAAGACGACGAGCGGCGCGGCGTCCTCCGCCGTCCCGAACCCCTCGTCCCTGCGCAGCCATTCGGGCAGCGGGCCGCCGGTCCTCTCGGCCTCCTCGATGAGGGGCGCGAAGGCGGGGATCGTCCTCGTCATCTCGGTGGCCGCCACGGGCACGATCGCGTTCGCCGTGATGCCCGCGCGTGCCAGCTCCATCGCCCACGTGCGGGCCATGGCGACGATGCCGGCCTTGGCGGCCGCGTAGTTGGTCTGCCCGAAGTTGCCGCGCTGTCCGGCGGGGGAGGAGACCAGGATCAGCCGCCCGCCGGTGCCCTGTTCCCGCATCCGTACCGCCGCGGCGCGGGCGCAGGTGAACGTGCCGCGCAGATGCACGTCGACGACGGTGTCGAAGTCCTCGTCGGACATCTTCCACAGCACCTTGTCGCGCAGGACGCCCGCGTTGGTGACCATGACGTCCAGCCGCCCGAAGTTCTCGACGGCAGCGTCCACCAGGGCGTCCGCGGTCGAGGTCTCACCGACGGGAGCGACCACGGACACGGCTCGGCCTCCGCCGGCAGTGATCTTCTCGACGGCAGCCGCGGCGGCGGTCGCGTCGACGTCGTTGACCACGACGGACGCTCCGGCGACGGCAAGGGCCTCCGCGTAGGCGAGGCCCAGCCCCCGGCCGCTGCCGGTGACGATGGCTGCTTTCCCGGACAGATCCATGGGCACGTACCTCTTTCGGCCACTGCGGCGCTCGCGTCCGTACGCCAAGGAACGTACGGCTGTTCTGAGACGACCGTCAATAATGTGCACAACATCGGTCTCCGGCGGCTACGCTTTTCGACGTGACGCCCAGCAGCGCAGAGACAGAAGAACCGGACCGGGGGCCCGGCCCCGCCGTCCGCCCGCAGTCCCTCATGTTCAGCTTCTTCGGCATCCATGTGCTGGGGCGCGGCACCGGCGTCTACTCCGGCAGCGTCATCGACGTCTTCGCCCGCGCCGGCGTCGGTGAGGAAGCCGTGCGCTCCACGCTCGCCCGCATGGCCAAACGGAACCTGCTGGTGCGCCACCGTCAGGGCCGCAAGGTCTACTTCGGGCTCACGCCGCACGCCGAGGAGGTGCTCCAGGACGGGCACCGCCGCATCTGGGAGACCGGAGCCGTCAACCGGGACTGGGACGGCACATGGACGCTCGTGGGCTTCTCCCTGCCCGACAGCCGCCGCCGCGAACGGCACGATCTGCGTTCACGGCTGATATGGGAGGGTTTCGGGCCGCTGCAGAACGGGCTGTGGATCGCCCCCGGAGAGAAGGACGCCGCCGCGATCCTCGCGCCGACGGGCCTCGACGAGCACGTCACCGTGCTCCGCGCCCAGGCGTTCAAGCCGACCGAGGCCGCGGACCTCGTACGCAAGGCCTTCGACGCCGCCTCGATCGCCGACGGCTACCGGGCGTTCCTCGGGCGCTGGGACACCGGGCGCCGCCCTCCGCTGCCCTCCGCGCCCGACGACCTGGCACGTCAGCTGATGCTGCACACCGACTGGCTGCGGCTGGTCCGCCAGGACCCGCACCTGCCCGCGGAACACCTGCCTCAGGACTGGCCCGCGATCCGGGCGGAGAACTGCTTCCGCGCGCTGGCCCGTGCGTACGAGCCGACAGCGGCACGCCTCGCGGACGACGTGCTCGACGTCATCCCGGTCGTCTGAACGCGCACGGCGCGCTCAAGCGCTACGTCCACTGAGCGGCATCCCCGCCGCCGAGCCCCCGCTCAGGCGCCGCCGTCCCGCGGTGCCGGCGCGCAACCCAGCACATGCGCCTTGACGAGTTCCGCGATGCGCGGATCGCGGCGGCGGAACGCCTCCATGACCGCCTCGTGCTCCTCCGCGTACGACTGCTGCACCGTCCCGAGCCAGCGGATCGACAGAGCCGTCCACACCTCGATGCCCAGCGACTCCCAGGTGTGCAGCAGCACGCTGTTGCCCGCGGCCCGCACCATCTCCCTGTGGAAGGCCACGGTGTGCCGGACCTGCGCCTCGCCGTCACCGGCGCGGTCCGCCTCGTACAGGGCCGCGACATGCGGCTGCAGCGCGGACGCGTCCCCCGCGAGGTGCGGAGCGGCCAGCTCCGCGGCGATCTGCTCCAGCCCGGCGCGCACCGGGTAGATCTCCTCCAGGTCGGCCGCCGACAACTCCCGGACGCGCACGCCCTTGTTCGTCGCCGACTCGATCAGCCGCAGCGTCTCCAGCTCGCGCAGCGCCTCCCGCACCGGCGTCTGGCTGACCTCCAGCTCCACGGCGATCCGCCGCTCCACGATCCGCTCGCCGGGCTTCCACCGGCCACTGACGATGCCGTCCACGATGTGCTCGCGGATCTGCTCGCGCAGCGAGTGCGCCAGCGGCCGGGACGGGGACGGGGTCGAGGTCACGGGAGCGGGTCCTTCCTGGGGCGGTCCGGGAGGCCGGTGGTTCCGGGTGGGCTCGGCGGGGACGGTGCCTCGACGATACGACCCCGCAGGTTACGGGCGCGCCGGGTGGGGGCCACGATCCGTGAGGGGTTCGTCACGAGACCCAGCCGGTGGCCGCGACCACGTCGCGGGTGATCTCAGTGACGGTCCGTCCGTCGGTCACCACCCGCACCGTGTCCGGGGGCGCTTCCTCGTCGAGCAGCCGTGCCTTGGTGAAGCTGCTGCGCAACCCGTCGTCCAGTTCGGAGCCGCGCTCGCGCTCCGTCAGCCGTTCCCGCGCCGTCCGGTCGCAGGCGGTCAAGAGGACGCGGACCAGGCGTACGTCCTCTCCCGTCGCGCGCCGGAACACGTCCCCCATCCCGGGCATGACGCTGAGGGTGTTGGTGTAGATCAGACGCCGGTACCCGAGTTCCGCGTAGTTGGCCCACACCGCCGTCAGATTGCGCTCGACGATCCCCGTGCGGTCCGGGTCCCCCGCCGGGGCGGGATGGACCTGGCCCATGAAGTCGCCCTCGATGACGGCGTGCGCGACTCCGGCGGCGCGGAGCCAGGCGGAAACCTCCCACCCCACGGTCGACTTGCCCACCCCGGCGCGCCCTCCGATGACGAGCACTTCGGCGTTGCCCATCCCGGCAGCATGCCCGCACGCGGCGCTCCGTTGCGACCGGTGCGGTGCTTCCCGACTCGCCCCCCGACGGGTGACTTGCCGCCGCTTGCGGCCAACTCACCCCTATGACCTGTGTGTTGTGTCTGTGGCTTCAACAATGTGGCCGCAACGCCGTTTCTGAGTCACAGTCCTTGGCGTGCAGGGCGTACACCGCCCTGGGCAGAGGGGGGACAGCAAGGAAGGCCCCGGGCGGCGCCCCGGGTCTGCCTCTGTCGGGGCGGTCGTCGGCCGGGAACGGCAAGCAACTCCGGCCACGGCCGCCCGAGGGCGCCCCCGCCTGCTCGCAACCGCAGGCGGGGGGCTTGCTGTACCGGATGCCAGTGCGCGCCCCCGCGCGAAGTGCCCGCGTACGCTACCGGCCTTACGTACGGTCCGCGTCCTCCGACTGCTGCCGCAGCAGTGCGCCCCCTGCCGAACTGAGCTGATGGAACACGCTGTTGGCGTGCCGGTGACTGATGATGAGTCCCGCGTCCCGCAGTACCGCAGTGTGCTGGCTCGCGGCCGAGGGCGAGATGCCGACGTGGCGGGCGAGTTCGGTCGTGTTCGGGACGGTGGCCGCGGCACGCAGCACTTCCGCGCGCGTCCTGCCCAGCAGCCGCGCAAGGGGGTCGACGCACTGCGAGAGCTCACCCGCGCCGTGCGGAACGATGGACATCCACCGCGCGTCCCGGTCGAGCGGAAACAGGACCGTGGGCGGCAGTTCGGGATCGGCCAGCGGCACAGGGCGGTTCCAGAGGAACTGGGAGGGCACCAGCAGCAGTCCGCGGCCCTCCAGATGCAGATCGCGGTCCACCGGATGCGTGGGTATCTCCAGCACGGGTGGCCGCCAGCGCATCGCGGGGCGGAAGCTCGCCAGCAGGCCCTGGGCGCCGTCCACTCCACCGGTTTGCAGCGCGCGGATGCGCACGGCGCGGTCGGCAGCCGCGCGACGGCGGATCGTCGGCCAGTACGGGGTGAGTGCGCGGGCGTGATAGCCGGAGATCATTTCCCCCAGGTGCCTGCGGGCGTGCGGGGAGCGGTCCGTCAGGTCCTGCGCCCAGCTCGGGGCGCCGACCCGCTCGTGCAGGATGCCCAGCTCGTGCGAGATGCGCCGGCGCGGCGTGGCGATGATCGCCTCGATGCCCGCCTCCAGGCCCAGCAGTCCCTCGGGCGGGGTGAGGAAGTCGGGGAAGTAGCTGGCGTCGGGCAGGAGCGGCATCAGCTGCCGTACGTCCTCGGTGCGTCCGTGCTTGCGCAGATCGGCCCGGACCCGGCGGCGCCAGTCCGCGAACGGCAGCCGGCCGTAGCGGGCGCGCAGCATGTGCAGGCTGAAGACCGTCTCCCAGAGCGGGTCGGGGCTCTCGGCGACATGCGTCCGCGCGAGGTCGGTACCCGTGAAGTGGATGCGCAGCATGGGGCGTTCTCCGGTGTTTTGTGCCGGGGCCCGATCGTACGCGCGGACGCATCCCCACCGGGCCCGTTTCGCCACCGGAGCCCGTTCCGTACGCGGGCGTGCAGGCGAGCGGCCCGACATACGACGACGGCCCCGCGCGGAACAGCCGGAGCTGTCCGTGCGGGGCCGTCGTGTGACCCTTCAGCGGTGGGTCACAGACCCAGTTCGCCCTCGAACTCGCCTGCTTCCAGGCGGGCCTTGACGTCGCCGAGGTAGCGCGCGGCGTCCGCGCCGTCGACCAGCTGGTGGTCGTAGGACAGGGTCAGGTAGACCATGTCGCGGATGGCGACGGTCTCGCCCAGCTCCGGGTGGTCGATGACCATCGGACGGCGGACGGTCGCGCCGATGCCGAGCTCCGCGACCTGCGGGTAGTTCACGATCACGGTGTCGAACAGCGCACCGCGCGAACCGGTGTTGCTGATCGTGAACGTGCCGCCGGACATGTCGTCCGGGCCCAGCCCGCCCTCGCGGACCTTCTTCGCCAGCTCCGCCGTCTTGCGCGCGATGCCCGCGAGGTTGAGGTTCCCGGCCTCCTTGATGACCGGGACCATCAGGCCCTTCTCGGAGTCCACCGCGATGCCGATGTTCTCGACGTCGTGGTAGGTGATCGTGCCGTCGTCGTTGAGCCGCGAGTTGACGGACGGGTGCGCCTTGAGTGCTTCCGCCGCGGCCTGCACGAAGAAGGGCATCGGGGACAGCTTGACGCCCTCACGCGCCGCGAAGGAGTCCTTGGCGCGGGCCCGGAGCCGCATCACGCGCGTGACGTCGACCTCGACCACCGTGGACAGCTGCGCCTGGTTGTGCAGCGCCTTCATCATGTTCTCCGCGATCACCTTGCGGATACGCGGCATCTTCACCGTCTGGCCGCGCAGCGGAGAGGGCTCCAGCTTCGGCGACTTGGGAGCCGTCGACGCACCCGCGGCAGCGGCGGCCGGGGCAGGTGCCGCCGCCTTGGCGGCCTCCGCCGCAGCGGTGACGTCCTGCTTGCGGATACGACCGCCGACCCCCGTGCCCTTGACGGTGCTCAGGTCGACGCCCTGCTCGTTGGCGAGCTTGCGGACGAGCGGGGTGACGTACGCGCCGTCGGACTCGCTCACGGCGGGAGAGGCGGGCGCCGCCGGCGCGGGAGCCGGTGCGGGCTTGGGCGCGGCCGGAGCCGGCTGCGCCTTCGGCGCGGGGGCGGGCTCGGCCGGTGCCGGCTGCGGCTCGGGCTGCGCCTGCGCGGGAGCAGGCTGAGCCTCGGGCTGGGCGGGCGCGGGTGCGGCCTCGGCCGCCGGAGCGGCACCCGCGGCACCGATCACGGCCAGCTTCGCGCCGACCTCGGCGGTCTCGTCCTCACCGACGACGATCTCCAGCAGCGTGCCGGCGGCGGGCGCCGGGATCTCGGTGTCGACCTTGTCGGTGGAGACCTCCAGCAGCGGCTCGTCCGCCTGCACCTCCTCGCCGACCTGCTTCAGCCAGCGCGTGACGGTGCCCTCGGTGACGCTCTCGCCGAGCGCGGGAAGGACCACGTCCGTACCCTCGGCCGAACCGCCACCGCCACCGCCGGCGGGCGCCGCCGCGGCGGGCTCCGGCTGTGCCTCGGGCTGCGCCTGGGCAGGCTCGGGCTCGGCTGCCGGCTGCGGCTCGGCGGCCGGTGCCTCGGCCGCCGGTGCTGAACCGCCGTCGTCGATCACGGCCAGTTCTGCGCCGACCTCGACCGTCTCGTCCTCGGCCACCTTGATGGAGGAGAGCGTGCCGGCCGCGGGGGCCGGGATCTCGGTGTCGACCTTGTCGGTGGAGACCTCGAGCAACGGCTCGTCGGCCTCCACTTGCTCACCCTCGGCTTTCAGCCAGCGGGTGACGGTGCCCTCGGTGACGCTCTCGCCGAGCGCCGGCAGGGTTACGGAAACCGCCATGGTTTCTGTTGCTCCTAACGGAATGGTGCGGATGCTGGTAGCGCCCGGACTTGGTCAGTCGTGGGAGTGCAGCGGCTTGCCCGCGAGGGCCAGGTGGGCCTCGCCGAGCGCCTCGCTCTGCGTCGGGTGTGCGTGGATCAGCTGCGCGACCTCGGCCGGCAGTGCTTCCCAGTTGTAGATGAGCTGGGCCTCGCCCACCTGCTCGCCCATCCGGTCACCGACCATGTGGACGCCGACCACGGCACCATCGCGGACCTGAACCAGCTTGATCTCGCCCGTGGTGTTGAGGATCTTGCTCCTGCCGTTGCCGGCGAGGTTGTACTTGAGGGTGACGACCTTGTCGGCCCCGTAGATCTCCTTGGCCTTCTCCTCGGTGACGCCGACGGAGGCGACCTCCGGGTGGCAGTACGTCACCCGCGGAACGCCGTCGTAGTCGACCGGCACCGGGTTCAGCCCGGCCAGCCGCTCCGCGACGAGGATGCCCTCGGCGAAGCCGACGTGCGCGAGCTGCAGCGTCGGGATGAGGTCGCCCACGGCAGAGATGGTCGGCACGTTCGTGCGGCAGTACTCGTCGGCGAGGACGAACCCGCGGTCCATGGCGACCCCGGCCTCCTCGTAGCCCAGGCCCTGCGAGACCGGGCCGCGGCCGATCGCGACGAGCAGGACCTCGGCCTCGTACTCCTTGCCGTTGGCGAGGCTGACCTTCACGCCGTTGTCGGTGTACTCGGCCTTCTCGAAGAAGGAGCCGAGCGAGAAGGAGATGCCGCGCTTGCGGAACGCGCGCTCCAGCAGCTTGGAGCTGCTCTCGTCCTCGGCCGGAACGAGGTGGGGAAGTCCCTCGACGATCGTCACGTCCGTGCCGAACGACTTCCAGGCGGAGGCGAATTCGACGCCGATGACGCCGCCGCCCAGGATGACGGCGGACTCCGGGACCCGGTCCAGGAGCAGCCCGTGGTCGGAGGAGATGATGCGGTTGCCGTCGATCTCCAGGCCGGGCAGCGACTTGGGGACCGAGCCGGTCGCGAGGAGGATGTGACGGCCCTCGTAGCGCTGGCCGTTGACGTCGACGGAGGTCGGGGAGGAGAGCCGTCCCTCGCCCTCGACGTAGGTGATCTTGCGGGAGGCGACGAGCCCCTGCAGGCCCTTGTACAGCCCGGAGACCACGCCGTCCTTGTACTTGTGCACCCCGGCCATGTCGATGCCCTCGAAGGAGCTCTTCACGCCGAACTTCGTTCCCTCGCGGGCCTGGTCGGCCAGCTCGCCGGCGTGCAGCAGCGCCTTGGTGGGGATGCAGCCCCGGTGCAGACAGGTGCCGCCCAGCTTGTCCTTCTCGATCAGGGCGACGTCGAGACCCAGCTGCGCCCCGCGCAAGGCAGCGGCATAGCCGCCGCTACCGCCTCCGAGGATCACTAGGTCGAAAACGGTGCTGGCGTCGTTCGCCACGTCACGTCCTCCATGCATGGGTACGCCGGAGCCGGTCTCCTTCAGACCGGGCGGCTGTATTGCGGCCGCTGTACTGCTCGGCCCTGGACTCGGCTTGGTGAAGCCGCGCTGGGGCCCTGTCCTGCCGGGGACCCATCTTCGCACTTGTCGGCGGGCTGCGGGACGCGGGGCCGTGTACCCAGCGGTACGGCCGTGATCGCTGAAGGCGAACCGGGCCGTACCGCGGGGTGACTGCCTGACGTACCCCTGAAAAGCGGCGGAAAGTGTGACGCTCCTCACGTAGCTCCGCACGCATCCGCGGAGAGGGGGAGGAACGGGCGAACGCCGCGGTGTATCAGGGGAGCTCGCCGGCCGCCGCACGCTCGGCGACACGCACCAGGGTGCGCACTCCGGAGCCGGTGCCGCCCTTGGGGGTGTAGCCGAAGGGGCCGGAGTCGTTGAACGCGGGCCCCGCGATGTCGAGATGCGCCCACAGGACGTTCTCGTCGACGAACTCGTTGAGGAACAGGCCCGCCACGAGGCCGCCGCCCAGCCGCTCGCCGATGTTGGAGATGTCGGCGACCGGGGACTCCATGCCCTTGCGCAGATGCGTCGGCATCGGCATCGGCCAGGACGCCTCGCCCGCTTCCTCTGACAGTTCGTGGACCGTGGTGCGGAAGTCGTCGTTGTTGCTGAGAACACCGAAGGTGCGGCTGCCGAGAGCCAGCATCATCGCCCCGGTGAGGGTGGCCACGTCGACGAGCGCGTCCGGCGACTCCTCGCACGCGCGGGTCAGGGCGTCCGCCAGTACCAGCCGTCCCTCGGCGTCGGTGTTGAGGACCTCGACGGTCTTGCCGCTGTACATCTTCAGCACGTCACCCGGACGAGTGGCCGAGCCGGACGGCATGTTCTCGGCGAGCGCCAGCCAGCCGGTCACATTGACGCGCAGGCCGAGGCGGGCGGCCGAGACCACGGCAGCGAACACTGCGGCGGCGCCGCTCATGTCGCACTTCATCGTCTCGTTGTGGCCCACGGGCTTGAGGGAGATGCCGCCCGAGTCGTAGGTGATGCCCTTGCCCACGAGGGCGACGGTCTTCTTCGCCTTGGGGTGCGTGTGGGAGATCCTCACCAGGCGCGGCGGGTTCGCCGATCCCTTGCCGACCCCGAGGATGCCGCCGTAGCCGCCCTTGGTGAGTGCGCCCTCGTCGAGCACCTCGATGTCCAGGCTGTGCTCCTTGGCGGCCGCCTTCGCGCGGTCGGCGAAGGCGGCCGGAGTGAGGTCGTTGGAGGGGGTGTTGATCAGGTCGCGGGCGCGCCCCACCTCGGTCGCGAGCACCTCCGCGCGCTCGGCAGCGGCCTTGTGCGCCTTGTCCCGCGGCTTGGCGCCGACGACGGTGATCTCGGCGAGCGGGACGCTCGCGCCGTCCCGGTCCTTCTCACCGCGGCTGCCGCCGCCCTTCCTGCCGCTCTTTCCGCCGCTGTCGGAGCTGCGGTAGGAGGTGAAGGAGTAAGCACCGAGCAGCGCGCCCTCGGTCACGGCGCCCACGGCCGCCGCGTCGTCGACGGGCAGGGCGAACGCGGCCTTCTTCGTGCCGGCCAGGGCACGGGCGGCCGTGCCGGCGGCGCGGCGCAGCGTCTCCAGGTCGTAGGACTCGTTCTTGCCGGGCGCCTCGCCCAGACCGACGGCCAGCACCACCGGCGCCTTGAGCCCGGCGGACGGCGCCGGGAGCTTCGTGGTCTCGCCCTCGCTGCCGACCGCGCCGAGCGCGTCAAGGGTCGCGGCGAGCTTCCCGCCGTACGCCTTGTCCACGGCCTCGCCGCCCAGAGCGACGACCGGGCCCTTGGCGCCCTTGGCGACGCCGATCACGACGACGTCCGCGCGCTGAGTCGTGGCGGACGAGGTGCTGAGAGTCAGAGCAGACACGGTGAGAGGGACCTTCTTCCTATTCGGACGCCGGAGCGGCGGATCGCCGGATACGGGTGAACGGCTTCCGGCACATCGGGCATCGTATGCCCGCGCAACACGTGTTGTGCCTGAGACCTTACGCCCACCACGGAGGTCAACACCGGTCCCCTGGGCGGGGACTGAGGCCCTTGCGCGGCCGGCCGGCGCAGGCGGGCCGGCCCGGCCGGAGGGTCAGCCGAAGGCGAGCACGACGAGCGTCACGGTTGCCGCGCACTCCGCCAGCGCTCCGAAGACGTCGCCGGTGACGCCGCCGAGACGGCGGCGGCAGTGGCGCAACAGCAGCTCGGCGGCGGCCAGTCCGATGGCCACGGCGAAGAGGTACGAGACGGCACCGAAGAGAGGGTTCCACCACAGGTTCACGATCGCGCCCGCGGCGGCGCTCACCACGGCGACGCCCGCGGCGACGATCACCGCCGTACGTGCGGGAACCGTGCCCGCGACGACGGAGCCGAGGCCCTCCGGACGTGCGGCAGGAACACCCGAACGGGCTGCGAGCGTGAGCGCCGTGCGCGCGGTGACGGCCGAGACGATGACGGCGAGCGCTCCGTGCGCCCAACCCCCTTGACCGTAGAGCTCGTTGATGACCGCGACCTGCGCCAGCAGGGCGAGGACGAGGGTGATCACCCCGAACGGCCCGATGTCCGACTGCTTCATGATCCGCAGCGCGCCCTCGGCGGGCTTCGCGCTGCCCAGACCGTCGGCGACGTCGGCGAGACCGTCGAGGTGCAGGGCCCGCGTGAGGACGGCGGGCACGGCGACGGAGACGATGGCGGCGAGCAGCGAGGACGTACCGAGCAGGAGCGCCAGCAGGCTTGCGGCGGCGGCCGTGAGCCCGACGAGCAGACCTGCCAGCGGGGCCCATTCCATTCCGCGGCGCGCGGACCGGCGGTCCCAGCGTGGGACGTTCACCGGGAGAACGGTGAGCGTGCCGAGCGCGAAGCGGATGCCGTCCTCGGCGGAGGCGGCCGCCTCCGCGGCCTTGCCGGGGCCCTTGCGGTCCTTGCCCTCGGCCGGTCCGGTGGCCCCGCGGTCGTCCCCCTCGCGGGACTTCTCCTCACCGGGCTTCTCCACCCGGGTCTTCTCCTCGGCGGGCTCATGAGGTTCGCGGTCCCGGTCCTCGCGGTCCGGGTCCTCGCGGTCCGGGTCCTCGCGGTCCGGGTCCTCGCGGTCCTGGTCCTCGCGGTCCTGGTCCTCGCGGTCCTGGTCCTCGCCGTCCTGGGCCTGGCCGTCCCGGTCCTTGCGAGGCTCGCCGAAGGGGCCGTCCGGGCCGGACTTGCCGGGCCCGCCGGCCTGTCCGGGCCCGTCCGGGGGAGTGGTAGCCATCGAAGCGCAGGCTAGCGCTTCACGGTCCGCAGCGGCACCGCTCGCGCGCGACCCGTCCAGGGCGCTTCGCATGCCGCGTCGCGGGCGCCGCCGTCAGCTGGTCCCGTCAGTGAGACGGGCCGATCGGTTCGGTGCCGCGACCGGGCCCGGACGGCATGCCAGGTCAGGACGTATGCCAAGTCGCTGCCGGAGCGGGGGAGTTGGCGGCCCTGACCGTCCTGCACGGGGACAGGCGTGCCCAGTTGATCAGAATGAGACTTCGCCGAAGGCGGGGCGCGGTTCCGGCCGGACCCGGTGAGAGCTCAGGCCGCGAGCGCTCCCGCGAGTGCTCAAGTCGCGTCCAGCGCGGGGGAGTCCGCCGCGCCGTCGCCCTCGCCGTCCTTCTCGTCGACGGCGTCGTCCCGTACGGGAAGCTGCGCCGCGAGTTCCGCCGCCGCCTGCACCAGCGGCAGGGCCAGCAGTGCCCCCGTGCCGCCGCCGACCTCCACGCGCTGCTCGATCAGCGGGTCGAGCGCCATGCGGTCGAGCGCCTTCTCCTGTGCGGGCTCACTGGTCGCGTGGCCCGCGACCCACCAGTCCGGGGCCCTGAAGGCGACCCGCTGAGCCACGAGCGCGCACGCCGCGGTGACGACGCCGTCGAGCACGACGGGCGTGCGCCGTACCGCGGACTGGAGCAGGAAACCGGTCATCGCCGTCAGGTCGGCGCCCGCGACCGCGGCCAGCAGCTCCAGCTGATCTCCCAGCACGGGCCGCGCGCGGCGCAACCCGTCCCTGATGGCCGCGCACTTGCGCATCCACGTCAGATCGTCGATCACCCCGCCGCCCCTGCCCGTGACGACCGACGCGTCGGTGCCGCAGAGCGCCGCGATCAGCGTCCCCGCGGCCGTCGTGCCGCCGACCGACAGATCGCCGAGAACGACGAGATCCGTGCCCGCGTCCGCCTCCTCGTCGGCGACGGCCATCCCCGCGCGGAAGGCGGCCTCCGCCTCCGGTCCGGTCAGCGTGTCCTCGATGTCGAGACGGCCGGAGGAGCGGCGCACCCGGTGCCGCGTCACCTCTTCCGGGAGCTCCGACGGTTCGCAGTCGAGCGCCATGTCCACGATCCTGACCGGGACTTCGAACTTCCTGGCGAGGATCGCGGCGGGCGTCGTGCCCTCCAGCGTCTCCCGCACCAGCGTGTGCGCCGTACCGGCCCGGTGGGACGAGACGTCCAGCGAGGCGACACCGTGATCCCCGGCGAAGACGACGAGCCGTGGCTGACGCAGCGGCTCGACGGGCAGACGTCCCTGAGCCGCCGTCAGCCACTCGCCCAGTTCGTCGAGCCTGCCCAGCGACTCGGGCGGCAGGCCCGTCCGCGCCCTCCGCTCCTCGGCGTCCCGGCGCAGTCCGCCGTGCGGGCGCTCGATGAGATCGGAGAAGTCGTCCAGGTCCAGGGTGCGGTCAGTCATGTAGGCGAAGCGTACGGTACGGACCCGGTGCGTACGGCGGTGCGGTGCCCACGCACACAGGGGTCGTGCCCGGGGTTCCGCGGCGCCTTCGGACGAGGCCCTGCCGTCAGCCGCGCAGCTGCTGCGCGATCCCCGCGGTGACCAGCAGCACGTGCTCGCACTCCCCGGCGAACTCCGTGTTCAGACGGCCCAGTTCGTCGCGGAAGCGCCGCCCCGACGATGTCTCGGGGACGATGCCCGACCCGACCTCGTTGCTCACCGCCACCACGGTCCGCCGGGTCTCCCGCAGCGCCGAGACGAGCTCGGAGACCCGTTCGCGGAGCATCCGTGAACCGACGGTCGCCCAGCGCTGGTCGTCCCAGGCGCCCACGGTGTCCATCGCGTCCGTCAGCCACAGGGCGAGGCAGTCGATGAGCAGCGGCGGGCCCGGCTCCTCCAGCAGCGGCACGAGATCGCAGGTCTCGGTGGTGCGCCACGAGGCCGGGCGGCGTTCCTTGTGCGCGGTGATCCGGGCCGCCCACTCCGCATCGCCTTCGCGGGTGCCGCCCGTCGCCACGTAGACGACACCGGGGAAGGAGGCCAGCCGCTGTTCCGCCTCGACCGACTTCCCGGACCGGGCTCCGCCGAGTACGAGCGTGCGGCGAGGGATCTCGGGGACGTCCGGATACTCACCGACGACGAGGGTCGTGCCGTCCGGTTCGGCGTGCGCTCCCGCCGCGGCGAGGCGCCGGTGCAGCTCGGGGCCCGGCGGTACGTCGTGGTCGATGTGGACGGCGACGACGTCGGTCGCCGGGCCGACCGCCCCGGCCTCGCGCAGCCGGGCGAGCGCCTCGGGGCGGCCGATCACGTCGAGAAGCACCATGTCGTAGGGCGACGAGACCGGTTCGCGTCCCTCTTCGAGGCCCGCGGGCGCGGCCCTCGGCGGCAGGTAGAGGAGACGTTCCCCGTCGGGCCCCGTCACCTGGTAGCCGGTGCCGGGCGAGTCCAGGGCGACGGCACGTATGCGGTGGCCGCTGATGAGCGCGAGATCCTGCCGCTCGGCGACGCGCAGAGGTGCGGGAAGCCCCGCCGGGAACTCCGTCGCGGGACCCTCGTGCGGGTGCGAGAGCAGCACCTGCCGCACGCCGTGCAGCGACCGTCCCGCACGGGCGGCCGCGAAGGCGGGACCGGGGGTGAGGTCGAGCAGCACGGTGCTGTCGACGAGTACGGCCGTGGCCGCGCGCGTGTTCGTACGGCCCCTGGCGCAGGCGGCGCACACGGAGCACGGGCAGTCGGGTCGCGGGAGTCCGGAAGGAGCTCCGGTGCCGAGCAGTGTGAGTTCCACCCCCCGATCGTCTCGTGCGCGGTCTTCGCCCGCTCACTCAGGATTAGTCTGCGGGCAGCAACAGTCGATCTCTGGAGGCATTCATGGCGTGGACGTGGCGGTTCGAGAAGGCCGACGGGTCGGAGACCGAACCTGCCGTAGCGCCCGAGGAGTTCCCCACCCAGGGCGATGCCGAGTCCTGGATCGGCGAGGTCTGGAGGGACCTGCTGCAGGGCGGCACCGACCAGGTGACGCTGTTCGACGACGGCAGCAAGATCTACGGCCCGATGAGCCTGCACGCCCAGGAAGGCTACGAGGGCGAGAACGTCTAGGAACGGGCGATGGCGGAGGGTCCGCCTGCCGTGAACCGGCGCAACCGGTGAAGACGGAGCGGGACGCGTCCGGGTGGAATCCGCCGGGACGCGTCCCGCTCGGCGTTCCCCATGGCAAGGGGGCCGTGAGCCGCCACCCGAGCGGAGCAGCCACCGGGCGTGGTTCGACGTGCACCGCCCGCCGGCGTCCGCGAAAGGAGAGCCGGAGGCTGGTGGCCGCCGTCTCAGCCGCCCCGAACCCCGCAGATGTGCAGCATCGCCGCCACCGAACGGTACGGATCCAGGCGCCCGGCGTGCTCCTCCACCGTGAGCATCCGCTCCGCCTTCTCCTCCTCGGCGGGGCATTGGCGGCCGAAGATCCCGACCCCGTACCACTGCCGCAGCGGCGTGCCGATCCCGGCGAGGCCCCTGGTCAGCGTCTCCAGGCGCAGGGCGCTCCCGGTCCGCTCCGGGAAGTCGAGCGCGGCCAGGGCCGCGTCCCAGTCGCCCGCGCGGCCCGGATGCATGGCCAGGGCCATGTCGTTGCGTATCAGCAGGGACAGCAGCCCGCCGGCGTCCAGCACGCGGGCGAGACCGGCCAGCGTGGTGCCGGGGTCACGCGCCTGGAGCAGCCCGCCGTGGCACAGCACCACGTCGAAGGCGCCGGGCAGGAAGTGCGCACCCGTGTCCTCGCTCCCGCCCGCCACGAGCCGTACACGCCCGCGTGTCTCCTCGGGTTCTTCGGCGAGGTCCTTCTCGAAGAGTTCACGCAGGTCGGGATCGGACTGCAGCCCGGTCACCGCGTGGCCCGCACGCGCCAGCCGCAGGGCCTGCACCCCGCGCCCGAGCCCGACGTCGAGCACGCGCAGCCGCTGGTCGGCGTCGAATGCCGCCGATATCTGCTCATCGAGCTGACGGGCGAGGAGCCGCTGCCCGAGCTGCCCGGGATCACTCAGGTCCACGGCGCACCCACGGCGCTTCGACGACGGTCCGCGAGGTCCGAGGCCGTGCGGACGGTGCGCCCCGGCCTCCCCTGCCGCCCGTTCAGGGCTTCTCGCCGCGTGCGACCTGCGGCTTGGGCAGACGCATCTTGCGCAGCTGGAGCGTGCGCATCAGCGCGTAGGCGACGGCACCGCGCCTGGACTCGTCCGGGAAGCGCGCCCCGAGGTCCCTCTTGAGCCGGAAGCCGAGCCCGATCGAGTCGAGCACGATCATCACGATCACGAGCAGCCAGAGCAGCAGCGAGATGTTCTTCAACTGGAGCGAGGGCATCATGCTCAGCACCAGGATGATCACCGCGATCGGCAGGAAGAACTCCGCGACGGACCAGCGGGAGTCCACGTAGTCGCGGGCGTAGCGCCGCACGGGACCCTTGTCACGCGCGGGCAGGTAGCGCTCGTCGCCGCTCGCCAGCGCCTGACGCTGCCGCGCCATGTCGCTGCGGCGTGCCTCGCGCTGCCTCTTCGCGGCCTCCCTGCGGTTGGCCGGTGCCTTGGCGAGGGTGCGCCGCTGCGACTGCGCGTCGCTGCGCTTGGGCGTCGGCCGGCCCTTCGGAGCCTGCGGATCACGGGTCTGCTGGGGCTCGGCGGCGGTCACCTTCGTGGTGGGAGCGGCCTGCCCGTCCTTCGAACGGCTTCGGAACACGCTCCCAAGCCTACGATGCGGCGCGGAGGTCCCCCAGAGCTCTGCCGGGAACGATCTCGCAACACCGGGCCGTGCCGATCCGGCAGGCTCCTGCCGGTGCCGCATCCGTCCGGACACCGTCCGTGCACGTCCGTACCCATCGCTACCGGCCGAAACGTCGTTCTCCGGCGCCTGAACGCGGGCCCGCATGTACTCCCTGCGCCGGAGGCCGCACGTCGCGATCGTCCTTCAGGAGGAGCCCATCCGCCGTCGAACAGTGCGGTAATGGAACCAGGGCCCGTAGTCTTGGGTCTTGAAGGTGTGCTGCTGAGGCTCAGTCCGTTACGAAGGGGGCGCGCGAGGCCCATGAGCGGTGTCATGAAGCGTATGGGGATGATCTTCCGCGCGAAGGCCAACAAGGCCCTGGACCGGGCCGAGGACCCGCGCGAGACGCTGGACTACTCGTACCAGAAGCAGCTGGAGCTGCTGCAGAAGGTGCGTCGCGGGGTCGCCGACGTGGCCACGTCCCGCAAGCGCCTGGAGCTGCAGATGAGCCAGCTGCAGGGCCAGTCCACCAAGCTGGAGGAGCAGGGCAAGAAGGCCCTCGCGCTGGGCCGCGAGGATCTGGCCCGCGAGGCGCTCTCCCGCCGTGCCGCGCTCCAGCAGCAGGTCACAGACCTGGAGACGCAGCACCAGACGCTGCAGGGCGAGGAGGAGAAGCTGACGCTCGCCTCCCAGCGCCTGCAGGCGAAGGTGGACGCCTTCCGCACGAAGAAGGAGACCATCAAGGCCACCTACACGGCGGCGCAGGCACAGACCCGCATCGGCGAGGCGTTCTCCGGCATCTCCGAGGAGATGGGCGACGTCGGCATGGCGATCCAGCGTGCCGAGGACAAGACGGCGCAGCTGCAGGCCCGCTCCGGTGCGATCGACGAGCTGCTCGCCTCCGGCGCCCTCGACGACCCCTCCGGCATGGCGAAGGACGACATCACCGCCGAGCTGGACAGGCTCTCCGGCGGTACGGACGTCGAGCTGGAGCTCCAGCGGATGAAGGCCGAGCTGGCCGGCGGCACGGACAGCGGCGGGCAGCAGGCCATCGAGGGCGGCAGCGGCACCGGGCAGGCCCAGGAGCAGCAGCAGTCGCAGGACACCCCGAAGTTCGAGAAGTAGCGGCCGGCAAGCAGCACGGGGAGCGCCGCGTGCGGCGCGGGCTCCCCGACTCCGGAGCAGTGACACCGAGAATCAGCTGAGGGCCCGCGCCAGAAGGAGAGCGACATGATCGTACGGATCATGGGGGAAGGCCAGGTGAAGCTGGACGACAGCCACTTCGCCGAGCTGAACAAGCTGGACGACGAGCTGCTCTCCGAGATGGAGAAGGGTGACGAGGAGGGCTTCCGCCGGACGCTGACGGCGCTCCTCAACGCGGTACGCACGATGGGCACCACTCTGCCCGACGACGCCCTGGAGCCGTCGGAGCTGATCCTGCCCGCACCGGAAGCATCCCTCGAAGAGGTACGGGAGATGCTCACCGACGACGGCCTCATTCCCAACTGAGCCTCCGGACCGGCCGGTCCGGAGGGCGATCGGAGCACGCGGGGAGCCGGAGCGACCCGGCCCCGCCCGACGCCGTCCGGCCGGGCAGTCCGGTCCGGTCACTCATCGAGCCGACGTGCCCGACACTCCCGAAGCGTCCGACCGGCCTGACGCAGCAGACGAGCCCCCGATGACGGCGAAGCCCGCAGCAGGCACCTTGAGCGATGTGCGGCGGTGGATGCACGCGCATCCGTACGCCGTCGACGCACTCATCGCCCTGGGCGCCTTCGTGGCGATCCTGCTGGGTGCCGCCGCGCGAGCCTCCGGACAGGAGATCAGCCCCAGATTCGGCCGCCGCGAGATCCCCCCGCAGACGGCTCTGCTGGCGGCGCTGGCCTGCGCGGTGCTGGTGCTGCGCCGCCGCGCGCCGATGCCGGTGCTGTGCATCACCGGACTGGTGACCGTCGTCGGCCTGGTCGTCGACCCTCGTGCGGGCGATCCCTCCGCGGGCCACCGCGCGCCCGTCGTCATCGCCGCGATCATCGCGCTGTACACGGTCTCGAACCGCACGGACCGCGTCACGAGCGTCCGCGTCGGCGTCGTGACCGTGGGCGTGCTCACGGCGGCGGGCATGCTGCTGGGCAGCCGCCCCTGGTACGCGCAGGACAACCTCGCCACCTTCGCGTGGACGGGCCTGGCCGCTGCCGCCGGAGAAGCGGTACGCAGCCGCCGGGCGTTCGTCGACGCCATACGGGAGCGTGCCGACCGGGCCGAGCGCACCCGGGAGGAGGAGGCCAGGCGCCGCGTGGCCGAGGAGCGCATGCGCATCGCCCGCGAGCTGCACGACGTCGTCGCCCACCACATCGCGCTGGTCAACGTCCAGGCCGGGGTCGCCTCGCACGTCATGGATCAGCGGCCCGACCAGGCGAAGGAGGCGCTGGCGCACGTACGGGAAGCGAGCCGGCACGCGCTGAACGAGCTGCAGGCCACGGTCGGTCTGCTGCGCCAGTCCGGGGAGAGCACGGCGCCGACCGAACCGGCACCGGGGCTCGGCGTCCTGGACGAGTTGGTCGAGGGCTTCACCAGGGCCGGGCTCTCGGTCTCGGTGGACGTCGCGCCGGAGCGGGAGGCCGCTTCCGTGGGGGAGGCGGCGGAAGCGCCACGGGCCCTGCCGTCCGCCGTGGATCTCACTGCCTACCGGGTCGTGCAGGAGGCGCTGACGAACGTGCAGAAGCACGTCGGGACGGGGGCGCACGCCGAGGTGCGGATCGTCACCCTGCCCGGCGAGCTGGAGATCACCGTGACCGACGACGGCGAGGGCGACGGCGCGGCCCCGGAGGAGACCTCGGAGAACGCGCACACGGCCCGTGGGGCGGACAGGGCGGACAGCGCGGACAGGACGGCGGGCGCGGCGCCGGGGGCGGCAGCGGCGGCAGGCGCGGCGGAGGAGCAGGAGGCGGCGCAACCGGCTGCCGTGCCCGCCCCGCCCGCGGCGGCCGCAACCGACACGGGCGGCGGCGGGCACGGCCTGATGGGGATGCGGGAGCGCGCCGCCGCACTGCACGGCGTGTGTGAGACGGGTCCGCTGCCGGAGGGCGGATTCCGGGTGCACGTACGGCTGCCGCTCCAGCCCCGCGACCGCGCGGACGCCCGCCGCGGCGACGGAGGCGGCTGGGCGGGGCCCCGGGCCGAGGAAGGCGCGTCGGCATGACGATCCGCGTGGTGCTGGCGGACGACCAGACGCTGCTGCGCAGCGCCTTCCGGGTGCTCGTGGACTCCGAACCGGACATGGAGGTCGTCGCCGAGGCGTCCGACGGCGCCGAAGCCGTCGACGCCGTACGCGCTACGGGCGCCGACGTGGTGCTCATGGACATCCGGATGCCGGGCACCGACGGCCTCGTCGCCACGCGAGCCATCACCGCCGATCCGTCGCTCGCCGGGGTCCGGATCGTCATCCTCACCACGTTCGAGGTGGACGACTACGTCGTGCAGGCCCTGCGTGCGGGCGCCTCCGGCTTCCTCGGCAAGGGCGCGGAGCCCGAGGAGCTGCTGGCCGCGATCCGTACGGCCGCCAAGGGCGAGGCCCTGCTCTCACCGGCGGCCACCAAGGGACTGATCGCCTCCTTCCTGGCGCAAGGGGGCGCCTACGGCACCGTGGAGACGGACGGCGGGGAGGGCAACGGCGACGAGCGCGGGAACGAGGAGGGCCCGCTCGACGTGCTGACCGGCCGGGAGCGTGAGGTGCTGACGCTGATCGGCGGCGGCCTCAACAACGAGGAGATCGCGCAGCGGCTGTCGGTCAGCCCGCTCACCGTCAAGACGCACGTCAACCGCACCATGTCGAAGCTGGGTGCGCGTGACCGGGCCCAACTCGTCGTCGCCGCCTACGAGAACGGGCTCGTACGACCCGGCTCGCACTGACGGCTTTCTCCTTCCCGCCCGTGCCGGTCCCGGATTCCCTACAGGAAGCCGCCGGAAGGGATGTACGGCGAGGGCGGCCGCATCCCCCGGAGGCAGAGGTAGCCGGCGGTGGTCAGCTCCAGCCCCGCGGCCAGTCCGACGTCCACGGCCCACTGCTGGTCCGCCGTCAGATCGTGTACCGATGCGCGGGTGCCTTCCGGGAGACTCAGCAACGCGGTGGTCAGCAGCCGGGTGGCGTGCCTTCGCGAAGTGGCGGCGAGGAGTTCGACCCGCCCGTTCTCACGCAGATAGCAGTAGCCGCTGCCGGCGAGATCGTCGGAGACGAAGACGCGGTGGTGGCGCAGCAGGAACTCGTGGTCGACCCCGTGCGCGCCGCCGCGCAGCCGCCGGTCGACGGAGTCCATCAGGTCCCGCTGTGCCGGAGAGCCCACGATGACCGGGCCGTCGGGGGCCGCGAGCCGGGCGCCGTCGACGGTCCCGTGCAGCCGCATCGCCGGATGCAGCTCGAAGCCCGCCTTGCGGTAGGTGCGGGCCGCGACGGGGTGGCGGGAGCAGCTGATGATGCCCCGCAGACACGCCCGGCCGTACCGCATCGTCCGCTCCAGGAGCGCCGTGCCCACGCCCTTGCCCTGCGCCTCGGGCAGTACGGCCAGGAGCGCCAGCGCCCAGGTGCCCTCCCGGATGAGCGACTGGGCGGCACCGACGGGACGCCCGTCCGCGTCCGCCGCGACCCAGCTGCCGCCGGGATCGGTCCGTGCCAGATGCCGGATCCGCTCACGGCTGCGTGCGGGCTGCCCGGGGTCGGGGCCGGCACCGTGAGCCGTCCGGACGGGCACGAGGGGAGCGGGCGAGGGCTTCTGGCCGTGCGGCGCACCGGCGCCCGCGGTCCCGCTGTCGGCTCCGTGCGACGCGGCGAAGGACGCCTCGGCCAGCTGCCGTACGGCCTCGGCGTCCTCCTCGGTGTCCCGCACCGGTTGCAGCAGCATCGCCGCAGATTACGGCAGGGCCAGCATGCGTTCCAGGGCGAGCTTCGCGAACTTCTCCGTCTCCGCGTCGACTTCGATCCTGTTCACGACGTCACCGTTCACCAGCGACTCCAACGCCCAGACCAGATGGGGCAGATCGATCCGGTTCATCGTCGAGCAGAAGCAGACGGTGCGGTCGAGGAAGACGACCTCCTTGTCGGGGGAGTAGCGGGCCGCCAGCCGCCGCACCAGGTTGAGTTCGGTACCGATGGCCCACTTCGACCCCGAGGGCGCTGCCTCCAGGGTCTTGATGATGTGTTCCGTCGAGCCGACGTGGTCGGCCGCCTCCACGACCTCGTGCTTGCACTCCGGGTGCACGAGCACATTGACGTCCGGGATCCGCTCGCGCACATCCCGCACCGAGTCGAGCGAGAAACGCCCGTGCACCGAGCAGTGGCCTCGCCAGAGGATCATCTTCGCGTCCCGCAGCTGCTGCGCCGTGAGGCCGCCGTCAGGCTTGTGCGGGTTGTAGACGACGCAGTCCTCCAGGGACATCCCCAACTCCCGCACGGCGGTGTTGCGTCCGAGGTGCTGGTCGGGCAGGAAGAGCACCTTGCCGCCGCCCTCCCGGCCGTTCTGTGTCCCGAAGGCCCACTCCAGGGCCCGGCGCGCGTTGGACGACGTGCAGATCGTGCCGCCGTGCCTGCCCGTGAACGCCTTGATGTCGGCAGAGGAGTTCATGTACGAGACGGGCACCGTCACATCCGCGACCCCGGCCTCGGTGAGCACGTCCCAGCACTCGGCGACCTGCTCGGCCGTGGCCATGTCGGCCATGGAGCAGCCCGCCGCCAGGTCGGGCAGCACGACCTTCTGCCGGGCGGAGGTGAGGATGTCGGCCGACTCGGCCATGAAGTGCACGCCGCAGAAGACGATGTACTCCGCGTCGGGCCTGGCCGCCGCGTCCCGCGCCAGCTTGAAGGAGTCGCCGGTGACGTCGGCGAATTCGATGACCTCGTCACGCTGGTAGTGGTGGCCCAGTACGAAGACACGCTCGCCGAGCTTCGCCTTCGCCGCGCGGGCACGCTCGACGAGGCCGGGATCCGAAGGGGCGGGAAGGTCCCCGGGGCAATCGACCCCGCGTTCGCTCTTCGGGTCCGACTCGCGGCCGAGGAGCAGCAGCGCCAGCGGAGTCGGCTGTACGTCCAGTGGGGCGGTCACGGCACCCACCCTTCCTCTTCTCCATCGCCGCAAGCGGCTTTTCGTCTAACTGACGCTATTTATCATAACCGCTTCACGTCAGTTTGACGATGGCGTTCGCGTCGATGTGACGCATTCCCAGTCGCTCCGGGCGTGTGCGAGCATGAGGGAGGAGACGGAACTGAAAAGACCGAAAATGACGTGTCCCCTGGAATGAATCCGGGACGCCGACGGTTGCAGTCGGCGGCAGAGCAGTCCGAACAACCCGGGAGAGAAGCAGATGTCCGTATCGGACGAGACCGCTGTGAGCGACGGCATCATCCTGTCCGACGCCGCCGCGGCGAAGGTCAAAGGCCTGCTCGAGCAGGAGGGCCGTGACGACCTGGCACTTCGGGTCGCCGTCCAGCCCGGTGGCTGTTCCGGCCTTCGGTACCAGCTCTTCTTCGACGAGCGCTCCCTCGACGGCGACGTAGTGAAGGACTTCGACGGTGTGAAGGTCGTCACCGACCGGATGAGCGCCCCGTACCTGGGCGGCGCCTCCATCGACTTCGTCGACACCATCGAGAAGCAGGGCTTCACGATCGACAACCCGAACGCGACGGGTTCCTGCGCCTGCGGCGATTCCTTCAACTGACCGGGCTGACCGGCAGGCTGAACAAGACGAAGGCGGCGGACTCCCCCCACCAGGGGTCCGCCGCCTTCGTCGTTCCCGCCCCCGTGCTCTCAGGTCCTGTCGGGCGTTCGCGTTCCGCTTCCGCTATGCCTACCCGCCGATCGCCGGTTCACTTCCGCGGGAGGCCCTCTCCGTCAGTGGCGTCCACCACCTTGCGATCGCCGAGTGGCTTCTTCAGCTCTACCTCGACGGTCTGCCGCTTGGCCATCTTCACGCACACCTTTTTCGGGTCCGCATTCTTCGGGCGCACGGTCACCTTCACCGTGCTCCCCGACTCCTCGGCGCTCGCCTTGTAGCCGTCGCACACGCCGCCCCAGAAGGTCAGCTTCACGCTGCGGCCGTCCGCGGCGTAGGAAGTGAGGGCCTGAGCGGGGGCCGATCCGGGCTCCTCGGCCTGATCCGAGCCGGAGCCCGGCTTTGAACCCGGGTCCGAGCCGGTGTCGGCATCGGAACCGGAACCGGAGCCCGGGCCCGGCTGCGCGGGCTTCGCCGGCTTGAGGTACTCGGGTTCGATTGCGGGGTGGGCGACGCTCGCGGTGTGGTCACCGCCGAACTTCACCTCGTAGATCCAGGACGGTACGAGCACGGGCTTGCCGACCGTGTAGCGCGTGACCAGCCCGAACTCCGCGCCGGTCACCTTCAGCGCCTTGCGCGGCCTCACCTTTCCGGGATCGGCGCTGCGGGGCGGCGCCGGCTCGGCCTTTCCGGGCTCCGGCTTCCCGGGGTCGGCCCTTCGGGGCTCCGCCTGGTCTTCGGCGGCCCACGGCTCGCGGATCGTGCCCGTCCCCGCGCCGGAGGCCATGGCCCCCTGCTTGTTGAGGTGCTTCAGGGTCTCCTCCGCCGACATCACCGGGTAGGAGGCGCCCTTCCTCAGCTCGCCGAGATTGCCGTGCCCGAGCACGACCTTGCCGTCCTCGTTCACCGTGAAGGTGCTGTTCCAGTCCTTGGCGGGCATGCCGCCCACCTCGGGAGTGGCCGTCACCATGCGCAGCGGGCCCGTGGTCACGCCCGCGTCGAGCCGGGCCTTGTCGAGCTTCAGCGTCTTCAGCAGCGGCCGTACGGCGTCCTCGGCCTTCTTCTCCGAGACCGGATCACCCTTGCCGGACCCCGGCACCGACGAGCACGAGTCCGGGGCGTCGCCGTCGTCGGGCGGGATGATGTCGAGGTGCGGCACGGTCGGCAGCGGCCTGGCACAGTGCACCGGCCGGTCCGCGGACCGGTACGTCCAATTTCCGGCCATGCGGCCGTCGTTCACGATGAGGGCGGTTCCGCGGGGGGACTCGGCGTCCTCGCCCACGATCCACCGGCCGTCCTTGCGTTCCGGTTTCCCCTTCACACCGAGAGCGTCGGCGAGCGCGGATACCGAGGCACTCCCGACGTGCGCCGGATTGCGGTAGACGGATGCGGTGCCCGGGCCCTTCGGCAGCTCGCCGTTGGCGCGGTAGACCTGCGGATGCGGTTCGCCAGGCGCGATGCCCGGCCGCTCGCGGTCCCCTTCGCCGCTCTGACCGGCTGGTGCGAGACCGTCCAGGGCGAGAGGGGGCGGCTCGGACTCGTCGCCCGCGCCCGCTGACCCCCCTGGGCCTCCGGCCGGGCCCGCGGTCGAGGCCCACCAGGCGCCCCCGCCGCCGGCCACCAGTACTGCGGCCGCCACCGCGATCACGGGCAGCCGGTGCCTGCGGGCCGGGACGCCCGTTCCGCCGGCGGAGGTCTCCCCACCGGGCGTGGGAGACGTTTCGGTGCTCACGGCATCGCTCCTTCGTTCCGCTCACCGCGTCCCCGCCCGCCCCTGCCGACGAGTGGACCGCGATGGCACACCTGGGACGGAGCCGGAGCCCCGGAGGTTCCCGGAATCTCAGCGATGCCCGCCGGCCGGTACGTCGCGTATCTCGGCCGGCGCGGCAGTCGGTGCATGAGCACCTGGCGCAAAAAGGTCCATGGGGGAGCGGCGGAGGGCCGTCGCGGGGGCCGGGGAGGACGGGCCCCTGCCGCCCCGCGGGCCCCTGCACTCACCAGACGCCGTACTCGGACATGCCTTCCAGCACGCGGGCGGAGGCCGCCGGAACCCGGACCCCGTGCAGCGCTTCGTGGGAGGCCGGTGCCACGGCCGCGGCGCCCGGATCAGCGGGAATGTGCAGGGCCCATGCGGGCTCCGTCCAGTGCGGCGCCATGCGGGCGCAGTCACCCAGCAGTTCGTCCATCGACTCGGGGTCTGCGGCCGTGCGCCGCGTGAGGTTCCGCATGGGTCCGACGCTACGCAGCAGGTGAGGGCGCCTGGAAGGCCCTACTATCTGGTAGTTCCGTCCTGTTCGGTTGAGCGGAGGGAGCAGGTAGCGTGATGGTGCCATCCGACAGCGTCCTCCGACAGGAGCAGATTTCGCCGTGCGTATCGCAGTCACCGGCTCCATCGCGAATGACCACCTGATGACGTTCCCTGGGCGGTTCGCCGACCAGTTCGTCGCCGACCAGTTGCACACCGTCTCGCTCTCCTTCCTCGTCGACTCGCTCGAGATCCGGCGTGGCGGCGTGGGCGCCAACATCGCCTTCGGCATGGGGCAGCTCGGAGCGAACCCGATCCTGGTCGGCGCCGCGGGCGAGGATTTCGAGGAGTACCGAGCCTGGCTCGACAGGCACGGCGTGGACACGGAATCCGTCCACATCTCCGAGCTGCGGCACACAGCCCGCTTCGTCTGCACCACCGACGAGGCGCACAACCAGATCGGCTCCTTCTACACCGGGGCCATGAGCGAGGCCCGCCAGATCGAGCTGCAGACCGTCGCCGAGCGCGTCGGCGGCCTCGACCTCGTCTGCATCAGCGCCGACGACCCCGAGGCCATGACCCGGCACACCGAGGAGTGCCGCAAGCGGGGCATCCCCTTCGCTGCGGACTTCTCCCAGCAGATCGCGCGCATGGGGGGCGAGGACATCCGCGCCCTCATGGAGGGCGCGACGTACCTCTTCTCGAACGAGTACGAGAAGGAGCTCATCGAGACCAAGACCGGCTGGAGCGACAAGGAAATACTCGCCAAGGTCGGCACCCGGGTCGTCACGCTCGGCGCCAAGGGCGTCCGCATCGAGCGCGAGGGCGAGGAGCCGATCGTGGTCGGTGTGCCCAAGGAGGAGGCCAAGGCCGACCCCACCGGCGTCGGCGACGCCTTCCGCGCCGGCTTCCTCTCCGGCCTCGCCTGGGGCGTGAGCCTGGAGCGCGCCGCCCAGATCGGCTGCATGGTGGCCACTCTCGTCATCGAGACGGTGGGCACGCAGGAGTACGAGCTGAAGCGGGCGCACTTCATGGAGCGCTTCACGACGCAGTACGGCGAGGAGGCCGCCGCCGAGGTCGCCGCGCATCTGAAGTGACCCACTGACGGCATTCGTCATGCGAAGGCGGGGCGGCGGGGGCCGCCCCGCCTTTCGCGTCAAGTGCCGCCCGCACGCGGTCAGTCGAGCCGGCGCACCCTGAACTCGGTGCCGTCGGCGCCCAGATACTCCTGGCCCCGCATCTCGCACCAGGCGGGGATGTCGACCCGGGCCGCCTCGTCGTCCGCGAGGACCGTGATCACACCGCCCACCGGCACGTCGCCGATCGCCTTCGCGAGTTCGATCACCGGCAGCGGGCACAGCGAACCGAGCGCGTCCACCGTCACGTGGGAGGGCTCGGCGGATGCGGTCCGCTCCTCTCCGGCCGCCTCTTGGCGCGGCTCGCCCCGCTCGTCCGGCTCCTCCGGTGCCGCGTACGCCTCCGAGGCCGCGGCCTCCTCCGGCTTCCCCAACGGCCCTGCCGGCGCGCCCAGTTGTCCGCGCACCTCACGTACCGCCTCCGGAAGCACCTCCAGGAAGCGCTCGACGTCCTCCTCGGCCGAGGGCCCCGGCACGGGCGGCAGCGACAGGCGGATGTTGCCCTCCGAGAGCACCCCCATCGCACGCAGCACATGACTGGGCGTCAGCGTGCTCGACGTGCAGGACGAGCCCGAGGAGACCGAGAAGCCCAGCCGGTCGAGGGCGTGCAGCAGGGCCTCGCCGTCCACGTAGAGGCAGGAGAAGGTCACCAGATTCGGCAGGCGCCGCACGGGATCGCCGACCACCTCGACGTCCGGGACCAGTTCGGGCACCCGCGCACGCACCCTGTCGACCAGCACGCGCAGTCGTTCCGCCGCCGCGTCCGCCTCGGCGCGCACGGCACGCAGCGACGCCGCCGCGGCCACGATCGCCGGGATGTTCTCGAACCCGGGGGAGCGAGCCGACTCCCGCTCGTCCGTGGGCGGCGGCGCCACGAAGCGCACGCCCTTGCGGACGGCCAGCAGCCCCACACCGGCCGGCCCGCCCCACTTGTGCGCGCTGCCCGCCAGCAGTGACCAGCCCTCGCCGGCCCGGCCCCATGCCAGCGACTGCGCCGCGTCGACGAGGAGCGGGACCCCGGCGCCCGAGCACAGCCCGGCCACCTCGGTCACCGGCTGCTCGGTGCCCACCTCGTGGTTGGCGGACTGCAGACAGGCCAGCGCGGTGTCCTCCCCGAGCGCTGCCGCGAAGTCCGCCGCGGCCACCCGTCCCGTACGGCCGACGGGCACCTCGGTCACGGCCCCGCCCGCGGCCTCGTGCGCGGCGGCCGCGTGCAGCACAGCGGAGTGCTCCACGGCGGAGACGACCAGCCGCCGTCCCGCACGGCGGCGCCCCGCGAGCGCGCCCGCGATGCCGGTGTGCAGGGCACGGGCACCCGATGGGGTGAAAACCAGCTCGTCCGGACGGCATCCGACCGCCTCTGCGGCCGTCTCGCGCGCGGCGTCCAGCAGCACCCGCGCCCGCCGTCCCTCGCGGTGCAGCCGAGCGGGGTCCGCCCATCCCTCGTCCAGCGAGGCGATCAGCGCCTCACGGGCGACGGGGTGCAGGGGTACGGAGGACGCGGCATCGAAATAGGGCACATGGGAACGCTAACGCGGCGGCGCCTCACCGGGCGTGCGGCGCCCGACGAGGCGCCACAGGGCGCCTGTTGAGGGGCCTGCGGCGCGTTGGGGACCCTCCCCGCGAGGCCCCGAGAACGGTCCAGTAAGGTTTGCCCCGCATAAACATCAAACCCCTGCCCGCGCCAGGGGCCGCGCCCGACCAGCAACGGCCGAGCCGGCATGGGCGGGCGAGACTCTCGGGAAGGCGCTACGTGAGTCCCAACGGCTCCGACCTCCCCCACCGCCCGCCGGGCGTGGGCGGTACCCCCATGCGGCGCCCGATGCGGCGGAAGCTGCAGCAGGCGTTTGCCGCGGGCCTGGTCCTGGCTACCGCTACCGGTTGCACATACAAGGACTTCCCCCGCCTAGGTATGCCCACCCCCGTCACGGATGAGGCTCCGCGGATCCTCTCCCTGTGGCAGGGATCCTGGGCGGCAGCGCTCGCCGTGGGCGTTCTGGTCTGGGGGCTCATCCTGTGGAGCGTCCTCTTCCACCGGCGCTCGAGGACCAAGGTCGAGGTCCCTCCGCAGACCCGGTACAACATGCCGATCGAGGCCCTGTACACGGTGGTCCCCATCATCATCGTGGCGGTGCTCTTCTACTTCACCGCGCGGGACGAGACCAAGCTCCTCGCGACGACGAAGAAGCCCGACCACGTCGTCAACGTGGTGGGCTTCCAGTGGAGCTGGGGCTTCAACTACATCGAGGACGTGGACGGCAAGCCCTCCACCTCGAACACCGGCGACAAGGAACTCTCCGCCATCCCGGACCGGATGAGGACGGCCTTCCCCAAGGGGGCCGACGGCGTCTACACCGTCGGGACGCCCGCCGAGCGCAACCCCCAGACCAACAACCCGGGTCCCACGCTCTGGCTGCCCAAGGGCGAGACGGTGCAGTTCATCCTCACCTCCCGCGACGTCATCCACTCCTTCTGGCCGGTGCCCTTCCTCATGAAGCAGGACGTGCTCCCCGGTCACGTCAACCGCTTCGAGGTGACTCCCAGCAAGGAGGGCACCTACGTTGGCAAGTGCGCCGAACTGTGCGGCGTCGACCACTCCCGGATGCTCTTCAACGTGAAGGTCGTTTCACCGGAGCGTTTCCAGAAGCATCTGAAGGACCTGGCCAAGAAGGGCCAGACCGGCTACATCCCGTCGGGCACCGCCACCACCGGCGACGCCAGGAATGCGGAGACGAATAACCCGTGAGCATCCTCAACGAACCCAAGGGTGCCGCCGCGACGGCCGAGGCAGCACCGCCCGTACGGCAGAAGACGCCCGGCGCCATGCTGGTCGACTGGGCCACCACGACCGACCACAAGAAGATCGGGACGCTGTACTTCGTCACGTCCTTCGCCTTCTTCCTCTTCGGCGGCGTGATGGCGCTGTTCATGCGCGCCGAACTCGCCCGGCCCGGCATCCAGGTCATGTCGAGCGAGCAGTTCAACCAGGCGTTCACCATGCACGGCACGATCATGCTGCTGATGTTCGCCACTCCGCTGTTCGCCGGTTTCGCGAACTGGATCATGCCGCTGCAGATCGGCTCGCCCGATGTGGCCTTCCCGCGGCTGAACATGCTGGCGTACTGGCTGTACCTCTTCGGTTCGCTCATCGCGGTCGGCGGTTTCCTCACGCCGTCCGGCGCCGCGGACTTCGGCTGGTTCGCCTACTCGCCGCTCTCGGACGCGGTCCGTTCGCCGGGCATGGGCGCCGATCTGTGGATCATGGGCCTCGCGCTCTCCGGCTTCGGCACCATCCTCGGTTCCGTCAACTTCATCACCACGATCATCTGCATGCGCGCACCCGGCATGACGATGTTCCGGATGCCGATCTTCACGTGGAACGTGCTGCTCACAGGTGTTCTGGTGCTGCTGGCGTTCCCGGTGCTCGCCGCGGCGCTGCTCGCGCTGGAGGCGGACCGCGAGTTCGGGGCGCACATCTTCGACTCGGCCAACGGCGGGGCGTTGCTGTGGCAACACCTGTTCTGGTTCTTCGGCCATCCCGAGGTGTACATCATCGCGTTGCCGTTCTTCGGCATCATCTCCGAGGTCATCCCGGTCTTCAGTCGCAAGCCGATGTTCGGGTACATCAGCCTCATCGGTGCCACGATCGCCATCGCGGGCCTCTCGGCGACGGTCTGGGCGCACCACATGTACGTCACGGGCGGGGTGTTGCTGCCCTTCTTCGCCTTCATGACGTTCCTGATCGCGGTGCCGACGGGCGTGAAGTTCTTCAACTGGATCGGCACGATGTGGAAGGGCTCACTGTCCTTCGAGACGCCGATGCTCTGGTCGATCGGCTTCCTCGTCACGTTCCTCTTCGGCGGTCTGACCGGCGTCATCCTGGCCGCGCCGCCGATGGACTTCCACGTCTCCGACTCGTACTTCGTGGTGGCGCACTTCCACTACGTCGTCTTCGGAACGGTCGTCTTCGCGATGTTCGCCGGATTCCACTTCTGGTGGCCGAAGTTCACCGGGAAGATCCTCGACGAGCGGCTCGGCAAGATCACCTTCTGGACGCTGTTCGTCGGCTTCCACGGCACCTTCCTCGTCCAGCACTGGCTGGGCGCCGAGGGCATGCCGCGCCGCTACGCCGACTACCTGGCCGCGGACGGTTTCACCGCCCTGAACACCGTCTCGACGATCAGCTCCTTCGTGCTGGGGCTGTCGGTCCTGCCGTTCCTCTACAACGTCTGGAAGACGGCCAAGTACGGCAAGAAGGTCGAGACCGACGACCCGTGGGGCTACGGCCGCTCCCTGGAATGGGCGACGAGCTGCCCGCCCCCGCGGCACAACTTCCTCCAGCTGCCGCGCATCCGTTCCGAGTCGCCGGCGTTCGATCTGCACTACCCCGAGGTCGCGGCTCTCGACCAGCTCGGCGAGCAGCAGGCAGCCGACCGGACGCTGGTCGGCCGTAAGGAGGACTCGAAGTGAAGATCCAGGGCAAGATGTTCCTCGGCCTGGCCGTCTTCCTGCTCGCCACGGCGATCGTCTACGGCGCCTGGTCGAAGGAGCCGGTCGGCACGACCGGGCTGTTCCTCGCCTTCGGTCTGGCGGTCATGATCGGCTACTACCTCGCCTTCACCGCCCGCCGCGTGGACGTCGGCGCGCAGGACAACAAGGAGGCCGAGGTCGCGGACGACGCCGGCGAGGTCGGGTTCTTCAGCCCGCACAGCTGGCAGCCGCTCGCCCTCGGGCTCGGTGCGGCCTTCGGGTTCCTGGGCGTGGCCTTCGGATGGTGGCTGGTGTTCGTCTCGGCGCCGCTGCTCTTCGTCGGCCTCTTCGGCTGGGTCTTCGAGTACTACCACGGCGAGAATCGCACTCAGTGAGGCTCCAGGCCGGGCCTCGCACTCGGTGAGGCTCGCGGCTGAAGCATTCCGCAAATGGGTCGGCCCCCGGTGATCACCGGGGGCCGACCCATTTGCATGCGCCCAAGAGGCCCTGAATTGTGACAGTTCCTACCTTGGGCCTATGAATCACTCTTCGAACAGGACGAAGCGCCGGCTCTCAGCCGGCTGTGCCCTCACCCTCATACCGATGGCTGTCGGACTGACCTCGTGCAGTGTCGGCAGCGACGGGAACCCCCTCGCAGGTGCCCCGTACGACGCCAGCAACCAGATTTCCGTCAGCGCGGGCGAGGAGGGGGCGGTCGTGGACCCCTCCCAGCCCCTCGAGGTGACCGCCACGGGCGACGAAGGACGGATAGCCGACGTCACCGCCGTGGACACCGCGGGACGCTTCCTCAGCGGCAAGCTCTCCGATGACGGCAAGCGCTGGCGGAGCACGACCGGCCTCGCCGCGGGTGTCCGCTACACCGTCCGCATCAGCACCGAGAACGGCTCCGGTGAGCAGGGGCGCCGGACGCTGAACTTCCAGACCAAGCCCGCGCACGCGAAGCGGCTCGGCGTGACCTTCGGGCCCGACAGCGGCACCTACGGCGTGGGCCAGCCCATCACCGCCGAGCTGAGCCACAAGGTCAAGGGCGCCAAGCAGCGCAAGCTCGTCGAAGGCGCGCTCACAGTGAAGTCCTCCCCGCACGTCGAGGGGGCCTGGCACTGGGTGGACAGCAAGGAGCTCCACTACCGCCCGAAGGAGTACTGGCCCGCGCACTCCACCATCAGTGTCCGCTCCCGCCTGAAGGGCCTGAAGGTGCGCGAGGGCCTCTACGGGGACACGGCCAAGCCCGTCAAGCTGAAGACCGGCGACCGGGTGGAAGCCCTGGCGGACGCGTCGGGTCTGTCCATGAAGTTCAGCAAGAACGGCAAGGTCATCAAGGAGATCCCGATCACCACCGGCAAGGCCGGGTTCGAGACCCGCAACGGCACGAAGGTGATCCTGGGCCGGGAGTCGTTCGTACGGATGCGGAGCGGCAGCGTCGGCATCGGCGGCGGCGAGTCCTACGACCTGGGCGTCCACTGGGCCTCGCGGCTCACCTGGAGCGGCGAGTACGTGCACGCCGCCCCGTGGTCCTCCGGCTCGCACGGCGTATCCAACAGCAGCCACGGCTGCACCGGCATGAGCACGGAGAACGCTCAGTGGTTCTTCGAGAACGTGCGGAACGGCGTCCCCGTCAAGTACGTCAACTCCGACGGGGAGAACATGCCGGCCTTCGGCAACGGCTTCGGCGACTGGAACATGTCCTGGGCGAAGTGGAAGAAGGGCAGCGCAGTGCTGCGCGGCTCCCACGGCCAGGACTCCGCTTCCGCGACCGGAGTGAACAGGCTGCGCCCGCAGGTCTGACCGCGTCCGGGCCGTCATGGGCCCGGACGACGACCAGCAGGGGGGATCAGGCCGGGGGGATCAGAGAGGCTGTACCTGCGCAGACGCCCCGTCGCTCTCACGGAGAAGCCCCGCCAGGGCGCCCGCGAGGGCGACAGGGTCGATCGGATGCGAGACGGCGGCCTCCGCGCGGCTCCAGGAGGCCAGCCAGGCGTCCTGCGGGCGTCCGATGAGCAGCAGCACAGGGGGGCAGTCGAAGATCTCGTCCTTGATCTGCCGGCACACGCCCATGCCGCCCGCCGGTGCCGTCTCCCCGTCGAGCACGCACACGTCGATACGGTGCTTCTCCAGCGTGGAGAGGACCGCGGGGAGCGTCGCGCACTCCACGTACTCCACGGGCGGCACGTCCGCGGCGGGACGGCGGCCGGCGGCGAGCCGCACCTGCTCGCGGGTGTCGGTGTTGTCGCTGTAGACCAGCACCGTGGCGGTCGGCTGCATCGTTCCTCCGCTGGACGTATCTCGCTCGTGATCACGTGACGGCAAGGAGCCGCAGCGCGGATGTTACTCCCTCGCCACGCTCCTCAACACCGCTTCGTGTGCCCCGGGGAGAGGCTTGTTTGAGCTGGACACACTGCCTGGACACACCGAACGGCACCCCGGGAGTAAGGGCCCTATGAGCGACCGACATAATGTCGGTCGTGGCGACAGCAACAGCAGTAGAAACCGGGCACGCGCACCCGTCGGTCAACAGGCCGAACCTCACCAGCGTCGGAACGATCATCTGGCTGAGTTCCGAGTTGATGTTCTTCGCGGCCCTCTTCGCGATGTACTTCACCCTGCGGTCCGTGACGGGTGCGGACTTCTGGAAGGAACATGCCGACGCGCTGAACGTGCCCTTCTCGGCGGTGAACACCACGATCCTGGTGCTCTCTTCGCTCACCTGTCAGCTCGGTGTCTTCGCCGCCGAGCGCGGTGACGTGAAGAAGCTGCGGGGCTGGTTCATCATCACCTTCGTCATGGGTGCGATCTTCATCGGCGGCCAGATCTTCGAGTACACGGAGCTGGTGGAGAAGGACGGCATCTCGCTCTCCTCGGATCCCTACGGCTCGGTGTTCTACCTGACCACCGGCTTCCACGGGATGCACGTCACGGGTGGTCTGATCGCGTTCCTGCTCCTGCTCGGCAGGACGTACGCGGCCAGGCGCTTCACGCATCAGCAGGCCACTGCAGCCATCGTCGTGTCCTACTACTGGCACTTCGTCGATGTCGTCTGGATCGGCCTCTTCGCCACGATCTACCTGATCAAGTAGCTGATCGGGCGCCGGTGCGCGCGAGCGTGCGCCGGGCAGTGACAGACACAAGCACAAGCATCGACGCAGAAGATCCTGACACCGGGGTAATCCGTGAAAAAGCTCTCCGCACGACGGCGCCATCCGCTGGCGGCGCTCGTCGTTCTCATCTTCGCGCTGGCGGCCACCGGGGGGCTGTACGCCGCGTTCGCTCCCGCAGGTGAAGCGAAGGCCGAACAGTCGTCGAGCCAGTCCCTCGCCATCGAGGAGGGCAAGAGGCTCTACGACGTGGGCTGTTCCAGCTGCCACGGAACCGGCGGCCAGGGCACCAGCGACGGCCCCAGCCTGGTGGGCGTCGGCTCCGCCGCCGTGGACTTCCAGGTCGGGACCGGCCGGATGCCCGCGCAGCAGCCGGGCGCCCAGGTGCCGAAGAAGAAGAGGATCTACAGCGAGCACGAGACGGACCAGCTCGCCGCCTACGTCGCCTCGTTGGGCTCCGGTCCGATCAAGCCCACCAAGAGCCAGTACGACCCGAGCGGCGCCGACATCGCCAACGGTGGTCAGCTCTTCCGTACGAACTGCGCCCAGTGTCACAATTTCACCGGTGAGGGCGGGGCACTCACGCACGGCAAGTACGCGCCGGGTCTCAGCGATGTCGACCCCAAGCATGTCTACGAGGCCATGCAGACCGGCCCGCAGAACATGCCTTCCTTCCCGGACAAGGTGTTGCCCCAGCAGGAGAAGCGGGACATCGCCGCATACCTGAAGACGGTGAACAGCAAGGAGTCCGAAAACCCCGGTGGTTACAAGCTGGGCGGCCTGGGTCCCGTCATCGAGGGCCTGTTCGCCTGGATCTTCGGCCTCGGCGTCCTCATCCTCGTCGCCATCTGGGTCGCAGCTCGGACCGCAAAGGCCAAGAAGTCATGAGCGAGACTGGATCACACGAGAACGTGTCTGAGAAGAACCTGCCGACCGAGCAGCAGAACGGTCACGGTGCCGTGGCCGTCGCGGACGATCCGTTCGCCGACCCGGGCCTGCCGCCGCACGAGCCGCGGATCCAGGACATGGACGAGCGCGCCGCCAAGCGCTCCGAGCGCGTCGTGGCCATGCTCTTCACGGCCTCGATGCTGGCCACGCTCGGCTTCATCGCGAGCTTCGTGCTCATCCCGGTCGACAAGTTCATCTACGTCTGGCCGGCCGGGCGCATCGGTGCGCTGAACTTCGCGCTGGGAATGACGCTCGGCGTCGCTCTCTTCTGCATCGGCGCGGGCGCGGTCCACTGGGCGCGCACCCTGATGTCGGACCACGAACTGGTCGACGAGCGGCACGCCGTCTCCGCCGAGCCGGAGACCCGCGCGAAGGTCATGGAGGACTTCGCGCAGGGCGCCAAGGAGTCCGGCCTCGGGCGCCGTTCGCTCATCCGCAAGACCATGTTCGGCGCACTGACCCTGGTGCCGCTCTCCGGTGTCGTACTCCTGCGTGACCTCGGGCCGCTGCCGGAGGACAAGCTGGAGCACACGCTGTGGTCCAAGGGCAAGCTCCTGGTGAACGAGAACACCCAGGAGCCCCTGCGCCCCGAGGACATCACCGTCGGCTCGCTCACCTTCGCCATGCCCGAGGGCCTGGAGGAGGAGGACGAGGACTTTCAGCAGCAGATCGCCAAGGCGGCCCTGATGCTCGTCCGGCTCGAGCCCGACGACATCAAGGACAAGCGGGAGTTGGACTGGTCCCACGAGGGGATCGTCGCCTACTCCAAGATCTGCACCCACGTCGGCTGTCCTGTCAGCCTCTACGAGCAGCAGACGCACCACGTGCTCTGCCCGTGCCACCAGTCGACCTTCGACCTGTCGGACGGTGCACGAGTGATCTTCGGCCCGGCGGGCCACGCGCTGCCGCAGCTGAAGATCAGCGTAAACAACGACGGATTCCTCGAAGCGCAGGGCGACTTCGAAGAACCCGTGGGCCCGGCCTACTGGGAGCGTCGAGCATGAGTACAGCAACCGAGACCACCGCCCCGAAGCGCAAGGCACCCGCCGGCGAGCGGGTCGCGGACTGGGCCGACGGCCGCCTGGGGATCTACTCCCTGGCCAAGGCCAACATGCGCAAGATCTTCCCGGACCACTGGTCCTTCATGCTGGGTGAGGTCGCGCTCTACAGCTTCATCATCATCATCCTGACCGGCGTGTATCTGACGCTGTTCTTCCACCCGTCGATGAACGAGGTGGAGTATCACGGCAGTTACGTGCCGATGCAGGGCGTACGGATGTCGGAGGCGTTCGCCTCCACGCTGGACATCAGCTTCGACGTCCGCGGCGGTCTGCTCGTCCGGCAGATCCACCACTGGGCGGCGCTGATCTTCCTCGGCGCGATGTTCGTGCACATGATGCGCGTCTTCTTCACCGGCGCGTTCCGCAAGCCGCGCGAGATCAACTGGCTGTTCGGCTTCCTGCTGTTCGTGCTGGGCATGTTCACCGGCTTCACCGGCTACTCCCTGCCGGACGACCTGCTCTCGGGCACCGGCGTGAGGTTCATGGAGGGCGCGATCCTCTCCATGCCGATCGTCGGCACCTACATGTCGATGTTCCTCTTCGGCGGAGAGTTCCCCGGGCACGATTTCGTCGCGCGGTTCTTCTCGGTCCACGTGCTGCTGCTGCCGGGGATCATGCTGGGCCTGCTCGTGGCGCATCTGATCCTGGTCTTCTATCACAAGCACACGCAGTTCGCCGGTCCCGGCCGTACGAACAAGAACGTGGTCGGAATGCCGCTGCTGCCGGTCTACATGGCCAAGGCAGGAGGCTTCTTCTTCCTCGTCTTCGGCGTCATCTCCGCCATCTCCGCGGCCTTCACCGTCAACCCGATCTGGGTGCTCGGCCCGTACAGGCCGGATCAGGTGTCGACCAATGCGCAGCCCGACTGGTACATGGGCTTCTCCGAGGGGCTGATCCGCATCATGCCCGGCTGGGAGATCCATCTGTGGGGCCACACGCTTGTGATGGGCGTCTTCATCCCGCTGATGGTCTTCCCGCTGGTGCTGGCGGCGATCGCCGTCTATCCGTTCATCGAGTCGTGGGTGACGGGCGACAAACGCGAGCATCACATCGCCGACCGGCCCCGCAACGCCCCGACACGTACGGCCTTCGGCGCGGCCTGGATCGCCTGGTACACGGTGATGCTGATCGGCGGCGGCAACGACCTGGTGGCAACGCACTTCGACCTGTCGATCAACTCGATCACATGGTTCGTGCGGATCGCCTTCTTCGTGGTGCCGGTGGTCGTCTTCTTCATCACCCGGCGCGCGTGTCTCGGGCTCCAGCGCCGCGACAAGGAGAAGGTGCTGCACGGTCGCGAGTCCGGCATCATCAAGCGGCTCCCGCACGGCGAGTTCATCGAGGTGCACGAGCAGCTCTCCCAGGAGCAGCTGCACACGCTCACCTCGCACGAGCAGCACAAGCCGTACGAGGTCGGCCCGGAGACGGACGAGAACGGCGTCCAGCGGAAGGTCGGCCGCGGGCAGAAGCTGCGCGCCCGGCTCTCCAAGGGCTACTACGGCGAGCAGGCGCAGATCCCCAAGCCGACCGCCGAGGAGTACCAGGAGCTCACGAGCGGCCACGGCCACCACTGAGCCTCCAGCGGCGCCGCCGGGTGCGGGCCGCGCAGCCACGGACGAGGGGCCGGGCTTCCCGAGGGGGAGCCCGGCCCCTCGCGCACGTCCGCGTCCGGCTCGACGACCGGTGCCGCAACGCCGGCCCCGACCCGCGCGCGCCGAACGGAGGTCCTGGCCGGGGACGGGTGCCGCTAGGGTGGGGACTGGCCGGGCCCTGATGCCGGGCCGTCCCCCACGCCGTACTCCCGCATGCCGGCCGCCGGTGCACCCGGTGATCCGGGCCGGGCCACGGGTGCGTGGGCCCCAGCCGAATCGATGACCTCAGGAGGGATCATGAGTGCCGTTCCATCTTCCGGCTCTCCCGCCCCCGGAGCCTCTGGCCTGGGAGGTACCTCAGGAGGTCCGAAAACCTGGCCGGACGTACTGACATCGCTGCTCGCCGGTGAGGATCTCAGCGCCGACGCCACCGCGTGGGCGATGGACAACATCATGCGCGGCGAGGCCACCGACGCGCAGATCGCCGGTTTCGCGGTGGCGCTGCGGGCCAAGGGCGAGACGGTGGGGGAGATCTCGGGTCTCGTACGGGCGATGTACGCGCACGCGAACGTGATCGAGGTGCCGGGCCCGACCGTCGACATCGTCGGTACGGGCGGCGACAGGGCCCGTACGGTCAACATCTCCACGATGTCCGCGATCGTCGTCGCCGGGTGCGGTGCCAAGGTCGTCAAGCACGGCAACCGTGCCGCCTCCAGCGCGAGCGGTGCCACGGACGTGCTGGAAAAGCTGGGCGTCAATCTGGAGTTGAGCCCGCAGCGCGTGGCCGAGGTGGCCTCGGAGGCGGGGATCACATTCTGCTTCGCCGTGAAGTTCCACCCGTCGTTGCGCCATGTGGCCAACGCGCGGGGCGAGTTGGGCATCCCCACCTCGTTCAACTTCCTCGGCCCGCTGACGAACCCCGCACGTGTACGGGCTCAGGCGACGGGGGTCGCCAATCCCCGCATGGCGCCCATCATGGCCGGCGTGCTGGCCGAACGCGGCTCGTCCGCCCTTGTCTTCCGCGGCGACGACGGGCTGGACGAGCTGACGACCACCGCCACGTCCACGGTGTGGGTCGTACGGGACGGGGCGGTGCGCGAGGAGTCCTTCGACCCGCGTGACGTCGGCCTCGACATCGTGCCCGTCGAAGCGCTGCGCGGCGCCGACGCCGCCTACAACGCCGATGTGGCCCGCGCTCTGCTGGACGGCGAGCACGGCCCCGTGCGGGACGCCGTGCTGCTCAACTCCGCCGCGGCACTCGTCGCTCTCGAACCGGGAGACGCCCCGCTGACGGAGCAGATCCGCGTGGCGATGGGCAGGGCGGCCGAGTCGGTCGACAGCGGCGCCGCGCGTGCCGCGCTGGACCGCTGGGTGACTGCCAGCCATATGTGACACCGGAGTGCCGCTGAGTCTCCGCCCCCTGGGCCCCGGTCCAGGGGGCGCCCGCACGTCCGTCCGGGATACGGACTAGGTGGCGGAGCCCGCGGCACGGTGTGCCATACTTCCCGCCAGGTCACGAGCGACAGCGATCAAGGCCCCGGCCCGCTGTCCGGCAACCCTCCTTCCGTGGTGGGGTGCCCCGGGTGATGACCGGGCCGTACGACAGCAGGGTCGTGCGGCAAGCACGGATCCCTCTTCCCCTGCCTTCGGCGGGGAGGCGTATGCCCAGGGGTCCCCGGCATTCGAGGGAGACTTCGCATGAGCCTGCTCATCGCGTCCGCCACCGACCGTCCCGCGCCGGCCCGCGAGGCCGTTCCGGAGCCCACGTCCGTCACCGCCCCCGCCCCTGCCCCCGCCTCCGCGCCCCTGCCGGTGCTGGGCCTGGATGTGCGCGCGCCGCTCGCGACGGGCGGTGAACTCCCTTACGCCGCACTGGACTACGCCGCGAGCGCGCCCGTGCTGCGCAGCGTGTGGGAGGACGTCGCCGCGTACGCCCCGTACTACGGCAGCGTGCACCGTGGCGCCGGCTACCTCTCCCAGCACTCCACCGCCGTCTTCGAGCGGAGCCGCGCCACCGTGGCGCGCTTCCTCGGCTGCCGCAGCACGGACCAGGTCGTCTTCACCCGCTCCACCACGGATTCGCTCAACCTGCTGGCGTCGGCGCTGCCTGAGGGCACGCGTGTATTCGTCTTCGAGACGGAGCACCACGCGTCGCTCCTCCCGTGGCAGGCGGCCGGTGCGCGGACAGTCCTCCTGGACGCACCGCGCTCGGCCGGACAGGCCGTCGGGACGCTGGAGCGTGCGCTGGCAGCGGCGCCCGAAGGCCCGAAGCTGGTCTGCGTGACGGGTGCGTCCAACGTCACGGGCGAGATCTGGCCCGTACGCCGGCTGGCCGCCGCGGCGCACCGGTACGGAGCCCGGATCGTGCTGGACGCGGCGCAACTCGTACCGCACCGCCCCGTGCACATCGGCGAACTGGACGTCGACTGGGTGGCGTTCTCCGGGCACAAGCTGTACGCGCCGTTCGGGGCCGGGGTGCTGGCGGGCCGTTCCGACTGGCTGGACGCCGCCGAGCCCTACCTGGCCGGCGGCGGGGCCAGCCGCAAGGTCGCGCGGGACGCGGACGGCGGCGTCGAGGTGGAGTGGCAGAACGGACCGGCCCGTCACGAGGCCGGGTCGCCGAATGTGATCGGCGCGTACTCCATTGCCTCCGCCTGCGAGGCGCTCACCGGTGCGGGGTTCCCGGAACTGGCCGCGCGCGAGGGGGAGTTGACCACGAAGCTGCTGGCGGGCCTGTCGGAGCTGCCCGGAGTGAAGGTGCTCTCGCTCTTCGGCGTGGACGACGAGAGCGCGCCGTCCGATGCCAGGGCAGAGGCGGAGCGCAGGGTCGGCGTCGTCTCCTTCGTCATCGAGGGCTGGAGCAGCGCGCACGTCGCCGCCGCCCTCTCCGCCGAGTACGGCATCGGTGTACGCGACGGCCTCTTCTGCGCGCATCCGCTGGTGCGCGCGCTGCTGGGCGCCCGGAGCGAGGACCCCGGCGAGTGCGGTGCGCCCGAGGGACGCTCGCTGAACGCCGTACGGGTGAGCATCGGCGCGGGGACACCGGAGGAGCACGTGGAGAGGTTCGTACGGGCCGTGCGCGAACTCGTACGTGACGGCGCCCGTCTGCGCTACCGCACGGAGGACGGGCGCTGCGTTCCGGAGACCGGCACCCTCCCGGAGACGGGCACCCTCCCGGAGACCGCCGCCCGGGGTGTGCTCAGCGCCTGAGTGCCGTCAGGGCCGTCCGGTGCGGCCCCGGGGCGCGCGCCGCAAGCGGGGCCGCGCCCTCAGGCGTCCAGGCCGATGGCGAAGGCCGACTCCAGGTCGTGCTGCGAGTAGGTGCGGAAGGCGATGTGGGTCTCCGTGGAGAGCACGCCCGGCACCTTGCTGATCCGGCCGGGAATGACGTCCGCCAGGTCGTCGTGCCTGGCCACACGCACCATCGCGATCAGATCGTGAGCACCGGTGACCGAGTAGACCTCGCTGACGCCCTCGAGCGCCGCGATCTGCTCGGCGATCTCGGGGATGCGTTCGGGGCTGGTCTTGAGGAGCACGATCGAGGTGATCACGGTGTGGACTCTCCCTGGGTCGCCGGAGCGGGCGTGCCCACTGTAGCCGTACGGAAACGGCGGAAACGCGCCCATGCGTAGAGGAAGCCGAGGGTGAATCCGACCACATGGGCGAGGTAGGCCACGCCCGGTCCGTCGGTGTCCCCGCGGGCCGCGATCCACTGCAGGGCGAGCCAGAAGACGAGCACCACCCAGGCGGGGAATCGCAGCGGCAGGAAGTAGAGGAACGGGAAGAGGCTGGTGACCCGTGCCCTCGGATGGAGGTAGAGGAACGCCCCCAGCACGCCCGAGACCGCGCCGGACGCCCCGACCAGGGTCTCCCCCGACTGGCTGTGCGCCGCCGCGTAGCAGAGCATGGCGATGTAGCCGACGCTCACATAGCAGACGGCGAAGCGCAGGCGGCCCATGAGCATCTCCACCGGGCCGCCGAAGACATGGAGAAAGAGCAGATTCCCCAGCAGGTGCAGCCAGCTCGCGTGCAGGAAGAGCGCGGTCAGAGGCGTGACGAACGGCCGCAGGGCACCGCTCCACAGAGTGCGAGGGACGACGCCCCAGTGGTTGAAGTACGCGGCTTGCGCCCGGTGCAGGGACGTGCCGCTGCCGTGGCCGGGCAGAAAACCCGAGGCCGGGCCGGTGAGGAAGATCACGGTGCACAGGATGATGAGCGCACAGGTCACGACGGGAATCTTCGGCACGGTGCGGTTCATGATGATTCGGCCACTGGGCAGGCTCCTCGGGACACACGCTGTGCGGCAGGGTCATAGGGTTACGTCAGGCGATGCTGCGCTTTCGTCGGGTTACCGCACGCGCACGTGGTCGCACCGCAGCGAAGCCCGCGAACGCTCGAAGGAATGAGGTCGAATCCATGTCGGTCCCCAAGCCCACGGCCGGAACCCGGTGGCGTTGCACACTCTGCGGCAATCTGACGCGCTTCGACGTGACGCGCTCCAGCAGGGTCGTCGAGTACGTCCACCTGGACCTGGCCGGTGAGCCGCGGGTCGAGGAGCAGGAGGTGCTCAGTGAGAGCATCGAATCCGTGCGCTGCCGGTGGTGCGACGCCGCCGACCAGGTCGAGCTCGTGGACCGGCCGGGCGCCCAGGTCTGAGAAACGGCAGGTGTGAACGGTGGTGGATGGGAGTGCCGACGGCTCGGAGCGCGAGCCGCCGGTGCCGGGTGCCGAGCCTCCACCGGAGACGGACGCAGGTCCCGTCGCCGGTGAGGGCGAAGATGAGCCCAGGCCCGCCGGTCCGCCGCGCTCCGAGGAGGCCGAACCCTTCGACAGGCCGCTGCCCGAGAAGGTCCGCCGCAGGGTGGTGTCCCTCACGGGCGACGCGCTGGGCGGCCTGACCATCGCCGAACTGCCCGCCCCGTTGCGCCAGTACGCACGTTTCACCCCGCAGCGCCGCATCAAATTCGGCGCCAACGCGATGGCGGCGGCACTCGAGAGCGAACCCGCGTTCCGCGAGCGGATCGCCGAGCAGCTGCGCGAGCGCTTCCCCGAGCTCACCGAGGCGCTGACTTCGGGCACGCCCCCGCCCGCCGCCGATCCCGTGGACGTGGCGGCCGTGGCGTACGTGCTGCGTCCTGTGGACTGGCCCAAGCTCGTCGCCGCGGCAGGCGAGGAGGCCCAGCGCGCGCAGGCCGAACGCGCCGGTGAGGAGGCCCAGCGCGAACTGGCCAGGCTCCGCGGCGAACTGGCCGAGGCGCGCACCGCGGCGCGTACGGAGGCCGAACGTGGTCGCGGCGAACTGGAGTCGGTGCGCAAGGAGCTGGAGGTGACCCAGCGGAAGCTGCGCAGCGCCCAGAGCGATGTGAAGCGCGGCGAGGCGGAGGTGCGCAAGACGCGGGCCGAGCTCGAGGAGCTGCGCTCCTCGGCGGCCGCGGAGAAGTCGGCGGCCGAGAGCGAGAGCCGCCGGCTGCGCACCCGGCTCTCGGAAGCGGAGTCCGCGCTGGAGGCCGGACGCCGTGCCGCCCGCGAGGGGCGCAGCGTGCAGGACATGCGGGTGCGGCTGCTGCTGGACAGCGTGCTGGACGCCGCACAGGGCCTCCGTCGCGAGCTGGCGCTTCCTCCCACGACGAGCCGGCCCGCCGACACCGTCGACGCCGTCGAACCCGGGCGCATGACCCCGCGCGACATCGCTGCGCGTGCCCTGTCCGAGACCGATCCGGAACTTCTCGACCAGCTCCTCGCGCTACCGCAGTCGCATCTGGTCGTCGACGGCTACAACGTCACCAAGACCGGCTATCCCACGATGCCCCTGGACAAGCAGAGGCTGAGGCTGCTCGGGGGGCTGGCGGGCCTCGCCGCCCAGTCCGGTGCCGAGGTCACATGCGTCTTCGACGGGGCCGAACTCGCCGCGCCCGTGCTGCTGGCGCCCCCGCGGGGCGTGCGCGTCCTCTTCAGCAAGCCGGGGGAGACCGCCGACGAGCTCATCCGGCGACTCGTGCGGGCGGAGCCTCCGGGACGTGCCGTGGTGGTCGTCTCCTCGGACCGTGAGGTGGCGGACGGCTGCGCGGCGGCCGGAGCCCGCCCGGTCGCCTCGGCCCTCCTTCTGCGCCGTCTCGGACGCACCTAGAACCACCGGGCCCACTTCCCACGCCGTCCGACACGGCAGCCTTGCGCATCCCTGCGGCACACCTCTGAGCCCAGGAGCCGTCGGGCCGAACGGCGGCCTCTTGCCCGGCACATGGTGATCCCGGCCGGGAGCGGGGTCGGGACTGCCGCCGCCGGACGAGGATGTGCCCGGCCGACGTATGTGCCCAACTGGCGCCGCGAAGGGACGACCTGCACGAACCCGGCGTCGTGGTCCACCGAGGGACGGTTCCGGCTTCACGTTCCTCACGCCGCCGTCACAGCGGCGTCCAACGACGGGCATGCGCAGGGCACGTCGCCGGCGGCAGGCTCCAATCGGGGCCTCTCGGGCCCGCGTTCGCACCGCTGCGTGACCCCGTCATCGCTCCCTGTGCGATGTGAGTAAAGAATCTGCTCCTGTGACGGGTTTTTTCTGAGAGTGATTTGATCCGACGATTACCCGTGGCTAATGTCTGGCCCCGAACCTCCGCACGTTTGGCCGTCCATCCGGGGCGGCGGCGGAGGACCGCCTCGTTCCGCGGAGCCTCGCCCATGGCGAAGTGGAGCCGGAGTGTCAGTCCGGCAGGCGGCTGAGGAAGAAGGAGCTCGCCCCAGTGGCGTCCCACCGTCGACCCAAGCAGCCCAGCCGTACCCGCCGCGTCACCGTGCTCACGGCAACCGCCGCCGCGGCAGTGGCCCTCACCACGCAGGGCGCGCAAGCCGAACCCAAGGCCTCCAAGAAGGAGGTCAAGGAGAAGGTCGACAAGCTCTACGAAGAGGCCGAAGGCGCGACGGAGAAGTACAACGGCGCCAAGGAGAAGCAGAACAAGCTGGAGAAGGAGGTCGCGAACCTCCAGGACAGCGTGGCGCGTGGGCAGGACGACCTCAACGACATGCGCAACGGCCTCGGTTCGATGGCCACGGCGCAGTACCGCACCGGCGGTGTGGACCCGTCCGTGCAGCTCTTCCTCTCCTCGGACCCGGACAGCTACCTCGACAAGGCCTCCACGCTCGACCAGTTGAGCAGCAAGCAGGCCGAGGCGCTGAAGAAGATCCAGACGAAGCAGCGCAACCTGGCGCAGCAGCGCCAGGAGGCCGCGGACAAGCTCAAGGACCTGGCCGACACCCGCAAGGAGCTCGGCGAGAAGAAGAAGGGCATCCAGGCGAAGCTCTCCAAGGCTCGCGGTCTCCTCAACAAGCTGACCGCGGGCGACCGCGCGCGTCTCGCCGCGGAGCAGGCGAGAGCCGACCGCGCCTCCGCCTCGCGCGTGGATCTCGGCAGCGACGCCTCCGCCTCGCAGCGGGCCGCGGCCGCGCTCTCCGCCGCCAAGAGCAAGATAGGTTCGCCGTACGTGTGGGGGGCGACCGGTCCCAGCTCCTTCGACTGCTCCGGCCTCACCTCCTGGGCGTACAAGCAGGCCGGCGTCTCGCTGCCGCGCACCTCCCAGGCCCAGGCCGGCGCCGGAACCCAGATCGGCCGCGGCGCACTCGCCCCCGGCGACCTGGTCATCTTCTACGGCGACCAGCACCACATCGGCTTCTACGCGGGCAACGGGCAGATCCTGCACGCCCCCAAGCCGGGTGCCGGTGTGCGCTACGAGTCGATCAACAACATGCCGTTCCAGTTCGGCGTGCGGATCGGCTGAGCTCCCGCTTCCTGACCACTGCTTCCGGAGTCGTGCGGACTCCGCAGCACCATGGGCCACTCCGGCAACACGCGCGTCATCTCGCCTACAGGACACAGTCGTTCGTCCGGGTGAAAGCGAACACGCCGGAATGACCCCTGACCCCGCCGTTGACCTGCGTCGATCGGCGGGGTCCGCGCAAATGTCCGGGCTGTCGCGCCGCGCGCGGTGCGTGGAACCTTCCTGGCGGTACGGCTAGATTCGCCGCGCCGTAACGGAAGGAGCACGTCCCCAGTGGTCTCGCACCGGAGTCATCGAAAACCCGCCCAGCGTGGCCGAAGTTGGCCCAGCCGTCTCGTCGTGCTGACAGCGGTGGCGGGTGCCGCTGCCGCCCTGTCGCCGGCCGCCCCCGCGGGCGCCCGTCCGGCCGACCCGGGAACCGCGGAGGACCGCGCGGTCGGCGCCCGCATCGACAAGCTCTACGAGCAGGCCGAGGCAGCCACCGAGAGGTACAACGCCGCCTCCGAGCGCTCCCGCGAACTGGAGCACCAGGTCGAGTACGCCCAGGAGAGCGCCGCCAGGAAGCAGGAGCGGGTCAACCGGCTCCGCTCCGCGCTGGCTTCGTTCGCCGGCGCGCAGTACCGCTCCGGCGGCATCGACCCGTCCATCGCCCTGATGCTCACCGAGGACCCCGACGGCTATCTGGACAAGGCCGCCACCCTCGACCGCATCGGCAGCCGCCAGCACGAGAAGCTGCTGCGGTTCAAGAGCGCCCAGCGCTCCCTGAAGCAGCAAAGTGCCGAGGCGGGCACGAAACTGGGCCTGCTGGAGCGGGAACGGGCGGAGAGGAAGCGGCAGAAGCAGGCCGTGCTGAAGAAGCTCGACGCCGCGCGCAAGCTGATGCACGTACTCTCCGCGGCCGAGAGGGCCGAGCGGGAGCGTGCCTCGCGCGCCGGTGGGCGCGGCGGGTCCGCCGTACCGGGCAGCGGCGCGAAGGCGTCCTCGCAGCGCGCGGAAGCGGCGCTGGCGGCCGCACGCTCCGCTGTGGGCAAGCCGTATGTATGGGGAGCCGCGGGGCCCGGCTCCTTCGACTGCTCGGGGCTCACGCAGTGGGCCTACGGGAAGGCCGGGGTGTCCCTTCCCCGTACCTCGCAGGCGCAGCGCTCGGCCGGCCGTCAGGTGCCGATGAGTCAGGCGCGCCCCGGCGATCTCGTCGTCTACCGTGACGACGCCAGCCACGTGGGCATGTACGCCGGCAACGGCCAGGTGGTGCACGCCCCGCACCCGGGAGCGCCCGTGCGCTACGACCCGGTGGACATGATGCCGGTCTCCTCAGTGACCCGTCCTTGAGTGCTCGTTCGGGCACGCCCGTACGATCGTTCGCGTGGTTGGACCTTGGAAGTGGTGTGAGGCGAGGAGAGTCGCGGGCAGCCGCGCGCTGAGTGCGGCCCTGGCGGGCGTGGTGCTGGCGGGGGTGAGCGGCTGCGGCGCGGGCGCGGAGCCGAGCCGTGAGAGCCGTGAACGCGCCGCTGTGCAGCGCGTGCTGGAGCGGCAGGCCGATGCCGTGCGCGACGGCAAGGAGAGCCAGTATCTGGCGGCCGTCGACCCGCGGGCGGAAAGCTACCGCGAGGAGCAGCGGCAGGTGTTCGGGAATCTCCGTCGCCTGCCGCTGACTCAGTGGTCCTACCGGGTCGGGGACGTGCGCCCCGCCGCAGCGGGCGACGGGGGCGGCGTCCAGGCCGATGTGCGTCTGCGTTACAAGCTGCGCGACGACGACCACGCTCCCGTCTCCGTCACCGAGCGGCTCGCCTTCACCGAGCGCGGCGGCAAGTGGTACGTCAGCGACGAACTCCCCGGCAGCGACCGGCAGCTGTGGGAACAGGGCGAGATCACCGTGGTGCGCGGGAAGAAGAGCCTGGTGCTGGGCGCGGACCGCAGCCGCGAGGAGCTCGACGACCTCGCACGCAAGGCGGACACGGCGGTCGCCCAGGTCGACGAGGAGTGGCCGCGCAGCTGGCCGCACCGGGTCGTGGTCGAATCCCCGTCCTCGCTGCGGGACATGGCTAGGCTGCTGGACGCCCCCTCCACCTCGTACGAGGGCATCGCAGCCGTCACCACGGGCGAGGCAGGGGAGCACACGAACGCGTCCGCGGACCGGATCGTGGTCAACCCCGAGGCGTACGGGGATCTGAGCGGCGAGGGGCAGCAAGTCGTCCTCACCCACGAGACGGTTCACGTCGCCAGCCGCACCCACACGAGCGGGGCGACGCCGCTGTGGCTGTCGGAGGGGCTGGCCGACTGGATCGGCTACGGTGCCACCGACCGCACGCCCAAGGAGGCCGCCGCGGAGCTCGTACGGGCCGCCGACGCGGGGAAGCTGCCCCGCGAACTCCCCACGGACCGCGACTTCCGGTTCGGCAGGGACCCGGAAGAACTGGGACGTGCCTACGAGAGCGGCTGGCTCGCGTGCCGCCTCATCGCGGACGAGTGGGGCAAGGACAAGCTGCTGGGTCTCTATCTGCGGCTCGGCTCGGCCCAGAAGAGCCAGGACGCGGCCGTCGACGAGGCCATGGAGAGCGAGTTGGGGCTCAGCCCTCAGGAATTCACGGAGAGGTGGCGCTCGTACGTCCGGAAGGAGGTGTCGTGACGTCCTCGGACGTCCCGTCACCCGTCGGCCTCGTCGAGCGCCACAGCCGCAGGCACGCCAGCAGCGACGCGGCCACGAGAAGGCCGTTCCGCACGGTCATCAGCACGAGCCCCTGCCAGTCACTGGCGACGACATGGGCGAAGCCGAGCGGGAACTCCAGCAGCGTCACCGCCGTCGCTCCCAGCACGAGCACCGAGGGCAGCGCCTGACAGCTGGCACGCAGCGTGAGGCAGACGGCCGCCAGACCCACCAGCCAGATCATGTACTGCGGGCTGATGACGCGGCTGGTCGTGACGAAGAGGAGCACCGCGGTGAGCGCGGTGTCCGCCGGGGTCGAGGCCGTCCACTCAACTGCGCGCAGCCGCCACGTCAGCAGCCATGCGAAGGCGATGAGCGTCAGCACCAGCGCGGCGTCGCTGACGATATGGACGTACGGGCCGACGAACTCCATCGAGCCGTAGTTGAGCAGTACCTGGCCCTCCCAGTCGAACTGACGTGCCACGTGGAAGACCAGGGCGCCCAGCGACTCCACCTCGGTGCCCCTGCTCTGCTGGAACTCCAGGAACGCGAACGCCCCCGGCATCGTCGCGGCGAAGAGGCCCATGACGACAACTCCCGTGAGCAGCGCGGCCGTCCACGCGATGCGCGTCACCCGGCCACGGGGCGTGCCGAGGAGGAGCAGCCCGGGCCAGATCTTCACCAGGGCGCCGAACGCGGCCAGCACACCGGCCGCACGCGGATGCCGGACCCCGGCGAGGAGCGCACCGACGGCAAGGGCGGTGACCATCAGGTCGTAGCGGGCGTACGCGGTGGGGCCCAGCAGCGCCACGCCCGCGACCCAGCACCACACGCCCGCGCGGCGTCTGCCCGGCCGTCTCGAGGTACGCAGCAGCAGACCGAGGACGACGGCGTCGACGGCGCACGCCAGCAGGTAGAAGGCCGAGGCGTAGTCGAGGAATGGCAGCAGTGCCGGGGAGAGAATCGCCACGGCCGCCGCCGGCGGGTACTGCCACGTGACGTCGTTCCACGGGAACACGCCGGACTTCAGGACCCCGTACCAGCCTTGGTAGATGACGTTCACGTCGTTGGTGAAGTCCGGGCCGGGCAGCGTGACGACCTTGAAGGCGCACAGCAGCAGCGCGGCACGGGTGACGGCCCACACGGCGAGGGGCGCGGCGGCCCGGAGGAGGGAACGGGAGCCGGAGCCGCGGCGCCTGTGGCTGCCGTGCCTCCCGCTTCCCTTGTCGCTCTCGTCCCGCGGCGCTCCGGCCTCTGCCTCGCGAGGTGCCGGCGCCGCTGTGCTGTCCGTCATACCCACCTTGCCGTCTCCTGCGTGCCGGGTCCCGCCCGGCTCCCCGTTGGATGTCCCCCCGCTCGCTCGGTCGCCCGCGACATCATGCCCGTTGGCGTCGAACAGCGTGATGACGGGCCGGTGACAGGGCGGTGCCGGTCACCCGGACGGTACTGTCGGCCGCGATGCACAAGACCTTGATCGTCACCAATGACTTCCCGCCGCGGCCCGGGGGCATCCAGGCGTTCCTGCACAGCATGGCGCTGCGTCTGGAGCCTTCCCGCGTCGTCGTCTATGCCTCCACCTTCAAACACACCCGTGAGGGCATGGAGGAGACCGCCAGGTTCGACGCGCAACAGCCCTTCACCGTCGTACGCGACCGCAGCACGATGCTGCTGCCCACGCCCCGCGTGAGGCGGCGCGCGGTGGAGCTGCTGCGCGAACACGGCTGCGAATCGGTCTGGTTCGGCGCAGCGGCACCCCTGGGTCTGATGGCACCGGCACTGCGGCGTGCGGGGGCGCGGCGGCTGGTGGCGACGACGCACGGGCACGAGGCCGCGTGGGCCCAACTGCCCGTGTCCCGGCAGCTGTTGCGCCGGATCGGCGAGGGCACGGACACCCTCACCCATCTCGGCGAGTACACGAGGTCGAGGATCGCGCGTGCCCTCACCCCTCAGGCGGCCGCCCGGATGGTGCAACTGCCGCCCGGAGTCGACGAGAAGACCTTCCACCCCGGCTCCGGCGGCGACACGGTGCGCGAGCGGCTCGGCCTGAGCGGCCGTCCGGTGGTGGTGTGCGTCTCGCGGCTGGTGCCTCGCAAGGGCCAGGACACGCTGATCCGGGCCATGCCGCGGATCCTCGCCGCACATCCGGACGCCGTACTGCTGGTGGTCGGCGGCGGCCCCTACCGTCGTGAATTGGAGAAGCTGGTGGCGGCCACAGGTGTGGAGCGCTCCGTGCGCTTCACCGGTGCCGTCCCGTGGGAGGAGCTTCCCGCGCACTACGGCGCAGGGGACGTCTTCGCGATGCCGTGCCGTACCCGCCGGGGCGGCCTGGACGTGGAAGGCCTCGGCATCGTCTATCTGGAGGCCTCGGCCACCGGACTGCCGGTCGTCGCGGGCGACTCGGGCGGTGCGCCGGACGCCGTCCTCGAGGGGAAGACCGGCTGGGTCGTCTCCGGGGGCACCAACGGGCCGCGAGGCCCAGGGGGAGCGTCCGAGGAGACGGCAGAACGCGTCATCGCCCTGCTGGACGACCCGGACCTGCGCGCGCGCATGGGGGAGAAGGGCAGGGAGTGGGTCCTCGAACGCTGGCGCTGGGACCTGCTCGCGGAACGGCTCAAGAAGCTGCTGTAACGCCTGCTGCGAGGCCGCGGGCCTGGGTCGACGCCCGGGCCCGCGCCGACGCCCCTGCCGGGCCGCGGCTCGCCCCCGGGCACTCAGACGTACAGCGAGTCGATTTCGTGGGCGAAGTCCTTCGCCACCACGCCCCGCTTGAGTTTCAGCGAGGGAGTGATGTGCCCCGACTCCTCCGTGAACTGGGTGTCCAGCACATGGAACTTGCGCACGGACTCGGCACGCGAGACCAGGGCGTTGCCGCCGTCCACGGCTCGCTGGAGCTCGGCCAGCAGCTCCTCGTCGCGGAGCAACTGCTCGTGCGAGAGCCCGGACTTGCCCCGCTCCTCGGCCCACCGCGGAAGGAACTCCTCGTCGACGGTGAGGAGCGCGCCGACGAAGGGCCGCCCGTCACCGACGACCATGCACTCGGCGACGAGCGCGTGCCCGCGGATGCCGTCCTCGATGACCGACGGGGCGATGTTCTTGCCGCCCGCGGTCACCAGGATCTCCTTCTTCCGCCCGGTGATGGCGAGATAGCCGTCCGCGTCGAGGGTGCCCAGGTCGCCGGTGTGGAACCAGCCGTCGGACAGGGCCTCCTGGGTGGACTGTTCGTTGTTCCAGTAGCCAGCGAAGAGGTGCTCGCCGTGCAGCATCACCTCTCCGTCGTCCGCGATGCGTACGACGGAGCCCGGCAGCGGCTGGCCGACCGTGCCGATCTTCTGGCGGTCGTACGGGTTGAAGGCCGTCGCGGCGCAGGACTCCGTGAGGCCGTAGCCCTCCAGCACGGTGAAGCCGATGCCACGGTAGAAGTGCCCCAGCCGCTCGCCCAGGGGCGCGCCGCCGGAGATCGCGTGAGTGGCCAGCCCGCCGAGCACCGCGCGCAGCTTGCTGTAGACGAGGATGTCGAACAGCTTGTGCCGCAGCTTCAGTTGCAGCGAGGGGCCCGAAGGGTCGTCGAGGGCGCGGCTGTAGTCCATCGCCGTCTCGGCGGCCTTGTCGAAGATCTTGCCCTTGCCGCTTGCCTGGGCCTGCGCCCGCGCGGAGTTGAAGACCTTCTCGAAGACACGGGGCACGCCGAGGACCATCGTCGGCCGGAACGCGGCCAGTTCGTCCGTCAGCGTCTTCACGTCGGAGACATGGCCGAGCTTGATCGGCGCCATGACGGCCGCCACCTGCACGAGGCGTCCGAAGACATGCGCGACGGGGAGGAAGAGCAGGACCGACGACTCGCCCGTACGGAACATGGGCCGCAGTCGCTCCACGACGTTGCCGCACTCGGCGAAGAAGCTGCGGTGGGTGAGCACGCAGCCCTTCGGGCGGCCCGTGGTGCCGGAGGTGTAGACGATCGTGGCGGGGGAGTCGGCGTTCGCGCTGGAGGAGCGGGCCTCGACGGTCGCGTCGTCCACGTCCGCGCCGGCCGCGGTGAGTTGCTCGACCGCACCCGAACCGGCGGCGGCCGGCTGCGGCTCGATCTGCCACACATGGTTCAGGGCGGGGAGCCGGTCCCGTACGGAGTCGACCGCGCGTGTGTGGTCGACGGTCTCGACGAGACACGCGACGGAGCCCGAGTCGCCGAGGATCCAGGCGATCTGCTCCGGTGAACTCGTCTCGTACACGGGGACGGTGACGGCGCCGGCGCTCCAGATCGCGAAGTCGAGCAGCGTCCACTCGTAGCGCGTGCGGGACATGAGGGCCACGCGGTCACCCGGCTGGATACCGGAGGCGATCAAACCCTTCGCGGCAGCCCGCACTTCGGTCAGGAAGTCGGCGGCGGTGACGTCGGCCCACTCGCCTCCCTCCTTGCGTGCGACGACGGCGACATCCGGATGCTGGGCCGCGTTGCGGCGGATGAGATCCGTCAGATTGCCGTCGGCCGGCACCTCGTAAAGGGCCGGAAGGCTGAACTCGCGCAAGACTGCTGCTCCTCGTCGCGACGGAGGACGGCGGCCGTGGGGGGCGGCCTCCGAGGGCTCGGATCCGGAGTCGTGGGAAGACCCTGGATGCATGACGGCCTGGACGTTACCCATCAGTAGGGTGGGTGGGGTAGGGGGTGAACCTGAGATGTCTGATGGGTCACACGCCCCGGGTGCGTCGGCGAAAGCGTAATCCACGTACGCGGTGAGAGGGAAGTAACCGCAGGTGGGAAGGGGCTGGGGCAGGGGTGCCGCGGGAGGGTGTCCCCGCTCTAGGGTGTGGTCATGCGACTCCACGTGGTCAGCGACGTGCACGGGAACAGCCGCGACCTCGCGACGGCCGGCGACGGCGCCGACGCGCTCGTCTGCCTGGGAGACCTCATCCTCTTCCTCGACTACGCCGACCATTCCCGCGGCATCTTCCCGGAGCTGTTCGGGGTCGAAAACGCGCATCACATCGTGGAGTTGCGCACCGCACGCCGCTTCGCCGAGGCACGCGAGTTCTCCGCGAAGCTCTGGGCGGGAGTCGACAGGGCAGAGGCGACCGAGCGAGCCGTACGCAAGCAGTACGCGGAACTGTTCGCCGCACTGCCCGCACCGACGTACGCGACGTACGGCAACGTCGACGTGCCGCCCCTGTGGCCCGAGTACGCGGGAGAGGGCGTCACCGTGCTGGACGGTGAGACGGCCGACATCGGCGGTCTGCGCTTCGGCTTCGTGGGCGGCGGGCTCCGCACGCCCATGCGCACCCCGTACGAGATCGACGACGACGCCTACGCGGCGAAGGTCGAGGCGCTCGGCGAGGTCGACGTGCTGTGCTCCCACATCCCGCCCGACGTACCGGAGTTGTGCTACGACACCGTCGCCCGTCGCTTCGAGCGCGGAAGCGAGGCGCTGCTGCGGGCGGTCCGCACCGTACGGCCGCGCTTCCACCTCTTCGGGCACGTGCACCAGCCGCTGGTGCAGAGGATGCGGATCGGGGCGACGGAGTGCGTGAACGTGGGGCACTTCAACGCCACCGGCACGCCCTGGGTGCTGGAGTGGTGAGGCGGCCCGCGGCCCCGCCTCCCGAGGAGAAGGCCGGTAGGCCACGTACCGGACACGCGGGGTAGCCTGCCAGGGGCAATCGGGGGCCGCGCGCAGCATATGGAGGAGCCACGGCGATGGCGGAACACACGAGCTCGAACATCACGATCGACGCAACGCCCGCAGCCGTGATGGGAGTGATCGCCGATTTCGCCCGGTACCCGGAGTGGACGGGCGAGGTGAAGGAGGCCGAGGTCCTCTCCCAGGACGCGCAGGGCCGCGCCGAGCAGGTGCGGCTGCTCCTGGACGCCGGCGCCATCAAGGACGAACACACCCTGGCCTACGAGTGGATCGGCGAGAACGAGGTCCGCTGGTCGCTGGTGAAGTCCCAGATGCTGCGCGAACTGGACGGCGTCTACCGTCTGACCCCTGTAGGGGGCGGTGAACGCACCGAGGTCACCTACCAGTTGACCGTCGACGTCAAGATCCCGATGCTCGGGATGATCAAGCGCAAGGCCGAGAAGGTCATCATCGACCGCGCGCTGTCCGGTCTGAAGAAGCGGGTCGAGTCGGGCGGTGGCGCCGGCAAGGGCGCGGAATCCGGCAAAGGCTGACGCGCGGGTGCCCAAGCCCGAGGATGGGGGTCCCACGCACGACGCAGTCTGTGGGGGAGGCCGGCACGTACCGGGACAGCGGACCGCTCCGGAGGACCGGGACGTACCCGGGGAACGGCAGGTGCCGGAGGCCCGCGGCGCCGCCGGGCCGGGAGCGCGGACGCTGCTGGTCACCGGGGCGGGCGGAGCCGGGCGTACGACCGTGGCTGCCGCGATGGCCGTCGCCGTGGCCCGCGGCGGCCGGCGGACACTGCTGCTGAGCGGCGAGACGTCGGCGACGCTGGAGGCCGTGCTCGGCGTGACGGGCGGCCCCATCGGCCCGCTTGGCGCCGCCGGCGCGGCCGTGCCCGGCACGGACGGGCTGCTGTACGCCGCCCGCACCGACTCCGCGGAGCTCTTCCGCGACGCCGCCGTCGCACTGCAGGAGCGCGGCCGCAAGCTCCTGGACCTGCTGGGTTCGGATCCGCTGGACGAGGACGAGGTCACCGAACTCCCCGGCGCCGGTGCCTTCGCGGTGCTGAGCGCCGTGCGGGCCGCGCACGCCGCGGGGGAGTGGGACACCCTCGTCGTCGACCTGCCGCACACGCCTGCCGCGCTGCGCGTGCTCGCGCTGCCCGCCCAGCTCCGCCGCTATCTGCGCCGGCTCCTGCCCGCCGAGCGCCAGGCCGCGCGGGCATTGCGTCCGGCGCTCGCACAGCTCGCCGGCGTACCGATGCCGACCGAGGCGCTCTACGCCACGGCGGCCCGCTGGGACGCCGAACTCGCCGACGTACAGGGCCTGCTGGAGTCTCCCGGCACCACCGCGTGCCTCGTCGCGGAACCCGGGCCCCTGGCGGCCGGGACGCTCCGCCTCGGCCGTGCCGGACTGGGCCTGTACGGGCTGCCGTTGCAGGCGGTCGTCGCCAACAGGGTTGTGCCGTCCGGCAGTTCGGAGCCCTGGACCGCCTCGCTCTCCGGGCAGCAGCAGACGGTGCTCAAGGCGTGGCGCGAGGAGTACGAGCGGGCTGGCGTGGCACTGCGCGAACTGCCCCATCTGGGGCGGGAACCGCGCGGCGCCGACGACCTGCTGCGCCTCGGCGCGGAGACCGCCGCGACGGGTGTGCCCGCCCCGGATGCCGCCGGGACGGACGGTGCCGTCGAGGACCGCCTGGCCCAGGACGGCATTCTCGTGTGGAGGCTGGCCCTGCCCTCGGTCCGCAAGGACGAGCTGGAACTCGTGCGGCGGGGGGACGAGCTGATCCTCGGCGTCGGGCCCTACCGGCGGGTGCTCCCGCTTCCCTCCGCGCTGCGCAGGTGCCGGGTCGTGGGCGCCTCCCTGGACGGGGGCGAGCTGCGGGTGCGCTGCGCACCCGACCCGGCGCTGTGGCCGGAGGGCACGGTCCGCTGAGACCGCGTCCGCCCCTGTCGATCCCCGGTATCCGTCCGAGCTGATGCCCGCCGGCCTCGGGTGGAGCGCGCATCACCCGGCGACCGCCCCGGCAGTTCGCCGCTCGCGGCCCCTCCCGCCCGCTCCTGGCCGTCTCCGCTTCCCGGCTGTTCGGGTAACGTCGGACACGTCCCGTCCGTCCTCCCTTTCGCCGTAGGAGCGCCGCCATGAGCGATGCCGCCGAGCCCGAGAAGCCGGACACCGCGGACGCCGACGCCTGGGCCACCGCCTGCGAGGAAGACCTCGCCGCGGAGAAGGCCCGCCGGCGTGCCGAGTACGGGCAGACCCACGGCAGCGCCGCCGACGAGCTGAGGCGCCTCGCGGACGCCGTGTCCGAGAAGGTGGCCGAGCTGGGCAGGCCCTTCGGCGGCACGGTGGCCTCCGCCGCCGCCCAGGGCGTTGCGCAGCAGCTGATCGCACAGGCGAAGGCCGCGATCGAGCCCGTCGTCGAGCGCAATCCCCAGGTCTTCGACCACCTTGCCGCGGCCGGAGGAGAGCTGCTCGCCGCCTACCGGGCCGCCGTACAGGAAGCAGAGGGCCGCTGGACGTCCGGAGCCCCGGGTGCGCCCGGCACCGATGACCTCGCCGGCCGGCCCGGGAGCATCACCCCCGGAACCTCGCGCCCGTCCGGCCCGCCGGCAGGTGTCGAGCGGATCGACCTGGACAAGGATCCGAGGGAGACGGGGGAGGCCCGCAAGCCCGGCCCGTCGGAGGACGACGGACCGGACGGCCCCGGCGCGGGAAACGGCGGGCAGAGCACGCCCTGAGGCGCCAAGCCCCGTGCCAACGCGCACGATCGGGCCGCACAGCCCCTCCGGTACGGTGTTCCGCAGCGGGGTAGGACCGGAAGACCGAGGGACACATGGGACTCACTATCGGCGTCGACATCGGCGGCACCAAGATCGCGGCCGGCGTGGTCGATGAGCACGGAACCATTCTGGAGACCAGCACCGTGCCCACCCCGCCCACTGCGGACGGCGTGATCGACGCCATCGCGGACGCGGTGCGGGACGCCAGCGCCGAGCACGAGGTGGACGCCGTCGGCATCGGTGCCCCCGGCTACGTCGACGACAAGCGGGCCACCGTTCTCTTCACCCCGAATCTGACCTGGCGGCACGAGGCGCTCAAGGACAAGGTCGAGCAGCGCATCGACCTTCCCGTCGTGATCGAGAACGACGCCAACGCCGCCGCCTGGGGCGAGTACAAGTTCGGCGTCGGCACCGGCCACGAGGACGTCGTCTGCATCACCATCGGCACGGGCCTCGGCGGCGGCGTGATCATCGGCGGCAGGCTGCACCGCGGCCGCTTCGGTGTCGCCGCCGAGTTCGGGCACATCCGGATGGTGCCGGACGGGCTGCTGTGCGGCTGCGGCAACCAGGGCTGCTGGGAGCAGTACGCGTCGGGCAGCGCGCTCGTGCGATACGCGCGGCAGCGCGCGACGGCCACGCCGGAGAACGCCACGATCCTGCTCGGGCTCGGCGACGGAACCCCGGAGGGCGTCGAGGGCAAGCACATCAGCGAGGCCGCACGCCTCGGCTGCCCCGTCGCCGTCGACTCCTTCCGCGAGCTGGCGCGCTGGGCGGGTGCGGGGCTGGCCGACCTGGCCTCGCTCTTCGACCCGGGGGCGTTCATCGTCGGCGGCGGCGTCTCGGACGAGGGCGATCTGGTGCTCGACCCCATCCGCAAGTCGTACCGGCGCTGGCTCGTCGGCAGCCGCTGGCGCCCGCACGCCGAGGTGCTCGCCGCCCAACTCGGCGGCAAGGCGGGCATGGTGGGCGTCGCGGACCTCGCCCGGCAGGGCTGACCGCCGACGCTGGGCCCGGGGGCGGACGAAGCGGAACGACCGACGAATGTGAGTGTGAGCCGCGCCGATGACGCTCGCGGATCTGCCCGCAGGACGTACCGAGCCGGACGGTTCGGCGATCGTCCGCCTGCTCAGCTACAACATCCGCTCCATGCGGGACGACCGGAGAGCGCTCGCCCGGGTCATCCGGGCGTGCGCCCCCGACGTCGTGTGCGTGCAGGAGGCCCCGCGCTTCTTCCGCTGGCGCAAGCACGCCGCGTGGCTGGCCCGTGAGTGCGGCCTGGTCTATGTGACGGGCGGAGCGACGGCCACGGGGCCGATGATCCTCGCGACGCTGCGGGCCACGGTCCTGCGCAGCGAGGACGTGCTGCTCCCGCTCACGCCCGGCCTGCACAGGCGGGGCTTCGCCACGGCGGTACTGGAGTTCGGCCCGGCCGCGGAGCTGGGCGTGCTCAGCTGCCATCTGAGCCTGCAGACCGATGAACGGCAGGCACAGGGGCGCATGCTCCTCGACCGCCTCGCGGCCATGGGCGCGGCTCACTCGGTGGCCGCGGGGGACCTCAACGAACGTCCCAGGGGCCGCACGTTCCGGCAGCTCGCCGCGCGGCTGCAGGACGGCTGGGCCGTGGCGCCGTGGGGCGGCGAGTACACCTCCACGCCGCAGCGTCCGCACCAGCGCATCGACGCCGTCCTGGCCTCCGATGGGGTGGAGGTGCTCGGCTGCGGCGTGCCGCACGGACTGGAGGGCGTCTCACCGGCGGATCTGCGTGCGGCCACGGACCATCTGCCGGTGCTGGCGGCGCTGCGCGTGCCTCCCCGTCCTGCTTCCTGAGGGAGAGCCGCCCGGCGAGTGACCGTCGCGGGAGGGCCGTGACCGCTCAGACCACGGCGCCGCGGCCCGGGTCGTCCCAGTCGTCCTCGTCGCGCCCGTCCCGCATCCGGGCGACGAGGGTGGCGAAGCCGCCGAGGAAGCCGCCGATCCCGAGCGTCGCGATCCACCAGGTCAGCTCCTGCTGGAAGAGGACGGTGAAGATCAGCAGCAGCGGCCCGCCGAGCACCGCGAGCCACGCGAACTTCCCGGTCGTGTCGGACTGGGGCAGCGGCGGCGGCTCGGGCGGCACGAAGTGGCCCTCGTCGTCCTCCTCCTCGCCGCCGGTGCCGGGCTCGTCTTCGGACGCCGGCAGGCTCCAGTCGCGGGGACCGGAGCCGGCGGAGTAGACCGTGAAGCTGCGCACCGACGTGCCGCCGTCGTCGCCCTCGCTCTCACCGTCGGGACGGGGCCCGGGTGCGGGACGGGCGGCCGTGCCCGTACCGGTGCGGGCGTCACCGCCGGAGTCCGCCGCCGGTGCCATGTCCTCGGCCTTCGGGTGGTCACCGTACGAGGCGACGATCTGCTCCCATGCGGCGTTCTCGTCGAAAGGCACCGGAGTCACGTCGTCGTCGCGCTCGTTGCCGATCCCGTCACGGCCGTGCTCCTCGCGGCCGTGTTCCGGGCGCCGCGGGTCGTCCTCGCGGTGGTCGTCGTCCTCCGCGCCGGGGTTACGCTCCATCGCCTGCCGTCTCCGTGTTCCTCGCTGCGAGCCGGGTGATGAATCCGTGGGAGTCCGCGAAGATGCGCTCCGCGTCGTGGTCCAGTGTGGCCACGTGGAAGCTGTCCTCGAGAACCGTCTCGGTCACGTCGCTCGACGAGACCTTGCTGAGCACCACCGCGGAGTCGCCCGGCGGCACCACGTGGTCGGTCCTGCTGTGCATGACCAGCAGCGGCTGTGTCACCTGCGGGAGTTCGCCCTGCACGAGGCGGAAGAAGTTGCGGAGCGAGTAGGCGGCCTGCGTCGGCACCCGCTCGTAACCGACCTCCGATGAACCGGGTTTGGCGATGTCGCTCGTGATGCCCTTCGCCGAGCGGAGGACGAAGCGGCCCAGCGGCAGCGCGTACCCCTGCCACCGAGGGAACGTCATCGCGGGATTGACCACGGCCACGCCGCTCACCGCGTCCCCGTGGTGCGCGGCCAGGCGCAGCGCGAGGGCGCCGCCCATCGACAGACCGAACACGAAGACCTGCTCGCATCGGCTGCTCAGCCTGCGCAGTTCACGGTCCACCGTCGCGTACCAGTCCTGCCATCCCGTCACGGCCAGGTCCTCCCAGCGCGTGCCGTGGCCCGGCAGCAGCGGAAGGGAGACCGTCAGCCCCTTCGCGGCCAGGTGATCGGCCCACGGCCGCACGGACTGAGGGGAGCCGGTGAACCCGTGGCACACCAGGACGCCCGTCTCCGATCCGTCATGACGCATGGGCTCGGCCCCGGGAAGGATGGACACGTCGGCCTCCAGCCGGTCGCTATCGAATCGGTCGGCGCTGTGAAGGTGGTGCTTGCTTCCGCGGCGCCCGCTCGGGGGCGGGCGACTGCCAGCCTACGCGTGGGGCGTGGGGACCGGGTAGTTCAGCACTGTCCGACGCAGGAGCGCTGCTTCCGCGGCGGCGAGATAAAGTCACCGTGTCGGAAACAGGAGGTCCTCGGGTTGTTCTACGGAGCGATGAAACTGTCGGTCGGCAACGGGCTCAAGCTTGCCTTCCGGCCCTGGGTCGAGGGACTTGAGCACGTGCCCGAAGAGGGTCCGGCGATTCTCGCCAGCAACCATCTGTCCTTCTCGGACTCCTTCTTCCTGCCGGCGGTGCTCGACCGCAAGGTCATCTTCATCGCCAAGGCCGAGTACTTCACCTCGCCCGGCGTGAAGGGGAAGCTCACCGCCGCCTTCTTCAAGGGAGTCGGGCAGCTCCCCGTGGACCGCTCGGGCGCCCGCGGCGCGGGGGAGGCCGCGATCCGCAGCGGTCTCGAAGTACTGGCGCAGGGCGAGCTGTTCGGCATCTACCCGGAGGGAACCCGCTCGCCCGACGGGCGGCTCTACCGCGGCAAGCCGGGCGGGCTGGCGCGGGTCGCGCTCCGCTCAGGAGCGCCCGTACTGCCCGTGGCGATGGTCGACACCGAGAAGATCCAGCCGCCCGGGCAGGTGGTGCCCCGGCTGATGCGTCCGGGCATCAGGATCGGCAAGCCCATGGACTTCAGCCGCTACCAGGGCATGGAGAACGACCGCTTCATCCAACGTGCCCTCACCGACGAGGTCATGTACGAGATCATGAGGCTGTCCGGCCAGGAGTACGTCGACATGTACGCCACCGCCGCCAAGCGCCAACTCGCCGAGGAGGCCAAGCGGAACGCGGAGGCGGAGAAGGCCGCGAAGGACGCGGAGCGCGAGGCGGAGAAGGAAGCGGGGGAGGACGACTCCGGGCGCACGCACTCCTCCAGGCCCGGCCCGGCGGGCCCGGGGGCCATGCTCGCGGCGGCACGGCGCAGGCGGCACGAGCGCGACCGGGCCGCGTAGACAGGCACAGCACAAGCAGGGGGGCGGGCCGGAGCAGATGGTCCTGAGAATGTCCGTGGAGCAGCCGCTGTGGCGGGCTCTGACCGGCTACCGGCTGCTCGGCCTCGGCTATGCGCTGGCCGTCTTCGCGTGGGCGTACGACCGCCTCGCCCATCCACTCGCGGGAGCCCTCTATCTGGGACTGCTGACGCTCTGGACGCTGGCCACCATCCCGAGGGTCCTCTCCGCGAAGCGCTGCACGAACGCCTTCCTCGCCGTCGACATCACGCTCGCCGTCGCGGGGATCCTCGGCTCCGTCTACGTCGACGCACACGGCAGCATCGGGCCCACGCTCCCGTCCATCTGGGTCGCGGGGCCCGTGCTGGCCTTCGCCATCAAGGGCGGCTGGCGCTGGGGCGCGGTCGCGGCGACGGTCGTCGGCATCGCCAACATCGTCGAACAGGGCGCGGTGACGCGGCCGACCCTGCACAACGTGCTGCTTGTGTGCGTGGCGAGCATCGGCATCGGCTACGTCATCGAGGTGGCCAGGGCGAGTGAGCGCACCCTCGCCCACGCCCTCCAGATCGAGGCGGCCACCCGAGAACGCGAGCGCCTGGCCCGCGACATCCACGACAGCGTGCTCCAGGTGCTCGCCATGGTGCAGCGCCGGGGCACCGAGATCGGGGGCGAGGCCGCCGAGCTGGGAAGGATGGCGGGCGAGCAGGAGGTGGCGCTGCGCGGTCTCGTCTCGCGTGAGACCGTGCCGGTGCCGGTCCCGTCCCCACCGGACGCGGGGGGAGTCCCACGCGGCGCCCGAAGATCCACCGGACGAACCGGCCGCGGTGACGAGTCCGCGGGCACCGCCGAGTGCGACCTGCGCGCCCTGCTCTCGCCGTACTCGGGCGCCCGCGTCACCTTCGTCGAGCCGGGAACGCCGGTGCCGCTGCCGGCCGCGACAGCACAGGAGCTCGCCGCCGCCGTCAGTGCCGCCCTGGACAATGTGCGGCAGCACGCGGGCGGCCCGGACGGCGAACCGGCGCAGGCGTGGATCCTGCTGGAGGACGAGCCGGACGGTGTGCTGGTCACGGTGCGGGACGACGGCCCGGGACTGGACGACGGACGGCTCGCGGACGCGGAGGCCGAGGGCAGGATGGGGGTCGCCCTCTCGATACGGGGGCGGCTGCGTGACCTGGGCGGCAGCGCCGAGCTGATCTCGGTGCCGGGCCAGGGCACGGAGGTGGAGCTGCGGGTACCGAAGCAGGCCCGCAGCCGGGCGAAATGACGAACGGAACGACGGCGGGGGCCATGACGAACGCGAACAGCGCGAACAGCGCGGACATCCCGAACAGCACCGAGGACAGCGCGGGCGGCGAGGACGGGTCGCAGAGCCCGGTGAAGGTGATGGTCGTCGACGATCACCCGATGTGGCGGGACGCGGTCGCACGCGACCTGGGCGAGGCCGGCTTCGACGTGGTCGCGACGGCGGGCGACGGCCCGCAGGCCGTGCGCCGCGCGCGTGCCGCCGCACCCGATGTGCTCGTCCTGGACCTGAACCTGCCGGGTCTGCCCGGTGCCGAGGTGTGCCGCCGGCTGGTCGGCGCCGGATCCGGGCTCCGGGTGCTGGTGCTCTCCGCCAGCGGCGAGCACGCCGATGTGCTGGAGGCCGTGAAGTCGGGAGCGACCGGCTACCTCGTGAAGTCGGCGAGCATGGAGGAGCTGCAGGACGCGGTGCGCCGCACGGCCGTGGGCGACCCGGTCTTCACGCCGGGCCTGGCGGGCCTCGTCCTCGGCGAGTACCGCAGGCTGGCGGCGGACCCCGTGCCCGCGGCCGGTTCCGACGAGCCCGCGGCGCCGCGGCTCACCGAGCGGGAGACCGAGGTGCTGCGGCTCGTCGCGAAGGGGCTGAGCTACCGGCAGATCGCCGAACGGCTGGTCATCTCCCACCGCACCGTCCAGAACCATGTGCAGAACACCCTGGGCAAGCTTCAGCTCCACAACCGGGTCGAACTGGTGCGATACGCCATCCAGCGAGGCCTCGACGAGGAGTGAAGCCACCCCGGGGGTCCCCTCGGTCGGTAACTGATCGGAAAACCTCTCCGCGCCCTGTGCCTGGTGAAGTGGATCACCGCTAGCGTGGCCGCAGTTGCTACAGGCCGCGCAGTGCACGCGCGCGGCGATGAGAAGGGAGATCCCATGCGGGTCGGAGTGCTGACCGGTGGCGGCGACTGCCCCGGACTCAACGCGGTGATGAGGGCCGTCGTCCGTAAGGGGGTCCAGCGGTACGACTACGACTTCGTCGGGTTCAGGGACGGCTGGCGTGGGCCGCTGGAGGGCGACACCATTCAGCTCGACATCCCCGCAGTGCGCGGCACGCTGCCACGCGGAGGGACGATCCTGGGCTCGTCGCGTACGAATCCGTTCAAGGAGGAGAACGGCGTACGCCGCATCCAGGACAACCTTGTCAAGCACGACGTCGGTGCTCTCATCGCCATCGGCGGCGAGGACACGCTCGGCGTCGCCGCCAGGCTCACCGACGAGTTCGGCGTCAAGTGCATCGGTGTGCCCAAGACGATCGACAACGACCTGTCCGCCACCGACTACACCTTCGGGTTCGACACGGCCGTCAACGTCGCCACCGACGCCATCGACCGGCTCCACACGACCGCCGAATCCCACATGCGCGTACTCGTGGTCGAGGTGATGGGGCGGCACGCGGGCTGGATCGCCCTGCACTCCGGCCTCGCGGGCGGCGCCAACTGCATCCTCATCCCCGAGCGGCGCTTCGACGTCGACGAGGTGTGCGGATACGTCGAGTCCCGCTTCAAGGCGAGCTACGCCCCGATCGTCGTCATCGCCGAGGGCGCCATGCCCAAGGACGGCGACATGGTGCTCAAGGACGACTCGTACGACTCCTTCGGGCATGTGCGGCTCTCGGGCGTCGGTGAGTGGCTGTCGAAGGAGATCGAGAGGCGCACCGGCAAGGAGGCCCGTACGACGGTCCTCGGGCACATCCAGCGGGGCGGCACCCCCACGCCCTTCGACCGGTGGCTGGCCACCCGCTTCGGGCTGCACGCGATCGACGCCGTACGGGACGAGGACTGGGGGAAGATGGTCGCCCTCCAGGGCACGAAGATCGTCCGGGTGCCCATCGCGGAGGCCACCGCGAAGCTGAAGACGGTCGACCCGGAGATGTACGAGGAGGCCTCGGTCTTCTTCGGGTGAGCGCACGCCGAAGCCCCGGGCCGCCTGTCCGGGGCCTCGGCGCAGGACGCACATGAGCCCGGGCCCCGCGGAGGCCCGGGCTCACGCGTGTCAGCGGCGGGTGCCGTCGACCGCCACGGCTTCGAGCAGCCCGGTCACGATCCCCGGCCCGTCCAGCGTCAGCACCGACTCCGGGTGGAACTGCACGCTCGCGAAGCTCGCGCCGCGCAGGGCGTGCACCTCACCCGTCGCGGGGTCCCGGCCGATCTCGACCCGGTGCGGCCCCGTCGCGCGCACCCACCGCTGGGCCTCCTGCTCGCCGCAGCGCACGGCGTAGGAGTTGTAGAAGCCGACGGTCTCGTCCCGTCCGAAGACCGAGACCGTCTCCTGAGCGCCCTGATACGGCCGCGCCTTGCGGACGATCTCCATCCCCAGCTCCACGGCGAGCAGTTCGTGCCCCAGGCAGACCCCGAGAAGCCCGTGCCGGTGCTCCCGCAGCAGCTCCGCCGTGAGGCCACGCAGCAGACGGATCTTCGGATCGGTCCCGTCCCGCGGATCCCCGGGGCCGGGGCCGAGCACGACCGGGCCGTCGTGCGCGAGCGCCGCGTCCCGCAGCCCCGGCTCGTCGAAGCGCCGCACCTTCACCCCGGCGCCCGTGGTCCGCAGCAGATGGGCGAGCATCGAGGTGAAGGTGTCCTCCCCGTCCACGACCAGGACCTTTGCATGCGGCAGATCCGGGCCCCGCTCGCCGGTGGTCTGCATCCGCAGCCAGAAGGGCGCCAGGCCGGAGCGCCTGGCCGCGAGCGCCGCACGTACGCGGGGGTCGTCCGACAGGCGGGGCGGCTCCTGCCCGGCCCGGGTCCCGCCCGTGGATGCCTCGCGCACGCCCAGCGCCGTGAGGACGCCCGCAGCCTTCGCATGGGTCTCGGCCACCTCACTCGCCGCCTGGGAGGCCCTGACCAGCGTGGCACCCACCGGCACACGGAGCCGGCCGGTCGCCGTGTCCACGTCCGCGGTCCTGATGAGGATCGGTGAGTCGAGGGTCTGGGCGCCTCCCGCGTCGCGGCCGATCAGGGCCAGCGCACCGGCGTAGTAGCCCCGCCCGCCGCGCTCGTGGCGCTCGATGACGCGGCAGGCGTTCTCCACGGGCGAGCCGGTGACCGTCGCGGCGAACATCGTCTCGCGCAGTACGTCCCGCACATCGAGGGTGCTGCGCCCGCGCAGTTCGTACTCGGTGTGCGCGAGGTGCGCCATCTCCTTCAGCCGCGGGCCCACCACGACCCCGCCCATGTCCCCGACGGTGCACATCATCTTCAGCTCTTCGTCGACGACCATGGACAGCTCCTCGCTCTCCTTGCGGTCGGCGAGGAAGTCCAGCAGACCCTCGGTGGAGGGTCCGCCCGGCGGATAGCGGTACGTGCCGCTGATGGGGTTCATCACGACGGTGCCGCCGGACATCCGCACGTGCACCTCGGGGCTCGCCCCGGCCAGGACCCGCTCGCCGGTGTGCACGACGAACGTCCAGTACGCGCCCCGCTCCCCGCTGAGCAGCCGCCGGAAGAGCGCGAGCGCGTCGGAGCGGCGGAAGCCCGGGATCCGGCCCTCGAAGGTGCGCCGCACCACGAAGTTGGCGCCCTCGCCCGTGCCGATCTCGTCATCGACGACGCGGCGCACCGTCCGTGCGTACTCCTCGTCGCCGACGTCGAAGGAACCGTCCTCCACCTGGACCCGGTGTGCGGGCAGCGCCGCTGTGACGTCATCCAGCGGCAGCTCGTGCACCTCCTGCGGGACGAGTACGGCCAGCGGCGTCCCGTCGTCGTGCACGCGGAACCCCCGCTCGCGGATCTGCCGGAAGGGCACGAGCGCGAGGGCGCCGTGATCACCGTCCGGGATGTCGGCCAGCCGTGCGGCCTCGTGGACCGGCCCCGTCAGGATCTCGACGGTGTCGTGCGGGTGGCCCGGGGTGCGTCTGCGCAGCAGCGCGAAGGGCGGGGCGTCCTCGCGCGTCAGCCGGCGGAGGAGCTCGGACGCGGACGGAGGTGTGGACGGCGGCGCGGGCGGAGGCGCGCTCGGGGGAGTGGCGTGTGAGGCGGCCGGGGTCGCATCGGTGCGGCGAGGGGGCATCGGCGTTCCTTCCTGGGATGCGCGGGGTCACGCGGTGAGGAACGGCCGTGCACACACCGAAGGCCGCCCCTCGGGCGGCCTTCGCGTCTGTCGCTGTCTCGTGGTGCGCGCGCAGTCAGTGGGCCGCCGGATGAGCGGTCCACCACCAGTCGGACGGGGAAACCCCTGCCGGAGGCAGGAGGATGAGCTGCGCGAACATGGCGCGAGCCTACCTCAGCGACCGGCGCGCGGGTGGTTTCCGTCTCAGCACCCGGGCACGGCGAGGAGCGCCGGGCACGACCCCGTAACCTGGGGCGCGTGAGTGTGAACGCCAACCCCGACGCCGGTGCCCGAACCTGGCGAGACCTTCCCGCCGCGCAGCAGCCCGAGTGGCCGGACCGGGACGCCCTGCGCACGGCAGTCGCCGAGCTCGAGTCCTATCCGCCCCTCGTCTTCGCCGGCGAGTGCGACCAGCTGCGTTCGCGTCTGGGCGCGGTCGCGCGGGGTGAGGCGTTCCTGCTCCAGGGCGGGGACTGCGCGGAAGCGTTCGACCAGGTCAGCGCCGAGCACATCCGGAACAAGCTCAAGACGCTGCTGCAGATGGGCGCCGTGCTGACGTACGCGGGGTCCGTGCCGGTGGTCAAGGTCGGCCGGATCGCGGGTCAGTACAGCAAGCCGCGTTCCAAGCCCACCGAGACCAGGGACGGTGTGACGCTGCCGTCGTACCGCGGCGACTCGGTCAACGGCTTCGAGTTCACCGAGGCCGCCCGCACGCCCGACCCGGAGCGGCTGAAGCGGATGTACCAGGCGTCCGCCTCCACGCTGAACCTCGTCCGCGCCTTCACCACCGGCGGCTACGCGGACCTGCGCCAGGTGCACGCCTGGAACCAGGACTTCGTGAAGCGCTCGCCCTCCGGGCAGCGTTACGAGGCGCTGGCACGCGAGATCGACCAGGCGCTGAAGTTCATGCACGCGTGCGGCACGGACCCGGAGGAGCTCAAGACCGTCGAGTTCTTCTCGTCGCACGAGGCGCTGCTGCTGGACTACGAGTCGGCCATGACCCGTACGGATTCGCGCAGCGGCAAGCTGTACGACGTCTCCGGTCACATGGTCTGGATCGGCGAGCGCACTCGCCAACTCGACGGCGCCCACATCGAGTTCGCCTCGCAGGTGCGCAACCCGATCGGTGTGAAGCTGGGCCCGACGACGACGCCCGAGGAGGCCCTCACGCTGATCGACAAGCTCGACCCGGACCGGGAGCCGGGCAGGCTCACCTTCATCACGCGCATGGGCGCCGACACCGTACGGGACAGGCTGCCCACCCTGGTGGAGAAGGTCAGCGCCTCGGGTGCCCAAGTGGTCTGGGTCTGCGACCCGATGCACGGCAACACCTTCGAGGCGGCAAGCGGTCACAAGACCCGCCGTTTCGACGACGTGCTCGACGAGGTCAAGGGCTTCTTCGAGGTGCACAAGGGCGCGGGCACGCATCCGGGCGGCATCCACGTCGAGTTGACCGGTGACGACGTGACGGAGTGCGTGGGCGGCGGCGACGAGATCTTCGTCGGCGACCTGCACCAGCGCTACGAGACGGCGTGCGACCCGCGGTTGAACCGCAGCCAGTCGCTCGATCTCGCCTTCCTGGTCGCGGAGATGTACCGGGACCAGTGAGCCGGCGCAGGCGGCGCCTCTGAGCGCCGCCGCGGCCGCGGTGGCCGACGGAAGCAACACGGAAGTGGGGCCCGCATCACAGTGATGCGGGCCCCACAGCTCTGTTGTGGACACCGGGCGGCAGCTAAGGTTAGGTTAACCATGGTTAGGTTAGCCTCATCAAGCCAGAGCGTTTCCGGTTCGAGTCCATGGTTCGAGCCCCCGGGTTCGAGTACAGCCGGAACGCCGCCCGACGGACGAGCCCCGACTGGAGGACCGCGTGTACGTATGCTCCTGCTTCGGCGTTACGGACCGGCAGGTCCGTGAGCACCAGGAGGCCGGGGCCTGCACGCCGCGCCAGATCGCATCGGTGAGCAAGGCCGGGACGGACTGCGGCTCATGCGTACGCCGCATCCAGGGGCTCCTCGGACGCGGCGCGTGCCCGGGGCGTCAGCTGGAGACCGCCGCTCAGGAGCCCGCGCACGCACCCGTGCCCGTGCCGTCCTCCACGTCGGTTGCCGAAGCCGCCTGACGTCAGTTCTCCGACGGGGCCTCCTGCTCCACGAGCTGCGCGATGTAGAGCGGTTCGCCGAGCTTCTCGACCAGTTCGAGCTGGGTGTCCAGGTAGTCGATGTGGTGCTCCTCGTCGGCGAGGATGTCCTCGAAGATGTTCGCCGAGGTGATGTCGCCCTTGGCGCGCATGACCTCCACCCCGCGCCGCAGACGGTCGATCGCCTCTACTTCGATCTGCCGGTCCGCCGTGAACATCTCGGTCAGTGTCTGACCGACGTTGACGTGGAAGAGCCTCTGGTAGTTGGGAAGCCCCTCGAGAAACAGAATGCGGTCGGTGAGCCGTTCGGCGTGACGCATCTCGTCGAAGGACTCCGCACGGGTGTAGCGGGCGAGCTTGGGCCAGCCGAAGTGCTCCTGCATCTTCGCGTGCAGGAAGTACTGATTGATAGCTGTCAGCTCGGCCGTCAACTGCTCGTTGAGGAATTCGATGACCTCGGGATCGCCCTGCATGGCTGCGGACTCCTTCCAGGAAAGGAAAAGTGCCAGGTGCGTGTGCGCGCGCCCGCGCATCCTCGCACCGTGTCGTCACCCGGTCCAGTAAGCGAAGGCTTACCGAAATCGCCCGAATTGGCGAGCGGAATGCCCTCGAACACCCCACGAACGGGGTGCCGGTAAGCGGCTTCGGGAGGGTCTGTCACCATGGGGAGATGGGCCAGTCGCAGAGTGCTGAGGGGGAGCAGCAATCGCTTCCGCCAGGACAGCGGCTCCAGCGCGGCTGGCCGGTCACGCATTACGGGCCGGTGCCGAAGTTCAAGCCCGACCGCTGGGATTTCCGGGTTTTCGGAGCGACCGCCGACGGCGAGAAGCACTCCTGGGACCACGAGGAGTTCTCGGCGCTGCCGTACGAGACCGTCGTCGCCGACTTCCACTGCGTCACCAAGTTCAGCATGGTCGGGGCCGAATGGGGTGGCGTGCCCGCCCGTACCGTGCTGGAACTCGCTCCTCCCGCGGCCGGCGTCACGCACGTCATGGTCTGGGCCGAATACGGATTCAGCTCCAACCTGCGGCTGTCGGACTTCGCCGCCGGTACGACGCTGTTCGCCACGCACCGCGCGGGCGAGCTGCTCACGGCCGAACACGGTTTCCCGGTGCGGCTGGTGGTGCCGCATCTGTACGCGTGGAAGGGCCCGAAGTGGGTGCGCGGCGTGGAGTACATGACCACGGACCGCCGCGGCTTCTGGGAGGAACGCGGTTACCACAACATCGGCGACCCCCATAAGGAACAGCGCTACTCCTACCAGGAGGAGCCCGGTGAGGGGCCGGAGCTGTAGGCCCGCCGCTCGCCCTCAGTGGTAGGCGTGCAGCACCGCGTGACCCTTGCCCCGGCCGATCATCCACCGGTTCACCGGCGTCGGGACGACGAAGAGCGCGATGGCCGTCACCATCGTCGGACGTCGTGCCAGGCGAAGGCCGTGCCGATGACCAGGCCGAGGACCTCGCCGAAGGCGCAGCCCGTGAGGCAGGGCAGCGTGGCGCCCGCCGCCGTCGGCCAGGGCGCCCCGCCGTCCTGCCGCGCGCTCAGCCTTCGCCTTGGCGTAGTTCCTTCAGCCGTGCCACGTCCGCCGCGTGCCCCTCCTTGCGGCCGGGGGTCTCTATGACGAGCGGTACGCCCTCGGTCGAGGGATGGGTCATGAGGTCGGCGAACGGACCGGAGCCGATGTGGCCGGAGCCGATGTTGGCATGGCGGTCCTTGTGGGCCCCGGCGACGTCCTTGGAGTCGTTGGCGTGGATCAGCTTGAGACGGCCCGGGCCGGCCGCCGACTCCAGCTCGTCCAGCGTGTGCTTCACCCCTCCCGGCGCCGCCAGGTCGTGCCCGGCGGCGAAGACGTGGCAGGTGTCGAGGCAGACGCCGAGCCTCGGGTGGTGGCGGAGGATCTCGAAGTACGGCCCGAGGTCCTGCATCCGGGAGCAGAGCGAGAACCCCTGGCCGGCCGTGGGCTCCAGCAGCAGCCACGGGTCGTCCTCGTGCGTCAGCTCCTCCAGCAACGGCAGGAGCAGCCGGCCCACCTGTGCCAGGGCGGTGGCGCTCGTGCGGCCGCCGGTTGCCGAACCCGTGTGGACCACGACGCCGGACGCGCCGATCTCGCGCCCCCTGCGGAGCGAATGGCGCAGCGAGGAGACGGAGTTGCGGGCCGTGGCCTCGGTGTGGGAGCCGAGATTGATGAGGTAAGGGGCATGCACGAATACGGGGAGTTCCCTCTCCGCGCACGCCGCACGGAATTCCTCGTCCTGTTCCGGGGATCCGGAGTTCGTCGCCCAGCCGCGGGGATTGGCGACGAAGACCTGAAGGGCTTCCGCGCCGATGTCATCGGCGTAGGAAATGCCAGTGGCGGCCAGTCCCCCTGCTACGGGGACGTGGCCGCCAATGGGATTGCGGTGTCGCTTGGTCGTCACACCATCAGTATGCCGAGTTCACGTTGTCCATCGAACCGTACTTGTCCGCCGCGTAGTTGCACGCGGCCACGATGTTGGCGACCGGGTCGGTGATGTTGTGGGGCGTTCCCTTGACGTGGTACGCGTCGAAGGTCGGCTGGATGGTCTGGAGCAGGCCCTTGGACGGGGTGCCGTTCTGGGCGTTGATGTCCCAGTTGTTCACGGCGTTCGGGTTCCCGCCGGACTCGCGGATGATGTTCCGCTTGATGCCGTCGTAGGACCCGGGGATGTCGTGCTTCGCCATGACGTCGCGGGCCTCGCGGATCCAGCCGTCGAGGTTGTCCGGGTAGGTCTTGGCTGCCTTGGCGCGCTCGGCGGCTCGCGACGCCTTGGCCGCGGCCTCGGCCTTGCGCTCCGCAGCGGCCTTCTTCGCGGCTGCCGCCTTCGCGGCCTTCGCCTTGGCGGCCTTGACCTTGGCTGCCTCCGCGCGGTCGGCGGCGACGGCCTTCTGCTGGGCCACGGCGTCCTTCTGCTTGGCCACGGCCTCCTTGGTGCGCTTGACGTCGGCGTCCAGGGTGCCCTGGTTGGCGGCGCCGAGCTCCACCTTGTGCGTATCGGACTTCTTCGTACTCTCCGCGGCGGCCGTAGAGGCGCTGACCTTCTTGGCGCTCGACTGGCTCTGGTCGCCTGCGTCGGCGCTGCCGGGAATGACGGTCAGTGCGATGGCTGCCGCGCCCGCGGCCGATATACCTGCGGCGGAGATACGCGCGAACTTGGGGTTGCGGACGTAGCCGAGAATGTTGGGCATTGTGAGCGAACCTTTCAACATTGCGTGCGTCGTCGCAGAGGCCGAAAAGGCGGTGTACGCCGAGTTCCGAACCCCGGCGCATGCGACCGACGGCAATTGTTAAAGGCTCCGAAAACACAGCCCAAAAGTGTGACGTACTATCCCGTTTCGTTTATCGGGGGAGTGGGCCGCACGGGGAACGCCGGACGGCCCGTGCCCCGGGCGGCGGGCGGAGGCAGCTACCGGTCCACTAGAGGCAGTCGTAAGTGACATGGGTCCTATGTCCGGTATCACACGCAAGGCGGCCCGGATCCCTGTGGGTGAGGACGCGCATGCGGGGTGTAAGCGCTCTCCGGTACGTCCGGAGCGGGCTTCCAGGGAGGTGTTCCGGGGGCGTTCCGGAGGGGTGCGGCCGCCGTGGCGGTGACCGTGGTCGACCTGCTCAGCGCCTGCTCAGCGCAGCCAGATCGTCACCTCGGAGCCGCGCGGAGCCTCGTCGTCCCCGCCCGGTGACTGGGCGAAGACCTTGTTGCCGACGAAGATCCGGCGTGTGGTGACCTCGAAGCCCGCGTCCTCCAGCTTCTTGCGCGCCTGCTTCTTGCCCAGGCCCTCCACGTCCGGGACGTCCACCAGGTCCTGGCCCTTGGAGATGGTGAGGGTGACGGTGTCGCCCTCACCGGCCGTGCTGCCCTCGGCGGGCGACTGCCGGGCCACCTTGCCCTCGTCCTCGTCCGAGAAGACGCGCCCCTGAGCGATACGGACCTTCAGGCCCTCCTCGGCCAGGTCCTCGCGGGCGGAGTCCTCGTCGTCACCGACGACGTCCGGCACATCGACCGGCGAGCCCTTGGAGACGGTCAGCGCGACGGGGGAGCCCGGGCGGCGCTTGCTGCCCGCGTCCGGGTCGCTGGCGATCACGGAGCCCCGCGCCGTGTCCTCGCTGAACTGCTGCTTGACCACACCGGCCTCCAGGCCGGCGTCCTTGAGCTTGCGCCGGGCGTCGGCGAGCGGCGTACCGCTCAGCTCGGGGACCTTCACTATCTCCGGGCCGTTGGAGACGACCATGGTGACGGTGCCCGTCCTGCGGATGCGGTCGCCCGGGTCCGGGTTGGTGTCGATGACGTGGCCGCGCTCGACGCGCTCGCTGTAGTCGCGGGTGACGTTCACGTCGAGTCCCGAGTCGCTGAGGATCTTCCTGGCCTGGGGCTCCGTCTTGTCCAGCACGGCCGGGGTCTGAGTGAACTGGCCGGAGTTGATGTACCAGACACCGGTGCCCACCAGCAGCAACAGCATCACTCCCAGCGTCACGAGGAAGCCCCGGCCACCGGCACGGCCGCCGCGGCGGCGCCGCGTGCCGCCGCCGTCACGCGGCGGGGCGGTGTAGCGGGCGGTGCGGTCGATGTCGTCGCCCCAGCCGCCTCCGGGGCCGGGCCCGTGCCCGTATTCGTGCGCTGCCGCGACGTCGCGCGGGAGCAGGCTCGTGCGCTCCTCCATCCCGTCGCCGGGGCCGGCCGCCGAGCGCATGCGGCCCTCGCCGAGGGCGGCTCCGGCCGCGAGGACCTCGGCGAGCCCTGCCGCCGGGTCGTGCGCCTGAGGCGGGACGGCGTCCAGCTGGTCCGGGGTGAGACGGGCCCGGACTCCGCGGGTCTCCGAGAGCATCGCGCCCGCGTCCTGGGGGCGGCCGTCCGCCGCACGCGCCGTGGCCCGTGCGACCAGCATGTCCAGCTCCGGGGCGAGGCCGGGGACGGAGGTCGACGGAGCCGGCATGTCCTCGTGGAGGTGCTGGTAGAGCACCTGCGCCGGCGTGCCGCCAGTGCGGGGCTTGCTGCCGGTGAGCATCTCGTAGAGCATCACGCCGCACGCGTAGAGGTCGGTGCGTGTGTCCGCCGTGCCGTGCTCGATCTGCTCCGGGGCGAGGTAGGAGACGGTGCCGAGAATGCTGTCGGATCCCACGGACGTCTGGCTGTCCACCGCCCGTACGAGGCCGAAGTCGGCGACCTTGACCCGCCCGTCGTCGCCGATCAGCACGTTCTCCGGCTTCATGTCGCGGTGCACCATGCCGGCGTGGTGCGCGGCGCCCAGAGCGGCGAGCATCGGCTCCAGGATGTCCAGGGCGACGCGGGGGCGGAGAGCGCCGCGCTCCCGCAGCACGTCCCGCAGGGTGCACCCGGAGACGTACTCCATCGCCAGGTAGACGTAGGTGCCGTCGGTGCCCTGGTCGTACACGCCGACCACGTTGGGGTGCGCGAGCCGGGCGACGGACTTGGCCTCGCGGATGAAGCGGTCGACGAAGGCGCCGTCCATGGCGAGCGAGGGGTGCATGACCTTCAGGGCCAGAACGCGGTCGAGGCGGGTGTCGACGGCGCGGTAGACCGTCGCCATGCCGCCGACGGCAATACGTGATTCGACGCGGTACCGGCCGTCCAGCACCTGGCCGACCGGCGGGGTCTCCCCGGCGGGGCCGGAGGAGGAGTCCTGAAGGCTCGTATCCATCGACGAAGAGTCTACGAGTCATCCCGGCGACCGAAATCCGTGATGCGCCATGCAGCGGGTGAGACGACAGGCCAACGAGGAAGAATCGTAGATTTTGCCCCTTTTGGGACTTTGGTCCGAAAGGGCGCCGGCAGGCTCCCGGGAGCTCGGAATTCCAGCACGCGGCGGCGCTGATTCCGCCCTCTTCCCGGTGCCTTCTTCCTTCCCTCTTTCTCCGCGGACCGGAATTTCTCATGCGGGACCTGTGTCCCTGGGCGCTTCCCGGGACTTGTGTCACTCAGCCCGGCCCAGGGACCTTCGTCCCGCTCAGCCGAACGCGGGGCGCTCAGGGTCGAGCGCGGCCACACCCTCCGTCGGGGAGGACGCCTCCGCGAAGTGGCGGCGCGGGATCCGGCCCGCGCGATGCGCCAGGCGGCCCGCGCTGACCGCCTGCCGCATCGCCTCGGCCATCAGCACCGGCTCCTGCGCCCTCGTCACGGCCGAGGCGAGCATCACGGCCTCGCACCCCAGTTCCATGGCGAAGGCCACGTCGGAGGCCGTCCCGGCGCCCGCGTCGAGGATCACGGGCACTCCGGCGCGCTCGGCGATCAGCTGGAAGTTGTGCGGGTTGCGGATGCCGAGCCCGGAGCCGATGGGGGAGCCCAGCGGCATGACGGCCGCACAGCCCGCCTCCTCAAGCTTCCGCGCGAGGACGGGATCGTCGTTGGTGTACGGCAGCACGGTGAAGCCGTCGTCGACCAACGTCTCGGCCGCGTCGAGGAGTTCGACAGGATCGGGCAGCAGCGTGCGCTCGTCGGCGATGACCTCCAGCTTCACCCAGCCGGTGCCCAGTGCCTCACGCGCGAGCCGTGCGGTGAGCACCGCCTCGCCGGCCGTGTAGCAGCCCGCCGTGTTCGGCAGCACGCCGATGCCGTGCTTCTCCAGCACGGACAGCACCGAGCCCTGGACCGTCGGATCGAGGCGGCGCATGGCGACCGTCGTCAGCTCGGTGCCCGAGGCCACCAGCGAGCGCTCCATGACGTCCAGGCTGGGCGCTCCGCCCGTACCCATGATCAAGCGGGAGCCGAAGGTGCGGTCGCCGATGACGAACGGGTCCGGTTCCGCCACCGGGGAGCCGGCGGACGGGGACATGTGCGGTTCGGGGCGCGGAGTGGTGTGGACCGCGGTGCCTGTCATACGGATCAGCCTCCTTGGACTGCGGTCAGTACCTCGACGCGGTCCCCCTCGGCCAGCCGCACGCGCGGCCACTCGCCACGGGGCACGACGGTCTCGTTGACGGCCGCGGCGACACCCGAGGGCGCAGCTGTGAGACCCGCCACGAGCTGGTCGAGGGTGGACTCCGAGGGGACCTCGCGCGAGGCGCCGTTCACGGAGACAGTGACGGTGGCGGCATGTGAGGGGACGGTCGTCATGCTGAACGCTCCTGTGGCTCGCTTGCGAAGACAACCCCCGCAGCTTCGGTGCCGGGGTCACCGAACCTCGCCGGAGTGAAGGGGCGGGCCTGCTCGGGGAGTTCGCCGGTCGCCAGCAGTTCGCCCATGGCGTCGCCGGTGACGGGAGTGAGCAGCACGCCGTTGCGGTAGTGGCCGGTGGCCAGATGGAGGCCCGGCAGCGCAGTCGGTCCCAGCAGCGGCGCGTTGTCGGGCGAGGCAGGACGCAGCCCCGCCGAGGTCTCTATGAGGGGCAGTTCGGTGAGGCCAGGCGTGAGTTCGTGCGCGTCCCGCAGCAGTTCGTAGACGCCGCCGGCGGTGACCGTCGTGTCCCAGCCCAGCTCCTCGCTCGTCGCGCCGATGACCAGCTCGCCGTTGGCGCGCGGCACCAGATAGATGTGCCCGCCGCGCACGATCGCCCGGACGGTACGGGAGAGGAAGGGCCCGTACGCGGACGAGGACGGCATCCGCAGCCGCAGCACCTGGCCCTTGACCGGGCGCACCGGCGGCAGCAGCTCGTGCGGCACTCCTTCGAGACGTGAGGCCCACGAACCCGTCGCCAGCACCGTCTGCCCGGCCTCCACCCGGGTGCCGTCGTCCAGCGTCACGCCTGAGGCCCGCCCGTCCTTGACCGTGAGCGCCGCGGCGGCCGCGCGCCGGAACGTCACGCCCGAACGTTCACAGGCCAGCAGCAGGGCCGTGGCGAGCCGGCGCGGGTCCGCCTGGTGGTCGCCGTCGACCCGCAGCCCGCCGCGAACGGAAGGGGCGAGCATCGGTTCGAGGCGGCGGCACTCGCGGCCCGTGAGCCACTGCGAATCGAGCCCGCAACGCCGCTGAAGCGCGTGCAGTTGACGCAGATGCGCCCTGTCGTCGGCGTCGAGCGCTACGGCGAGCGTGCCGCAGGAGCGGTAGCCGATCTCCTGTCCGCTCGCCTCCTCCAGCTCCGCCGCGAAGTCCGGATAGCGGGCGGACGAGGCGAGGTTGAGCCCGAGCAGCGCCTCCTCGCCGTAGTGCAGCTCGGTGACGGCGGCGAGCATCCCGGCCGCCACCCGGGCGGCGCCGCCGCCCGGTTCGGGGTCGAGGACCGTGGTGGAAAGACCGCGCTGGGCTGCCCGCCAGGCGGTGACGAGTCCGATGACGCCGCCGCCGACGACGGCCACGTCCGGATGTGCCGGTGCTGCGCCCGACTCCTGGCCGGCGAGGGCGGTCCGGGGTGTGCTGGTGCGTCGCATGAGGAAGCTGCTTCTCCCTTCGCCGGAATGACCCGGATCAGGTTCGTACGGTCGGAGGCCGCAGCCTCCCTCTCAGCCCGGTGCGCCGGACTCCCGCGTGCGATGTCGTCGATTGCGGTACGCGCCGGCTGCTGCCGGTGCCGCCTGGCGGCTCTTCATCGGGCCGTCTTGGCTTTGTACCGTTCAACCAGCGTACTGCGCCGCTGCCGTGGTGTGACCGCCGGGCACCGTGGCAGCCGCCTCTCGGGACCGCGTCACCGCCCTAGGATGATCGTGTGGGTGAGAGCCGGAGCGAGCAGCGGGTCGTCGTCGTTGGTGCGGGCATGGCCGGAGTGCAGACGGCCGTGCAACTGCGCGAGCAGGGTTGGCCCGGCGGGATCCGGCTGATCGGCAGCGAGCCCCACCAGCCGTACGACCGGCCCCCGTTGTCCAAGGCGGTCCTGCTCGGCAAGACCGACGACGCCGCCCTGGACGTCGACTTCGGCTCCCTCGGCGTCGACCTGGAACTGGGCAGGGACGTGACCGCGCTGCGTCCCGGCGAGCGCCTGCTGGAGACGGGGGCGGGCACCGTCGCGTACGACCATCTCGTCATCGCCACGGGCGCCGAGCCGGTCGCACTGCCGGGCAGCGACGGAGTCCCCGGCGTTCACCTGCTGCGAACCCTCGACGACGCGGCACGGCTGCGCCCCGTGCTGGCGGGGCGGGGCGAGATCGTCGTGGTCGGAGCGGGCTGGATCGGTGCCGAGTTCACCACCGCGGCACGTGAGGCCGGCTGTGCCGTCACCGTCGTGGAGGCCGCGGGTGAACCGCTTCCGGGAGCGCTGCCCGCGGAGGTCACGTCGCACATGCGCGCCTGGTACGGAGAGAGCGGTGCGCATCTGCGCACCGGCGTCGCCGTGCGCTCGGTGGAGCGCGGCGGGGCGGTGCTCGCGGACGGCACGCGCCTGCGGGCCGACGCCGTCGTGGTGGGCATCGGCTCGCGTCCCGCGACAGGCTGGCTGGCGGGTTCGGGCATCGAACTCGGCGGGGACGGCGGCGTGTTCGCGGACGAGGGGCTGCGCACCTCCGCCCCGCACGTGTACGCGGTGGGCGACTGCGCCTCGTTCCCCTCGGCCCGGTACGGCGAGCGCCTCCTCGTGCACCACTGGGACAACGCGCTGCAGGGGCCCCGCGTCGTGGCGGCCAACATCGTCGCCGGGACGCTCCCGGACGGTGAGGCGGAGGCCGCCGTCTACGATCCGGTGCCCTACTTCTGGTCCGAGCAGTTCGGACGCTTCATCCAGTACGCCGGACACCACACCGCCGATGACGAGCTGGTCTGGCGCGGCAGCCCGGGCGAAGCCGCGTGGTCCGTCTGCTGGCTGCGGGAGGGCAGGCTGAACGCGCTGCTCGCCGTCGGGCGCCCCCGCGACCTGGCGCAGGGCAGAAGGCTCATCGGGAGCGGCGCGCCGGTGGACGCGGAGCGTGTGGCCGACGCGGCGGTGCCGCTCAAGAAGGCCGTCCGCTAGCCCGGCGGCGCCGTGGGTCCGGCCCGGCCCGGGCCCGGAGGGGCGGCTCCGGCGGACTGGTGGCCGCCGCACAGTAGTGACTGTCACAGCGGGATGGCAGGCTGGTGGCGTGACAGAGATTGATGCAAAGACCGATGCTCTCGTCCCTGCCTGGCTCACCCTGCCCGACGTCGCCGAAAAGCTGGACATCCCGGTGACCCGGGCCCGTCAGCTGGTCAAGGAGGGCCAGCTGATCGCGGTCCGCAGAGGGGAGGAGCGGACCTTGCAGGTCCCCGCGGACTTCATCGGCTCGGGCCGCATCGTGAAGGGCCTCGTCGGCACGATCACGCTCCTCAAGGACGACGGCTTCAGCGACGAGGAAATGCTGGAGTGGCTCTTCACCGAGGACGAGAGCCTCCCCGGCACCCCGGCGCAGGCCCTCCGTGAGAACCGGGGGACAGAGGTGAAGCGGCGCGCCCAGGCACTCGCCGTGTGATTTCCCGCACAGCGCCTGCCGCGGCACACCGCATCGCACCACCGCCCAGACACACGGTCACAACGCACACATCCGCCGGCGTGCGGGCCCGGCGCAGCGCGCGCCGCTGCGTCCGGTCCGCACGCCCTTGTCCCGGGGGGACGTCCCTCATGAGCGCCACGAACGCCCGCCGTCTGCTCGCCAGCGCACGGCTCTATCTGTGCACCGACGCGCGCAAGGAACAGGGCGACCTGCCGGAGTTCCTCGACGCGGTCCTGCGCGGAGGCGTCGACATCGTGCAGCTGCGGGACAAGACCATGGAGGCCGCCGAGGAGCTGGAGCATCTCTCGGTCTTCGCGGACGCCTGCAAGCGCCACGGAAAGCTGCTCGCGGTCAACGACCGCGCGGACGTCGCCCACGCCTCCGGTTCCGAGGTGCTCCACCTCGGCCAGGGCGATCTGCCCGTTCCCGCTGCTCGTGCGGTCCTCGGTGACGACGTCCTCATTGGCCGGTCCACGCATGCAGAGGCGGAGGCCGCCGCCGCGGCGGCCGAGCCGGGCGTGGACTACTTCTGCACCGGTCCATGCTGGCCGACCCCCACCAAGCCGGGCCGCCACGCGCCGGGCCTCGACCTGGTGAGGTACACGGCCTCGCTGGGCACCGCGCGTCCGTGGTTCGCCATCGGCGGAATCGACGCGTCCAACCTGGACGAGGTGCTGGACGCCGGTGCGAGGCGCGTCGTGGTCGTCCGCGTCCTCACCGGCGCCGACGATCCGGAGGCCGCCGCTGCGGGGCTGGCCCGGCGGCTGCGGGAGCGCGCCGCCCGGGACGAGGCCGGCGGGCCGCGCTGACCGGTGCCAGCGGGGGCCCGGGCGAGGCGTCGACCCCTGCGGCGGACCCCTTCAGGAAATCGCTTTCGAACGGGGCACCGCAGAGGTGTTTCCGCTGCGTGACCGGTGTGCCCGCCGGGGGAGGAACCGCGGCGACAAGGGCGACGGAACGGACGTAAGCGCTCTTCACGCCCGGTCGCCCTCTAGCCAAGGCCGATAGCCTTCAACCATGGCCATCGGTATCTCAGCTACCAGGACAGACAGCACGACGACAGTGCGTGACCTCCTCGCGACGGGGCAGCGCTCGTACTCGTTCGAATTCTTCGCCCCGAAGACCGAGAAGGGCGAGCGCTCGCTGTGGAACGCCCTGCGGCGGATCGAAGCCGTCTCACCCACGTTCGTCTCCGTGACCTACGGGGCGGGAGGCTCCTCGCGAGAGGGGACCGTACGCAACACCGAGCGGATCGCCACGGAGACCACGCTCACGCCGGTCGCGCACCTGACCGCCGTGAACCACTCCCGGGCGGAGCTGCGCAACGTCATCGGCCAGTACGCGGACGCGGGCATCCGCAACGTCCTCGCGATCCGGGGCGACCCGCCCGGTGATCCGATGGGCGAGTGGGTCAGGCACCCAGAGGGCCTCACCTACGCCTGTGAACTGGTCGAACTGGTCAAGGAGTCCGGCGACTTCTGCGTGGGCGTAGCCGCCTTCCCCGAGATGCACCCCCGCTCCGACGACTGGGACACCGACGTACGCCACTTCGTCGACAAGTGCCGTGCCGGGGCCGACTACGCGATCACCCAGATGTTCTTCCGCGTCGAGGACTACCTCCGGCTGCGGGACAGCGTGACGGCCGCGGGTTGCGAGACGCCGATCATCCCGGAGATCATCCCGGTCACCAACGTGAAGCAGATCGAGACGTTCGCACAGCTCAGCAATGCGACGATCCCGGACGAACTGGCAGAGCGACTCCGGGAGGTCGAAGACGATCCCGCGGCGGTACGCTCGGCCGGAATCGAGTACGCGACGGAGATGTGTGCGAGGCTGATGGCTGAGGATGTCCCCGGACTCCACTTCATTACGCTCAACAACTCCACGGCAACGCTGGAAATCCATCAGAATCTTGGACTCCACAATCGACCCTGAGCCGAAGTAGCCGGCCGAGGCAGTGAGAAGGGGGCGCACATGGGCTGGACAGTCCTCTACATCGCGTTCGGCATCGTCGCGCTGTGGCTGTTGGGCGAGGTACTCCTGCAGTACAAGGCGCGGCTGCGCTGGCGCGTACTGGCCTTCACCGGCTTCCTGTGCGTCGTGGCGGGGGCGCTGATCCCGTCGGTCGTCGTGATCGGCATCGGGATCGCCGCCTTCGCCACCGGGCAGACCTTCGTGACGCTCTCCTACCGCAGGGGCTTCGTGGCGGGCTGGGCACTCACCGGAGTGCCCGGTGTCAACCGCCGCCGCGACGAGCCGGAGCCGGAGCCGGAGTTCGAGCAGGTGCCCCAGTTCGAGCCCGCGCCCGAGCCCGTCCCCGCCCTCGCGGCGTCGGGCGGCTTCGGCGGCTCGGACGGGTTCCAGCAGAACGGCTTCGAGGCGAACGGCTACGACACCGCTGCCTTCGCCACCGTCGACTCGATGAGCGCTCCCAGCGGCTTCGGTGGCGGGAACCGCTACGAGACGGGCGGCTTCCCCGTCGTCGACCCGATGGGCCCCCCGAACGGATTCGCTCCGAACGGCAACGGCTACGACAGCCCGAACGGCAACGGGAACGGCTACGACACGGCCGCCTTCGCGGCGCCCGGAGGCCTCGGCTCTTCCGTCCCCAGCGGCTTCGACTCCACGCAGGCATTCAGCCCGTTCAGCCCGGAGACCGAGGGCTACCAGTCCAACGGGTTCCAGGGACAGAACGGTTACGGACCGCAGTCGATGGGCCAGGAGCAGGTCCCCGTCTACCAGCCCGGCCCGCTGCCGGACGAGACCGGCGAGTTCACCTTCGGCGGCTACGACAGCTTCGGCTACCCCGCCGCGTCGCCGCAGGCCGGCATATACCAGGACGGCCAGCAGCAGTACGGCTCGTTCTCCGACCCGTACGCAGCCTTCGACAGCAACGGCGCCGGCGCCCCCTCGTACGGCGGCTACGGCGGTTACGACGCCTACGGCGCCGACCCCTCCTACGGCGGCGGCGACCCCTACGGTGGCCTCGGCGGCGGACTTGGCGACCAGCCGGGCGGGTACGGCCCCCAGCAGTCCCCGTACGGAGTCTCCGACACCTTCGGCGGTGGCGGCGGCCTCGGAGCGGGCGGTGCCGGTGCGGACGCCTACGGGTCCATGTACGGCAACGGCGAGTCCTACGCCGACGGGCAGCCCTACTTTCCCCAGGCCCCCACCGGAGGCGCCGGCGCGTGGGTCCCGCAGCAGCGCGACCCGAACGAGCAGGTGCAGCAGTACCCGTACCAGAACGGCGACCCGTACGGATACGGCACGCAGGGCAACGGTTACGGTGCGGGCAACGGCTATTACTACTGACCGGCCCGAACGCGACCGACTGCCGCTGACGGGCAGTGGTGCGAGCTCAGTGGGATCCGCGCCGGCTCAGTAGGATCCGCGCCAGTCGTCGCCCTCCACGATCAGTCCGGCCACCAGGGCGCCGGACATCCCCGCGTGTGCGGCACCCCCGCCCGGGTGCGCCCAGCCGCCCGCGCGGTAAAGCCCGTTCGTGGCCGTCCTGTTGGGCGGCCGCACATCCACCGCGTCCCGCCGGGTCCGGCCCCCGCGGGCGAACGGCCCCGGAAGCGCCGGCGCGGGCACCAGGCCGTGCGGAGCCCCCGTCTCCTCCTCGATATGCCAGGGCGTGCGCACCTCGCGCCACAGCACGCGCGCCCCGAGGTCCAGCCCGGCGGCGTCGGCCGCGCTCGTCAGCCGGTCCGCGAACCGTGAGGCGTCGTCTTCACCGTCCACTTCGCCCGGTGCGACGCCGACCGAGAGCACCGCGGTCTCGTGGCCGTCGTCCGGGCGCAGCGCGGGGTCGTCCGGACGCAGCACGGTCAGCGGCTGCCCGGGGGAGTCGGCCCGGTGCACCACGGTGCGGTGCGCAGTGCCTGTCGGCCGCGCGCCGCGCAGCGCGAGCAGCACGGTGAGACGCGACAGCGCCGGCACATACGGCGGCGCACCCTCCGCGGGGGCCGTGCCCGGCATCCGGGAGGTGCCGACCACCACCGCGTCGGCCGGGACGTCCGGCCCTTCGGCAGGCTTCACGCCGACCGCTGTCCCGTCCTCCTCCAGCACGCCGGCCACCTCGCAGCCGAAGCGGAAGTCCACCTTGCGCTCGGTACAGCGCGTGTACAGGGCATCCGCGAGCGCCCGCATCCCGCCGCGCACGTACCAGGTGCCGAAAGTGTGCTCCATGTATGCGAGAACCGCCGCACCGGCGGGCGCGGTTTCCGGTTCCAGGCCGTAGGAGTTCGCGCATGCGTTCAGCATCAACACCAGCCGGGGATCGCGGAGTTCGTCCTCGGCGGCCTCGGCCAGCGTGGGTGTGCGGCGCCGCAGCAGCCCCTTGCCGTGAAGCGCGGGGTACGGATCGCGGGCGAGGCCCTCACGCAACCTCTCGACGCCGTCCGCTGTCAGCGGCTCCTCCAGCAGCGGCCGTCTGATGGCGTCCCAGACGGTACGGGCACGGGCCAGCATGTCCGTCCAGCGCTCGCCCGAGCCGGCGCCGAGGGTCGCGTCGAGCGCCTTGACGACCCCCGCGCGGGACCCGGAGGGCAGCGAGACCGCCGTACCGTCTGGGAAGACGTGCCGGACCGCGGGATCGAGCCGCACGAGGCCGACGCGGTCCTCCAGCGCTTCACGTCCGGTCTTGACGAACAGGTCCCGGTAGACCGCGGGCAGGTGCAGAACTCCCGGCCCGGTGTCGAAGCGGAAGCCGTCCCGCTCCCAGGACCGTACGCCCCCGCCGTAGGTCGCCGAGCGCTCGAAAACCGTCACCCGGTGCCCCGCCGTCGCCAGCCGCGCGGAGGCCGCCATCGCGCCCAGCCCGGCGCCGATCACCGCAATGCGTGCCATGACGAGGGACTTTAGCCGGGCGGCGGGCGGCACTTCGCGGCGGGCGGCGCCGCCCGGGGGGCGCGGGAACCCGGCCTGAGCGGCTCCGCCCGGGCGTTGGCACCCAGGGCTGAGTACGCCTACCTAGCCCGCCGGTTGAGTAGTACAGCGGATGGGACGAAGCCCCGTCCGAGGGCAGAGTGATGTCCGTGGCAAGGGAGCACCGGCTCCGGCACCGCCGACACGGGGCGGCGGAACGGAGACGGTCCCCTTGCAAGGGGGACGCGGGGGCACGGGGCCCCGCGTCCGTAACGGGGGTCGGGGGATACGGGGGAAGGCGTGCGCAGCCCTGGGGAACAGGTGGTCGCCGGTCGGCCGGCTACCGGGGCTGCGCACACCCCCCGACACGTCCCTGCAGCAGCAGCGAGAGCGCGCCGTGCACCTCGTCGAGGGAGCGCTCCGGCTGGAACGCCTTCCAGTCCAGGGCCGCCACCAGCACCATGCCGACCAGCGCCGCCGCGGTCAGCGTGACGTCGATGTCGCCGCTCAGCTCGCCCTCCGCCACACCGGCGCGCAGCTCCTCCTCCACGACGGCCACGGCCTGCCTGCGTACCACCAGCAGTGTCGAGTTCCACGTCCTGTTGGTGCGCCACAGCTCTGCGACGTACAGCCGCGTGAACGCCGGATAGCGGTCGATGAAGACGAGGCCCGCACGGACCATCGCGTCGAGCGCGTCGACGTGACCGCCGCCCGCCGACGCCGTCGACGACGACGCCTCGCGCAGATCGTTCGTCAGCAACTCAACGCCGTGCCGCAGCAGTTCCTCGAACAGCTCGCTCTTGCTGGCGAAGTTGTAGTAGACGGTCCCTTTCGCGACGCCCGCCGCCTCGGCGATCTCGTCCACCGTGGTCGCGGAGAAGCCCTGCTCGGCGATGAGCGTCACGGCCGCCTGAAACAGCTTCTCGCGGGTGGGGGCGCGGCTCACAGCGCGATCTCCGGGTGCAGGCGGTCCACGGTCCACACCTGCTTGCGGCGCGCCGTGAGGGCCGTCAGAGCGAGAGCACCCGCCGTGAAAGCGAGCAGCACCAGGCAGGCCCGCCACACCGGCCAGGCTTCACCGCCGGTGATGAGGTGCCGCAGGCCGTCCACGACGTAACTCATCGGCAGGAACGGGTGGATGGCGTTGAAGAACCCGGGGCTGGTCTGTATCGGATATGTGCCGCCCGCCGACGTCAGCTGGAGCATCAGCATGGCCAGCACGAGGACGCGGCCCGCAGGGCCGAACCGGGCGCCCAGGAACTGCACGATCGCCGTGAAGCAGAGCGTCACCAGCAGCAGGAAGCCCACCGTGCCCGCGCCCCGGGCGAGTTGGAGCCCGAGCCCCCAGTGCAGCACGCCCAGCAGCGCCCCGGCCTGCAGTGCCCCTATCGCCGCCACGGGCAGCCATCCCGCGAGTGTGATGCGTGCGGCGGGCGCACCCGCCGCCAGTGCGCGTCTGTTGAGCGGCTGCAGCAGCATGTAGGCGATCATCGCACCGACCCAGAGCGCGAGCGGGATGAAGTACGGGGCGAACCCCGTGCCGTAGTTGGGCGCGGAGTGCGCGTTGGCGGAGGAGAGCCCGACGGGGTCGGCCATCACGCCCGTACGGTCCTCGCGTTCCTGCTTGCCGTAGTCGGGGATCTTCTTCACCCCGTCGTGCAGCCCGCCGGAGAGCTGGGACGAGCCGTCGGCGAGCTTGTACATCCCGCCGTCGAGCATGCCCGCGCCCTTGCTGAGCCTGCCGACGCCGGCGTCGAGGTCGGCGGCGCCGCTCTCGGCGCCCGCCAGTCCGCCCTTGAGGCGGCCCGCCCCGTCGTGGACCTTGTGCGCGCCCTTGTTGAGCGCGTGTATCTGTGCGACGGCCTTGTCGAGGTCCTCGCCGAGGTGCGGCGCGCGGTCGGCGAGCGCGTTCGCGTGGCTGCGCAACTTGTCGAGACTCTCACCGAGACGGGTGAGGTTGCCCTGCTTCTTGACGACGTCATCGACGTCCGCGGCCACATCGGCCGCCGTGTCGGCGGCGTCCCTCGCCTTCTTCAACTGCGTGCAGGAGGTGTCCAGTTCGACGGGACCCTCGCATCGCACCTGGTAGAGAGTCGCAAGGGTGTCGGCAGCCTTGCGGGAGTCGGCCTTCGCCCTGTGTGCCGCCTCGGGCAGTTCTCCGAGGTTGTCCTTGAGCGTCTTGCTCGCACGGGCCACGTCGCGGGCCGCGGTGCCGATCTCGTCCTCGTGCCCGTTCACGAACGGGCGCAGCTTGCCGGCGGCCTTGTCGACCTTGTCGGTCAACTGCTGCGTGCCGTCCGCCACCTGCTTCGAACCCTTCTCCAACCTGCCCGCACCTGCGTGCAGTTGAGAAGTGCCGTCCTTCAGCTTGCCGCTGCCGTCCTCGGCCCTGCCCAGGCCCTTCTTCAGCTCGCCGGTCCCCTTCTTGGCGCGGCCGATGCCGTCGCCGAGCTTGTCGGCTCCGTCCGCAGCCTTCGCCGTCCTGTCGTGGAGTGTGGAGAACGAGACGAAGATCCGGTCGTAGAAGCCGCGGGACGCCTTGCTGGAGGCGGCCGCACGCACTTCGGAGAAGACGGTGCGCGACATCTGCCCGACGACGTAGTTGTTGGCGTCGTTCGTACGCACCTTCAGCGCGCCGGTGCGCGGGTCGTCGCCGGAGCTGGAGGCGATGCGCTTGCTGAAGTCGGAAGGGACCGTCAGCGAAAGGTAGTAGCGCCCGTCCTCGACCCCCTTGCGGGCGTCCTCCGCGTCGGTCTCGCGCCAGTCGAAGGTGCCGCTCTCGTGCAGTCCTTCGGTGACCGAGTCGCCGGCGGTGACCTGCTTTCCGTCCGCCTGCGCCCCTTTGTCCTCGTTGACGAGGGCGACGGGGACCTTGTCGAGACGCTCGTACGGGTTCCAGAAGGACCACAGGTACAGGGCGCCGTAGAGCAGCGGCAGCAGCAGCATGGCCACCATCGCCGCCCGCGGCAGCCGGCCCCTCCCGAAACGCTTGAGCTCAAGCGCGGCCAGGCTCGGCGAGCGCATCCGCCGCCTCCTTCTTGCTCGTACCGTCGGACTTCCGCGTCTCCGCGGGCTGTTGCCGCTCGCGCCCGGTGTCCGTACGGACGACGACCGCACCGGGGGGTGCCTCGCTGCACACCGCCAGGACCGTCACGCCGGACGACGCGACGGAACGCAGCAGGGACCACGCCTCGTCGCGTTCGGGCTCCGAGAGCTTGAAGTCGACGTCGTCGACCGCGAGCAGCCGGGGCCCGCCCAGCAGGGCCAGCGCGACGGACAACCTCAGGACCTCCAGCCGCTCCAGGTCCCGCACGCGGGTCCGCGGTCCCTTGGGCAGCGCTTCCGGGTCGAGCCCGGCCATGGCCAGCGCGGAGTCGACGCGGGCGCGCGACGCCGCGGTCCGCTCCCTGCGGGGCCTCAGGAGGGCACGCAGCGAACCGCCGAACCGCCGTTGCAGCAGCACGCGTTCGCGCAGGTGCTCGGCGACGGACAGGGACGGTTCCAGGTCGGTGACGCCCGGCACGGCGGCCAAGGCACTGAACCGGCGTACGGCGGCGAGCTGTTCGGGCAGCCGCCGGCCTCCCACCACGGCGTGCCCCCCGGTCGCCTTCATGCGTCCCGAGAGGGCCAGCAGCAGACAGGTCCTGCCGGAGCCCGACGGGCCCTCCAGCGCCACGAGCGAGCCGGGGGCCGCCTCGAAGCGGACACCGGAGAAGACCCGGCCGCGCGGGCCGTCGAGCGCGAGATCCTCGGCGCGTAGGCCAACGCCCTTGCCGGCGCTCGCAGTTGACTCCCTTTCCGGGGCCCTTGTGTCCGGGCTCGCTTCCGTGGCGGTGCTCTCGTCGGCGTTGTCGGCCTTCGGGCCGTTCGCCCTGGGGCCGGAGCCCTTGACCCTGTCCGGCTCCCCGCTGCCGTGGGATTCGTGTGCCGTCTCGCCCACGGATCCACCCCTTCGAATTTTTGCACTGACTGGTCAGTTCAAAGTTACCTCACGGTCGGGAGGGGACCTCGACCGGCCCCGCGCGTCCATGGCGCCGTCACAAGCGGAAGCGGCATCTGTGCAGGTCAGGACGGATTGTCAGTGGTGTGCCTCACGATGTGTGCATACGCCGGTCCATTCGGAAGTCGGACGACGACAGGAGGTTGGTTCCCGTGCAGCGACCCTCTCGGGGAGCGCCCCCGAACTCCCCGCCGGCAAACGACGTCCACCCCGTCCTGCGGAGGGCGGCCGCACCGCCCGCCGCTCTCGACCTGCTCGCCCAGGCGCAGCACGGGCTGGACGAGGCCGTGGCCATGGAGACGGCCAACGAGCGGTTCGCCACGGCTCATCTGGCGGCGCTGCGCACGGCTGCCGCCGTGCTCGCGGTGCGCGGGCGCCCGGAGAGCAGCGAGCGGCGCAGGCGGGCCATACGCAGCGCCTGGGAGGTGCTGCCCGAGGCCGCCCCCGAACTCGCCGAGTGGAGCGTCCTGTTCGCCTCCGGCGCGCCGAAGCGTGCCCGTGCCGAAGCCGGCATACAGGGCGCGGCGAGCTGGCGTGAGGCCGACGACCTCGTGCGTGACACCGGGGTCTTCCTGCGGCTGGTCGAGCGGATGCTGGTGTCTCAGCCGGCGCTGCCGCAGCCGCGGATCGCCCCGTCCGACGAGGGCCTCGTCGCCGCCCGGTTACGTTCGCAGGGCACCGAGGAGGACCAGCGGCACCCCCGCGCGGGGTGACGCGGCGGTGCGGCAGGCAGAACGCCTGGCAGGGCCCGGGTCCATCGGGGGAAACGGCCTGGCTGCGAAGGCAATAGGGTGGTGGCTGCACGCCCCTGAGCCGCCGAGGAGCACGCCATGTCCCGCCCCAGCGCATCCCGCCGTACCGCCGTGGTCTGGGAGGTACTGCGAGGAGCCCTCGACCAGCGGGTCAAGGCAAGCGGCAAGGAGACCCTCGAAGTCCTCGACACCGGAGGCGGTACGGGCAACTTCGCGGTGCCGGTCGCCGAACTCGGCCACCGGGTCACGGTCGTGGACCCGAGCCCCAACGCCCTGTTCGGGCTCGAACGCCGCGCCGCTGAGGCCGGAGTTGAGGGCAGGGTCAGCGGCGTGCAGGGCGACGCACACGGCCTCTTCGACGTCGTGGAGCGCGGCGGGTACGACGTGGTCCTCTGCCACGGCGTCCTGGAGTACGTCGACGATCCGGCCGAGGGACTGGGCAACGTCGTCGCGGCGCTGCGCCCCGAGGGCGGCACTCTCAGCCTGCTCGCAGCCGGACTGGGAGGCGCCGTGATGGGCCGCGCCCTCGCCGGTCACTTCACCGAGGCACGGCACGCGTTGACGGGTCCGGACGGACGCTGGGGCGAGGGCGACCCGATGCCCCGCCGGTTCACCCCCGAGCAGCTGACCGCGCTCGTGGACGACACGGGCCTGGCCGTCACGGCCCTGCACGGCGTCCGCGTCTTCGCCGACCTGGTGCCCGGCGCGCTCGTCGACACGGAACCGGACGCCGAAGCGGCCCTGGTGAGGCTCGAGAGCGCCGCCTCCGAACTGCCCGCGTTCCAGGCGGTTGCGAGTCAGCTGCATGTCCTGGCCGAGGCGCGGTACCACGAACGGTGACCCGGTGGCGTGCCGGGTCCGGCGTGGGGGCGACCCGGCGGAACTGACCGATCAGTACCGCGGTGGTCGTTACCTCACCCGATCAGCTGTTGACCGCCGTATGATCGGGGCACACCGTTCGGCATGGCGGAAAGGCGGTGCGGGAATGCACGGATTGAACGGTCCCGCGCCGACGCCCGTCATCTCGGTCCTGGTGGGAGGTAATGGCGCAGAGGGGCGGGTTTCACGGGGGCGATTCCCTGCCTATCCTTGGATGGTCGCACCCGGTCGCCCCCGCGACCGACGAGTAGGAGGACTCCGTGCCGCTCTCTGAGCACGAGCAGCGCATGCTCGAGCAGATGGAGCGAGCGCTGTACGCCGAAGATCCCAAGTTCGCGACAGCGCTCGAGGGAAGTGAGCTGCGCAGGTACACCCGCAAGCGGGTCTACCAGGCGGTCGCAGGCTTTCTGGTGGGCATCGCCCTGCTCATGGCCGGAATGGTCGCGCAGCAGATCTGGATCAGCGTCGTGGGCTTCCTCGTCATGCTCGGGTGTGCCGTCCTGGCGGTCACCGGCTGGCGCAAGGCCCCCAAGAGCGGCGAGCAACAGCAACAGGGGCAGGGAAGCGCGCAGCAGAGCGGCGGCAGCGGAGGCGGCGGCTCTGCGTCCACGCGCCGCCAGCCACGCTCCCGCCGGTCGATGATGAACCGCATCGAGGAGCGGTGGCAGCGCCGCCGCGACGAGGGCCAGTAGCCCGAGCACAAGCGCCTGTGCGGCGTCCTCCCACCGATACATGACCGTGGGGCTGTCTCCCTCCGGAGTCCGGAGGAGCAGCCCCACAGCTGTGCCGTGCCCGGTTCGTGCCGTGCCTGGTTCGTGCGGGGCCCAGGGCGGGCCCCAGTCCGGCATCGGCCCGCCATTCCTGCGCCCGGCCTGGCGACCGCCCCGTCGCCGCCGTGGCGCCGGCTTCCCGCCTCGCGTCGCCGCCGGCCGCTACTTGGCGAACCGGACCCGCAGAGCCCCCAGCCACCTGTCACGGACTGCCGTCACGGCCCCCGTCACCGTCCACATCACCCGGATGGATGAGGGCGGCAGCAGCAGTGCACGGATCCGCAGACTGCGCGGCGCCGCCTCCCGCAGGGCGGCTCTGACCAGCAGCACGTCCGCCCGCACACCTGCCCCGGGACGCGGTCGCGGCGCGTACAGGACCTGCTCCACCTCCAGGGCCACGCGGAACGCCGCCTCCGCCGCATCGGGCCCCAGATCTCCGATCCGGACGATGCGTTCCGCGGCTTTCCGCGGCGTGGCCGACTCGTCGGGCACCACGCCGTGGTCCCAGCCGCTGTCGACCAGCTCGCGCCAGGCATCGAGCACCACGACGCCGTCCGCGTCGCGGCCGGGCACCGGCGGCCCGTCCCGCCCGCCGAGCCGTCTCGCTCTCGTACGTACGCGCCACAGCATCGGCAGCATCAGCAGCCCCAGGCCCAGCAGCGACGCCGCCGCGACGCCCGCGACAGTGCCGACCGGGAAGCCGCCGTCGCCGCTCCCGCTGTCTGGGGACGGTGCCGCCTGTCCGCATTCCGGATCCAGCCGCTTCGCGTCCGCGTCGCAGCTCTCGGACTCGGAGGGCACGGGTGACGGTTCGGCGCTCTGCCCCCGGTCGGGAAGCTGCTCCGCGGGGTTCTCACGGGGATCGGGTGTGTCCGGCTGCGCATACGGGGGCGGGGTGCCCCGCGTCGGCGTCGGCTCGAACCTCGTCCAGCCGACGCCCTCGAAGTACAGCTCCGGCCAGGCGTGCGCGTCCTTGAGGCCCACGTTCATGCGCCCCTCCGCGTCCGCGGTGCCTGGGGTGAAGCCGACAGCGACCCGCGCCGGGATGCCCAGCGTGCGCGCCATGGCCGCCATCGTGAAGGCGAAGTGGACGCAGAAACCCTCCTTCTGCTCAAGGAAGTTGGCGATGGCCGCGGAGCCGCTGCCGGCCCGCACCCGGGTGTCGTAGGCGAAGCCACCGTCCGAGGCGAACCAGTCCTGGAGGCGCACCGCCCGCTCGTAGTCGTCCGGTGCGTTGCGCGTGACCTGCTGAGCGGTCCGCTTCACCACCGGCGGCAGCGACTCCGGCACCTTCGTGTACTCCTCGGTGACCGCACGCGCCGGATCCGGTGCCTGGCGCAGCTGACGCGCCGTCGGCTCCACGAGCAGGCTCTCCACCTGGTAGCGCTGGCCTCTTGTGGTCTGTCCGCGGTCGCCGACCAGGGTGCGCCCCTCCGGCTCGAAGCGCCAGCGCCCGTCCAGGCGCACGCGGTTGGCCGGATACGGCATCGGGAGCCAGTTCTGCGAGTACCAGTCGGCTGCGACGACGTTGCTGCGGACCTTCTCCGTCCGTACGTCCGGTGAGAGCCCCGGCGGCGCGGGCAGCGGGTCCGGTACGGCATCTATGCGCCGCTCCGAGGGCTTCCACGAGGAGCCGTCGAAGCGGTCCAGGGCGACGATCCGCAGATACATCTCCTGGGTGCTCCGCGTGCTGGTCGTGTAGCTCAGGGCGGTACGGTCCTCGGCCTGGTTGAGGCTGTCCTGCAGCGCCACCAGCGGGTTGACCGCCGAGACGGTGCCGCCGTTCTGGCCCAGGCCGCCTCTGCCGTTGCGTGCCGCGTCCAGCAGGCCGCTGCCCAGCGACGGCATCAGTGCCGGCACGATCAGGGCGAGGCCGAGCGTCAGGGCGCCGATCCGCCGCCCCGTGCGTACGGGTGCGGTCGCGGGCCCCTCGACGCCGCCGGGCTGGTAGGAGGAGGACCCGGGGCGTCCCCGGTCGGTGAAGACGCGGCCCCACTGCGAGAGCCGTTCTCGGCCCTCGGCGAGCAGAAGCAGCAGGTAGCCGCCGGCAGCGCACAGGAACCAGGGCCAGCCGGCACCGTCCCGCGCCAGCCCGGCCGCCACGGAGTAGAGCGCCAGCAGGGGGAGCCCGGCGGGTGCCGCGCTGCGGAACGTCACCGCCAGCGCGTCGACCAGCAGACCGATCACGAGGACGCCGCCCACCAGCATGAGCCTTATGCCGTCGGTCACCGGTGCCGGTATGGCGTACCGGCCCACGTCGTGACCGCCTTGGGCGAGCAGCTGCCCGAACTCCGCGAAGGCGGCGGGCCCCGGCAGCAGCCCGGCGAACGCCTCGTCCCGTACGAAGAAGAACGTCAGCAGCAGGAGGGAGACCACCGCCTGCACCATCGGTGTCAGCGGGCGCGCCAGCGGCACGCGGCGGGTCAGCGCGCCCACCACCGTCTGTGCCCCGAGCAGCAGCGCCGCCTGCAGGAGCCACGTGGCCGGTTCCACCAGCGGCAGCAGCGCGAAGGCCGCCGCGAGAGTGGCCAGCGCGGCGCACAGAGCGAGCCGTCCCCGTCCGCTCATGGCCGCATTCCCCCTAGGGTCGCGTCGTCCGCTTCCTGCCACAGGTCGGGCATGGCCAGGTCCGGGCCGCCGCGCAGCGCCGTCCACCCCGCCTCACGCAGCACCTGCAGAGGCTCGTCGTCCTCGACCGCGCCGGGCGGCGGGACGGTGGCGGTCGCGGCGGCCGGCACGCCCTCGTCCCCGGGGCCGGGCCCGTGCGGGGCGGAGTTGCCCCACGCCGCCGACTCGCCCTCGTACTCCGGTACTTGGTCCTCGCCCTCGACGTCTGCGGTTCCGGCGGAGCAGAAGGCCACAGCCTTGTTCGTGCGCTGACGCATCCGCGCCACCGTGACCGCCTGTTCCTCGTCGAGCTCACCCAGGAAGGCGACCAGCAGTCCCTCCTGCCCGCCCGCCGCTCCGCGCAGCATGTCGTAGGCGTACGACATCCCCTCCTGGTCGGACTGTTCGAGGAGGGCGAGGGTGTCCAGGAGCAGCCCGGCAGTGTCCGAGGAGTCCCCGGCGAAGCCGACTCCCTCGGGGCCCGGGACCATCGTTCCCGTGTCCGTCAGCAGCCGGACGGCGTAGCCGCGCTCCAGCAGATGCAGACAGACCGAGGCGGCGCCCGAGACGGCCCACTCGAACTGCGAGTCCGGTCCCGAACCGGCGTAGGCGCCGCGGCGGGTGTCCAGCAGCACCGTGCACCGCGCCTTCTGCGGCTGCTCCTCGCGGCGCACCATCAGCTCGCCGTAGCGGGCAGTCGAGCGCCAGTGGACGCGGCGCAGGTCGTCGCCGTGCCGGTAGCCGCGCGGGATCACGTCGTCCTCTCCGGCGAGCGCGAGCGAGCGGTGCCGCCCGTCCCCGTAGCCGGTGGCGTCGCCCGTGAGCCGGACCGGAGGCAACGGCACGGTCCGCGGCACCACCATGAGGGTGTCGTACGTGCTGAAGGAGCGCGTCAGTTCGCACATCCCGAACGGGTCGGTCAGGCGCAGCTGCAGCGGCCCCAGCGGATAGCTGCCGCGCATCTCGGAGCGCACCCGGTACGAGACCTCGCGCTGGCCGCCCGGCTCGACCCGGTCCAGCACGAAGCGGGGGCGTGGCCCGAGCACGTACGGCACCCGGTCCTCCAGCATCAGCAGTCCCGTCGGGAGCCGCGAGACGTTGTCCATCCGCAGGTGCACCCGGGCCTCCGAGCGGACCGTGACCCGCGCGGGGGAGAGCCTGCGCGAGCCCGCGACCCGGTAGCGCGTCCGGTACAGCACCAGCACGCACACCAGCGGCAGCGCCGCCAGCAGCATCCCCACCCGCAGCAGGTCGGCCTGTCCGAGTACGTACGCGCAGACCGCCGCGGCCATGCCGGCCGCCAGGAACGATCTGCCGCGGGTCGTGAGGCCTCCGAGCGCGGTACGCAGCGTGCCGCGCTGCTTCTCGCGGCACGCCCCGCCGTCCTCCTCCTCGCGGGAGTCCGCCCGGCCGCCGCCCCTGGCGGCCTTGCCGACTGCCTGTTCGGCGGGCCCCGCGCCCGGCCCGGGACTCCCCGACATCAGTAGCCTCGCGGCGGCTGCTGTCCGTAACCGTCGGGGCGGTGCGGAACGCCCGCGGCACCGGGAGCCGCCGTCGGTACCGGCACGCGCTGGAGGATCTCCGTGACCACCTGTTCCGCGGTACGTCTGCTCAACTGCGCCTGGGACGTGGGCAGAAGGCGGTGCGCGAGTACGGGCACGGCCAGCGACTGCACGTCGTCCGGGAGCACGAAGTCACGGCCCGCCAGCGCGGCGGCAGCACGCGACGCACGCAGCAGGTGCAGCGTCGCGCGGGGCGAGGCGCCCAGCCGCAGCTCCGGGTGCGAGCGCGTCGCGGCGACCAGCTCCACCGCGTAGCGCCGCACCTGGTCGGCCACATGGACGCCGCGCACGGCGTCGATGAGTTTGCCGATCTCGTGCGCGTGCGCCACCGGCTGCAGGTCCTCCAGCGGTGACGCACCACTGTGCACGTCGATCATCTCCAGCTCCGCCGCCGGGCTGGGATAACCGATGGACACCCGCACCATGAAGCGGTCCCGCTGCGCCTCGGGCAGCGGGTAGGTGCCCTCCATCTCGATCGGGTTCTGCGTCGCGACGACCATGAACGGCGAAGGCAGGTCGTAGGTCTGGCCGTCGATCGTCACATGGCGTTCCTCCATCGACTCCAGCAGTGCCGACTGGGTCTTGGGGGAGGCACGGTTGATCTCGTCGCCGATGACGATCTGCGCGAAGACGGCGCCCGGCTTGAACTCGAAGTCCTGTCTTTGCTGGTCGTAGATGCTCACCCCGGTGATGTCCGAGGGGAGCAGGTCCGGCGTGAACTGGATGCGCCGCACGGAGCAGTCGACGGATCTGGCGAGAGCCTTGGCCAGCATGGTCTTGCCCACGCCCGGCACGTCCTCGATCAGGAGGTGCCCCTCGGCGAGGAGAACCGTCAGTGACAGCCGTACGACCTCGGGCTTCCCCTCGATCACCGACTCCATCGAGCGGCGCACGCGATCCGCCGTGCTGCTCAGATCGCTGAGATCCGCTCGCTCGTCAAAGGTCGTCACCCGGCCCTCCTCGGCCCGTCGCCCCGTGTCCCGCTGTACTCATCTGCTGCTCGTACACGCATTCTTCACGCCCACGCGTCTCGGCGTCAGGATTCCGAGGGGTTCTCCGGGTCGATCTCGCGGAGCAGCCCCGTTTTCACGTCGAAGACGAAACCACGCACGTCGTCCGTGTGGAGGAGGAAAGGCGAAGTACGCACACGTTCCATGGACTGGCGCACGTCCTGGTCCAGATCCGGGAACGCCTCGACTGCCCATGACGGCCGTTGCCCCACCTCCAGTTCCAGTTCGTGCCGGAAGTTCTCGGTGAGGTTGAGCAGACCGCAGCCGGTGTGGTGGATGAGCACGACGGAACGGGTCCCCAGGGCGCGCTGGCTGATGGTCAGTGAGCGGATGACGTCGTCGGTGACCACACCGCCGGCGTTCCGTATCGTGTGGCAGTCGCCGAGTTCGAGACCCAGGGCCTTGTGCAGGTCGATCCGTGCGTCCATGCAGGCGACCACGGCGACGTTGAGGACGGGGCGGGCGTCCATTCCCGGGTCGGTGAATTGCGCCGCGTAGCGTTCGTTCGCTTCGACGAGGCGGTCGGTGACGGAGCCGGGACGGTGCTGGTCGTCGGCGGGGGACTGGGAGAGCGGCTGAGCATTCCGCTGGTGCGTCGACATGTGACGACGTTAGACCGCCGAGGCGCGCCAGGCTCCCCTCCGGGGCGGACCAATCGGGCTTTCCGCCGTTTCTGTGAGCTGCTCCACAGCCGGCCGTACCCCCGGGTCAACGCGCCTCGGCGCTGGTTGACCGAAGGGACGAGTGGACTAAAGTGGCGCGAAGTGGGAGGCGAGACGCTTCCAGGGATCGGGATTTCCCCGAGTGCGCGGTGCGTACGTGTGGCTCGGCCTCCTCCCGCTCATGGCCGTACGGTGCCCTCTTCCCCGGCTCCGTCCGGCCGCTTCCCCTTCGAGCGGGCGGGGACCAAGCAGCACGTGGGCAGGAAAGAACGCATGACGACCGAAGAGCAGCCCGCCCGCGAAGAGCCCGTCGGCACCCGGGAGGTGGCCGTGGGTCAGGACTCCGCCGACGGCGGCTCCTTCAGTGACTCCCAGGGATCGCCCGACGAGCGCCACCGCCCCGTCATGCTGCGGCGCTGCCTCGATCTGCTGGCCCCGGCCCTCGCCGAGCCCGGCGCCACCGTCGTCGACTGCACCCTCGGCCTCGGCGGCCACAGCGAGGCCCTGCTCTCGACCTTCCCCGCGGCCCGGCTGATCGCGCTCGACCGTGACCGCGAGGCACTGCGGCTGGCCGGGCAGCGCCTCGCCCCGTACGCCGACCGCGCCACCCTCGTGCACGCCGTCTACGACGAACTGCCCGACGTGCTCGGCCGCCTCGGCGTCCCGCGTGTGCAGGGCGTGCTGTTCGACCTCGGCGTCTCCTCCATGCAGCTGGACGAGGCGGAGCGCGGGTTCGCCTACGCGCAGGATGCGCCGCTCGACATGCGCATGGACCAGACGCACGGCCCGAGCGCCGCCGACGTCCTCAACACCTATCCGCCCGGCGAACTGGTGCGTGTGCTGCGTGCGTACGGCGAGGAGAAGCAGGCCCGGCGCATCGTCGAAGCGGTCGTACGGGAGCGGGAGAAGGAGCCGTTCAGCCACAGCGCGAGGCTCGTGGAGCTGATCCGGGACGCCCTGCCGCAGGCGGCCAAGCGCACGGGCGGCAACCCCGCCAAGCGCACCTTCCAGGCCCTGCGCATCGAGGTCAACGGCGAACTCGAGGTGCTGGAGCGTGCCGTGCCGGCCGCCGTCGACGCGCTGGCCGTCGGCGGGCGCATCGCCGTGCTCTCGTACCACTCGCTCGAGGACCGGCTCGTCAAGCGGGTGCTGACCGCCGGTGCGGGAAGCACCGCGCCGCCCGGGCTGCCGGTGGTCCCCGAGCAGTACCAGCCGCGGCTCAAGCTGCTGACGCGCGGTGCCGAACTCCCCACCGAGGACGAGATCGCCGAGAACCGCCGAGCCGCACCGGCCCGGCTGCGCGGCGCGGAGCGCATCAGGGAGGCGCACACCTCATGAGTGCACAGCAGCGGCTCTTCCGGCTCGCCCGCCTCGTACCGGCCGGCTCCTCCTCGGCGGCCCGTACCCCGTTCGTGCTGCTCGTCGTGCTGATACTGGGCGCAGGGCTGCTGGGTCTGCTGCTGCTCAACGCCGCGGTCAACCAGGGCTCCTTCCGGTTGAGCAAGCTCGAGAAGCAGACCGACGAGCTGACGGACGAACAGCAGTCGCTCCAGCAGGAGGTCGACTCCTACTCCGCCCCCGGCTCGCTGGAGAAGCGCGCCCGCGAACTGGGCCTCGTCCCCGGCGGCACCCCCGCGTTCCTGGCCCCCGACGGCACCGTCAAGGGCAAGCCGCAGCCCGCCACCGGCGACCCCGAGCAGGAGGAGCGGTGAGCGAACGTCCCCGTGGGCCGCGACGCGACGGTGGCAGCGGAAAGGGCGAGGGCAAGCCCTCCACGGGCCGTCCCAAGCCCGTGGGCTCCGCGAGGTCTGCCAAGTCTTCGCCCTCCAAGTCCGCCAAGCGGGCCGGGCCTTCGGAGTCCGCCAGGACGGTCAGGTCCGCGCAGGCGGCCAAGGCCGGCAGGACCGTCAAGGCATCCGGCGGTGCCCGGCCTCCCGTGCCCGCACAGGGCAGCCATCTGCGCCTCGCCCGCGCCAGGCCGAGGCTGCGGCTGATCGCCTTCGGGCTCACGGCGATCATGCTCGCCTTCACCGCCAGGCTGCTCCAGGTGCAGGCCGTCGACGCCAGCGCGTTCGCCGACAAGGCGGCCGTCAACCGCTACATCACCGTGCCGCTCGCCGCCGAGCGCGGCACGATCTCCTCGCGCGACGGCGCGGCGCTGGCCACGACCGTCGACGCCTACGACGTGACGGCGGACCCGTACCTCTTCACCCGCAAGCAGACGGGTGTCCCGGACGCCCCCGAGCGCGCCGCGGCCCTGCTCGCACCCGTCCTCCACGAGGACGAGCAGCAGCTGACCCGGAAGCTGGCCAAGAAGAACACCCGGTACGTGCTCCTGGCACGCCAGGAGACGCCGCGCACGTGGGCGAAGATCAAGAAACTGAAGAAGGAGGTCGCCGCCGAGGCGGCCGAGGCGGGGAGGCCGGCGGGCTCGGCGAGCACCGCCGCGGAGTCGGAGAAGCCGGCGGCCGGCGGCGCGGGAGAAGCAGCCGATGTGCTGGCCGGCGTCTACCGCGAGAAGCACCCCAAGCGCGTCTACCCCAACCGTGAGCTGGCCTCGTCCGTGCTCGGCTTCGTCAATTCGGAGGGCAAGGGCGGCGCGGGCGTCGAGGCCCTGCTGGACAAGAAGCTGGCGGGCAAGGACGGCAAGATCACCTACGCCCAGTCCGGCGGCCGCCAGGTCCCCACCGCGGGCGTGCGCGAGCACCCGGCCCGGGCCGGCGCAGACGTGCAGCTCACCCTGGACCGGGACATCCAGTGGGCCGCTCAGCAGGCCATCCGCGAACAGGTCGAGGATTCCGACGCGGACAGCGGCTACGTGGTCGTGCAGGACACCCGCACCGGTGAACTCCTCTCCATGGCGAGCGCTCCGGACTTCGACCCCAACGACATCTCCCGGGCCGACCCGCAGGCCCTCGGCAACGCGGCCGCCCAGGACGTCTACGAGCCCGGCTCCACCAGCAAGGTGATGTCGATGGCCGCCGTCCTCGAGGAGGGCAAGGCCACGCCCCTCACGGAAGTGACCGTTCCCAACCGGCTCAAGCGCGCCGACCGGGCCTTCGCGGACGACATCGACCACGAGACCTGGCATCTGACGCTCAACGGCGTCCTCGCCAAGTCCAGCAACATCGGCACGATCCTCGCCACCGAGCAGCTGGGGAAGGACCAGAAGGAGGCCAACCGCGTCCTCCACCGGTATCTGAGCCGGTTCGGAATCGGCAGGCCGACGGGCCTGGGGCTGCCCGGCGCGACCTCCGGCATCCTGGAGCGGCCCGGGAAGTGGAGCGCATCGCAGCAGTACACGATCCCCTTCGGCCAGGGCCTCTCGCTGAACGCCGTACAGGCCGCGTCGATCTACTCCACGATCGCCAACGGCGGTGTGCGCAACGTGCCTTCGCTCGTACGGGGAACGACGGGCCCCGACGGCGGCTTCACGGCGGCACCCGAGCCGGGCCAGCGCCGCGTGGTGAGCGAGAAGACCGCGAAGACCCTCTCCCGGATGCTGGAGTCGGTGGTCAGCGACATGGAGGGCACGGGTACGACGGCGAAGATCCCCGGCTACCGGGTCGCGGGCAAGACCGGTACGGCCAACCGGGTAGATCCCGACACCGGCCGGTACCACGGTTACACCTCGTCCTTCGCGGGCTTCGCCCCTGCCGACAAGCCGCGGGTGACGGTCTACTGCGCCGTTCAGAACCCGAAGAAGGGCAGCTACTTCGGGAGCGACGTCTGCGGGCCTGTCTACAAGAAGGTCATGAAATTCGCCCTGAAGTCCCTGCAGATCCCCCCGACCGGCGCAAAGGCCGATCCGCTGCCAGTCAGCGCCGGCAAGGACCGCTCGAAGAAGAAGGACGGATGAGCCGGGAGCGCAGCGTGCCGGCCCCGGGCACGGGGCCCCGTCGGACGCGCGGGGGGCCGGTCCGAGCCGCCCGGCGACGCCCCTCCGTGGAGCCCCTCGCTTCGCGGCACAGCCCTCCCTCCCGGTACGCTCACCGCCGTGCCACAAGCTGATCAGAACTCCCTCTCGCCCTCGGCGGAGGGCCCCCCAGTCCCGTCTTCTGCGGAGGCGGCTCCCGGGACGACCACGAACGTCACCTCGGGGGCACCGCGGCCCGCACACGTACGGCCCGTTCCCCTCGCGGAGCTGGCACGCCGGCTGAACACCGCCGCCCCACAGGGCGCGGAGGACGCCTCGGCGACCGGCATCACGCACGACTCACGTGCCGTGCGGCCCGGCGACGTCTACGCGGCGCTGCCCGGCGCGCGCTTCCACGGGGCCGACTTCGCCTCGCAGGCCGCGAGCCTGGGCGCCGTGGCTGTGCTCACCGACCCGGCGGGCACCGAACGCTCCGCGGACACCGGGCTCCCGGTCTTGACCGTGCCGGACCCCCGCGGCCGTATGGGTGCGCTTGCCGCGGCGATCTACGGCGAGCCGGGCAGGGACCTCCTCCAGATCGGCATCACCGGCACCTCCGGCAAGACCACGACCGCGTACCTGGTGGACGGCGGGCTCCGCGAGGCCGCCGCCAAGGCGGGCGAGCTGACGGGGCTCATCGGCACCGTCGAGTCCCGCATCGGGGACGAGCGGCTGAAGTCCGAGCGCACCACCCCCGAGGCCACCGATCTCCAGGCGCTCTTCGCGGTGATGCGCGAGCGCGGTGTGACGGCCGTGGCCATGGAGGTCTCCAGTCACGCGCTGGTGCTCGGCCGCGTGGACGGCTGCGTCTTCGACGTCGCCGTCTTCAACAACCTCAGCCCCGAACACCTGGACTTCCACCCGGACATGGAGGACTACTTCCGGGCGAAGCGGCAGCTGTTCACGCGCGCGCGCTCGCGCGCGGCCGTGGTCAACATCGACGACGAGTACGGGCAGCGGCTGGTCACCGAGTCCGAGGTGCCCGTCACGACCTTCTCCGCGGAGGGGCACCCCGACGCCGACTGGCGGGCTCAGGACGTCGAAGTGGGCCCCCTCGGCTCGACCTTCGTCGCCGTGGGGCCGAAGGAGGAGTCCGTACGGGCCACCGCGCCGATCGCCGGGGCCTTCAACGTCGCCAACGCGCTCGCCGCCCTGACGGCCCTTGTCGCGGCCGGCATCGACCCGCAGACGGCCGCCGACGGCATCGCGGCCGTTCCGGGTGTGCCGGGGCGGCTGGAGCGCGTCGACGCCGGTCAGGACTACCTGGCGATCGTCGACTACGCGCACAAGCCCGACGCCGTCGAGTCCGTCCTGTTCGCGATCCGGAAGGTCACCGAGGGCCGGGTGCACGCCGTGCTCGGCTGCGGTGGCGACCGGGACCCGCACAAGCGCACCGCCATGGGCTCCGCGCTGGCGCGCCTGTCGGACACGGCCGTGCTGACCTCGGACAACCCCCGCACCGAGGACCCGCTCGCGATCCTCGCCACCATGCTTGCGGGCGCCGCCGAGGTGCCCGCGTACGACCGAGGAACCGTCCTGCTGGAGGAGGACAGAGCCGCCGCGATCCGTCTCGCGGTCGACCGTGCCGAGCCCGGGGACACCGTGATCGTGCTCGGCAAGGGACACGAGCAGGGACAGGACATCGCGGGAGTCGTAAGACCGTTCGACGACACCTTCGTGCTGCGCGAAGCCATCCGGTTCAAGCAGGAAGAGGCCGCCGCAGCTCCCGCGGCGACCGCGCCGGCCGCCGCGGCCGCGAACAGCACCCCGATTCAAGGGACAGACGCCGAAGACCGATGATCCCCCTATCTCTCGCCGATATCGCCGCTGTCGTCGACGGACAGCAGAGCGACATACCGGACCCGGACGCCCTGGTCACAGGACCCGTCGTCATCGATTCACGGAAAGTGGCGCACGGCAGCCTCTTCGCGGCCTTCGCCGGTGAACGGGCCGACGGACACGACTTCGCCCGCAGCGCGGTCGAAGCCGGGGCCGTGGCCGTTCTGGCCACACGGCCCGTCGGTGTTCCGGCCGTCGTCGTCGACGACGTCACCCGCGCCCTGGGCGCCCTCGCCAGGCACGCGGTCGAACGGCTCGGCACCAAGGTCGTCGCGCTGACGGGCTCCGCCGGAAAGACCAGCACCAAGGACCTCATCGCACAGCTGCTGGAACGCCTCGGCCCGACGGTGTGGACGCCGGGCTCCCTCAACAACGAGATCGGGCTGCCGCTGACCGCCCTGCGCGCCGAGGCCGGCACCCGTCATCTCGTACTGGAGATGGGCGCACGCGGCGTCGGGCACATCCGCTACCTCGCGCAGCTCACCCCGCCGCGCATCGGCGTCGTGCTCAACGTCGGGACCGCGCACATCGGCGAGTTCGGCGGCCGGGAGCAGATCGCCCTCGCGAAGGGCGAGTTGGTGGAGGCCCTGCCGCCGGCTGGTCCCGAAGGCGACGGCGAGGCCGGGGGAGGCGAGGGCGGCGTCGCCGTGCTCAATGCCGACGACCCGTTCGTCCGGGCCATGAGCGAGCGCACTCATGCCCGTGTCCTGCTGTTCGGCGAGGCCGAGGACGCTCACGTTCGTGCCGAGAATGTCCGGCTCACCGACAGGGGTCAGCCGTCTTTCACGCTACAAACACCGACCGGGTGCGGTGACGTGACCATGCGCCTGTACGGTGAGCACCACGTGTCGAACGCGCTCGCCGCGGCGGCCGTCGCCCACGAACTGGGCATGCCCGCCGGGGACATCGCCACCGCGCTCTCCGCCGCGGGCTCGCTCTCTCGTTGGCGGATGGAGGTCACCGAGCGCGCCGATGGAGTCACGGTCGTCAATGACGCCTACAACGCCAACCCCGAGTCGACACGGGCCGCGCTCCGCGCGCTGGCCGCGATGGGGCGGGGCCGGCGGACCTGGGCGGTGCTCGGTGAGATGGCCGAGCTCGGCGACGAGTCGCTTGCCGAGCACGACGCGGTCGGACGGCTCGCCGTCCGGCTCAACGTCAGCAAGCTCGTGGCGGTGGGTGGCCAGGAGGCCGTCTGGCTGGACATGGGCGCGAAGAACGAGGGTTCGTGGGGTGAGGAGTCGGTGCACGTGTCCGACGCTGAGGCGGCGGTCGAGCTCTTGCGGAGCGAACTGCGCCCGGGGGATGTCGTACTGGTGAAGGCTTCCCGTTCGGTGGGTCTGGAACGCGTCGCGGACGCGCTCATGGAGCCCGGGACCAACGAGGGTGAGGTCGCCGCCCGATGGGTATGAGCCAGATCCTCTTCTCGGGAGTCATCGGACTCTTCCTGTCCCTGATCGGGACGCCTCTGCTGATCAAGCTGCTCGCGAGCAGAGGTTACGGGCAGTTCATCCGTGACGACGGGCCCCAGAACCACCACAGCAAGCGCGGCACCCCGACGATGGGCGGCATCGCCTTCATCCTCGCCACGGTCGCCGCGTACGCGCTCACCAAGCTGCTGACCGGCAGCCAGCCGAGCTTCTCCGGCGTGCTCGTGCTCTTCCTCTTCGCCGGCATGGGCCTGGTCGGCTTCCTCGACGACTACATCAAGATCGTCAAGCAGCGCAGCCTCGGCCTGCGGGCCAAGGCGAAGATGGCCGGACAGCTCATCGTCGGCACCGCGTTCGCGGTCCTCTCGCTGAACTTCCCCAACCTCCGCCTGCTGACGCCCGCTTCGACGAAGCTGTCTTTCACCCAGGACTTCGGCTGGTCGCTCGGCCCGGTCATCTTCGTGATCTGGGCGCTGTTCATGATCCTCGCGATGTCCAACGGCGTGAATCTGACGGACGGTCTGGACGGCCTCGCCACCGGCGCCTCCGTGATGGTCTTCGGCGCCTACGTCTTCATCTGCGTGTGGGAGTACCAGGAGTCCTGTGCCAACCCCTTCACGGCGGGACCTGGTTGTTACGAGGTGCGGGACCCTCTCGATCTGGCCGTCGTCGCCGCCGCGTTGATGGGTGCCTGCTTCGGCTTCCTGTGGTGGAACACCTCGCCCGCCAAGATCTTCATGGGCGACACCGGTTCGCTCGCGCTGGGCGGTGCCCTCGCCGGTCTCGCCATCTGCTCCCGCACGGAGCTGCTGCTGGCGATCCTCGGCGGACTCTTCGTCCTCATCACCATGTCCGTCGTCATCCAGGTCGGTTCCTTCCGGATGACCGGCAAGCGCGTGTTCAAGATGGCGCCGTTGCAGCACCACTTCGAACTGAAGGGCTGGTCCGAGGTCCTGGTGGTCGTCCGCTTCTGGATCATCCAGGGCATGTGCGCCATCCTCGGCGTCGGGATCTTCTACGCAGGGTGGGCGGCCAGCAAGTGAACGACCGGCACGACCCCCAGGGCTCCGAAGCCCCCGCTCACGCAGGGGACTTCGCGGATGCGAGGAGCCTGCGGGGCAGGCATGTCACCGTGGCCGGGCTCGGCGTGAGCGGAGTCAGCGCGGCGCGTGCCCTCAAGCGCCTGGGCGCCGCTGTCACCGTCGTCGACGGCGGTGACAGCGATACGCACCGGGCCCGTGCGGCCGAACTCGGCGCCGAGGACGTGACCGTGCGGCTCGCGGACGCGGAGACCTTGCCGTCCGGTACTGATCTGATCGTCACATCACCGGGCTGGAAGCCGCAGAGCCCGCTCTTCGCCGCCGCCGACGCCGCGGGCGTACCGGTATGGGGCGACGTGGAGTTGGCGTGGCGGCTGCGCGGAGCGGCGCCGGGGGAGGCGGTCGACGGGGGCCGCACACCCGCGCCCTGGCTCGCCGTCACCGGCACCAACGGCAAGACCACCACGGTGCAGATGCTCGCCTCCATCCTCGAAGCCGCAGGCCTCCGTGCCCCGGCGGTGGGCAACATCGGCACCCCGCTGATCGACGTCGTCCTCGCCGAGGACCCCCCCGACGTACTCGCGGTGGAACTCTCCAGCTACCAGCTGCACTGGGCGCCGAGTCTGCGTGCGCACTCCGCCGCCGTGCTCAATCTCGCGCCCGACCACCTGGACTGGCACGGCTCGATGGAGGCGTACGCCGCCGACAAGGGCCGTATCTACGAGGGCAATCAGGTCGCCTGCGTCTACAACTGCGCCGATCCGGCCACCGAAGAGCTCGTGCGCCGGGCGGACGTGGAGGAGGGCTGCCGGGCCATCGGCTTCACGCTCGGCACGCCCGGCCCGTCCGAACTGGGAGTTGTGGACGGCATCCTGGTCGACCGCGCCTTCGTCGAGAACCGCCGCGAGCAGGCGCAGGAGCTGGCCGAGATCTCGGACATCACGCCCGCGGCCCCGCACAACATCGCCAACGCCCTTGCCGCGGCGGCCCTCGCCCGCGCCTACGGCGTGCCGCCCGCGGCCGTGCGGGACGGGCTGCGCGCCTTCCGTCCCGACGCACACCGCATCGCACACGTCGCCGACATCGACGGCGTCGCGTACATCGACGACTCCAAGGCGACCAACACCCATGCCACGCAGGCTTCGCTGGCCGCGTACGACTCCATCGTGTGGATCGCGGGCGGCCTCGCGAAGGGCGCCACCTTCGACGAACTCGTACGTGAGTCCGCGCCCCGCCTGCGCGGCGCCGTGCTGATCGGCGCCGACCGTCACCTCATCCACGAAGCCCTCACGCGACACGCCCCGGATGTCCCGGTGGTGGACCTGGAGCAGACCGACACTGGGGCGATGGCTGCGGCAGTCCATGAAGCGGCGCGGCTCGCCCGTCACGGGGATACGGTGCTGATGGCACCGGCCTGCGCCTCGATGGACATGTTCGTCAACTACAACGCGCGCGGTGACGCCTTCACCGACGCGGTGCGTGCGCTGGCAGCGGCCGGCGCGCACGAGGTGGAGTAACCCGCCGGTCCCGCGGACCGCGTCGCGGGAACAGACGGAGGGGAAGCGACAGATGACGCCCGACAGCGGCGCTGCGGCCGACTCTCTCCCGGGAGCGTCGAACTCGCGCGAGCACACCGCCGCCACCGGCTCCCGCGCTCGCCACACCCGCCACAACTGGCGCGCCGCGCTGCGGCGGGCGCTGACAACGCCTCTGACGCCGCTGCGCAGCCCCGTCCCGGCGCCGGCGGCCCTCCAGTTGCCGCACGCGGCAGGAGCCCTCCTCCTGCCGCGCGAGGCGCAGCGCTCCCGCGCGGCCAAGACCCGCCCGGGGAAGGGTGCTTCCGGCGCCCCCGGGCGACCGCTTCGGCCGCGGCGTCCCTCACGGCAGCCGTCCCGTCCGGGCCGCGGCAAGGGCACGCCTTCGTTCCTCGTGAAGGCCAGGCGGGCCTGGGACCGGCCGCTGACGGCGTACTACCTGATCCTCGGCGGCAGCCTTCTGCTCACCGTGCTCGGGCTGGTGATGGTCTTCTCGGCGTCGCAGATCGAGGCCCTCCAATCGGGCCTGTCCTCCACGTACTTCTTCCGCAAGCAGCTCATCGCGGCGATCGTGGGCGCCGGCTTGCTGCTGGTTGCCGCTCGTATGCCGATCAGACTGCACAGGGCGCTGGCGTACCCGCTGCTGGCCGTGTCCGTCGTCCTGATGTGCCTGGTACAGGTGCCGGGCATGGGGCACGCGGTGAACGGCAACCGCAACTGGATCTATCTCGGCGGCCCGTTCCAGCTCCAGCCCAGCGAGTTCGCCAAGCTGGCACTGGTGCTGTGGGGCGCGGACCTGCTGGCCCGCAAGCGCTCCAGGCGGCTGCTGAACCAGTGGAAGCACATGCTCGTGCCGCTCGTGCCCGTCGGACTGCTGCTGCTCGGGCTCATCATGCTCGGCGGCGACATGGGGACCGCGATCATTCTCACGGCGATCCTCTTCGGACTGCTCTGGCTCGCGGGCGCGCCAACCCGCCTCTTCGCCGGCGTCATGGCGGTGGCCGCCGTCATCGGCGCGCTCCTCATCATGACCAGCCCGAACAGGATGGCCCGGCTGGCCTGCATCGGTGCCACCGACCCCGGCGCCAACGACCAGTGCTGGCAGGCGGTTCACGGAATCTACGCGCTGGCATCGGGCGGATGGTTCGGTTCGGGGCTGGGTGCCAGTGTGGAAAAATGGGGTCAACTACCGGAACCGCACACCGACTTCATCTTCGCCGTGACCGGGGAGGAACTCGGTCTAGCGGGGACGCTGTCGGTGCTCGCCCTCTTCGCGGCTCTAGGCTATGCGGGTATCCGCGTGGCCGGACGCACGGAGGAGCCCTTCGTGAGGTATGCCGCGGGAGGCGTGACCACCTGGATCACGGCGCAGGCCGTGGTCAACATCGGTGCGGTGCTCGGTCTGCTGCCGATCGCCGGTGTCCCGCTGCCGCTGTTCTCCTACGGTGGTTCCGCCCTGCTGCCGACGATGTTCGCTATCGGGTTGCTCATCGCGTTCGCGAGAAGCGACCCCGCGGCCAGAGCGGCTCTGGCCATGCGGCAGCCTGCTCTGCGGCAGCGCCTGCAGAGAAGGCTGGCAGGGGTGAGAACGAACACGATGAGACGGCGCGCAGATCGGCGGCCGTCCGGAGAGCGGTGAATGAGAGTGCACGTCGTACTCGCCGGCGGTGGCACCGCCGGCCATATCGAGCCCGCGCTCGCCCTCGCGGATGCTCTGCGCAGGCAGGATCCGACGGTGGGCATCACCGCGCTCGGAACCGAACGCGGCCTCGAGACCCGGCTGGTGCCCGAGCGCGGCTATCAGCTCGAACTCATCCCGGCCGTACCGCTGCCGCGCAAGCCCACACCCGAACTGATCACCGTTCCCGGGCGGCTGCGGGGCACCATCAAGGCCGCCGAACAGATCCTGGAGAGCACCAAGGCCGACTGCGTCGCCGGATTCGGCGGGTACGTAGCGCTCCCCGCCTATCTCGCGGCCAAGCGCCTCGGCGTCCCCATCGTCATCCACGAGGCCAACGCGCGGCCCGGTCTGGCCAACAAGATCGGCTCGCGCTACACGCAGTACGTAGCGGTCTCCACGCCCGACAGCAAGCTGCGCAACGCCCGTTACATCGGCATCCCGCTGCGCCGCTCCATCGCGACGCTGGACCGTGCCGCCGCCAGGCCGCCGGCACGCGCGGCGTTCGGTCTGGACGCCAACCTGCCGACCCTGTTCGTCACGGGCGGCTCGCAGGGAGCACGCCGGCTCAACGAGGTCGTGCAGCACGCCGTACCGCACCTGCAGCGGGCGGGAGTCCAGGTTCTGCACGCGGTCGGTCCCAAGAACGAACTGCCGCAGCCGGACAACATGCCCGGTATGCCGCCGTATGTGCCGGTACCGTATGTGGACCGGATGGATCTCGCGTACGCAGCGGCCGACATGATGCTCAGCCGGGCGGGCGCGATGACCGTCGCGGAGCTGTCGGCCGTCGGACTGCCGGCCGCCTACGTCCCGCTGCCGATCGGCAACGGCGAACAGCGGCTGAACGCGCAGCCCGTGGTCAAGGCGGGCGGCGGACTGCTCGTCGACGACGCCGAGCTGACGCCGGAGTGGATCCTGGGCAACGTGCTTCCGGTCCTCAGCGATCCGCACAGGCTGCACGACATGGCGCGTGCCGCGGCGGAGTTCGGCCGGCCGGACGCGGACCAGCTTCTGGTCGGCATGGTGTACGAGGCGATCGCGGCACGCCGAGGGGCGTGAGAGAAGGCAGGGCAGCGTGGCCGGATCCACGGGACCGACGAAGAGCGCCGAGAAGCGGCGCGGAAGTGACTCGGAAGCCCGTCCGTCGGCGGAGGCCGACTCCGGCCGCTCCCCGTCCCGTTCGCGCGGCGCGCGGGTGCGGACAGGGGCGCGAATTCATCGGCTGCGCGCCCTGCTCGTCGTCCTGGCACTGGCTCTCGGGCTCACCGGTTTCGGGGCATGGGCCCTGTACGGATCCAACTGGGTGCTCGTGGAACGTGTCTCCGTCAGCGGCAACGACGTGCTGACGGAGAAACAGGTACGCGACGCCGCCCGTATTCCGGTTGGCACTCCGCTCCTGTCCGTCGACAGGGCCGCGGCCGAACGCCGTCTCGAGACCTCGCTGCCCCGCCTGGACGAGGTTCGCGTCGTGCGGGCCTTCCCCCACGGAATCGGTATCGAGGTGACAGAACGGAAGCCGGAACTGGTCATGAAGCATGCAGGGAAATTCGCCGAAGTGGACGTTGAAGGTGTGCGTTTCGACGTGGTTCCGGAGCAACCGAAGGGCGTTCCGCTTCTTGTGATGGAAGTTGAGCGCTCGGCCGGTCTCCGTCACTTCGGCAAGGAACGGCTCCGGCGCGAAGCCGTCCGAGTCGCCACCTCGCTTCCCGATTCCGTCAGCAGGGACACACGTACGGTCCGGGTGCGTTCCTACGACTCCATCACACTGGAGTTGACGGGAGGCCGGACTGTGCTGTGGGGCAGTGGTGAACAGGGGAGCGCCAAGGCGGAGTCAGTCACCGCGCTGATGAAAGCCTCGAAGGACGCACGGCACTTCGATGTGAGTGTTCCCAGCGCCCCTGCCTCGTCAGGGAGTTGACGCGCGTCAGTGCAGGCCAGCACCCTGGATAAGCACCTCTGGGCCTGATCACATAGGGTGAAAAGAAAAACGGGAGGTTCGGCGTGTTCGTTGAACACCCACCACTTGTCGACTTAGTGTCCGTTCCCAAGACTCCAGGGAAGACAGACACCGGTAACCCTAAACTTCACACTTAGGGTTCGGGTCGACGTGGACCGCCCGACAGGGATACGTAACTCGAGGCGAGAGGCCTTCGACGTGGCAGCACCGCAGAACTACCTCGCAGTCATCAAGGTCGTCGGCATTGGCGGCGGTGGCGTGAACGCCATCAACCGGATGATCGAGGTCGGTCTCAAGGGCGTCGAGTTCATCGCGATCAACACTGACGCGCAGGCCCTGTTGATGAGCGATGCCGATGTCAAGCTCGATGTGGGCCGTGAACTGACACGCGGTCTGGGAGCCGGCGCCAACCCCGATGTGGGCCGCAAGGCCGCGGAGGACCACCGTGAGGAGATCGAGGAGGTCCTCAAGGGGGCCGACATGGTCTTCGTCACAGCCGGCGAAGGAGGCGGCACCGGCACCGGCGGTGCCCCCGTCGTCGCCAGCATCGCCCGCTCGCTGGGCGCCCTGACGATCGGCGTCGTCACCCGGCCCTTCACCTTCGAGGGCCGCCGCCGCGCCAACCAGGCGGAGGACGGCATCGCGGGTCTCCGCGACGAGGTCGACACCCTCATCGTCATCCCCAACGACCGCCTGCTGTCCATCTCGGACCGTCAGGTGAGCGTGCTCGACGCGTTCAAGTCGGCGGACCAGGTGCTGCTGTCGGGTGTCCAGGGCATCACCGACCTCATCACCACGCCGGGGCTGATCAACCTCGACTTCGCGGACGTCAAGTCCGTGATGTCGGAGGCCGGTTCGGCGCTGATGGGCATCGGCTCCGCTCGCGGGGACGACAGGGCCGTGGCCGCCGCGGAGATGGCGATCTCCTCACCGCTGCTGGAGGCGTCGATCGACGGTGCCAGAGGCGTGCTGCTCTCGATCTCCGGCGGTTCGGACCTCGGCCTGTTCGAGATCAACGAAGCCGCGCAGCTGGTCAGCGAAGCAGCGCATCCCGAGGCCAACATCATCTTCGGGGCCGTCATCGACGACGCTCTCGGCGACGAGGTACGGGTCACCGTCATCGCCGCGGGCTTCGACGGCGGGCAGCCGCCGTCCAGGAACCGCGGCGAGAAGGCACTCGGTTCGCACGCCTCCAAGGAGGACCCCTCGTCCTCCTTCGGAACCGACTCGGACAGCGACCGCCCGTCGTTCGGTGGTCTGGGCAGCGTGACCCCGCGCGAGAGCGAGCCGGAACCGATGGGTGAATCGTCCGGCGGCGGCCGCGACTCACTTCCTCCGACGGTCCCGCCGGCCCGCCCGTACCAGGACAGCCAGGCCGAGGAACTGGATGTGCCGGACTTCCTGAAGTGATAGGCACGCACGACTCCGCGAGCGGCGCGCACTTCGCATTCACCGACAGGTGGGGCGGGGTGAGCGCCGCTCCGTATGAGTCGCTCAATCTCGGCGGCCGGGTCGGCGACGACGCCGCGCACGTACGCGAGAACCGTTCCCGTGCCGCAGCGTCGCTCGGGTTCGACCCGGCCGACGTGGTCTGGATGCACCAGGTGCACGGGCGTGATGTCGCGCTCGTCGACGGGCCGTTCGGGGACGACACCACGCCGGTCGACGGAATCGTCACCCAGCGCCCCTCGCTCGCCCTCGCCGTTCTCACCGCGGACTGCACCCCTGTGCTGCTGGCTGATCCCGTCGCGGGCGTCGCGGGTGCGGCGCATGCCGGGCGGCCCGGTCTGGTCGCGGGCGTGGTGCCCGCGCTCGTCGAAGCGATGCGGGACCGCGGGGCGGTGCCGGAACGGATCATCGCGCGTACCGGCCCGGCCGTGTGCGGCCGTTGCTACGAGGTGCCCGAGGAGATGCGCGAGGCCGTCGCGGCCGAGGTGCCGGAGGCTTACGCCACCACGAGTTGGGGCACACCGTCGGTCGACGTCGCGGCCGGTGTGCGGGCGCAGCTCGAAGCCCGTGGTGTCACAAGTCTGGAACAGTCCACTGTGTGCACCATGGAGTCATCTGATCACTTTTCGTATCGGCGCGAAAAAACGACCGGTCGTCTCGCGAGCTATGTCTGGTTGGAGGCGAACTGAACCGTGACGGACCTCACGGCCCGTCAGGCCGAACTCGCCGAGAACCTCGCACGGGTGGAGGAGCGCATCGAGGGCGCTTGTGCCGCCGCGGGGCGCAGCCGTGACGAAGTGACGCTCATCGTCGTCACGAAGACCTATCCCGCCCGTGACGTACGGCTGTTGTCCGAACTGGGCGTGCGGCACGTCGCGGAGAACCGGGACCAGGAGGCGGCGCAGAAGGCCGCGGAGTGCGCGGACACCCCTGTGACGTGGCATTTCGTGGGCCAGCTCCAGACCAACAAGGCCCGTTCCGTCGCGGGTTACGCGGACGTGGTCCACTCCGTGGACCGATCCCGGCTCGTCAACTCGCTGAGCAGCGCGGCGGTGGCCCAGGAGCGTCAACTGGACTGCCTGATCCAGATCGCGCTCGACGCGGAGTCAGAAACCGCCGCAGGACGCGGTGGTGCTGCTCCGGGGTCGGTTCTCGCGCTGGGTGATGAGGTGGAGGCCGCCCAAGGACTGCGCCTGGCAGGGGTGATGACGGTCGCTCCGCTCACGGGACCGTACGCGGGGCGGCCGGGCGAAGCCTTCGAGCGGCTGCGGGAAATCTCAACCGGCCTGTGTACAAGGCATCCTGCTGCAACCATGGTGTCAGCAGGGATGAGCTCGGATCTCGAAGAGGCCGTAGCCGCCGGTGCGACACATGTGCGCGTCGGCAGTGCGGTACTCGGAGAGCGACCCAGGCTCGGGTAACGTCGCCAAGCAAGTCGGACCACGGCACAAAATATGGTCATTTCCGTTGGAGAACAGGCAGCGGGACAGGCCCGGGTCCAACCACCGGTGACGGAGCCATGGGGCCACCCCGCCGAAGGCAGGGGAACCCACCACAGAGCGGAGGACGCAGAGAATGGCCGGCGCTATGCGCAAGATGGCGGTCTACCTCGGCCTCGTGGAGGACGATGGGTACGACGGCCCGGGTTTCGACCCCGACGACGAGTTCGAGCCCGAGCCGGAGCCCGAGAGGGACCGCCGGCGGAACGAGCCGTTGCAGTCGCACGACCCCCTGCAGAAGGACGAACCGGCCGAGCCGGTACGCGTGATGCACCCTCCCGTGCAGCGGGAGAGGGAGCAGTCGTCTCCCCCTGCGGTCATCGAAAATGGACGATCCGGGAGAATTGCCCCCGTGTCATCCATCACACCTGAACGCCAGAGTCTGGAGAAGAGTGCCCCGGTGATCATGCCCAAAGTCGTGTCCGAGCGGGAGCCGTACCGGATCACGACGTTGCACCCCCGGACGTACAACGAGGCCCGTACCATCGGGGAACACTTCCGCGAGGGTACGCCCGTGATCATGAACTTGACGGAGATGGATGATACGGACGCGAAGAGACTTGTCGACTTCGCGGCCGGTCTGGTCTTCGGTTTGCACGGGAGTATTGAAAGAGTGACGCAGAAGGTGTTCCTGCTGTCTCCTGCTAACGTCGATGTCACGGCGGAGGACAAGGCCCGCATCGCAGAGGGCGGGTTCTTCAACCAGAGCTGAAGACGCAAGGATCAACGGAACGGGCCGTAAGGTCACGCGAGAGCGCCCAACGTGGCGAGGGGAGAGGGAAGCGCAGTGAGTACCGCACTCGAGGTGGTCCAAGTCGCGCTGTACTGCTTCCTGCTCGTGTTGATCTTCCGACTGGTGATGGACTACGTCTTCCAGTTCGCCCGCTCATGGCAGCCCGGCAAGGCGATGGTGGTCGTTCTAGAAGCGACCTACACTGTCACTGATCCGCCACTCAAGCTGCTGCGGCGGTTCATCCCGCCGTTGCGCTTCGGGGGCGTGGCGCTCGACCTGTCCTTCTTCGTACTGATGATCATCGTCTACATCCTGATCAACGTCGTGGCCAGGCTGTGAACGATCGAAATGGTCTTGCCGACATGCCGACGAGTTACGTTGAGGTGAAGAGATGCCACTGACCCCCGAGGACGTGCGGAACAAGCAGTTCACGACCGTCCGCCTCCGAGAAGGTTACGACGAGGACGAAGTCGATGCCTTCCTAGATGAGGTCGAAGCCGAGCTGACGCGCCTGCTGCGCGAGAACGAGGACCTGCGCGCGAAGCTCGCGGCAGCGACCCGTGCCGCCGCGCAGAACCAGCAGCAGGGCGGAATGCGCAAGCCGGAGCCGCAGGACAGGCAGGGCGGGCCGGTGCCCGCCGCCATATCAGGTCCTGTGCCGCCCGGTCAGCACGGCGGTCCGGGGCAGCACCCAGGTCAGCACCCCGGCCAGCATCCTGGCCAGCACCCCGGGCAGCACCCGGGCCAGCACGGCCCGCAGCAGGGCATGGGCGGCCCCCCTCAGCTTCCCGGCGGTCAGCCGCAGCTTCCTGCCGGTCCCGGCGGTCCTCAGGGCGGTCCCGGCGGCCCCATGGGTCCCGGTGGTCCTCAGGGCGGCCCCGGCGGCCCCATGGGTCCCGGTGGCGGCCTGCAGATGCCGGGTGGCGGCGGGCAGAACAACGACAGCGCCGCTCGCGTGCTGTCGCTTGCCCAGCAGACCGCCGACCAGGCCATTGCGGAGGCCCGTTCCGAGGCGAACAAGATCGTCGGCGAGGCGCGCAGCCGTGCCGAGGGTCTCGAGCGGGACGCCCGCGCCAAGGCCGACGCCCTTGAGCGGGACGCCCAGGAGAAGCACCGCGTCGCGATGGGCTCCCTCGAGTCCGCCAGGGCGACGCTGGAGCGCAAGGTCGAGGACCTGCGTGGCTTCGAGCGTGAGTACCGGACGCGTCTGAAGTCCTACCTGGAGAGCCAGCTGCGTCAGCTGGAGAACCAGGCGGACGACTCGCTGGCGCCGCCGCGTACTCCCGCCGCGCCTTCCCTCCCGCCGTCCCCGTCGATGGCCCCCGCGGGCGCACCCGCCGGTGGGGGGATGGGCACCATGGGAGGCCACCAGTCAATGGGCGGCAACGGAATGGGCGGCCCGGGCGGCCACGGTGGTCCGAGCTACGGCGGGGGCCAGCAGCAGATGTCCCCGGCCATGACGCAGCCCATGGCGCCCGTACGTCCGCAGGGCGGCCCCGCGCCGCAGCAGGCTCCGTCACCGATGCGGGGCTTCCTGATCGACGAGGACGACAACTGATCGGCTGACGGCGGACTCCGCCGGCATAAGGCAAGGGCCGGGCCCGGAAGCGAGAGGCTTCCGGGCCCGGCCCTTGCCTGTGCGGGGGCCCGTTGCGCGGAGGAGCCGTGGCGGGTGGCGCGCGTCGCGGTCACACGGCGCTCTCAGACGCCTTACGCCGCCTTCTCCGACGTCGAGCTCCATGGGCGGGCTCTCACTCCGTCAGCCGGACGCTCAGAGGTTTCTGTGGCGGGCGCCGTGACGGGCGTCCTGCTGCAGCGAGGCGGGCGCGCATGCCCGTGGGGGGCCGCCCGGCGTGCGGACGGCCCCCCACGGCCCGTTTCTGCCCCTCCGCGGGGCGCTTCGTCAGACCTTGCGGAGCCGGAAGGTGAGCGAGAGCGACTCGTCCTGGAACGGGGCGCCGAATGCGGACTCCTCGGTGCCGCCGGCGTCCGCGGTCTCCTGTGCGAAGTCCTCCGCGAGGACCTCGTCGGAGATCAGACCGGTGTGGTCCACGAGAGCCTGTCCGACCTCCTCGTCCGTCGTGGACCAGCGCAGGGCGATGCGGTCGGCGACGTCGAGGCCCGAGTTCTTGCGGGCCTCCTGGATGAGGCGGATCGCGTCCCTGGCGAGGCCCGCGCGGCGCAGCTCGGGAGTGATCTCCAGGTCGAGGGCGACCGTCGCTCCCGAGTCGGAGGCGACGGACCAGCCCTCGCGCGGCGTCTCGGTGATGATCACTTCCTCGGGCGAGAGCGGCACTTGCTCCCCGTCCACCTCGACGGCGGCCGTGCCCTCGCGGAGCGCGGCCGAGAGGGCTGCGGCGTCGGTGTCGGCGATCGCCTTGGCGACGGCCTGGGTGCCCTTGCCGAAACGGCGGCCCAGGGCACGGAAGTTGGCCTTTGCCGTGGTGTCCACCAGCGAGCCCCCGACCTCCGAAAGGGAGGCGAGCGCGGTGACGTTGAGCTCCTCGGTGATCTGGTTGCGCAGGTCGGGGGAGAGCGTCTCGAAGCCGTGCGCGGCGACGAGGGCGCGGGAGAGCGGCTGACGCGTCTTGACGCCGGACTCGGCGCGCGTCGCACGCCCCAACTCCACCAGGCGGCGCACCAGAAGCATGTCCTGGGACAGTTCCGGGTCCACCTTGCCCAGGTCCGCCTCGGGCCAGTCGGCAAGGTGCACCGAGTCAGGCGCCCCGGGCGTGACGGGGACGATCAGGTCCTGCCACACGCGCTCGCTGACGAACGGCACGATGGGGGCCATCAGACGCGTGATCGTCTCCAGCGTGTCGTGCAGCGTGCGCATCGCTGCCGGGTCGCCCTGCCAGAAGCGGCGCCGCGAGCGTCGCACGTACCAGTTGGACAGGTCGTCGACGAAGGTCGAGAGCAGTTTGCCGGCGCGCTGGGTGTCGTAGCCCTCCATGGCCACCGTCACCTGGTCGACCAGCGCGTGCAGTTCGCTCAGCAGCCAGCGGTCCAGCAGCGGCCGGCTCTCGGGCGCCGGATCCGAGCCGGAGGGCGACCAGCCGGACGTACGGGCATACAGCGCCTGGAAGGCCACCGTGTTCCAGAACGTCAGCAGCGTCTTGCGGACGACCTCCTGGATCGCGCCGTGCCCCACGCGCCGGGCCGCCCACGGCGAACCGCCGGCCGCCATGAACCAGCGCACCGCGTCCGCGCCGTGCTGGTCCATCAGCGGGATCGGTTCGAGGATGTTGCCCAGGTGCTTGGACATCTTCCGGCCGTCCTCGGCGAGGATGTGGCCCAGGCAGACGACGTTCTCGTACGAGGACTTCTCGAAGACGAGCGTGCCGACCGCCATCAGGGTGTAGAACCAGCCACGGGTCTGGTCGATGGCCTCGGAGATGAACTGCGCCGGGTAGCGCTTCTCGAAGAGCTCCTTGTTCTTGTACGGGTAGCCCCACTGCGCGAAGGGCATCGAGCCCGAGTCGTACCAGGCGTCGATGACTTCGGGGACGCGCGTCGCCGTCAGCGAGCAGCTCTCGGCCGGGCAGCCGAAGGTGATCTCGTCGATGTACGGGCGGTGCGGGTCGAGCGCCGACTGGTCGGTGCCCGTCAGCTTCGTCAGCTCCGCCAGCGAGCCGACGCACGTCAAGTGGCCTTCCTCGCAGCGCCAGATGGGCAGCGGCGTGCCCCAGTAGCGGTTGCGGCTCAGCGCCCAGTCGATGTTGTTGTCCAGCCAGTCGCCGTAGCGCCCGTGCTTGACCGACTCCGGGTACCAGTTGGTGCGTTCGTTCTGCTCGAGCAGCGCGTCCTTGATCTGGGTGGTGCGGATGTACCAGGACGGCTGCGCGTAGTAGAGCAGCGCGGTGTGGCAGCGCCAGCAGTGCGGATAGCTGTGCTCGTACGGGACGTGACGCAGCAGCAGGTTCCGGGCGGCCAGGTCCGCGACGAGTGCCTCGTCGGCCTTCTTGAAGAACTGCCCCTCCACCAGGTGCAGTCCGGCCTCGAAGGTGCCGTCGGGGCGGACCGGATTGACCACGGGGAGGCCGTAGGCGCGGCAGGTGCGCATGTCGTCCTCGCCGAAGGCGGGGGACTGGTGGACCAGGCCCGTGCCGTCCTCGGTGGTGACGTAATCGGCGTTGACGACGAAGTGGGCGCCCTCCATCTCCACGATGTTGAACGGGCGTTCGTACTTCCAGCGCTCCATCTCGGCGCCCGTGAAGCGCTGCCCGGTCGCCTCGAAGTCCTCGCCCAGCGCCTTTTCCAGCAGGGGCTCGGCGACGACGAGCTTCTCCAGCCCGTTCGTCGCGACGACGTATGTGACGTCGGGGTGGGCCGCGACCGCGGTGTTGGAGACCAGCGTCCAGGGCGTGGTCGTCCAGACCAGGAGAGATGCCTCACCGGCGAGCGGCCCCGAGGTCAGCGGGAAGCGCACATAGACCGACGGGTCGACGACCGTCTCGTACCCCTGGGCGAGTTCGTGGTCCGACAGGCCGGTGCCGCACCGCGGGCACCAGGGGGCGACGCGGTGGTCCTGGACCAGCAGACCCTTCTCGAAGATCTGCTTCAGCGACCACCAGACGGACTGGACGTACTCCGGATCCATGGTCCGGTAGGCGTCGTCCATGTCGACCCAGTAGCCCATGCGCGTCGTCAGCTCGGCGAACGCGTCGGTGTGCCGCGTGACGGACTCGCGGCAGCGGGAGTTGAACTCCGCGATGCCGTAGTTCTCGATGTCCTGCTTGCCGTTGAAGCCCAACTCCCGCTCCACGGCCAGCTCGACCGGCAGCCCGTGGCAGTCCCAGCCGGCCTTGCGGGCCACGTGGTATCCGCGCATCGTACGGAAGCGCGGGAAGACGTCCTTGAAGACGCGTGCCTCGATGTGGTGGGCGCCGGGCATGCCGTTGGCGGTGGGCGGGCCCTCGTAGAAGACCCACTCGGGCCGCCCCTCGGACTGCTCGAGAGTGCGGGCGAAGACCTTGTTCTCCCGCCAGAAGTCGAGCACGGCGTGCTCGAGGGCGGGCAGGTCGACCTGGGCTGGCACCTGGCGGTACTGCGGCATCGGAACTTCCTCCGGCGGACATCTCTGCTTCCGTCGGAGGGACGAGAGCGCCTGCCTGAACGGCGGCGGCCCCGCGGTACCACCCTCCTTGGCAGCGGGCGCGCCCACTGCCCCCTCATTGGGGTGCGCTGCCGGTTCTACTCGCGCCGGTCGGCCCGGCCCTTTCTTCCGGCGGCTCCGGGGTGATCTTCACGCCGTGCAGGCCCCTGGGCTCACACCGTCCCCAGGTCGCTCGCGGCTGCGTACGGACGCTACTCGTCCCCTTCATCGCCTTTCGCTCAGCCCAGTGTACGGGGCCCGGCAGGCTGTGGCGGGCCGGTTTTCGCAGGGCCGGGCGGGGCACAACGGATTGGAGACCGGCGTGCCCCCGTTGTCGAGCGTTCGGAGTCGATTTATCGTTCCGGTCACGTTTCGCGAGCAAGATCACAATATGTGAAGGGGCCACGGCCATGGTGGCGAAGGGATCTGCCGCGAGTACTCCGGCAGCTGCTGACAAGTCCACGAAGAAGGCCGCGGCCACGAAGAAGAGCTCTGCGGCCGGCAAGACGGCCGCGAAGAAGACGGCGAAGAAGACGACGGCGAAGAAGGCCGCACAGAAGAAGCAGGGGAGGGCCGCGGCGAAGGGGGAGGCGCCGGCGAAGAAGACCTCCGCGAAGAAGACCGCCTCCAAGAAGGCATCGGCGAAGAAGGCGCCGGCGAAGAAGGCCGCGCCCAGGAAGACGGCGGCGAAGAAGGCCGCGGCGCCGAAGCGCGCCGCGAAGAAGACCACGGCGAAGAAGCAGACGACGGGAGCCGAGAAGGTGGCTGCGAAGAAGACTCCGGTGGCGAAGGCCGACAAGGTTCCCACGGCACGCGCGGTCGCCGCGCAACCCGGCGAACTCGCCGTACGGGCCGGTGAAGAGCCGTGGACGCCGGAAGAGGTCGAGGAGGCCCGCAGCGAACTGCAGAGCGAGGCCCAGCGGCTGCGCGACGAACTGGTGGCCTCCGGCGAAGCGCTCGACGGACTGATGCGCGACTCCGGTGACGGCGCCGGTGACGACGACGCCGACACCGGCACCAAGAACATCACGCGCGAGCACGAGATGGCCCTGGCGGCGAACGCCCGCGAGATGCTCTACCAGACCGAGCGCGCCATCGAGCGGCTCGACGCCGGTACGTACGGACTGTGCGAGAACTGCGGAAATCCGATCGGCAAGGCCCGGATGCAGGCCTTCCCGAGGGCGACGCTGTGCGTGGAGTGCAAGCAGCAGCAGGAGCGGCGCTAGGTGCCCGAGGGGCAGTTGGGGGGTGAAGGGGGCCGCGGCCGTCCTCATATGTCGTACCCTCGTCGGGTGACAGAGGTGGAGCGGACTATCGGTACTCCTGACGAGGCCAAGGAAGAGCCCGCCGACGGTTCCGGCGGCGACGACGCACAGACCGCCTCCCGCGGCAGGCGCCGGGTCGGGGTTCTCATCTCGGTGGCCGCTCTCGCCTACGCGCTCGACCTGATCAGCAAGCTGATCGTGGTGGAGAGTCTGGAGCAGCACGCCCCGATCCGGGTGATCGGCACGGTGCTCCAGCTGGACGTGGTGCGGAACCGGGGGGCGGCCTTCGGCATCGGTGAGGCTCTCACCATCGTGCTGACGGCGATCGCGGCCGTGGTGATCGTCGTGATCGCGCGGATCGCGAGACGGCTCTACAGCGCTCCCTGGGCGATCGCCCTGGGGCTGCTGCTGGGCGGGGCGTTCGGCAATCTCACCGACCGCGTCTTCCGCTCGCCGGGCGTCTTCCAGGGCGCCGTCGTGGACTTCATCGCCCCCACGCACTTCGCGGTCTTCAATCTCGCGGACTCGGCGATCGTGTGCGGGGGCATTCTGATCGTGATCCTCTCCTTCCGCGGCCTCGACCCCGACGGGACCGTCCACCGGGACTGACCGGCAAACGGAACGCGTCGAGCCGTCGGCCGCCGATGCACGGTGTCCGGCCGCGATGACGGAGAGCACGCAGTCGTCCGGCATACTCGATCGGGTGAGCACGATCCCCGAAACCCGCACCCTGCCCGTACCGGACGGCCTCGAGGGCGAGCGCGTCGACGCCGCCATCGCCCGGATGTTCGGCTTTTCTCGTACCAAGGCCGCCGAACTGGCCGCCGACGGCAAGGTGTTGCTGGACGGCGCCGAGGCCGGCAAGTCCGACCGGGTCCACGGGGGAGCGTGGCTGGAGGTGGAGCTGCCGCCTCCGCCCGAGCCCGTACGTATCGTGGCCGAACCCGTCGAGGGCATGGCCGTCGTCCACGACGACAGCGACCTCGTGGTGGTCGACAAGCCCGTGGGCGTCGCCGCCCATCCGAGCCCGGGCTGGAGCGGCCCGACGGTGATCGGCGGGCTGGCCGCGGCCGGGTACTCCGTCTCCACCTCGGGGGCGGCCGAGCGGCAGGGCATCGTGCACCGCCTGGACGTGGGTACGTCCGGGCTGATGGTCGTCGCCAAGTCCGAGCGTGCGTACACCCTGCTGAAGCAGCAGTTCCGGGAGCGGACCGTCGACAAGCGGTACCACGCCCTCGTACAAGGGCACCCGGACCCGCTCAGCGGCACGATCGACGCGCCTGTCGGACGGCACCCGCAGCACGACTACAAGTGGGCGGTCACCGCGGACGGCAAGCCGTCCGTCACGCACTACGACCTGATCGAGGCGTTCCGCGCCGCCAGCCTGCTCGACATCAAGCTGGAGACAGGCCGTACGCATCAGATCCGCGTGCACATGTCCGCGCACCGGCACCCGTGCGTCGGTGACCTCACCTACGGCGCCGACCCGAAGCTCGCCAAGCGGCTGCGGCTGGAGCGGCAGTGGCTGCACGCGGTCCGGCTCGGATTCGAGCACCCGTCGGACGGGCGCCGGGTGGAGTACGAGAGCGACTACCCGGAGGATCTCCAGAAGGCCCTGGACATCGTCCGGGCGGAGAGCGCCTAGGCGTGGACCAGCTCGCTCTGCTCTTCGCCCTGCTGCTCGGTGCTGTCCTGACCGTTCCGGTGGGCGACCGAATAGGCGTGCCCGCTCCCGTGCTGATGACGCTGCTGGGCGGTGTCCTCGCGCTGCTGCCGGTCGTTCCGAACGTCGAGGTGCCGCCCGAGTTCATCCTTCCGCTCGTCCTGCCGCCGCTGCTGTACGCGGCCGTGCACCGCACCTCCTGGCGTCAGTTCGCGGCGAACAAGCGGCCGATATTCCTGCTGGCGGTGGCGCTGGTCTTCGTGACGACCGCTGCCGTGGCGGCCGTCGCGCACACGCTGGTTCCGGGGCTCGGCTTGGCGGGTGCCGTGGCCCTGGGTGCACTCGTCGCCCCGCCCGATCCCGTCGCGGCGACGTCGGTCGCCGGGCGGCTGGGGCTGCCGCGGCGGCTGGTGTCGATCCTGGAGGGCGAGGGCCTCTTCAACGACGTCACGGCGATCACCCTGTACCACGTCGCCGTCGCCGCAGCCGTCACCGGGACCTTCTCGGTCGGCGGCGCGGTCGGGGAGCTGGTCCTCTCCGGGGTCGTCGCGATCGTGGTCGGGCTCGCGCTCGGGTGGGCCGCGAACAAGCTCGCGGGATACCTGGGGGACGCGACGCTGCAGACGGGGCTCACCCTGCTGGTGCCGTTCGCGTCCTACGTCCTGGCCGAGGAGCTGAAGGGCTCCGGCGTCCTGGCGGTGCTGATGACCGCGCTGTATCTCTCATCCGGGCGGGCGGTGGACGCGGACGATGTGCAGGGGCGGCTGGTCGGGCAGAGCTTCTGGTCGATCGTCGACACGCTCGTCACCGGTGTCGCCTTCGGCCTGATCGGGCTCGAACTGGCCGTCGTCGTCGGGCCCGTGAGCGGACGTTGGGGCGAGCTGCTTCCGGCGGCGCTCGCGGTGATCGCGACGGTTGTCGTGCTCCGGCTGGTGTGGCTCCTGCCGGCGGCGTGGCTCGCCAAGCGGCTGCACCGGCGCAAGGACCTGGACGAGGACATCCCGCTCAACTGGCGCGAGACGACCGTCGTGTGGTGGGCCGGAATGCGTGGCGTGGCCTCGGTGGCGCTGGCGCTCGCCGTGCCGCTGACCGTCGAGGGCGGCGGCAGCTTCCCTGAGCGGGACGCCATCCTCTTCATCGCCTTCGCGGTCGTTCTCGCCACCCTCGTGCTCCAGGGGCTGACCCTTCCGTGGCTGGTCAGGCGGCTTCACGTACGGGTGGACAGCGCCGCCGAGCGTGAGCTGGAGCGGCAGCTGGCGCTGAGGTGCGCGAAGGCGGCACGGCGGCGCGTACGGGAGGTCGAGGCGGTCGAGGACCTTCCGGAGGAGGTCTCCGAGGCGCTGCTGCGGCGTGCCCACGACGTGGGCGCGCGCATCTCACCGGACATCGTGGAGAGCGAGCGGCGCGAGGCGCATACCAGGCGCGTCGCCCGGATGAAGAAGATGCACAGGCTCAACGCGGAGCTGCTCTCCGCGGCCCGGCACGAGATCCTCGCGGCGCGCGGCGAGCCCGGCGTCGACCCCGAGGTGTGCGACCGCGTCCTGCACCAGCTCGATCTGCGCAGCTTCCGCATCTGACCTTGCCGGTACCGCCGAGCGGCCGGCCCGGAAGACCGGGCCGGGATCAGCGTCAGGAGATCCTGCTGCCGCGGTGGTTGCGGCTCTCCAGATGCCCGTTGGAGTACGTCTCCGGGTGATCGCTCGCGGAGGAGAGCCGGATGCCGGGCAGCGCGTACGGGTGTTCACGCTGGAGCCAGTCGATCAGCTGTTCCCGCAGGTCGCAGCGGAGCGTCCACACGTCGTCGGACGTACGGGCCGTGACGACGGCACGTACCTCGATGGTGGTGGGGGTGGTGTCGGTGACGACGAGGCTCCAGCTGCGGCCGTCCCAGTAGTCGTTGTCGCGTACCAGTTCCTCGGTCCGCTTGCGCAGCTCGGCGATCGGGGCCGAGTGGTCGAGCTGGAGGTAGACCGTGCCGGTCTTCTGCGGGCCGCCGCGCGACCAGTTCTCGAACGGCTTGCTGGTGAAGTACGAGACAGGCATCGTCACGCGCCGCTCGTCCCAGGTGCGCAGCACCAGATAGGAGACGGTGATCTCGTCCACCGTCCCGAACTCGCCGTCGACGACGACCTCGTCCCCGATGCGCACCATGTCGCCGAACGCGATGGACAGGCCGGCGAAGAGGTTCCCCAGCGTGGCCTGGGCGGCGATACCGGCGACGATTCCCAGCACACCCGCCGACGCGAGCATCGAGGTGCCGAGCGTCTTCATCGCCGGGAATTGCAGCAGGATCGCGGACGCCGCGATGACGACGACAACGGTGGTGACGAGCCGCTGGATGAGGGTGAGCTGGGTCTTCACGCGCCGTGCGCGCGCCGGGTCGTGCGCCACACCCGCGTACCGGACGGTGGTCGTCTCGACCACGGCGGCGAGGATCCGCAGGACCAGCCATGCCGTCGCCGCGATGAGGATGATGTGCAGCCACAGATTGACCGTCGGGCGGTAGCTGCGTGTGATCTCCGCCTGATCGTAGAAGCCGTTGAGGAGGGCGACGAAGATCACGGCCTGCAGAGGCACCCGCCCGCGCCGGAGCAGCCCCCACATCGGTGTCTCGGGGTGACGGGCGTCTATGCGGCGCAGCAGACGGTCCACGCCCCAGGCGACGGCGAACGCGAGCACGATCGCGCCGCCGAACACGATGAGCGGGCGTAGCACGTTCTCCATGACGGGATGACTCCTTGGGGATCGAACGGGCACTGCCGACCGTACCTGCCACCATGTGCGGTGACCCGGCCCGGAACACCTCCGCGGGTGACATGTGAGGGAAGTGACATTTTGGCCACCGTCGTTCTGTTCCACTCCGTCTACGGGCTGCGACCCGCCGTGCACAAGGCGGCGGACCGGCTGCGGGCCGCCGGCCACGAGGTGCACACGCCGGACCTGTTCGACGGGCGCACGGCCGGCACCGTCGAGGAGGGCGCGGAGCTGAAGGACGAGATCGGCCGGGACGAGCTGCTGATGCGCGCCGTCACCGTCACGGCGCCGCTGTCCGAACGCGGGCTCGTCTACGCGGGCTTCTCCCTGGGCGGCTCGATCGCGCAGAACCTCGCCCTCGCCGACGAGCGTGCGCGGGCGCTGCTGCTTCTGCACGGCACGTCGGACCTCCCGGAGGACGCCGCCGTGGACGACCTCCCCGTACAGCTGCACGTAGCCGACCCCGACCCGTTCGAGCCGCACGACTGGCTGAACGCCTGGTATCTGCAGATGAGGCGGGCCGGAGCGGACGTCGAGGTCTTCCGGTACGCGGGGGCGGGACACCTCTTCACGGACGAGGACCTGGACGACCACGACGCGGAGGCGGCCGAGCGCACCTGGCGCACGGCGCTGGGGTTCCTCGACAGCGTGTAGGCGAGCGGCCCCCGAGGATCAGCCGTCGGCGTCGCGCGCGGTGTTCAGCTCCTCGGCCAGGATGGGCGCCGAGACCGTCGCCGTGTGGACGCCGATGACGCTGACGATCTCCAGCACCTCCATGATCTCCTCGGGCGTCGCGCCGTGGCGCAGGGCGTTGCGCATGTGCAACTTGAGCCCCGGAGCGTAGAGATGGGTGGCTGCCGCGTCGAAGGCGCAGTACACGAGCTCCTTGACCTTCGGCTCCAGCACACCCTTCTTCCAGGGCAGCGCCGAGAGGTCCAGGTAGGCCTTGAACAGTTCGGGGTCGAGCTCCAGCAGCCCGTCCCAGAACTCGTGCCAGTAGCCGCGGCTTTCGGTGAACTCCTCCTTGAGCGCCTCGCGGGTCTCGTCGAGAGGAGCCGGGCCCTGGCGTACGCCTTCCTCGTCGAGCACTTCGAGGAGGAGCGGGACGCCGATGTTGCATGCGTGGATGCCGAGTGTGCTGGTGAGTTCGAGCACTTCCATGATCTCGTCACTGGTGGCTCCGTGCGCCAGCGCCGCCCGTATGTGCTGCCGCACGCCGGGCGTGTAGAGGTGCGTGGCGGCGGCGTCGACCGCGATGTAGACGAACTCCTTGACCTTGGCGGGCAGATGGTTCTTGCGCCACGGGACGGTGCTGAACTCGAGGTATGCCTCCAGGTAGTCGGGGTCGAGCACGAGGATGCTCTCCCAGGCGTCGCCCCAAGTGCCGCGCTCTCGCGTGAAGCGGTCCTTGAGCTGCTGCTGGCGCTCGGTGAGGGACATGCGGGTGCCTCCTGAGATGTCCTGCGGGCGGCACAGGGCGTTCTCCCGCGTCGCGGGGAACGGCGGCGTGCCGTGCCGGGATGACGAAGGGTTGGGGGAGGGGGAGTCGAACCGTGCGGCTCGTCGCAGGTGCGCGGGCCGGCCGACGGTGAAGGACGTGGGGGGAGGGGAGGTCAGGCCTCGCCGGTGGCGCCGTCCTCGTCGTCGAGCACCGTGGCGACGGTCGACGAGGCGTTGTCGAGATGCGTACGGCTCAGCCGCAGGGCCTCGGTGACATCGCCGTCGGCGATGGCCTCGACCAGGGCGCGCATCTCCTCCACGGCCTTGCGCGGCCGGCCCGGCTGGGACATGGACGTGGCCCGCAGGAGCTGGACCCTCGCCTGCACACCGGCCAGGATCCGCTGGACCGTCGGGCTGTCGGCGCCGGCGAGCAGGGCGTCGTAGATGCCGTCCTTGGCCCGCAGCAGTTCACGCATGTCGTCGCTGGTGGCGCAGACCTTCTCGAACTCGGCCAACGCGTCACGGAGCCGGTCGAGATGACGTGCCGAGGCACGCTCGATGAAGCGCTGCACGGCCAGCCCTTCCAGCGAGGCGCGGACCGCATACAGATCGGCGGCCTCGGAGGGGGTGGGAGCGTAGACGACGGCGCCCTTCTGCGGGATGACAGTCACGAGCCCTTCGGCCGTAAGCTCCCGCAGGACCTCGCGGACCGTCGTCCTGGAGACCCCGAGGGACTCGATCAACTCCCGCTCGACGAGCCGCTGACCCGGCTTCAGGTCGAAGTCGAGGATGGCGTTGCGGAGCACTTCGAGGACCTGTTCGCGCAGGGGAGCCGCCTGCCTGCCGAGACTGACGCCACGGAGCCCGTTCATCGTCCTGTCCTCTTCGCTCGATTTCACGTGATCGTACGGCCTGCTCGTCATGCATTTAAAGTTCGCTCCCTTCCCGGTCAGAGGTCCCGGCCTGTTCCAGCCAGCGGACGATCTCGGTGTGGTCCGCGCCGGAGGGCAGTTCTCCCGCGGCCTCGCCCCACAGCTCCGTGGCGGCGGCGCCGAGACGCCCCGGGGTGCCGGTGCTCTCACCGAGTCCCACGGCGATCCGCATGTCCTTGAGCATGAGCCGGAGAGCGAAGCGGGAGTCGAAGCTGCGGCCGAGGATGAAGCGCGGCCACTTGTTCTCCGTCGAACCGCTGCGTCCGCTCGCCCCGTTGATCGCCTCGATCATCACCTGGGGTTCGAGGCCGAACGCCTGCCCGGCGAGGACCGCTTCGCACGTCGCCAGCAGATGTGTCGCGGAGAGCAGGTTGTTGAGCGCCTTGAGCGCGTGCCCGGCACCCTCCGGTCCGACGTGCAGCACCTTGGAGCCGAGGTTCTCCAGCACCGGCCGTACGGACTCCACGGCCGCCTCGGCGCCACCGGCCATGATGGTGAGGGTGCCCGCCGCCGCTCCGCCCGTGCCGCCGGAGACCGGTGCGTCGACCACGGCGACGCCGAGCGGGCGTGCGGTCTCCGCGAGCGCGCGGGTGCGCACGGGTTCGGACGAGCCCATGTCGACCAGGACCGAGCCGCGTCGCATGGCGTCCAGCAGGCCCTGGTCCTCGACGACTCTGCCGACGGCGCCGGAGTCGGGGAGCATCAGCACGACGGCATCGGCCCCGAGCGCCGCTTCGGCCGCGGAACCCGCACGGGTCCCGCCGGTGAGTGCGGCGGTCTCGTCCGTCACTTCGGGCCGGGTGTCGTACAGGCTCAGCCGGAAACCGGCACCGGCCAGGCGCTGCGCCATGGGGCCGCCCATGTTGCCCAGGCCCACGAAGCCCACCAGTGAACCGGGACCCAGCACCGACGGGCCGGCCCCGTGCTCCGCGTCCGGCGGCTCAGCCATCGGAGCGCACCTCCTGCAGCACCTTCTCCGCTACCCGGAACGACTCGAGGGCCGCGGGGACGCCGACGTAGACGGCCGTCTGCAGCAGCGCCTCCTGGATCTCCTCCTCCGTGCAGCCGTTGGTCACGGCTCCCCGCACGTGAACCGCCAGTTCGTGCATGCGGTTGAGGGCCGTGAGCATCGTGAGGTTGAGCAGGCTTCGGGTTCTGCGGTCCAGGCCCGGGCGGTTCCACACGGCGCCCCAGCAGTACTCGGTGACCAGTTCCTGCACGGGCCGGCTGAAGTCGGTGACGTTCGCGAGCGAACGGTCGACGTGCTCCGCCCCGAGTACCTCGCGCCTCACCTGGAGGCCTTCCTCGAACCGGCCGTCGTCCTGCCTGGTTGTCATGCTTGCTCCTTGCTCGTCGCTCCTCTTGCTCCGCGCTGCCCGCGGATGCTCCGCCCGGCGGCCGCGGCGTCAGCCGGTGCCGGGGTACGCGTCCTCGCCGACCGGTTCGAGCCACGTCGTGGTCCCGAGCGAGACGGCGGTGTGGAGGAGATAGCTGCCGGGCGCCGCGCCGTGCCAGTGGACCTCTCCGGCCGGCACCCACACCGTGTCGCCGGCGCCGAGTGGCTGAGCCGCCTCGCCCTGGGTGCACACCAGGCCGCTGCCCGCGGTGACTTGGAGGATCTGGCCGTGCTCGTGGCTGTGCCAGTGCGTGTGGGCGCCGGGGGTGAAGAACACGTCGTTGATGACGACGCCGTCGGTCGCCGGGAGCACCGGATCGGCCCAAACGGAGCCGGTGAATGTGGCGGAGCGCTGCTCGGAGAGCCCGTCCCGCGCCCGTCCGTGGACGATTCGCATGCGGCTTCCTGCCCTTCTGTGCGGGCGCCCCTCAAGGGCGCCTCTCGGTCTCGTCGTCCGTCCTGTCGTGGACGCGCACCCCGCCGGACAGATCGCCGATGGCGTCCACGACGCGGTTGCTGATCCGGTTCGCGTAGCCGGTGCTGTTGGCCAGTCCGAAGCTGGCGAGGGGGCCCGCGGCGTTCAGGCTCGGCACGCCCAGCTCCCGCAGCCGGTTCACGTACAGCAGGACGTCCTTCATCATCAGCGCGCCCGTCAGACCGCCCTCCAGGTAGTCGCCCTGGATGATGTGCGGGAAGCGCTTGAGGGTCGCGAAGTTGACGCCGCTGCCGGCGTTGATGACGTCGAGGAGCGCGGCCGGGTCCAGCCCGGCCTTGCGCCCGGCGACCATGACCTCGGAGGTCGCCGCCAGCGACACGGCGTTGAGGAAGTTGTTGAGCAGCTTCGTGGTGTGGCCGCTGCCTACGGCCCCCATCGGGAAGACCTTCGCGGCGAACAGGCCGAACAGCCAGTCCAGTTGGTCCAAGGCGTCGCGGGGCCCGCCGACCATGACGGTGAGGGTGCCGCTCTCGGCGGCGGCGGCACCGCCGGAGACCCCGGCGTCGAGGAGGACGATGCCGCGCTCGGCGAGTGCTGCTCCCAGCCGCACGGTGGATTCGGGGGAGGCGGTGCTCAGGTCCACGACGATCTGCCCGGGGCGGCACTGCTCCAGCAGGCCGCCCTCGCCGAGGACGACGGCTTCGACGGCCGGGCTGTCCGGCAGGGACAGCAGGACGACGTCGCTGCCCGCGGCCGCCTCGCCGAGCGAGGGCGCGTGCGTGGCGCCCGTCGCCGCGGCCCTGGACGGGTCCAGGTCGTGCCCGAGGACGGCGTGACCTTGCTCCGTGATTCTCCGCGCGATCCGGCCGCCCATGTTGCCGAGGCCGACCACAGCGATGCGCTGTCCGCTCACGACGTCACCGTTCCCTTCCGGCTGCTCGGCCTGTCAGGCCTGCCCGTACTGTCCGGCTCTGCCCGTCCGGCCGGTCCGTCCGCCTGCCGCATTCGGGCGCGCCGCGTCATCCGGTCCCGCCCGGGGTCCAGGCACCGGCGCCGCCCGAGGGCCGCACGGTGTTGACCACGGAGGCTCCGCCGTCCGCCGAGACCACCTCTCCGGTCACATAGGCGGCGTCGTCGCTCAGCAGGAAGGCCGTCACACCGGCGATCTCCTCCGCCGTGCCCACACGGCGCATCGGCGTGGTCGTGCCGCGCTGCTCCATGTCACCGCCGCCACCCGCGGCGCCACCTCCGGAGGAGAACAGACGCGTGTGGACGAGGCCGGGCGCCACGGCATTGACCCGCACACCGCGAGGCCCGCCGTAGAGCGCCGCCCCGTGGACGAGACCCAGCGCTCCGTGCTTGGACGCCTGGTAGGCGATCAGGTCGTCGCTGCCGCGCAGGCTCGCGATGGACGCCGTCACGACGACGGCACCGCCCGAGTCCTGTTCCTCGTAGCGGCGGAACGCGGCACGCAGACCGAGGAAGGTCCCCCTCAGATTGACCGCCAGGACCCGGTCGAAGTCGTCCGCCGTCACATCGGGCAGGCGGTCGAAGGTGCCGAAGACGCCCGCGTTGAGGTGATGCAGATCCGTCCGGCCGAAGGCCTCACGGGCCGCGCCGATGTAGTGCTCGACGTCCTCCTCCCGTGAGATGTCGGCCCGTACCGCGACCGCTTCCCCGGGAAGGGTCCGTACGACCTCCTCGACGGCCGCCCCGTCGCTGTCCACGGCGACCACCCGGGCCCCGTCCCCGGACAGCCGCCGGGCGCTCGCCGCACCGATACCGCTGCCGGCGCCCGTGACGACGGCGACCTTCCCCGTGAACGCTCCGGCGTTCTCCTGGGACCTCATGTGCGCTCCCCGTCCCCTTCTCGGCCCACGCTTCCCTTGCTCACGGGTCCGCCGATCCGTACGGCGAGACCGGGCTCCAGCCCCTCGAAGGCGGGGAAGCGCCGCATCACTTCGGGGTCGTGGCCCGGCACCAGCACGTGTCCCGGTGTCCGCGCCATGTCGTTGAGCAGGTCGAAGCCGAGGTACATCGCCTCCAGGTCCGCCACGTAGGCGAACGGCCGGTCCAGCTCCAACTCCTCGTAGTAGTGCGCCGAATCGGACGCCAGGACGGCCGTGCCCCCGCCCGGGGTGGCGGCCAGCACGACGACCTGACCTGGCGTGTGGCCCCCGACGGGGACGACCTCGACGCCGGGAGCGACGGTGCGGGCTCCGTCGAGGAGTGTGAGGCGCCCCTCCTCCCGTACCCGCGGCAGATGCGCCAGTTCGGACTGCTCGACCGACCAGGCGAACTGCTTCCGCGTCGCGCAGGGCCCCGTCCAGAACTCGTACTCCCTGCGGGCCATGACGACTTCGGCATTGCGGAACGCGGCGAGATTGCCGATGTGGTCGTAGTGGGCGTGTGTCACCACCACCTGTTGCACCGACGCCGCGTCGACGCCCAGCGCGGACAGCGCCTCGACTGGCTCCACGAGCGTGGTCCTGGCGCGCCGCGCACCGCCCTCCGGACCGAACCCCGTGTCGACGACGATCGTGCGGCCCCCTCCGCGGACGACCCAGAGGTAGTAGTCCATCCGCAGCGGGGAGTCGACGTCGCCGTAGATGTTGTGATTGAGATAGATCTCCGAACGGGCGCCCATGCGCGTGCCGTAGCGGACCGCCAGCACCTCGTACTCGGCGGAGCCGGCGGTTCCAGGGGCTCCCGCGGGGTCGGCGGGCGGGTCGGTCACAGGGCGGCTCCGGCGCGTTCGCGTCGGCCGAGCGGTACGTCGTCGTCCGCCCGCAGGTCCCGCCCTGCCGTTTCGGGCAGCCAGAGCAGCACCACGAAGAATCCCGCTGCCGCGACGGCCGTCATGTAGATGGCGGGCATCGGCAGATATCCGCTGGCTCCCGCGATGGCCGCGGCGACGAACGGACCGGGGCCGCCGATGACGGCAAGGCCCAGGTTGAAGCCGATGGCGCTGCCGCTGCCGCGGGTGGCGGCCGGGAACAGCTCCGTGAGCAGGACGACCGTGGTGACGCTGACCAGCGCCTGGCTGACGGAGAAGACCACGATGCCGAGAAGCACCAGCGGGCCGCTGCCGGAACTCATGAGCATGAACGCCGGGAAGCACAGCAGCGCATGGCCCGCGCTGCCGATCACGTTGACGGGCCGGCGGCCGAAGCGGTCGGAGAGGATCCCGGCGAGCGGGCAGAGCAGGGCGTAGATGAGCAGTCCGGCACCGCTCAGCGCGAGTGAGGTGGTGCGGGGCATCCCCACGGACTCGGACAGGTAGTTCACCACGAACGTGGCCAGGTAGTAGAAGCCGAGGCCCTGGACGCTGGCGAAGAAGAAGCACAGGGCGATCGACTTGGCGTTCTTCCGCGTGCCGGTGATGAGCGGCTTGCCCTCCACGCGCTGCTGCTGCCGCAGATCGACGAAGACCGGGGTCTCCGGGAGACGGAGCCTGATGTAGAGGCCGATCAGTGCGAGCGGTGCGGCGGCGAGGAACGGCAGGCGCCAGCCCCACGTGTTCAACGCCTCGGGGGAGAGCCAGGAGTTGAGGGCCAGGGCCACGAGACTTCCCGCGACGGTCGCGATTGCCGCCGTGGCCGAGATGACGCTGCCGAAGTAGCCGCGGCGCCCCCGTGGAGCGTGCTCCAGCAGGAACGCGGACGAGCCGGTCCACTCGCCGCCCGCGGAGAAGCCCTGGCAGCAGCGCAGCACCAGCAGCAGGGCCGGCGCGAGCAGTCCGGTCTGCTCGTACGTGGGCAGCACGCCGATCAGGGCCGTGCTGGCGCCCATCAGCACGACCGTCAGCATGAGCGCGGCGCGCCGGCCCTTGCGGTCGCCGACGGAACCGATCACGAAGCCGCCGACGGGCCGCATGAAGAACGCCACTCCGAAGACCGCCAGCGAGGAGAGCAGCGAGACGGCCGGGTCCTCGCTCGGGAAGAACAGCTCGCCGAACGTGGTGGCGAAGAAGCCGTAGACCGCGAAGTCGAACCACTCCATGAAGTTGCCGATTCCGGTGGCGGTGGCGGCCCTTCTCCTCAGCCGCGAAGTGACGGCCGGATCTTCAGTGATCACGATTGGCTCCTTCGACGGACGGACGGGCCGCGCAGAGTGCCGTTCCGGCCTACCGGCCGAGGATCGGCGGCACTGGCTGAAAAGTGTCGCTGGATCGTATGACCGTCATACAGAACGCGTCAACGGTTGTTCCGGATGCGGATTGCGGGGCCGGGTCCGCCCGCGAGAGCCGCGAGATGCGCCCCGGGGAAGCGGGGGCCGCCCGGTCGCGGTTCGCCACGGCAACGCCACGGGCCCCGCCGCGGATGCGACGGGGCCCGAACTGACGGGATTCGGCGGGCGGTTACGTGCCGAGCGGACCGTCCGCCTCTTCGAGGCGCTGGGAGCCGGAGAGGGTGCGGTAGGAGCGGCGGACCTCGCTCGTGGCGCCCTGGTCGGTCTTGTCGGAGAGGACGAAGTAGTCCATGTGCGCCCGCTCGGCGTCGATGTCGAGGACGCCGTAGCCGTGCGAGTCCATGTCGAGCCAGCGCACGTGCCGGTTGGTTGCCTTGATGGCGGCCTCCGCGACCGACGAGACCGTGTCGGGAGCGGCATTGATGATGTCGTCGAGGTTGTCGGACGTGACGGACGTGACGACGAACTCCGTGGCCACCGGCGCGTCGCCGGGGTACGTCGCGGCCTTGACGGGGACGTCGTTCGCGAAGGCCATGTGGATGTCGCCCGTGAGGAAGACGGTGTTGCCGATGCGCTGGTCGCGCAGGTGCGCGAGCAGTTCGCGTCGGTCGTCCGTGTAGCCGTCCCACTGGTCGACGTTGAGGGCCAGACCCTCCTTCGGGATGCCGATCAACTCTGCGAGCGGGCCCAGCAGATGGGCCGGTACGGCGCCGAAGGCCAGCGGCGCGATCATCACCGAGGTGCCGACCATGCGCCAGCGCGCGGTCGAGGAGGACAGCCCGGACTTGAGCCAGTCGAGTTGCCTGCGTCCGGTGATGGTGCGCTCGGGGTCGTCGATCACGTCGCCGTCGCCGATGGACGCCTGCTGGTCGCGGAACGAGCGCAGGTCGAGCAGATGCAGATCGGCGAGGCGTCCGAAGCGCAGGCGCCGGTACGTGGTGCCCTCCGTGGAGGGCCGGACCGGCATCCACTCGAAGTAGGCCTGTTTCGCGGCCCGTTGGCGTTCGGCCCACTCACCCTCTCCGCCGGGGGTGTGGTTCTCCGCGCCGCCGGACCAGGTGTCGTTGGCGATCTCGTGGTCGTCCCACATGGCGATGAGCGGGTGGGCCGCGTGCATCGCCCGCAGGTCGGGATCGAGCTTGTGGTGGGCGTGCCGTGCGCGGTAGTCGGCGAGGGTGATCGTCTCGTGCTCGGGCTGGACGGTACGGAGGGCCTTCCCCTGCAGGGGGTACTCCTCGTGCCCGTACTCGTAGATGTAGTCGCCCAGGTGCAGCACGGCGTGGAGATCCTCGCGGGCGGCCAGATGCCGGTACGAGGCGAAGTAGCCGGCCTCGTAGCTCGCACAGGACACCACGCCGAAGCGCAGGTTGGCGGTGTCGGCCTCCTCGGCGGGGGCCGTACGGGTCCGGGCGGCGGGGGAGTTCACGCCACCGGCGCCGAACCGGAACCAGTAGGCGGTGTCGGCGGCCAGTCCGCGTACGTCCGCCTTGACGGTGTGGTCGGTGGCGGCTTCGGCCTTGACGGTGCCGTGAGCGACGACCTTGCCGAAGCCCTCGTCCTCCGCGACCTCCCAAGTGACCGTGACGGGCTCGCCCTTGCCCGATCCGGGGACGGCGTCCGCGGTGGGAGTGACCCGTGTCCACAGCAGGATGCCGTCGGGCAACGGGTCGCCCGAGGCGACGCCGTGGAGGAACGAGGGGCCTTCGGCGGCGTGCGCGCTGGGAGTCGCGCCGACGAGGGGGAGGAGGGCCGCGGAGGCGGCGGTGGCCGCAACGACGGTGCGGCGCCTGGGGTGCCCGGAGGAGGGTCTCTCTGCCGGGGCTGAAGTGGGGGATTCGCCATGTGTGTTTGTCACGGACTTAGATGTTACGCACAAGTAGCCCCGACGGGCAGGTCACTCGCAAGAGTTCAACTGCCCGTCGGGGCGAGTTCGTCCACGGCGCGGGACGCGGTGCGACGGAACGGCGGAGCGGGTCGGTCCGTACGAACCGCCGTACGCGGCAACGGCGTTCGGGGGTGGCGGCGGGCCCCGCCGCCACCCGGCCGGCCGTTACTGCTTCGGAGCCGTGAGCTTGACGCCCAGCTTCTGCAGCTCGCTCGGCAGCTGCTGCTGGTCGATGTCCTTGCCGTCGATGCGGATCGTGGGCGTGCCCTGGATCTTGGCCTTCTTGAAGTCCGCGACCATGGCGAGCGCCCACCGGTCGTAAGTGCCTTCCTCCACCGCCTTCTTGAAGCCGGCGTTGCTCTTCAGCGCGGGGATCGTGTCCGCGACCTTGAGGAGGTAGTCGTCCTCGGCGAACTTGTCCTGCCTCTCCTCGGGGTGGAACTGAGGCGAGTACAGCTTGTCGTGGTAGTCGCGGTAGGCGTCCTTGCTCACGTTGAGCGCGGCACCCAGGGCGCTGATGGCGTTCTTGGAACCGTCGCCGCCGAGGTTGCCGTCGATCAGGTCGCCGAGGTGCACCTGGAGCTTGTACTTGTTGTCCTCGGCGCCCTTCGCGAGGAGCTTGCCCGCTCCCTGCTCGAACTGGGCGCAGGCCGGGCAGCGCAGGTCCTCGTAGACGTCGACGGTCTTCTTGCCGTTGCCGATGACGATGTTCTGGCCGTCCTTGCCCGAGGAGTTCGCGGGCTTGACCAGCTTCTGCTCCTTGGCCGCCTCCCAGCCGCTGGGTGCGGTCAGCTTGGTGACGGCGAAGAAGATGCCGCCGGCCACGGCGAGTACGGCGAGAACCGCGACGCCGACGAGTGCCTGCCGGCGCATCTTGTCCTTCTTGGCCTGCCGTTCACGTTCCGCGCGCAGCCGATCGCGGGCGGCGCGCTTGGCTTCCTGGCTGTTGCGCTTGCTCATGGGTTTCTTCTCCGTGGTGATGTACGCGGTGTGCGTGGGGGACGACGGTGGACTGTCTCGTACCGGGTCGGCTCGCGTGCCTGTTCCTCAGGCTTCGGCCCTGATCAGGCTGCGAGCGCGAACGGCGGCGGTCCTCGTCGGTGCACGGAGTGGGTGAGCAGCGGCAGCGCGCGCGGGCCCAGAACGGGCTGCGACCGCGGTGCGGGTGCGGGCTCGCCGCACTCGTACGTAAGGGAGCCGGCGGCGAAGGCCGTCCGCAGCGGCCGGAACGCGGTCACCGAGGCCGCGCGCAGCAGCCCGGCAAGTGCCGCCTCGCCTCGCCGGAGCCAGGCGGCGGCCAGGAGGCCGACCGCGATGTGCGCGGCGAGCAGTACGAACGGCGTCGTCGACGGGCCGGTGTTCAGCGGGCCCAGCTGCCCGAGGGCGCCATGGGCCAGGCCCTCGGCCCCGCCGGGACCGCCCTGCGAGGCGATGTGGGCCAGCGGGGCTCCGACGCCGCTGCCGCCGCACAGCAGGTCGACGCCGACGCTGCGCAGCGGCCCCGTGACGGGACCTCCGGTCTGCCCGTAACAGGCATGCTGACCGGTGGTGAAGACGGTGTCGGCGAGCAGCTCCAGCGGGATCAGCACGGCGGCGATGCGGCCGTAACCGCGCTCGCGGTCGGCGAGTGCGAAGGCCAGCAGGAAGATCACGCCGGTGACGGCCAGCAGCGGACCGAGGGGGAGCGGCACCCCCGAGAGCAGAACGTGGGACCCGGCGGACAGCGTGACGCACAGCACGGTGAAGACCACCGCGCGCAGCGTCCGTATGCCTGCCGCATCCATGTCCATCGCCGGAAGTGTGCCATGCGGAGGCGTAAGGGGTCTCTAAATGCGGACCGTGAATTGCCACGCTCCCGCCGCTCCGGGCCGCTTTCCACCGCCCCCGGTACGGGGCCCGGGTGCCGAGCCCCGCGTACCCGCCGCCTACAGGCCGGGGATACGGCCGTTACGGAAGAGGTCGACGAAGATCTGGTGATCGCGCCGGGTCTTCGAACCGTAGTCGTGGGCGAAGTCGGCCAGCATCTGCCGGAAGCCCTCCTCGTCCTCGGCGATCGCGGTGTCGATGGCCCGCTCCGTGGAGAACGGCACGAGGGAGTGGCCGCTCTCGTCGTCCGCCGCGGCGTGCATGGTGGCCGTCGCCCGTCCGAGGTCGCCGACGACCTGCGAGATCTCGGCCGGGTCGTCCAGATCCGACCAGTCGAGGTCGACGGCGTACGGCGAGACCTCGGCGACCAGCTGGCCCCTGCCCCGCAGCTCGGTCCAGCCCAGCCACGGGTCGGCGTGCGCCTGCAGGGCGCGCTGCGAGATGACGGTGCGGTGCCCCTCGTGCCGGAAGTAGCCGTGGATCGCCGGGTCGGTGATGTGGCGGGCGACGGCGGGGGTCTGCGCCTGCTTCATGTAGATCACCAGATCGTTCTCGAGGGCGTCGCTGTGTCCCTCGAGCAGGACGTTGTACGAGGGGAGTCCCGCGCTTCCGATGCCGATGCCGCGGCGCCCGACGACGTCCTTGACGCGGTAGGCGTCCGAACGAAAACGCGTCGCGCCCGGCAGCGTCGCGACGTACGCGTCGAAGGCTTCCAGCACCTCGGAGCGGGTCGCCGTGTCCAGCTCCACGGTTCCGCCGCCGGGGCTGAACCGGCGCTCCCAGTCGCGGATCTCGGTCATGCTGTCCAGCAGCCCGAACCGGGTGTTGGCGCGGGCCGCGCGCAGCGCCATCAGCACCGGTCCCCGCGCGGTGTCGAGGGAGAGAGAGGGCGCCGCGGCGGCGGGCTCGGTGCCCGCGGCCAGGAGGTGGATGCGCTCGCGGTAGGCGTCGGCGTAGGCGCGCACGAGGGCGGTGATCTGCTCGTCGCTGAGGGCCTTGCTGTAGCCGAGCAGCGCCACGGAGGCGGCGAAGCGCTTCAGGTCCCAGGTGAACGGTCCTACGAAAGCCTCGTCGAAGTCGTTGACGTTGAAGGTGAGGCGGCCGTTGGCGTCCATGTACGTGCCGAAGTTCTCGGCGTGCAGATCGCCGTGGATCCAGACCCTGCCGGTGCGCTCGTCGAGGAACGGGCCGGTGCGTCCGGGCGCTTCTTCCTTGTCGTCCTCGGTGGCGTCCGCGTAGAAGAGGCAGGCCGTCCCCCGGTAGAAGGCGAAGGCGGACGCGGCCATCTTCCGGAACTTGACCTGGAAGGCGGCCGGGTCGGCGGCCAGCAGCTCGCCGAAGGCGCTGTCGAAGACCTCGAGGATCCGCTCGGCGCGCGATTCCGCGCCGGTCTGCTGCGTTGCCATGAATACCGCCCTTCCGGGGTGGCTCGACGGTGCACGATGCTGACGGGAGTGCACCGGGATCTTCTCGCACGGACCGTCACCTGCGCAGGCGGGGTGGACCGTCCCCTGCGCAGGCGGGGTGACCGCGCGACTGCCCGCCCGGGCCTGCCGCGAGAGTCCCTACGCCTCGGCGCCGCCCGCGAGTTGGGGTCAGGCGGCCGCCGCCCGCGGTTGTCGGTGCCGGGTCGTAGACTCCGGAACCGATCCAGCAACATCCGTGCCCGGAGGTGGCCCGCGCCGTGACCGACCAGCCGTTCACACATCTGCACGTGCACACTCAGTATTCGCTTCTGGACGGCGCCGCGCGGCTGAAGGACATGTTCAAGGCATGCCAGGACATGGGCATGTCGCACATCGCGATGACGGACCACGGCAATCTCCACGGTGCCTACGACTTCTTCCACCAGGCCACGGACGCCGGGATCACGCCGATCATGGGCATCGAGGCGTACGTCGCGCCGGACCACCGGCGGAACATGCGCCCGGTCAAGTGGGGCACCCCGCACCAGAAGCGCGACGACGTGTCCGGTAACGGTGCGTACACGCACATGACGATGTGGGCGCGCGACAAGGAGGGGCTGCACAACCTCTACCGCGCCCAGTCCCGGGCCGGGCTCGAGGGCTTCTTCCGCAAGCCGCGCATGGACCGCGAGCTCCTCGCCGAGTACGCGAAGGGGATGATGGCCACCACCGGCTGCCCCTCCGGCGAGGTGAGCACGAAGATCCGTCTCGGGCAGCAGGAGGAGGCCGTCAAGGCCGCCGGAGAGTTCCAGGACATCTTCGGCAAGGAGAACTTCTTCGTCGAGCTGATGGATCACGGCATCGACATCGACAAGCGGGCGCGGGCGGGCCTGGAAGAGGTCGCCAGGAAGATCGACGCCCCGTTCGTCGTCACCAACGACTCGCACTACACCTACGAACGTGAGTCCGCGGCGCACGACACCCTGCTGTGCATCCAGACCGGCAGCAATCTCTCCGACCCGGACCGCTTCAGCTTCGACGGCGCGGGCTACTACATCAAGTCGGCCGAGGAGATGTATGCCATCGACTCCTCGGACGAGTGGCAGCAGGGCTGCCGCAACACGCAGCTGCTGATCGCCGAACGCGTCGACACCGCGGGGATGTTCGACACCAAGAACCTGATGCCCCGTTTCGACGTGCCCGAGGGGTACGACGAGGTGTCCTGGTTCAAGGAGGAGGTCAAGCGGGGAATGGCCGTCCGCTACCCGGGCGGCGTTCCCCAGGACCGGCAGGAGCTGGTCGAGTACGAGATGGACGTCATCATCTCGATGGGCTTCCCCGGTTACTTCCTCGTCGTTGCCGACTTCATCAACTGGGCGAAGAACAACGGCATCGCGGTGGGCCCGGGCCGTGGCTCCGCGGCCGGCTCGATCGTCTCCTACGCGATGGGCATCACCGACCTCGACCCCGTCACCCACGGCCTGATCTTCGAGCGGTTCCTCAATCCCGAGCGCGTCACCATGCCCGACGTCGACATCGACTTCGACGAGCGCAGGCGCGGCGACGTCATCCGCTACGTCACGGAGAAGTACGGCGCGGACAAGGTCGCCATGATCGGCACCTACGGCACGATCAAGGCGAAGAACGCGATCAAGGACTCGGCCCGCGTGCTGGGTTACCCGTACGCGATGGGCGACCGGATCACCAAGGCGATGCCCGCCGACGTCCTCGGCAAGGGCATCCCGCTGTCCGGCATCACCGACAAGGACCACCCGCGCTACAGCGAGGCGGGCGAGATCCGGGCGATGTACGAGAACGAGCCGGACGTCACCAAGGTGATCGACGCGGCACGTGGCATCGAGGGCCTGGTGCGGCAGATGGGCGTGCACGCCGCCGGCGTGATCATGTCCAGCGAGAAGCTGATCGACCACGTGCCCGTCTTCTCGCCCAAGAACGACGGCGTGGTCGTCACGCAGTGGGACTACCCCAGCTGCGAGGCCCTCGGCCTGCTGAAGATGGACTTCCTCGGGCTGCGCAACCTGACGATCATGGACGACGCGGTCAAGATGATCCGCAAGAACAAGGACGTCGATCTCAAGCTGCTCGACCTGCCGCTGGACGACCCCAAGACGTTCGAGCTGCTGTGCCGCGGAGACACCCTGGGCGTCTTCCAATTCGACGGCGGCCCCATGCGCTCGCTGCTGCGCATGATGAAGCCCGACAACTTCGAGGACATCTCCGCCGTCTCGGCGCTGTACCGGCCGGGCCCGATGGGCATGAACAGCCACATCAACTACGCCCTGCGGAAGAACGGCCAGCAGGAGATCACCCCCATCCACCCCGAGCTCGAGGAGCCCCTGAAGGAGGTCCTCGACATCACGCACGGCCTGATCGTGTATCAGGAGCAGGTGCAGAAGGCCGCGCAGGTGCTCGCGGGCTACTCGCTGGGTCAGGCGGACCTGCTGCGCCGGGCGATGGGCAAGAAGAAGAAGGAGGTTCTCGACAAGGAGTTCGTGAACTTCCAGAAGGGTATGCGCGAGCGGAACTACTCCGACGAGGCAATCCAGGCCGTCTGGGACGTGCTGGTGCCCTTCGCCGGCTACGCCTTCAACAAGGCGCACTCCTCGGCGTACGGACTGGTCACGTACTGGACGGCCTACCTCAAGGCCAACTACCCGGCCGAGTACATGTCGGCGCTGCTCACCTCGGTGCGCGACGACAAGGACAAGTCGGCCGTGTACCTGAACGAGTGCCGGAAGATGGGCATCAAGGTCCTCCCCCCGGACGTCAACGAGTCGGAGGCGAACTTCACCTCGCGGGACGACTCGACCATCGTCTTCGGCCTGACCGCGGTGCGGAACGTCGGGCAGAACGTCGTGGACTCGATCGTCAAGTGCCGCAAGGCGAAGGGGAGGTACACCTCCTTCCCCGACTTCCTCGACAAGGTCGAATCCGTCGTCTGCAACAAGCGCACCATCGAATCCCTCATCAAGGCGGGCGCGTTCGACGAGATGGGTCACACGCGCAAGGGCCTGACGGCGCAGTTCGAGCCGATGATCGACAACGTGGTGCAGGTCAAACGCAAGGAGGCCGAGGGCCAGTTCGACCTCTTCGGCGACCTCGGCGGGGAGGACGGGGAGGACGCCCCCGGCTTCGGCCTCGACGTCACCTTCTCCGAGGAGGAGTGGGAGAAGACGTATCTCCTCGCCCAGGAGCGGGAGATGCTCGGCCTCTATGTCTCCGACCACCCTCTGTTCGGGCTGGAACACGTGCTCAACGACAAGGCGGACGCGGCCATCGCCCAGCTCACCGGCGGCGAGCACTCGGACGGCGCGATCGTCACCATCGGCGGGATCATCTCCGGGCTGCAGCGCAAGATGACCAAGCAGGGCAACGCGTGGGCGATCGCGACCGTGGAGGACCTGGCGGGCTCCATCGACTGCATGTTCTTCCCGGCGACCTACCAGCTCGTCTCCACCCAACTCGTCGAGGACGCCGTCGTCTTCGTCAAGGGCCGGCTGGACAAGCGTGAGGACGTGCCGCGTCTGGTCGCGATGGAGCTGATGATTCCCGACCTGAGCGAGGCATCCGCCAGCGCGCCCGTGACGATCACGATCCCCACCGTGAAGATCACGCCGCCGCTGGTGGAGAAGCTCGGCGAAGTCCTCACCCACCACCGCGGTTCGAGCGAGGTACGCGTGCGGCTCCAGGGCGCCCGCAAGACCACGGTCCTGCGGCTGGACAGGCACCGGGTCACGCCCGCGCCGGCTCTCTTCGGCGACCTGAAGGAGCTGCTGGGCCCGTCCTGCATGGCGGGCTGAGCCCGAACGGCGAGGCAGCCGGCGCCCGGCGCCCGGGCGAGCGACTGCCGACACCGCCAACGCCCCTCCGGCGCGGGGCCCGTGCGGCGCGTCCGCATGGCCCGGCGCACGAAGAGGGCGGCCCCGGGGCTGGGGCCGCCCTCTTCTTGTCAAGCGCCGACGTGCGGTGCCCAAGGGCACAGGTGAATCAAACGGAGTGTTGCCGACCTCTGCACCAGGCAGGGTCAGTTGTGTCCGAAGCGCCGCTGGTGCTTGCGGGCCACGTCGGCCGGGCTGACGTTTCTGCCCGACGACGGGCGCGACGGCTGACCTTCGGCGGAACCGCTCTCGGTCCTGCTCTGGTCGCGCTCGCTGTCACCGGCTTTCTTCTGACTGCGTTCCTGATTCCTGCCCTTGGCCATGATCGCCTCCTGGGGACCGTTGAACTTTGGGCCGAATTCAGCCTGGCACGGGGGTATGAAGCGCGCATGTCGGACAATCACCGTGAGTGAGGCGGTTCTTCGCGCTGTTGCGCCTCCTCCACATCTGTGCCGCCACGCCGGTGATCGTGCGCCGCCAATAACCCCTGTACGGTCGGGCAGACTCGAAGGCGAAACACACGACTCCGGCCACTGGGCCGCCGTCGGTGACCGAGAGTGGGTGGATCGTGGACCGCTGCGTCGTTCTGGTGGATGCCGGATATCTGTTGGGCGCCGCCGCGAGTCTGCTGGCGGGGGAGCCCATGCGCTCCCAGATCAGCGTGGATCACGCCGCCCTGATCCGCGGGCTACGCGAACGTGCCGAGGCCGACACCGGCTGTGATCTGCTGCGGATCTACTGGTTCGACGGCGCACCCGACCGGGTGCCGCAGCCCGAGCACCGCAAGCTCCGGGTGATGTCGCGCGTCACCGTACGTCTCGGAGCACTGACCAGAAGCGACGGCCGCTGGGCCCAGAAGGGCGTCGACGCGGCGATGCACGCGGAGCTCACCGAACTGGCCCGGAATCGGGCCTGCTCCGACATCGTCCTCGTCACGGGCGACGGTGATCTGCTCCCGGGGCTGATGTCGGCCAAGGAACACGGCGTCGCCGTGCACCTGTGGGCAGTGCAGGCGGCGGACGGCGACTACAACCAGTCCGAGGATCTCGTGGCCGAGGCCGACGAGCGCCGGGTCCTGGACCGCAGCTGGATCACGGAGGCCGTGCGCGCCACGGAACCGTCCGGTGCGTACCACCCGCAGTCCGCATCCAGACCCGAGATCGCGGCGATCCTCTCCGCGCCGCTGCCCGAATCGGCCAAGAACGGAAGCGCACCCGTCGCGCCCGTGCATCACGCGGCGTCCGCGCCGCCCTCGGCGACACCCCCGCCGCCACCCGCCGGCGCGGCCGCGGACGGCGCCGCTGACACTCAGGCGACGGACAGCGAGGACGACGAGGCGGCCGCCCCGGACAAGGGCACCAGCGGCGTTCCCACCGTTCCCACTCCCAAGGACCTCGCCGGGCTCGGCCGTCCCGCGCCGCACCCCGGCCACGGCGCCCCTCCCGGCGCGACACTCAGATGGTCCTCCGAGCGGGGCTGCGTCGAGCGCAGCACATCAGGGGAGTCCCAGGAGGCTGCCGCGCTGCCTATGCTCGCCCAGCTGACGACGGCCGAGCAGCGCTGGGCGGACCGTGAGGAGGACATCACGGCGGTCAGCGGCGACCCCTTCGAGGTCGGCCAGGTCTTCGCCCGGCGCTGGCTGGAGCGGCTCTCCGCCCCCGCCCACGTGCAGTCGCTGGCCCGTGAGTATCCGCGCATCCCGCACCGCATCGACGGGGAGCTGCTCCGCTACGCGGCCCGCTTCGGGCTGCTCGCGCACAAGGACGACCAGATCGACGAGCACGACCGGTACGCGATCCGGGCGGGGTTCTGGCGTGAGATCGACGCCCCCGTGACCGGGCAGACCGTCCCCGACGAGGACGCCTCCGTCGCCGAGCAGTAGCCCGGATCCGTCCCGGAACGACCCTTCCGGATACCCCGCCGCCACCGGAGCGTAGGCTCGTCGCTCGTGGGAACCGGCACAACGCAGCAGACGGCGCAGAGCGTGCAGACGCCGACGCGGACCGCTGTGCGCATGACGAGCCTGGTCAAGACGTATCCCATGAGCCGCCGCCGGGCCGGCGCGCTCCCCCTGAACCTGCTGCGCAGCACCCGGGACGCACCCGGTATCGCGGGCGTGCGGGCCTGCGACGGAGTCACCCTCGAAGTGCGGCAGGGCGAGATCTTCGGCCTGCTCGGCCCGAACGGAGCCGGCAAGTCCACCGTCGTCAGACAGCTGGCCGGCCTGATGCGTCCCGACTCCGGCACGGTCGAGGTGCTCGGGCACGACCTGGTGCGGCACCCGGAGCGTGCCGCGCGGATCCTCGCCTACCTCGGCCAGGAGTCCGGCGCGCTCGACGAACTGACCGTCGCCCTGGCGGCGGAGACCACGGGACGCCTTCGTGGCCTGGACGCCGCGTCCGCCCGGCGCGAGCGGGACGAGGTCCTGGACGAGCTGGGCCTGAACGCCCTCGCGGGCCGTCCGCTCAGAAAGCTCTCGGGCGGTCAGCGGCGGCTGGCCTGCGTCGCCTCGGCGCTCGTGGGGGAGCGGCCCCTGCTCGTACTGGACGAGCCGACGACCGGCATGGACCCGGTCGCCAGGCGCGCGGTGTGGGCGGCCGTGGAGCGCAGGCGCACCGAGCGCGCCGCGACGGTGGTGCTGGTGACGCACAACGTCATGGAGGCCGAGACCGTCCTCGACCGCGTGGCGGTGCTGGACCGCGGCCGCGTCATCGCCTGCGACACCCCCGGAGGGCTGAAGGCCACCGTCGGCGGGGACGTACGGCTCGAACTGGTCTGGCGCGACCGCGCGCCGCTCGACGTGCCACAGGTCGCCGACCTTGCCGGTAAGGCCACGGTCTCGGGACGCCGCTGGACGCTGCGCATGCCGCCCGAGGCGGCCCGCGCCGCGGTCGACGTCGTCACCACAGGGCGGGCCTTCGCGGCACTCGACGACTTCTCGTTGGCCACGCCCAGCCTCGAGGACGTGTATCTCGCTCTGGGCGGCTGCGGGGAAGGTCTGGTGAAGGTGTGAGTACGGCCGCTTCGGCGCAGGCACAGGCGCGCGCGCGGGCGCGGTCCGGCGAGACCGGCGCCCGCGTTCTGGCTCCCCGCGAGGCCGGGGAGGACGCCGGCGTCGCGGGCGCGGCGTCTGCCGGTGCGTCGGCAGGGGCTTCCGGCACGGCCGGTGAGGCGCCCGCTGCTCTCGCGCCCCGGGCCCGTCTGTGGCCCTCGCTGGCCGCCGTGTACCGGGCGCAGCTCTCCCGCGCACGGGTCGCCCGCATCCCGCTGCTGTTCGTGGCGACGTTCCAGTCGCTGGGGATCATGGTGCTGATGAGGGGCGTGGTCGACGGCGGTGCCGAATCGAGGGCCGTGGTCGCCGGGTCCGCCGTCCTGGTGGTGGCGTTCGTGGCGCTCAATCTGCTGGCCCAGTACTTCGGGCAGCTGCGCGCGGGCGGGGGTCTCGACCACTACGCCACGCTGCCGGTGCCCGCGGCGGCGGTCGTGCTCGGTGCCGCCGGGGCGTATGCGTCGTTCACGGTGCCCGGGGTCCTCGTCACCGCCGTCGCCGGCGGCGTCCTCTACCAGCTGCCGCTGAGCGGTCTGTGGGTGCTCGTGGCCGTCGTGCCGCTCGCGGGTGCCGCTCTGGCCGGGCTCGGTGCGGCGCTGGGCCTGCTCGCCCCCAAGCCCGAGATCGCGACTCTCTGCGGGCAGCTGGGCATGTCGGCCGCGCTGCTGCTGGGCGTCCTCCCGGGCGGGCGTCTGCCGCAGCCCGTGGGCCTGCTGCGGGACCTGCTGCCCTCGACGTACGGAGTCGAGGCGCTCGCCCGTGCCTTCGAGGTGCGGCCCGACTGGGGCCTTGCCGCCCTGGATCTCGCCGTCTGCGCCGCGGTGGGTGTGGCGTCCCTGGCGCTGGCGACATGGGCGTACCGGCGCGCGGCAGTCCGCTGAGAAGCGGACCGGAGCCGGGCCCGGACGCCGACTGAGCCGGAATGGGTGTATTCGCCGCCATTCTGCCGCAGAGCCATCTGCCGCCCGCCGCCCGAACTGGTGCCCGGGACTGGCACGATGGCGTCGTGACCGCTCCAACGCCTTCCTCACCCGACCCCGACCGCTCGCGTCGCTCCCGCCCGTACCACGGCCATGGCGGCCGGCACGGCGGCGGACAGCCGGGTTCGCACCGGCGCGGCGACCCCACGGGCGGCGATCACCCCGCTCCTCCGTACGGCGACTCGGGATCCTCGGGGGCCTCAGGTCCTGCGGGTCCCGGAGGCGATCAGTCCGGGCCGTACGGTCCCTCCGGCGCGTACGGTCACCCGGGCGCCTACGGTCACCCCGGCGCCTACGGTCACCCCGGCGCGCACGGCCACTCCGGCGAGGAGGCGGGCCACGGGGCCTACGCCCCGGAACTCCTGGACGAATACGACGAGGAGCGCACCGATGTGCGGGCGGAGGTGCGCGCGGGTGCGCTGTGCGCCCTGATCGTGCTCGTGCTCGGAGTGGGGCTCGGACTGCTGTGGCTGTGGCTCGCGCCGCGCGTCCCGCTCGTCAGCGTCGACGGAGGCGTGTTCCTGAAGGACCCGGAGGGCGAGGAGGCGATCGGCGCGGACGGCACGTTCGTCCTGCTGGCGGTCGCCTTCGGTGTGGTGACGGGCCTGCTGGCGTTCCTGCGCAGCCGCAGGGGCGGCATCGGCATCGTCGTCGGGCTGGCCGTGGGTGCGCTGCTGGGGTCGGTGCTGGCCTGGCAGCTCGGGATCTGGCTGGGCCCGAGCGGCGATCTCGCGGCGGCGGCGAAGGCCGCCGGTGAGAACAAGACCTTCGACGGGCCGCTGAAACTGCAGGCCAAGGGTGCTCTGCTGGTATGGCCGTTCATCGCGCTGGCGACGCATCTGGTGCTCATGGGCGTCTTCGGGCACCGCGATCCGGAGCCCGCCGGATCGCTGCCACCCAAGGACGGCGGTTCCGCACAGCATTGGTGAGCGGCGGGCCCTGAGGCCCCTGAGGCCCCTGAGGCCCCGGAGGCTCAGGACGCGTCACTCGTGCGGGCGATGGCCGCTTTGGCCGCGCCCGTCAGTTCCGCGAGGTCGGCGGGGGCGAGTTCGATCTCCAGACCCCGGCGTCCCGCGGAGACGCAGATGGTGGCGTGCGCCAGGGCGGACTCGTCGAGGACAGTGGGCAGCGGCCTGCGCTGCCCGAGGGGTGAGACACCGCCCAGCACATAGCCCGTACTGCGCTCGACGGCCGCAGGGTCGGCCATCGCCGCCCGTTTGCCGCCGGCCGCCGACGCAAGGGCCTTCAGGTCCAGCGAGGCGGAGACCGGAACGATCGCGACGGTCAGCGCGCCGTCGACCTCGGCGACGAGGGTCTTGAAGACCCGCTCGGGCGCGACCCCCAGGGCCTCGGCGGCCTCGGCACCGTACGAGGCGGCGGACGGGTCGTGCTCGTAGGAGTGCGTGGTGAACTCCACGTCCGCGCGGGCGGCGGCGAGCGTCGCCGGAGTAGCCGCCTGCTGCTGCTTCTGCCGCCGGTTCTTCTTCGCCATCGCTGCCCCTCCGCGGCCCGGCGCGCGTGCCGTCCTGCCTGTGTGCCGTTTCTGCGTGTGTCCGAAGCCGTCCCGGTGCCCGCTCAGTTGGGGCTGGTCGGGTCGCGTGTGAGTTCCGCCGCCGGGAGCGAGGGCAGCTTGCCGATCACTGCTGTCTCCCGGCGGAGGATCTTCAGCTCGTCCGCCAGCCGCGTCGCGGTGTCCGGGGCCTGGAGCAGGCGCTGCTTGGTGGGAGTGTCGAGGATGGTCGCGGCGGCCACCAGGTACGAGACGACGGACGGATCGTCAGGCAGTTCCTGCCCGGCGGCCAAGGTCCGCTCCCGTGCGCTCGCGAGCCGCTTCTGGTAGCCGCGGAATGCACGCAGCACACCTGAGGCCAGCGCACCCGCTCCGTCGCCCTCGTCCTCCGGCAACTCCTCGATCTCGCCCATGAGATACGGGCCGCTGGAGTCCACGGAGTGCAGCCGGAAACGGGTGGTGCCGGTGGCCAGGACCTCGTAGCCCGGACCGTCGGACACGGCCTCGTCCTCCTCCTCGAGGGACGCGTCGTCGGCGTCCCCTCCCGTGGCGCCGGACGCACCCGACGCGGCGGGGCCGCCCGCCGCGCCGGCGCGCTCGCGGATCGTCGAGGCGTCGGCGATGCATCCGACCGAGTAGAACGACGCCATCGGATCGGATCCGAAACCGGCCATCGGCTCGGTGCCCGCGGGCGGCGCGCTCTCCGGCAGGCCCTTGGAGGTCTGAGCGGTCTCCCGGCCGTCGCGGATGGCGACCACGCCGAAGCGGCGGGGTGTGTCCTCGGGGATCTTCAGCAGGTCCCGCATCAGCGCGCGGTATCGCTGCTCGAAGATGTTCAACGGCAGCACCAGGCCCGGGAACAGCACCGAGTTGAGCGGGAAGAGCGGAAGCGCGGTTGTCACAACGAGTAAGCCTAAAGCCTTCGGGGCCTGCCCGGTGCTCCCGATCGATCACGAGTGCAACGCAGGCAGGGCACGGCACGGCAGTTCACTGACGGCGAATCACTCACGGCTTGCCACCGGCCGCGGATCATTGGCGGCGGAGCAGGCGCGTCGCCCCCGTGGCGACGGTGGTGGCGAGGATCCAGCCGAGGAGGATCAGGCCGGCCGCCACCCACTGCGGGCCCCCCTTCGGGTCCCAGGCGTTGTCCTGCCCGATGGTGATGACGGGCAGCAGCAGGTCGAGCGCGTACAGCGCCGCGTTCCAGTGCGGCGACTCGTCGCCCTTGAGAGGGTCCGGCGGATGCGCCCCGAAGTACATGGCGCTCGCCGCCCACAGCAACGCCATCCACAGCGCCGCCTGCGCCGGGCGGTATCCGTAGGCGACCGTCCAGTCCTGCAAGTAGCCCCAGACCTTGCCCACCAGCGGAAGCGTCTCGCGGCGGCGCCGCTGCTTGGCCAGGAGCACCGCGCGGGCATTGGTGTCCTCACCGCTGTTGCGGTACATCAGCGCCAACTGCTCGTACGGCAGCGGCGAATACTCGGGTGTGGCCGCCGCGAGCCACCGCAGCCGCTCGCGGACGTTGAAGTGGCCTTCCTTGGGGATGGCCTGCTGGTAGGTGAAGCCCGCCATCCACAGGCGCTGGTCCCTGGGCCAGCTGCCCACCCTGTCGAGCAGCTTCTCCACGGTGGCGCCGGAGAGCACGATCAGACCCCGCTCAGGCGCCCGCGGTGTGAAGTTCAGCTCCGGTGTCTGGATGCGGCGGAGCGAGAGTTCCTGGTCCCGGCCCAGTTCGAAGCGCGCGTTCTCGATGACGAGCGACGAGCCGAACCGCCCGTCGTCCAGTACCACTCCGCCCGTGCACTCGAAGTGCTTCGTGCGCCAGCGGCTGCCGGTCTCCGTGGTGAAGGGAACGGGAGTGCCGGACGCGGGCGTCGTGCTGTCCCGCAGCTGCGAGGAGCGGCCCCGGTTGGCGTCGGCGAAGCTGGCGACGTGCTCGACCGTCATCTGCGGGGCGTACAAGGCGTAGCGGCCCTTGGTGTTGCGCAGCACCGTGCCGAACATGTGCAGAGAGCTGCCGACCGTCGCGCCGCGCAGGCTCACCTCGCCGTCGGTCACCAGCAGGCTCGCCTGGAGTTCCTGGGAGACGGTGATGCCGTCAGCGGCGATGGCGCGTATGCGGCGGCCGCTGCCGACCGTCGCCTCGTTGAGCATCAGGTCGGTGCCGATGGTGGCGTCGGTGAGCTTGATGCCCTCGGGTATCGAGCAGCGCGGCAGGTGCAGGTCGCCGTCGGTGTTGAGCCGGGCGGCCTCCAGGCGCGGTATGTAGCAGTCGACGAGCCGCCCCGTGTGCATGCGGGCCTCCGCCATCCGCACCTCACGTTCGAAGCGGCACTGCCGCATCTCGAAGTACGGCTCGATGATGCCGCCGGAGAGGTCGAGCACGTCGGTGATCCGGGCGCCCGAGACGTGCAGCGAGGAGACGCGTCCCAGCAGCGGTGGCGGCCCGTGCAGCAGCAGATGCGCGATGACGCGGGCGCGCACGGTGCGGTCCGGCCCCCATTCGTGGTCGCCGTTGGGGTCGTCGAGTTCCTCTTCGCCGCTGCGCAGGTCGTACTCGCTGCCGTTGACGAACGCCTGCCACATGCCCCACTCGGCCCTTGTCAGCCAGGACGGCGGCTCTCTGGACTCCAGCCCCTCGCTCACCGGTCGGCTTCCCCCTCTGCTCGGGTGCCGGGACGCCCTCGGTGGTCTGCTGCTGCCCGGGGCTGTCCGGCACGTCGTCTCCGGTCCCGGTCTGGTCCGTCCGGTCCCGTCACCGGGTGTCCGCGCCCGGTGTCCGTCCGCTTCTTTCCCGCTGGGTGAGCGTATGAACGCCGGAGGCCACGTTCGTCTCCCGGGACGCGTATCACTCACTGATACGCGCGGCTGGCGGGCGGACGCCGTCTGAGAGACTGGAGCCGTGATCTCCCGAATCGACCTGCGCGGTTCCGCCGTCTCCGCAGACGGCGGCTTCGACCGTGATCTGCTGCCACGTGCCGAGCTGGACGTCGAGGCCGCCCTGGAGAAGGTGCGGCCGATCTGTGACGACGTCCGGCATCGTGGCACGGCGGCGCTCATCGACTACGCGCAGCGGTTCGACGGTGTGACGCTGGAGCGTGTCCGCGTCCCGCGTGAGGCTCTGGACGAGGCGCTGGCCGAGCTGGACCCGGACGTGCGGGCGGCCCTGGAGGAGTCGGTGCGCCGCGCCCGTATCGTCCACCGCGACCAGCGGCGCAGTGATTCGGCCGTCACGGTCGTGCCCGGCGGCACGGTCACCGAGCGGTGGGTGCCGGTCGAGCGGGTCGGGCTGTACGTGCCCGGCGGGCGGGCCGTGTATCCGTCGTCGGTCGTGATGAACGTCGTGCCCGCGCAGGAGGCGGGCGTGGGTTCCCTCGCGGTCACCTCGCCGCCGCAGCCCGAGTTCGGGGGGCTGCCGCACCCGACCGTCCTCGCCGCGTGCGCGCTGCTCGGCGTGTACGAGGTGTACGCGGCCGGCGGTGCCCAGGCGATCGCGATGTTCGCCTACGGCACCGACGAGTGCCCGTCCGCGCAGCTGGTGACGGGCCCCGGCAACATCTACGTCGCGGCAGCCAAGCGGCTGCTCAAGGGCCGCATCGGCATCGACTCCGAGGCCGGCCCCACCGAGATCGCGATCCTCGCCGACGACACGGCCGACGCGGCGCACGTCGCCGCCGACCTCGTCAGCCAGGCCGAGCACGACACGGTCGCCGCCGCGGTGCTCGTCACGCCGTCCGTCGAGCTGGCCGGGGCCGTCGAGGGCGAGCTGAAGGAGCAGGTCGCCGTCGCCCGGCACCGCGAGCGGATCACCGAGGCGCTGTCCGGGCGGCAGTCGGGCATCGTACTCATCGACTCCCTGGAGGACGGGCTCGCGGTCGTCAACGCCTACGCGGCCGAGCACCTGGAGATCCAGACCGAGGACTCGGCGGGCTGGGCGGCACGCGTGCGCAACGCGGGCGCCGTCTTCGTCGGCCCGTACTCGCCCGTCTCCCTCGGCGACTACTGCGCCGGCTCCAACCACGTGCTGCCGACGGGCGGTTGTGCCTGCCACTCCTCGGGGCTCTCCGTTCAGTCCTTCCTCCGCGGCATCCACGTCGTGGACTACTCGCGGGACGCCCTCGCGGAGGTCACCCACCACGTCGTCACGCTCGCGGAGGCCGAGGACCTGCCTGCGCACGGGACGGCACTCAAGGCAAGGTTTGCCGGAGGCGAACAAGAAGGCACGAGCGCCGGAGGCGAACAAGAAGGCACGAGCGCCGGAGGCGAACAAGAAGACACGGGCGCCGGAGGCGAACAAGAAGACACGGGCGCCGGAGGCGAACAAGAAGACACGAGCGAGGGAAAGGTGCCGCAGAGCAAGTGACCGGCATCGAACAGCTCCCCATCCGGGACGAGTTGCGAGGCAAGACCCCGTACGGCGCCCCGCAACTGGACGTGCCCGTACGGCTGAACACGAACGAGAACCCGTATCCGCTGCCCGAGGAACTGGTCCGGCGCATCGCGGAGCGCGTCACCGAGGCCGCCCGCACGCTGAACCGCTACCCGGACCGTGACGCGGTCGAGCTGCGCACCGCGCTCGCCTCGTATCTGACCCGTACGACGGGCTTCGAGGTCTCCGGGAACCAGATCTGGGCGGCCAACGGTTCCAACGAGGTCATCCAGCAGCTGCTGCAGACCTTCGGCGGGCCCGGCCGCACCGCCATCGGCTTCGAGCCGTCGTACTCGATGCACGGCCTCATCTCCCGCGGCACGGGCACCGGCTGGCTGTCCGGGCCGCGCCGTGAGGACTTCACGGTCGACACGGACGCCGCGGTGCGCGCCATCGCTGAGCAGCGCCCCTCGGTCGTCTTCGTCTGCTCGCCCAACAACCCGACGGGCACGGCGGTCGAGCGCGAGACGGTCGTGGCGCTGTACGAGGCGGCGCAGGCCGCCGGGCCGTCGATGGTGATCGTGGACGAGGCGTACGGCGAGTTCTCGCACCGGCCCTCGCTGCTGCCGCTGATCGAGGGCCGTCCGAACCTCGTCGTCAGCCGGACGATGTCGAAGGCCTTCGGTGCGGCGGGGCTGCGTCTGGGCTATCTCGCGGCCGACCCCGCCGTCGTCGACGCGGTGCAGCTGGTGCGGCTGCCCTACCACCTTTCGGCGGTCACGCAGGCCACGGCGCTGGCCGCCCTGGAGCACACCGATACGCTGCTCGGATACGTCGAGCGGCTCAAGGAAGAGCGTGACCGGCTGGTGCGGGAGCTGCGTGCTCTCGGGCTCGAAGTGACCGAGTCCGACGCCAACTTCGTCCAGTTCGGACGGTTCGACGACGCTCACCTCACATGGCAGGCCCTGCTGGAGCAGGGCGTGCTCGTGCGGGACAACGGTGTACCGGGCCGGCTGCGGGTCACCGCGGGCACGCCCGAAGAGAACGACGCGTTCCTCGACGCGGTACGTGCAGTGACGAAGGAGACCCCCCGATGACTCTGGCTCGCGTGGGCCGCGTGGAGCGCAGCACGAAGGAGACGTCGGTCCTCGTCGAGATCAATCTCGACGGCACCGGCAAGGCCGACATCTCCACGGGCGTCGGCTTCTACGACCACATGCTCGACCAGCTCGGCCGCCACGGCCTCTTCGACCTGTCGGTCAAGACCGAGGGCGATCTGCACATCGACAGCCACCACACGATCGAGGACACCTCGCTCGCGCTCGGCGCCGCCTTCAAGCAGGCACTCGGCGACAAGAGCGGGATCGTCCGCTTCGCCAATGCCTCCGTGCCGCTGGACGAGTCGCTGGCCCAGGTCACGGTCGACCTCTCGGGCCGTCCGTACCTCGTGCACAGCGAACCCGAGGGCATGGCGCCGATGATCGGCGAGTACGACACGACGATGACGCGGCACATCCTGGAGTCCTTCGTGGCGCAGGCGCAGGTCGCGCTGCACGTGCACGTGCCGTACGGGCGCAATGCGCATCACATCGTCGAGTGCCAGTTCAAGGCCCTTGCCCGCGCGCTGCGTTACGCCAGCGAGATCGACCCGCGCCAGAGCGGCATCCCCTCGACGAAGGGCGCGCTGTGACGGGCCTGTCGGCTGTTCTCATCTTCGTCGGCCTGTTCCTGCTCGGCGGGGCGATCTCCTTCTGGAAGCAGAAGCTGCCCAAGGGGATCATCGCCGTGCTCGGCGCGGGGGCGGCGCTGGCCCTGCTCGCCGGGATCCTGCGGCTGGAGGTGTGGGCGTGAGCACCGGCAACACGGACGGCACGGCCGCGGAGGGCAGGAGCGCCGCGGGCGGGAACGAGCAGCGCAAGAAGGTCGTCGTCTTCGACTACGGCTTCGGCAACGTGCGTTCGGCCGAGCGCGCTCTTGCCCGCGCCGGCGCGGACGTGGAGATCACCCGCGACTACGGCGCGGCCATGGAGGCGGACGGTCTGCTGGTGCCGGGCGTCGGCGCCTTCGCCGCCTGCATGGACGGGCTGCGGGCGGCACGCGGCGACTGGATCATGGAGCGGCGCCTCGCGGGAGGGCGCCCCGTGCTGGGCATATGCGTCGGCATGCAGGTCCTCTTCGCCCGCGGCATCGAGCACGGCGTCGAGGCCGAAGGCCTGGGTGAATGGCCGGGCACCGTGGGGCCGTTGAAGGCGGACGCCGATCACTCGGTGCCCCACATGGGCTGGAACACGGTCACTCCGGCCGAGGGTTCGCGTCTCTTCGAGGGGCTCTCCGAGAGCGAGCGCTACTACTTCGTCCACTCCTACGCCGTCCACGACTGGGAACTGACCGTCACGAATCCGGCGATGACCCCGCCCAGGGTCAGCTGGGCCGAGCACGGTGCGCCGTTCGTCGCCGCCGTGGAGAACGGTCCGCTGTGGGCGACCCAGTTCCACCCCGAGAAGTCCGGCGACGCCGGTGCCCGGCTGCTCTCCAACTGGGTCGCGTTCATCTGAGAGCACCCGACCTGAGATCACTGACGCCTCCTCGCCTCCCCGCCCATCGCTTCCGCTTCTTCTTCCGACAACACCGTTCCGCTCCACTACAGAAGCCGAGAGTGCCTGTGTCCACGCCTTCGTCCGCGCCCAAGCTGGAACTGCTGCCCGCCGTCGACGTACGTGACGGACAGGCCGTGCGCCTCGTGCACGGCGAGTCCGGTTCCGAGACCGCCTACGGCGACCCGCTGCAGGCAGCCCTCACCTGGCAGCGCGCCGGTGCCCGGTGGCTGCACCTGGTCGACCTCGACGCCGCCTTCGGCACGGGCGACAACCGCGCCCGCATCGCCGAGGTGGCCGGTGCCATGGACATCGACGTCGAGCTGTCCGGCGGCATCCGCGACGACCAGAGCCTCGCCGCGGCCCTCGCCACCGGCTGCCGCCGCGTCAACCTGGGCACCGCCGCGCTCGAGACGCCGGAATGGGTCGCCAAGGTCATCGCCGAGCACGGCGACAGGATCGCCGTCGGTCTGGACGTACGGGGCACGACGCTGCGCGGCCGCGGCTGGACCAGGGACGGCGGCGACCTCTACGAGACGCTGGCCCGGCTCGACTCCGAGGGCTGCGCCCGCTACGTCGTCACCGACATCAACAAGGACGGCACGCTCAAGGGCCCCAACCTCGAACTGCTGCGCAACGTCTGTGCCGTGACGGACCGGCCCGTCGTCGCGTCCGGCGGCGTCTCCTCCCTTGACGATCTGCGGGCCATCGCCACGCTTGTACCCGAGGGCGTCGAGGGCGCCATTGTGGGGAAGGCCCTCTACGCCGAGGCGTTCACACTTGAAGAGGCTTTGGAGGCCGTCTCCTGATGACCCCGTCCGAACGGCGTGACCCCGACGTGGAACGTGACCGCTCCGGAAGCACCTGGGAGAAGACGATCGGTTTCGCACGCGCCGTCGCGGCGGGCGACCGGGTACTCGTGGCGGGGACGATGCCTCTCTCGGACGGCAAGCTCCTGGGGGAGGGCTCACCGTACGAGCAGACCAGGGCGGCCTTCGGGAAGGCGCTGGAGGCACTCGAGCCCTTCGGCCTCGACGCCTCGTCCGTGATCCGCACGCGGATGTATCTCACGCATGCGCGGGACGTGGACGACGTGGCGCGCGCCCACAAGGAGATCTTCGGCGACATCGCCCCAGCCGCCACGGTGGTGGTGGTCTCCGGTTTCGTGGACTCCCGGGTCCTGGTGGAGGTGGAGATGGAGGCCTTCCGCGGCGGCCGGACGTAACGCCGCCTTCCCGATGGGCCAGTGCGGTCCGTCCCTCATCGATCGACGCACCACCTGCAAGGAGTCAGCACAGCGATGTCCGTGGCCGTACGAGTCATTCCCTGCCTGGACGTGGACGCCGGACGGGTCGTCAAGGGCGTGAACTTCAAGAACCTGCGGGACGCGGGCGACCCCGTCGAGATGGCGAAGATCTACGACGAGGAAGGCGCCGACGAGCTGACCTTCCTCGACATCACCGCCTCCTCCTCCGACCGCGAGACGACGTACGACGTGGTGCGCCGCACCGCCGAGCAGGTCTTCATCCCGCTGACGGTCGGCGGCGGCGTCCGCAGCGGCGACGACGTGAACAGGCTGCTGCGCGCGGGTGCCGACAAGGTCGGCGTGAACACCGCGGCGATCGCCCGTCCCGAGCTGATCCGGGAGATCGCCGAACGCTTCGGCAGCCAGGTGCTGGTGCTGTCCGTGGACGCGCGGCGCTGCGTGCCGCCGGGGGCATCCGGGGACGCGGAGGGCGCCGGGGCCTCAACACCCTCCGGATTCGAGGTCACCACGCACGGCGGACGCCGCGGCACCGGCATCGACGCCGTCGAATGGGCGCGGCGGGCCGCGGAGTTGGGCGCCGGGGAGATCCTGCTGAACTCGATGGACGCGGACGGCACGAAGGACGGCTACGACACGGAGATGATCCGGGCCGTGGGTGCGCACGTCTCGGTGCCCGTCGTCGCCTCCGGCGGCGCGGGCCGGCTGGAGCACTTCCCGGCCGCGGTCGAGGCCGGAGCGGATGCCGTACTGGCAGCCTCCGTCTTCCACTTCGGCGATCTGCGGATCGGCCAGGTCAAGGACACGCTCCGCGAGGCCGGGACGCCCGTACGGTGAACCGCGGCGCGCCCCGCCCGGGGCCGCGCCGTGACGGGTCACCTGCCGTGACGGTCACTTGCCGCGTCGACCCGCCAGGCTCCAACGGCGCCGCCGAGAGCCGGGGGACGCGGCCGGGGCGGGGCGGCCTGCTGCGGCGTCGGAGGAAGAGCCGGACGGTTCGGACGGCGTGGACGGCGTGGACGCTGCTGCCTCCGCCGCATGCGTGGCCGGTGTGGCGGTGAAGCGGACGGGCAGTTCGGTCAGGGCGCGGATGAACGGCCCCGGGCGCCATGAGAGTTCCTCGGCGGGCACCGCGAGCTCCATCTCGGGGAGCAGGTCGAGGACGGTGTCGATGGCGACCTCGGCGATGATGCTCGCGGTGTCCTGCGCGGGGCAGGCGTGCGGCCCGGCGCTGAACGCGAGATGGGACGTGTTCGCGGCCCGCTCCGCCTGGTTCGTCGGCAGCGTCGGGTCTAGGTTGGCGGCGGCGTGGCTGATGGTCACCGGCACGCCGGTGGGGATGAGGGTCTCCTCGCCGGTGTCCTGATCGCGCAGGACGTAGTCCTCGATGGCGTACACGAACGAGTAGTTCGAGTGCGGTGCGTGCAGCCACAGCACCTCGTTCAGCGCGTCGGTGACCGTGAGGCTGCCGCCGGTCAGGTCGCCCGCGAAGCGGTCGTCGGAGAGCAGCATCATCGTGGCCGTGGAGATCCAGGCGGTGCCGGGCACCTGGCCGGCACCGGTGATGACCACGAGCTGGTCGATGAGCTCTTCCCGGGTCACGTTGGCGGAGTGCCGCAGCAGCCGCGTGGTCACGTCGTCGCCGGGAGTCCGGTACTTGAGCTCGATCAGCTCGTTCAGGCACGCCACCAGGTCCTGGACGCCCTGTGTGGCGGCGTCGGGTTCGACGGCGTTGACCATCTGGAGGAAGGCCCTGGAGATGCGGGGGTTGAGATGGTCGGGGCAGCCGAAGAGCTGGGTGAGGACCATGACCGGGATGCGCGCCGCGTACTGCGAGACGAGATCCGCCCTGCCGTCCTCGGCGAATTCGTCGATCAGCTGTGTGGCGCTGCGCTGGACGACGGCTCGCAACTGGCGGGGGTCGATGCCGCCCAGGGCGCGGTCGACGGGCGTCCGCAGGCGCAGATGTTCCTGGCCGTCGGCGAACCACAGGCTCTTGCGCGGGCCCATGATCGGCAGGATCGGGCTGTCGCGGGGGACGCGGCCGTCGGCCAGGGCCTTCCAGCGGTGGGCGTCCTTGCTGAAGTAGGGGCTGCGGAGCACTTCCAGGGCCGCCTGGTATCCGGTCACGAGGATCGACTCGACTCCGGGCGCCAGCTCCACCCACTGCGCGGGGCCGCCCTGTGAACGCAGCCGGTCGTAGAGGGCGTTGGGGTCCGCGGCGAAGGCGTCGTCGTACAGCTTCGGCAGATCGCTGCCGGTCCCTGCGGACGGCCGGTGTGCGGGGCAGCCCGGCGGCGCCGCGTGGGGTTCGGAGAGGGGCGAGGAGGTCACGACGACTCCTGGTGGCCGGCGTACAGGTGCTTGACGAGCGTGATCAGTGCGGTCTTGGCGGACTTGCGGTCCCGCGCGTCACAGGTGAGCAGCGGTGTGGCGGGATCGAGGTCGAGCGCTTCGCGCAGCTCGTCCTCGGGGTAATCCGGGGTGTCGGGGAAGGTGTTGAGCGCGACGATGTACGGGAGCGAGCTCTTCTCGACCAGACTCAGGGCCTCGAAGGACTGGTCGAGGAATCGGGAGTCGGCCAGCACGAGGGCCCCGTAGGCGCCGCGCGAGAGGTCCTCCCAGATCTGTGTGAAGCGCTGCTGGCCGGGCGTGCCGAACAGGTACAGCGCGAGGTCCTCGGCGAGGGTGAGCCGTCCGAAGTCGAGGGCGACGGTGGTGGATCTCTTGCCCGGCACCCCGGTCAGATCGTCCACGGCGGCGCTGGTCTGCGTCATGAGTTCCTCGGTACGCAGCGGCTCGATCTCGCTGACGGCTCCGATCAAGGTCGTCTTGCCGACCCCGAAGGGGCCCACCACCATCAGCTTCGCCGTGATCTGCACGGTGTCACGGACGTAGACACCGTCAGAGAGCCTGGAGGCCATGCAGCATCCTCTCCAGGGTTCGCAGGCGGTCGGGGTCGGGGGTCGCCGGCGTTCCGGCCTCCTTCTGGCTCGCCTTGACCTCCAGGAGGCCGGAGTCGATGAGGTCTCCGAGCAGGATGCGGGTGATGGTGAGCGGCTGCCCGAGGTGCCCGGCGACCTCGATGACGGACAGGTAGCCGCCGCGGCACAGGTCGATCACCCGCAGATCCTCGGGCTGCAGGCCGGTCCGCGGCTTCCCCGGGACGGCGGTCACCATCGTGAGCACGTCGAGTTCGTCGGCGGTCCCGGTGGGCTGGGCGCGCCCACCGGTCAGCACGAACGTTCTCACCAGGTCATGCCTGTGACGGTGCGTCATGTCCCGCTGCCCACGTCCTCGCGGAGCTCGGCGCCCATCTCCCGTCCGAGCTGGGCCACGACCTCGTGCATCCGGTAGGCCACCTGTCCCACGTCGGCGGCACCGGAGGTCGCCACGGACAGGAACGTCGAGTCGTGCGCACGGATGGTGACCACGAATCCGCCGTCGAACTCGACCATGCTCTGCCTCCACGAGTCGGCCGGGGCTCGGCAGAACATCGCGGTGGCGCTGCTGGTGGACTGCACGCCCGCGAGGGCCGCCGCGATGCTGTCCGCCTGGTCCTGGTCGAGGCCCTGGGAGAAGGCCTTCACCAGCCCGTCAGCGGTGATGAGGATGGCGTCGTGGACCTCGGGCTGGTCCAGCACCTGGTTGAGCATCCAGGCGTCCGGGTTCTGGGTCATGACTCGGGAGTCCCTTCGGTGGACGGACGGAGGCGGTCGGCCGCCGCCTTGCCTGCTCGCTGGAACGCACCGATCGATGCCGCCGCCTCACCGGGTGAGCGAGGTGCGGCGGACTTGGTGGCAGGGGGTGGCTGCTCGGAGTGGTCGGCGCTCGGGGCAGGCTGTTTCCGGGTCCGTTTCGGCAGCCCGTTCGCGGTGGTCGGGCGCGCCGGTACCGCCTCGCGCTCGCCCTCGGCCGCTTCGCCGTCGTCCGCTCCGGAACCGGCCGGCTCGGACTCGGCGGGCTCCGATGCGGCGGGCTCTGCGCGCGGCGGCGGCACGGCGGCGGGCGCAGAGGTGGGCGCGGAGGTGGGCTTCACCGGGTCGGTGAGAAGTGTGCGGGGGAGGTTCACCACGGCGCGGACGCCGCCGAATGCCGAGGCGGTATCGATCGAGATCGTGAAGCCGTAGCGACGGGCCAGCGCACCGCACGCGGCGAGCCCGAACCGCGGGGGGTCTCCCAGTTTCGCGAGCCCGAGGGACTCGTCCTTGAGCAGGCGCACGGCCTTCTCCTGCTCGGCGGCGTTCAGCCCGACACCGGCGTCCTCGATCACGAACGCCAGCCCGGTGTGGGTGAGTTGGACGTGCACCTGGACGGGGGTCTGCGGGTGCGACGAGCGGGTGGCGTTCTCGAGCAATTCGGCGATCGTCATGACCAGGGGTTCCACGACCCGGCCCGTCACGGCACGGGTGTCCTCGATCCGTACGATCTGGACGCGCTTGTAGTCCAGGATCCGTCCGATGGCGCCGCGGACGATGTCGTGGAGCGACGTCGCGTTGTGCTGGCGGCCCGGCCACGCGCGGCAGACGACGGCCATGCCGACCGCGCGGCGGAGGATCTGGGCGTTGGTGTGGTCGAGCTGCATCAGGTCCTCGAGGAAGGCCGAGTCGTCGTGGCGCTCGGTCATCTCGTTGATCTTCAGCTGCTGCCCGTTGGCGAGTCCCTGCAGCTTGCGGGCCACGGCCAGCAGCAGACCTTCGGCGGCCTGTTCGGCGGTCTCGCTCGCGAAGCTGAACATCTCCAGCACCGAGTCGTGGGCGTCGGCGAAGTCCGAGCCGGCGAGGGCCTGATGGCGCAGGTCCGGTATCTGCCGGCGCCGCCCCTGCCACTGGGCGTCCGCGAGTGCCTGGAGGCGCTGTTCGACGAGGTGCTGCGTCTCCTCGTCCCGCATGCGGACCTGCCGCTCCAGGACATGACTGCGCTCGGCGTTCCGGACAGCCATCCTCCGGAACCGCAGTGCCGTGATTCCGGCCGCGATCGCAGCGACCGCAAGGAGCGGCACGAGCCAGAACGCTACGTCCGTCATACGCATCATCAGAACCTCAAGCAGGAGCGAGTTCGCCGGTCGAGAGAAGGTGAACGAGCGGTTCACGAGGCGGTCCTGCGCGAGGGGCCCCGCGGCCCGCGGTGGATCGGGGGGACGAGGCAGCGACCGCGTGCGAGAGGTACGGACGGTACGAACCGGTCCGCGCCGGCAGGTGAGAACCGCGCGGTGGACCTGCAACCAAGTCACGAATGGTCAGAATCATCAGGGCTCCGTTCGAGACGGACAGGTCGAACCTGTGCCCATCGTCGGTGCACTTGGCGCAGTCGAGGCTCGGCGACTCCGGTGATACGTCAAGATACGTCAGCCGTCTTTGAATTCAAGACAGTTGACAGGAGAACTTGAGACAGGTCTGCGCTGCACCGCTCGCCTCGTGACAGGGTCTGAGAAGGACAAAGGGACTCCTCGGTGCGCATCGGTCCCGGCCTGCGCGGCAATAGGTTCTCGACTACGCGGACAAAAGCGAATTCGTCCCATTCGGATAGTCCCGTGCGCCTCCCCCGGGGAACCGCGCAATGTGCCGGAAAGCCGGGCTCAGCGGCGTGCCGGCCGGAGTGCGGGAACGGGATCCCCGTTGATTCGGGGGGACTTGGAACACGGCGCGGGACATGGCTGCGACTTGCGGCCTGCGCGATGCGGAAACGAGCCGGGCGACCGTATCGGGCATCGGTGGCTCAACTCGTGCTGAATATCCTCCGATGCGCCTTCTGGATGTCCGCCCGACTTCGGGTCCCGCTGTCATCGAGCCTCTGCGGCGGTTGATGTCGTTCATGTCCGTCTTGGCGCCGCTCTTTTCCCGCGCCTCATCGCCCCACCCCTGAAGTCCGGCAACTCGCGGCGCACGCGTTCCGTATCTCGCATCCGGTGGAACAGCGGCGCAAAGCCGGCCACGCCGGGAGATCCCGGACGGTTCCCGCAGGCGGCCCCTGCGCATAGGCTGCCGCGCATGAGCAGGGTGAACGACGTCGGCGGGCAGACGGGGTTCGGGCCCATCGTCACCGAGGAGAACGAGCCGGCCTTCCACGCGGACTGGGAGGCGCGGGTATATGCGCTGAACATCGCGCTGGTGCGGCGCGGCGCCTACACCCTGGACGAGTTCCGCGACGCCATCGAACGCATGCCTCCGCAGGAGTACTTGGCCGCTTCGTACTACGAGCGCTGGCTCCACGCGATCGATGTGCTCACCGCCCGGGGCGGCGGCGATGAGTGACCCGGCGGCCGCACGGTTCGCCGCCGGCGACCCGGTGCGCACCCGTGCCTTCGACCCCGACTGGCACACGCGGCTTCCCGCCTACGCACGCGGACGAACGGGACGGATCGTCGAGGTCACCGGGAGCTGGCCGGTCGCCGACGACGTGGCCCGGCGCCACGAACGGCCACGCGTCGAGCCCGTCTACACCGTGGCGTTCGCCGCCCGCGACCTGTGGGGCGAGGGCGACCACGAGGTGACGCTGGACCTGTGGCAGTCGTATCTGGAACCGGCCGAGGAGCACCTGTCATGAGCGGAACGCACACAGGCAACCCTGTCGCGGCACGGGTGCGCCGCCTGGAGGAGCGCCTCGTCGCGGCCGGCCAGGTCACCGATGCGGAGCTGGACGCCGTCCTCACCTCGGTACTGGACGGCGCGTCCCCGCTGAACGGCGCCCGTATCGTCGCCCGGGCCTGGAGCGACGCCGGTTTCCGCGAGCGGCTGCTCGCCGACGCCAATGCCGCCCTGCCCGAGGTCGGCCTGTCGATGGCGGGCGGGCTGCAGGAGCAGCGTCTGAAGGTCGTCGCCAACACCCCGGAACGTCACAACGTGCTGGTCTGCACGCTGTGTTCCTGCTACCCGGTGGCGCTGCTCGGCCCGTCGCCGTCCTGGTACAAGAGCGAGGCCTACCGCTCTCGCGTCGTGCGCGAACCGCGTGCCGTGCTCGCGGAGTTCGGGCTCGACATCCCGGACGGGCGCGAGATCACCGTCTGGGACTCCAGCGCGGAGAGCCGCTACATGGTCCTGCCGCAACGCCCGCCGGGCACCGAGGAGTTGACGGAGGACCGGCTCGCGGAGCTGGTGACCCGCGAGGGGCTCATCGGCACGGCGGCCCTCTGACGCACGGCGGCGGTCCGACGCACGACGTGCGAGGACCGGGCCGCCGTGCCGGGCAGGGCCGGGCGGCGAAGCGCGCTCAGAGCCCCAGCTCCGCGTCGTGTGCCCGCGCCACGGCCTCCTTCTGGCCCTCCTCCTCCACGCGCGCGACGCGCTGCCGCCCCGAGACGTACAGCACCAGCTCGTTGGGTTCACCGGTCACGGTCACCACCGGGGTGCCCTTGCGGGCGACGGCGGTCTGGCCGTCGGGACGGCGCAGGACCAGGCCGACCGGCGACTTGCGGCCGAAGACCCGTGCCATCTTCTCCAAGCGCTTCCACAGCGCGTCCTGGAAGACGCTGTCCAGCTCGCGCGGCGTCCAGTCCGGTACGGCACGGCGCAGGTCCTCGGCGTGGATGTAGAACTCGACGGTGTTCGCCACCTCGTCGACCTGCTTGAGCGCGTACGGGGACATCCGTGGCGGCCCCGTGCGGATGAGCTGGATGAGCTCCTCGTACGGCTTGGCGGTGAACTCGCCCTGCACGCGGTCGAGTCGGGGGGCGAGCGACTTGAGCAGCAGTCCGCCCGCGGCGTCCGCGCGGCGTTCGCGCACCACCACGTGCGCGGCGAGGTCGCGGGCCTTCCAGCCGTCGCACAGGGTCGGGGCCTCGGGTCCGCTGCTCTCCAACAGATCCGCCAGGATGAGACGTTCACGCTTGGCATGGGTCGACATGCCGCCAAGGGTACGGCCGGCCACGCGCGGGAGAGCTGATTTCGGGCCGCGCCCGGCGGGGCGCCTACTCGCGGGCGCGGTCGAAGAACTCCTCGGCCGTCGCCATGAAGGCCCGGGTCACCGACACCGTGCGGCGCTCGCGCAGGCACACGGCGAACGCCTCGGTGTAGATGTCGGCGTCGAGGATGCGCAGCATGCGGGTGCGGCGCTCGGGGACGTACTCGATGTCGGTGGTGATGCCCACGCCGAACCCCGCCACGACGGCCTCGCGCACCCCTTCGCGGCAGACCTCCAGGGTGACGCGCGGCACGATGCCGCGTTCCTGGAGCACCTGCTCCAGAGTGAGGCGGCAGGTCGAGCCCTTCTCCCGCAACACCAGTGCCATGTCGGCGAGTTCGTGGAGCCGCACTCCGTCCCGTCCCGCCCACGGATGGTCGTCGCGGCAGAAGAGCACGACGTCCTGCCTGCTGTACGGCAGCGCGTGCAGCCGGCTGTCCAGGGTGGTCTGGCCGACGATGCCGACGTCGATCTCCTGGTCGATGAGTCTGCGGATGACCGTGGCGGAGTTGTCCAGTTGCAGCGAGAGGGCAACGCCGGGGTGGGCACGGCTGAACGTGGACAGCAGCCGCATCACGAAGTACGGCGCCACGCCGCCCACCCGGAGCCTGCCGCGCAGCGTGCTCCCCGCGGAGTTGAGCAGTTCCACCGCCTCGCCTTCCAGGGCGAAGAGCTGCTGGGTGATGGTGAACAGCGACTCGCCGAGCTCGGTGAGCCGCACGTTCCGCGGGGTGCGGCGCACGAGTTCGACGCCGTAGTGGGACTCGAGCTGCCGCAGCTGGACGGTCACCGTCGGCTGGCTGACGTGCAGCAGCGAGGCCGCCGCCGTGATGCTTCCGGCGACGGCCACGGCGTGGAAGGAGCGGAGCTGGTTGAAGCTCACGTACGGCAGGGCGTTCGGCTGAGCGGTTGTTGCTCCGGACGCGGCCTCGGCGCCCTTCGCGTCACCCGGAGCGGTTCCACCGGTCTTGCGGAGCGAGGTCTTCGGCCTGTCCGAACGGGCTGCGGCGGCCACGGCGTCGGACAGCGCCTCGGACATCAGCTCCGTCACCCCTATCCCGAGAGGCGGATCCAGACCCGGCCATCGTCGACCCGCGCCGGATAGACGCGCAAGGGCCTCGTCAGCGGGGGGCACATGGCCTTGCCCGTCGGTACGTGGAACACGCCTTGGTGGCGGGGGCATTCGACGGTGTCGTCCTGCACGTAACCCTCGGACAGCGACGCCTCCTGGTGGGTGCAGCGGTCGTCGGTGACGTAGTAGTCGCCGCCGAGGTTGAAGACCGCGTACGCGTGCCCGCGCACGTTGACGCAGACGACGTCGTCCTCCTCGACCTCGGAGGCGTCGGTCAGGGCGCACCAGCCCCCGTCGGGCTCGCTCATCTCACTCGCTCCTCGCATGCTCGGCTGCCGCCCCTCCGATTCGCCTGCAGGGGCGGCCGGTTGTGCGTCGGGCCCCGTTCAACTGCTGCCGCCCGCACCGCTGATGGCGCTGGGCTCCGGGTCGCTGTAGCGGTTCACCAGTGCGTTGTGGCGGCTCATGCTCGACTTGAGGTCGTCGTACAGCTGCGCCCACAACTCGAAGAAGTCGACGTACATGGCGTGCAGTTCGGGATCGGGCTCGACGACGCCGCGCACGGGGGCGAGGTCCTTCATGGGCTCCCGCATGTCCTTGTACAGCCCGACGCCCGAGGCGGCGATCACGGCATCGCCGAGGGGTGCCGCCTCGTCCACGTCGGGGATCAGCAGCCGGCGGTTGGTGACGTTGGCGGTGATCTGGTTCCACAGCGGGCTCTTCGTCGGGCCTCCGTTGAGCACGAGTTCGGGGAAGTCGGCGCCGCCGTCCTCCGCGATGCGCACGTTGGAGTAGAGGTCGAAGGCGACGCCTTCGATCAGCGCCCTGATGACGTGGGCCCGGCCGGTGAACGGCTGGATCCCGAAGAAGACGCCGCACGCCTGCCCGTCCCAGCGCGGCGAGAGGGAGTTGCCGAGGTACGGCAGGTACATCAGTCCGTCCGCGCCGGGCGTGATGCGTTCCGCCTGCGCGGTGACGAGGTCGAAGACGTTGCGGCCCATGCGTTCGGCGAGTGCGCTCTCGGGGTCGGCGAACTTGTCGCGGAACCACTTCAGGGACGCCCCGGTGAAGGCCATCGGCGCGTCGAACAGCGTCATCCCGTCCAGCACGTGCGGCCACTTGAGGATGCGGTACTCATCGGGCAGTTCGTCACGCGGCACGAGAACTCCGAGGTTGGAGCCCGTGCCCATCGAGTAGTAGGCCTGCCCGGCCTCGATGGCTCCCGCGCCCAGCGCGGCCGCGCCGATGTCGGTGCCGCCGGCCACCACGGCGGTGCCCTCCTGCAGGCCCGTCTCGCGGGCGGCCTGCGCGGTGACGGTGCCGATGACCGTGTCCGAGCTGTGGATGTCCGGATAGATGCCGGGGGAGAGGCCGAGTGCCTCCGTGAGGGAGTGGTCCCAGCGGGCGTGGCGGTGCTCGTACGGGTAGAAGAGCCCCGCGTCTCCGTGATTCATGGAGTATTCGCCGGTCAGCCGCATCGTGCAGTATCCGGCGGGGGAGAGCAGTTTGTGGATCGCGGCGAAGACCTCCGGCTCGTGGCGCCGCAGCCACATGGCCTTCGGCTCGATGAACCAGGACGCGACGCGGTTGCCGTTCACGGCCTTGATCCGGTTCTCGCCGACCTGTTCGCGTATCTCCTCGCACTCGCGGTGCGAGCGGCTGTCCATCCAGATCATGGCCCGCCGCAGTGGCCGCCCGTCGCGGTCGACGGGCAGGGTGACTCCGACCAGACCCGAGATCGACACCCCCGCCACATCCGAGGCCGGCCCGGCGTACTGGTTCACGCAGCGGGCTATGCAGGACGAGACCGCACGCCAGTAGTCGTCGGGATCCTGCTCGGCCCATCCCGGGTGCGGGTGGTGCAGAGGGTGCTCCGCCGCGGCGGAGGCGACGACCTTGCCCTCCGCGGTGTCGAGGATGCACGCCTTGACGTTGGTCGTGCCGATGTCGATGCCGAGCGTGAGGTGTCCGGACAACGGATGCTCCTTTGCATCACGGAGACGGAGGGCGGGGGGGGGAAGCGGGAGGAGGGGGAGGAGGCGGGGGAAGCAGAGAAAGGGGAGAGGGGCACAGGACGGGGCCGGAGAAGACGGATGGAGGACGGACGGGAGGGGAAGCGGCGCGGCGGCGAGGCCTGGCCGCCGCGCCGCGTGGAGCGCCCGCGCGGACCGACTCGGGGTCCCCACGCCCCCCCGGTATGCCGTGGGGACCCCCACCCGCGCCGAGAGGGCGCAGGAGATTCAGCCGGTCACCGCCACGGACGTGCTGGTCGGCACCGTCGACCCGGACCCCTGCCCGAGGCTGCCGACGATGTCGCGGTGGGCACGCACATATCCCTTGCTCACCACGTACTGCCGCCTCGCAGGTGCGCCGGGCAGCGCACGGTGAAGCCGCGCCAGGTTGTGGAACGGGACGGAAGGAGCCAAGTGGTGCTCCGCGTGGTAGGGCATGTTCCAGTACAGGAAGCGGATCAGCGGATTGGTCAGCGTGGTCCGCGTATTGGTCAGCGGGTCCGCGCCCTCGGCCATGCCGGTGTGCTCCGCCATGCGCACCAGACGGAGCGTGGGCTCCGCGACCACGCGGGGGAGGAGCCAGAAGGCGAGCAGGCCCGCCCAGGTGCCGGTCAGGACGCACACGGCACCCGCGGCCACGTACAGGCCCACCATCAGCCGCGCCTCCCAGATCACGCGTGCGCGCTCCGACTCGGGGAGGAAGAACCGCTCACGGTCGTTGAAGCGCCCGGTGCAGCCCCGGTACAGCGTGCCGACCACTTTGGGCCAGAATTCCATTCCGAATACCTCGCCCAGATATCCGGAAATGCCGTCGGGCATGGGCACCTGGTCCGGGTCGCGTTCCGGATCCTGTGTGTAGGAATGGTGTGCGGCGTGACGGTATCGGAAATAAAGTGCGGGCCTCATCATCAGTACACCGCAGAATGTCGCCACCGTGCTGTTCAGCCGGCGCGTACGGAACGCGGTGCCGTGCGTGCACTCGTGCATCGGCGCGAACAGGAACACCAGGACGATCCCCTGCGCGAACATGGCCGGGAGCATCCACCAGGTCCCCCAACTCCACGCGATGAGGCCCGTGGTGGCCCCGCCGACGGCCAGATGCCCGGCCATGTGGCGCAGCGCCGGGCCGTTGCGCCGCCGCTGCAGACCCTTGAGTTCCTTGCGGGGCAGCGGTGCCTTCGCGGGCTTGGCCCAGGGATCCACTTCGCCAGGCGTCAGCATCGGAGTCATCAGCCGCGGTCCTCCCTCCCCCTGCACCTCCGGCGTGGGGGGACCCCCATTTCTGTCGCCGGACACTCCTCACACAATGAGTGAAAGGAGCTCGCGGTGTCGAATAGAAAAAACAAAGAATCGCCATAGATTCCCTCTATGCATGCACAGCGGGAATCCTCCGCACATACGGATCCGAACGCGCGTGCACGCCAGGGCCCGGCATGCGCGAGAATGGTCCTCATGCCCGCACGATCCTCCGAGACCTCGCTCGACCCCGAGATCGCCGCACGTCTCAAGCGCAACGCGGACGGCCTGTTCCCCGCCGTCGCCCAGCAGCACGACACGGGGGAGGTGCTGATGCTCGGATGGATGGACGACGAAGCCCTGCACCGCACCCTCACCACCGGCCGCGCCACGTACTTCAGCCGCAGCCGCCAGGAGTACTGGGTCAAGGGCGACACCTCGGGCCACGTCCAGCATGTGCGTTCCGTGGCCCTGGACTGCGACGGCGACACCGTGCTGGTAAAGGTCGACCAGGTCGGCGGCGCCTGCCACACGGGCGACCGCACCTGTTTCGACGCGGGGCTCCTGCAGAAGGCGGGCGGAGCGCCCACGGACGGCCCGCACACCCATGAAGGGTGACGGCCAGTAAGGTCAGCGATCATGACGACTCCGGACCTCGAGACATTCCGCACGCTCGCCAAGGACCGCCGTGTCATCCCGGTGACGCGTCGCCTGCTCGTCGACGGCGACACCCCCATCGCGCTCTACCGCAAGCTCACCGGCGAGCGGCCCGGCACGTTCCTGCTGGAGTCGGCCCCTGGGGGTACCTCCCACGCCGGAGGCGTAGGGGGAGGCCCAACTTGGTCCCGTTACTCCTTCATCGGCGTACGCAGCGCCGCGACCCTCACGGTGCGTGACGGATCGGCGCACTGGCTGGGCACGCCGCCCGTCGGGCTGCCCGACAGCGGCGACCCGCTGCGGGCCCTGCGCGAGACGGTCGAGGCCCTGCACACCCCCCGCGACCTCCACGAGGACTCGGATCTGCCGCCGTTCACCGGCGGCATGGTCGGCTACCTCGGATACGACATCGTGCGGCGGCTGGAGAAGGTCGGCGACAGCGAGAGCACGGCCGACGATCTGGCCCTGCCCGAGCTGACCATGCTGCTCGCCTCGGACCTGGCCGTACTCGACCACCGAGACGGCACCGTGATGCTGATCGCCAACGCCATCAACCACAACGACCTGGACACCGGCGTCGACGAGGCGTACGAGGACGCGGTCTCCCGGCTGGAGACGATGGCCGCGGACCTGGCGCAGCCGGCACCCGCGGCCCCCGTGGTCCTGCCGCCCTCACGGCTCCCGGAGTTCACCGCACGGTCGGGCGGCGAGACGTACCAGGCGTGGGTCGAGGACATCAAGGAACGTATCCGCGCGGGCGAGGCCTTCCAGGTCGTCCCGTCGCAGCGGTTCGAGACCGGCTGCACCGCGAGCGCCCTCGACGTCTACCGGGTGCTGCGCGCGACCAACCCCAGCCCGTACATGTACCTGTTCCGCTTCGCGGACACGGCCGCAGGCGGGAGCGGCGGCTTCGACGTGGTGGGGTCGAGCCCCGAAGCGCTCGTGAAGGTCGAGGACGGGCGGGCGATGATGCACCCCATCGCCGGCACGCGTCCCCGCGGCCACACCCCGCAGGAGGACACCGCCCTCGCGGAGGAACTGCTGGAGGACCCCAAGGAGCGCGCCGAGCACCTCATGCTCGTCGACCTCGGCCGCAACGACCTGGGGAAGGTGTGCGAGCCGGGCAGCGTCGAGGTCGTCGACTTCATGTCCATCGAGCGCTACAGCCACGTCATGCACATCGTCTCCACCGTGACCGGCCGGCTCGCCCAGGACCGCGCCGCCTTCGACGCGCTCACCGCCTGCTTCCCCGCCGGGACGCTCTCCGGGGCGCCCAAGCCCCGTGCGCTGCAGATCATCGAGGAGCTGGAGCCGACCCGCCGCGGTGTCTACGGCGGCTGCGTCGGCTATCTCGACTTCGCCGGGGACGCCGACATGGCCATCGCGATCCGCACCGCGCTGCTGCGGGACGGAACCGCATACGTGCAGGCCGGCGCGGGTGTCGTCGCCGACTCCGATCCCGTTGCCGAGGACACCGAGTGCCGGAACAAGGCGGCCGCGGTCCTCAGGGCGGTGGCCTCGGCCGAGAGGCTCGGCGGTAGCGTGGACGGGTGACTTCCGTACCGCACCCCCGCTCCTCGGACGGCGCACCGGGCCATGAAAGCCGCGCGGAACACGCAGCACCGACAGCGTCCGGCAGCGCCGAACCGGCCGCCGCCTCCCCTTCCGTCTCCTCCTCCATCTCCGCCTTCCCCGCCGCCGTGGCCCACTCGGACTTCGCACGCCGTGCCCTCGCGCTGGCGCTGCTGTGCGGGGCGGCAGGTGCCGCTCTCGCGCTCCTCGCCAGTGGACAGGTGTGGAGTCACGCCACGGCGTCCTTCGCGCAGGGCGAGCTGCCCGTGAAGGCCAAGGGCGGCGACGTCACCGGTCTTCCCAGCGCCCTCGCCCTCGTCGGACTCGCCGCTCTCGTCGCGGTGTTCGCGGTCAGGCGCGCCGCCCGCATCCTCGTCGCCGCACTGCTGACGCTGTGCGGCGCGGGTACTGGCGCCGCCGCACTCCTCGGCGCCGCCGACAGCGGCGCCCTGGAGGAGAAGGCGGCCAGGGCGAGCGGGCTCGCCCACGCCGGGATCGAGACGGTGCACGTCAGCGCCTGGCCGTACGTGTCCGCCGCGGGCGGCGTGCTGCTGGTGGTGGCGGGCGTGTTCGCGCTGCGGTACGGACCGGCGTGGCCCTCCATGTCGGGAAGCGCCCGCTACGAACGGACCGGGCGCACCCCCCGCCGCCCTCGCGGTACGGCTCCGGAACCGGTGGACCCCGACCGTCCCGAGGACCTGTGGAAGGCACTCGACCGCGGCGAGGACCCCACGGGCGGCACCGCCTCCCCGGCGCCGCGGGAAGCAGCGCCCCCGAAGGGAACGAGCCCTGCTCGCGCCGACGGCGCGGAGGGCGCCGGCGCCTGAGCCCCCCGCGCCTTGTACGGGGGTCGGACCCTTCCCGGCGGCGGGCCCCCGCAGTCCCACGGCCCTCGGTGCACCCCTGGCTCGCCGCCTCCGCGAGGCAGGGGGAAGAATGGGCGGCGAGCGGGCCGGGTGGCCCAGTCGGTTGGAACTACGAGGAGAGCACACACATGGCGGGCAACAGCCACGGCCACACCCTGGCCGCCTGGACGGGCGTGACGATCAGCACCATCGGCTTCTGCATCTCCGGCATCTTCACGGTGCTGGCCCAGCCGGTCGGATTCGTGGCCGGCCTTGTGGTGGTCGCCGCCGGGGGCGTCGTCGGCCTGCTGATGAAGGCCGCCGGCCTCGGGCAGCCCAAGGAGGCCGCCCGCTCCGGAGCCCCGGCGCGGCCCCAGGAGCAGTCGTCCTGAGCGGGCACGAGCCCGTACCCGCGGGACGACGGCCGGCCGTGCCGCTGTCCCGCCTCGCCGCGCCGTCCGGCACTCTCGTTGCCGTCGGCGCGGCCTTCGCGTACGTGGGGGCGGTGGACCCGGGCGAGCCCGGGCACTACCCGGTCTGTCCGCTGCTGCACTTCACCGGCATCTACTGCCCCGGCTGCGGCGGTCTGCGCAGCGCGCACGCCGTCGCGCACGGCGACCTCGCCACCGCGCTCGGGATGAACGCCCTCGCTGTGGCCGGGTTCGCCGCCTTCGCGGTCTTCATGGTCTTCTGGGTGGTGCGGGTGCTGCGCTCCCGGCCGGTGACGGTGCCGCTGCGCACCTCGCACTGGTGGGCACTGGGCGCTCTCGCGCTGGCCTTCACCGTCGTACGGAACCTGCCGTTGGGAGCAGCGCTCGCCCCGTGAGTCCGCCTCGCAGACGCGGGCCGTGCTGCGGCACTTGAGGGCCGCTTTGTCCGGAATATGGAATTCGAGCCAGGCGGATGCGAGTCCTCCGGCTCCCGCCCGATAGCATCGCAGTGCCCGATCTGACCAGTACCCGGCCCGTCTCGCGGAGGCCCGTACCCGACCCGAAGGAGGCCGCTCGGTGAGTGTGCTCGACGAGATCATCGAAGGCGTGCGTGAGGACCTTGCCGAGCGGCAGGCGCGCGTCAGCCTCGACGAGCTCAAGGAGCGTGCCGCCGCGGGCCCTCCCGCCAAGGACGGTGTCGCGGCCCTGAAGGGCGAGGGCGTCAGGGTCATCTGCGAGGTCAAGCGCTCCAGCCCGTCCAAGGGCGCGCTGGCCGCGATCGCGGACCCGGCGGCACTGGCGGTCGACTACGAGACGGGCGGCGCCTCGCTGATCTCCGTCCTCACCGAGAAGCGGCGCTTCGGCGGTTCGCTCGCGGACCTCGAGGCCGTACGGGCCAAGGTCGACATCCCTGTGCTGCGCAAGGACTTCATCTTCTCCTCGTACCAGCTGTGGGAGGCGCGGGCGCACGGCGCCGACGTGGTCCTGCTGATCGTCGCGGCACTGGAGCAGGAGGCGCTCGTCTCCCTCGTCGAGCGTGCCGAGTCGATCGGGCTGACTCCGCTGGTCGAGGCGCACGACGAGGACGAGGCCCAGCGCGCCCTGGACGCCGGGGCGCGGATCATCGGGATCAATGCGCGTAATCTCAAGACGCTCGAGGTCGACCGGGGCAACTTCGCCCGTATCGCCCCCGAGATCCCCGGGCACATCGTCAAGGTCGCAGAGTCCGGTGTGCGCGGGCCCCACGACCTCATCGCATACGCCAACGACGGCGCCGACGCGGTGCTCGTCGGCGAATCTTTGGTGACCGGCAAGGACCCGAAGACGGCCGTGGCCGACCTCGTCGCCGCCGGAGCCCACCCCGCGCTGCGGCACGGGCACGGGAGGGGCTGACCTCCGCATGACTCCCAGCACGACCGTCCCCTCGCCCTCCGGGCTGGGGAGACCCGAACCTTGTGAACGGCGCCGCCAGGCGCGCGGCCCGTACGCGGCGCTGGCGCGCGGCTGCCGGCCGCGCGGATGCCGGGCGCCCGCGCGACGCGTGCACGGACGGCGGGTGCGTTACCACATCGGCTGTGAGCCGGGCCAGATCAACGGCCGCCGATGGCGTGCGGGTGCGGCAGCGCCCGCACACCGGTGACTCACCCGTACTTCCGCAGATCTGCACTTTCACGAGGAGCACGTCGGATGTCCGACTACTTTGTCCCCGACCCCGAGGGCCGGGTCCCCGATCCCGGAGGCTACTTCGGCGCCTTCGGCGGCAAGTTCATTCCCGAGGCACTCGTCGCCGCCGTCGACGAGGTCGCCGTCGAGTACGAGAAGGCGAAGGCCGACCCGGCTTTCATCGCCGAACTCGAAGACTTGATGGTCAACTACACCGGCCGTCCCAGCCCGCTGACCGAGGTGTCGCGATTCGCCGAACAGGCGGGCGGCGCCCGGGTCTTCCTCAAGCGGGAAGACCTCAACCACACCGGCTCACACAAGATCAACAATGTGCTGGGCCAGGCCCTGCTGACCAAGCGCATGGGCAAGAGCCGCGTCATCGCCGAGACCGGCGCCGGGCAGCACGGCGTTGCCACGGCCACCGCCTGCGCGCTCTTCGGTCTCGAATGCACCGTCTACATGGGCGAGATCGACACGCAGCGCCAGGCGCTGAACGTGGCCCGGATGCGGATGCTGGGCGCCGAGGTCGTGCCCGTCGCCTCCGGGAGCCGCACCCTCAAGGACGCCATCAACGAGGCGTTCCGCGACTGGGTCGCCAACGTCGACCGCACCCACTACCTCTTCGGCACGGTCGCGGGCCCCCACCCCTTCCCGCAGCTCGTGCGGGACTTCCACCGGGTCATCGGCGTGGAGGCGCGCCGTCAGATCCTGGAGCGGGCCGGGCGGCTGCCGGACGCCGTCGCCGCATGCGTCGGCGGCGGTTCCAACGCCATCGGCCTCTTCCACGCGTTCCTGAACGACGAGGACGTCCGGCTGGTCGGCCTCGAAGCGGCGGGGCACGGCGTGGAGTCCGGGGAGCACGCCGCGACGCTGTCGGTCGGCGAGCCCGGCATCCTGCACGGCTCGCGCAGCTTCGTACTGCAGGACGACGAGGGGCAGATCACCGAGCCGTACTCGATCTCGGCGGGCCTGGACTACCCGGGAATCGGCCCGGAGCACGCCTATCTGAAGCAGTCGGGACGCGGGGACTACCGGCCCGTGACCGACGACGAGGCGATGCGTGCCCTGCGGCTGCTGTCCGAGACGGAGGGCATCATCCCGGCGATCGAGAGCGCGCACGCGCTCGCCGGTGCGCTGGAGTTGGGCAGGGAACTCGGCCCCGACGGGCTGATCCTGGTGAATCTCTCCGGGCGCGGCGACAAGGACATGGACACCGCCGCCCGCTACTTCGGCCTGTACGACGAGGGGGCGGACCAGTGAGCGCTGAGGCAACCGGAGCGAAGAGCGGCGCGGGCACCGCGGCGACCGGCCGCATCGAGCTGTTGGACAGCGTCCTGGCGGGGGCGCGGGCGGAGAACCGCGCCGCCCTCGTCGGCTATCTCCCCGCCGGGTTCCCGACCGTCGACGGCGGGATCGAGGCGTGCGTCGCGCTGCTGGAGAGCGGCTGCGACATCGTCGAGGTCGGGCTTCCGCACAGCGACCCCGTGCTCGACGGCCCCGTCATCCAGACCGCCGACGACATCGCTCTGCGCGGCGGTGTCCGCATCGCCGACGTCGTACGCACCGTGCGCGACGCGCACGCCGCCACCGGCAAGCCGGTCCTGTGCATGACGTACTGGAATCCCGTGGACCGCTACGGCGTGGACCGCTTCGCCGCCGAACTGGCCGCTGCCGGAGGCGCCGGCTGCATCCTGCCCGACCTGCCGGTGGAGGAGTCCGAGGGCTGGCGCAAGGCCGCCGAACAGCACGGCCTCGCAACGGTGTTCGTCGTCGCTCCCAGCAGCAAGGACGAGCGCCTCGCGAAGATCACGGCGGCGGGCAGCGGCTTCGTCTACGCGGCCTCCCTGATGGGCGTCACCGGCACCCGGGAGTCCGTGGGGCGTGAGGCGCAGCAGCTCGTCGAGCGCACGCGGGCAACCACGCAGCTGCCCGTCTGCGTCGGGCTCGGCGTCTCCAACGCCACACAGGCCGAGGAGGTCGCCGCCTTCGCGGACGGCGTCATCGTCGGCTCGGCCTTCGTCAAGAAGCTGCTGGCCCACCCGGACGACCTCAAGTCCGGGCTGGAGGACGTACGGGCGCTGGCGGCCGAGCTCGCCGCGGGCGTGCGGCGCCGGCCCGCACGGTAACGAGCGCCCGGGCCCCGCCCCGCGCAGTCAGCCGCCCCGCGCCTCGCTCTTTCGGGCGAAACGCGGGGCGGTCGCGCAGGCGGTACGGGCTTCCGTTCGTTGGCTCACGGTGTGAAGAGCCAGAACATGAACGAAGGACACGAGGGGAAGCGCACCGCCACGGAGCGCATGCGGGCCGAGCAACTGCGCCGGCGGACCACGGAGAAACGGGGCAGGCAGTTCAAGGTCGCGGGCGTGGTCGTCGCGGTGCTGGCCGTCGGTGCCGGAGTAGGTGCCCTGGTCGCCCAGCAGACCTCCGGGAACGGGTCCGCCGACGCCAAGCCGATCGCCGTGGGCAAGCCGGGCGCACCCGCGAAGCTCACCGTCTACGAGGACTTCCGCTGCCCGGCCTGCGGGCAGTTCGAGAAGCAGTTCAGCCCCACGATCCGGGCCCTGGAGAAGAAGGGCAAGCTGCGGACCGAGTACCACCTCGTCACGATCATCGACGACAACGTGGGCGGCAAGGGCTCGCACCGTGCGGCGAACGCGGCGGCCTGTGCGCGCGACGAGGGCACCTTCCGCCGCTTCCACGACGTGCTGTACCGCAACCAGCCTCCCGAGCAGAACGACGCCTTCAGCAGCCGTCAGCGGCTCATCGAGCTGGCGGGGAAGGCCGGTGTGAAGGGTTCGGGCTTCCGCGACTGCGTCACCGGCGGCACGCACGACGGCTGGGTGAAGAAGACCGGCGACGCCTTCAAGAAGTCGGGCCACCAGTCGACACCGACGGTGCTGCTCGACGGAGAGAACATCTACAGCAGCAGCGAGCCCCTGACTCCGGCGTCGCTGAAGCAGAAGGTCCTGGCGAAGAGCTGAGCGTCCGGCCTCCCCGAGCGTGGCCGGACCTCTGATGTGACGAAGGTCTCGTCCGGGTGAATACCCGGGCGGGGCCCCCGTTCCGGTCCGTGGAATCTGACGGTACGGCGGATCCGCGGCGTGCGCCGATCGGCCGTTATGGAGCTGTTGCACAGGGTGCATTGCCGATGGCGAGGCACGGCAGGGTAGCGTCGGCAACGCCATGGAGATCCTTGCATTCATCCCCAGCCCCTCGGCCGGCGAGATTCATCTCGGCCCGGTTCCGCTGCGCGGCTATGCGTTCTGCATCATCATCGGCGTCTTCGTCGCAGTGTGGCTCGGCGGACGCCGCTGGGTCGCGCGCGGCGGCCGTGTCGGCACGGTCGCGGACATCGCCGTGTGGGCCGTGCCGTTCGGCCTGGTCGGCGGGCGGCTCTACCACGTCATCACCGACTACCAGCTCTACTTCGGCGAGGGCCGCAACTGGGTCGACGCCTTCAAGATCTGGGACGGTGGGCTCGGCATCTGGGGCGCCGTCGCACTCGGTGCCCTCGGCGCGTGGATCGGCTGCCGCAGGCGGGGCATCCCGCTCCCGGCGTACGCGGACGCGGTGGCTCCGGGCGTCGCGCTCGCGCAGGCCATCGGCCGCTGGGGCAACTGGTTCAACCAGGAGCTGTACGGCCGGGCCACGGATCTCCCCTGGGCCGTCGAGATCGACCCGCAGCACAGGCCGGTCGACACTCCGAGCCTGACGACCTACCACCCGACATTCCTTTACGAGTCCCTGTGGTGCGTCGGCGTCGCGTTCCTGGTGATCTGGGCGGACCGCCGCTTCAAGCTCGGGCACGGCCGTGCCCTGGGCCTGTACATCGCGTCGTACACGGTCGGCCGGTTCTGGATCGAGTACCTGCGTGTCGACGACGCCCACCACATCGCCGGACTGCGGCTGAACGACTGGACCTCGATCCTCGTCTTCATCGCCGCCGTGGTCGGCATCGTGATCTCCGCGCGCACGCGCCCCGGCAGGGAGGAGATCGTCGAGCCGGAGGACTCCGGTACCGGCGGCTCCTCGTCCGGCGGCAAGAGCGCCAAGGTCGCCGCGCCCGCCGGGCCGGCTTCACCGAATGGGCCGGGGGACGACGTCGCAGGGAGCGGCGGGTCGACGTCCGCCGTGTCCACTCCGGAGAGTTCCAGCGGAGCGCCCTGACGCTCACACACTCGCGGGGCACGGCGATGGCGGCGCCCGGCGCATGACGTGCGCCTGCGCCGCCAGCCGGACTCCTCAGCTGCGGCGCCTCGCGAGGGCCAGCGTCCGCCGCGCTCCGGCCACCACCGCCGCGTCGACGAACCGCCCGTCCGCCAGCGCCAGCGCGCCGCCGTCCGTGGCCGCGGCCTTCATGACCTCCTCGGCGGCCTCGATCTCCTGACCGGTGGGCAGATACGCCCGCTCGATGGTCTCCAGCTGGCACGGATGGATCGCGGTACGCCCCAGGAAGCCCAGGCTGCGGCCCTCGGCACAGGACCGGGCGAGCCCTTCCGCGTCGGCGACGTCCGGATAGACGGACTGCGGCGGCGGAGCCAGCCCGGCAGCGCGGGCGGCGACCACGGCCCGGCTCCGCGGCCAGGCGAGCCCTGCCTCCCCGGTCACGCCGAGCACCGCGCGCAGGTCCGCCTCGCCCAGGGCGATGCCGCGCACCGCCGGGTGCGCCGTGGCGATGACGAAGGCGTTCTCGATGCCGAGAGCGGATTCGAGCAGGGCGTACAGGGGCGGAGGACCGGCCGTCCCGTCGTCGGGTGACGCTCCCTCCCGCGCCGCCGGCGCCCACTGGGCGACGCGCAGGAGGTCCCCGGGGGCGTCGACCTTCGGCAGCCGCAGCCCGGCGAGCCCCGGCAGGGTCGCGAGGGTGCGCACCTCCGCCTCGGCGAGCGACCCGTCCAGGGCGTTGACCCGGACATGGACGGGCACCGGCCCGGGACGCGGTTCGGCGAGCAGCTCGGCCGTGGCGCGCAGCGCGTAGGGCTTGCGCTCGGGCGCGACGGCGTCCTCCAGGTCGACGATCACCACATCCGCGCCCGAGGAGAGGGCCTTGCGTACGACGTCCGGGCGGTCCCCGGGCGCGTAGAGCCAGGTCAGCGGCAGATCTTCCGGTCCGGTGCCGGACGTACCGTGTGCGGCGTCCCGCAGCCGTCCGCCGTTCACAGCGCGCCGCCGTCCCGCAGCGCGGTGATCTCCTGCTCGCTCAGGCCGGCCTGGGCGAGGACCGTGTCGGTGTCTGCACCGTGCGGCCTGCCCGCCCACTTGATGGCGCCGGGTGTCCCGGAGAGCCGGAAGAGCACGTTCTGCATTCGGACGGTGCCCAGCTCCTCGTCCTCGACGGAGGTGATGGAGCCGAGAGCCTCGTACTGCTCGTCCTCCATCACGCCGCGGATGTCGTTGACGGTCGCGACTGCCGCCTCGGCCTGCTCGAACGCGGCGACGACCTCGGCGCGGTCGTGCCGCGCGATCCAGCCGCCGACCACCGCGTCGAGCTCGTCCGCGTGCGCGGCGCGGCCGGCGCCCGAGGCGAACCAGGGCTCGTCGAGGAACTCGGGGTGCCCGACGAGGCGCAGCACCCGCTCGGCGACGGACTGCGCGGAGGTCGAGACCGCCAGCCACGCGCCGTCCGCGGTGCGGTAGGTGTTGCGGGGGGCGTTGTTCGCGGACCTGTTGCCGGTGCGGGGCTGCACGTAGCCGAGCTGGTCGTACCAGATGGGCTGCGGGCCGAGCACCATCAGCATCGGTTCGATGATCGCCATGTCGATGACCTGTCCGCGCCCGGTTCTCTCCCTGCCGCGCAGGGCCGCCATCACGGCGTACGAGGTGGACAGCGCGGCGATGGAGTCGGCGAGGCCGAACGGAGGGAGCGTCGGCGGCCCGTCCGGTTCGCCGGTGATCGCAGCGAAGCCGCTCATGGCCTCGGCGAGCGTGCCGAAGCCGGGGCGGCGGGCGTACGGGCCGAACTGCCCGAAGCCGGTGACGCGTGCCAGCACCAGTCCCGGATTGACGGCCGAGAGCTCGTCCCAGCCGAGATTCCACTTCTCGAGGGTGCCGGGGCGGAAGTTCTCGATGACGACGTCGGACTGCTCCGCGAGGCGCAGCAGCACATCACGGCCGCCGGGCGTGGACAGATCGAGAGTGATGTTGCGCTTGTTGCGGCCCAGCAGCTTCCACCACAGGCCGACGCCGTCCTTGCCGGGTCCGTGGCCGCGCGACGGGTCGGGCCTGCGCGGATGCTCGATCTTGATCACGTCGGCGCCGAAGTCGCCGAGCATGGTGGCCGCGAGGGGGCCCGCGAACAGGGTGGCGAGGTCGAGGACGCGGAGTCCTTCGAGCGGGGCGGGGGCCGGGTCCCGCTCGGCGAGGGCGGCCGGCCCGGTCGGGTCGTGCACGTCGTTCATGACGGTGTCCGGCTTCCGTGGAGCGTGGCGGCGAATGCGTCGGTCTCGGTGCGGTGCGGCATGGACGCGGACGCGCCCGGGCGCTGAACGGACAGCGCGGAGGCCGCCGATGCCCACGCCAGGGCGTCGGGCATCGTCCGGCCCTCGCCGCCGGCGACGGCCAGTGCCCCCACGAAGGTGTCCCCGGCGGCCGTGGTGTCCTCGGCCTTCACGCGGGGGGCGGGTACGTGCACCGGTTCCGCGTCCCGTACGGCGTACAGCGAACCCTTCTCGCCGAGGGTGACGACGACCTCGGGCACGAGGGCGAGCAGCGCGGATGCCGCGTCGCAGGGGTCGGATTTGCCGGTGAGGACGGCGGCTTCGTGCTCGTTGGGGACCAACAGGTCGGTGACGGCGAGGAGTTCGGGGGGCAGCGGTTGTGCGGGGGCCGGGGTCAGAACGACGCGCACGCCGTGTTCGTGTGCCGCGCGCGCACCCGCCAGGACGCCGCCGAGGGGGATCTCCAGCTGGAGGAGCAGCGCGTCGGCCGCTGCGATGCGCCGCTCGTCGCCGTCGGCGAGGCCGTCGACGGTACCGTTCGCGCCGGGTACGACGACGATGGCGTTGCCTCCGTCGTCGTCCACCACGATGTGTGCGGTGCCGCTCTCGCCCTCGACGGTGCGCAGGCCGCCGGTGTCGACGCCGTCACCGGCGAGCGACGCCCGCAGGCGCACGCCGAAGTCGTCGTCCCCGACGGCGCCGATCATCGTGACCGATCCGCCCGAACGGGCCGCCGCGACGGCCTGGTTGGCGCCCTTGCCGCCGGGGACGGTGCGGAAGGCGCGGCCGGTGACGGTCTCACCGCGGCGCGGCGCGGTCGCGACGTAGGCGACGAGGTCCATGTTGGTGCTGCCCAGCACCGCGATTGCCGGGGAGGACGAGGACTTTGCGGGTGGCGTCGTGCGAGTCACGGTACGGGAGTCTCCTGTCGGTCCGGGGACGGGCGGGGGAGGGCGAGGTCGCAGGTGAGGCGGGCGAGGGTGTCGAAGCCGGTGCCGTCGAAGCCGCTCACGCTCGTGGCCAGGCGGTTCTTCAGGGGGGCGGTCCAGCGGGAGGGAAGCGCACCGGGCGATCCGGCGAGCAGTCCCGCGACGGATCCCGCGGTCGCGCCGTTGGAGTCGGTGTCCCAACCGCCGGAGACGGCACGGCAGATGGAGCCGGTGAAGTCGCCCCGTGCGTGGGTGAGCGCGGCGGCCAACAGGGCGGCGTTCGGCAGGACGTGAACCCAGTGGTGGTGTCCGTACTCCTCGTGGAGACGGTCCACGACCCACTCGAAACCGGCCGCGGTGCCTGCCGGCTCGGCGAGCGCCGTCTCGATCCCGAAGGTGACGGCCCGGGCGAGACGGGAGCGCGCCGGCACGACCCGCAGTCCCGTACGAAGACACGCCAGGACGTCCGGCGCGGTGTCGGAGGCCGCCTCGGCGATGACGGCGGCGGCGAACATCTCCCCGTACACGCCGTTGGCCGTGTGGCTCAACGTGGCGTCGCGCCAGGCCAGTTCGGCGGCGGTCGCGGGGTCGCCGGGAGATGTCCAGCCGAAGATGTCGGCGCGGATCTGCGCGCCGATCCACTCACGGAACGGGTTGTGGCGGCGGGCGGTGTCCGGGGGCACCAGGCCGTTGAGCAGATTGCGGTACGCGATGCGCTCCGCGGTGAACGTACGGCCCGCGGGCAGCTCGTCCAGCCAGAGCGAGGCGACATCGGCGGTGCCGAAACCATGACCGTGACGCTTGAGCAACAGCAGCCCCAGCAACGGGTAGTTGAGGTCGTCGTCCTCCGGCATGCCGTCGATGTTCTCCGCCAGGGAGGTGGAGGCGCTGCGCCGGTTCCAGGGCAGGCGCCGCGCCGTCTCCACGGGGAGACCGGTCTGCGTGAACCAGCCGTCCAGCGGCCAGTTGCCGGTGGCGCGGGCGATCTCGCGGATCCCGGAGAGCGGCATCTTCTCGACGGGCTTGCCCAGCAGGCAGCCCGCGGCCCGGCCCAGCCACGCCGCCTCGAGACGCTCCCGCAGGCCGGTGACGGCGTGGGCGTCCCCGGGCTGCCACGGCTGTCGCACTCCGGGCCAGTGCGGGCACGCCGCCCTGATCGCGGCGAGGTCCGTGGGCTCGTCCGCTGCCGACGGCGAGGGAAGCAGGGCCAGTTCGTCGAGGAGCCGCAGGGCCGTCTCCCGAAGCCGTCCGCCGGCCGGAGCGGTGGACGCACCGGCGCGCTCGGGTGCGGCGGTCCCGCCCGCGTCGCGCCACACGCGCTTGATCGCCGAGGCGTCGCGGCCGTCCTCGGCGGCCTGCCGCAGCTCGTGGCCCACCAGGTCCTCGGGCTGGATCCACGTCAGGCGCATCACGAGCCCGCGTTCGCCGAGCCGGCCGCCTCCGCGTCGGCCGCATCTGCGTCGGCCGCGTCGGCGCTCGCCGCGTCCGCCGCGATGGCCGTGAACGCGCGCTCGTGTGCGCGGCGGCGCTCCAAGTCGCGGCGGAAGACCTCACGGGCGACCTCGGCGAGCGCCACCGCCGGTGCGTGCAGATCGAGCCTGCTGGCGCCGGCGACCTCCGTGCTCCACTCCTCCGGCACGGCAGCCGCGCCCCGCATGGCACCGACGACCGCACCGCTCATCGTCGCGATGGAATCGCAGTCACGGCCGTAGTTGACCGAACCGAGCACCGTGCGGCGGAAGTCGCCGTCCCCGACGAGCAACATGCCCAGAGCGACGGGGAGTTCCTCGATGGAGTGCAGCCGGGAGGGGCGGCGCGCGCCGAGCGAGGGGCTGCGATATTCCGGGCCGACGGTGTCGTACGGGGCGACCGCCTCCCGCAGCGGCTTCAACGCACCCTCGAAGTCGCCGTGCCGCGCGGCCACTTCGCAAACCGCGGCGATCGCCTCCCGGGTGCCGTCCTTCGCCAGAGCCAGTGCGTCCTCGACGACGGACCGCGGCGTCGAGCCGGGTTTGCAGGCCGAGGCGACTGCCGCGGCGAACACCCCTGCCGCCTCCCTGCCGTAAGAGGACTGGTGAGCACCGGAGACGTCCAGCGCCTCAGCGTAAGCAGCCGCCGGATTACCGGCGTTGACCAGGCCCACGGGCGCCATGTACATCGCGGCACCGCAGTTGACGATGTTGCCGACGCCCGCCTCCCTCGGATCGATGTGGCCGTAGTGGAGCCGTGCGACGATCCATTTCTCCGCGAGGAAGATGCGCTGCAACGGCAGTGCCTCGGCCTCGAGTTCGGGAATCCAGCGCGGATTCCCCATCAGATCGGGCACGAGACGCTCGGCGACGTCGTAGGCGTCCAGGTGGTCGCGCACCTTCGCGTAGACCCGCACCAGGGCGTGCGTCATCAGGGTGTCGTCGGTGACGTGCCCGTCGCCCTTGTGGTACGGGGCGATCGGCCGGGCGTTGCGCCAGTCCTCGTAGAAGGGGCCGACGATGCCCTGCACCCTTCCGCCGTGCCGCTCCACGATCTGCTCGGGGCTCCACCCCTCGACCGGTCCGCCGAGCGCGTCGCCGACCGCCGCCCCCACCAGGCAGCCGGTGATGCGGTCCTCCAGCGTCGGTGTGTGCGTGGGCGTCATGCGCAGTTCATTCCTTCCACAGAAGCCCCCTCGGGCGCGGTCAGTTCGGTACGCGCCAGCAGTTCGGCGAGCTCGACCAGGTCCCTCCCGGCCAGCCGCGGCAGCGCGCAGCCGGACAGCGTGCGGCAGGCCTCCCGCCAGCTGCGGGGGATGTCCGCCGCGCCGCCGATCGCCCCGGTCAGGGCCCCCGCCAGCGCGGGAGCGGAGTCCGCCACCCGTGACAGGCATGCCGCGGCCGGCACCGCCTCCGCCACCGAGCCGCCTCCGGCGAGGGAGAGGGCGAGCGCGACGGGCACGGTCTCGGCCGCGGCGATGCCGTAGCTGTAGATGTGGTCGACGATCTCGTGCTCGAGCACCGGCACCAGAGCGAATGCGTTGCCCGCCGTGCCGGGCCGGTCGGCGGCCTCCTCCTGCGCGAGCCGTACGGCGTGCCGCGCGTTGCGGAGGAGCTCCGTACCGGAGGGCATCTGATCCAGCGCCGCCGCCACGCATGCTTCGACGTCCGCACCGCCGAGCGCCTCGGCCACAGCCGCGGCCATGGCGCGAGCGCCGTGCACGCCGTCGCCGTCCTGCGTGTAGCGGGCGTCGCACTCGGCGAGGTCCGCCGCGGCGGAAGGGTTCCCCGGGTGCACCGTTGCCAGTACGGCCGCGCGCACGCAGGCGGCGTCGTCGAAGAAGTGGGGGTTGTCGTGCCCTGTCGCGGGGGGCCGCAGCCCCGTCGCGAGGTTCCCCAGGCCGGCCCGTACGGAGATGCGGGCACGCAGCGGCAGCACCGCGGACTCCACCTCCGGGGCGCGGCCCGCCGCGGCGGCGACCTCGCCCGCCAGTTCGTTCCAGGCCAGGTCGACGGCGGCCCGCATCCGGCGGTCCCGTCCCAGATCGCTCAGCAGCGCTCCGGCGGCGGTGAGCACCGACTCGGCCGTGAACGCGGCCCATTCGGCGTCGTCGGACGGGCCCAGCCGCAGCGGTTCCGGCGGCTGGTTGAGGGCGATCGGCACCGGGAGGGTGGTCGTCGCGTTGAGTTCGGCGAAGGTGTCCAGTTCGCGGGTCAGCCGCCGCGTCCACTCCGGCATCCGGGAGGCGCGGTGCCGGGCGGCCGGCCAGCCCGCCGCGTCGCCCGCGGCGATCCCGAGGAGCAGGCCCTCGATGCGGCGGGGGCCGGCCGGGGCCCGCTCGCCGTGCGTGCCGGTGTCCGCGGGGCCCTCGGCGCCGGGCCGCCTCGCGCGTGCCCTGACGACTCTGCCGTCGCTCGCGGCGCTCATCGCTTCGGCCTGTCGCCGCCGCTGTGGCGAGGCGCCGGCCCCGGTGGCGACGGAGTGAGCAACTCCGCGATGTCCAGGACGTGATAGCCCGCCATCGACGGCAGGCAGCTTCCCCGCGCAGGCCCGATCGCTGCCGCCCACTCCTCGGGTACGGCGCCGGCCCCGCCCAGAGCCCCCGCGAGCGCGCCCGCGACGGCGGCCGTCGTATCGGCGTCACGGCCCATGTTGACGGCCGTGAGCACCGAGTCCCTGAAGTCGCCCCGGGCTACGGCGAAGGCGCCGAATGCGAGCCCGACCGCCTCGGGGGCCAGGTCCATCCACGGGTAGCCGCCGATCACGACGGCGGAGCGCACGGCGCGCTCGCGCCCCAGGCGGGTGGCGTCCCGGTCGTGGCGGACGCGCTGTGCCGTCGCGACGGCGCGCCGCAGCGAGCGCGCAGTCCACGAGTCCTCGGGGACGACGGACAGCGCTGCCGCGATCACCGCATCGGTGCTGCGCCCGACCATCGCGGCGGCCACACCGGCGGCGACGGCCTGCCCTCCGTAGATGCCCTCCCCGTCGTGGCTGACGGTGCCGTCGAGCGCGACGAGACGCGCGGCCTCGGCGGGGCGCCCGGCGGCGAAGATGCCGAACGGCGCGGCACGCATGGCCAGTCCGTCGCTCCAGGCGTGCCGGTGCTGCGCGGAGATCGGAGCGGCCAGGCCCCGGCGCAGGTTCTCCAGCGTGCCGCGCTCGCTGAACCCGGCGCCGCGGAAGGGTCCTTCGTCGAGGTTGGCGATCCAGCGGTGCCACGCGGCCTCGACGTGCGCGAGGGTCAGGTCGGAGCCGTGCTCGGCGAGCATCAGGCCCGAGAAGATGGCGTACTCCGTGTCGTCGGTGCCCGACGGCTCCTCCTCGACGAAGCCCTCGACGCGGCCCCACCGCTCCCTGATCTGCGAGGGCTTCATGTTCTCCGCCGGGGCCCCGAGCGCGTCACCCACCGCGAGCCCGAGCATCCCGCCGCGGGCCCTCTCGCGCAGGGCCGCGGCGGGCGGTGCCGCCGTCGGTGCGCCGGGCGGAGGATCCGGGGCGGGGGAGAGGAAGGAGGAGGCGGGGGCTGCGCTCATGGTGCGGATTGCCGTTCTGTGCTGTGACTCGTGTGTGCCGTGGCCGTGGGTGTGCGAGGGGCGGCTCAGCGCTGGTATCTGGCGAGGATGCGGTTGCCGTCGTCCACGAGCTTGTCGCGGAGGGCGCGCAGGCCGATGCTGCCCGCGTAGTACTCCTGGAAGGCCGGAGTGGCGACCTTGTCCTTCCACTCGGGATAGCCGCGCACCCCGAGCACGGGGGAGGCCCGCAGGTCGGAAGCGATGCGGAGCCCGGTGCTCCAGCCGTGCTCGTCGGTGTTGAGAGCGGGATCGCGCAGCGCCTCGCGTCCCGTGGGCACCAGCCAGTCGCCCTCGGCGAGGCGCGCCATATGGTCCGGCCGGGTCATGAACGCGATGAACGCCATGGCTGCCTTCTTCCGCGAGGTGTCCTGCGAGACGGACAGGGTCTGCGGGCTCACACCCTGGAACTGTCCCCCGCCCGGGGCGCCGCGCCCGGCGGGCATCGGCAGCGTCACCCATTCGAAGCCGTCGGGCGCCTGCTGCTGGACCTGCTGCCGGAAGGAGAAGTTGAGCGGCACGATCGCGTAGCGCCCGGCGAAGAACCCGGGAAGGGTGTCGGAGCCGGCCATGCCGAGGGTGCTCCTGGACGCCGTGCGGTCCTCATTGACCTGCCGGTGTATCAGCTCGGGGACCCCGTAGTCGGCCTCGTCGAAGCGGATGACGTCCTTGCCGCGCTCGCGGTGGAAGACGGCGCCGCCGGTGCTCATCGTGAGGTTCACCGACTGGTTGACGGGCTCCTTCATGGACCAGGCGACGCCGTACGTGCGGCTGTTTCCCCGGGAACGGGTGAGTTCCTTCGCGACGTCCTCGAACTCGCCCCAGCTCCACGGCCGCCCGACCGTCGGCATCCGCACACCGGACTCCTCCAGCAGCTTCCGGTTGGCGATCAGCACCCGCGGATCGTGCAGGAACGGTACGCCATAGATGCCGCCGGCGATCGTGGCCGTCTCCCAATTGGCCCGGGATATCTGGCTCTTGAGGTCTTCGGGCAGCAGTGGCCGCAGATCGGCGAGGTAGCCGCCGTGTGCGAAGTCGGTGAGGTCGTTGGCCTCGTCGTGGATGATGTCGGGTGCCTCGCCGCCCTCGAAGGACGTCAGCAGCTGGTCGTGGACGCTTTCCCAGGCGCCCTGCACATAGCGGACCTTCACCGACGGGTTGCGCTCGTTCCACTCGGCCACCAGCGCCTTGTTGACCTCGATGGACTCCTTCTGCCAGGCGAGGCTCAGATACTCCAGCGGTCCGGAATCGCCGGGGGATCCCGCGCAGCCGCCGATCAGGGCGGGAGCGGAGGCCGCCGCCGCGGTCGTGGCGAGGAAGTCGCGGCGCCGCATCAGCCCTTCACCGCCCCGCTCATGATGCCGCTGACCAGACGTCGCTGGAGCAGCGCGAAGAACAGGAGGCTCGGGAGGGTGGCCATGAGCGCGGCCGCCGCGAGGGGCCCCAGGTCGGCCGCGCCCTCCGCGCCGATGAAGTGGGTGAGGATCACGGACATCGTCTGCTTCTCCGGTGACTTGAGCAGGACCAGGGCGAAGAAGAACTCGTTCCAGGCGGTGACGAAGGAGAACATCACCGTCGCGACCAGCCCCGGTGTGAGCAGCGGAAGGACCACGCTGAGCAGGGTGCGCAGGCGCCCGCATCCGTCGATCGCGGCGGCCTCCTCCAGCGAGGCGGGCACGGCACGTACGTAGCCCTGGAGCATCCACAGCGCGAACGGCAGGTTCCACACCACGTACACAAGGACCAGGCCCGTCAGGGAGTTGATGAGGTGGAGGCTCTTCAGCACCAGGAACAGCGGGATGATGACCAGCACGAACGGGAACATCTGGCTGACCAGGATCCAGCCCGTCGCGGCCTTGCCGACCGCCGAGCGGTACCTGACCATCACGTACGCGGCAGGCACCGCGATCGCCACCGATATCGCCGCCGCGCAGGACGCCACGATCAGGCTGTTGAGCGCCGAACGCGCCAGTGGCTGCTGCCCGAACGCGGCGGTGAAGCTGTCCAGCGAGGGGTCGTGCGGAAGCCACGACGCGTCCACGGAGCCCAGTTCCTGCGGGGACTTGAACGCCGTGGAGACCAGCCAGAGGAGCGGGAAGGCGAGAAAGACCAGATAGCAGACCAGTGCCAGGTACTGCCCGGCGCGCGCGGTGCCCGATCGGGTGGTGATCACTGCTCGTCCTCCTTCAGCCGGTTGCGCAGGAAGACCGCGAGCAGCACCGCGATGACCGCGACCATCACCAGGCCCATGGCTGCCGCGTAGCCGAACTGCCCGTAGCGGAAGGCCTCTTCGTAGGCGAAGAGCATCGGCAGCCGGGTCTGACCACCGGGGCCTCCGCCGGTCAGGACATAGACCAGTCCGAAGGAGTTGAAGTTCCAGATGAAGTTGAGCGCGGTGATCGCGAGCACGACCGGCTTCAGCGCGGGCCACGTGACCGCCCTGAAGCGGCGCCACACGCTCGCGCCGTCGAGGGCCGCCGCCTCGTGCAGCTCCAGCGGTACGTTCTGCAGTCCGGCCAGCAGGACGACGGTCGTCTGCGGCATCCCCGCCCACACGCCGACCACGATCACGGCGGGGAGGGCGAGCGAGACACCGGCGAGCCAGTCGACGTTCTCCGAGATCAGATGCAGGTCGCGCAGCGTGGCGTTCAGGATGCCGGCGTCCTGGTTGTAGACCAGCCGCCACATCACGCCGACGACGACCTCGGGCATCGCCCACGGGACGAGCGCGAGCGTACGGGCCAGCCAGCGGAAGCGGAGGTTCTGGTTGAGCAGTACGGCAAGGCCCAGCGCCAGCAGGAACTGCAGCGCCGTCACGGACACGGCCCATACGAGGCCGATCTTGAAGGAGTCCCAGAAGAGGGAGTCCAGCCGCAGGTCCGCGAAGTTGGCGACGCCGGTGAACTTCGTGACCGCCGTACGGCCGGACTGCGCGTCGGTGAAGGCGAGCGAGATCCCGTACAGCAGGGGTCCCGCACTCAGCAGCAGGATCGGCAGCAGGGCGGGCAGCAGCAGGAACCATGCGTCCCGGTCCAGCCCGAGTGCCCTTCTGCGCTCCGGTGCGGACCGGGGCGGCGGGGTGCCTGCGCCCTTCGGGCGGGCGGAGGCACCGGGGGCGGTGACGCTCATGAGGTCACCTCCCCGTCGGCCGCGCCGCCGGGCGCGGACGCGCCGGGAGCCGAGGAGGCGCGTACGACCAGGCGGGGCGTGACGGTCCGCACCCGCGGTGGCACGGGCGGCCCCTGCCCGGCTATCCGCTCCAGCAGCATCTCGGCGGCGATCCTGCCGCGCTCCGCGGAGCCGAGGTCGACGCTGGTCAGCGGCGGCCAGCAGGCCCGCACCAGCACCGTGTCGTCCATCCCGGCGACCGCCACGTCCTCGGGGATGCGCAGCCCCCGGGAGTGGAGGGCCTGGGAGGCGCCGAGGGCGAGCTGGTCGTTGGCGCAGAAGACGGCGTCGAGGCCGTCCCCGGGGGCAGCGTCCCGCTCCAGCAGCGCTTCCACCGAGCGGGCTCCCGCCTCGATGGTGAACTCCGTGGTCACGGTGAGCAGGGGATCGGCGGGCAGGCCGCACGCGTCGAGCGCCCTGCGGTAGCCGAGGCGGCGGTTGCGGCCCGGGACCGTGTCGGCCGGCCCGTTGATGAAGGCGATGCGGCGGCGGCCCGTCCCGGCGAGGTGGCGCACGGCCAGTTCGGCACCGGTGACGGAGTCGGCGCGCACGCTGTCGACAGGGGCGTCGTCGGGCAGCGAGCCGATGACGACGACCGGCTGCGCGGCGGTCCGCAGCGCCTCGATGTGCTCCGGCGTGATGCGGATGGGGCAGAGGATCAGGCCGTCACTCGTACGGTCGGCCAGGCTGCGGACGACTGCGAGCTCGTCCTCGGCGACCGCGTCCGTCGAGTGCAGCAGCAGCCGGTAGCCCTGGGCCTTGGTGATCGTCTGGATCTGCCGGACCATCTCGACGTACACGGGGTTGCCGATGTCCTGCATGGCGAAGGTCAGCTGCTTCGTGCGGCCGCCCTTGAGGGAGCGGGCCACGGCGTTGGCCACGTATCCGACCTCGGCGGCGGCGCGCTCGACGCGGCGCACGGTCTCGGGCCGCGCCCCGTGCCCGTTGAGCACGCGGGAGACCGATGCGATGGAGACGCCTGCGCGCTCGGCGATCGTCTCGACGGTGGGGGGTCCGCCTGTCGTCACCACGCCTCTCCGCTCCTTCGGCTCGGACCTGACGCCGTAGGAGCGGCCGTGAACGGGCGACGGTCCCCCTCGGCCCTGGCGGGCCTGGGGGAACCCCCAGAACTGGAAACGTTTACAGCCACGGACAGGAATCCTGCGGCCACGGACTGCGGGCGTCAACCCCGCGGACGCCGTTCTCTCGGGAGCACCCTTCTCACCAGGTAAGTTCGGCCTTCCTTGCTGGCGGCCCCGGTCACATCGCGCATACCTTCGAAGCGCGGGAAGGTGGCGCCGCCGGACGGCTCCACCGCGGCAGAGGAAGCGGACAAGACATGGCGGTCATGGAGCGGGACACAGCGCGCGGTGCGGACGGCACCCACACTCACAGGGACATCAACGGCGGCTGGCTGCGTCCCGCCGTCTTCGGTGCCATGGACGGGCTCGTGTCCAACCTCGGCCTCGTGGCGGGCGTCGCCGGCAGCTCCGCCTCGAACCGGGTCATCGTCATCTCCGGTCTCGCGGGCCTGGTGGCCGGCGCCTTCTCGATGGCCGCGGGCGAGTACACCTCCGTCGCCTCGCAGCGCGAACTGGTCCAGGCGGAGCTGGAGGTCGAGCGCCGTGAGCTGCGGCGCCACCCCGAGGACGAGCTGAAGGAACTCGCCGACGTCTACGAGTCGCGCGGCGTGGAGCCCGGGCTCGCCATGGAAGTCGCGCGGCAGCTCCACGAGGATCCTGAGAAGGCCCTGGAGACGCACGCCCGCGAGGAGCTGGGCGTCGACCCGGGCGACCTGCCCTCGCCGACGACCGCGGCGGTCTCCTCGTTCCTGTCCTTCTCCGTCGGCGCGGTCCTGCCGGTCCTCCCGTACCTGCTGGGCGCGACCTCGCTCTGGTACGCGGTCGTGCTGGCCCTGGCCGGGCTCTTCGCCTGCGGTGCGATGGTGGCTCGTGTCACGGCCCGGCAGTGGTGGTTCAGCGGGCTGCGGCAGCTGGCGCTGGGTGCCGGTGCGGCGGCGGTGACGTACGCGCTGGGCGCCGCCTTCGGCGTGGCTCTGGGGTGAGCACATGGCCCGATCGGCGGCATCCTCGGTACGATCTTCTTGTTACCACGCGGTTTCAGGCCCTCTGACCCGGGGCAAGAGCCCGAAGGCCCGCGGGCAATGAAGCTCGCAAGGGGGCCGCACACCGTGCTGCTGCGCAGGGGCCATCCGTACCCCCGGCGCAGGTCCTGGGGGCCGAACCTCCCGGTATCGCCATGTGGTCGTCGCGCCCACGATCCGAGACGACACATCTTTTTTCCGAGGTCTGGTCCACCATGTAACCTTCACGGAAATTTGTTCTGCAGAGGGCCAACGTCGTCCCTCGGCACTCCCTCCGGTCCTCCGGGGGGACCTGCAGCCCCCCAGGCGCCTACGCCGGGGGAGCCCGGCCACGACGACGACGGGAGAGCCGATGCGTGCATCGTTTCAGGCGGCCCACCCTGCCAAGCAGGGCATGTACGACCCCCGGTACGAGCATGACGCCTGCGGGGTCGGCTTTGTGGCGACCCTGAGCGGTGAACCCAGCCACCATCTCGTGCAGCAGGGGCTGACCGTACTGCGCAACCTGGAGCACCGCGGCGCGACCGGCGCGGACCCGGAGACCGGCGACGGCGCCGGCCTGCTGCTCCAGGTCCCCGACGCCTTCCTCCGTGAGACGGTCGAGTTCGCCCTGCCGGAGGCCGGCAGTTACGCCGTCGGCATCGCCTTCCTGCCCGCCGAAGAGGGCGAGGCCGCCGAGGCCGTCTCGCAGATCGAGACGCTGGCGTCCGAGGAGGGACTGTCCGTACTCGGCTGGCGCGACGTTCCGGTGGCGCCCGAACTGCTGGGCCCGGGCGCCCGCGAGAGCATGCCGTCCTTCCGCCAGCTGTTCGTGAAGGACGCCACGGCCGACAAGGACACCGGCGCGCCCCGTTCGGGCATCGTGCTGGACCGGCTCGCCTTCGTGCTGCGCAAGCGCGCCGAGCGTGAGGCCGGGGTCTACTTCCCCTCGCTCTCCGCCCGCACGATCGTCTACAAGGGGATGCTCACCACCGGGCAGCTGGAGCCGTTCTTCCCCGACCTGTCCGACCGCCGCTTCGCTAGCGCCATCGCGCTCGTGCACTCCCGCTTCTCCACCAACACCTTCCCGAGCTGGCCGCTGGCGCACCCGTACCGCTTCGTCGCGCACAACGGCGAGATCAACACGGTCCAGGGCAACCGGAACTGGATGCGTGCCCGCGAGTCCCAGCTGTCCTCGGAGCTGTTCGGACGCGGAGCAGAGGAGGGCGAGCAGGTACGGGCGCTGGAGCGGATCTTCCCCGTCAACACCCCCGGCGCCTCCGACTCCGCCACGTTCGACGAGGTGCTCGAACTGCTGCACCTGGGCGGACGGTCGCTGCCGCACTCGGTGCTGATGATGGTGCCGGAGGCGTGGGAGAACCACGACTCGATGAGCCCCGCTCGCAGGGCCTTCTACCAGTACCACTCCACGATGATGGAGCCCTGGGACGGCCCCGCCTGCGTCACGTTCACCGACGGCACCCAGGTCGGCGCCGTCCTCGACCGCAACGGTCTGCGCCCCGGCCGCTACTGGGTCACCGACGACGGGCTCGTCGTCCTCGGCTCCGAGGTCGGCGTCCTCGACATCGACCCGTCCCGCGTCGTGCGCAAGGGCCGGCTCCAGCCCGGCCGCATGTTCCTCGTCGACACGGCCGAGCACCGCATCATCGAGGACGACGAGATCAAGGAGCAGCTCGCCTCCGAGCAGCCGTACGAGGAGTGGCTGGAGGCCGGGCTCATCGAGCTGGCGGACCTGCCCGAGCGTGAGCACATCGTGCACACGCACGCCTCCGTCACCCGCCGCCAGCAGACCTTCGGCTACACCGAGGAGGAACTGCGGGTCCTGCTCGCGCCGATGGCCAAGACCGCGGCGGAGCCGATCGGCTCGATGGGCACGGACTCGCCGATCGCCGCGCTCTCCGACCGTCCGCGGCTGATCTTCGACTACTTCACGCAGCTGTTCGCGCAGGTCACCAACCCGCCGCTGGACGCCATCCGCGAGGAACTGGTCACGTCCCTGAACTCCTCGCTCGGGCCGCAGGGCAACCTGCTGGAGCCCAACGCCGCGTCCTGCCGCAGCGTGACCCTGCCCTTCCCGGTCATCGACAACGACGAGCTGGCCAAGCTCATACACATCAACGCCGACGGCGACCTGCCCGGCTTCAAGGCCACCACGCTCTCCGGTCTCTACCGCGTGCACGCGGGCGGCAGGGGCCTGGCCGAGCGCCTCGGGGAGATCTGCGACGAGGCGGACGCCGCCATCGAGGCCGGTGCCCGCCTGATCGTCCTCTCCGACCGGCACTCCGATGCCGAGCACGCGCCCATTCCGTCGCTGCTGCTGACCTCCGCGGTGCACCACCACCTGATCCGCACCAAGCAGCGCACCCAGGTCGGCCTGCTCGTCGAGGCCGGCGACGTGCGCGAGGTGCACCACGTCGCGCTGCTCATCGGCTACGGCGCGGCCGCGGTCAACCCGTACCTGGCGATGGAGTCCGTCGAGGACCTGGTGCGGGCCGGTACGTTCCTGCCCGGCGACATGGACGCCGAGGAGGCCATCCGCAACCTGATCAAGGCGCTCGGCAAGGGAGTGCTGAAGGTGATGTCCAAGATGGGCATCTCCACCGTCGCGTCCTACCGCGGCGCCCAGGTCTTCGAGGCCGTCGGCCTCGACGAGTCGTTCGTCGACACCTACTTCCACGGCACCACGACGAAGATCGGCGGCGCCGACCTGGACGTCGTCGCCAAGGAGGTCGCCGCACGGCACGCCAAGGCATACCCGGCCACCGGCATCGCGCCCGCGCACCGGGCGCTGGACATCGGCGGCGAGTACCAGTGGCGCCGCGAGGGCGAGCCGCACCTGTTCGATCCGGACACGGTCTTCCGTCTCCAGCACTCCACGAGGGCACGCCGCTACGACATCTTCAAGCAGTACACGCAGCGCGTCGACGAGCAGTCGGAGCGCCTGATGACCCTGCGCGGGCTCTTCCAGCTCAAGGACGAGCGCCCCTCGATCCCCATCGAGGAGGTCGAGCCCGTCAGCGAGATCGTCAAGCGCTTCTCCACGGGAGCCATGTCCTACGGCTCCATCTCGCAGGAGGCGCACGAGACCCTCGCCATCGCCATGAACCAGCTGGGCGGCAAGTCCAACACCGGTGAGGGCGGCGAGGACGCGGTACGTCTGTACGACCCTGCGCGCCGCTCGGCGATCAAGCAGGTCGCCTCGGGCCGGTTCGGCGTCACCAGCGAGTACCTCGTCAACTCCGACGACATCCAGATCAAGATGGCTCAGGGCGCCAAGCCCGGCGAGGGCGGCCAGCTGCCCGGGCCGAAGGTCTACCCGTGGATCGCCAAGACGCGGCACTCCACGCCGGGTGTCGGCCTCATCTCGCCGCCGCCGCACCACGACATCTACTCCATCGAGGACCTCGCACAGCTCATCCACGACCTGAAGAACGCCAACCCCCAGGCCCGTATCCACGTGAAGCTCGTCTCCGAGGTCGGCGTCGGCACGGTCGCCGCGGGTGTCTCCAAGGCGCACGCCGACGTGGTGCTCATCTCCGGGCACGACGGCGGTACGGGCGCCTCACCGCTCACGTCCCTCAAGCACGCGGGCGGTCCCTGGGAGCTGGGTCTGGCCGAGACGCAGCAGACGCTGCTGCTCAACGGGCTTCGCGACCGCATCGTCGTGCAGACCGACGGACAGCTGAAGACCGGCCGTGACGTGGTCGTCGCCGCGCTGCTCGGCGCCGAGGAGTTCGGCTTCGCCACCGCGCCGCTGGTCGTCTCCGGCTGCGTGATGATGCGGGTGTGCCACCTGGACACCTGCCCGGTGGGCATCGCCACACAGAACCCCGTGCTGCGCGAGCGCTACAACGGCAAGGCCGAATTCGTCGTGAACTACTTCCAGTTCATCGCCGAGGAGGTCCGCGAGCTCCTCGCCGAGCTGGGCTTCCGAACCCTCGACGAGGCCATCGGGCACGCCGAACTGCTGGACGTCTCCCGCGCCGTGGACCACTGGAAGGCCCAGGGCCTCGACCTCGAGCCGCTGCTGCACATCCCCGACCTGCCCGACGGCGCGGTGCGCCACCAGGTCGTCGAGCAGGACCACGGCCTGGCCAAGGCACTCGACGTGGAGCTGATCAAGCTGTCCGCGGACGCGCTGTCCGCCGACTCCGCGCAGGAGGCGCAGCCCGTGCGCGGCCGCATCGCGATCCGCAACATCAACCGGACCGTCGGCACGATGCTCGGCCACGAGGTGACGAAGAAGTTCGGCGGCGCCGGGCTGCCCGACGACACCATCGACCTCACCTTCACCGGGTCCGCCGGCCAGTCGTTCGGCGCGTTCCTGCCGCGCGGCATCACGCTGCGCCTGGAGGGCGACGCCAACGACTATGTCGGCAAGGGGCTTTCGGGAGGCCGGATCGTCGTGCGGCCGGAACGCGGCGCCGACCACCTCGCCGAGTTCTCCACGATCGCCGGCAACACCCTCGCCTACGGGGCGACGGGCGGCGAGATGTTCCTGCGCGGGCGCGTGGGCGAGCGCTTCTGCGTCCGCAACTCCGGTGCGCTCGTCGTCTCCGAGGGCGTGGGCGACCACGGCTGCGAGTACATGACGGGCGGCGCGGCCGTCGTGCTGGGGGAGACGGGACGCAACTTCGGCGCCGGCATGTCGGGTGGCATCGCCTACGTCATCGACCTCGACCCGGACAACGTCAACGCGGGCCTGCGGGACGCCGTGTTCGGGCACGAGGACCTCGACGACGTCGACAGGCAGTGGCTGCACGACGCCGTGCGCCGCCACCACGAGGAGACCGGATCGACCGTCGCCGAGGCCCTGCTGGCCGACTGGGACACGGCGATCACCCGCTTCGGCAAGGTCATCCCCGCCACGTACCAGGCAGTGCTCGCCGCCAAGGACGCCGCCGAGCGAGCCGGACTCAGCGAGTCCGAGACCTACGAGAAGATGATGGAGGCGGCGACCAATGGCTGACCCCAAGGGCTTCCTGCACACCGACCGTGAGGTCGCGCAGTCACGTCCCGTCGAGGAGCGGGTCAAGGACTGGAACGAGGTTTATGTTCCGGGATCGCTGCTGCCCATCGTCAGCAAGCAGGCGGGGCGCTGCATGGACTGCGGCATCCCCTTCTGCCACCAGGGCTGCCCGCTGGGCAACCTGATCCCGGAATGGAACGACTACGCCTACCGCGAGGACTGGAGCGCGGCCATCGAGCGGCTCCACGCGACGAACAACTTCCCCGAGTTCACGGGGCGGCTGTGTCCCGCTCCGTGCGAGTCGGCGTGCGTGCTGGGCATCAACCAGCCGCCGGTGACCATCAAGAACGTCGAGGTCACCATCATCGACAAGGCGTGGGACAACGGGTACGTCACGCCGCAGCCGCCTGAGCGGCTCTCGGGCAAGACCGTCGCCGTCATCGGCTCCGGTCCCGCGGGGCTCGCGGCGGCGCAGCAGCTGACGCGTGCCGGCCACACCGTCGTCGTCTACGAGCGTGCCGACCGGCTCGGCGGGCTGCTGCGCTACGGCATCCCCGAGTTCAAGATGGAGAAGCGGCACATCAACCGCCGCGTCGAGCAGATGCGCGCGGAGGGCACCAAGTTCCGCACGGAGGTGGAGATCGGCCGCGACCTCGACGCGAAGAAGCTGCGCAAGCGGCACGACGCGGTCGTCATCGCGGCGGGAGCCACCACCGCCCGCGACCTTCCGGTGCCCGGACGCGAACTGAACGGCATCCACCAGGCAATGGAGTACCTGCCGCTGTCCAACAAGGTGCAGGAGGGCGACCTGACGGTCTCCCCGATCAGCGCCGAGGGCAAGCACGTCGTCGTCATCGGCGGCGGCGACACCGGTGCCGACTGCGTCGGTACGGCACACCGGCAGGGTGCGGCCTCCGTCACGCAGCTGGAGATCATGCCCAAGCCGGGTGAGGAGCGGCCCCCGAACCAGCCGTGGCCGACCTTCCCGATGCTCTACAAGGTCAGCTCCGCGCACGAGGAGGGCGGCGAGCGGGTCTACTCCGTCAGCACCACCCACTTCGAGGGCGACGAGGACGGCAACGTCCAGTGGCTGCACATGGTCGAGGTGGAGATGAAGGACGGCAAGCTGGAGCAGAAGGCCGGCACCGAGCAGAAGATCCCGGCCCAACTGGTCACCCTCGCCATGGGCTTCACCGGCGTGGACCGGGAGAACGGCCTGGTGGAGCAGTTCGGCGTCGAGCTGGACGAGCGCGGCAACGTCGCGCGCGACGGCAACTACGCCACCAGCGTCGACGGTGTCTTCGTCGCGGGCGACGCGGGCCGCGGCCAGTCCCTCATCGTCTGGGCGATCGCCGAGGGCCGCTCGGCGGCGAAGGGCGTCGACCGCTTCCTCATGGGCGCGAGCGCGCTTCCCTCGCCCATCGGGCCCAACGACCGCGCCATGGCGGTCTGACGCCCGGCCCGAAGCCGCCCGAGACGCAACAGCACCCATGCGGCCGCGGCGCCCGCTCCTCCCGACCGGGGCGGGCACCGCGGTGTGCGGGTACCAAGGCGCTGCGGTGGGCGTGACCGCGGCCGGTCGCGGGAGGCACGCGGCTCACTCCCCGGAGGCGGCGGCGTCGAGGTCCGTGCCCCGCTCCGTGCCCAACTCCTCCAGGAGTTCGGTGACTTCATCGGCGTACTGCGGCATGTCCGCTCGCTCGTACGCGACGCGTGCCGCCTCCCAGAACGCACCGGCCTTCTCCGGCCGGCCCATCGCCACGGCCACTCTGCCGAGGTGGTGCTGCGTACGCGCCTGGCCCGCCGCATTGCCCAGCTCTTCGTACATCTCCAGAGCCCGCTCGTATCGGGACGCCGCAGTCTGCAAGTTGCCCAGCCGGTGCGCCGTGTCGCCGTGGTTGTGCAGGGTGTGCGCCACGGACGCCCGGTCGCCGAGCTCTTCGAAGAGGGCGAGGGCGGCCGCGTAGTACTCCTCGGCCGCCCGGTGGTGCCCGTCCCGCCGGGTGACCGTGCCCAGGCTGTGCAGCGTGCGCGCCTCGCCCTCGCGTATGCCGAGCCGGCGGTACAGAGCCAGCGCCTCCAGGAACGTGTAGTGCGCGAATTCGTGGTTCTGCATGTGCTTGAGCAGGTCGCCCTTGTTGTAGAGGGCCTGCGCGTACTGCTCGTCGTCCGCCGTGCCCTGGGCGAAACCGATGGCCATCTCGCACGCTTCGAGTCCCGCCTGCCAGTCCTGGCGCCGTCTGAGGAACCAGGTGACGTGGTGTGCCAGGGGCAGCGCCACACCGTAGTGGCCGCGGCCGAGGGCGAGATACAGGGCCCGCTGGAGGTTCGGAAGCTCCACGTTCAGCCAGTTCTCCACGTCCTCCGCGCGCTCCCGCATCCGTGCGGCGGCCACGATCCGCTCCACGGATTCCCCGGCCGAATCGCGGTAGTGAGCCAGCAGCCGTTCGACGGCGGCCTCGACGAGCTCCTCCTCGTCCTCCTCCTTCAAGCGGCGCGCCGCGAACAGGCGCAGCAGGTCGTGGAGCCGGACCCAGCCGCGCGGCCTTCCGGGCTCGATCATGTGCGCTTCGCGCAGCTCCGCCAGCAGCCTCCGCGTCCTCGGCAGGGACAGATCGGCGAGGGACGCGGCGGCTCCGACGCTGACCTGCTGACCGATGTTGAGGGACAGCAGCCGGAACATCCGGGCCGCTTCGGCGCCGAGCCGTGCGTAGGAGAGCTCGAAGGCGGCGGTGACGGTGGCGCCGGTCCCGTACGACAACTCCTCGAGACGACGGGCGTCGTCGAGGAGGGTGCCGTTCAGTTCACCGAGCGACAGCTCCGGGTCGCCGGCCAGCAGCGACAACGCGACGGTCAGCGCCAGCGGGAGATGCCCGCACAGCGCCGCCAGGTCCCGTACCCCGCCGGGATCCTCCGCCGCGCGCGTGTCGCCGGGGCGGCGCATGCGCAGCGTGCGGACCACCAGGGCGTCGGCTTCCTCGGGCGTCAGCACGTCGACGTCCACGATGCGCGAGCCCGGCAGATCACCGAGCGTGTGGCGGCTGGTGACCAGGACGCGGTGCGGGGCATGTCCCGGCAGGAGCGGCCGTACCTGCCCGGACGAGGACGCGTTGTCGAGGACGATCAGGACGCCGCGCTGCCGGTCCGCGAGGTCGGCGAGCATCGAGCGGTAGAGGGCGAGCCGTCCGTCGAACGCCGGGGGGAAGTGCTCGTCCGGCACGCCGAGCGCGCTCAGGAAGCTCGCGACGACGGCTTCGGTCGGCACCAGCCGGTCCTCGTCGTAGCCCTGGAAGTCGACGAAGAGGACGCCTCCCGGGAACCAGCCGGCGGCCACGGCGTCGTGGGCCGCCTTGAGGGCGAGTGCCGTCTTCCCCACGCCGGCCGTGCCGGTGAGCGTCGAGACCGGTGCCGGGGAATCGCCGGTCTGCGGCCGCAGCGCGTGAGCCAGCGTCCGCAGGGCGTCGTCCCTGCCGCTGAACTCCGGTGGCGCCGGCGACAGCCCCGACATCGCGGTCGGCGGCCTGGACCCCAGGTGCACGCTCCCGACGTGCCCCGCCTGGACGACCGGCCCGGTGACTCTGCCGCTCAATTCGTTCGACGACTGGCTCACGCGGGCCCTTCTACGCGCCCGGCCGGTACGAGGGCACCAGCGGGCCGAGGCAGGGGACGGGCCTGCCTGGTGCGGGGAGGGAGGCTCCCGGTGGGAGGTGCGGCCAACTCCGGTGCTTCGCCGGGAGGTTCATGTGCCGTGTCTACCGAGCCGTCGGTCATCTGTCCACTGCGCCCCGCGCTTCCCGGCCGGGGCGGAGGCGCCGACGGGGCCGCTCCTGTCCATTGCCGGTTGGGGTGGAGCCGGTGACCGCCCCCGAGAACCCCGTGACCTGCCTGATCCCGGTGGGAGCGGTTGATCGAGGCAGGGCTGGAACCTCTCGCGGACCTGATCCGTCAGAGCGGTGAAGCAGGAGGTAGATCGAAGATGCGACACAGCACGACAGGCACCACCCGACGCAAGGCCGCGCTCGTCCTGGCCCCGGCGATGGTCGCCGTGGCCCTCACGGCGACCGCGTGCGGCGGCAGCGAGCAGACCGTCAGCAGCGAGGCACCGGAGAAGCAGACCCGCTTCGAGAAGCGCGCGACTGAGATCGAGCAGAGCTGGCCGAAGGTGGAGAAGACCAAGGGCAGGCACCTGGACATGCTGCCGATCGAGGCCGCTCAGCCGCCGGTCAAGGGCAAGAACGACTCCCTGACCGTGACCGTGGGTCACGGTGGATGCGAGACGAAGTACGGCGCGCGCGTGCACGAGACCAAGAAGCTCGTGATCGTCTCCGGCTGGTCGAAGAAGGACAAGAAGGCCGACTTCTGCACCAAGCAGATCGTGACCGACAAGACGAAGGTCGAGCTGAAGAGCGCGCTGGGCAAGCGCGCCGTCGTCGACGCGGCGACGGGGAAGATGCTCATGACGGGCTGACACATCGGTCAGGAGGCCGCGGCAAGCGGAACGCGTCGCGCGGATCCTGACGACCGGACGCCGGTGGCTCCCGGCAGGCAGGCCCCGCTCCACCTCCCGGTGGTGCGGGGCCTGCCGTGTGCGCGGACGGCTCTGATAGCTTCGTTCGACCTCGTCCTTTTCTTCCATCACCATCACAACTACGCGGCGGTCAGCGGAACTTGAGGCTCGTGTTCATCCGCGGCCCGTCGTGGACAGGAGCCTGTGCGTGAGCGAGGCACTGCCGAGCGGCCAGAGTGCGCCCACGGTGCTGCGTATCGTCCTCGGTAAGCGACTGAAGGAGCTGCGGGAGAGCAGGAACGCCCAACTCGAGGACGCGGGCAAGGCTCTCGGCGTCAGCCACCTGACCATCCGCCGTATCGAGAACGCCCAAGTCAGCCTGAAACTCCCCTACGTGAGGGAGCTGCTGCGGTTCTACGAGGTCTCCGACGAGGAGGCCCGCGACTTCACGGACATGGCGGAGCGGGCGAACGAGCCCGGCTGGTGGCACAACTACAAGACCGCGCTGCCCGACTGGTTCCGGGCCTACGTCTCGCTGGAGACGGCCGCCGAGGTCATCCGCGTCTACGAACCGCACTACATGACGGGCCTGTTGCAGACCCGCGACTACGCGCGGGCCGTCATACGCGCCGGCTTCCCGTACGAGCCGGCCGAGGCGCTGGAGCACCGCGTGGACCTTCGTCTGCGCAGGCAGGCGCTGCTGGAGAGGGAGGACGCGCCCACGCTGTGGGTCGTCCTGGAGGAGGCGGCGCTGCGGCGTGAGGTCGGCGGACCCGAGGTGATGCGTGCGCAGATCGACCGTGTGATGCAGGCGGTCGAGGATCCCCGCATCACCCTGCGCATCCTCCCGCTGGCCGCGGGAGCACACTCCGGTGCGAGCGGTCACATCACCTACTTCCGTTTCCAGGAACGGGAGTTGCAGGACATCGTCTATACGGAGGTGGGTCTGACGAGCGCCGTGTACCTGGACCAGCGGCCGGACGTCGTGGCCCACCTGGAGGCCTACACCCGCATCTCCCGCCTCGCCTCCGAACTGCTGCCGGACCCCCGGACGTATCTGGACCAGCTGCGCAAGGACTTCAAGCGCTGACCGGTTCCTTCGAGATGCCCGGCCGGTGTGCGGACGGCAGCCTGCTGCCGTCGGAGACCGAGGTCTCCCGGACGGATCCGGATCGTCCTGGACGGGCCGGAGATGATCACGCCCGGTCCGGCACCGACGCGCGCCGCCGGCGGCCCGGCGGGGCCTCCGGATCACCGCCGCGTGGGCCTTGATCCACGCGGGCGCGGGAAGCAGGCCCTGACGGGCTCCGGCGGCCCGGTCCTCACCCAGGGCCGGGCGGCGATGCCCGGCCCCGTGACGGCGTCCTCAGTCGATGCCCCGCCAGATGTTCGGCTCGAAACTGGTCTCTTCCTCGTCCTCGACACCCGCCAGCAGCCACAGTGGTGCCTCGAACCCCACTCCCGTCGGCAGTGGCAGCTCGCTCCCGCCTGTCATCGTGCGATCACTCAGCGTCCGTGACGGCGTAGCTGTGGCCATGGGCACTGTCGTGGTCATCTCTGCGTCAACTCCCCTGTAAGACTCGGGCGCAGCGGCATCGGGCACAGTCGGCCCCGGGATGCAACCGCCTCCCGTGAGGCCCCCGCACATTCGATGATGACCTGCGTGAGCGCACCTCGCAGCCCGACGGAACAGACCGGCACGGGGTGCCGAAGCACGCCGGGCGCAAGGACGCACGGTCACCCTCCGCATACGCCCTGGCAGGACGCCGGGAAGACCGCTCAGTCCGCCAGCCGAGCCGGGAAGCCGCCCGTCGCAATCGGCCCCCAGTGCCGCGGCGTGACGCGGATCAGGGACTTGCCCTGCTTGAGCATCGCGGCACGGTACTCGTCCCAGTCGGGGTGTTCGCCCGAGATGTTGCGGAAGTACTCGACGAGCGGCTCCACGGAGTCCGGGGCGTCGATGACCTCGGCGTCCCCGTCGATCTGCACCCATGGGCCGTTCCACTCGTCGGAGAGCACGAGGACGCTCACGCGTGGATCGCGGCGCGCGTTGACGGTCTTCGCACGCTCGGGATAGGTCGAGACGACGATCCGGCCCGAGTCGTCCACGCCGCACGTCAGCGGTGACGCCTGGGGTGCGCCGTCGGCGCGGCGGGTGATGAGGAGGGCGCGGTGGCGCGGGCGTACGAAGTCGAGCAGTCCGTCCAGCTCGACACGGGTGTTGGTGGCGATCGAAGGGCTCATACCGCGAACGTACGTCATGGGACCGCGCCTGCGCGCCGGGCGTGCGGCAAGCGGTTGCCCCGCTCGGCTCCCGCACGGCGCCGGCAGGCGCACCAGGGCCTCAACTGCCCCTTCGCAGGCGGCAGTCCGAGCGCTGCCACAGTACGGCGGCCGCGTCAGGAGAGACGGCGCGAGCCCTCAGGTGTCGCAGTCGAGAACCGAGCGGCACAGCCCGCACCGCGCCCGCATCTTCCCGCGTACGGGCACGCGGATGCGCTGCTGACACGTCGGGCAGGGAAAGGAGACCCGCAGCGGCGAACGGCTCTCGAAGGTGTACGAGTAGGCGTCCGCGTCCGGCGGGTACGGAGTGCTCCGCGGGTGGCCCAGCGCGTAGCGCCGGTCCCGTGTGTAGCGGCGCCGCCCCGCCCAGCCGGAGGCCGCCAGCGGCGGCCGCGTCTCGTCGGACCGGGCCAGGCCGCTGCCGCTGAGATACGCCTCGTACGCCTGCGGGCTCGTGAACCACACCTCGGGGCCCTCGCCGAAGACGGCGGCCCTCTTCGCCAGGACGTAGCCGAACTCCTCCGGCGTGAGATAGCCCAGCTTCTGTGAGGAGAGCTGGTCCTGCCGGAAGGCGTCCAGAAGCAGCCAGCCCGCGCCGAGATAGGTGGTGGCGGTGTCGGTGAGGATCTCGTTGTCCCGCGTGCCGTGGAAGGCGAGCCCGAGGCGGTGCAGATACACATGCATCACCTCGTGGGCGAGGGCGGCCCCGATGTCGCGGCGGTGCTGCTTGAAGCGGGCGTTCAGCTCGATGAAGTACTCGGGGCCCGCTGCCAGTTCGACGTGCGCGGCGTGCTCCATCTCGCGGAAGCTGACGATCATGCGAGCGTCCGGCAGCCGGAACTGCTGCACCATGACGCGGGCCACGCGCTGCACGCCGGCGTAGAGGTCCTCGGAGTCGGAGAAGGCCACGTCGCTCGGGGGCACGCTCGTGTCGAAGATCCGCACGGTGTCCCACGAGAGGCGCTTGTACAGCGCGGTGATCGAGGCGCGCACGGTCGACAGATGCGGGAACCCCCGCTCGACAGGGTCCGCGGGAGGCCCTGTCGGCGCGCCCTGTGCCGTCATCGACAACACCCCCGGAGTTTTCTCGGTCACTGTCACTGTACGGGCGCGGGCCCGTCCGCGAGGTCGGCATAGGGTCGTAGCAGGCCACCATCCCCGCGACCTGGAACGGCAGGCATGGCGAAGATCCACGGCGAGACCAGCAGCACCGGCACCGGCGGGAGCCCCGGAAGCGGCACGGGCTCAACAACCGGCTCCGGCGAGGACACAACGGCAGGCGTCGACGAGTCGGTGCGCGCCGAGCTGATCGAGCTGCGCGACAGCATCGACAACATCGACGCGGCGGTGGTGCACATGCTCGCGGAGCGCTTCAAATGCACACAGCGCGTCGGCCGCCTCAAGGCCGACCACGATCTGCCCCCCGCCGATCCCGCCCGCGAGGCCAGGCAGATCGCGCGGCTGAGGGAGCTTGCCGTCTCGGCGAAGCTCGACCCGGCGTTCGCGGAGAAGCTGCTCAACTTCGTCATCGCCGAGGTGATCCGCCACCACGAGACGATCGCCCGCGCCTGAACCGGGGACGCGGACGGGCGCCGCGGGCGTCCGTCCGCGCACCCAAGGCCCCGAGCCCGTCAGCGCCGGCGCTCAGCGCCTGGGAGTGTCGTCCTCGCCGATGTGGTGGACGCGGACGAGGTTCGTGGAACCGGGAACTCCGGGCGGCGATCCCGCGGTGATGACGACGAGGTCGCCCTCCTCGCAGCGGCCCAGCTTCAGCAGCAGCTCGTCGACCTGGTCGACCATCTCGTCCGTGGTCTGCACCGTCGGGCCGGTGAACGCCTCGACGCCCCACGTCAGGCTGAGCTGCGCCGCCGTGGAGGGGTCCGGCGTGAAGGCCAGCACGGGGACCGGCGAGCGGTAGCGGGAGAGGCGGCGCACGGTGTCCCCGGACTGCGTGAAGGCCACCAGATACTTCGCGCCGAGGAAGTCGCCCATCTCGGCGGCGGCCCGCGCGACGGCTCCGCCCTGCGTGCGCGGCTTGCTGTGCTGCGTCAGCGGCGGCAGCCCCTTGGCCAGCTCCTCCTCCTCGGCCGCCTCGACGATGCGTCCCATCGTCCTGACCGTCTCGGGAGCGTGCTTGCCGACGCTCGTCTCACCGGAGAGCATCACGGCGTCCGTCCCGTCCATGACGGCGTTCGCGACGTCGGAGACCTCGGCGCGCGTCGGCCGCGAGGCGTCGATCATCGAATCCAGCATCTGCGTGGCCACGATGACGGGCTTCGCGTTCCGCCGGCACAGCTTGATCGCGCGCTTCTGCACCAGAGGCACTGACTCCAGCGGCATCTCGACGCCGAGGTCGCCGCGGGCCACCATCACCCCGTCGAAGGCGTCGACGACCGACTCCAGGTTCGTCACGCCCTGCGGCTTCTCCAGCTTCGCGATCACGGGGAGGTACCGGCCCTCCTCCGCCATGATCCGGTGGACCTCCTTCACGTCGTCGCCGCTGCGTACGAAGGAGAGAGCGATGACGTCGGCGCCGGTGCGCAGCGCCCAGCGCAGATCCTCCACGTCCTTCTCGGACAGGGCAGGCACGGATACGGCGACACCCGGGAGGTTGAGGCCCTTGTGGTCGGAGACCATGCCGCCCTCGACGACGACGGTCCGCACGACGGAGCCTTCGACGCCGGTCACCTCCAGCGTGACCCGGCCGTCGTCCACGAGGATGCGCTCACCGCTGGAGACGTCCGCGGCCAGGCCGGAGTAGGTGGTGCCGCAGCGGGAGCGGTCGCCCTCGACCTCCTCGACGGTGATGGAGAATTCGTCGCCGCGTTCAAGCAGTACCGGCCCCTCGCGGAAGCACCCGAGACGGATCTTCGGGCCTTGAAGATCGGCGAGGACTCCCACGGCGCGGCCGGCCTCCTCGGCGGCCTTGCGCACCCGGTGGTAACGCCCTTCGTGCTCGGCGTGCGAGCCATGGCTCATGTTGAACCTGGCCACATCCATTCCGGCGTCGACGAGCGTCTTGATCTGCTCGTACGAGTTGCTGGCGGGGCCAAGTGTGCAGACGATCCTTGCGCGGCGCATGCCACGAGCCTACGACTTACCCACAGGTAGAGACCTGCTCGCGGCGGATTCGTCAACGTCCTTGACCGAAGCGGCCATTGACAACTTCTAAAGTGAGGGGGCGGCCGCTCCGATGAGCGGCTTTCAGATCTTCACCGGGACCGCGGCCGCCCGTTGCTCAGAAGCTCACAGGGTGGGCCTGCTCATCGAGAACCGGGCGTTGACCTGAGCCTGCACCCGCTGCCGCTGCGGCTCCAGGTCCAGCGCCGGAGCTGCCTCCGCCGACGGCGCGCCACGGTAGCCCGCGGCGCGCGCCCCGAGCGGCGGAGGTGAGGGCGCACCACTGTTCTCCGCGCCGAGATCGGCCAGCTCCAGCAGTGCCACCAGCTCCGCGTCCAGCGCCGCCGCGTACTCCCGTGCCCGGGTCACCGCCTCCCGCACCGCCTGCTGACGGGCCTCCCGGTGCGCGGGGGAGTCCTCACGCAACGACCACCACGGCCCCTCCACCCGCGTCATCTCCAGGTCGGCGAGGCGCGTGGTCATCTCGCCCAGCGCCGTGAAATCGCCGACGGTGGCCGTGATCTGCACGCGGCCGTTGTAGGTGCGCACCTTCTCCCGGCGGCCCTTCTCGGTCAGCTCCGGCGTGACCGAGAAGGTGCCCGTGGCGAGCTTCTCCACGGCCTCCCCGTACCCCTTGACCAGCTCCAGCACCTCGGAGTTCCGGCGCGTGAGCGACGACAGGGCCTCCCGCCGGTCGGTGCCGCGGGCGCTGACCGTCACCGTGATGCGGGCGACCTCGGGGTCGAACTCGAGGGTCGCCTCGCCGCGCACGGCGACCCGCGGCTCCTCGGGGGTGCCGTACGGGAGGGGGCCGGAACCTGCGGAGTGACCGGGTGAGTTCGTCATGCGGTCACTCTCGCAGAACCGCGCCGGCCTGCGCCGGGGATCATGGATCATTCAGGCCCGTCGGGACGGTGGCAGACGGCCTCCACGTTGTTGCCGTCCGGGTCGCGCACGAACGCGCCGTAGTACGACTCGTGGTACTCGGGCCACAGCCGCGGCGCGTGCAGCACCTGCGCACCGGCCTTGACCGCTGCCTGGTGGAAGGCGTCGACGGTGGCACGGTCCGGCGCCGCGAACGCGATGTGCACCTCGCGGGCCTCGCCCCCGGTCGCCGGGCCCAGCCAGAAGGCAGGACCGGCGCTGCCGTAGCCGATGACCTCCCCGAAGTCGAGGACGCGGCCGGCACCCAGGGGCGCGAGCACGGCGTCATAGAAGGCGGCCGAGGCCGAAGGGTCCTGGGTCTGAATCGAAATGTGATCGAACATCCCGGTAGTCTTCCACCCCGGCGGCGCCCTGTCAGCGGCTCGCAGGATTCGGTGCCGCGGTTCTGATTCCGCCGAGCGCCAGCCCCCGGGAGGGCTCCTGCGCCATGCCCTATGTCATGCGCAGCGGACGGAAATCCGCGTGCTGCCGGTCCGCCTGCTCGGCCACGCCGGGGGAGCCGTTGGCCAGCGCACCCTCCGGGCGCAGCCCGAACGTCGTGAACGCCGTGCGCCGCGGGAGCCGGTAACGCTCCTCACCCGTCAGCGAGTTGAGGATCACCGCGCTGCGGT